>NZ_CP059570.1:1377965-2755930 GCF_014055005.1 Neisseria dentiae | reverse complement strand
ATCAACGAATTAAAAACAGCAGGCCGTTGTTTTTCAGACGGCCTGTTGCATCGTTGCAAAGATTCGGCGGATTATACCGAAAATTATCCACAACCGCCATCGGTCGCAACGGTAAAAAACAGGCGCGCACGGCGCGGTTTGCCGCGCCTTCCGAAAACCGTGCGCCCCGCCCGCAAAGGCCGTCTGAAAAGAAACCCGGAGTTAAAAATGCGGGCGCACGCGCAACGGAAAGCAGGCCGCCGCCGGCCCAAACTGTTTTATTAATTGACAAAACCCTAAATTTAGGGTGTAATCCGCGGTTTAATTTTCTGCCATTTAGGAAACAGACATGAAACGCACTTACCAACCCTCAGTAACCAAACGCAAACGCACCCACGGTTTCCTGGTCCGCTCCAAAACCCGCGGCGGCCGTGCCGTTTTGGCCGCACGCCGTGCCAAAGGCCGCAAACGTCTGGCCGTGTAACTTGAAACAAGGCTTCGCCAAGCGCTACCGCTTGCTAAAAACGGATGACTTTTCATCCGTTTTTGCGTTTAAAAAACAGCACGGCTCGGCGCTCATGCAGGTTTTCTACCTGCCCGGCAACGGCTTGGGCCACGCCCGTTTGGGCTTGGTGGTAAGCAAAAAAACCGCCAAGCGCGCGCACGAGCGCAACTATATGAAACGGGTGGTGCGCGAATGGTTCCGCTGCCATAAAGAAACGCTGCCACCCAACGATTTCATCGTGCGCGTGCGCCGCCCTTTCAACCGCGAAACCGCCGCCGAGGCCCGCTCGCAGCTGGCGCAGCTGATACGCAAAGCATCCTGATGGCCGCCAAACTGCTGCTGTGGTTGATACGGTTTTACCAATATGCCGTCAGCCCGCTGATTCCGCCCCGCTGCCGCTACACCCCCACCTGCTCTCAATATGCCGTGGAAGCGGTGAAAAAATACGGTGCGCTCAAAGGCGGCTGGCTGGCCGCCAGGCGCATCGCCCGCTGCCATCCGTGGGGCGGCTGCGGCCACGATCCCGTGCCTTAGCCGGAAACAAACACGGCGCGTTTCAGACGGCCTGCCGCCAGCGGCATATTTTTCCACCGCAGGCAGGCACTTTCTATATAATGCCGCCTGACACCGCCGGCGCGCGCAGCGCAACCGCCGGACGGATATTTCCGGCAAAAGCCGCACGATAACCGGCACACCGGCTCCGGCAACCAACTTTTCTGCGCCCGAACCTTTAAGTATCACCAGGAAGATTCTATGGACTTCAAACGATTAATGATTTTTTTCGCTGTGGCTGCGGCGATTCTGTTCGGCTGGGAACAAATGTTCCCCACGCCCAAGCCCGCCCCGGCGCAACAGCAGGCGGCGCAAACCGCGCAGCAAAGCGCCGCGCCGCAGGCTGGCCATGCCGCCGCGCTCACCCCCACCGTTCCGGTTACCGTTACCACCGACACGGTTAAAGCCACCATCGACGAAAAAACCGGCGACCTGCGCGGCCTGACCCTGCTGAAATACAACGCCAGCAGCGACGAAAGCAAAGATTTCGTGCTGTTTAACGACAGCAAAGCCTACACCTATGTCGCCCAATCCGAATTATTGAATTCAGACGGCCAAAACGTGCTGAAAGGCCTCGCGTTTACCGCCCCGCAGAAACAATACACCCTCAGCGGCGATAAAACCGAAGTGCGCCTGAGCGCGCCGGAAACCGCCGGTTTGAAAATCGACAAAGTTTACACCTTCACCAAAGGCAGCTACGTTATCAACATGCGTTACGACGTAACCAACGCCAGCGGCGCGCCGGTTAAACTCGACGCCGTTTACCGCCTGCTGCGCGACAACAGCAAACCCGAAGGCGAAGGCTATTTCAACCAAACCTACGCAGGCCCCGTGGTTTACACCCCCGCCGGCGAGTTTGAAAAAGTGCCGTTCGGCGATTTGGACGACGACTACAACTCCGGCAAAGACCAGGCCGAATACGTGCGTAAAACCGACAGCGGCTGGTTGGGCATGATCCAGCACTACTTCATGGCCACCTGGATTCTGCAACCCAAAGACGGCAAAACCGTCTGCGCCGCCGGTGCCTGCCAGATCGATCTGAAACGCCGCAGCGACAACCTCTATTCCGCAGCCGTGCGCGTGCCTTTGGCCGCCGTGCCCGCAGGCGGCAAACTCGATGCCGGCATCGAGCTGTATGCCGGCCCGCAAACCACCAGCGTGATCAGCAAAGTGGCCGACAACCTGCAACTGGCGAAAGACTACGGCAAAGTGCACATCTTCGCCTCGCCGCTCTTCTGGCTGCTGAACAAACTGCACGACTTCGTCGGCAACTGGGGCTGGGCGATTGTTTTGCTGACTATTATCGTTAAGGCCATTCTTTATCCGCTCACCAACGCCTCTTACCGCTCGATGGCGAAAATGCGCGCCGTCGCCCCGCGCCTGCAAGCGCTGAAAGAGAAATACGGCGATGACCGCATGGCCATGCAGCAGGCCATGATGCAGATGTATAAAGACGAAAAAATCAACCCGCTCGGCGGCTGCCTGCCGATGCTGCTGCAAATCCCCGTGTTCATCGGATTGTATTGGGCGATTTTCTCCTCGGTGGAGCTGCGCCAAGCGCCGTGGTTGGGCTGGATTACCGACCTGAGCCGCCCCGACCCGTGGTTTATCTTGCCCGTGATTATGGCGGCCACCATGTTCATCCAAACCTATCTGAACCCGCCGCCCACCGACCCGATGCAGGCCAAAATGATGAAAATCATGCCGGTGATTTTCTCGGTGATGTTCTTCTTCTTCCCCGCAGGTTTGGTGCTTTACTGGGTGGTCAACAACATCCTTACCATCGCGCAGCAGTGGTATATCAACAAGAGCATTGAAAAACAGCGCGCCGCCGGCGAAGTGGTATCGTAACCGGCAGGCAAGCAGGCCGTCTGAAAGCGTTTCAGACGGCCTTTTCCATTGCCGTTAAATCAGATAAAAGCGCTGAAAACACCTGCCGAATCGGGTATAATCCGTAAATTATTTTGCCGTTCAAACAATGGCTTTTGCATACTTGCGAAAGCCTGTTTTCAGACGGCCTGCCTAACTTCAATCAGCAGGAAAAAATCACTTATGAGTAAGCAAGAAGAATACGGCGCCGAGAGCATACAGGTGCTCGAAGGCTTGGACGCAGTGCGCAAACGCCCGGGCATGTATATCGGCGACACGCAAGACGGCTCCGGCCTGCACCACATGGTGTTCGAAGTGCTCGACAACGCCATCGACGAAGCGCTGGCCGGCCATTGCGACCAAATCACCGTTGCCGTTAACGCCGACAACTCCATCACCATCGAAGACAACGGCCGCGGCATCCCCACCGGCATCCACCCCAAAGAAGGCCGCTCCGCCGCCGAAGTGATTATGACCGTGCTGCACGCGGGCGGTAAGTTCGACAACAACAGCTACAAAATCTCCGGCGGCCTGCACGGCGTGGGCGTGTCGGTGGTGAACGCCCTTTCCGACTGGCTGTGCCTCACCATTTACCGCGACGGCAAAGAACACTTCGTCGAATTCAAACGCGGCGTGGCGGTGGAACCGCTCAAAGTGGTGGGCGACGCCCCCGCCGAGCGCACCGGCACCAAAGTGCAGTTTTTAGCCAGCGAAGAAACCTTCGGGCTGGTGGAATACCATTTCGACATTCTCGCCAAACGCATCCGCGAACTCTCGTTTCTCAACAACGGCGTAGGCATCAAACTCACCGATATGCGCGACGGCAAAGAAGAAGACTTCGCCTTTTCGGGCGGCGTGGCCGGTTTCGTGCAATACATGAACCGCAAGAAAACCCCGCTGCATGAAAAAGTGTTTTACGCCAGCGGCGAAAAAGACGGCATGGGCGTGGAAGTGGCCATGCAGTGGAACGACAGCTACCAAGAATCGGTGCAGTGCTTCACCAACAACATTCCCCAGCGCGACGGCGGCACCCACCTCACCGCCCTGCGCCAAGTGATGACGCGCACCATCAACAACTACATCGAATCCAACGAAATCGCCAAAAAAGCCAAAGTCGACACCAGCGGCGACGACATGCGCGAAGGCTTAACCTGCGTGCTTTCCGTCAAACTGCCCGACCCCAAATTCTCGTCGCAAACCAAAGACAAACTGGTTTCCAGCGAAATCGGCCCCGTGGTGAACGAAGTGATCAGCCAGGCGCTGACCGACTTTCTCGAAGAAAACCCCAACGAAGCCAAAACCATCTGCGGCAAAATCGTTGATGCCGCCCGCGCCCGCGAAGCCGCCCGCAAAGCCCGCGAAATCACCCGCCGCAAAGGCGTGATGGACGGCTTGGGCCTGCCCGGCAAACTGGCCGACTGCCAAGAGAAAGACCCCGCCTTATCCGAGCTTTACCTCGTCGAGGGCGATTCGGCGGGCGGCTCGGCCAAACAGGGCCGCGACCGCAAATTCCAAGCGATTCTGCCGCTCAAAGGCAAAATCCTCAACGTAGAAAAAGCCCGCTTCGAAAAAATGCTCGCCAGCCAGGAAGTCGCCACCCTGATTACCGCGCTGGGCGCAGGCATCGGCAAAGAAGAATTCAACCCCGAAAAACTGCGCTACCACCGCATCATCATCATGACCGATGCCGACGTGGACGGCGCCCACATCCGCACCCTGCTGCTCACCTTCTTCTACCGCCAGATGCCCGAACTGGTGGAGCGCGGCTACATCTACATCGCCCAGCCGCCGCTCTACAAAGCCAAACACGGCAAGCAGGAACGCTACCTGAAAGACGAATTTGAAAAAGACCAATGGCTCTTGGGGCTGGCCTTAGACAAAGCCAAAATCGTTTCAGACGGCCGCACCATCGAAGGCGCCGAACTCGAAAAAGCCGCCAAACAGTTTATGCTGGCCAAAAACGCCATCGCCCAAGAAAGCCGCGTAATCGACGATTCGGTGCTGCACGCCATGCTCTATGCCGCCCCGGCCGACCTTTCCAGCGCAGAGAGCACCGATGCCGCCATCGCCGCGCTGATGCCGCTGCTCAACGAAAAAGAAGTGGCGCTGGAGCGCATCGAAGGCAACGAAGGCAGCCACTTCATCAAAATCACCCGCAAACTGCACGGCAACGTGGCGGTCAGCTATATCGAGCCGAAGTTTTTAAACAGCAAGTCGTACCAAACCCTCACCCAAACCGCCGCGCTGCTCAACGGCCTGGTGGGCGAAAACGCCAAACTCTATAAAGGTGAAAACGAATACGACGTTAACAGCTTTGAAGACGCGCTCGACATTCTGCTGCAAAGCGCGCAAAAAGGCATGAGCATCCAGCGCTACAAAGGCTTGGGCGAGATGAACCCCGAGCAGCTGTGGGAAACCACTATGGACCCCGCCGTGCGCCGCCTGCTGAAAGTGCGCATCGAAGACGCCATCGCCGCCGACGAAGTGTTCGTTACCCTGATGGGCGACGAAGTCGAGCCGCGCCGCGCGTTTATCGAAAACAACGCTCTGATTGCGCAGAATATCGACGCTTAAATTCGTGCTAATACAACAGGCCGTCTGAAAACACAGATACAACCGCTTAACTGTTTTCAGACGGCCTGAAACATTTGCAGCATTTATGCCGACATTTAAATATCTGCGTCATACTCGGGCTTGACCCGAGTATCTGTTATTCCCTTCTAAACAAAAAGATACTCGGGTCAAGCCCGAGTATGACGCAGATATTTTATATAACGGCTTAAATTAAATTCACGACACAAAGATTAATTCACGACACCAAGACCGCAGGCCGTCTGAACAACCATGATCCCCGTTTATCTCACCGAATCCGCAACCGAATCCGCGCGCAGCCTGATCAGCCGCTTCGGTTTAACCGCGTGCGGCAGCCTGCCGCAGCAGGGCGAATACCTGCTGGCCGATTCAGACGGCCTTTCGTTGTGCCGTGCCGGCGAAAAAGGGCGCGTGCGGGCAGACTTCACCGGTGGCACGGCACAATACCGCCGCACCAAAGGCGGGGGCGAACTGATTGCCAAAGCCGTCAACCACACTGCCGCCCCCACCGTTTGGGACGGCACCGGCGGCTTGGGGCGCGACGCATTCGTGCTGGCCTCGCTGGGGCTGCAAGTGCGCGCATTCGAGCAAAACCCCGCCGTTGCCGCCCTGCTTTCAGACGGCCTGCAACGCGCGCTCGAATGCCCCGAAACCGCCGCCATCGCCAACCGCATCACCCTGCATTTCGGCGACACCTGCGCGCTGCTGCCCCAATTGGCCGCCGCAGGCCGCCCCGATGTGGTGTATCTCGACCCGATGTATCCCGAAAGCCGCAAAACCGCCGCCGCGAAAAAGGAAATGGCTTATTTCCACAGCTTGGTGGGCACGGCGCAAAACGAAGGCGAATTGCTTGCTGCCGCCCGTGCGGCCGCAAAAAAGCGCGTCGTCGTCAAACGCCCGCGCTTGGGAGAATTTCTCAACCACGAACCGCCCGCTTACCAATACACGGGCAAAAGCACGCGGTTCGATGTTTACCTGCCGCTGCTGCCCTAAGCGATAATCCCGCTTTGGTTGAGCAGAAACAGCACCGCAAAACCGCTCAAATACAGCAGGCCGATCCAAGCCAGCCACATCAGCCACGGTTGCAGCTTGTGTTCGCCTTTGCGCACCAGCGCCAAGTTCAGATAGGCAAACACCGGCGTGCTCACAAACGAAGCAATCATCGCAAACTTCAGCATCGCCAGCACCGCGCCTTTGAAAAACAGCATCACCAGCAGGCCGGAAACGGCGGCGAAAATAATCCACACCGCCAGAATGCGGTTGCCGCGCTCGCTTTCCGGTCGGCGCAGAATCAGGCGCAGCGATTCCATATTGGTGCGCGAATAGCCGTCGATCACCGTAATGGTGGTGCCGTACATACAGGCGAACGCGATAAACGCCACCAGCCAGCGCGACCATTCGCCGATGGTTTTGGCATACATATCGATGAGCTGGCCGATATAGGCGCCGCCCGCCATTTTCACTTCGGTGCCCGAACCGTATTGCACCAGCGCGCCCAGCGCCAGAAACACAATCGCCAGAATGGCGGTGCTGATATAGCCGACGTTGAAGTCGAACAAGCCGTCTTCATAGCTCACTTTTTCCAGCTTGCGCTTGGCCGACACCCACAGCGAATTGATGGCCGAAATCTCGATCGGCGCCGGCATCCAGCCCATCAGCGCCACGATAAACGCCAGCGCGCCGAGATTCCACGGGCTGGGTTCGATAAAGCCCGGCTGCATCTGCGCGCCTTTGGAAGCGGCTACCGCCACCGCCGCCACCGTGGTGATGGTGAGGCTGATCATGATGATTTTCGACATACCGTCCACCGTGCGGTAAGGCCCCACCAGCAACAGCAGCACGGCGGAAACCAATACTGCAACGGAAAGCGCGTTCATCGACCATTCGCCCGGCAGCACAAAGCTCAAAATCGCCGCGCACAACATGCTTACCGCCGCGGTGTTAATCACCGTGGCAAACAGGTTGAGCACGAAAAACACCCACAAATACACGCGGCTTTTTTCGGCATAGCCTTCCAGCAGGCTTCTGCCCGTTTCCAGCGTGTATTGCGGGCCGAAGCGGAAAAACGGGTATTTGAACAGGTTGGCCAGCACGATAATCAGCGCCAGCTGCCAGCCGTATAAAGCGCCGGCCTGGGTGGACGCGATAATGTGCGAGCCGCCCACCGCCGCCGAAGCCATCATGATGCCGGGTCCCATCGCCCGCAGCCGCTCGCGCCAGCGCGACCCACCGTTTACCGTTTGCTCGTTCATAATCAAACCTTTCGTTGTTTTGATGTAAATATCTGTAAGCAGCCGCGATTATACGCAATTGAATGCTTTTTTGTAGGCAATATCGCGTTAAGATAATGCTTTATAGGCCGTCTGAATAAAACCGGCAAAACTTTCAGACGGCCGCTTTGTCATATAGTGAACCTGCTTTCTCCGTTTCAGGGCGGCAAGCCCGGCGGAAACAAGTTAATCCGCTATTAACAAAAACAGCGGCCCAACCGGCCGTTACACAACCATAAACCACTCAAGGACACAACCATGAAAAAAACCATGCTTACCCTCGGCACCTTAACCGCCCTCTCCCTGCTGGCCGCCTGCGGCGGACAAAACAACAGCTCCGCCCCCGCCGCCTCGGCGCCCGCATCCGCCGCCGCTTCCGCTCCGGCCGGCCAGGCAGCCGCTTCGGCTTTAAGCCCGAAAGAAGCCGTGAAAGAGCGCGAAAAACTGATGGAATCGTTTAAGAAAGATGCCGGCACCATGGGTAAAATGGTGAAAGGCGAAACCCCGTATGACGCCGCCGCCTTCCAGGCCGCCGCCGACAATCTCGCCGCCAACGCCGACAAACCGTGGGTACACTACACGCCCGAAAGTGCCAACGAAGAATCGGAAGCCAAACCCGAAGTGTGGAGCAAACCCGACGAATTCAAAAAAGAAATCGAAAAATTCACCACCGCTGCCGCCGCGCTGAAAACCGCCGCCGCTTCCGGCAAGCTCGACGATGTGAAAAAACCGTTCGGCGACGTGGGCCAAAGCTGCAAATCCTGCCACGACACCTTCCGCGCAGACTAAGCCGCCCGTTAACGCGAAAAACCTGTTTGAACACATTCAAACAGGTTTTTCTGTTTTCAGACGGCCTTCATGCCCCCTGCTCCCTTGCCGCGAAAACTTATTTTCGCTACGGATTACGTTATTCTCGGGCTTGACCCGAATATGACAAAACGGTTATCAAGCAAGTGGTTTAACCATAACGAAACAAAGTAAACCACCGCCCTATTCCGCCAACCGCTTCTGCACCGCCTGCCACACGGCATCAACCGGAATCGCGCCCAACAGACGGGTTTGGTCGTTGGTGTCGATGCTGTCGGGGTGGGGCAAAGCGCCGAAATCCCCCGCCCACACCACTTCGGCACGCTCCGAATAAGGCCGCCAACGGCTCACCCAACTCGGGCCGAACAGCGCCACTTGGGGTTTATCCAGCGCGGCTGCCATGTGCATGGGCACGGAATCAACGCCGATAAACAGTTCGGCACCGTCGATTGCCGCCGCCAGCTCGCGCAGGCTCAGGCAGCCCGACAAAACCCATATATGCACGCCCTGCGGCGCTTTCAGACGGCCTGCTATGTCTGCCAGCATCGCCTGCTCTCCCGCATCGGGGGCGGCAGTCAGCACCAAATGGCGGCCGCTGTCGAGCAAACGTTGCAGCAATCCGGCGGTTTTATCGTTGTCCCAACACTTAAACACCCAGCGCGAGCCGGGGTGCATCAACACATAAGGCTCGCCCCGACAGCCCTGCTTCCGCAGCTTGTCCTGCAAACTGCTGCGCGTTTCGGGCGCGATTTCCATGCGCACACGCGGGCGGTAGCCGTCGGCCAATTGCAGCGGACGCAATACGGCGAGATTGTGCTCGACGACATGGTGTTCATGCCCCAAATCTTCGCTCAACGCGCTGTGGCAGAAACGCCAAAGTGCGTTGTCGCGCTTGCCGTAGCGCAAACTGCCGCTGTGCCTGCCGCACAATTTGGCCACCGCCGCCGCACGCCATTGGTCGGAAAGATTGAACACCCAATCGTAGCGCTGTGCTTTCAAATCGGCCAGCAATGCCCGCTCATGCGCCAATTGGCGGCGCAAGCCCTGTTTTTTCCATTGGCGGTCGATGGTGAAAATACGGTTGATTTGGCGGTTGTCGCGCAGAATATCGGCGGTTTCCTGATACACCAGCATATCGACGGTGCAATCGGGATAGGCATGTTTGATGCGGTCGGCCACCGGCGTGGTTAACAGCACGTCGCCGTGGTGGCGCAGTTTGATAATCAGAATACGTTTTGGTTTTTTTGAAGTCATAATCACCCAAGTTTTCAGACGGCCTTATCAAGCAAATGCGGTCGATTTTAACGGAAATACCCAATAAAAAATCAAGCTGCATCCCCAAAAACAAAATTTAACAAATCATAACAATAAAAGCTCTAAAAATGAAAAAAGAATCAAACACATTGCCGATCACCATATTCAATCGGGTTAATGTTTAAAATTTTTGGGAAAACAAAAAAGCATCCCTCTGTTTTTCAAGGTTGCTTTTGTTAAAAAATGCAAAGTCAGATATCACGGCAAACGGTATTCAAACAACCGCACCAACCTTCCCCTTTTTCGCCATGTCGAAACCCCATATACTTCCTTGCTTTAATATTCTTTATGCATCAATCACTTGTTTAATCAGGAGAACAATAATTTATGGCGAACTATGTTGTGCGTACCCACGCAAAGCACGGGAAATACGTTGATATCCGCGATTTCAAAACCGCAACCAACACCTACAACGAAGCCATCGCTGCGGCACTTGCCGCCGCCCATAAAGAAAAAGCGGCTCTGTATTTAACCGGCACCATCACCATCACCGGCGCCATCGAAATCAACGCCGCCACGAAAAACGTAACCGGTATTTTCGGCGACGGCATGGGCAAAACCAAAATTCTGTTCACCCACAAACAAACCGGCGTGCACAACCCCGAAAGCAATGCCACCGAGCCGGAAAAAGCCGGCATTTGGATTAACGGCCAAAACGGCAAATTCGTTTCCGACCTTTCCGTGCAATACAAACACACCAGCGCCACCGACTTCTACCGGGCGGGGCAAAGCTACTTCGGCAAAGTCAGCGGCATTGTCGTTAACGATGCCGACCACACCTTAATCAGCAAGGTAGAAGTATCCGGCGCCAACCGTGCCGGCGTGCTGTTTACCTCTACCAGTGCCATATCCGGCGGCGCTAAAGACAACCTGATCAACGGTAAAATCACCGCAACACAACTGCCCACCGGCGACAACAACAAAATCATCGACAGCAACCTGCACCACAACCGCGTGGCAGGTGTGATGGTCGCGTTTCAAAAAAGCTTTACTGCCGAAAACAACACGCTGGCATGGAACGGCCATGAAAAAGACGGCGGCACAGGCTACGGCATTTCACTGATGGCGGGTAGTTACAACAACGGTGTCACCATCACCGGCAACACCACCAACCACAACTACCGTAAAGGCATAGACTCGCACGACGGCAACAATGTCGTTATTAAAAACAACACATTAAACGGCGACCGCATGTATGGCATCGCCGTAGAAAACCGTCAGTTCAGCATGGATAAAGTTACCATCCAAAACAACACCATCAAACAAGACCCGTCGTTCCGCCTCACCAGAGACGACAACGCCAGCGTGCCCGATGCCGGCAGCGACTACATCGGCTACCGCGCCATCAAGCTGGAAAACAAAGCCCAAGACTGGCAAAAGTTTATCAACCCCAAAGCCGGCGTGTTCGATATCAGCAACAACACCATCAGCAATCTCACCGACGGCACCGGCATCACCCGCGCCATCGAAGCACGCAACAATGAAAAAGACGTCAGTTACACACTAAATATTCTCAACAACAAAATCACCGGCACTTCGGCCGACAATTTAATCGGCGTGTTCGGCAAATCCGACAATTCCCGCACCGCCGCCGTAGAAACCGGCCCCGGCACAGGCACCATACGCATCCGCGACAACACCATGACGGTAACCAAAACCAATGCCGCCCCAATCTATATCGAAGAGAAACAAAACGCCAACCGGCTGCACGGCAGCATCATCATCGATAAAAACAATCTGGCCATAGATCAAGCAGAAGGCGCCACCAAAGCCGTAGCCGTTGCCAGCAATGCCGCCACGGTAGCCGTAACCTACAACACATTTAACGTAGGCGGCGGGCAGCCCTCCCAACCGGTTATCCGGGCTACCGGCACCAGCAAAAGCTACAAAGGCCAGCTCACCGTTGCCGATAACTCATTCGACACCGACTCTCCCGCCGCCTTTGAAAACGGCGATTGGCTAAAAACGGAGCAAACCAACATTCCTCGCGTTATTTCCAACATCCACAGCGAAGCCGCAGGCATCGTAGGCAACAACGGTGCCACCGTCGCATCGGTGGCCGCCCTCAAAAAAGCAGCCCTGTTAACCGAAGCGGTTTCCGCCGGCACCACGCCCGACGAAAGCGTGCTGGACGACATTCCTTTCGCCGGCACCGTTCCCACCACAGATATCGGCACCACCACCATCAGCCAAACCGCCTCGGAAAATATCGTGGTCAACACCGGCACGCTGGCGGCCGCAAGCGCCACCGATACGCCGCAAGCAGGAAGCAGCGGCTTGGCAGCCGAAATATTAGACAGCAGCAATCCGGTAGATCTGGGCAACTTGGGTATCGGCACCGTTGAAGCAATCCCTACCGGCACAACCGACCAAAGCTACGATGTATCGGCATTAGCCGGCAGCACAGTGGTTCAGGAAGAGCCGGCGGCCGTTGTACTATAGTTAAACCGCTTACTTAGCAACAGTTCGTCATATTCAGGCCAACCCTGAGTATGACGCATACCTTTTTATTAACATTGACAGATTGAAGCCTTTGCAAAAAGCCGACTCAAACCTGAAAACATTTGTGTCTCCTTATTAGCTTCGCAAGTCCGCTGCGCCACCCCCGCAGCGGACTTGCGAAGCTAATGGCGGAATTTAAGCATTTCAGACGGCCTTAAGGGTATTTTTGCAAAAGTCTCGGCCTCAAAAAATTTTGCAAAGGCCTCTGATTACAGGCCGTCTGAAAAACCAGCCGCCTCAACGGCCACCCAAACCAAATAAAAAACCGCACATCAATGTGCGGTTTTTAACGGATGCGCAAGCGTTAAACGCTTATTCGTCGGCGCCGGTGTAGGGGCGGACGCTTACGGTTTTACGGTTCAGCGCACCTTTGGTTTTGAATTCCACATAACCGTCCACTTTGGCAAACAGGGTATGGTCTTTGCCCATGCCCACGTTTTCACCGGCGTGGAATTTGGTGCCGCGTTGGCGGATGATGATGGAACCGGCGGGAATCAGTTCGTTGCCGTAGGCTTTCACACCCAGGCGTTTGGCTTCTGAATCGCGGCCGTTTTTAGAGCTACCGCCAGCTTTTTTGGTTGCCATATTACTTACTCCTGATGATTAATTAAGCGATTGCCACGATTTCGATTTGGGTGAAATTCTGGCGGTGACCTTGACGTTTTTGGTAGTGTTTGCGACGGCGCATTTTGAAAATGCGTACTTTCTCGCCACGACCGTGGGCCACGACTTTGGCAGTTACTTTAGCGCCTTCGATAAAGGGCGCGCCCACTTTTACAGATTCGCCGTCAGCAATCATCAAAACTTCATTCAGTTCGATTTGGCTGTCGAGTTCGGCAGGTATCTGTTCTACTTTCAATTTTTGGCCAACGGTAACTTTGTATTGTTTACCGCCGGTTTTTACGACCGCGTACATACTCAACTCCATAAGGGTTTTGGTTCAAATATCCGCGCACCATGCGCGAAGCCGTGCATTTTATGTTTATTTGCCTGTTTTGTCAAAGTTTATTTTCACCGCCCGGCACAGGCCGTCTGAAAAATACGGCCCCGGCGGTGCGTGCGGGTATGATTGCTGCTATAATCGCGCGCTGCATATTTTCTTTCTCCCGCCTTTTTGTTTTGACCAACCGAACCCGCAAACGCCATGCTCGAAAACCTGCCCTACTTCCAACGCCACCTCAACGACGACCTCGCCAAGGTTAATGTGGTCATCAACCAGGCCGTACAGTCTGAAGTGGCGCTGATTTCACAAATCGGCACCTACATCATCAGCGCCGGCGGCAAACGCCTGCGCCCGATTATCACGATTTTGGCGGGCAAGGCTTTGGGTTACGACGGGGAAAAACTGTATTCGCTGGCCGCCATGGTGGAATTCATCCACACTTCCACGCTGCTGCACGACGATGTGGTAGACGAAAGCGAACTGCGCCGCGGCCGCAAAACCGCCAACAACCTGTTCGGCAATGCCGCGGCCGTTTTGGTGGGCGACTTTCTCTACACCCGCGCGTTCCAATTGATGGTGGGTTCGGGCAGCATGAAAATTCTGGAAGTAATGGCCGACGCCACCAATATCATTGCCGAAGGCGAAGTGATGCAGCTGATGAACATCGGCAATACCGACATCACCGAAGCCGAATATGTGCAGGTTATCCAATATAAAACCGCCAAGCTGTTCGAAGCCGCCGCACAAGTGGGCGCGATTTTGGCAGGTGCCGCGCCCGAGCAGGAACAGGCATTGAAAGATTACGGTATGTATGTCGGTACCGCTTTCCAGATTATCGACGATGTATTGGATTATTCCGGCCACCCCGACGAAATCGGTAAAAATGTCGGCGACGATTTGGCCGAGGGCAAACCCACGCTGCCGCTGATTTACCTGATGCAGCAAGGCAGCGAAGCGGTGGCCGCCGATGTGCGCGCCGCGCTGCAAAATGCCGACCGCAGTTATTTTGAAAAAATCTACGGCTATGTGAAAAATTCCGACGCGCTCGCCTACGCCGCCGCCGAAGCCGCCAAAGCCGTTGAAAAAGCGGTGGCCTGCCTGGATACCCTGCCCGACAACGAAGTTACCCGCGCCATGCGCTCGCTGGCGCAAGAATCGCTGGCGCGGGTTTCTTAACCTGCTGTTTTGTTTGAAAACCCCGCCGTAGTTCAACGGATAGAACGTATGCCTCCTAAGCGTAAAATACAGGTTCGATTCCTGTCGGCGGGGCCATTCAATAGTTAGCCTGATCAAAATACCAAAGGCCGTCTGAAAACTTTCAGACGGCCTTTTTCAATACCGCTTTTCCATCAAGAATCTTGAACCGCCAAAGCCGCCTGCCCTTCCTGCTGCTTGAGCGTGGTCAGCTTTTTCGTCAGCACGTTCAACAATATGCCGTAGGCGGGCAAGAAAAACAGCGTGCAGATAACAAGCTTGAACAGATAGTCGATAAACGCGATTTCCTGCCAGTTTGCCGCCATAAACGCATCGCTGCTGGCATAAAAAGCCACACCGAAGAAAACCAGCGTATCCAGCGCATTGCCCAAAAACGTCGAAGCCGTGGGCGCAATCCACCAAGACTTCAAGCGGCGCAATTTATTGAACACAAAAATATCCAGCAACTGCCCGAGCGCATATGCGGCAAAGCTGGCCAACGCAATACGGCCGACAAAACCGTTGAACGAAGCCAACGCAGCCCAGCCCGTCCAAGTGCCTTCGTGAAACAGCACCGACACCGCATACGACAACGCCAACGCCGGCAGCATCACCCAAAAAATAATCCGACGGGCAAGGTGCTGGCCGAAAATGCGCACGGTCAGATCGGTGGCCAGAAAAATAAACGGAAACGTAAACGCCCCCCAAGTGGTGTGGAATCCGAATACTTCAAACGGAAACTGCACCAGATAATTGCTGGCCGCAATAATTAAAACATGAAAAAAGGCAAGCCAAATCAGGGCTTTTTGCAATTGTGCAGAAGTAAATCGATACATAGTCATGCTCCCGCCCGGGCGGCGCCGGCGGGGTGCCGCTCTTTCAGACGGCCTCCCTGCCAAACAACCGCAACAGGCAGCGTTCAATCGGTTTTTAAATATTGTGAATACGGATACAGAAATACCGCCATACGCGCTCATGCGCGCGCATCGTGGGCAAACAAGCGTGTTTTGGCAAGCTGCTCAAACTCGGTGCCCGGGCGGCCGTAATTGGCGAACGGGTGGATGGCAATCCCGCCTCGCGGCGTAAATTCGCCGTAAACCTCGATATATTTCGGCTGCATCAGCGCAATCAAATCTTTCATGATGATATTGACGCAGTCTTCATGAAAATCACCGTGATTGCGAAAGCTGAACAGATAAAGTTTGAGCGATTTGCTTTCCACCATTTTTTCGGCGGGAATATAGCGGATATAAATGGTGGCGAAATCGGGTTGGCCGGTCATCGGGCACAGGCTGGTAAATTCGGGGCAGATGAATTTGACAAAATAATCATTGCCCGGATGTTTGTTGTCGAATGCTTCCAAAACTTCGGGCGCATATTCGGTGCGGTACGAAACGTTTTGACTGCCCAGCAAGGTGATGCCGTGCAATTCGTCGCTGCTGCGGGTCATAGTGAAAGTTCCTTAGTTTTTTTAATGTGGGAGGTTTGCGAACCACAATGCAAAGTTTTGCATTTTAATACAAAAGGCAGCAATTTGTATTGCCCCGCAAGCGGAAACACCAAGCAAAACTGTTAAAAATGGTTTATGAAACAGAGGTTTCAAAACCAGAATTATCGGCGTGTATTTTATAATTTTTTCCAATATATTGAATTTAAAAAATTTTAAAATGCCGTTCGTTTTTTTATAAATGCATAATGCGTAAAGATATGTTTTTCTGCCGAACTATACATAGGGGGGCTACTCTAAAAAAAGCAAAACCGCTCCGGATATAATGGGCTGCCCGCCGAAAAATTCCAAGCAGCACTTGGCGTTGCAGATAAACGGTTGATTTTCACCCCCGACAGGTCGCGCAGTTTGTTTTATGACAATAGCAAGCCGCTTGTAAGAAAGGTAAACCGATTATCTGTTTTTTTGAGAAACTATAAACATTAGGATTAAAATATCTGCAGCTAAATTAAAAAATTGCCGCTTTTAAGTGAAAAACAGCAATTTTACAGAAATTTAAAGGCAGATAACTGCACTTTATCAAAATTATCAATTTGCCAACATCATTTGAGAAGAGAAATATAATGAGTTTTTCACAAGCCGAACTGGTTAATGCGCTACGGTTACTATCCGGGCGCCTGCCTGAATTTTCCGAACAACAAACCCAATCCGGCCGCCTGTTGCGCGTCGTTACGGAGCGCTTGAGCAGCCACCTGAACGACAGCCTGAAAGAATTCGGCATCAACGAAAACCTGTGGTTTGCCATGATGGCTGTTTATGTCAGCCCCAACAGCGAAATCCTACCTTCGCGCCTGAGCGATTTGATGGATCTGACCCGCACCAGCGCCACCCGCCTTTCCGACGAAATGGTGGAGCGCGGCTGGGTGGAGCGCCACATCAACCAACAAGACCGCCGCCAAATCGTGTTAAAATTAACCGCTGAGGGTGAAGCCTTTATCCAAAAAATCTGGCCGCAGATTTCCAGCAAAAGCGGCGAGGCGTGGGAAGACTTCACCAATGAAGATTACGCCCAGCTGCAACATCTGTTAGGCAAACTGCTGACCAAACTCGGCTGATAGTGCCGTTTCGTCATGATGTTGCGCCCGGCGAAAGCAAGGCGGATAGTTTCATGAAATTTACCCTGATTGCACGCAGCACGGCGCTGCTCGGCTTGTCGCTTACCGCTGCCTGCGCGCCGTTTGGCAAACAAGTGCCGTTGGATACTCCAACGGCTTATTCATTGCCGCAAGGCGAATCCACCCGCGAAATACGCGACGGATGGTGGACGCAGTTGCGCGACCCCAAACTCAACCGTTTGATCGAAGAAGCCGTCCGCACCGCACCGCAAATGCGGATTGCCCAAGCACGTTTCGAGCAGGCGCAGGCCAAACTCGGCGTGAACCGTGCCGCCGACGGCGTTCAAGTCGGCCTGGTTTCGCAAGGCATAGGGGCGTATGTCAGCCCCAAACCCGCTTCCAACGCAGCAAACACCGACCACACCCTGCTGGTGGCGGCAACCGCTTTGCAAGGCAGCTGGTCGTTTGATTTCTGGGGCAAAAACAAAGCCCGCATCCAATCCGCCCTGGGCCGCAGCCGTGCGGCAGCATACGAGGCGGTACAAACCCGTTTGGAAGTGGCCAATGCCGTAGCCGCCCAATATTTTGCCTGGCAGGCTTTGGAAACCCAGCGGCAAACCCTGCAAAAACGCTTGCAGGTGGCCGACGGCACCGAAAAACTATTAAAGCAGCGCATACAGGCAAATATCCTGCCCGCTTCCGCGCTTTATCAGGCCGAGCAGGCCCGGCAGCAATTGCAGGTGCAGCAATTGCAGCTGGCACGCAATATTTCGCGTGTGCGCAACAGCTTGGCGGTAACGGCCGGCCAATCGCCCGATGCTTTGCAGGATTGGCAGCCCGCTCCGCAGGCAGCCGCACCGGTGTTGGCGGTCAACCGTATCCGTGCCGATCTGCTGGGCAAACGGCCCGACATCGCCGCCCAACGCGCCCTCTTGGAATCACGCGCGCAAGATGTCCGCGAAGCGAAAGCGGCTTTCTATCCCAATATCGAATTGAAACTGCTGGCCGGATTGGCGCACGTTGACGCTTTCGATGTTATCAACGGCAAAAGCTCCGGCGTGTTGGGCATTATGCCCGCACTCAGCCTGCCGATTTTCACCTCGGGCGCGTTGCAGTCGAAATTGGGGGCACGCCACGCCCGCTTTAACGAGCAGGTGGCGGTGTATGACCAAACCGTGCTGAACGCCATGCGTTCGGCGGCCGATGCCGTCAGCGATTATCAAAGCCTGCTCAGCCAAACCGCATTGCAGCAGCGCATGGTGGAAACCGCCGAAAAATCGGCGGCGGCCGCTTCCCGGCGGATGCGCGCCGGGCTGGAAAACGGTTTGGTTCCCCTGCAAAAACAAGACGAAGCCTTACAGCTGCAAATGCAGCTGGCGCAAAGCCGTGCGGATTTACTGACTGCCTGGAGCAGCGTCCACGCCCGTCTCGGCGGCGGATTTCAGGCGCAGTAAACAAGCCGGAACTTGATAAAACGCCCCCGGCAGTTATCTGTTTGAAACCGCCGTTTCTTCATTCATCTGATTGTTGCGGCTCTTTATTAAGATTAAGCAAACAACAGCATTTCAACTTAACTCAGGCCGTCTGAAAAAATAGTTTTCAGACGGCCTGAAAATATGCAGGCAACTCAAATAGCATGAAACTTTTATATCACACAAAATTTCCTTGCCGCCATTCCTGCCGGTTTTATTTCCACGTCAGCGCCAAATCGTAGAGCGCTTTTTTGCTCTCGCCGGTGATTTTCGCCGCCAGCTCCGCCGCCTGCTTGGTGGGCAGTTCGGCCGCCAACACCTTCATCACGTTTTGTGCCGCTTCGGGCAGGGTGCTGCTTTTTTCTTTCGGCGCGGGGTGGAGCACCAATACCATTTCACCGCGGCTCTGGTTGGCATCGTTAGCCAAGGCCGTCTGAATATCGGTTACGCTGCCGCTTAAAAACGTTTCAAACGTTTTGGTGATTTCCCGCGCCAACGTCAGCCTGCGGCCGGGGAACAGTGCCGCCATATCGGCCAATGCGGCGGCGATGCGGTGCGGGGTTTCAAACGCCACCACAGGGTGTTCGGCCTGCGCCCAACCCGCCAGCAGTTTTTGGCGTTCGCCCGCTTTGGCAGGCAGAAACCCGTGAAAATAAAAGCCCGGCTCGGTAACGCCTGCCGCGCTCAACGCCCCCATCACGGCGCTGGCGCCGACCACCGGCACCACCTTGAAACCTGCTTCGCGCACGCGGGCGGCCAGTTTGGCGCCGGGGTCGCACACGGCGGGCGTGCCCGCATCCGACACCTGCGCCACTATCAGGCCGTCTGAAAGCGCGTCGATTACTTTGCCCGCCATCTGCTGTTCGTTATGCTCGCGCACGCTCAACAACTTGGCCTGTATGCCGTAGGCACCCAAAAGTTGAGCGGTAACGCGGGTGTCTTCGGCGCACACCAAGTCGGCACGGGCCAGCACCGCCAGCGCGCGCAGGGTGATGTCGGCCAAATTGCCGATGGGCGTGGCAACCACGTATAATGTTTGCGCCTCAAGGCTGTCGCAGGCTTTTTGGTAATGTTTCTGCATCATCATAAATAACAAATCGCTTTTCGGAAGGCCGTCTGAAAAGCCGGATTATAACGGGGATCAACAAGATGCGCTTAAATCACACCCAAGGTGCGGCAGGCGAAGCGGCCGCGCTCGCGTTTCTGCAAAAGCAGGGCTGCAAACTGCTGGCGCGAAACTGGCACTGCCCGTTCGGCGAAATCGATTTGATTGTCAAAAACGGCAACACGATTTTGTTTGTTGAAGTAAAATACCGCAAAAATAGCGGCTTCGGCGGCGCAGCCTACAGCATTACGCCCGCCAAACTGTTAAAACTGCAAAAAAGTGCCGAGCACTATCTGCAACAACACCGCCTGAGCCATACAGCGTGCCGTTTGGACGCGGTTTTGATTCAGGGTAACGATGCCCCGCAATGGGTGCAGAACATCACAGGCTGATTTTCAGATGACCACTTTACAAGAACGCGTAGCCGCCCATTTCGCCGAAAGCATCGAAGCCAAAAGGCAGGCGGCGGATATTCTCAACGGGCCTACTGCCGAAGCGGCCGGGCTGATGCTGCAATGTTTGATGAACGACGGCAAAATCCTCGCCTGCGGCAACGGCGGTTCGGCGGCCGATGCCCAACATTTCGCCGCCGAAATGACCGGCCGTTTTGAAAAAGAACGCATGGAGCTGGCCGCCGTGGCGCTCACCACCGACACCTCCGCCCTCACCGCCATCGGCAACGATTACGGTTTCGACCACGTTTTCAGCAAGCAGGTGCGCGCGCTGGGCCGCGCGGGCGACGTGCTTATCGGCATTTCCACCTCGGGCAATTCCGCCAACGTTATCGAAGCCGTCAAAGCCGCCCACGAGCGCGATATGCACGTTATCGCCCTCACCGGCCGCGACGGCGGCAAAATCGCCGCCATGCTCAAAGACAGCGATATTTTATTGAACGTGCCCCACCGGCGCACCGCCCGCATACAGGAAATCCACATCCTGCTGATTCACGCCCTGTGCGACTGCATCGACACCATGCTGTTGGAAGGCATGTAACCGTTTCCAGCTTTCAGACGGCCTCTGCACACCGGGTCGTCTGAAAACCATCCAGAAAGGACGCATTCGAGATGAACATCAAACAACACACCCGAACCCTGCTTGCCGCCGCCTTAACCGCCGCCCTGCTGAGCGGCTGCGTAGGCGCCGTTTTGGGCGGAGCCGCAGTGGGCGGCGCATCCGCCCTCGACCGCCGCAGCACCGGCACCCAAGCCGACGACAACGTGATGGAAGTGCGCATCAAAAACACCGCCCTATCCTACCTGCGCCAAAACAACCAAGCCGAAGGCTTCGAGCCGAAACTCTCGGTTGTGGGCTATAACCGCCATATCCTGCTGCTCGGCCACGTTGCCAACGAAAACGACCGCGCATTCGTAGAACAAGTGGCGCGCTCGGAGCAATCCGTTCAAGAAGTGTATAACTACATCAGCGTATCGCCGCAAAAACGCACCTTCGCCAACGTGAGCAGCGACACTTGGAGCACATCGAAAGTGCGCACCACCCTGCTGGGTATCCAAGGCGTGATTCCCAGCCGCGTGAAAATCGTTACCTACGACGGCGTAACCTATGTGATGGGCATCCTCACCCCCGCCGAACAAGCCGCCGTTACCGAGCGCGTGAGCACCACTTCGGGCGTAAAAAAAGTGGTAACGCTTTATCAAACCTACAATAAATGATAAGCTTCGCCGCTTTGAACCTATTTTGCCGTACAGGCAAAAGGCCGTCTGAAACCGGTTTTCAGACGGCCTCTATCAGCTAAACGGAAAACAAAAATGAACAACCGCAAACCGGGTTTTATGCTCAAGCCCAAACACCTGCTCGGCGCCCTCTTCGCCATCGCCTTCATCGCCGTGGCAGGCGTGGTAATCGGCATCATGCAGACATTCGACGGCAACGAAGAAGTTGCCCGACAAGAAGCCTCAGCACCGCAAACCGCCGCCGCATCGGCAGTTGAAGTGCTCTCGCCGCGCGGCGCACCCGCCTCGGCGGTAGCCGCGGCAGCAGCCCAAGCCCAAGCCGATGCCGCCGAGCAACAAGCGCCCGAAGCCGCCGCTTCGGCGGCAAGTGCCGAAACGCA
Source organism: Neisseria dentiae (assembly GCF_014055005.1). Lineage (NCBI taxonomy): Bacteria > Pseudomonadati > Pseudomonadota > Betaproteobacteria > Neisseriales > Neisseriaceae > Neisseria > Neisseria dentiae. The sequence goes on along the minus strand of NZ_CP059570.1, from coordinate 2,734,193 downwards.
AACCGCCGCCGCATCCGCCCCCGAGCAAACCGCCGCCCAACCCAGAAAACCTGTTCGCCAGGCCCGCGCCAAACCGCAGCGTAAAAACGCACCGGAAGAAGCCGCCAAACCGGCCGCCGCACAGCAGGCCGAAACCCCTGCCGAGCCGCCCAAAGAACAGCCCGTAGCAGCCGAAGCGCCTGCCCCGCAAGCCGAAGCAGCCGAAAAGCCTGCCGCACCCAAATCCGCAGCAGAAAAACCCGCAGAAAAACCTGCTGTCGAAAAACCGGCCCCGGCGGCAGAAACCGCTCCTGCCAAACCCGCCAACGGCAAAGTAACCGACAACCTGTTTTAGGGAGTGTAGTCAGAAGGCTTACGAAGCGGTTTTTTGAGGAAAAATCCGCAGGTGCAAGGCAAAAAGCACAGCAAGATTGGACATCTTGCGAGCATTTTAGCTTCGCAAGTCCGCTACGCTACCTAACGCCGCAGATGCGGATTTTAACCAAAAATACCGCCGTAACACTTTCTGAACTACACTCCCTAACCTGCCGCCCACTTGAAACGGCAGCTTTACACCCCTATTCAACCCTTGCGGCGGCAAACGCGCCGCTCTCTTTCAGACGGCCTTTCGTGCGTTACCGGAAGGCCGTCTGAATATCAAATCCGAACACCAGAAAACAAAGGAAGCCTCATGGCCGTTATTATCAAAACCGCCGAAGAAATCGAAAAAATGCGCGAGCTGGGCCGGCTGGCGGCCGAAGCGCTCGACTATATCGGCCAATTCGTCAAACCCGGCGTAACCACCAACGAGCTGGATAAGCTGATTTACGACTACCACACCGAAGTGCAGGGTGGCTACCCCGCGCCGCTCAACTACGGTAACCCGCCCTACCCCAAATCATGCTGCACCTCGGTCAACCATGTGATCTGCCACGGCATTCCCGACGACAAGCCTTTGAAAAACGGCGATATTCTCAACATCGACGTAACCATCAAAAAAGACGGCTTCCACGGCGATTCCAGCCGCATGTTTGCGGTGGGCAAAATCAGCCCGCACGCCCAACGCCTGATCGACGTTACCCACCAATCCATGATGGCAGGCATCGAGGCCGTCAAACCCGGCGCCACTTTGGGCGATGTCGGCTATGCCTGCCAGCAGGTTGCCGAAAACGCAGGTTATTCGGTGGTGCAGGAATTCTGCGGCCACGGCATCGGCCGCGGCTTTCACGAAGAGCCGCAAATCCTGCATTACGGCCGCAAAGGTCAGGGTTTGGTGTTGCAGCCGGGGATGATTTTTACGGTAGAGCCGATGATTAACCAAGGCAAACGCCACCTGCGCATTTTGGCCGACGGCTGGACGGTGGTTACCAAAGACCGCTCGCTTTCCGCCCAATGGGAACACGAAGTTTTGGTTACCGAAACGGGGTATGAAATCCTCACAATCAGTCCCCAAACAGGTAAACCTTGATTTCGTTACGTTTTTTTATGTAAATTATTTTTAGTTAGAATCTTTGCTTTAAAAAGTAACCCTTTGTTTTTAAAGGACAGTCGTAACAACACATCGCGTTTATCGCGTTTTTTGACCGCTTGATAGAAAATCCGATTAAACTTATCCTGATTTTGCTGTCTAAGCGTTTATACTTATCTGAATATAATATTCTCACTCAGGATATTATTACTGAATAAGTAATTGCCAGATTGAGCTTTACAACAAATGAAGGGAATTTCATGAAGTCGTTCGAGAAAATCGAAAATATCCGCGATATCCGCAAAAAACTCGGTTTAAACCAAATGGACTTTTGGAGCCGAATCGGCGTTACCCAGTCCGGCGGTTCGCGCTACGAATCAGGCCGCAACATGCCCAAGCCTGTTCGCGAGTTGCTGCGTTTGGTACACATCGAGAAAATCGACTTGGCCAAAGTGAACCGCGACGATCTCGCGATTGCTTCGCTGCTGAAAAGCCGCCAGCCTGACTTATATGCCTCTTTGAAAAAAGAAGCCAAGGCCGAAGCGAAAAACAAATGAGCCGAGAAAATAAAACCGCCCGTTAGCGCCAACCGGCCTAACGGGCAGTTTCATGGCCGTCTGAAACGCCTTTTATAGGTTTCAGACGGCCTTTGCGTTATAATTCCACAATTTTACAAACTTAACGCCGCATTCAAAGAAACATCATGCTAAACAAATACAATCCCGCCGAAATCGAAGCCAAACATTACCGCAACTGGGAAGCGAAGGGCTATTTCCAGCCCGATTTTTCCCGTTCCGAATCCTTTGCCATCCAACTGCCGCCGCCCAACGTAACCGGCACGCTGCATATGGGCCACGCCTTCAACCAAACCATTATGGACGGCCTCACCCGCTACTACCGCATGAAAGGCTGCAACACCTGCTGGGTGCCCGGCACCGACCACGCCGGCATCGCCACCCAGATTGTGGTGGAGCGCCAGCTGGCCGAACAGGGCATTTCGCGCCATGAGCTTGGCCGCGAAAAATTCCTCGAAAAAGTGTGGCAATGGAAAGAACAGTCCGGCGGCACCATCACCGAGCAAATGCGCCGCATGGGCTGCTCGGCCGACTGGAGCCGCGAATACTTCACCATGGACGATGTGCGCGCGCCGATTGTGACCGAAGTGTTCGTGCGCCTGTTCGAGCAGGGGCTGATTTACCGCGGCAAACGCTTGGTGAACTGGGATCCGGTGTTGGGCACGGCGGTATCCGATTTGGAAGTGGAAAGCGTGGAAGAGCAAGGCTCGATGTGGCACATCCGCTATCCGATTGCCGAGAGGCCGTCTGAAAGCGTGATTGTGGCCACCACCCGCCCCGAAACGCTGTTGGGCGACGTGGCCGTGGCCGTGCATCCCGAAGATGAGCGTTATGCCCACTTAATCGGCAAAGAGCTGGTGCTGCCGCTCACCGGCCGCACCATTCCGGTGATTGCCGACGAATACGTGGAAAAAGATTTCGGCACCGGCTGCGTGAAAATCACGCCCGCGCACGACTTCAACGACTACGAAGTCGGCAAACGCCACAACACCCGTTTAATCAATGTTTTTGACTTGGAAGCCAAAGTATTGGCCGATGCCGAAGTGTTCAACTACCAAGGCGAAGCGCAAGCGGGTTTCAGGCTACCTGAAGCCTATGCCGGCCTCGACCGCTTCGCCGCGCGCAAACAAATCGTGGCCGATTTGGAAGCGCAAAACCTGCTGGCCGAAGTGAAACCGCACACGCTGATGACGCCGAAGGGCGACCGCACCGGCTCGGTGATTGAGCCGATGCTCACCAGCCAATGGTTCGTGGCGATGTCGGCCACACCCAACGGCGGCGAACCCGAATCCGAATTCAAAGGCATGAGCCTGGCGCAAAAAGCCAAACACGCGGTCGACAGCGGTGCGGTGAAGTTTATCCCCGAAAACTGGGTCAACACCTACAACCAATGGATGAACAACATCCAAGACTGGTGCATCTCGCGCCAATTGTGGTGGGGCCACCAAATTCCCGCGTGGTACGATTCAGACGGCCATTGCTACGTCGCCCGCTCGCAGGAAGAAGCGGAAAAACTGGCCGGCAAAACCGGCCTGGTGCGCGACGAAGACGTGCTCGACACCTGGTTCTCCTCCGCCCTCGTACCTTTCTCCACTTTGGGTTGGCCGTCTGAAACACCCGAATTGAAAGCCTTCCTGCCCAGCAGTGTATTGGTTACCGGCTACGAAATCATCTTCTTCTGGGTGGCGCGCATGATCATGATGACCACCCACTTTACCGGCCAAGTGCCGTTTAAAGACGTGTACATCCACGGTATGGTGCGCGACCACGAAGGCAAGAAAATGTCGAAGTCAGAGGGCAACGTGATCGACCCGGTGGACTTAATCGACGGCATCGACTTGGAAAGCCTGCTGGTGAAACGCACCACCGGTCTGCGCCGCCCCGAAAAAGCGCCGCAGGTGAAAAAAGCCACCGAAAAGCTGTTCCCCGAAGGCATTCCCGTGTTCGGCACCGACGCGCTGCGCTTCACCATGGCCAGCTACGCCAGCCTCGGCCGCAGCATCAATTTCGACTTCAAACGCGCCGAAGGCTACCGCAATTTCTGCAACAAATTGTGGAACGCCACCAACTTCGTGCTGATGAACACCGAAAACCAGGATTGCGGCTTAGACGAAAGCGCTCCGCGCGCCTACACCTTTGTCGACCAATGGATTATCGGCCGTTTGCAGCAGGTGGAAGCCGAAGTGGCCACCGCGTTCGACACCTACCGCTTCGACTTGGCCACGCAAACGCTGTATGAATTCGTGTGGAACGAATATTGCGACTGGTATATCGAGCTGGCGAAAGTGCAAATCCAAACCGGCTGCCCCGCCACCCAGCGCACCACCCGCGCCACCCTGTTGCGCGTTTTGGAAGTGATTTTGCGCCTGCTACACCCGATTATCCCGTTTATCACCGAAGAACTGTGGCAAACCGTTGCGCCGATGTGCGGCAGAAAAACCGCCGACAGCATCATGCTGGCTCCCTTCCCCAAAGCCGATCCGGAAAAAATCGCACCCGCCGCTTTTGAAAAAATGAGCGTCCTGCAAGGCCTGGTGGAATCGGTGCGCAACCTGCGCGGCGAAATGGGCTTGGGCCCCGGCGTGAAAGCGCCGCTGTTGGTCGAAGGCGGCGAAGAGCTGGCCGACATGCTGAAATACCTGCCCGCACTCACCCGCCTCACCGAAGCCAAATTGGTCGACAAACTGCCCGAAGGCGAAGACGCGCCGGTTGCCGTGTGCCAAGCCGCCCGCAACGCCCGCCTGATGCTGAAAGTGGAAATCGACAAAGAAGCCGAAACCGCCCGCTTGAATAAGGAAGCGGAAAAACTGCAAAAAGCTTTGGACAAACTGAACGCCAAACTTTCCAAGCCCGGCTACACCGAAAAAGCCCCCGCGCATCTGGTGGAAAAAGACAAAGCCGAGCTGGCCGATTTGACAGACAAAATGGCCAAGGTAGAAGCGCAGTTGGCGAAATTGCAAAGCTGATCCGTTCGCAGAAACCGTTCAGGCCGTCTGAAAGCACCCAACCGCCTTCCCGCCCGAACGGATTGGGCAACATCAAACAACGGTAAATGAACTTCTTTGTGATGTTTTTCGGTTTTGCAAAAAACCGTGCCGATTGCCGTTTAATGCTTAGGGTGTGCAGTCAGAAAGGCCGTCTGAAATATTTTCAGACGGCCTTTTATCAAAGCAAAACAGTTTAGATCAGCGTACCAATCAACCTTCCACTTTCACTTCCACCCGGCGGCCTTCGGCATCGTTGCCTACCGCGCCGGTGGTGTTTTCAGGCTTGCGCAGTTCGATATTGGCAGCATCCACGCCTTGCGCTTCAAAGAAGGCTTTTACGGCGTTGGCGCGGTCTTTCGACAATTTTTCGTTTGCCGCCGCTTTACCGGTGCTGTCGGCAAATCCACTGATCACCAGTTTTTTACCTTCTTTACCGGCGGCAATCACTTCGGCCACCACGGTTTCGGCACCTTCGGCCACATCGGTTTTGGCAGTGGCAAAATAGAATTTGGCCACGCCGTTATCATAGCTCACATGGGCGCTGTTGGGGTCGGCGGCAGGTGCGGCAGGCGCCGAAGCTTCCGAAGCAGCAGCAGGTGCCGAAGCAGCAGGAGCGGACACCGCAGAAGGTTCGGACGGCATCACGGCAGACACAGCCGCGCTTTCAGGCTCCGAAGCCGCCTCGGCAACAGGCGCCGAGGCATCGCTGGCTGCGGCGGGGCCGGTTTGGCCGCTTTGGGTGCCGCAGCTCTTATAGGCAAACAGAGCCAAAAGTGCGGCAATCACCAAGGCAATCCATTTGCCCAAACCCGAACCCTTGCTTGCAGTGGCTGCCGTTGCCGCAGCCGCACCGCCCGCAGCGGCAGATGCGGCATGGCCGATACCGCCGGCCAAACCCGACAGGCTGCCGAACAAACCGCTCAGGCTGCTGATGCCCAAAGCCGAAAGCATACCACCGCTCAATGCGCCGGAAAGCCAGCTTTGCTGCTGGCCGAGCAAGCCCAACAACTGGCCTTGGCTGAGGTTGTCGCCCTGCACTTTGCCGCGCAACACCGACAACACCAACGGCAGCGACAGCGACAGCAGCGAACCTGCGGTGGCTTTCGACACGCCGCTTTCCTGCGCGATTTGGTCGGACACATCGGCCGCATTGCCGCCCAAGAGTTCGGGCAGTTTGGCTTTGCCCCAATCGATCAGGCTGTCCAAACCGCTGCCGCCTTCTTCGGCCTGCGCCACGGCATTGTTCAACGGGGCGCCCGCGCTGCCTTTAACCAGCTCGAACAGGCCTGCGGCATTATCGGGGTTGCCGCCGACATGTTTCAACAAGCCCGCCACAACAGCGGGAACCGCCAAACCGGCGGCCTTGGTGCTGTTTTCGGCGCTTTCGCCGTTTTGGGTTAAAAAGCGGCTCAACACGCCGCCCAACTGGCCTTGCAGCAAACTACCTAAATCAAAAGACATTACTCACTCCTTGCATTGGGATGGTGTGGGAAAACAAATCCATATCCGCCGATCTGCAAGCAAAGCAGCCTTTCGGGCATTTTGCACTTCTTAACTTTGGCCTCAGCCCTGCAAAAACGGATTATGCCGCTTTTCGTGGCCGATGGTGGTGGCTCTGCCGTGCCCCGCGACCACCGTCGTGTGTTCGGGCAATACCAGCAGCTTGCTTGCAATATTGCGGATTAAATCAGCATGATTTCCGCGCGGGAAATCGGTTCTGCCAATCGTTTCATAAAACAAGACATCACCTGCGATTAATAATTCCGCATCTTTACAATAAAACACAACATGGCCCGGTGTGTGGCCGGGGATATGCAGCACTTCAAACGTATGGTTTCCCACCGCCAGCGTGTCGCCTTCCTGCAACCAGCGCGAAGGCTCGAACGCGGGCGACACGGGAAAGCCGTATTGCGCCGTCACCTGCGGCAGCTGCTCCAGCAGAAAACCGTCTGCTTCGTGCGGCCCCAACACCGGCACATCATACTGCGAGAGCAACTCAACCACCCCGCCCGCATGGTCCAAATGCCCGTGCGTCAGCCAAACGGCCGTCAACTTCAAACCGCGCTTGGCAACTTCCGCCAGTACAAACGGCACATCGCCGCCCACATCGGTGAGCACGGCCTCACCGGTTTCATCGTCCCACAGCAGCGTGCAATTCTGCCTGAACGGCGTTACCGCGATTATTTCACAATGCAAAGTCATAAACTTCCTTTATTTTTCAGACGGCCTGTAATAATATTTTGAGTTACAAATAAAACACAAACAGGGAAAATAAAATGAAAAACATCATACTCTCTTGCGCCCTATTTTTCACGCCGGCGGCTCTGGCCGCCGCCCCCGATTTGCTGCTCGCTAAAGAATACCGCGCACAAAACATCTCCGGCTGGGCAATGAGTGAAAAACTCGACGGCGTGCGCGCCTATTGGACCGGCAAACAGCTCGTCAGCCGGCAAGGCTACCCGTTCACCCCGCCCGCAGGCTACCTCGACCATTTCCCGCCCTATCCCCTCGATGGCGAGCTGTTCAGCCGGCGCGGGCAATTCGAGCAGATTTCCGCCGCCGTGCGCACCGCATCGGGCAACTGGCAAAACATCAAACTCTATGTGTTCGACCTGCCGCAGGCATCCGGCAACCTCTACCAACGCCTGGCCGTGCTCGAAAAATGGCTGCACCGCCACCCGCAGGCACCGATTAAGATCATCAAGCAAACACCCGCCGAAGACAACGCCCACGCACAGGCTTTCTTAAAACAAATAGAGGCCGGAGGCGGCGAAGGCGTTATGCTGCGCCATCCCGAAATGCCCTACCGGGGCGGCCGCAGCGATTACCTGCTGAAGCTGAAAAGCCTGCACGATGCCGAATGCACCGTTACCCGACACTACGAAGGCAAAGGTAAATATTCGGGAAAACTCGGCGCACTCGGCTGCAAAAACCAACACGGCGAATTTAAAATCGGCAGCGGCCTGAAAGACAGCGACCGCGCCAACCCGCCCGCCATCGGCAGCACCATCACCTACCGCCACCGCGGATTCACCCAAAAAGGCACGCCCAGATTCGCCACTTTCATGCGGGTGAGAAATGACCGGCCGCACAAGCCCTAAACCACAGCCAACCAACTTAAGAAAAGCACACACGCCATACTCGGGCCCAACCCGAATATGGCGCGTTGCTGAAATTCAAGATACCCAGGTCAAACCGGGCATGACGGAATGGTTACTAAAGTTTAGTGGTTGAACCATATAATAACCGCATGGGCATTTCAGACGGCCTGCGGCCTTTGCAAGTCGTTTAGGCTGTCTGAAACATCCGATTATCGTCATGCCCGCTCAGGCGGAAATCCAGCCTTCAAACCATCAAGTATTTTATTTCAATAACTTATGAAAAAACGACTGGATTCCCGCCTGCGCGGGAATGACCGAATTTAAACATTTCAGACGGCCTTAAGGTATTTTTGCAAAGGCCTCGGCCTAAGCGGATTTTGCCCTCTACAATAGCAAACCGGCGCCAAGCCCTCCAAAAAACATAAAAACAGCCCAAAATTTGGGCTGTTTTCTTTTAGATGGTGCCGACATCGAGACTTGAACTCGAACGACCTAGGGTCACTACCCCCTCAAGATAGCGTGTCTACCAATTCCACCATGTCGGCAAAAACTGTATTTTTAAAAAAACTGTAAATATCCAAACGCTGCTATTGGGCTGAGGAAGCGGGCGTTTGCGGTGCGGTTTGCACGGGAGCGCTTTGCTGCGTTTGCGCCGGCTGGCTCTGTTGCACCGTGCTGAAATCCAAGCCGTGTTTGCTTGAATGGGTATTAATGTAAACCATAGCCATGCAGGTGGCGAAGAATACGGTGGCGGCGATGGCGGTGCTGCGGCTCAAAAAGTTGGCGTTGCCGCCCGAACCGAACACGCCTTGGGCGCTGCCGCTGCCCGAACCGAAAGTGGCACCCGCATCTGCGCCTTTGCCGTGCTGCATCAAAACCAGCACGATAACGGCCAAGGCGGCGAAGATGTTGATAATCCAGATAACGGTTTTAAAGGCTTCCATAATTCCTATGATTCTTGTGCGGCGTCAATGATGGCGGTAAACGAGTCGTAAGACAGGGATGCTCCGCCTACCAGTGCGCCGTCTACATACGGCACGGCGAAAATGTCGGCTGCGTTGCCGGCGTTGACGCTTCCGCCGTAAAGAATGCGGATATTAACATCGTTGCCGCACAATGACAAGATTTGTTTGTGAATAAACGCGTGCATGTCGGCAATTTGGCCTGTGGTGGCGACTTTTCCGGTGCCGATGGCCCATACGGGTTCGTAGGCAACGGCGATGTTTTTGGTGTCCAGCCCCTCTAAAATCGAGAGTTGGTGGGCGATTACTTCTTGCTCGCGCCCTGCTTCGCGCTCTTCCAGGCTCTCGCCCACGCACAGCAGCGGAGTCAGCCCCACGTTTAGCACGTTCACCATTTTTTGGCGCTGGATTTCGTTTTTTTCGCCGAAATACAGGCTGCGCTCCGAGTGGCCGATCAAAACGATATCCACGCCGATGTCGGCCATCATGTCGGCGGACACTTCGCCGGTGTAGGCGCCGTTATTGGGGAACCGGCTCACGTCTTGCGCGCAGGTGAGGATGCGGTTGTTGAGCACAATCTGCATGGCGTTGTGCAGTTGCAGCAGGTAAACGGTGGGGGCGGCCAAGCCGATAACCACCCTATCGGCCGTGGGCATAATGCGGAAGCGGTGCATCAATGCGTTATTGTTTTGCAGGCGGCCGTTCATTTTCCAGTTGCCGATAACCCATTTCTTGTCCCACATGGTTTGGTGTCCTTCGTTTACTTCGTAACGTTTCGGATTTTAACGCACATTGCGGCAAAAATGTAGCGCGCTGTAATGAATATTGTATTAGTGCGTAATATGCGCACAGGCCGTCTGAAATGCTTTCAGACGGCCCTGCAACATTATCTTTCTGCCGGTTTATTTGCTTTTGGGCGCTTGTTTTTTCGCATCCAAATCGGCTTTGTATTCGATGATGCCGTAATCGTTGCGCTCGATGGAAACTTCCAGCTCTTGGTTGCGGCGTGTGAATTTCAGGCCGGCATCGTCGCGCTTGATGTCGGACTCCACCACTTTGAAGCCGTGCCGCTGGGCGTGGGCGCGCACTTGGTTGGCCAGCCCTTCTACGCTGGCTTCGTTGCTGCTCACATGAAACTCGGCCTCGAAGTCGCCGCTCTCTCCGCGGTCGGCCTTAACCACTTCTGCGCCGCGCGGCTGGAAAATTTCACCGGGCAGCGGTGCGGCGAACGCGCTGGCGGAAAACAGCGCCATAATGCCGGTAAGCAGCAGGGTTTTCGGTGTGTTTTTCATTTCGGATACCTCTGGTGTTGCAAAAATGCTTGCTGCAATTTAACCAGCGGCAGGCATCGCGGGCAAGCCGTTATACTTTTTTTTACCGCAAGCTGTATTTGGCCGTTTTATGCTTACGCATACTTGCATTCCGAAACCGTGTGGACGGTTTTTCAGACGGCCGCCCGTTTGGCTGCGGATACGGTTTCAAACTTTTGCAAAACTCCGCTCCGCTTTGCGTTTGCCGGAAAAAACATTTGCCGTCATCCCGCAGGGAGATGACGGCAAATGTTTTTTAGAATTAGTTGTCGGCCGCGTGCCAGGGCTTTTGCGCGCCGGCGTGGAACGAGGGTTTTTCGCCGCCCCACAGGGTGTCGATGTCGTAAAAGTCGCGCACGGCGGGCAGCATAACGTGCACCACCAAATCGCCGGCGTCAACCAGCGCCCATTCGCCGCCGTCTTGGCCTTCGCTGCCGAGAATTTCAAAGCCGGCTTCTTTTAAATCGACGGCCACGTTGTTGGCCAGCGCCTTGACTTGGCGGTTGCTGTCGCCGCTGGCAATAATCATGCGGGCGAACAGGGAGGTTTTTTCTTGGGTTTCGAGCACGGTGATGTCTTTGCCTTTGATGTCTTCAAGGGCGTTCACGGCGATTTCAACCATTTTTTGCAAGTCTTGCAATTCTTGTTCGTTCATTTTTGTTTCCTGTTTATTTGAAAGTGTTCAGACGGCCTGGGGTTTGTTGCCGATAAGTAATAAACAAGGCCGTCTGAAAAATCGTTAGCGGTAAAGACCGTGCTGCCTGATATAGGCTTCTACACACCCGTCTATCAGCCCCGCTGCGGTTTCGCCGTTATGCAGGCGGCGGCGGATTTCGGTGGAACTGATATCGCACAGCGGTGCCTGCAACGGTTTCAGGCTGCCGTTTTGCAGGGCCTGCCCCAGCCAGCTTTGCAACTCTTGCGGCGCTTGGGCGATATTGCCGCCGGAGCGGCCGGCAACGGCGATGTGGGTTTGTTTGACCAGGGTCTGCCATTTTTTCCAAGTATGCAGTTTGAGCAGGCTGTCGCTGCCGAGCAGCCACCACAATTGGGCGGAGGGGAACTGCTGGCGGAAAATTTGCACGGTGTCGAAGGTGTAGGTTGCACCTTCGCGCACGATGTCGCAGTCGCTGACGGCGAAACGGCTGTCGGCGGCAACGGCCAATTCGGTCATCGCCAGCCGGTGTTTTGCGGGGGTGCGGGTGCTTTCTTCTTTGTGGTAGGGATCGCCTGCGGGCAGAAAAACCACCATGTCCAAACCCAACTCGTCGGCGAAAGCACGGGCGATATGCAGGTGGCCATTGTGGGGCGGGTCGAAAGTGCCGCCGAAAAGTCCGATTTTTTTCATGAGCTTAAGGTGCTACGGGGCATTCGGCCTTACCGTCCACAATCACGGTGAGCTTGCCGGTGGTGGGGTGGATAACGAGGCCGTGAACGGCAACATTGTCGGGCATCAGCGGGTGGCGGCGGATGATGCCGACAGTGTGGCGCACGCTCTCTTCTACGTTGTCGAAGCCGGTGAGCCAGCCGTCGAGGTCGATGCCGGCATTGCGCAAGGTGGTGATGCGGTCATCGGGGATGCCGTTTTGGTGGGCGTGGTTGAGAAAGGTGCCGGGGCTGAGGCCGCGCATACCGCAATCGTAGTGGGCGATTACCATGATTTCTTTCACCTTCAGCTCAAACACGGCCACCAGCAGGCTGCGCATCACCGAACCCCAAGGGTGGGTAACGAGGGCGCCGGCGTTTTTAATCAGTTTGGCATCGCCGTTTTTCAAACCCAGTGCACGCGGCAGCAGTTCGACCATGCGCGCGTCCATGCACGATAGTATCGCCAACTCGCGCTCGGGGAATTTGTTGGTGAAAAATTGGGCGTATTCGCCCGAATCTACAAATTTCCGGTTGAAGTCTAAAATATGGTCGAGTTCGCTCATGTCGTGTTCGGTTTCATGGTGTGGTTTGCGGCCATTATAGCGGTTTCGGGGCGTGTGTGCGCAAGGAGGCCGTCTGAAATATTTCAGACGGCCGGGTTGAAAACCTTGCGTTTATTTTTCCGGCCTGCGTTCGGTTTCCGGCACTTCGCCGGCATCTTTTAACGCATCGTTCACGGTTTGCTCTATCGGGTTGATGCCCGACTGTTCGCGCACGACGGCTTTCTGCCGTTCGCTCAACGGCGGGTTGACGGCCAGCGCTTCTTCTTCGCGTTTGCGCTCAATCTCTTCAAAGCTCTCGTAAGGCTGGGGTTTGATTTTGCCCGTGTCGGCAGGGGGTTTTCCGTTTGCTGTCATGAGGTTGCCCTTTCAGATTCAACGGTTGTTATGGTGCGCCATTTCCAGCGCGGTGTCCACCGCCACCATCAGGCTGCCTGAATCGGCTTTGCCTGTACCCGCCAAATCGAGTGCGGTGCCGTGATCGACCGATGTGCGTACGAACGGCAGGCCCAGCGTAATGTTTACGCCTTTGCCGAAGCTGGCGTATTTCAACACGGGCAGGCCCTGATCGTGATACATGGTTAACACGGCATCGGCGTCTTTCAGCATAAACGGCTGGAACAGGGTATCGGCGGGATAAGGGCCGCGCACATCTATGCCTTGCGCGCGCAGGTTGTTCAGCGCGGGGGCGATGATGTCGATTTCTTCATGCCCGAGATGGCCGCCCTCTCCCGCGTGGGGGTTCAGCCCCGCCACCAAAATGCGCGGTGCGGCGATGCCGAATTTTTTTTGCAGATCGCGGTGTACGATTTGCGCCACCGATTCGAGCTGCGGCCGGGTGATGGCGGCGGCCACGTCTTTCAACGGCAGATGGGTGGTGGCCAGCGCCACACGCAAACCGCCGCCCGCCAGCATCATCGCCACCTGCCCCGTACCGCTTTTTTCGGCCAGATATTCGGTGTGGCCTGAAAAAGGCACGCCGGCATCATTGATGATGCCTTTGTGCAGCGGCGCGGTTACCATGGCGGCGAATGTGCCGTTTTGAATGCCGTTGTAGGCGGTATCGAGCAGTTCGAGCACATAAGCGGCGTTTTCAACGTTCAGACGGCCTGCTTCGCACGGGGCTTTCAAAGGAATATGCAGCACCTCCAACACACCTTCCTGCTGCCCGGCTGCCGGGTTGAAATCTTGCAAAACAACGGCTTTGCCCAATTGGTCGGCACGCGCCTGCAACAGGGTTTTATCGCCCAGCACCACTAAGCGGCAGGGCAGCTCGGCGGCGGGCAGGTCGAGGCAGATATCGGGGCCGATACCTGAGGGTTCTCCGGATGTAACGGCAATAACGGGCAGGGGCATTTTGTTTCCTTAATCAGAATCAATGGGGCGGCCTGCTATTTTAGCCCATTCTTGCAGAAATTTCCGTTTGAGAACTATTCTCTTTTGGTGAAAAATGGTAGGCTTGCTTTTTTATAGTCAGAGTCGATGCGATGATTGCGGTTACCCTGCAAAATCTAACGGTGGCGTTCGGCATCACCTTGGCCGCCGGGCTGGCGACGGTGCTGGGCAGCGTGTTGGTGTTTTTATCGAAAACACCCAACCCGCGTATGCTCTCGTTTGGGTTGGCGTTTGCGGGCGGTGCGATGGTTTACGTGTCGCTCACCGAAATATTTTCCAAATCACAACAGGCTTTTACCGCGACCTACGGGCAAAGCATAGGCTTTGCCGCCGCCACTTTCGCTTTTTTGGCGGGGTTGGGGGCGGTTGCCTTAATCGACCGTTTGGTACCCAACCCGCACGACACCCTAGATGCACACGACCCCGAATTTCACGAAAAATCGCGCCACCACATCGCCCGGGTGGGTTTGATGACGGCATTCGCCATCACCGCCCACAATTTTCCCGAAGGGTTGGCCACTTTTTTCGCCACGCTGGAAAACCCTGCCGTGGGCACGCCGCTGGCATTGGCGATTGCCGTCCACAATATTCCCGAAGGCATCTCGATAGCCGCACCGGTTTATTTCGCCACCCGCAACAAAGCCTTAACGGTTGCCGCCTGCCTGGTTTCGGGCTTGGCCGAACCGCTGGGAGCTTTGCTGGGTTATTTTGTGCTGAAGCCTTTTCTTTCTGATGCCGTATTCGGTGCCATCTTCGGCCTGATCGCCGGCGTGATGGTGTTTTTGGCGTTGGACGAGCTGCTGCCGGCCGCCAAACGTTATTCAGACGGCCACGAAACGGTATACGGCCTGACTTCGGGCATGGCGGTGATTGCCTTGAGTTTGGTATTGTTCAATTGGTAGGCACGCACCCGCTGCTTTTGGTGGATTGAAAAACAGGCCGTCTGAAAACTTTTTTCAGACGGCTTGCGGTTTTTGCAAAATCCATATCATCCTTGAAAACATTTGCGTAATGCCCGGGCTTAATCAGAGCATGACGGCGGTTGGGTATTTCAGACGGCCAGAACGGGTTTTGCAAGGGTTTCCGCCCGTTTTTCGTAACAAACGCCGTAAAAAATACCCGGGCAACACCCGGGTATTTTTGCCGCCGGGCAAAACACCCGTTTCCTTATCTGCACGCCCTGCGGTTCAGTTTGCCGTAGCGTGAAACCACCTTTTGGATTTCCTGCGCCGATTTATCGTCCACATCCATAAACGTTACCTGCATTTTGGCCACGCTCAGGCTGCCCCCTGAAGAAGCGCTGCGCTCTTCCTGCTCGTGAATACGGGTGCCGCCGAAACCTGCGGTCGCCAGGCGCGAAATCAGCACTTGGGCGGCGGAACGGCTGCCGGTAACGCCCACGCTGATGCTGCCTTCGTAAATACTGCCGCTGAATCCTTTGGCTGCCAGGCTTTCGAGCATGGCTGCGGCATCGCCGTCTGCCGAAACCAGCACGCGGTAGGTTTTCTGCACTTGGCCGGCCTCGCCGGAAGCATTGCGTTTTTCAACCGTGCGCGAAGCGGCGTGCGGCCACTGGCGCAACAACCCTTTGATGCGGTGGTAATCGTCTTCGTTAAGCGTTACCGATGCGGAAGAGATGCATTGGCTGCTTTCTTTTTTGGCTTCGGCGGCTTTTTGCTCCTGTTCGCGTTTGGCTTTTTCTTTTTCCAACTGCTCACGCTTGGCCTTTTCTTCGCGCTCTTTCCGGGCTTTTTCCTCCAGCTCTTTAGCCTCTTTTTCTTTGGCTTCCTGCTCCGCCTTCTCCCGTGCCAAACGTGCTTCTTCGCTTTCGGGTTCGGAAGCGGCCGAAGCGGCGGCAACCGGCGGCGGCACGGCAACCCATTCGGGCGTGGAAACCTCTGCCGGGCGTAAAATTTCTACCGGAGCCGCCGGCAGCTGTTGTTGTTGCGGAACGCCCACACTCTGCGCGGGCACGGAGGCATTTCTTTGTTTTTCTGCGACGCGGCTGGCAACCATTCCTCCAAAAACGATGATGTTTAACGCCACCAGCACGGCAAATAGCCATTTCATTGTTGTTGTATCCAGTTAAGTAAGCCGTAAATAACGAGATTATCTACAATTTTAACAGTATTGTCCAAAACAAATGACACTGGCAAAGCCTGCACTACTTTGGGCGCGCCGCCGCCCGTGATAATCAGATCGACGGGTTTGCCTGCGCCCACTTTTTCGCGCAGCCGCGCGTGCATCAGCAATACCGACCCGCAGACGGCGTCCATCATGCCGCTGGCCAGCGCGTTGGCGGTGGTGGTAGGAAAGGGATACACGCGCCCTATCGGGCGGTTGAGGTTGGCGGTTTTCGCAGCCATGGCTTCTTTCATCAAGTGGAAGCCCGGCATGATGGTGCCGCCGAGATAGTGGTTGTCGTCGGTGAGTGCGTCCACCGTTACGGCGGTGCCGCAGCTGACCACGACACAGGCGTTTTGTGTGAAACGGCGGCTGCCCAGCGCGTTAAACCAGCGGTCGGCACCGTGCTCGGTGTGATTGCGGTAATGGTTGCGTATGCCCAACGCCTGCGGCATGGAAGACAGCCACTCGACCGGTTGCGGCAATTGCGCGGCGGCTTGGGCTTTTTTGGTTTCGCCGCACACGGCGCTGCCGACGATGCGCACATCACTTCCGCCGCGCTCCTGCCATTCTGTGCCGAGCAGAGCCAAATCGCGGTAGGGTGCGCGGCCGGTGTGAACGATGCTGCCGTTTTCCACCCATGCCCATTTCAACTGGCTGTTACCACCGTCGAGCAGCAGGTATTTTTCTGTTGCGGCCGTCTGAACGGGGAGCGGGTTGTCGCCGGGGCGCAGGCTGATTTCGCCGCTCACCACGATACGCTCGCCGCTTTCGGTTTGCAGCCGCAAAGCGCCCTGCTCGGTAATGCCTGCCGCCACACCTTCATAAACGGTTTCGCCGTTTTGCAGCAGGCGCACGGGGCGGTTGTGGTCGCGGTTGGCGGCCTGATATGCCGCCAGAAACGGGGCGAACCCGTGCTGCCTGTAACGGCCGAGCACGGTTTCGAGTTCGCCCAGCAAGGCAGACAGCAACGCGGCGGCACTCACAGGCTGTGCGCCGGCGGAAACCGCCGCCTGCACCGAAACGGCATCTTCCACTTCTTTGGGCAGCACGAAATTGATGCCTATGCCTATCACGGCAACGGTTTTGCCGCCGCTGCGCACGGTTTCGATCAAGATGCCGCCGAGCTTGTTCCGCCCCACCACCAAATCGTTCGGCCATTTGATTTGCGCGGGCACGCCGAGCTTGGTTAAAGCGGTATGGCAGGCCAAAGCCACAACAGGGGCGAGCGCGCCTAATTCGTGCTGTGCTTGCTCAAACACACTGCCGAAGCTGAACATCAGGCATTCGCCCAAACGGTTTTGCCACACTTTGCCCTGCCTGCCGCGCCCTTTGCTCTGGCTGTGCGCCAATACCAGCAAGCCGTGAGCTTGCTGCGGCGAGGCTTTGGCGGCTTCTAAAACAATATCGTTGCTGGATGTGCATTCGTGATACAAGGCCGTCTGAAAACCGTGTTGCGCACCGATTTGCCGCAACTGTTCTTCGTTGAACACCGCCAGCGGGCGCACCAGCCGCCATTGGCCGTCGTGCTGGCGCAGCAGGCCGCGGATATGGGGCGGCATCTGCTGCCACAATCCGTTAATCTGCTGCGGCCTCACACCGGCGGCCAAACCCAACGCCGAAACATGTTGCGGCAGGCCGTCTGAAAGTGCGGCAAGCAGCTTCCAATGCTGCGGTTTGAGCGGCATCATTTCTGCCCCGCCCCCTCTGCGGCGCGGATTTTCGCCAGCGTTTGGGTGGTGGACGTTTGGTGCAGAAACGGAATCGAATACACCTTGCCGCCGCGCGCGAGCGTTTCCGTCGCACCCACGATTTTTTCCACCGGCCAGTCGCCGCCTTTAACCAGAATATCGGGCTTGACGGCCTCTATCAATGCGGCGGGCGTATCGTCGTCGAACCAGGTAACCACGTCCACACAGGCCAATGCGGCGGCCACGGCGGCACGGTTTTCGAGCGCGTTAATCGGACGGTCGCTGCCTTTCCCCTGCCGCCTGACCGAAGCATCGGTATTCAGCGCCAACACCAGCGCCGCCCCCGTTTCCCGCGCCTGCGCCAGATAAGTGACATGGCCTCGGTGCAGGATATCGAAACAGCCGTTGGTAAACACCAGCGGGCGCGGCAGCCCGGCGATGCGCGCAGCCAACTCTTCGGGCGGGCAGATTTTGTGTTCAAAAGCAGGCAAAGGCCAGTTGCTCATCATGCGGCTTTCTGAAAAGGATTTAAGATGCCCAAATGATACCGAAGCGGCGCGTTTTGGGAAAGCGGGCACACAACGGCATTTTCAGACGGCCTGAGGCCTTTGCAAGCCGTTTAGGCCGTCTGAAAAGCAGGAATACAAAAGAAAACCCGTGTATGCGTTCATACACGGGTTTCGGGATTTGGGGTGGCTGATGGGGCTCGAACCCACGACAACCGGAATCACAATCCGGGGCTCTACCAACTGAGCTACAGCCACCGCAAGAAAACTTGTCTGTTCTGGCACGCCCGACAGGAATCGAACCTGTAACCGCCCGCTTAGAAGGCGGGTGCTCTATCCGGTTGAGCTACGGGCGCGTTGCGGTGTTCGCGCCTTATCGGGCTTGTTTGTTTCGGGACCTGGTCGGGGCGGTGGGATTCGAACTCACGACCCCCTGTTCCCAAAACAGGTGCGCTAACCAGACTGCGCTACGCCCCGACGAGAAAGACGAACTATACCGAGAGGCACGGCAAACGTCAAGCCCTGCCGCCGGCAAAAAGCTTTACGCTTATGCTATCTGTTTCATTTGCTTTATGATTTAGGACGCTTAGCCGTGCCGCCGACCGGCAAAAACTTCAGAAAACAAGTGAAAACCTGCGCCGAAAATGCGATAATCCGCGCTCTTCACCCATTCCCTGCCAGCAAAGGATACCTCCGTCATGACTGCCCAACTGATTAACGGCAAAGAAATTTCCCAGCAACGTTTAGAAAAAGTCGCCCAAGAAACCGCCGCGCGCCGCGCCGCCGGTTTGCGCACGCCCTGCCTGGCCGTGGTGCTGGTTGGCGACGACCCGGCCAGCGCGGTTTATGTGCGCAACAAAAAACTGGCGTGTGAAAAAGTGGGCTTCAAATCGCTCTCTTACGAGCTGCCGGCAGAAACTTCGCAGGAAGACTTATTGCAATTGGTTGACAGTTTGAACGCCAACCCCGATGTGGACGGCATTTTGGTGCAGCTGCCGCTGCCCAAGCAAATCGACAGCCAAGCCGTGCTCGAGCGCATTCTGCCCCATAAAGACGTGGACGGCTTCCATCCCTACAACGTTGGCCGCCTGGTGGTAAAAATGCCGCTGATGCGCCCCTGCACCCCCAAAGGCGTGATGACCCTGCTCGAAGCCTACGGCATCAACCCCGAAGGTAAAAAAGCCGTGGTGGTGGGCGCATCGAATATCGTGGGTCGCCCGCAAATGCTGGAGCTTCTGCTGGCGCGCGCCACCGTAACCATCTGCCACAGCAAAACCCAAAACCTTGCCGACGAAGTGGCCGCCGCCGATATCGTGGTGGCCGGCGTGGGCATTCCGAACTTCGTGAAAGGCGAATGGATCAAACCCGGTGCGGTGGTTATCGATGTGGGCATCAACCGTTTGGATAACGGCAAATTGTGCGGCGATGTGGAATTCGATGTGGCCAAAGAGCGCGCCTCGATGGTTACGCCCGTGCCCGGCGGCGTCGGCCCGATGACGATTGCCACGTTGCTGGAAAACACGCTCCATGCAGCCGAACTGCACGACAAGGCTTGAAACCTTGGCAAAACGGAAACGGTTGCCGCTTGAAAATGATCCGAATTTCTATTTCCACAGCAAATGAAGCCAATCTCTTCGCATAATGTGTAGCAATGCTCCGCCAACGTTTAAAATCCAAAAAAGCGGTTTTCTACCAAGTGACAGTAACGGTACAGTCGGCGGCCGTATCGCAGTCAGCGTTTCGACAAACAGACAATCTGCCGCACCGCCTTCGCTTAACACGAATTTTACCGGCACCCCATGGACGTCCACCGCTAAATACAGCTTGGTATTCAGCCCCCCCCCCTTTTTATGAGGCCCATGCCTTCATTGCCGCCTGTGACTCCCGTCGTATGGAGATGAACTTTAGATATGAGTGGCATCAATCACTTCATATCTTTGTTCTCCCGAAAGGATGAGCACCAGTTTCGTCCAAATGCCTTTGTTGTACCAACAGATGAAGCGATGGTGGATGTTGATCCAGCCGCCGTAATCGAGCGGCAGGTTCCGCCAGTGTGCGCCGGTACGCAGTATCCAGAAAATGGTATTGATGAATCGCCTGTTATCTACTGCTTGACCGCCCCGGCTGCCTTGCATCCGAGCAGGCGGGCTTCGATAAAGCGCCAGTGACGGTCGATGAGGTCGTGGCAACGGTGGGCAGGTTGTTTCATGAGTGATGGCAGGATAATCTCATGCCTTGTGGATTATGATGACGACATCTATTTCGAAAAAAGATTTTGTTTGTAAGCCATCAAACCGGCAACAGAATCGACTCCGTACTGCTAGCTTGCTTCCTGGTTTCGAAGTGATTTAATCCACTATAGCCACACATCAGCAATGCTTGTCGGCCGGAAATTCAAGCCGTCTGAAAAGCCCAATGGTTAACCGGCCCGTGCCCGTGCCCGATATTCAGCGGTTGGCTGATGGCGGCGGTGATAAATTGCTTCGCCAGCTTGACGGCGGTTTCGATGTCCGCCCCTTTGGCCAGTTCCGCCGTGATGCAGGCAGCGAAAGTACAACCGGTGCCGTGGGTATGCGGTGTCGGCATACGCGGGCTTTCCAAGGCAAAATGCGCGTCGGGGGTAAACACCCAATCGCGGCAGACGCTGCTCTGCGATTGGCCGCTATGGCCGCCTTTAATCACCACGTTTTGTGCGCCTGCTTCCTGCAATAAGCGTGCGGCACGTTCTGTATCGGCATCGCTGCTGATGCTGATGCCGGTTAATGCTTCCGCCTCCGGCAGATTGGGCGTTACCACGTCGGCCAGCGGCAGCAGGCTGCGTTTTAAGGCGGCAACCGCATCAGACTGCAACAGCGGCGCACCGCCTTTGGCAATCATCACGGGGTCGAGCACCAGTCGGCCGAAGGGTCTGTTGCGCAGCATTTCTGCCACGCACTCGGTAATTTCAGCCGTGCCGAGCATGCCGATTTTGCATGCCGAAATCGAAAAATCTTCTGCCACCGCACGGATTTGTGCGCGTATCGAATCCAACGGCAGCGTGTGGATATGACTCACGCCCAAGGTGTTCTGTGCGGTAACGGCGGTAATCACGCTGGCACCGAACACGCTGCGCATCTGAAAGGTTTTCAAATCGGCCTGTATGCCCGCACCGCCGCCAGAATCCGAGCCGGCAATGGTTAGGACTTGTGCAATCTGGTTCATGATGTTCTCCTGTTTCTGTGGCTGTTCCCGTTGATTAAGATTGTGCAGATATAATGAAGGCCGTCTGAACACTTTTTTCAGACTTTTCAGACGGCCTCTATATCTGCCCACCGCACTTTGGCTGCGGCGGCAACCTGTTCTGTTGTTACTGCGGCCAAGCTGTCGATAAAGCGGATCATAAACGTGCCGTGCTGCGTGTTCTGCAACCCTGCGGCTGCCCGCTCTGCCGCCACACCGTATGCCGTGCAGGCCTCAATTGCCGCCGCCAGATAATCGTTTGCGGGCGCCACGGCCAAAAATGCGCCGCATACCGCGCTGAGCAGGCAACCGGATGTGGTGATGCTGGGCAGCAAAGGCGTACCGTTGTTTAATACCGCCAGTTTCAGGCCGTCTGAAACATAGTCGGTTTCGCCGCTCACCACGGCAACCGTTTCATAACGGCGCGCAACAGCCGCCGTAATCGCCCCCACATCGGCCGCTCCGCTGCCCGCGTCCACGCCTTTGGCCGACCAAGCCACTCCTGCAAGCTGCGCCATTTCTCCCGCATTACCGCGAATCGCCGCCAAACGGATCTCCTGCAACAAAGTTTGAACAGTATCCCGCCGAAATGCCGTGGCGCCAACGCCCACCGGATCCAACACCACCGGCACGCCGGCCCGGTTGGCCGAACGGCCGGCAACCAACATCGCCTGTATCTTATCGGCATCCAACGTGCCGATATTCAACACCAAGGCAGAACTTAATGCAGCCAATTCCTCCATTTCTTCCACACTGTCGGCCATAATCGGCGACGCGCCCACCGCCAGCAAACCGTTTGCAGAAAAATGGGCAGCAACGATATTGGTAATATTGTGAATCAACGGATTTTTACTGCGCACTTCGGCCAAATAATGAAATTGCATGGTATAAGCTCCTCCTTTGGCTCTAACAATAAAACGCATAGGAAAACAAAAAACCGCAACCGGATACCGTTTCAAACGGCATCGGTTGCGGTTTTCAAATCAATTCCCAAACAGATGGCTGCCATTTTAGTTTCCTACGCCAGTATTAACTGTATCAGGTTCACGGGTATCATCTCAGCCGTCCATCACGACAGCACCCCGACTAAGCAAATGAATATTATGTAATTTCTAAAAAGAATGCAAGCGATAAATGGCCATCTGCGTAAGAAGTGATGCCGCCCGGAGCTTTAATAGCAGGGAGCCATAGCCGTTTGAATACGCCCGACCAATGCGTTTGCTTTCGCATCAAAACAAATTATCACCTACCCCTCCGTTTCTTCATTAAACCGAAAAAACATACCGATCCGTTTCTATTTATAGTCAATCAACCTGAGACCTTTGCAATATTCGTTTAGGCTGTTTGAAACATCCGATTATCGTCATTAGCTTCGCCAGTCCGCTGCGCTACCCCATGCAGGCGGGAATCCAGTCGTTTTTTGCAAGTTATTCAAATATAGTGAATTCAAATAAAAACTCCGAAATGAAATAACTGCATTCAAACTTGCAATTGGGCGATATGCTAAAGAATCGTTTTACCCTACTTCGGCATTCTTATTTTAATCCACTATAAAACACTTGATGGTTTTAAGGCTGGATTCCCGCCTGCATGGGGTAGCGCAGCGGACTGGCGAAACTGATGACAAGACACAAACGTTTTCAAGTTCGAACTGGTTTTTTTGCAAAGGTCTCAATCTTTATAAACGGTGAGTGAATATTTCAAGCGGCCCTAACATACTTTCAAAGACATCAAAAATAAAAACCGTATCCGGTTTAGCCGGATACGGTTTCAATTCGAATCAAACTGCCGGATTATTCTGCTGCTTCAGCAGCTTTATCCACCAACTCAACCAATGCCAACGGAGCATTATCGCCTTTGCGGAAACCATATTTCAAAATACGGATATAACCGCCGTTGCGGGCAGCAAAGCGCGGGCCCAACTCATCGAACAGTTTTACCACCACATCACGGTCACGGGTGCGGTTGAATGCCAAGCGGCGGTTTGCCAGCGAAGGTTTTTTACCCAAAGTAATCAAGGGCTCCACCACACGGCGCAACTCTTTAGCCTTCGGCAAAGTGGTTACGATGGTTTCATGGCTCAATAAAGAATTGGCCATATTGCGCAGCATCGCAGCACGGTGGCTGCTGGTACGGTTTAATTTACGATTGCCATTACGATGACGCATCTTACTTATCCTTTAATCTTCAAACTTACGGCTTTTCCAAGCCCACCGGCGGCCAAGCTTCCAGCTTAGAACCCAACGTCAAACCTTTGGAAGCCAAAACTTCTTTGATTTCATTCAAAGATTTCCTACCCAAATTAGGTGTCTTCAAAAGTTCGGTTTCGGTACGCTGAATCAAATCGCCAATATAATAAATATCTTCAGCTTTCAAGCAGTTAGCCGAACGTACTGTCAATTCCAAATCATCTACCGGGCGCAACAGAATCGGGTCGATAGGAGGCGCTTTTTCTTCAACCTCTTCAACCGGCGTGCCTTGCAAATCGGCAAAAATAGACATTTGGTCAATCAAAATACGCGCTGCACTACGAACTGCCTCTTCCGGATCGATAGAACCGTCGGTTTCGATATCTAACACCAAACGATCCAAATCCGTACGCTGCTCTACACGTGCAGGTTCAACTTCAAAACTAACACGGCTGATGGGCGAAAAGCTCGCATCCAACTGAATTGCACCGATTTGTCGGTTTTCATCGCGAATAACCCGACGGCCGGAAACAGACTGGTAACCCCGCCCCTGCTCCACTTTAATTTCCATCTCAATCTGACCGTTGTCGGAAAGATGGCAAATAACGTGCTCAGGATTGATGATTTCCACATCGTGAGGCAGGCTGATATCGCCTGCCACCACGGCACCCGCTCCAGACTTCTTCAAGGTTAACTGAACTTGGCTACGACCATGCAGTTTGAAAACCACACCTTTCAGGTTCAATAAAATATCAACGACATCTTCTTGAACACCGTCAACGGTAGAATATTCGTGCAAAACACCGGCAATAGCCACTTCAGTAGGTGCAAAACCGTTCATGGATGACAGTAAGATACGACGCAAAGCATTACCAAGGGTATGACCGAAACCACGTTCAAACGGCTGCATAGATACTTTCGCACGGGTGGCAGACAAGTTATCCACATCGATTTGACGGGGTTTCAAAAATTCGGAAGTGCTGTTTTGCATTTAACTGTCCCTCACTGAGCTAGTAATTATTTAGAGTAGAACTCTACCACCAGCTGTTCATTAATATCGCCAGTCAATTCTGAGCGATCAGGCATATTTTTGAATACGCCTTCCATTTTGTTTGCGTCGACAGAAACCCAGCTGGGCAAACCGATTTGCGTTGCCAAACCCAAAGCTTCTTGAATGCGGACTTGTTTTTTAGCTTTTTCACGAACGCTAACAACATCGCCGGCCTTAACTTGGTAAGAAGGGATATTCACTACCTGACCGTTTACAGTAATAGCTTTGTGCGATACCAACTGACGTGCTTCTGCACGGGTAGAGCCGAAACCCATTCTGTATACAACATTATCCAAGCGCGACTCCAACAACTGGAGCAACAATTCGCCGGTAGAGCCTTTACGACGCGCAGCTTCTGCGAAATAACGACGGAACTGGCGCTCTAAAACACCATAAATACGGCGGATTTTTTGTTTCTCACGCAACTGCAAACCATAATCGGAAAGACGGGGCTTTTTAGCACCATGCTGACCGGGCGCAGAATCCATTTTGCACTTAGATTCCAAAGAGCGGCGCGCGCTCTTTAAAAATAAATCTGTACCTTCGCGGCGGGCCAATTTACATTTAGGGCCAATATAACGTGCCATATCTCAAATCACTCCAATATTAAATACGACGTTTCTTAGGCGGACGGCAACCGTTATGGGGCAACGGGGTAACGTCGGTAATGCTGGTAATCTTGAAACCAAGAGCGTTGAGCGCACGAACAGAAGATTCACGGCCGGGACCCGGGCCTTTGATACGAACTTCCAAATTTTTAACGCCATACTCTTGGGCAACTTTACCAGCGGCTTCTGCTGCTACCTGAGCAGCAAAAGGTGTACTTTTACGCGAACCTTTAAAACCAGCGCCGCCTGAGGTAGCCCAAGACAATGCATTGCCTTGACGGTCGGTGATAGTAATGATGGTATTGTTAAAAGAAGCATGAACATGCACAATACCTTCACTCACGGTTTTACGTACTTTTTTGCGTACACGTGAAGCTGTGTTTGCTTTAGCCATCAATCAAATCCTTAAAAATTATTTTTTACCGGCAATCGCTTTGCGCGGACCTTTGCGGGTACGGGCATTGGTACGCGTGCGTTGGCCACGACAAGGCAAACCGCGGCGATGTCTGAAACCGCGGTAGCAGCCCATATCCATCAAACGCTTGATGCTCATCGTTACTTCACGACGCAAATCACCTTCTACTTCATATTTGGAAACTTGCTCACGCAAGGCTTCCAATTGAGACTCGTCTAAATCTTTTACTTTAGTGCTCGGCTCGATTTTCGCAGCCTCACAAATCAATTTAGCACGAGTAGAACCAATACCGTAAATAGCCTGTAGGCCAATTACGATATGGGCATTATTAGGGATGTTCACCCCTGCAATACGAGCCATATTTTTTCCTTTAAGGGCAAAAGTTTGTCACTATACCACAAAATCAGGCTTGGCAAAACACCAGTTAGCCTTGACGCTGCTTGTGACGGGGATCAGTACAAATCACACGAACTACTCGATTACGGCGAATAATCTTACAGTTACGGCAAATTTTCTTTACAGAAGGTTGTACACGCATTTTATTTCCTTTCTTAAATTATCTGGCTCGAAACACGATTCGTGCCCGAGTCAAATCATAGGGGGTCAGCTCAACGGTAACCTTATCACCCGGAGAGATACGTATATAGTGCATACGCATCTTGCCGGAAATATGCCCTAAAACAACATGGTCATTTTCGAGCTTTACTTTAAAAGTTGCATTCGGCAGGGTCTCGAGAATCTCACCCTGCATTTGTATGGTATCTTCTTTAGCCATAATTCACTTACGAGATAATGATTTCATATCAGGTTGCTTAATCAAATGCTCATATTGTTGAGTAACTCTATATGAAGCAATTTGCGTATGGAAATCCATGGTTACTACTACCAAGATTAACAATGAGGTGCCGCCCAAATAGAAAGGAATATTCAAAGCCGTAGTTAAAAATTCCGGAATCAAACAAATAATGGTTATGTATAAAGCACCAAACAAAGTCAAGCGCAAAACAACTTTTTCCAAATATCTGGAGGTTTGCTCCCCCGGTCTAATACCTGGAATAAATGCCCCGCTTTTCTTCAAATTCTCTGCCATCTCTTTCGGACTGAATACCAACGCCGTATAAAAATAACAAAAGAAAATAATGGTTGCTGCAAATAATAAAATATATACAGGTTGTCCATGCTGCAACAAACCTGCTACTTTATGCAGCCAACTGTCTGTGTTTGTAGAGCCGAACCAACTTAAAAGCGTTGAAGGAAACAGAATTATGCTGGAAGCAAAAATAGGCGGAATTACACCTGCCATATTCAGCTTAAAAGGCATATGTGTATTCTGACCTTGCACAATCCTGCTACCGAGCTGACGTTTGGCATAATGAACCGGT
The DNA here is from genome assembly GCF_014055005.1 of Neisseria dentiae. Lineage (NCBI taxonomy): Bacteria > Pseudomonadati > Pseudomonadota > Betaproteobacteria > Neisseriales > Neisseriaceae > Neisseria > Neisseria dentiae. Next base: position 2,707,303 of record NZ_CP059570.1, on the reverse strand, counting down.
ACTTTACGCTGGGCACTTTCAAAAAATACCACAATATAAATCAGCAACAAGGCACCTACCACAATAGACACAGCCGTTAACATGCTCATTGATCCCTGACTTGTAAGGGTAACAAGTTGCGCAGCTCCGGCCGGAATACCTGCCGCGATGCCTGCTGTGATGATCAATGAAATACCGTTGCCTATCCCCCGCTCGGTCATTTGCTCGCCCAACCACATCAAAAACATAGTGCCAGTTACCAAGCAAACAACAGTAGAGATAAAAAACTCCAGCTGTGAAACGACGACTACATTTTGCTGATATACAAATGTAGCCACACCGAAGCTCTGCATGACAGCCAGAACCACAGTACCATAACGGGTATATTTGGTGATGATTTTGCGCCCAGCTTCTCCCTCTTTTTTCAGAGCCTTCAGAGAAGGGAGGATTTCCGATGCCAATTGAACAATAATTGACGCCGAAATATACGGCATAATACCAATTGCAAAAATACTAAAGCGCTCGAGCGAACCTCCTGAGAACATATTCAACATACCCAGAATACCGCTGCTTGCGCTTTCGTATAACTTAGCCAAAGCAGCTGCATCAACCCCTGGCACAGGAATATGTGCACCAATGCGGAATACAATCAATGCGCCCAACAAGAACAACAGGCGTTTTTTCAAGTCACCGAATTTGGATAAATCTGATGAGGAAAGTTGATTAGCCACTTAATAATCCAAGTCTTATTCTTCTACTTTACCGCCGGCAGCTTCAATAGCAGCTTTTGCACCTTTAGTGGCTTTAATGCCTTTCAAAGTAATTGCCTTACTGATAGAACCAGACGCAATAACTTTTACATTCAATACATTAGCACCTATTAAACCAGCTTGCTTCAAAACCAATACATCGATTTCGCTCACAGCCACCAACTCCAACTCACCCAATCGAACTTCAGCGTTCGCGGCTGCAGTTAAAGATTTAAAACCACGCTTGGGCAAACGGCGCTGCAAGGGCATTTGACCACCCTCAAAGCCTACTTTATGAAAACCACCTGCGCGGCTTTTTTGACCTTTGTGGCCGCGACCACCGGTTTTGCCTAAACCACTACCAATACCGCGACCCACACGTCTCTTGGCGTGAGTCGAACCTTCGGCAGGTTGAATAGTATTTAAAAACATATCAAGACTCCACTTTCAACAGGTAGCTGATTTTATTAATCATGCCACGATTCTCAGGAGTATCCAAAACCTCTACTGTATGCTCGCGGCGGCGCAGACCCAGGCCACGTGCACAGGCACGATGTGCTTCGATAGTGCCAATCAAACTTTTAATCAAAGTTACTTTGATTTTCTTTTGTTCAGTCATGGTTAGCTCCTAAAATATCTTCAACAGTCAACCCACGCTTTGCAGCGATATCCGCAGGAGTGTATAACTTGGATAAACCATCCAAGGTAGCTCGCACGATGTTATACGGATTAGTAGAGCCATGCACTTTTGCAGAAATATTATGGATACCCATAGCATCAAAAACCAAGCGCATCGGGCCGCCTGCCTTTACACCACTACCCTCTTTGGCAGGTTGCATAAATACACGGGTTGCACCATGCTTACCAATTACTTCATGATGAATGGTACCGTTTTTCAAAGGTACTTTAATCATCGAACGGCGGGCTTGATCCATCGCTTTCTGTACAGCAACCGGAACCTCTTTGGATTTACCCTTACCCATACCGATACGGCCATCACCATCACCGACAACTGTCAGAGCGGAAAAAGCCATAATACGACCGCCCTTAACCACTTTTGTTACACGGTTAACGGCCACCATTTTTTCGATTAAGCCGTCACCACGCTCTTCAATCTCATGTTTTGCCATCTGAAATCTCCAAATCTTTAGAAGCTTAAACCGTTTTCACGTGCGGCTTCTGCCAAAGCTTTCACACGACCATGATATTGAAAACCAGAACGATCGAAAGCAACTTTTTCAACACCTGCAGCTTTTGCTTTTTCAGCAATACGCTTACCAACAACCGCAGCCGCCTCAACATTACTACCTGATTTCAAGCTATCGCGCACTTCAGCTTCCAAAGTAGAGGCTTGAGCCAAAACTTTATCGCCCTCAGCACTGATAACTTGAGCATAAATATGGCTGTTTGAACGGAATACGCACAATCTAACCATTTTCAAATCCGCAATACGAGCACGGGTTTTGCGTGCGCGACGGAGTCGGGTTACATGTTTATTCATTAGAAAAACCTCAATTATTTCTTCTTGGCTTCTTTCATCACTACCACTTCGCCGACATAACGTACACCTTTACCTTTATAAGGCTCGGGTGAGCGGTAAGCGCGGATTTCGGCAGCAACCTGACCAACAACCTGTTTATCGGCACCTGTCAAAATAATTTCTGTTTGACTCGGGGTTTGTACTGAAACACCTTCAGGCATTTCATGAACGATGGGATGGGAAAAGCCCAGAGAAAGATTCAATACTTTACCTTGAGCCTGAGCACGATAGCCCACGCCAATCAATTGTAATTTTTTCTCAAAGCCTTCAGAAACACCTTTAACCATATTATTGACTAAAGCACGCGCAGTACCAGACATTGCGTTAGCCTGTTTACTGTTGTCTTTAGCGGTAAAGGTCAACTGACCGTCATTCAATTCAATAGCCACATTATCAGTCAAGGGCAGAGACAACTCTCCATTCTTTCCTTTGATAACAATAGCATCAGTTCCAAATTTCACTTCAACGCCAGCGGGAACGGTCACTGGATTTTTAGCTACGCGTGACATATTTATCCTCCACTAGGCAACAATGCATAACAACTCACCGCCAACACCTTCAGAACGAGCCTTACGGTCGGTCATTACACCCTTAGAAGTGCTAACGATTGCAACACCCAAACCATTCATCACACTCGGAATTTCGTTTGAGGCCTTGTAAATACGCAGACCAGGACGCGACACACGTTTAATCTGTTCGATAACAGGGCGTCCGGCATAATATTTCAATTGGATTTCCAAAACAGGTTTTGCATCGGCAGAAACCGCGAAGTCTTCAATATAACCTTCTTCTTTCAAAACCTTAGCGATAGCGCATTTCAATTTGGAAGAAGGCATAGCAACGGCAACCTTGTTTGCACGTTGCGCATTTCGGATACGAGTCAACATATCGGAAATAGGATCATGCATACTCATAATTACTACTCCTATTACCAGCTAGCTTTAACAACACCCGGAATCTCGCCACGCATAGCAATTTCACGGATTTTAATACGACCCAAACCGAACTTACGGAAAGTGCCACGCGGACGGCCGGTCAAGGCACAACGACGACGCTGACGAACAGGGGCAGCATTGCGGGGAATCGCTTGAAGTTTCAGACGAGCCTCGAAACGCTCTTCATCCGAAGCATTTGAATCATTAATAACAGCAAAAATAGCCTCTCGCTTAGCGGCATATTTTTTCGCCAGAGCAACGCGTTTCAATTCGCGATTGATAAGTGCTTTTTTAGCCATGAATTATCCTTTGAACGGAAATTTAAACAGCGACAACAGAGCTTTTGCCTCTTCATCTGTTTTAGCAGTTGTAGTAATGGTAATATTTAAACCACGCAAAGCATCAATTTTATCGTATTCGATTTCCGGGAAAATAATTTGCTCGCGGACACCCATATTATAGTTACCGCTACCGTCAAAAGATTTACCGTTCACACCGCGGAAGTCGCGCACTCGCGGCAAAGCGATAGTCACCAAACGATCCAAAAATTCAAACATTTGATCGCGGCGCAAAGTCACCTTGCAACCCACGGGATAGTTATCACGGATTTTGAAGCCGGCAATAGATTTGCGGGCAACGGTTACTACGGGCTTTTGGCCGGCAATTTTCTCTAAATCGGCAACAGCATGCTCCATTACTTTTTTATCCGCAACAGCTTCACCAACACCCATATTCAAGGTAATCTTTTCAATACGGGGCACTTCCATGATTGACTTATAGCCAAACTGCTTCATCAACTCAGGAACTACAGTGCTGTTATAAAACTCTCTCAAACGAGCCATGTTATCTCCTTATGCCCCAATGATAGAGCCATTAGATTTGAAAAAGCGGACACGTTTCACTTTACCGTCGCTTTCAACCAATTTGATACCTACACGATCAGCCTTATTGGTTTCAGGATTGAGAATAGCAACATTTGAAATAGCCAAAGGCATATTTTTAACAATAATTCCACCCTCAATACCACGCATCGGGTTCGGCTTTTGATGGCGCTTAGCTACATTAACGCCTTCCACCACCACTTTATCGCCCAATACTTTAACAACCTGGCCTTGTTTGCCTTTATCTTTACCGGCAATTACGATTACTTTATCGCCTTTAATAATCTTGTTCATCGCTGCTATTCCTTATAAAACTTCAGGTGCCAATGAAACAATTTTCATAAAGCGCTCCGTACGCAACTCGCGGGTCACCGGACCAAAAATACGCGTACCCAAAGGCTCAAGTTTATTGTTCAACAAAACGGCTGCGTTATTATCAAATTTAATCAGTGCGCCATCAGGACGACGAACGCCTTTTGCGGTACGAACCACTACGGCGTTATATACATCACCTTTTTTCACACGACCACGCGGAGCCGCATCTTTCACTGCAACTTTAATAATGTCGCCAACCGAAGCATAGCGACGCTTAGATCCACCCAACACTTTGATACACATCACACGACGCGCACCAGAGTTATCAGCCACATCTAAGATGGTCTGCATTTGAATCATTTTTTTACCTTTAAAAAAACCAACTTAATTTACCTTTTTCAGACGGCCCGATATGCTAAAGCTTAAGCATTCTACAATCTGACACCTTCAAAAGGTTCTAGTAAACCAGTCTTGGATCCCGAAGGGAAGAAACTTCCAGAGAGAAACTGAAAGATAAGAAACGAAGTTTACATACAAATTCACTTTGATGCAAGACTTCGTTTCTCTTTTTAAAACCGTACTGTCTTAATTTTTAAACAGCACGAGCTTTCTCTACCAGCTCTTTAACAACCCAAGACTTGGTTTTAGACAACGGGCGGGTTTCTTCAATCACAACCACATCACCGATGCCGTATTGATTTTGCTCGTCATGAGCATGAATTTTAGTCGAACGGCGGATAATTTTGCCATACAGGGGATGTTTAACTTTTCGCTCCACCAGTACGGTAACGGTTTTATCCATTTTGTCGCTAACCACTTTGCCTTGCAAAGTACGAACATTTTTAGTTTCGCTCATTACTTAGCACCTTTTTCAGTTAAGATGGTTTTGATACGGGCAATATCGCGACGCACTCGTTTCAATTCGCTCGGTTTGCCTAATTGGCCGGTAGCATTTTGCATACGCAGGCCAAATTGGGTTTTCAGCAAATCAAGCAAATCCGCATTCAATTGCTCAACCGATTTGTCTTTCAATTCATTCGCTTTCATTATTGACCTACCTGTCTTACTACAAATACTGTCGGAATCGGCAGTTTGGCAGAAGCCAATTCAAATGCCTCGCGAGCCAAAGCTTCGGGCACACCGTCCATTTCATACAGCATTTTTCCCGGTTGGATTTCAGCCACATAGTATTCGGGAGAACCTTTACCGCCACCCATACGAACTTCCGCAGGTTTTGCAGTAATGGGCTTATCGGGAAATACACGAATCCAAATACGGCCACCACGTTTGATATGACGGGTCATAGTACGGCGGGCCGCCTCGATTTGACGCGCAGTCAAACGACCGCGACCAACTGCTTTCAAACCGAACTCACCAAAACTCACTTTATTACCGCGGGTAGCGATACCGGTGTTACGGCCTTTGTGCTGTTTACGGTATTTGAGTCTAGTTGGTTGCAGCATGACGACCTCCTGCTTTTCTTTGTCTCTTCTCTTGTTCGGGTTTCGCTTGAGCCACTTTCTCGTTGCCCTCACCGGTATAAACCCAAACTTTCAAACCCAAAACGCCATAAGTGGTATGCGCTTCACTGGTTGCGTAGTCAACATTGGCACGCAGCGTATGCAGGGGAACACGCCCCTCGCGATACCATTCGCTACGGGCAATATCGGCACCGTTCAGACGGCCTGAAGTCATGATTTTGATACCTTTGGCACCGACGCGCATGGCATTTTGCATAGCGCGTTTCATGGCGCGGCGGAACTGAACGCGTTTTTCAAGTTGTTGAGCGATACCATCGGCGATGATTTGCGCATCCAACTCAGGCTTGCGAATCTCCTCGATGTTGACATGAACCGGCACACCCATCAGGTTTTGCAGGTCACGCTTCAACACCTCGATATCTTCGCCTTTTTTACCAATTACCACACCAGGGCGGGCCGAGTGGATGGTAATGCGGGCTGATTTTGCCGGGCGTTCAATTACAACGCGGCCGACAGAGGCATTCGCCAAGCGTTTGCGCAAATAATTGCGAACATCGATATCTTGTTTCAAAACAGTCGGGAAATCGCTGCTTTTTGCAAACCATTTGGAAGACCAGTCTTTGGTTACCGCCAAGCGAAAGCCGGTAGGATTAATCTTTTGTCCCATAGCTTTTCCTTAATTACCTACTGTCACATTGATATGACAGGTTTGTTTTTCAATGCGGTTACCACGACCTTTGGCACGCGCCTGAAAACGTTTCAGGCTCGGCCCTTTGTCAACAAAAATGGTGACCACTTTCAGCTCGTCGATATCGGCGCCTTCGTTATGCTCCGCATTGGCGATAGCAGACTCCAGCACTTTTTTCACGAGTTCAGCACCTTTTTTCGGGCTAAATGCCAAGATATTCAAAGCTTGGGCAACGTCTTTGCCGCGAATCAGATCTGCTACCAAACGGGCTTTTTGCGCAGAAATACGGGCGTTTTTATGTTGTGCACTTACTCTCATGATTCACCTTATTTCTTTTTAGCCTTTTTATCGGCCAAGTGGCCTTTAAAGGTACGGGTCAATGAGAACTCGCCCAGTTTATGGCCGACCATATTGTCGCTGATAAATACCGGCACATGGGTACGGCCGTTGTGTACAGCGATGGTCAAACCGATAAAGTCGGGCAGAATGGTAGAACGACGCGACCAGGTTTTAATAGGACGTTTGTCGTTATTTGCACGAGCCGCATCTACTTTTTTCAGCAAATGCAGGTCTACATATGGGCCTTTTTTCAATGAACGAGCCATATCAATTAACCTTTATTTGAGTAACGGCGGCGAACAATCATATTGTCCGTGCGTTTGTTGTTACGAGTACGGTAACCTTTAGAAGGCGTACCCCACGGGCTAACCGGCTCGCGTGCTTCACCGGTACGGCCTTCACCACCACCATGCGGGTGGTCAACCGGGTTCATTACCACACCGCGCACAGTCGGGCGGATACCGCGCCAGCGATTGGCACCGGCTTTACCGATTTTCTTCAGGCTTTGCTCTTCATTACCCACTTCACCGATGGTGGCGCGGCAATCGACATGGATTTTACGCACTTCGCCGGAACGCAGGCGAACTTGGGCGTAAATGCCTTCTTTAGCCAGCAATACCGCAGAAGCACCGGCAGAACGTGCAATTTGCGCACCTTTTCCCGGCTTCATCTCGATACAGTGAATGGTTGTACCCACGGGAATATTGCGGATAGGCAGGGTGTTGCCCACTTTAATCGCAGACTCGGCACCCGAAACCAACACCGCACCCGCTTTAATACCGCGCGGGGCGATAATGTAGCGGCGCTCGCCGTCTGCATAGCATAACAGGGCGATATGAGCGGTACGGTTCGGATCGTATTCGATACGTTCTACTTTCGCAGGGATACCGTCTTTATTGCGCTTGAAGTCCACTACACGGTAGTGGTGCTTATGACCGCCGCCTTTGTGGCGGGTGGTGATATGGCCGTTATTATTGCGGCCGGCGGTAGAGTTTTTCTTCTCAACCAAGGCGGCATACGGCGCACCTTTATACAAACCTTCTGTGGTTACGCGAACCATGCCGCGACGGCCAGCAGAGGTAGGCTTCATTTTTACAATAGCCATGTTACTTATTCCTTATCTGCAGTTGCCGCAGCAGCTTCCAAATCCAACTCCTGACCGGCAGCCAAGCTAACATAAGCTTTTTTCACATCGCTGCGACGGCCGATGGTGCGGCCAAAACGTTTGGTTTTGCCTTTGGTGGTAGTGGTGGTTACAGAAGCCACTTCCACACCAAACAGCAACTCGACGGCAGCTTTGATTTCCTGCTTGGTTGCATTCGGCAATACTTTGAAAGTCATCTGATTGCGTTTTTCGGCTAACAAATTGCTTTTTTCAGAAACAACAGGTGCCAAAATCACTTGAGTCAAACGTTGCTGATTCATACCCATTGCTCCTCTAACTGTGCAACCGCATCTTTGGTCATCACTACTTTTTTGTAACGCAGCAAGCTGTAAGGATCAATTTGCTGTGCTTCCAAAACCAGTACGTTAGGCAAATTGCGCGAAGCCAGATAAACATTTTCATCCAACTGCTTGGTAACAAACAAAACCTGTTCCAAACCCAGATTTTTCACCTGTTCCGCAAACACTTTGGTTTTCGGTGTTTCGGCGGTTAACGCATCAATAGCGAAAAGACGCTCGTCACGGGCCAGTTGCGACAGAATAGTCGCCATACCGGCGCGGTACATTTTGCGGTTAACTTTTTGGGTGAAGTTTTCGTCGGGTTTGTTCGGAAACGCACGGCCACCTTTACGCCACAGCGGAGAAGAAGTCATACCGGAACGAGCACGGCCGGTACCTTTCTGACGCCACGGTTTTTTAGTGGAGTGATTCACTTCCGCACGGGTTTTCTGGGCACGGTTGCCTGAACGGGCGTTTGCCAAGAAAGCAGTAACCAGCTGATGAACCAACGCTTCATTGTATTCACGGGCGAACAAAGCATCAGAAACAGCCAAGCTGCCTGAAACCTGCCCTTTAGCATCAATTACTTTTAATTCCATTACGCACCTACTTTCACGCTGGGACGTACCACAACATCGCTGTTTACCGCACCGGGAACAGCACCCTTAACCAGCAGCAGCTGGCGCTCGGCATCCACGCGCACAACTTCCAGATTTTGAACGGTTGCCTTGGTGTTGCCGTATTGGCCGGCCATACGCTTGCCCGGGAATACACGGCCGGGGTCTTGCGCCATACCGATAGAACCGGGAACGCGGTGTGAACGCGAGTTACCATGGGAGGTACGTTGCGCGCCGAAGTTGTGGCGCTTGATGGTGCCTGAGAAACCTTTACCTTTGGAGGTACCGGTTACATCGACCAATTGGCCGGCTTCAAACATGGCAACGGTAATTTCGTCACCCGCCTTCAGCTCGCCCAATTTTTCCGCAGAAACAGCAAATTCAACCAATCCGCGACCTGCTTCCACACCTGCTTTGGCAAAGTGGCCGGCTTCGGCTTTGTTGACGCGGTTTGCTTTTTTCTGACCGAAGGTAACCTGAACGGCAGTATAACCGTCGGCATCTTCGGATTTCACTTGAGTGACGCGGTTGGCAGACATATCCAACACGGTTACCGGAACAGAAGCACCCTGTTCGTTAAACACGCGGGTCATGCCCACTTTGCGCCCAACCAGACCTAAAGTCATGATTATTTTCCTTTTTAATTAAAGGGGCCGATTACGATTGATCGGCCATTGCACAAAAAACATACTTGGCACAATGCCAAGCAGCGCACTATAACACAGCTCGGAAACACCTTACAAGAAAAACTTTGTTTTCAAAGCCGAATTTCAGGCTTTATTTATTTTCGGGCCGGCTTGGTTTATTCGCTCCGAGGCCGTCTGAAAATGCGGTTCATACAACCCGGGTTTTTCAGACGGCCTCCAAGCTTAATATAACTTCCGGCAGTTTTACCTGCTGATACGGGTATGCGAGGTTTCCACACCGCCTTTTATTTCGCCGTAAATTTCGTTTTGGCCGCCGGTGCCGGGCTGCGCGCAGGCTGCCAGCAATAAAACGATAAGGGCGGAACACAGGGCTTTCATAATGTTTCCTTTATATATAAAGTTCGGCCAACCCCACCTTGGCACAGAATTCAGCCGTTGATTTTACAGGAAAAGTGAAACGCATCAATTTCAAAACCGTTTTCAAAATACAGACGGTGCGCCGGTGTACGCTCGCTGCCCACATCCGACCAAACCTGGATTTTATCTATTCCTTCTTCTGCGGCGATACGGCGCACTTCTGCCAGCAGGCGGGCGGCATAGCCTTTGCTGCGGCCGTGGGGAATGGTTACGATGTCGTCGATATGGATGTGGCGGCCGCCGGCAAGGTTGGTTTGCTCGCGGAAGCCGCAAACGGCCACGGCATTGGCCTTCCCTTCTTCAAAAATACCGAACAGGCGGTAGCCTTGCGGCCGCTGTTGCGTGTTGACCTGCTCCACGAAGCGTGCCACATCGGTGATACCCGAGCGCAATATGCTCAGGGCAGCGAAAGCAACTGCGGTGTCGTCTGCACCGATTTCTCGCAACACGCTCTCCACCGGTGCGGCCTCGACCGCTGCAGCCTGTTGTTCGGCTGCTTGTTTTTCTTGGATAGCCTGCGACAGCGACACGCGCTCCTGCACTGCGCCGGCTTCTTCTTGCGCCTGCTCGTCTATCAAGGTTTTACAGTCCATCACGCGCAAATCGTTATCGGCGGCAAAGTCCATCAGAAAACGGAACATCGGCGGGTTGATTTCTTCCAGTTTTTTATCCACCGCCACGCAGCGGACCTTATCAACCAGAATCGGACGCACCCATTCGTGGTAAGACAGGCGGTTGCCTTTATCGAACGACGACAGAATGCCGCACAAACGCTCCGCCCAGTCGCTGGGGCGGAAAACCTTGCCGTTGCCGGTGGTGCCGTGAATCACGATTTCATAGGGATTGCAAACTAACATGAACGGTTCTCCGAAGGGAGTTGTCGGACGGAAAAATGCGGATTATACCCGACAGCCGTGCCGCCCTAAAGGTTTAGAGGCCGCTCGCGCCGCCTGTGTTGCGGTATTTCAAAAACTTTCTGTAAAACGCTGCAAACATAAATTTATTTTGCTACTAACGATATACCAGGAGAGTAAAAAGCAAGAAACAAATCTACGCCCATTACACCGAGAAAAATCAATACATGTGCGAGCCAATCAAGGCCGTCTGAAAAATTTTTTGTAAAATTGTTGACAATCTATTGCACGCCGACCTTTTTTCGGTATGGTTTGGTTTGTGAGTTTTTGTTAAATTGTCAACAATGTCTCAGGGGTGTACCATGAAAAAAATTACGGCCATGATCAAACCGTTTAAATTGGACGACGTGCGCGAAGCCTTAAGCGACATAGGCATTCAGGGCATTACCGTTACCGAAGTGAAAGGCTTCGGCCGCCAAAAAGGCCATACCGAAATTTACCGCGGCGCAGAATATGCGGTGGATTTCCTTCCGAAAGTGCAATTGGATATCGTGGTGGCCGACGATGAAGTGGAACGGGTAACCGAAGCCATCATCACCACAGCCCGCACCGGCAAAGTGGGCGACGGCAAAATTTTCGTCAGCCCGGTCGAACAGGTTATCCGTATCCGCACCGGCGAAACCGGTAACGAAGCCGTGTAGTTTTATTACCCCTAACTTACGGCAACAAATATTTTGATATAGGAACTGCAAAATGAATGCGTTGAAAATCCTTCCCCTTGTCTTGCTTTACCCCGCCGCCGCCTCGGCCGCCGAAACCGACGGTTGGTGGCAGCCTTTTTCCGCAATCAACTCGGGCGACACCGCATGGGTGATGACTTCGGCCGTGTTGGTTCTGTTTATGACGCTGCCCGGCCTGGCATTGTTTTACGGCGGCATGGTGCGCAAGAAAAACCTGCTCTCCACCATGATGCACAGTTTTTCCGTCGGCGCATTGGTGAGCGTGTTGTGGATGTTAATCGGCTATTCGCTGGCCTTTACGCCCGGCAACGCCTTTATCGGCGGCTTGGAGCGCGTGCTGCTCAACGGCATGAGTTTGGATGTGGCCAAAGAAATGGTTACCGTGTCGCCCAATGCCGGCAGCGTACCCGAAGCGGTGTTTATGTTTTTTCAAATGACTTTCGCCGTGATTTCCACCGCCATTATCGCGGGCGCATTTGCCGAACGCATGAAATATTCGGCCATGATGCTGTTTTCTGGCCTGTGGATGCTGCTCGTTTATGTACCGACGGCACACTGGGTGTGGGGCGGCGGCTTTATGAGTACGGGCGGCGTGTTTGACTACGCAGGCGGCACAGTAGTGCACATCAATGCCGGCGTGGCCGGTTTGGTAGCCGCGCTGGTTTTAGGCAAACGCGTGGGTTACGGCAAAGAATCCATGCCGCCGCACAATATGGCCTTCACGCTGGTTGGCGCCGCCATGCTGTGGGTTGGCTGGTTCGGTTTCAACGCCGGCTCGGCCGTGGCCGCCAACGCTTCCGCAGGCATGGCGATGGCCGTTACCCAAATCGCCGCCGCCACCGGCGCACTGGTTTGGCTGCTGTGTGAAAAACTGGTCGGCCACAAACCCTCTGCCTTAGGCTTGGCTTCGGGCGCGGTGGCAGGCTTGGTGGGCATCACCCCCGCCGCAGGTTTTGTCGATCCAAAAGGCGCGCTGGTTATCGGCATCGTTACTGCCGCCGGCTGTTACTGGGCTTCCGTGATTCTGAAACGCAAACTCGGCTACGACGATTCGCTCGACGCCTTCGGCATCCACGGTTTCGGCGGCCTGATCGGTGCCGTGCTGACCGGCTTGGTGTTCAACAACCAGATTTTCGGCGGCGATGCGGTTATCGGCAAACAAGTGCTGATTCAACTGAAAGACGCCCTCACCACCATCGTTTACAGCGGCGTGATGAGCTTTGTGATTCTGAAAGTGGTCAGCATCGTTTGCGGCGGCCTGCGCGTGGAACGCGATATAGAACGCGAAGGCTTGGATTTGAACATCCACGGCGAACGTGTGGAATAAACAACCAAAATAATAACTCGTTGTTTTGTAGTGGGATAGGCCGTCTGAAAAGGGGTTTCAGACGGCCTCTTTTTCTTTGGTGCGAAAACCGTGGGCAAAATCCCCAAAAGTTTTTTCACCATCAATTTTGCCGGCCCCAGCGCCCTTCCCCGCAAGCCGAAACCTTAGCCAAAGCCATATGGGCAGAGACCTTTGCAAAAGCCGGTTTGCTCCTGAAAATGTTTTTATTCCGCCATGCCCGGACTTGACCCGAGTGTCTGTTATTCCTTTTGAAGCAAGAAGATGCCCGGGCCAAGCCCGAGCATGACGCAGAGGTTTTAAGATGCGGAAAGAAATTTTGCACAGGCCGCAGGCCTGTGCAAACTCCTTAAGACCGTCTGAAATGCTCAAATCTCCGGCCTGAAACTTCCGCAACACCTCAATCTTTAAAATCCTTATGGCAGGCCTTGCAGCTTTGCCCCACTTGGCCGAACGAAGCCTTAACCGCAGCATAATCCCCGCGTTGCGCCGCCTGATTCAGCGCCGCCGCCGCATCATTAAACCGCTTGATGGCCGCCTGAAACGCCTGCGGGTTTTCCCACACCGCAGCTTTCGCATCCGAACCGCTGCCGTTGCTGCCTGCGCCATAATGCTTCCACGGCTCGCCCGCCGTTTCGTTCAACTGCGCCGCCAGCGCGGCAAACTCCCTGGCCGGAAACGACTGCGCATCGCTCTTCTTAAGCATATCGCCCATTTTCTTATTCAAACCGCGCCACTCTTTCATATATTGCCGGCGCGCCTTAATATCGCCCGCATCGGCATGAACCCAGCCCGCAGCCAAAGCCATACACAACAGTGCCAAAAAACGTTTTTTCATCATTTGTGCTCCTTTAAAAAATACAGCCTCCCAACCCGAAACAAAACATCGCGCAGCCAAACCAAACCGCACCAAACCGTTTCAAAACCAACCGGCCATAATATTTATCATCGTTGTAAAACCAAGCATACCGCGCCCTTACGGCTTTGCCAACCGACACCAACCGATATAGGCCAGCAGAATCACATTCATCATCAGTGCATAAATCACCGCCGGTAGCGCAAACGCCTCATTATTTAACACAAACGGGCTGCCCGCCACCGCAATCGCCTGCGCCGAATTCTGCATACTCACCTCAATCACAATCGTACGCCGCTGCCTGTCCGGCAGCCCGAACACCGCCGCCAGCAGCGCCCCCAAAGCCATCACCGACAAAATCAGCGCCGACACCATCCACACCAAAGACATAAAATGCTGCACGATAATCTGCCGGTTAGCCGCAAAAAACACCACCACCAACACCACCAGCGCCGGAAACGCCGCCTTATCCAACCCCTTTTTCACCTTTTGCGCCCCATCGGGCCAAAAACGGCGCACCGCCATGCCCAGCAACACCGGCAGCAGCACCAGCACTACATTCTGCACCAGCAGCTGCCCCGCCGGCAGCTTCACCGCCCCCGCGCCGCCCAAACCCGCCGCATCAAACGCATACAGCAGCACCGGCGGAATGGTAAACACCGTAATGATGCTGCTCAACACCGTAAGCGTTACCGACAGCGGCACATCGCCCCGGGCAACCGAAGTAAAAATATTCGACGACGTGCCGCCCGGCGAACAGGCAATCAGCATCAGCCCCACCAACAAATAAGGCTCCGGCCCGAACAAGCCAACCAACCCCGCCGCCAGCAGCGGCAGCAGCACAACCTGCGCCGCTGTGCCCACCAACACCGCCTTCGGCTGCCGCAGCAAAACGGCAAAATCAGCCGGCTTAAACGTCAAGCCCAAACCGAACATCAACAGCAGCAAAATCGGGAGAACGATAAAAATAGGGTTCATAACATTCCGTTTAAATTAAAAACACAGCTTTTCAGGCTGTGCAGCTTGCAGAGCGGCAATTGTAACATTGCCCGAAACCGCAAAACGGCTGTTGAAACCCCGATAAAAAACCGAGACCTTGCAAAACTGCCTTCAGGCCGTCTGAAATGTTTGATTTCGTCATTCCCCCGCAGCGGACCTGCGAAGCTAATGACGGTAACTGGTAATTGGATGTTTCAGACGGCCTAAGCGACTTAAAAAGGTCTCAGGCCGTCTGAAAAATAGCTTTCAGACGGCCTGTAAGATTTAAAAAAACCGATTGAGTTTAAAAAGGTTGGTATTTGGTTATACCCGTGTTTCGCTTTGTAGGGTGCGAGCCAACGGCACGCACGCGTTGTGTTTTCTTAATTACAGCCCATCGTTACACATTCATGCCATTGGCACATACCCTACGCAGACAGGCTACGCTTGCTAGCGCCCAGCCGGATTAATCGGCAGGGATGAATGCGATACTTTGATATTCGGCTTTTTCCGTTTGAGCAAATGGCGGAACACTTCCACTTTCAGCCCATCGGGCGTGCGTTCGTAGTTGGTGCCCAAAATCACTTCGTCCAGCTTGCCGCAAATATCGCCGTATTCCAAAAAAGCGGTGTTGGTGATGTGGCAGTATTGCACTTTATCCGAGCCGGATTCTTCGATTTTCAGCAGGCGGAATTCTTCTTCATCGCGGAAGGCATAGTCTTTAAACAGATAGCGGATGTATTCCAAAACCGCTTTGTTTTCTTGCGATTTTTCTTTTTTTTGAACAGCATCTTGGAAATATTCGCGTAAATGGTTTAAGGCCGTCTGAAGCCGTTTTGCTCTGACTTTATGCCATTTTTTGTTATCACTAATCGGTTTCAAACGGATACCGAAATTTTCATCGCTGTCCATCACATCATATTCATCATGCTGCGTATATTCTTCGCTATAAAAAATATAGGCGATTTGGTATAGCGGCAGGTTTTCAGACGGCATCTGAATGTCTGCTGCTTCTTTAATATTATCGACACCCAATCCGCCAGAGTTTAATTGTCGGTAAGAAGCGGCAATATCGGGTTCCTGTATCCAGTCGCCGTTTTTATTGAATACCAAGCAGCAGCCCGATGCTTCGGTGTTGCTGACTTTTCCATACAGGCGGAACTGGTTCAAATCGTTGATGCGGGCGGAAAAGCAGGCGAAAAAGGCATTGTGGGGGCTGCATTCGGTCAGGTTTTCCAAGGCCGCTTCATGAATGCCCAGAAAATCCGACAGGCTTCGGCCTTCATACGGGTCGTTCATATAGGTGGAACTGTTCATCCGCATTTTGCTGACGGCAATCTTTGCCTGATTTTCCTGTTTCTGGCCGATACCCAATAATTTTTCGCATACCGTCGGGCTGGTGTAATGCGCCAACGGCTTGTCGAATTCAATCGGGGAAATACTTAATACCGCCAAAACAGCAGCAAGGTTTTCTTTCAGACGGCCGTCTAAATAGCGAGGCAGTTGCTCTTGGATATATTGTTGTTTGCTGTTGAAATAGTCTGCGTACTTTTCAGCTATAAAATCAAGTTCTCTAAGACGGCGTTTAATGACCGGTTCTAATTCCCTATCGAGAACTGAACTTTCTATTTTGCCTAATAATTGTAATGCTTGGTCAAAATGTTTTTTGCTTTGTGCTATTTTTTCTTTATCGGGTGAAGTTTCAAGTTTGGTTTGTTTCAAATAACAGTGTCCCAGCAAAGCTTGGACATAAACCTGCTCTTGAATGCTGTTGTTTCCGTCCAGTTGTTCAGCCAATGCCAATCGTTTTTGGAAATGTTCGCGTGCTTGGTCAAATAAGGCTGCGTCTTTGGTTTGCAGAGCCTGTTCCAAATAACAGCGTCCCAGCCAAGATTGGGCATTAATTTGCTGTTGAATGCCGTTGTTTCCAGCCAGTTGTTCGGCCAATGCCAATTGTTTTTGGAAATGTTCGCGTGCTTGGTCAAATAATGCTGCGTCTTTGGTTTGCAGAGCCTGTTCCAAAGAACAGCGTCCCAGCCCGTGTTGGGCATAAGTCTGCTCTTGAATGTTGTTGTCTCCGTCCAGTTGTTCGGCCAATGCCAATTGTTTTTGGAAATGTTCGCGTGCTTGGCCAAATAAAGTTATCTCTTTGGTTTGCAGAGCCTGTTCCAAATAACAGTGTCCCAGCCAAAATTGGACATCATTTTGTTGCTGGAGATGAGTGGCCTTATCTGAAATCGAATGCCAAGCCTTATTCAGCTTTTGAATGGCTTCGGTATATTTTTGTGCATCAAACAGCTCTGCGCCTTCTTTAATCAAATCATCTGTTGTCATGATTTATCCCTTGTAATGTCGCACGAATCAGCTTTTTCAACCCAATCTGTTTTGTCTGAAAAAGCGGTTTGCAATTTTAAAGCCAAATTTGCATTAGTGAGCGGCTTCCCAATTCTCCCCTTGCCCCACTTCGGCCACCAGCGGCACATCCAGCTGTCCTTCGGCCACGCCGGCCATAATCTCGGGCAGTTTCTGTTTCACCAAATCCAATTCGCTTTCGGCCACTTCCAACACCAATTCATCGTGCACCTGCATGACCAGCTTGCTTTGCAGGCCGTCTGAAATTAACCAATTGCGCACGGCGATCATGGCGCGTTTGATTAAATCCGAGGCCGTGCCCTGCATGGGCGCGTTGATGGCGGCGCGTTCGGCACCGGCGCGGGCGTTGCCGTTTTTGCTGTGGATGTCGGGCAGGTAGAGGCGGCGGCCGAACAGGGTTTCCACATAGCCCTGCGCGGCGGCTTGTTCTTTGGTGCGCTGCATGTAGTCGGCCACGCCGGGGTAGCGGGCGAAGTAGCGGTCGATGAAGTTTTTCGCTGACACGTTGTCGATGCCCAGCGATTTGGCCAAGCCGTATTGGCCCATGCCGTAAATCAGGCCGAAGTTGATGGTTTTGGCGTAGCGGCGCTGGTCGGCATTCACGTTTTCGGGCGGCACGCCGAACACTTCGGCGGCGGTGCGGCGGTGTACGTCTTCGCCGTTTTTAAACGCTTCGAGCAGGGTTTTGTCGCCGCTCAAGTGCGCCATAATCCGCAATTCGATTTGCGAATAGTCGGCCGATACGATGAGGCTGCCTGAAGGTGCGGTAAAGGCGCGGCGCACTTTGCGGCCTTCGGGCGTGCGGATGGGGATGTTTTGCAGGTTGGGGTTGCTGCTGGCCAAGCGGCCGGTGATGGCCACGGCCTGCGCGTAGGTGGTGTGTACGCGGCCGGTGCGTGCGTTAATCATTTCGGGCAGCTTGTCGGTGTAGGTGGACTTGAGCTTGGCCAGGCTGCGGTTTTGCAGAATGATGTTGGGCAGCGGATAGTCGGGCGCGAGCTGTTCGAGCACGGCTTCGTTGGTGGACACGCCGCCGGAGGCGGTTTTTTTCAGGCCTTTGGTGGGAATGCCCATTTTGTCGAACAGGATTTCTTGCAATTGTTTGGGCGAGTTGAGGTTGAAGGGCTGGCCGGCGATTTGGTAGGCCTGCTGCTCGAGCTGCAACAGTTCGCTGCCCAGCTCGTGGCTTTGGCGGGCGAGTTCGTTTTTGTCGATTAATACACCGTTGCGTTCCATTTCAAACAGCACTTGGGCCACGGGCAGCTCCATGTTTTGATACATTTCCAGCTGTTTGGCATCCATGCGCGCTTTGAGCCAGCTTTCGATGCGCAGGGCGAAATCGGCGTCTTGCGCGGCATATTCGGTGGCCTGCTCCAGCGCCACGTCGGCAAAGCTGATTTGTTTGGCACCTTTGCCGCACAGAGATTCGTAGGTGATGGTTGGCAGGCCGAGCCAGCGTTCGGCCAATTCGTCCAGCCCGTGCCCCAAGTGGCTTTCGAGAATATACGAGGCGAGCATGGCGTCGCCGGCAATGCCGTTTAAGGCAATATCATAATTGGCGAAAATGTGTTGGTCGTATTTGAGGTTTTGGCCGATTTTTTTGAGTTCCGCATTCTCCAAATGCGGTTTCAGACGGCCTAATACCTCGTTTAAATCAAGCTGTTCGGGCGCGGCGGTGGGGGTGTGGCCGAGCGGGATATATACGGCGTCGCCCGCGGCAAAAGCCATGCTGATGCCCACCAGCCGCGCTTCCATCGGGTTGAGCGAGGTGGTTTCGGTGTCGATGCCGATGGCTTCGGCTTGGGATAATCTGTCCAGCAGGGCGGAAAACTTCGCTTCGGTGGTAACCGCTTGGTAGTTCAATACGGCGGGCGCGGGGGCGGTTTGCGGCAGGCCGTCTGAAACATTTTCAGACAGGCTTTGTTCGGCGGCCAGCGCGGCCTGTTCGCCGATATGCGCGGCGCCGAACAAATCGCCGTTGCCTTCATTTATGCGCTCTTCGGCTTCTTTCAGCCAAGTGCGGAAATTCAGCCGTTTGAATTCCACCGCCAGTTGCGACCATTTCGGCGTGCTGCGGCGCAGGCTTTCGAGGCCGTCTGAAAGTTCTGTATGCAAATCAACATCGGTTTTGATGGTAACCAGTTGATAAGACAAGGGTAGTTGCTCCAGTGCGGCTTGCAGGTTTTCGCCCACCTTGCCTTTGATTTCGCCCGCGTGTTCCATCACCCCCTGCAAGGTGCCGTATTGTTCCAGCCATTTCACCGCGGTTTTCGGGCCGCATTTTTCCACACCGGGCACGTTGTCCACTTTGTCGCCCATCAGCGCAAGGTAGTCGATGATTTGGTCGGGGCGCACGCCGAATTTGGCTTTCACGCCTTCAATATCAAGCTTTTCGTTGCTCATGGTGTTCACGAGGGTTACGTGTTCGCTCACCAATTGCGCCATGTCTTTGTCGCCGGTGGACACCACCACGTTCCAGCCCGCCGCTTCGCCCTGTTTGGCGAGCGTGCCGATTACGTCGTCCGCCTCCACATCGGGCACCACCAACACCGGCCAGCCCATCAGTCGCACCATTTCCGGCAGCATTTCCGCCTGCGGGCGCAATTCGTCGGGCATCGGCGGGCGGGTGGCTTTATAGTCGGGAAACATTTGGTGGCGGAAGTTTTTGCCTTTGGCATCGAACACCACCGCGCAATAGTCGTGCACATAATCGGCGCGCAGGCGGCGCAGCATATTCAATACACCGTACATCGCCCCCGTGGGCGTGCCGTCGGGCGCGGTTAAGGGCGCCATGGCGTGAAAAGCGCGGTAGAGATAGGAAGAGCCGTCAACAAGGAGCAGGGTTTGGGACATAATCAGGCCGTCTGAAAAAATAATCGAAAATAAAAGGGATTATAAAGGATATGCAGCATTAGCCGAACCGCAAAACAGCAGGCGGTTACTTGAGCGATAGTTTTGAAATATATCTTATATATCAAACAACTTTGCATAATAAGTAATTTTTATGATAAGGTGAACCAAGCCCTGTTCCCGCAGCGGGCTTAACCCCACACATTAGAAGAAAAGGAGACTGTTATGTTGCGCTATTCCGTTATATTTTTTGTTATCGCCATTATTGCCGCCGTGTTGGGCTTCGGCGGAATCGCCGGCAGCGCCGCAAGCATTGCCAAAATTCTGTTTATCGCGTTTTTGATTTTGGCCGTGTTGTCGCTGATTTTCGGCCGCAAACGTTAACCGCTTCCGCATCAAAAAGCAGCCCGACGGTGTTTGCCGCCGGGCTTTTTGCTGCGCCGGCAGAACCGGTTCCGCGCTGCCGATAGTTAAACCGAGACCTTTGCAAAAAAGTCGTTTTAATCCTGAATGTATGATATTTCGTCATACTCGGGTCAAGCCCGAGCATGACGCAAGTGTTTTAGGTGCCTAAAAGAATTTTGCAAAGGTCTCAAACCGATTATTTGAGGCCTTTGCAAGTCGTTTAGGCCGTCTGAAACATCAAATCACCGCTATTCCCGCGCAGGCAGGAATGACGAAACACAAACGTTTTCAGATTTGAATTTGTTTTTTTTTGCAAAGATCTCAAGTTAATTGACTATACCCTACACAGCCTGCTGTTTCGCCGCCTTGTCTCGTTTTGCCTTGCTGCACGATAAAGCACCGTTTTCGTTGTTTTATCGAAACTGCCACTCTATAATACGCCCGTTCCCTTAAGGGAGTAGCCATCCGGCCCGTTCAAGCGGCCGGAACCGTTGTCAACACAATTGCCTTGTAGGCATGGCAGCGGTATCTCCGCCCGAAACCGGAGACAGGCAAGACTTAAGGCACGCAAACCCCCTCGCGGGCGGTGTTTGTTGTGCTTTCGGTTTGCCCGCAACGGTTTTGAGTGTCTCGATGGAAGCCTTTTTCTCTTCAACCCTCGGTGTGGCCATTGCCGAAATCGGCGATAAAACCCAATTGCTGGCCTTATTTCTCGCCGCCCGTTTCGCCCAAAAAAACGCGATTGTGGCGGGTATGTTTGCGGCAACCCTGCTCAACCACGCCGTTTCTGCCGTGTTCGGCGTGTGGCTGGCGCAGACCGTGTCGCCCGATATGATGAAATGGATTGTCGGCCTGAGCTTTATCGCCGTCGGTCTGTGGCTCCTCCTGCCCGACAAAGCCGACGGCCCCGACAGCCGCTGGCTGAAATACGGCGCGTTCGGTGCTACCGCAGTGCTGTTTTTTCTGGCCGAAATCGGCGATAAAACGCAGATTGCCACCGTGCTTTTGGCCGCCAAATACCAAGAAATGTTTTGGGTGGTGGCCGGCAGCATACTCGGCCTGATGCTTGCCAATGCGCCGGTGGTGTATCTGGGCGAAGCGCTGATAAAAAAAATCCCCGCTAAAGCCGTGCGCCTCGCCGCCTGCGCCCTCTTCTGCATTTTGGGTGCGGCAACACTGGCCGGCAACGGCATTTCCCTGCAACATAGCGGATTAACTTAACGTTCGCTACGGCGTTGCTGCGCCTTGCCGTACTACTTGTATTGTCTGCGGCTTGCTGCCTTGTATCGAAGTAATTGAATCCGCTATAAAAGGCCGTCTGAAAAATGTTTTCCGTATTATTGCGCCATCACGACTTCGCAGCCATTAACAAACCGCACGGTGTTGCCGTGCACCGCAACGGCGGTTCAGACGGCCTCACCCGCGCCCTAGCCGCCCAACTCGGCGTACCGCGCGTGTGGCTGGTGCACCGTTTGGACCAGCCCACCAGCGGCGTGCTGCTGGTGGCCTTGAATCAGAAAGCTGCCTCCGCGCTGGCACAGCAGTTCGCCGCCAAAACCATACGCAAAACCTATTTGGCTTTGAGCGACAAAAAACCGGCCAAAAAGCAGGGTTGGGTAAAAGGCTGCATGGAAAAATCACGGCGCGGCGCGTGGAGGCTCACCCGCGACACACACAACCCGGCCATTACACAATTTTACAGCCGCAGCGCCGCCCCCGGCCTGCGCCTGTTTGTGTTACAGCCACACACCGGCAAAACCCACCAATTACGCGTTGCCATGAAAAGCCTCGGCAGCCCGATTCTGGGCGATACGCTCTACGGCGGCACCGACGCGGCAAGGCTGTTTCTGCACGCTTGGAAGCTGGCGTTCGATTACGGCGGTACGCATTATGAAATCACCGCCCCCTTGGATGAAAACTGGCCGCAAAGCGTTTCAGGCCAATTTCTTCTCAACCTGCTGTCTGATAAATAACCAATAATTTCTAATATATAGTGAATTCAAATAAAAACTCCGAAATGAAATAACTGCATTCAAACTTGCAATTGGGCGATATGCTAAAGAATCGTTTTACCCTACTTCGGCATTCTTATTTTAATCCACTATAGAAAGCCGTCTGAAAAATTCAGACGGCCTCGACAGCTGCCAAACGGTTTAAGCATTGCCTTCTTGGGCTTGCTGATACATCGCCTCGAAGTTAATCGGCGCCAGCAGCACGGGCGGGAAACCTGCGCGGGTAATGGTGGTGGAAACGGTTTCGCGGGCATACGGGAAGAGAATGTTGGGGCAGGCAACGGCCAGCAAGAGTTGGACGTCTTCGTCGGGGATGTTTTCCAAACGGAAAATGCCGCTTTGCGAAACTTCGTTCAAAAACATCACGCGCTCGTCGCCGAGCTTGGCGGTTACGGTTACGGTTACGGTTACTTCGTGAAAGCCTTCTTCGAGTTTTTCACTTTCGGTTGAAACGCGCATATCCACTTCCGGCTCGCCCTGCTCCAAAAAGATGGTAGGCGCATGGGGCACTTCCAGCGACAAGTCTTTTACATAGAGTTTTTCAATGCTGAATACGGGTTGCAGTTCTTCGCTCATGGTTTTCTTTCTGTTCGTTTAAAGGATAACAATGCTGCCGGTGCAGCGGAAATTTTATTCGCCTGCCAAAAGGCTTTCCAGCCCGCCTTTCTGATGCAGGGCGTATAAATCGGTAAAGCCGCCCACATGGGTTTGGCCGATAAAAATCTGCGGCACGCTGCGCTGGCCGGTGCGTTGCTGCATTTCGGTGTAGTCGGCGGGGTTTTGGTCGACGCGGATTTCGGTAATATTGTCCACGCCCAGCGATTTGAAAAACTGCTTGGCCATGGTGCAATAGGGGCAGGATGGGCCTGTGTACATGGTGATAGGTTGCATGGTGTTCCTCTCTAATACGCTTGATGCGTATCGTGTGATGCGGGCGTGTTCCGGCACTATATGGGCGGGGCTGTATTTTTACAAGACAGGGTTGATAAATAATGCCGCCCCTTGCGGATATGCCGGCAGGCCGTCTGAACCGTTTCAGACGGCCTGCCGAACCGATAAAATCAAATCATAAAGCCTATGCTCTGATCCATTTCTACGGCGGGGTTGTGCGCCACCTTGCCGGTTGGTTTGGCGGGCACGCCCACAACGGTGGTGTGCGGCTGCACATCGGCCACTACCACGCTGCCGGCACCGATTTTGGCATTCTCGCCGATGCGGATGTTGCCGAGCACCGAGGCGTTGGCGCCTATCATCACGCCGTCGCCCACTTTCGGGTGGCGGTCGCCGCTTTCTTTGCCCGAGCCGCCCAACGTTACGCCGTGCAGAATCGAGATGTTGTTACCGAGAACGGCGGTTTCGCCCACAACGAAACCTGTGGCGTGGTCGAGCATCAGGCCGCTGCCGAAACGGGCGGCGGGGTGGATATCGACGCCGAACACTTCAGACGAGCGGTTTTGCAGAAAATACGCCAAGGTTTTGCGGCCGTTGATGTAGAGCCAGTGGTTGATTCGGTGCGCCTGAATCGCATGGAAGCCTTTGAAATACAAGAGCGGCAGCGAATATTCGTCGCAAGCGGGGTCGCGCTCGTAGCAAGCCAGCAAGTCGAGTTTGACGGCTTCGATGATGGCCAGATCGCTGCTCAGTGCCTGCACATACATTTCAAACAATGCGCGCGCGTCCATAATCGCGCTGGAAAGTTTGCTGGAAAGATGGTAGGCCAAAACCGAATCGATTGTGGCATGGCGCAAAACGGTTTGGTGCAGAAAGCTGGCCAACAGCGGTTCGGCTGCCACGGCTTCTTCGGTTTCTTCGCGGATAGCCTGCCAAACATCGAAATCGGGGGTGTTGAGATGATCTTTTTTCATGGTGAAGGCCGTCTGAAAGAGTGGGTTGAACCGGCGTTATATTATAAGTTTGGCGGTGTTGGCAAGCTTATAGTGAATTCACGCACTTCCACTGCGGATTGCTGTGCCCTGCCGTATTCCGGCCAATCAATCTCAGAAAAACCATACGCTATACCCGATCTTGGCTCGAATATCTTGAGTTTCGGCAACATGAGCTGCTCGAACCAAGCCCGGGTATGGCGAAACCGTTGCTAAGCCTCGGTAACAAACTCGCGCGAATAGGTTTTTTCGCAATAATGGCACTTCAGTTTGGTTTGGCTGCCTTTGGTTTTCACATAAAAACGGCTCTTCACCGGCTCGCCGTGGCTGGCGCAGTTGGGATTGGGGCAGCGGAACACTTCACTGATGGTTTCGGGCAGGCTCAGGTGGCGTTTTTCAACCACTTGAAAGTCTTCAATCACATTAACGGTGGCTTCGGGCGCAAACAAAGCCAGGCGGTTGGCGGCTTTTTCATCAAGATGCACGCCGGAAATTTTAATAATGTCTTTGCTGCCGTGGCTTTTGCTGGGCAGGTTGAAGCCCACGGTAACGGCATTGCCGGGGTGCAGCAGCTTGAATTGGCGCAGAATCGCCAGCCCTTTGCCGGCAGGGATGTGGTCGATAACGGTGCCGCTTTGAATGGCCTCGACGCTGTATTGCTTCTTGTTCATTATGCGCTCCTTACACTTCTTCGTTCAAAATCAACGATAAAATCGCCATGCGGGCATACACGCCGTTGGTGGCCTGCTCGAAATAATAGGCATACGGGGTGGCATCGACATCGGGGTGGATTTCGTCCACCCGCGGCAAAGGGTGCAGGATGCGCAGATTGCTTTTGGCACCGGCCAGCATAGACGCGTCCAAATTAAATTTGCCTTGGATTTTGGCAAATTCCTGCTCGTCGAAACGCTCGCGCTGCACGCGGGTCATATAAAGAATGTCTGCCCACTCCACCGCCGCTTCGAGCGACGGCAGAATCTGGTAGCGGCAGCCGGCTTCGTCCAACTCTTCGGTGATGTAGTCGGGCATGGCCAGGCTCGGCGGCGACACGAAAGCGAATTCGCACCCCCAGCGCTTGAGCGCCTGCGCCAGCGAATGCACGGTGCGGCCGTATTTCAAATCACCCTCCATCGCGATTTTCAAATTGTTCAGACGGCCTTGCGTTTCGTAAATCGTTACCAAATCCAGCAGGGTTTGGCTGGGGTGTTGGTTGGTGCCGTCTCCCGCATTAATCACCGGCACATCCGAAAACTCGGCCAGCACGCGCGCGGCGCCGTCTTTGGGGTGGCGCTGGATAATCGCATCGGTGTAGCTGGAAATGATGCGGGCGGTGTCGGCCAGCGTTTCACCTTTTTTCGCGCTGGTATTGGCACCGTCGGCAAAACCGATCACCTTGCCGCCCAAACGCTGCACGGCGGTTTCAAACGACAGCCGCGTTCTCGTCGAAGGCTCGAAAAAACAAGAGCCTATCAACTTGCCTGCCAGCAAATCGCTGCGCGGCTCGGCCTTGAGCTTGAGCGCGGTATGCAGCAGCAACTCAAGCTGCGGCGTGCTCAAATCGGAGATGGAAATCACATTTTGACGGTAAAGCAGATTAGGCATGACATTTCCTTTTTCCATAAAAAAGCCCGTGGATACGGGCATTGTCGGAAAACGGCAAAACCGCTGCGGCGGGCAGCACGGCTGAAAAGGCGGCATGGGCAAACGGAAAACATGGCGGCTTTGCGGTCGGTAAACTTTGGCCGATTATCGCACAAACCGAAGGCCGTCTGAAAGCATTGTTTCAGACGGCCTCAACAGCATTTGCGGTTTCTCAAATTTCTATGGTTAATCAACTGAAGAAAAAAGTATGCACATCATTATCGGGCTTGAGCCGAGTATCTCACTTTCTTAAAAAATTTCTGAAAACCAAAAAGATGGATACTCGGCTCAAGCCCGAGTATGACGATGGTTGAATATTTCAGACGGCTTCAAGGTATTTTTGCAAAGGTCTCGGCCTAAACAAATTTTAAAAATGCCTCAGGCCGTCTAAAAAAACCCCGCAAAGCCAAGCCTTGCGGGGTTTTGTTCAGATTGACAACCTGAATTACTGCACTTTGATTTCTACGTCCACACCTGCGGGCAGGTCGAGTTTCATCAAAGCATCGGTCGTTTTGTCGGTCCAGTCCACGATGTCCATCAGGCGCAGGTGGGTGCGGATTTCCAATTGCTCGCGTGAAGTTTTGTTCACGTGCGGCGAACGCAGAATGTTGAAACGCTCGATTTTGGTCGGCAGCGGAATCGGGCCTTTAACAACGGCACCGGTACGCTTGGCGGTTTCAACGATTTCTTGGGCCGAACGGTCGATCAGGCTGTAATCATACGCTTTCAGGCGGATACGGATTTTTTGGTTTGCCATTTATCAATATCCTTAAATTAAGCGATGATAGAAGATACCACGCCTGCACCTACGGTGCGGCCGCCTTCGCGAATCGCAAAACGCAAACCGTCTTCCATGGCGATCGGCGCAATCAGTTCTACGGTGATGGTTACGTTTTCACCCGGCATTACCATTTCTACGCCCTCTTCCAAAGTTACCGCGCCGGTAACGTCGGTGGTGCGGAAGTAGAATTGCGGACGGTAGTTTGCGAAGAACGGAGTGTGGCGGCCGCCCTCTTCTTTGCTCAACACATACACTTCTGCTTTGAACTTGGTGTGCGGGGTGATGGAACCGGGCTTGGCCAATACTTGGCCGCGCTCTACTTCTTCACGTTTGGTGCCGCGCAGCAGTACGCCTACGTTGTCGCCGGCTTGGCCTTGATCCAGCAGCTTGCGGAACATTTCCACACCGGTACAGGTGGTTTTTTGGGTGGCTTTCAGACCGACGATTTCGATCTCGTCACCTACGTTGATGATACCGCGCTCTACACGGCCGGTTACCACGGTGCCGCGGCCGGAAATTGAGAATACGTCTTCAATCGGCAGCAGGAAGGGTTTGTCTACGGCACGCTCGGGCGTGGGGATGTAGCTGTCCAAAGCGGCGGCCAGTTCGAAGATTTTTTCTTTGTAAGCGGCATCGCCTTCCAAGGCGCGCAGGGCGGAACCTTGTACGATCGGGCAGTCGTCGCCGGGGAAGTCGTAGCTTGACAGCAGGTCGCGGATTTCCATTTCAACCAGCTCCAGCAGCTCGGCATCGTCAACCATGTCGCATTTGTTCATGAATACGATGATGTAGGGTACGCCTACCTGACGGGCCAGCAGGATGTGTTCGCGGGTTTGCGGCATAGGGCCGTCGGCAGCGGATACCACCAGAATCGCGCCGTCCATTTGGGCGGCACCGGTAATCATGTTTTTAACGTAGTCGGCGTGGCCCGGGCAGTCTACGTGGGCGTAGTGGCGGCCTTCGGTTTCGTATTCTACGTGTGAGGTGTTAATGGTGATGCCGCGGGCTTTTTCTTCCGGGGCATTGTCGATTTGGTCGTAGCCTTTAGCCTGACCGCCGAATTTTTCGGCCAGAATGGTGGTCAGTGCGGCAGTCAAAGTGGTTTTACCATGGTCAACGTGACCGATGGTGCCAACGTTTACGTGCGGTTTGCTCCGCTCGAATTTCTCTTTAGCCATGAGCTAATTCCTTTATATAAAGAACGATTAAAGAACAGGGATGCGGCCGTCTGAAATTTCAGACGGCCTGTTTCAACAGTTTAGCCTTTGCGGGCTTCTGTAACTTGTGCGGCAACGTGTGCGGGAGCTTCTGCGTATTTCTTGAACTCCATCGAGTAGGTTGCACGGCCTTGGGTGGCGGAACGCAGGTCGGTCGAGTAACCGAACATTTCTGCCAGCGGCACTTCGGCGCGGACTTTCTTGCCGCCGATGCCGTCGTCGTCCATACCCAAAACGATACCGCGGCGGCGGTTCAGGTCGCCCATCACGTCGCCCATGTAGTCTTCGGGAGTTTCCACTTCAACGGCCATAATCGGCTCCAGCAACACCGGAGAGGCTTTTTTCATACCTTCTTTGAAGGCCATGGAAGCGGCCAATTCAAAGGCGATTTGAGAAGAGTCCACATCGTGGTAAGAACCGAAAATCAGGCGGATGCGCACGTCAACCACGGGGTAGCCGGCAACGATACCGTTGGGCAGGGTGTCGCGGATACCTTTGTCGACAGAGGGGATGAATTCGCGCGGAATCACGCCGCCTTTGATCTCGTCGATAAATTCGTAGCCTGCGCCGCCGGGTTCCAGCGGTTCCATTTTAATCACAACGTGACCGTATTGGCCTTTACCGCCGGATTGTTTAACGTGTTTGGCTTCGGATTCCACTTCTTTGCGGATGGTTTCGCGGTAGGCCACTTGCGGTGCGCCTACGTTGGCTTCCACGCCGAATTCGCGTTTCATGCGGTCGACGATGATTTCCAAGTGCAATTCGCCCATACCGGAAATAATGGTTTGGCCGGATTCTTCGTCGGTGCGTACGCGGAAAGACGGGTCTTCTTTAGCCAAGCGGTTCAGCGCGATACCCATTTTCTCTTGGTCGGCTTTGGTTTTCGGCTCGACGGCAACGTGAATCACCGGCTCGGGGAATTCCATGCGTTCCAAGATAATCGGCGCATCTTCGGCACACAGGGTTTCGCCGGTGGTTACGTCTTTCAAACCGATGGCGGCGGCGATGTCGCCTGCGCGCACTTCTTCGATTTCGGTACGGTCGGCGGCGGTCATCTGTACCAAACGGCCGATACGCTCGCGGGTGCCTTTAACCGAGTTGATAACGGTGTCGCCTGATTTCACCACGCCTGAATACACGCGGATGAAAGTCAGCTGGCCGACGTATTTGTCGTTCAGCATTTTGAACGCCAATGCCGAGAATTTGGCATCGTCGCTTGCCTGGCGGCTGTCGGGTTCTTCGTTGTTCGGGTTGATGCCTTGCACCGGGGGAATGTCGGTCGGCGCGGGCAGGAACTCTACCACGGCGTCGAGCATACGTTGCACGCCTTTGTTTTTGAAGGCAGAGCCGCACAACATCGGCTGGATTTCGCCGGCCAGGGTGCGGTCGCGCAATGCGGCCACGATTTCGGCTTCGGTCAGCTCTTCGCCACCCAAGTATTTGTCCATCAGCTCTTCGCTGGCTTCGGCCGCGGCTTCAATCATGTTTTGACGCCATTCTTCGGCGGTGGCAACCAAATCTGCGGGAATGTCGCCGTATTCGAATGTGGTGCCTTTGTCGGCCTCGTTCCAAATGATGGCTTTCATTTTCAGCAGGTCAACCACGCCCTCGAAGCCGTCTTCGGCACCCACGGGGATAACGATGGGAACGGGGTTGGCGCGCAGGCGGGTGCGCATTTGCTCGACCACGCGGAAGAAGTTGGCGCCTTGGCGGTCCATTTTGTTTACAAAGGCCAAACGCGGCACTTTGTATTTATTGGCTTGGCGCCATACAGTTTCCGACTGGGGCTGTACGCCGCCTACCGCGCAGTAAACCATCACCGCACCGTCGAGTACGCGCATGGAGCGCTCTACCTCTACGGTAAAGTCAACGTGTCCCGGGGTGTCGATGATGTTGAAGCGGTGCTCGGGGAACTGGCCGCCCATACCTTTCCAGTAGGAAGTTACAGCGGCGGAAGTAATGGTAATACCGCGTTCTTGCTCTTGTTCCATGTAGTCGGTGGTGGCGGCACCGTCGTGTACTTCGCCCAGTTTGTGGGTCAGGCCGGTATAGAACAGGATGCGCTCGGTAGTGGTGGTTTTACCCGCGTCGATGTGGGCGGAAATACCGATATTGCGATAAAGGTTAATCGGGGTTTTGCGAGCCATTTTATTCGCCTTTCAAAATTAGAAACGGAAGTGTGAGAAGGCTTTGTTGGCTTCGGCCATGCGGTGTACTTCTTCACGTTTTTTCATGGCGCCGCCGCGGCCTTCGGCTGCGTCGATCAATTCGCCTGCCAGGCGCAGGTCCATGGATTTTTCACCGCGTTTGCGGGCGGCGTCGCGCACCCAGCGCATTGCCAGAGCCAAGCGGCGTGAAGGGCGAACCTCAACAGGAACTTGGTAGTTGGCACCGCCGACACGGCGGCTTTTCACTTCTACAACGGGTTTGGCGTTGGCAATGGCTTCGTTGAACACTTCGATTGCTGCTTTGCCGGTTTTTTTCTCGATTTGCTCGAGGGCGCCATAAACGATGCGCTCGGCAACGGATTTTTTACCGTCAATCATCAATACGTTCATGAATTTGGTCAACTCGACGCTGCCGAATTTCGGATCGGGCAATACGTCGCGCTTGGGGACTTCTCTACGTCTTGGCATTTTAATTCCTTAAATATCTATTCAGTCGGGGCAATCCCATGAATGCCTATCTGAAGCATTCACTTACTCGGCCGCGCCTCTCTTTTTTCAGGCGGCAAGACCGACGTGCCATGGTGTTATCGGATTATTTGGGGCGTTTGGCGCCGTATTTGGAGCGTGCCTGTTTACGGTCTTTAACGCCTGCGGTATCCAGGGAACCGCGAACGGTGTGGTAGCGTACACCCGGCAAGTCTTTTACACGGCCGCCGCGGATCAGCACCACGCTGTGCTCTTGCAGGTTGTGGCCTTCGCCGCCGATGTATGAAATCACTTCGAAACCGTTGGTCAGGCGGACTTTGCATACTTTACGCAATGCAGAGTTCGGTTTTTTCGGGGTGGTGGTGTACACACGGGTGCATACGCCGCGTTTTTGCGGGCACGCTTCCAGTGCGGGCACTTTGTTTACGTACACGGGCTTTTGACGGCCTTTGCGTACCAATTGGTTGATAGTTGGCATATTTTCTCGTCCTGTTGAGTGAAATACTTGCCGGCACCATGCCGACAAGAGCGGAATTATAGTTTCGGTGCAAACACTTAGTCAAGCCGTGGGCTAAAAAAGTGTTTGGTTTGCGGTATTTGGCGGGGTTTTGCCCACAGTTTGAGGCCGTCTGAAATCCTTTCTTTCAGACGGCCTGATACCTTTTCTGAGACCTTTGCAAAATTCATTTAGGCCGTCTGAAACATCCGATTATCGTCATTCCCGCGCAGCGGACTTGCGAAGCTAATGACGGAATTTAAGTATTTCAGACGGCCTGAAGGGTATTTTTGCAAAGGTCTCTTTCTGTTTCTTTTCTATTTCCGCTGCCTCAGGCGGCGCGGCGGTGGTAATGCCTGAGCGCGTGTTCTTTGCGGCGGCCGCTGCTGAAGGCGGACACACGCTTGAGGTAACCGATGACGCGGGTGCCGTGGTCGATATGGTGCGAGCCGCAGGTGCTGCACTGGTGCAGGGTGCGTTTGTCGATATGGCCGCAGTCGTTGCAGATGGTGATGCGCACATTGACGCAGAAATAGTTGCAGCCGGTTTGGGCGGCGATGTCGAGCAGCGAGCGGTAGCCGGCCTGCGGCAGGGCTTCGTCTAAATTCAGGTGCAAGGCGGAGCCGCCGTCGAGCCATTCGGTAAGCTCGCGGCCGTGCAGCAGGAATTTGTCGAGCGCGTTGGTTGCTTCGTCTTCCACGATATAGAAATAGGAGTTGTAGCAGTCGCGGGCAACTTTGTAGCCGTCGGCCTTGTCCCATTTGGCGTTTTTCACGCCGAGGTTTTCGGCGGGCACGAATTCGGTGTTGAACTTCACGCCGTATTGTTTCGATGCGGCCTGGTTTGCCTGATAGATGGTTTTCAGACGGCCTTGTACGAAGTTGACGTAGTCTTCGTTGTAACCCACGGCAATCCCCTGCGATTCGGCGGCTTCGGCCATGCCGTTGATGCCGATGGTGAGAAACTGTTTGTCGAGCGTGATAAAGCCTGCGTCGTACACGGGCAGCATGCCGGCGGCCTGGTATTCTTCCATCAGTTTGCGGTAGGCGTATTGGTAGCGGTGGATTTTGCCCACCTCTTCCGCCAAGTCGCGCCCGTCTTGCTCCAAACGGTTCATATTGATGGTGATCACGTTAATCGAACCGGTGGCCACGCCGCCCGCGCCGAGGGTGTAGGAAAAGGTGTGGTCTTCGATTTGGTTGCGCAGGCGGCAGCATGAGGCGAGCGAATCGGGGTTGTCGGAAAGGTAAACGAAAAACGAATTGCCATCGGCCAGCTCCTGCGCCATTTGATCGGCAAACACGGTGTCTTTGCACTTGCCGTTTACGGTGAGCATGGCGGCGGTTACCACGGGGAAAGTCAGCACGGCTTTGCTGCGCTCACGGTTGAACCATTTCAGGAAAAACAATTGCAAAGCGGCCACGCTCTCCCACTCGGGCTTGCTGAAATCGGGGAACACGAAATCGGCGAACATGGCTTCGAAATAATGGCGGTCGTATACCGAAATATTCCAAAACACGCTCTGATATCCGCGCGCGGCGGCGGGCTGGTTGATGCTGTACACCACCTGCTGCATATGGTTGGCGATTTCCGCCGCGTGTGTTTGCAGGTAATCGCGGCCGTAGTCTTTGCGGGCGAAATAGTCGAAATAAGTTAAAAACTCCACCGTGGCCACCGCGCCGGCGAATTGCGCGCTGATGGCAAACACCAAATTGATAAACGAGCCGCAAAACGATGCCAGATGCTTGGGCGCTTTCGATTCGCCGCCGAGCTTGGCCAAGCCGTCGAGCAAAAACGGATACAGCGTAACCGACACGCAATAGGGCTTGAGGCTGGTTTCATCGTGCACATAAATCTCGTGCGCCTCGATTTGGCGGATATATTCATCGGCATCGGCCTTGCCGAAGATTTCTTCGATTTTGCGGGAAACCTGCGCGCGGTTGACCTGCACGAAAAAATCTTTCATCAGCTCGGCTTCCATCGTGGCGATGTTTTTTTGGGTAACGTTGGCATTGGCGTCCATTTTCGAACCGTCGGCCGCGTTTTGCGCCGAAATATAGCCGTTCATAAACGCCAGCTTGCCGTTCAGCTGCTCGGGGGTGAGCCGTATCATGCGTTTGCTCCTCTGAATAAGTGGGTTAGATTTTCACCCGAATGGATACGGATAAAGCGTTGGTTGGTGGCCGCGCTGTCCAACCCGCCCAATTCCGGCCGCCAACGGCCGGTTTTCAAAAACGTGAGATACGGCAGCAGGCCGTCTGAAAGCTCTTCGCGCTCCAAACCGGTGTATAAGCAGCTTTTCAAACCCGCCTCCTGCACCACTTCCAACATACGGCGCAGCGCATCGGGCAGCCATTCGCCGCCCATAAACAGCACGCAGGTAATCAACCCGCGATAGCGTTTCAGACGGCCTTTCAAATAATCTTCGGTCAGCTCCGAACCGGCGGCCGCACGCCAGGCATCGGTACTGTGGCAGCCTTCGCAGCGCAACGGGCAGCCCGAACACAAAAACGCCAGCGACACCTCGCCCGGCACTTCCTGCCACACGATTTGCTCGGCGGTGAATCTGAGCGTTTGCCTATCCATTTAAAACACCATATATAGTATTAAAAAAATATAAAACTACTAGATATGGTATTTTATGGATTTTCAGACGGCCTTCATTGAGATGAATCAAATTACGCCGTGCAACATGGCAAAAAGCAAACAGGCCGAGACCTTTGCAAAATTCATTTAGGCCGTCTGAAATATTCAACCATCGTCATTCCCGCGTAGGCGGGAATGACGAGGCACAAACCTTTTCAGGGTTGAATTGTTTTTTTGCAAAGGTCTCAGGCCGTCTGAAACATTGCAAACCGCAACCCCGCAAACCGCCCTGCCCCAACTTTTGCAAAACATGGCATAATCGTTTGAACAACAACACAAAACCTGCAAAGGAAGAAACCGCCATGGAACGTTTCGATTTCAACTACGCCCCTTTCAATTATTTGAGCAACCCCGAGCGGGTGATGCTGCAAAAAGCGGTGGACATCGCCTTTTTCCACAACGGCGAAAGCATCATCCGCCCCGAAGAGCCGATTGA
Organism: Neisseria dentiae; assembly: GCF_014055005.1. Taxonomy (NCBI): domain Bacteria; kingdom Pseudomonadati; phylum Pseudomonadota; class Betaproteobacteria; order Neisseriales; family Neisseriaceae; genus Neisseria; species Neisseria dentiae. The sequence goes on along the minus strand of NZ_CP059570.1, from coordinate 2,673,105 downwards.
GTTTCTTTATGTGGTGATGAAGGGACTGGTGAAGGAAATCGGTGCCGACGGCGACGTGGTGTCGCTCTACCACCCGCGCGACACGTTTGAGGCGCGCGGGCTGATTGAGGGGGTGAGCCACCATCAGTTTGTGGTGGAGGAAGAAGCGCTGGTTTACACCATTCCCAAAGACGTGGTTTTGAAGATTATCGAAAGCAACCCGCGTTTCGGCGCGTATTGCTACGCCAGCGTGGCCGACAAATTTGCCAGCCTTTCCAACAGCAAAAACGAGAGCGAGTTTGAGAGCCTGTTTACCGCCAGAGTGCGCGATGCCTACCGCGACAACCCCACCTGGCTCGAAGGCGGCGATTCGGTTTTCCGTGCGGCGGAGGTGTTGAAAGAGCGTAAAACCAAATCGGCGCTGGTGCGGCACGAAGGCAGAATCGGGGTGTTTACCGAATCGGCGTTCCGCGACATTGTGATTGCGGGCGCGCATTCAAGCGATGCCATACACAACTGGGCGGCGTTCAACCTGATTTCCATCGATATTGATGATTTCGTGTTTAACGCGCTGTTGCGCATGACCACGTTTAAAATCCAGCGTGTGGTGGTAACGGAAAACGGCCAACCCATCGGCACGCTCGAGCAGATAGACGTTTTGGCCTATTTTTCGAACCACAGCCATTTGGTCGCCCAACGTTTGGAGCGCGCCAAAACCATAGACGAGCTGGTGGACATTGCCGGCCAGATGACCGATTCCATCCGCCTGCTGCGCAACAACGGCGTGCGTGCGCCGCAACTGGCGCAGCTGATGCAGGTGCTCAACAGCAGCCTGTTTGAAAAAGCCTGGCGCATTCTCGCGCCCGCCGATTTATACGACAACTCCTGCCTGATTGTGATGGGTTCGGAAGGGCGTGGCGAGCAGATTCTGAAAACCGACCAAGACAACGCGCTGATTCTGCGCGAAAGCGTCAACCCCGAAGAAGCCGCCGAAGTAGCGGAGCAGTTTTCGGCCACACTGGCGCGCCTGGGCTATCCGCCCTGCCCCGGCAAGATTATGGTAAACAACCCCGCATGGCGGAAAACCCTGCCCGAATTCAAAAAAATGGTGAGCGGCTGGTGCCATGCGCCCGACGGCGAGGCGATGATGAATCTGGCGATTTTTATCGACGCCAAAGCGGTGGCGGGCGATGTTGCCATGCTGGCCGAAGTGAAAGAGCATCTGCAAAAACGCATGATCAACGATGCCGGCATGCTGATGGCGTTCGCCCGCGCCGTGGATCAGTTTGAAAGCCAGAGCAGGGGCTTTTTCTCGCAGCTCATCAACCGCGGCGGCAGCGAGAAAATGGATATCAAAAAAATGGGGCAGTTTCCCGTGGTGCACGGCATCCGCGCCTTAAGTTTGGAGGCGCGCATCGAAGAAACCAACACCTTCGAGCGCATCCGCCATCTGGTGCAGCTCAACGTTATCGACGAGGCGCTCGGGCAGGATGTGGCCGAAGCCCTGAGCTATATTATGGATTTGCGCTTCAGCGCCAACCTGCATATTCTCGAAAGCGGCTCGGGCACGCCGAACCAGGTGGATTTCGCCAACCTTTCCACGCTGGAGCGCGACCTGCTCAAAGACGCCCTGCAAGTGGTGAAACGCTTTAAAAACGTGATCCGCCACCATTTCCACATCACTTCGTAAGCGGGAGGCGAGCCATGTTTGAACGTTTTTTACGCAACCGCGAACGCAAAAAACTCACCGACCCGCATTATGGTTTTCTGTTTGAAGAACAGCCCGGCGAATGGGTGAGTTTCGACTGCGAAACCACCAGCCTCGATGTGAAAGAAGCCGAAATTTTATCAATCGGCGCGGTGAAAATACGCGGCAACCGCGTGCTGGCAAGCGAATCGTTTTATGTGCTGGTGAAACCCGAAAACCCGATGAAAGCCGCCAACATCACCGTGCACGGCTTGCGCCCCACCGATCTTTCAGACGGCATCCCCGTGGAAGAAGCCGTTAGGCAACTGCTCGAATTTATCGGCGGGCGCGAACTGGTGGGCTACTATCTCGAATACGACGTGGCGATGATCAACAAATTCATGAAGCCCATGCTCGGCATCAAGCTGCCCAACAAGCAAACCGACGTGTCGTCGCTGTTCCACCGCTGGCAGAGCAAGCAAAACGCCCACGACAGTTATGTGGATTTGCGCATGGACAGTATGTTTAAAAAACTCAGGCTGCCCGACCTGCCCCGCCACAACGCGCTGAACGATTCGATTAACGTGGCGCTGATGTATCTGCTGCTGAAACAACGGTTGAAATAGGGAAAGGCCGTCTGAAAGATTTGTTTTCAGACGGCCTTTGGTTTTGATGCAGTAAACAGATAAGCCACTATGGCCAACCAACTTTAAGAAAAGTACATACGTCATACTCGGGCTTGACCCGAAGTATCTTGAGTTTCAGAAAAATTTGGGATACTCGGGTCAAGCCCGAGTATGACGGAACTGTTGCTGAAGTGGTTTAACTATACCCCTTTTCCGTGCACACCGCCGCCAGAATGGCCGCTTTTTTGGCCGTATTTCAAGTTTAACTATACCCCTCTTCCGTACACACCGCCGCCTTGCCCACTTTCGCCATATCCCAATGTTTCACCGCCCAAGCCAATAATTCAGACGGCCTGTCGGTTGCGGGGGCGGGGGGCAGGTTCAGATAGCCCATCACCTGCCGCAGCAGTTGTTCGCGCTGTGCCAAATCCAGCGCGGGAGCGAGGGTTTGTTTCGACCATTTCTGGCCGTGGCGGTTGACCAACAGCGGCAGGTGGGCGTAGTGCGGGGTGGGGAAGCCCAAACAGCGTTGCAGCCAAATCTGGCGCGGGGTGGAAACCAGCAAATCCTGCCCGCGCACGATGTGGGTGATGCCTTGGTCGGCATCGTCGGCCACCACGGCCAGTTGGTAGGCCCAGAAGCCGTCGGCGCGCAACAGCACGAAGTCGCCGATGTCACGGGCGAGGTTTTGGGCATAGCGGCCGATCACGGCATCGTGAAAAGCAATGGTTTCATCGGGTACGCGTAGCCGCCAAGCGGGCTGTTTCACCGAATCTTGTTCAGACGGCCTGTAATCCGCCCGACCGCATTTGCCGTTATACACAAAGCCGTCGGCGCCCATGACGGCGGCGGCCTGCCATTCTTTGCGGCTGCAATAGCAGGGATACACCAGCCCCGCCGCTTTCAGACGGCCTAAGGCTTCGCGGTAAAGCGCGTGGCGGTGGCTCTGATACACGACTTCGCCGTCCCATTCGAAACCGAAGGCTTCGAGCGTGCGCAGGATATGGCTTGCCGCGCCTGCCGTTTCGCGCGGCGGGTCGAGGTCTTCCATGCGCACCAGCCAGCGGCCGCCGTGTGCTTTGGCGTCGGCATAAGATGCCACGGCGGTGAGCAGCGAGCCGATGTGCAGCAGGCCGGTGGGGCTGGGGGCGAAACGCCCGATGTAGGCGGGGGTGTGCATGGCGGGTTGGGGGGGAATGCTACGGACAGGGATGGTTAGAAAAGTCAAAAAATATCATAAAAAAGCGAATGATGTTAGGCAGGTGTTTTCAGACGGCCTGAAGGCAGTTTTTTGCAAAGGTCTCGGCCTGAGATTAACACTTGCTTTATACCCGGGTTTGCCCCGGGTATCTTTGTGTTTCAAAAACAGCGGCAGATACCAGGGCCAAGCCCGGGTATGGCGGGAAACCAAATTATTCCGCCGGCCCGAAACGGTTGCGGATGCGTTCGGCCAACGCCGCCGCGCTCAGGCCCAAATCGTCGAGCAGCCGTTGCGGGTCGCCGTGTTCGGTAACGGTGTCGGTCACGCCCAACAGCAGCACGGGTTTGCAGATATTGTGTTTGGCCAGCACTTCCAGCACCGCGCTGCCCGCGCCGCCCTGTTCGGCGTTTTCTTCGGCGGTTACCAGATAATCGTGGGTTTGCGCCAGCCGCACAATCAGCTCTTCGTCTATCGGTTTCACAAAACGCATATCGGCCACGGTGGCGTTCAGCGTTTCGGCGGCGGCCAAGGCGGGCTGTACCATGCTGCCGAAAGCGAAAACGGCGGTGCGGCTGCCTTCGCGTTTCACCACGCCTTTGCCCACGGGCACGGTTTCGAGGCCGTCTGAAACGGCGGTGCCGCAGCCCGAGCCGCGCGGATAGCGCACGGCCGAGGGCGCGTCTAACCGGTAGCAGGTGGAAAGCAGCAGGCGGCATTCGTTTTCGTCGCTGGGGGCGGCCACCACCATATTGGGAATGCAGCGCAGAAAGCTCAAATCATACAGGCCGGCATGGGTGGGGCCGTCGGCACCGACGATGCCGGCACGGTCGACAGCAAACAAAACGGGCAGGTTTTGCAGGGCAACGTCGTGGATAAGCTGGTCGTAGGCGCGTTGCAGAAAGGTGGAATAAATCGCCACCACGGGCTTGGCGCCTTCGCAGGCCAGGCCGCCGGCAAAGGTTACGGCGTGCTGCTCGGCGATGCCCACGTCGAAATAGCGGTCGGGGAATTTCTGTTCGTATTCCACCAGCCCGCTGCCTTCGCGCATGGCGGGGGTGATGGCGATCAGGCGCGGGTCGGCGGCGGCCTGATCGCACAGCCAGCGGCCGAAAATCTGCGTGTAGGTGGGTTTGGCTGCGGGTTTGGGCGGGAATTTTTCGGTTTCTTTGCCGCCTTCCTGCGACAAAGTGGAAACGGCGTGGTATTTCACGGGGTCGTTTTCGGCCAGTTTGTAGCCTTGGCCTTTTTTGGTGATCACGTGCAGGATTTGCGGGCCTTTTTTGCCGCGCAGCTCTTTCAAAACGTGAACCAGCTGTTCGACGTCGTGGCCGTCAACGGGGCCGGTGTAGTGGAAGCCGAAGTTTTCAAACAGCGATAACGACTGCTTGGCGTGTTCGGCTTCGCCTGCGATGGCTTTGATTTTGTGTTCGACCTTTTGGGCGATTTCGAGCGCGCCGGGCAGCTTGTCGAGCACTTTGGTCGATTGCGCTTTGATGGTGGAGAGCAGGCCGTGCATATCGCGCACCACGTTGCGCGCCAGATATTTGGGCAGCGCGCCGACATTGGGCGAAATCGACATTTCGTTGTCGTTCAGAATCACCAAGAGATCGATATCCATATCGCCGGCGCAGTTGAGGGCTTCGAAGGCTTGGCCGGCGGTCATCGCGCCATCACCGATTACCGCCACGCTGCGGCTGGTTTTGCCCGCCAGTTTGTCGGCCACCGCCATGCCCAGCGCCGCACCGATAGACGTGGAAGAGTGCCCCACGCCGAAAGCGTCGTATGCCGATTCGCCGCGTTTGGGAAAGCCTGCCAGCCCGCCGTATTTGCGCATGGTATCCATGCGGTTTTTGCGGCCGGTGAGGATTTTGTGCGGATAACTCTGGTGGCCCACGTCCCACACCAGATGGTCTTCGGGCGTGTGGTACACATAGTGCAGCGCCACGGTCAGCTCCACCGCGCCGAGGTTACTGGCGAAATGGCCGCCGGTTTTGCCTACCGATTCCAACAGAAAAGCGCGCAGTTCGGCGGCCAGTTGCGGCAACTGCTTGGTGTCGAGCCGGCGTAAATCCTGCGGCAGGTCGATGGTGTCGAGTAATGGGGTTTGGCTCATGGCGTGGCCTTTGTTTATTTATCTGAAACGGCGTGTAATGGGCGATTATAGCAAGAGATTGTGGAAACCGCCGCGCAGATTTGGCCGGCCGTGCCATCTTTTCAGACGGCCTTATCCTGCCCGGCATGAAAAATAATTGCGCCGGCCGGGGTGAAAATTCCGACGGTTTCTTTTACACTAGCGGCTGTTGGTATTTTTTGGAACATTACCATGAAATTTCGCACATTATCTTTAACGGTTGCGGCATTGCTGGCATTGTCTGCCTGTAAGCCCGAAGAAGCCGCGCAGGCTCCCGGGGCTTCGGCGGCGAGTGCCGCGCCCTCGCCAGCGTCTGCAACGGCGGAAACACCGGCGGCCGAAACGGCATCGGCGCCTGCCGATATTCCTTTGGGCGGCAATTTGGGCACGGCCAAAGATGCGGCTTGGCAGTCTTACCAATGCGACGAGGGCAAAACGCTGGATGCGCGTTATTACCGCGAAACCGACGAACCCATCGCCGAAGTGCGCTTCGACGGCCAAACGCTGACGCTGCCTTATAACGGTGAATACAGCAACGAAGATTTGACCGCATTCGGCAACGGAACCTACACTTGGACCATCGGCAATCAGTATCAAAGCGATTTTTATAAAGAAGACAACGGCTTTTTGGTGCGCCACGAACAGCAGAAAGTGGACGGCGAAACGTTGCCGGTGGATGAGATTGTGATGAAAAACTGCCTGCCCGCGTAGTTCGAGAAACAAGCGGCGAATGCAAGCGTAAGGCCGTCTGAAAGTTTTCAGACGGCCTAAATAAATTTTGCAAAGGTCTCAGCTTGCGAAGCGGATTTTAACCAAAAATACCGCCGCAACGCTCCGGTCACACGCCCAAGCGGTGCACAAACGAAAAAAAGACTGCCGTTTGCAGTCTTTTTTATTCCAAAACATCCGCCAATCAGCGTTTGAACATATTGCCGAATTTTTGGTTGAATTTGTCCACGCGGCCGGTGGTGTCGACGATTTTTTGCTGGCCGGTGTAGAACGGATGGCATTGCGAGCAAACCTCGATGTTGAAGCTCTCTTTGGCCATGGTTGATTTGGTAACGAATTTGTTGCCGCAAGAGCAAGTTACGTTAACTTCGTGGTAATCGGGGTGGATACCTTGTTTCATTTCATTTCCTTTCGGTGAGCGGGCATAGGGGTTGTGCCTATGCTTCAAAGACAAGCTGCGCAGTATTGCCGTTTGCTGCCGTTTTGTCAAGCCTATATTGCGGCTTGCGGTTTAATTTGCAACAGTTTTTTGCTAAAATCGCGCCACGCCGACACACGCAAAGAAAGCAACCCCACATGGCCTACCAACAAATCACCATTGCCGTTAACGACCACACCGCCGAGCGCCTTGCCGATGCGTTAATGGCGCACGGCGCACTTTCCGCCGCCATCGAAGACGCCTACGCAGGCACCGCCAACGAGCAGGCCATTTTCGGCGAGCCGGGTATGCCCGCCGAACAAATCTGGCAGCAAAGCAAAGTAATCGCCCTGTTCGACGAACACACCGATGCCGCGCCGGTTGTGGCCGCCGCAGCCGACGACTGCAACATCGCCGTACCCGACTACGACACCGAATACCTGCCCGAGCAGGATTGGGTGCGGCTCACGCAGGCGCAGTTCGAGCCGATTCAGATTTCGGAACGTTTGTGGATTACCCCCTCGTGGCACGAAGCGCCCGGCGGCCGTGCCGTCAACCTGCAACTCGACCCCGGCCTTGCGTTCGGCACCGGCAGCCACCCCACCACCCGCTTGTGCCTGCAATGGCTCGACCGCCATCTGCAAGGCGGCGAAGCCGTGTTGGATTACGGCTGCGGCTCCGGCATTCTCGCCATCGCTGCCCTGAAATTGGGGGCGGGCAGCGCCGCCGGCGTGGATATCGACGAACAGGCCATCCGCGCCAGCAACGATAACGCCGCCCAAAACGATGCCCCCGCCCGTTTTTATCTGCCAGACGCCCTGCCGGAAGGGCAGTTTGACGTGGTGGTGGCCAACATTCTCGCCAACCCCCTGCGCCTGCTCGGCGGCCTCTTGGCCGAACGCACCAAACAAGGCGGCCATATCGTGCTTTCGGGCATTCTCGATGAGCAGATTGAAGAAATGAGCGGCATTTACAGCGAATGGTTTGATTTGTCGCCCGCACAAACCGACGAAGGCTGGGCATGCTTGAGCGGTGTGAAGCGCTGATTGTGGTGTTTGAAGCAAAAGGCCGTCTGAACGTTCAGACGGCCTTTTATCCTGCCGCCCGTCTGCGGGCCTGAACAATAGGTTACTATAACGCGTTGCGCGGGCAGCGGAATCTTGCAAAAGGCCTGCCTGCCGCCATTCTGTATGCTGCGCGGCGCGTTCCGGTGCGCCAAACTGCTGCCGCTTTTGCGATACAATGTTCCCGTCCCCAATCTGCTACGCACGAAAATGACCCAAGCCACTCCCGAATCACTGTTCCAGCAAGGGCACGAGCTGCTGCTGAAAAACCCGAACGACTGCGCCGCCGCTGTGCCCCTGCTGTTTGAGGCCGCCCAAGCCGGGCATATCGAGGCCGCGTTCCAACTGGCCGGCTGCCTGCTCAACGGTGCGGGTGCGCGCCCCAATTACAGCGCTGCCCGCCATTGGCTGGCGGTGGCGGCGGAGGGCGGCCACCCCTATGCCCGTTATAACCTGCTGCAACTGCGCGCCGCCGACGGCGAACGTTTCGAGCAGCAGATAGGCGCCTACACCGAGCTGGCCGAAAGCGGCGTGTTGCACGCCCAGCTGCGGCTGCTCGAATATTGTGCCGACCAAAAAGACCCGCAGGCCGTGCATTGGGCCGAACTGGCGGCGGCACAAGGCAGCGGCGACGCGCAGTTTTATCTCGCCAAATATTACCAGCAGGCACCCGAGCCGGATTTGGCACGGGCGCACGAACTGTTTACGCAGGCGGCCGCGCAAGGCGTTACCGCCGCCCACTGGCTGCTCGGCAACCAATACCGCTACGGCCAGCATGTTGAAAAAAACCTGCAAAAAGCCATTGAACATTTCACCCCCGCCGCCGAGCAGGGTTTCGGGCCCGCGCAGGCCGCGTTGGGCGAGGCGCTCTTTGAGCAGAACAACGGCGAATCCATAGGCTGGCTCGAAAAAGCCGCCGCGCAAGGCGATTCCGATGCCCAGGCAACGCTGGCCGAGGCTTATCTGACCGGCAGGTTTGTGGAGCGCGACCACCAACAGGCCCGCAAACACGCTTCGGCGGCCGCCCGCCGCAACCACCCCAAAGCCCTGCGCCTGCTCGGCGATATTTTCCGCTACGGTTTGGGTGTCGAAGCCGACACCGACACCGCCCGCCGCCAATACCAGCGCGCTGCGGAATTGGGCGATATGGCGGCACACAAAAAACTGCTTGCCGATACCGCGCTCACCCATAAAGAAGATTATGAAGAAGCCAAGCAGGCGGCGCTGATGTTTCAAAAAGCCGATCAGGATTACCAGGCCGCTTTCGCCTGCCATTACGGCTTGGGACGCGATCAGGATTATTTTCTGGCACGCAAACTCTATCTTCAGGCCGCCGAGCTGCACCACCGCAAGGCGCAAACCAACCTCGGCATGATGTATTACAACGGGCAGGGCGTGGAGGCAGACCCCGATCAGGCGGCTTATTGGTTTGAGCAGGCCGCCAATCAGGGCGATCCGATGGCGCAATACAATCTGGCTTGTTTGTATTACCACGGCTTGGGTGCGCCGCAAAGCACCGCCACCGCCTGCACCTGGCTGCAAAACGCCATCGACAGCGGCCACGAGCACGCCGACCAGCTGCGGCAGCTGCTGCAACAGTGGCAGCGGGAAATACCGCGATAGGGCAGTATGGAAAAGGTGATTAAGCGAGCCGTTTAATGATGCGCTGCAAACACTATGGAGGCCGTCTGAAAGTTTTCAGACGGCCTCATGGTTTATCATTTGCTAAATAATATAGTTGAACCACTTGTTTAGTAACCGTTCCGTCATACCCGGGCTTGACCTTTGCAAAAAGACCCTTAAGGCCGTCTGAAATGCTTAAATTCCGTCATTCCCGCGTAGGCGGGAATCCAGCATTAAAATCATCAGGTGTTTTATTTCAATAACCTACGAGAAATACGGCTGGATTCCCGCCTACGCGGGAATGACGATAATCGGATGTTTCAGACGGCCTAAACGAATTTTGTAAAGGTCCCGGGCTTGACCCGAGTATCCCAAACTTTTCTGAAACTTGAGATACTCGGGTCAAGCCCGAGTATGATGTGTATATTTTTTATTAAGTTAATTGACTATAACGGTTGGTGCGGTGCGCCGGATCAGCGTTTCGCCAAGCCTTTGCGCTGCAAAAACGGCAGGATGTCGGGGCGCACTTCGTGGCAGAGCGTGTTGCGCACCTGTTTGGTAAAGTTCAAATCCAGATTGCTGCGGCGCTGGTAGTAGTCGGCCACGGTGGCGTCGTATCCGGCATAGAGCGCGTCGTCGAGCGGGGCGTAGCCGTTTTCGGACACCACGCAGGCGGCGGGCAGGCGCGGGCGCATAATCGGGTCTTGGGCGGGGTGGCCCAAGCACATGCCGAACAGCGGCACTACGTTTTCGGGCAGATTCAGAATGCGGTCGGTGGCGTTGATGTCGTCGCGCAGGCTGCCGATATACACGCCGCCCAAGCCCAGCGATTCGGCGGTGAGCAGCACGTTTTGCGCGGCGATGCCCGCGTCGATTGCGCCCATCAGCGTCATTTCCGTCCAGTCGGTTTGCGCGTCGGGGGCGATTTTTTTGTGTTTGGCCAAGTCGATGCAGAATACTAAAAACTCGGCGCAGGTTTCGATGTAGTGTTGGTTGGCGCCCACGGTGCGCAGCTGTTTGCGTTTTTCGGCATCGGTAACGCGCACGATGTGCACCAGTTGCATAAAGCTTGATGTGGAGGCGGCCTGCCCGGCGGCGAGCACGGCTTGAAGCATTTCGGGGGCAATCGGCTCGCCGGTGAATTTACGGATGGAGCGGTGGCTTAAGGCGGTTTCCAGCGCGGGTTTGCTCGGTAATACGGTCATGCGGGTTTCTCCTGTTGTGTGCGTATAAGGTAAAAAAAATTTTTTCAGACGGCCAGTTTCACTGCCAGCTCGGCCAGGCGTTTGCCTTGGGCGAATGCGATTTGCTGCTCTTCGCTGCTCAATTCGGGGCTGCCTTGCGCTCCGGCCACATGCGATGCGCCGTAGGGCGTGCCGCCGCTGCGGGTTTGGTTGAGGGCGGCTTCGCTAAACGGCACGCCGCTGATAATCATGCCGTGGTGCAGCAGGGGCAGCATCATGGTGAGCAGGGTGGATTCCTGCCCGCCGTGCTGGCTGGCTGTGCTGGTGAACACGGTGGCGGGCTTGCCGATGAGTTCGCCGCCCAGCCATTGCGGGATGGTGCCGTCGATAAAGTATTTCATGGCGGCGGCCATGTTGCCGAAGCGGGTGGGGCTGCCCAGGGCGAGGGCGGCGCAGGTTTTGAGGTCTTCGGCGCTGCAATAGGGCGCGCCTTCGGCGGGAATGCCGGCTTCGACCGCTTCGCACACGGCAGACACTTTCGGCACGGTGCGCAGCACGGCTTCGCAGCCGGCCACGCTTTCGATGCCGCGCGCAATCTGGCGGGCGAGGTTTTGCGTGCCGCCTTGTTGGGAATAGTATAAAACAAGTATTTTCAAAGGGTTTTGGCTCATTGCGGCTTTCCGTTACAATTGGGTAGGTTTCAGACGGCCTGAGACCTTTGCAAAATTCAACACCACCTGAAAAATCTGATTTCCGTCATTAGCTTCGCAAGTCAGCTGCGCTCCCCCGCGCAGGCGGGAATCCGGGTGCTTGGCATTCAAGTATTTGTTTAATCAATACTTCAATATTTCCATCTGGATTCCCGCCTGCGCGGGAATGACGGGATTTAAACATTTCAGACGGCCTTAAGGTATTTTTGCAAAGGTCTCGGCTTGTAACACTGCCAACAGGGTTGGGCCGTCTGAAAACTTTAAACCGGTAAAAAGAAGAAAGTGGAAGAATATGCCTGATTTATCTTGGTGGCAAGCCGTGCGCGCTTCGCGTTTGGGCGGGTTTGCGTGGTTTGTGTACCGCCGTTTTATGGAAATCCGCGTGCCGCAGGTGTCGGCCAGCCTCACGTTTACCACGCTTTTGGCGCTGGTGCCGGTTTTGACGGTAACGTTGGTGGTGGTGTCGGCGTTTCCGGTGTTCGACGAGCTTTCCGCTTCTTTCGTTCAGTTTGTCAACCAAACCATCGTGCCGCAAGGTGCGGACACTTTGTTTGAATATATCGATGCGTTTAAAGAGAAAGCCAGCGGGCTGACGGCCATCGGCATCATTATGCTGGGCGTTACTTCGCTGATGCTGATCCAAACCATCGACCAAACGTTCAACCGCATCTGGCGCGTGGGCACGCAGCGGCCGCTGATGATGCAGTTTCTGGTGTATTGGGCGCTGCTCACGTTCGGCCCGCTGGCGTTGGGCGTGGGTTTGTCGCTGTGGTCGTCGCTGCTCAAATACAGCCCGTTCGGCGAAAACTACCCGCTGCTGGCGGCGGCGGTGCGCATCAGCGCGTCGATATTGTTCAGCACGCTGCTGCTGTGGCTGCTCTACCGGCTGGTGCCCAACCGCTTCGTGCCCGCCCGCCATGCGCTGCTCGGGGCGGCGGTAACGGCGGTGCTGCTCGAAGCCGCGCGTTACGGTTTTGCGTGGTATATCGGCACGTTTAAGGGCTACACGCTGATTTACGGCGCGTTTGCGGCGGTGCCGTTTTTTCTGCTGTGGCTCAATTTGCTGTGGATGCTGGTGCTCTCCGGCGCGGTGTTCACCGCTTCGCTTTCCTACTGGCAGGGCGAAGCGTTCCGGCGCGGTTTCGATGCGCGCGGGCGGTTTGACGATGTGTTGAAAATCCTGCTGCTGCTCCACGAAGCCCAGCAAACCGGCGGCGCGCTCAGGGTGCAGGATTTCCGCCCGCATATCAATATGGGCTACGACGAATTGGGCGAACTGCTCGAAAAACTCGCCCGCCACGGTTATGTTTATTTGGGCAAACAGGGCTGGGTGCTGAAAACCAATGCCGAAGCCATCGGGCTGAACGATCTGTTCAGGCTGTTTGTTTACCGCCCGGTCGGCCAAAGCCGCGACGATGTCGATGCGGCCGTGGCCGAGATTATGTCGCCGTGTTTGAGCGCGCTCAACATCACGTTGGCGCAGTTCGATATCCACACGCGGCGGGAGAAGGAAAACTGAGCCGTTAACAACCATGCCGGACGCTTTGCAAAATCCGCGCAGGCCGTCTGAAATACCCAACTGCCGTCATACTCGGGCTTGACCCGAGTATCTTGGGTTTCAGCAAATTTGGGAGATACTCGGGTCAAGCCCGAGTATGACGGAACGGGTACTAGGCAAGTAGTTTGACCGCAGGCCGTCTGAAAGGCGGCGGGCTGCCGCCGAAGCGGCGCAAACCTTTCAGACGGCCTTTGCGAATCCTGTTAAAATCACGCGCTTTTCCGACTGCGCTTTTAGCTTTTATATGAACATTTTTTACGAAGAATCCGGCCAATTCAAAGTGGCCGCCGTGGTGCAGAAAAACGACGCCACCTATCAGGCCGATACCCAGCACGGCAAACGCACCAAAGTGAAAGCGGCCAACGTGTTTGTCGAATTCGACACCCCGATGGACGCATTCCTCGCCCAAGCCCAGGCCGAAGCCGCCGAAATCGACACCGACCTGTTGTGGGAAGTGTGCGGCGAAGAAGAATTCAGCGCCGAAGCCATCGCCGAAGAATACTTCGGCCACGCGCCCGCCAAAACCGAGCTGGCGGCCACGCTGATTGCGCTTTATGCCGCACCGATGTATTTCTATAAAAAAGCCAAAGGCATCTTCAAAGCCGCCCCCGAAGAAACACTCAAACAGGCGCTGGCGGCGGTGGAGCGTAAAAAACAGCAGGACGCGCAAATCGAAGCCTGGTCGGAAGCACTCAAGCAGGGCGAGATGCCGTCTGAAATCGCCGCCGACCTGAAAACCATCCTGCACGCGCCCGACAAACAGGCGCCCACCTACAAAGCCTTCACCAAAGCCGCCGACGCGCTCAAACTCGCCCCGCTGGAGCTGGCCATGCAAACCGGCGGCGTCGCCTCGATTCCGCAATACCTGCGCGACGGTTTCGAAGTCAAACACTTTCCCAAAGGCACGGCCTTTGCCAATATGCCCGTGCCCGCGCTGCCAGCACTGCCGCAGGCCGCTGTGCAGGCGTTTTCCATCGACGACGAAGACACCACCGAAGTGGACGACGCCTTAAGCGTTACCGATTTGGGCAACGGCACCAAACGCGTGGGCATCCACATCGCCGCACCCGCGCTGGCCGTTGCCTCGGGCAGCGCCATCGAAAAAACCATTATGGAGCGCCTGAGCACGGTGTATTTTCCCGGCGGCAAAATCACCATGCTGCCCGACAACTGGATTGCCGCCTTCAGCCTCGATGCCGGCGGCCACCGCCCCGCCGTGAGCATTTATTTCGACGTTGACGCCGATTTCAACATCAGCGCGCCCGTGCACAAAATCGAAGCCGTTTATATCGCCGAAAACCTGCGCATCCAAGCCATCGAGCCGCACTTCAACGCCGAAACCGGCCTCGATGCCGAAGGGCAGGCCATGTTCAACCACCATCAGGATTTAATCTGGCTGCACCGCTTCGCCATAGCCCGCCAAAAAGCGCGCGGCAAATACGAGCCGGACCGCGCCCCGCAATACGATTACGGCATCGGGTTGAACGAAGACGGCAGCGTGGCCGTTTCCCGCCGCGAGCGCGGCTCGCCCATCGACACGCTGGTGAGCGAAATGATGATACTCGCCAACAGCACATGGGCGCAGATGCTCGATGAAAACAGCCTGCCCGGCCTTTTCCGCGTGCAGCCCGGCAACAGCAAAGTGCGCATGAGCACCCAATCCGAACCGCACAGCGGCATGGGCGTGCAGCACTACGGCTGGTTCACCTCGCCGCTGCGCCGCGCCGCCGACTATATCAACCAAAAGCAGCTGCTCAGCCTGATAAACAGTGAAGCCGAGCCGCTGTTTCACAGCAACGACACCGCCCTGTTCGCCGCCCTGCGCGATTTCGACGCGGCCTACACCGCCTATGCCGATTTCCAGCGCAAAATGGAGGGCTACTGGAGCTTGGTGTATATCCGCCAGCAGGGGTTGAAAGAGCTGAAGGCCACGCTGCTGAAAGAAGATTTGGTGCGCATCGACGGCCTGCCGCTGGCCGTGCGCGCCACAGGCATTCCGTTTGACGCGCTGCCCAAATCGCAACTGCTGCTTTCGGTGGCCGAAGTGGATGCCGACAAGCAGTTTATCGCTTTGAATTATTTGAAGATGCTGCCGCCTGCGGCGTAGGCGTTGCGGGGGGGTAAGCGTGAAGAGAGGCCGTCTGAAAATGTTTTCAGACGGCCTTTTTATTGTTTGTTTTCAAATCAAAAACACAAAATACAACAGTGAAGCATGTCAGTGTATTTAAGCATTTGCGGGATGTTTTAATTCGCCTACCGCATTTGAAGTTTTTTAGATACTGAAATTTCAAATGTCTTTTGAAACCACCCTTTGAAAGGAGATATTTTTTATGAATATTCAACCGACTGATCGAATAATAATGGCGATTCTGAACTTATCGGGTAAACGGTTTTGGGTCATCGCGATTATCGGTTTGCTGGCTGCGGCAGGGTATCTGATTAATGCAGTCAAATGGTGGTAGGTAAGAGGCCGTCTGAAAATGTTCAGACGGCCTTTTTGCAAAATCCATATCAGCCTCTCAAGCAGCGTTTGCGTTCTACCCGAACCAAGTCCGGGTAGAACGGAACAGGTTTTTGGAACCGTGTCTAACGGAAATCACTCCCGCGCCTGATATTGCAGCGGGTGCAAATCCAGCTTTTCCATCAGCAGGCGGTCGCCGTCGGTTTCGGGGTTGCCGGTGGTTAAGAGTTTGTCGCCGTAGAAAATCGAATTGGCGCCGGCGAGAAAGCACATCGCCTGCATGGCTTCGGGCATGGCGGTGCGGCCTGCCGAAAGGCGCACATAGCTTTGCGGCATGGTGATGCGCGCCACGGCGATGGTGCGCACGAATTCCGTCCAATCCAAATCTTCGGCGTCGGCCAGCGGCGTGCCTTCCACTTTTACCAACTGGTTGATGGGCACGCTCTCGGGCTGCGGGTCGAGGTTGGCGAGGCTGGCTATCAGGCCGGCGCGCTGGGGGCGGGTTTCGTTCATGCCGACGATGCCGCCGCAACACACTTTCAAACCCGCACCGCGCACTTTGCCCAGCGTGTCCATGCGGTCTTCGTGTTGGCGGGTGTGGATGATGTCGTTGTAGCGTTCGGGGTCGGTGTCGAGGTTGTGGTTGTAGTAGTCCAGCCCGGCGTTTTTCAAATCTTCGGCCATGCCTTCTTCGAGCATGCCGAAGGTGCCGCAGGTTTCCAGCCCCAAACCTTTCACGGCTTTGATGATTTCGGAAACGGTTTCCACGTCTTTCGGTTTCGGCCCGCGCCAGGCCGCGCCCATGCAGAAGCGGCTGGCGCCGCGCGCTTTGGCGGTGCGGGCGATTTTGAGGATTTCTTCCACGTCCATCATTTTCGATTTTTCGAGGCCGGTGTTGTGGTGCGCCGACTGCGGGCAGTATTCGCAGTCTTCGGGGCAGCCGCCGGTTTTGATGGAAAGCAGGGTGGAAAGCTGGATTTCGCGGGGGTTGAAGTGGGCGCGGTGGACTTCGGCGGCTTTGTAAACGAGGTCGAGAAACGGCATTTCAAACAGTTCTTCAACCTGGCATTTTCGCCAATATTGGGCGGTTTGGTGCGGTTTGCGCTCGCTTTGGCGGCGCAGGGCAACGGGGGCGACGGTCATGATAGAGGGCCTTCTGTTTCGGTTTCGCAGCGGCGCAATGACGCTGACGTGCTCAAGCTGCAAGCGCAATGTTTGCAGCGGCTTCTGTTGTGTGCAGGCCGTCTGAAAAAACCGGCGGGTTTGCTGCGGTTTGCTTGGCAAAGGTTTGCGTTTTTTTCAGACGGCCTGAACGGTTGGCGAAGTTTAACGGGATTATGCCGCTGCTTCAACCGTTTGCTGCGGCTGCCTGCCGCTTGCCTTGCACTGGTTTTGAAACTATACTGGACAAATGTCCAATAACCAAATCATGCGCTTATGACCACGCAGGCTCGCACGCAGTTTTTAGAGGCCGGTATGCGCCTTTACCCGCAGCACGGCTACCGCGTGTCGGTGCGGCTGCTGGCGGCTGAAGCGGGTTTAAGCCCGGGCATGTTCCACCATTTGTTCGACAGCAAAGATGCGTTTGTGGGCGAATTGCTGCGGCAGAAATACGGCGAGGGTTTCGAGCGGCTGATACTGCATATTCCCGCCGGTGCGCCCGTGCGCGAAAAACTGCGTGCGGCGCTGGCGTTCGTGGCGTTTTTCACGCGCGACAACCTGCCGTGGGTACACCGTATTTTTGCCGACAGCAGCAGCGGTGCGGAGTGCGTGAGCGCCTTTATCAAAAACCACGGCTCGCGCCATGTGGCCGTGCTGACGGGGCTGCTGGCGGAAGGGATAGAAAACGGCGAACTGCCGCCCGCCGCTTTGTCGCAGTATTTCGGCTTTATCATGGGCGGCGTTATCGAACCGATGATTGTGGCGTCGCATTTGCAGTCGGCAGGGCTGGCGCCGCCGCTGATTGCCGCCGAATTCCCTTATTTAATCAGCAACGAGGCCGTTATCCAACGCATAGATTGGGCGCTTTGCGCCTTGTTCGGCAACCAACACCCGCAGGAAAAACCATGAAAAAACTGCTTCCCGCCGTTTTGCTTCTCGCCGCGCTGGCCGCCGGCGGTTGGTATATGTATCAGCAGCGGCACCAAAGCGGCCTGCCCGCAGGCTTCGCCCAATCCAACGGGCGTTTGGAACTCAACCGCTTGGATGTAGCCAGCCTTTACCCCGGGCGGGTGCAGAAAATGCGGGTGGACGAAGGCAACGAAGTGAAAGAAGGCGACGTGTTGGCCGAATTGTCGTCGGAAACCAGCACCAGCCGCGTGGAAGCGGCCAAAGCGCAGAAACAGCGCGCCGAAGAAAGCACCGCCCGCGCCGATGCCGAAATCAAAGCCTACGAGCAGCGGCTGAAAGTGGCGCAACTCGATTTGGATAACGCGCTGCAAATGCGGCGCGACGATTTGGTGTCCGACAGCGAAGTGAGCAAACGGCGCGCCGAACGCGACAGCGCCGCCGCATCGGTGCAGGCCGCCAAAGCCGCACGCGCCGAATCGCGGGCGGCAGTGAACGCCGCGCAGGCGCAAATCGGCGAAGCGTCGTCGGCCAACAACGATATGCTGATCCGCAGCCCGAAAGCGGGCAGGGTGGAATACAGAATCGCCGAAGAGGGCAGCGTGATCGCTTCGGGCAGCAAAGTGGTGAGTTTGCTCGATCCGGCCGATGTGTCGATGAATATCTTTCTGCCCAACGGCCAGATGAGCCGTCTGAAAGTGGGCGGCGAGGCGCGGATTGTGCTCGACGGCATTGCCGCCGTGTTTCCCGCCAAAATTGCATTTATCGCCGCCGATGCCCAGTTCACGCCGAAAAACGTGGAAACCGCCGACGAGCGCGCCAAACTGATGTTTAAAGTGAAACTGAAAATGCCCGAAGCAACCGCCCTGCAATATAAAGGGTTATTAAAAGGCGGCATGACGGGCAACGGCTATGTGCGCTTGGACGACAAAGCGCAATGGCCGTCTGAACTGGCAGTAAAGCTGCCGCAGTAAACCCTTTGCAAAGGAAGATATCATGAACAAAACCAAACTGATCGCCGCCCTGCTGGCCGCCGCCCTGATTCTGCCCGCCGCGCACAGCCAGGCGGCGCAGGCAAACAAACGCTCGGTTATCGAACGCATCAACGACAAATTCGAAAAAAGCCGCCGCGTGCGCGAAAGCAAAAAACGCCAGCGCGAGCTGGAAAAACGCCAGAAACAACAGGCCGAAAAAGAGCGCGCGGAAAAGCCCGCCAGCGCGCCCAAACCCTGATGCGGAGCAATAATATGAACACCCTGCCCGATGCCGCCGCCGCACAGGCGCGCATTAACGAAATCCAGCAGCTTTACCGCGAATGGACCGAGCTTTTGCCCAAACTCGAAGCCGCCCGGCAAGACTGGCGGCGCGGCGAAGCCATTATGCGGCAATTGGAAAAATTTTATTTCGACGGCGAATACGCCCGCTACCACCAAGCCATCGAAAACGGGCTAAACATTGATTTGCATACGGCCGGCGAATACAGCGTGATGGGCGAAGACACCTTGTGGAACGCCGGTGCCGAGCAACAGGCCCTGGCCTGGCAATGGCTGCGCGCAGCCGTGGCGGTGTTGGACAGGGGCGGCGAAGAGGCCGTCTGAAAAATACAGTTAATGCGGGGAGAAATTTTTGCTTTAAACAGTCACCTAAAGATGAAAGGAGCAGCAAAATGGCTTTAACAACCATTATTTATGCCCATCCCTACAATCAGAGTTTCAATCATGCAGTTTTGCAGGAAACACTCAGTCTGCTGGAAGCCAAAGGCGAACCCTGCCGCTTAATTGATTTGTATGCCGACGGCTTTAACCCCGTTTACACCACAGAAGAGTTGGCTTTGTTTAACAGCGGGCAGGCAACGGATCCGTTGGTGCTCTCCTACCAGCAGATTTTGCAGGAAACACAGAGGCTGATATTGATTTTTCCCGTTTGGTGGGCGGATGTGCCGGCAGTAGTTAAAGGCTTTTTTGATAAAGTGTTCCTCAAAACGCTGGCCTATACCGAAACCAAAACCGGATTGCGCGGCAAACTGACCAACATTCACGAAGCCCTGTTGCTGACAACTTCCACCGCGCCGACTTTCTATCTGAAATATTTCTGCGGCAATGTGATGGAAAAAGCCATTATCAGGCACACACTCAAAGGTGTGGGTGTAGGCAGGGGGAAATGGGTGAATTTCGGCAAAATTAACACTTCCTCCGCTGAGCAGCGGCAAAGATTTTTAAGCGGCTTAGCCAAGCATATTTAATAATGAATGCAGCCGATGCAGCGTTTACCCGCTGCCGTCTTCCCCGTCGTCTTCAAACGGCGGTTTGCCCTGTTCGCGGCGGGTGAGATAGGTGGCCAGCAGCGGGAAAAACGCCGCCAGCATACACGAACCGCCGATTACCAAGAGCGCGATGGCGCCGATGGGTTGGTCGAGCAGATCGTGCACCCAGCCGCCGAAGCCGAACAGCACCATCAGGCCGGGAATCAGCGCGGTCAAACCGCAGATCAAAACAATGATCGAACCGATATGCAAGCGCATGACACACTCCTTTCTTGCTTGGGCAAAGCAAAGGGAAGCAGAAACAGCAGGCATTTTTGAATACTCTAACACATTGTTTTTAAAAATCCTATAAAACTAATCCGCGGCCTGAGGCCGTCTGAAAACAACCCCCGTTTTGGAAACCACCATGCAACCGCACACCATCCGCCCCGCCGTGCAGGCCGACCTGCCCGCCATCGTTGCCATTTACAACAGCACCATCGCCGGCCGCCAAGCCACCGCCGATTTGCAGCCCGTCAGCACACAGAGCCGCCAAGCCTGGTTCGACGCCCACGGCGGCAACCGCCCGCTGTATGTAGTGGAGAGCACCGCCGGGCAGGTGCTGGCCTGGAGCAGCTTCAGCGACTACCATCCGCGCCACGCCTACCGCA
The DNA here is from genome assembly GCF_014055005.1 of Neisseria dentiae. Taxonomy (NCBI): domain Bacteria; kingdom Pseudomonadati; phylum Pseudomonadota; class Betaproteobacteria; order Neisseriales; family Neisseriaceae; genus Neisseria; species Neisseria dentiae. The sequence goes on along the minus strand of NZ_CP059570.1, from coordinate 2,652,754 downwards.
TCAGCGCCGAAATCAGCATTTATGTACACCAAGACGCACGCGGCAGCGGCTTGGGGCGGCGGCTCGCCGAATACATGTGCGCGCAGGCACCCGCCTTGGGTATCCGCAACATCATCGCCGTGATTTTCGCCCACAATACCCCCAGCATCCGCCTGTTTTCCTCGCTGGGTTTTAGCGAATGGGGGCGGTTGCCGCAGGTGTGCGATATGGAAACCTTTGTTGCCGATGTGGTGATTTTGGGTAAACGATCGGTGGAAGAGTAGGCGTCGCTTGGGTGGGCACGCCAAAAGATTTGTTGGGAGAAGATTTAACTGCAAATTTATTTGACAAAAAAAGGCATTGAAAAATGGAATTAAAAATCCCGCCCGTATTGGTGCTGATAGTCGCTGCTTTGCTGATGTGGCTGTCTGCAAAATTGCTGCCCGATACCCTTCTGCCTCGGCTGCCGTTGTTGGCATTGCTGCTGTTTTCGGCTGGAGCCGGTGTGATTGCGGCCGGTATTGCGGCTTTCAAGCGCGTCGGCACCACTGTTAATCCGCTGGAGCCCAAGCAGAGTAGCGGTATTGTTTCAGACGGCATTTACCGTTTCAGCCGCAACCCGATGTATTTGGGGATGGTGTTGATGCTGGCCGGCTGGGCATTGTGGCTGGGGCAGGCTGCCGCTTGGCTGGGTGTGGCCGGATTCGCCGCCTATATACACCGTTTTCAAATCCTGCCTGAAGAGCGGATATTGTCGGCAAAATTCGGGGCGGCATACCAAACATATTGCCGTAATACACGGCGCTGGTTGTAACCGTTGGTTTAGATTGCAAACCCAACAACCAACAGTTACCGCTTAAAAATGGTTGGGTCAAAACCCAATTTCCCACTAAAAAGGCCGTCTGAAAAAAAACCATGCAAAATAACTTCCACCCCGCCGTTTCCCTGCAAGCCGTCAGCCACCGCTACGGCAAAACCCTTGCGCTCGACGATGTGTCGCTTACTATTCCGTGCGGCGTTACCGTGGGTTTGATCGGGCCGGACGGTGTGGGCAAATCGACGCTGCTGTCGCTGGTTGCCGGCGTGCGGGTGATTCAGGCGGGCGAAGTGCGGGTGTTGGGCGGCGATATGGCCGACAAACAAACGCGGCAGGCATTATCGCACCGCATCGCCTATATGCCGCAGGGCTTGGGCAAAAACCTGTATCCCACCTTAAGCGTGTATGAAAACATTGATTTTCACGCGCGGCTGTTCGGGCTGGGGGCGGCCCAGCGCAAGGCGCGGATTGCGCGGCTCTTGGAAGCCACCGGCCTGGCACCGTTTCCCGACCGCGCGGCGAGCAAGCTCTCGGGCGGCATGAAGCAGAAGCTCAGTTTGTGCTGCGCGCTGGTGCATTCGCCCGATCTGCTGATTCTCGACGAGCCGACCACCGGTGTCGACCCGCTGTCGCGCCGCCAGTTCTGGGCGCTGGTCAACGCGCTGCGCGCCGAGCAGGCGGGCATGACGGTGCTGGTGGCCACCGCCTATATTGACGAGGCCGAGCAGTTCGAGCACCTGCTGGCGATGGACGACGGCAGGCTGCTCGCCAACCGCCCCACCCGCGAAGTGCTGGCCGCCTACGGCGCCGCCACGCTGGAAGAAGCCTATATCAAAATGCTGCCGCCCGAGAAGCAGCAGGGTTCGGGCGGACTGGAGATGACACCGTTTGTGCCCGACCCCGCCTCGCCGCCAGCGATGGAAGCGCACGGGCTGACCAAACGCTTCGGCAGTTTTACCGCAGTGGATCATGTGAGCTTCAAGATCGAAAAAGGCGAGATTTTCGGCTTTTTGGGCAGCAACGGCTGCGGCAAATCCACCACCATGAAAATGCTTACCGGCTTGCTGCCCGCCAGCGAAGGCGACGCCGAGCTGTTGGGCGCGCCCGTCGATGCGGGCGGTATGGCGGTGCGGATGCGCGTGGGTTATATGTCGCAGGCGTTTTCGCTGTATGAAGAGCTGAGCGTGCGGCAAAACCTCGAGCTGCACGCCAAGCTCTACCAAATGGGCGCAGCGGGCGCGCAGGCGGTGGCCGATGCGCTGAAAGCGTTCGATTTGGAAAACGTGGCCGATACCAAGCCCGCTTCGCTGCCCTTGGGTATCCGCCAGCGCCTGCAACTGGCCGCCGCCTGCCTGCATCACCCCGAAGTGCTGATTCTTGACGAGCCGACTTCCGGCGTCGACCCCGCCGCCCGCGATATGTTTTGGCGCACGCTCTTGAAGCTGTCGCGGCAGGACAAAATCACCATTTTCGTGTCCACCCACTTTATGAACGAAGCCGAACGCTGCGACCGCATTTCCTTTATGCACAAAGGCCGCGTGCTGGCCGTGGGCACGCCCGCCGAGCTGGTGGCGCAATACCGCGCACCGAATCTGGAAGAAGCATTTGTGCAGTATTTGGTGGAAGACGAAGCGCGGGAAGCAGCGGAACTTTCAGACGGCCTGTCTGAAAACAACAGGCCGTCTGAAAACCCAGCCTCATCAACTGCACAACAACAGCGCTTATCCCCGCACAAGCAGGAACCCGTGGCGGGCACAACGGCAACACCTGCCGCCGGCCTGACTCCCTCCCCCGTGGGGGAGGGTCGGGGAGAGGGCAAAACGGCGGAAACTGCGGCCAATGCTGTCGCAGCTCAAAGCGGCTCTCCCCCCAACCCTCTCCCGCAGGAGAGGGAACAGGCAGCCGGTGTTTCAGACGGCCTGTCTGAAAACAACAGGCCGTCTGAAAGCCCAAACAATCAAAAAACACCACACCAAACCGATACGCTGGCCTATTGGTTCGCCACGGTGTGGACCTTCGCCGCCCGCGAAGCCAAAGAGCTGCTGCGCGACAAAATCCGCCTGTTTTTTGCGGTGATGGGGCCGGTGATTATGCTCGCTTCGGTGGGCTGGAGCATTTCCTACGATGTGGACGACCTCACCTTTGCCCTGCTCGACCGCGACCAAAGCGTCGAAAGCCGCCGTTTGGCCGAATATTTCCGCGGTTCGGCCTATTTTGCCGAAGTGCCGCCGGTGCACTCGCAGGCAGAGGCCGAGCGGGCGCTGCAAAGCGAACGGGCGGTGTTGGTGGTGGATATTCCGCCCGCGTTCGGGCGCGATGTGGCGCTGGGCAGGCAGCCGGAAGTGGCGCTGTATGTGGACGGCACCGCGCCGTTCAACGGCAACACCGTTTCGGGCTATGCCGGCGCCCTGCTCGAAAGCTACAACCGCGACGTGTTGAAACGGCGCGGCATCGAGCCGCCCACGCCCGCCGCCCTCGAACCGCGCTTTATGTATAACCCCGAATTCAAGAGCTTGAACGGCATGGTGCCGAATATTCTGGTGATGGTGCTGATGATGATCCCCGCCATCATGACCGCGCTGTCGGTGGTGCGCGAGCGCGAAATCGGCTCGATTGCCAATCTGTATGCCTCGCCCGCTTCGGTGCTGCAATATCTGGCGGGCAAGCAATTGCCGTATCTGGTGTCCGGCGCGGTTAATTTCGTGATGCTGACGGCGATGGTGGTGTTTTGGTTCGGTGTGCCGCTCAAGGGTTCGTTTGTAGCGCTGCTGCTCGGCTCGCTGCTGCTGGTGGGCGCATCAACGGGTTTGGGGCTGCTGGTGTCGTCGTTTACCCGTTCGCAAACCGCCGCCTTTTTCATTGCCGCGCTGGGCACCATGATTCCCACCGTCAATTTTTCCGGCATCATCCACCCGCTTTCCAGCTTAAGCGGCGGCGCTTATGCGATGGGAATGGGCTTTCCCGCCTCATGGTTCCAGCGCATCAGCATGGGCGGCTTCAGCAAAGGGCTGGGCTTGACCGATTTTGCCCTGGAATACGCCGTGCTGGCCGCGTTTGCCTTGGGCTATCTGCTGCTGGCTTCGGTGTTGTTGAAAAAGCAGGAAAAATAAACGGCAGGCAGCCCGGATATTGGCATCCATGCGGCCTGTTGAAATGTCATAACCAAGGCTAAAGGCCGTCTGAAACCCCGCAAAGGCCCATTATGCGAAGCATCAAAAACATTTTTGCCTTAAGCCTGAAAGAGCTGCGCAGCCTGTTCGGCGACACCGTTTTGGTGGCGCTGATTGTGTTTGCGTTTACCTTTCTGGTGCACTCGGCCGCCACCGGCGTGAGCAACGATGTGAAAAACGCCGCCGTCGGCGTGATCGATGCCGACCGCTCGCCGCTTTCCCGCCAAATCACCGCCGCGCTGCTGCCGCCGCATTTCCAAACGCCGGTAGCGGTGAGCCGCGAAGAGGTGGATGCGTTGATGGATAAGGGGCAGCTGGTGTTTGTGATCGAGTTTCCGCCGAACTTCCAGCGCGATGTCGAGCAGGGGCGCGAACCGAAGGTGCAGCTGCTCACCGATGCCACCACCATCGCGCAGGCCGGTTTGGGGCAGGCCTATATCGGGCAGATTTTTCAAAACGAGCTGGTCGAATTTCTCGGCCAGAAAGATTTGATTGATCAGCTGATGCCGGTGAAACCGGTGATCAAAATGCAGTTCAACCCCAACGGCAGCGACGTGTGGCCGCTGGCGATTATGGAGGTGGATAATATGATCACCATGATTACGCTGGTGTTGGTGGGCGCGGCGGTAATTCGCGAGCGCGAGCGCGGCACCATCGAACATTTGCTGGTGATGCCGGTGGGGGCCTCGGAAATCGTGCTGTCGAAAATCCTGGCCAACGGGCTGGTGATCTGCACGGTGGCGCTGCTGTCGATGCGCTGGCTGGTCGGCGGCCTGCTCGAAGTGCCGCTGGCCGGTTCGCTGTGGCTGTTTGCGCTGGGCGCGGCGGTGTTTATGTTTTCCATCGCCTCGCTGGCGGTGATGTTGGCCACCCTCGCCCCCACCATGCCGCAATACAGCCTGCTGATGATGCCGGTGTATATCATCGCGCTGATGTTTTCCGGCTCTTCTTCGCCGCGCAACAATATGCCCGAAGCCGCGCAATGGATCAGCGAATACTGGCCGACCACGCAGTTTGTGTCGCTCGCGCAAAACGTGCTGCTGCGCGGCGCGGGCATTGATTTGGTGTGGCCGCAGCTGGCAGCGATGTCGGCCGCCGGCGCACTGTTTTTGGGCTATGCGCTGTTCCGCTTCAGAAAGATGCTGGAGCAGCAGGGATAGGCCGTCTGAAAGCCAAGCCTGCCATGCGCTTGATTGACCGTGTTTGATGTTACTGACTAACGGGTTGGTAACACAGTTGCTAACCCAACCGCAGCAAAGGATAAACCATGACCCTGCGCCAACCGACAACCGCCGTTCTGCTTTCCTTGCTTTTGGCCGCCTGCGCCGGCACCGATGTGCCGCTCAACAGCCAAATTGCCGTGCCGCAATCCTTCGACCAGGCGCAGGCGGCGAAAGGCAGTACCGACATCGCGCAATGGTGGCGGCAATGGAACGACCCCGTATTGAGCAGCCTGATCGAACAGGGCTTGTGGCAAAGCCACGATATCCGCATCGCCGAGAGCCGCCTGAACGAAGCGCGCACCGTCAGCCGGGCGGCCGAGGCCGATAAAGGCCCCGCCGTCGGCCTGAACGCCGATGCCGCCCGCTTGGATACCCGCGTGAGCAACCCCTTGAGCAGCGAAACCCGCGCAGTAATCGGCCAGATTCCGCAGGCCGCCGCCTTAAACAGCGAGCGCTACCGCCTCAAAGGCAACTCGCTCTCCGGTGGCTTTACCGCTTCGTGGGAACCCGATGTTTTCGGCCAAAAACGCAGCGACGCCGATGCCGCCCGTTATGCCGCATTGGGTGTGCAAGAGCAGGTTTACGGCGCGCAGATGCTGGTTGCGGCTGACATTGCCGATAACTATTTCAAGGCCCGCGCCGCGCAAGCGCGCCAGCAAACCGCCGGGCGCACCACCGCCACCCTGCAACGCATGGTACGCTATGTGGAAGGCCGTTTCAAAGCCGGCCAGCTTACCGCCTATGAAGTGAATCAGGCGCGCAGCCAGTTGAGTGCCGCCCAAGCCCGTGAAAGCACACTCTCAGCCGAATACGCCGCCTATGTGCGCAGCATCGCCGTGTTAACCGGCCAAGCCCCGCAGGGCTTCAGCCTGCCCGCTGGCCGCACAGACATTCTCGCCGCCCAGCCCGCCGCACCCGCCGGCCAAACCCCGCAAGGGCTGCTGGAGCGCCGACCCGACCTGCGCGCCCGCGCCGCCGAAGTGAACGCCTACGCCGCCAAACTTGCTTCGGCCAAAGCCGATCTGCTGCCGCGTTTTTCCATTGAATTTTTGGGGCAGGGCAGCATCAGCATCGACAGCGCGTCCGATTTGAAAGGCTGGGGCAGCCTGCTTCGCGCCGGCATACAGGTGCCGCTGTTTACCAACGGCCGCATCAAAGCCAATATCGCCGCCGCCGATGCCCGCCTTCAGACGGCCTTGCTGCAATACGACCAAACGCTGTTGAAAGCGCTGGGCGATGTGGACACCGCCTACCAAACCCACGCCGCGCTCACCCGCCAAAACCAACTGCTGGCCACCGCGCAGCGGCAGGCTGCCAAGCAGGCGGCGGATACGGAAAAATTGTTCAAATACGGCCACAAAACCTTAGACGAAGCTTTGAGGGCGCAGCTGAACGAGCAGGAAATGCAGGACAACCTCACCCAATCCCGCCTCGCCCGCGCGCAAACACTGATCGAGCTGTACAAAGCCTTGGGCGGCGGCTGGACGGCTGATTAGACGGGTTGGAAGCTTTGCGGAATCGTTCAGGCCGAGACCTAAAAATACCTAAAGGCCGTCTGAAAACAAATCTTTCAGACGGTCTTTGCCATGTTGGAAAAGCGCCAACGTCAAACCACGATATTCACCAAACGGCCGGGCACGACGATGATTTTTTTCGCTGCTTTGCCTTCCATAAACTTCACCGCACCTTCGGTGGCCAGCGCGGCGGCCTCGATGTCGCCCTTCGGCGCATCGGCGGCAACGGTGATTTTGCCGCGCAGCTTGCCGTTCACCTGCACCATGATTTCGATTTCCGATTTGACCAGCGCGGCTTCGTCGGTTTGCGGCCAGCCTGCGTCCCACAGGTTTTCAGACGGCCTCAGCTCGCTCCACAGGGCTTCGCAGATGTGCGGCACAATCGGCCACAGCAGGCGCACGGCGGCTTCGAGCACTTCCTGAGCCACGGCGCGGCCTTGTCCGCCGGTGGTGTCGGTTTTATCGAATTGGTTGAGCAGCTCCATCACGGCGGCGATGGCGGTGTTGAACTGCTGGCGGCGGTCGTAGTCGTCGCCCACTTTGGCGATGGTGCTGTGCAGCTTGTGGCGCAGGTCTTTCAGCTCTTTGCCCAACGCGTCTTGGTTGCCGCCAAACGCTGCCACGGCTTCACCGCTGTTTTTAAACTCATACACGGTGCGCCACAGGCGGCGCAGGAAGCGGTGCGCGCCTTCCACGCCGGCATCGCTCCATTCCAGCGATTGCTCGGGCGGGCTGGCAAACATCATAAACAGGCGGGCGGTGTCGGCGCCGTAGGCATCGATGATTTGCTGCGGATCGACGCCGTTGTTTTTCGATTTCGACATTTTTTCCACGCCGCCGATGGTAACGGGCAGACCGTCGGCGCGCAAAACAGCGGCCACGGGGCGGCCTTTTTCATCGGTTTGCACGTCCACTTCGGCGGGGTTGAACCATTGCTTTTTGCCGCCTTCCGGCTCGCGGTAATAGGTGGCCTGCAACACCATGCCCTGCGTGAGCAGGCTTTGGAACGGCTCTTTCACGCCCACAATGCCTTCTTCGTGCATCAGTTTGGTGAAGAAACGGGCATACAAAAGGTGCAGAATGGCGTGTTCGATGCCGCCGATGTATTGGTCGGCCTGCTGCCAGTAGGCCTGCGCTTCGGGCGCCACCATGCCGTCTGAAAACTTGGGCGACATATAGCGGAACTGATACCAGCTCGATTCCATAAAGGTATCCATGGTGTCGGTTTCGCGCTTGGCGGGTTTGCCGCAGCAGGGGCAGACGGTTTGGTAAAACTCGGGCATTTTCGCCAGCGGCGAGCCGGAACCGTCGGGCACGACGTTTTCGGGCAGCACCACGGGCAAGTCCTGTTCGTGCACAGGCACGTCGCCGCAGCTTTCGCAGTGGATAATCGGAATCGGGCAGCCCCAGTAGCGTTGGCGCGATACGCCCCAGTCGCGCAGGCGGTATTGGGTTTTCGGCTCGCCCGCGTTCAGGCTTTGCAGTTTGGCGCCGATTTTGTCGAAGGCCGTCTGAAAGTCCAGCCCGTCGAATTCGCCGCTGTTGATTAAACGGGTGTTTTCTTTGCTGCCATACCATTCCTGCCATTCGCGCGGATCGAAGCTTTGGCCGTCTTGCTCGATAACCTGTTTAACCGGCAGGCCGTATTTGTCGGCGAACTCGAAATCGCGCTCGTCGTGCGCGGGCACGGCCATCACCGCGCCGTCGCCGTAGCCCCACAGCACATAGTTGGCCACCCACACTTCCAAACGCCTGCCGTTGAGCGGGTTCACCACATAACGGCCGGTGGGCAAACCTTTTTTCTCCATTGTCGCCATATCGGCTTCGGCCACGCTGCCGGCCTTGCATTCGGCGATAAAGGCCTGCAATTCGGGGTTGCCGGCAGCGGCGGCGGTGGCCAGCGGGTGCTCGGCGGCCACGGCCACATAAGTGGCGCCCATCAGCGTGTCGGGGCGGGTGGTGTAAACCTGCAAAAATTCGGCATAACCGCCGCTCAAACCGGCTTTGCTGTCTTCGGCCACGGCAAAGCGCACCTGTATACCGCGCGATTTGCCGATCCAGTTGCGCTGCATGGTTTTCACCTGCTCCGGCCAGTCCAAACCTTCCAGATCGTTCAACAGCTGTTCGGCGTAATCGGTGATTTTGAAGTAATACATCGGGATTTCGCGCTTTTCCACCAACGCGCCGGAGCGCCAGCCGCGCCCGTCGATTACCTGCTCGTTGGCCAATACGGTTTGGTCGACCGGATCCCAGTTAACCGTGCCGTTTTTGCGGTAAATCACGCCTTTCTGGAACAGCTTGGTGAAAAACAATTGCTCCCAGCGATAGTATTCGGGAGTGCAGGTGGCGAATTCGCGCTCCCAGTCGATGGCGAAACCGAGGCTTTTGAGCTGGTTGCGCATATAGGCGATGTTTTCATACGTCCATTTGGCGGGGGCGACTTTGCGGTCGATGGCGGCGTTTTCGGCAGGCATGCCGAAGGCGTCCCAGCCCATGGGCTGCAACACGTTGAAACCGTTCAACAGTTTGAAGCGGCTGCGCACGTCGCCGATGGTGTAGTTGCGCACATGCCCCATATGCAGCTTGCCGCTGGGATAGGGGAACATGGAGAGGCAGTAGTATTTGGGTTTGGAAGTGTCTTCGGCCACGTTGAAAATACGGGCTTCGGCCCACTTGGTTTGCGCCGCCGGCTCGACGGCAGACGGTTGGTAGTGTTCTTGCATGATAATGGCTTTGATGTTGCGTTTGAAGAGAATATAGTGAATCCACTTACTCCGTTACGGCGTTGCTGCGCCTTGCCGTACTACCCGTACTGTCTGCGGCTTGCGGCCTTGTGCCGAAGTAATTGAATTCACCATAAAGATAAGGCGGAATTATAACAGCTTGGCTGTGAAACTTTGCGGAAATGTATGAAGGCCGTCTGAAAACCGGACGAGGCTTTTTTCAGACGGCCTTTGTGTGCAAAAACCAAACTATCGCAAACGCTCGTAATGCACAAACGCATAGCCCGTGCCATTTGCCGCCGTATGCGCTTCACGGCTTGTTTCCTGCCACCGGCTGCGGTCGATCGGGGGGAAAAACGCATCACCTTCCACATTCAACCCGACTTCGGTAATCCGCAAATCGGTAGCGGCCGGCAGGGCTTCGGTGTAAATCTGCGCACCGCCCATAATGATGATTTCGGCATCCTCGGCACAAGCCGCCAGCGCGGCCGACAAATCAGGCATAACTTCCGCCCCCTCTGCCGGATAATCCGCCCGACGGCTGACCACGATATTGCGGCGGCCCGGCAGCGGCTTTTTCGGCAGCGATTCCCATGTTTTACGGCCCATAATCACAGGCTTGCCGGTGGTATAGGCGCGGAAAAAAGCAAAATCTTCAGGCAAATGCCACGGCATGGTGTTATTGATGCCGATGCAGCCGTTTTCTGCACAAGCGGCAATTAGAGTGATTTTTTGCATACGCTGCTTTCATATTCAACGGTTTGCGGCAAGCGGCCGACAAACAACAACCCTGCTCACCTGCTCCCGATAAAGTTTCAGACGGCCTTTAGGTTTTTTCAGGCCGTCTGAAACCATAATGTACCATGCCCCCATTAATCGAAAATGTCGCGGACTTTATCGAAAAACGATTTCTGGCGGGGAGTTTGCGAACGATCCATGCCGGTAGAGATTTTTTCAAACTCTTCCAGCAATTCTTTCTGACGCTCGGTTAAGTTAACCGGCGTTTCCACCACCACATGGCAATACAAATCCCCCACCGCGCTCGAACGCAACGACTTGATGCCTTTGCCTTTCACGCGCATCCGGCGGCCGGTTTGGGTTTCTTTGGGAATGCTCAGCTTCACCTTGCCGTCGAGCGTCGGCACCTCCACCTCGCCGCCCAGTGCGGCAATGGCAAAACTGATCGGCATTTCGCAATGCAGATCCAACCCGTTGCGCTCGAATGTTTTGTGCTCTTTAACGTGCACCACAACATACAAATCGCCGCTCGGCGCGCCGTGCATACCCGGCTCGCCCTCCCCGCTCAGGCGGATGCGCTGGCCGTTGTCGATGCCCGCCGGAATATTCACTTCAACGGTTTTGCTGGTTTTCACCCGCCCTTCGCCGCGGCATTTCACGCACGGATCTTTGATTTCTTTGCCCGTGCCGTGGCAGGTGGGGCAGGTTTGCTGCATTTGAAAAATGGCCTGGCGCACATGAATGGTGCCGCTGCCGTGGCAGGTGGAACAGGTGCTGGCCGATGTGCCGGGCTTCGCTCCGCTGCCGTGGCACACATCGCATTCTTCATAAGTCGGAATGGTAATGCGCTTTTTAATGCCTTTGGCCGCTTCTTCCAACGTGATTTCTACCGCATATTGCAAATCGGCACCTTGATAGCTCTGTTGGCGGCCGCCACCGGCACCGCCTCCGAACATCTGGCTGAAAATATCTCCGAAATCAAAACCTTGCGCGCCTCCGAAACCGCCGAAACCACCAAAGCCGCCTCCGCCCATGTTCGGATCCACTCCGGCATGGCCGAATTGGTCATAAGATGCCCGCTTTTGTTTGTCCGACAAAATATCATAGGCTTTCTGCACTTCTTTAAATTTCTCTTCCGCCTCCGCATCGCCCTGATTGCGGTCGGGGTGATATTTCATGGCGAGTTTACGGTAGGCTTTTTTAATTTCGTCGTCGCTTGCGCTGCGGGCCACGCCCAGAATTTCATAAAAATCTTTATTGCTCATGATGAATGTTCGGTAATGGTATGAAAATTGGCTTTTAAAATAAGGGCAGAAAATCGAAACTCAAGAGAGTTGCTGATATTTCGGCGGCGGGCAAATAAAAAGCACAGCCTGAAGCTGTGCTTTGCCGGATTTGCAGGCAAATCCTTATTTGTTTTTTTGCGAACGGAGGTAATCCAATGTTTTGAGTTGTGCAATCGCGGCGGCCAATGCTGCTTGTGCCTTGGCCAGCGAATCATCGTCCTGGGCTTGGGAAATACGCGCCTCGGCGGCTTTTTTCGCCTCTTCGGCACGCGCCTGATCCATCTCTTCGCTGCGCACGGCCACATCGGCCAACACGGTCAGCTTGTCGGGTTGTACTTCCAGCAGGCCGCCTGAAACGGCAACCAGCAATTCCTCAGGCCCCCCCGGCACGGTCAAACGTAATGCACCGGGGCGGACCAAACTCATAATCGGCTCATGTCGCGGATAAATACCAAGTTCACCCGTCAGGGTCGGCACTACAACAAAGCTGGCCTCGCCTGAAAAGATATGCTCCTCGTTACTTACCACTTCAACTTGCATGATATTCATGCCGACCTCCTTAGTTTAAGCCTTTCGCTTTCTCTACGGCTTCTTCGATACCGCCAACCATATAGAAAGCCTGCTCGGGCAAGTGGTCGTATTCGCCGCTCAAAATGGCCTTAAAGCCGGCAATGGTGTCACGCAGAGAAACATATTTGCCCGGAGAACCGGTGAATACTTCGGCTACGTGGAAGGGCTGCGACAGGAAGCGCTGGATTTTACGTGCGCGCATTACAGTCAGCTTGTCTTCGTCAGACAACTCGTCCATACCCAGAATGGCGATGATGTCGCGCAATTCTTTGTATTTTTGCAGGGTTGACTGTACACCGCGGGCCACATCGTAGTGTTCCTGACCCAAAACCATCGGGTCGAGCTGGCGTGAAGTAGAATCCAGAGGATCCACTGCGGGGTAAATACCCAAAGAAGCAATATCGCGGCTCAATACCACGGTTGCATCCAAGTGGGCGAAAGTGGTTGCCGGAGACGGGTCGGTCAAGTCATCCGCCGGTACGTATACGGCTTGAATCGAAGTGATCGAACCGGTTTGCGTAGAGGTAATGCGCTCTTGCAAACGGCCCATTTCCTCAGCCAATGTCGGCTGGTAACCCACCGCCGAAGGCATACGGCCCAATAGTGCGGATACTTCGGTACCGGCCAAAGTGTAACGGTAGATGTTGTCCACGAAGAACAATACGTCGCGGCCTTTGCCGTTTTCGTCTTTCTCGTCGCGGAAGAATTCGGCCATGGTCAAACCGGTCAGGGCTACGCGCAAGCGGTTGCCCGGAGGTTCGTTCATCTGGCCGTAAACCATAGCCACTTTATCCAATACGTTGGAATCTTTCATCTCATGGTAGAAGTCGTTACCTTCGCGGGTACGCTCACCTACGCCGGCAAACACAGACAAACCGCTGTGCGCTTTGGCGATGTTGTTAATCAATTCCATCATGTTTACGGTTTTGCCCACGCCCGCACCGCCGAACAGACCTACTTTACCGCCTTTGGCAAACGGACACAGCAAGTCGATTACTTTGATGCCGGTTTCGAGCAATTCGGTGGTGCTTGAAAGCTCGTCGAATTTCGGGGCTTCTTGGTGAATGGCGCGTTTTTCAGCCGCACCCACGGGGCCTGCTTCGTCAACCGGATTGCCGAGCACATCCATAATACGGCCCAATGTGGCTTTGCCCACGGGCACGGTAATCGGCGAGCCGGTATTGGTTACGGCCATACCGCGTTTGAGACCGTCTGAACTGCCCATTGCAATGGTACGTACCACACCGTCGCCCAGAAGTTGTTGAACTTCCAAAGTCAAATCGGCATCGACCAATTTAAGGGCATCGTAAACGTGCGGGATAGCTTCGCGGGGAAATTCCACATCGACTACCGCACCGATAATTTGTACGATTTTGCCTTGGCTCATTATCGTATCCTATTTTAAATGCGCGACACCTCAGCCTTAAACGGCCGCAGCGCCTGCAACAATTTCTGACAACTCTGTGGTAATCGCAGCTTGGCGCGATTTGTTATACACCAAGCGCAACTCTTTAATGGCATTGCCGGCGTTATCGGTGGCGGCTTTCATCGCCACCATACGCGCAGCTTGTTCTGATGCCATATTGTCGCTCAACGCTTGATAAACCACAGACTCCAAATAGCGGCGAACCAAATACTCCAAAACAGCAACCGGGCTGGGTTCGTAACGGTAATCCCAGTTAAAATCGCTGCTTTCGCTGACACTTTCGATTGTGTTTTGGCCGATGGGCAACAAAGTCTCGATGCGAGGTTCTTGGCGCATGGTATTCACAAAACCCGAATACACCAAATGAACGGCATCAAGCTGCTTTTTGCCGTAGCGTTGGAAAATCTCGGTTAACGCGCCCAGCAGTTTTTCCATACGGGGCGTATCCCCCAAATTGGTTACGCTGGCAATCACATTCAAACCGATACGCTGGCAAGCCGCCAAACCTTTACTGCCCAAGCAAACCACATCAACTTCGATGCCCTGCTGTTGGTACTCTTGAACTTGCGCCAAAAACTTCTTCAAAACGTTGGCATTCAAACCGCCACACAAACCCTTGTCGGTGGTAATCAGAATGAAACCCGCCCGTTTTACTTCTTTATGGGGCTCCAAGAACCTGATGCCGTGATCCGCATGAGTTTGCGCCAAATGGCTCATCACCAAACGCACTTTTTCAGCGTACGGACGCGCCAAGCGCATCCGTTCTTGAGTCTTCCGCATTTTAGAGGTTGACACCATCTGCATCGCTTTAGTGATCTTTTGGGTATTTTGAACACTACGGATTTTGGTGAGAATCTCTTTTCCTACTGCCATTTCAGACTCCTTTCATCTTTCTTTTAGAATGCTTACGCGTAGCTGTAAGAAGATTTAAAGGATTTCATCGCCTGAGCCAGCACTTGCTCGTTTTCATCAGACATTGCACCTGAAGCATTAATGGCATCTAAAACAGCGGGATGCTGGGTTCTCACATAGCTCAGGAAGTCCGCTTCGAAAGCCAATGCTTTAGAAACCGGAACGTCTGCGTATGAACCGTTGTTAATCGCCCACAGGGTCAACGCCATTTCAGCGGTGTTAAGAGTGCTGAATTGTTTTTGTTTCATCAATTCAGTAACCACTTCACCGTGTTGCAGCTGTTTGCGGGTTGCTTCGTCCAAATCGGAAGCAAACTGCGAGAATGCCGCCAATTCGCGATACTGAGCCAATGCCAAACGGATACCGCCGCCCAATTTCTTAATAACTTTGGTCTGCGCCGCACCGCCTACGCGCGATACGGAAATACCGGCGTTGATCGCAGGGCGGATGCCTGAGTTAAACAAATCGGTTTCCAAGAAAATCTGGCCGTCTGTAATGGAAATAACGTTGGTCGGCACGAATGCAGATACGTCGCCCGCCTGGGTTTCGATAATCGGCAGTGCAGTCAACGAACCGGTTTTGCCTTTTACTTCACCATTGGTCAGACGCTCAACCTCATCCGCGTTGATACGTGCCGCACGCTCCAACAAGCGGCTGTGCAGGTAGAACACATCGCCGGGGTAGGCTTCGCGGCCCGGGGGGCGGCGCAGCAGCAGTGAAATCTGGCGATAGGCAACGGCCTGCTTGGACAAATCGTCATACACAATCAGCGCATCTTCACCGCGGTCGCGGAAAAATTCGCCCATCGTGCAACCGGCATACGGTGCAATAAATTGCAGAGCGGCAGCTTCAGACGCAGTTGCGGCCACAACAATTGTGTGCTCCATTGCGCCGTACTCTTCCAATTTGCGTACTACGTTGGCAATAGAAGATGCTTTTTGACCAACGGCAACATAAATACAAATAACACCTGTGCCTTTTTGGTTAACGATGGCATCCAATGCAACGGCTGTTTTGCCGGTTTGGCGGTCGCCAATAATCAGCTCACGCTGGCCACGGCCGATAGGTACCATTGAATCGATAGATTTCAAACCGGTTTGCATGGGTTGGTCTACCGATTGGCGTGCAATCACGCCCGGTGCAATTTTCTCAATCGGGGCGGTTAAAGTTGTGTTAATCGGGCCTTTGCCGTCAATGGGTTGGCCCAGCGCATTCACAACGCGGCCTACCAGTTCGCGACCGATGGGCACTTCCAAAATGCGGCCGGTACATTTAACTTCATCGCCTTCTTTAATATGCTCGTATTCACCCAACACCACGGCACCGACGGAGTCGCGCTCCAAGTTCATTGCCAGGCCGAAAGTGTTGCCGGGGAACTCAAGCATTTCACCTTGCATAACGTCTGACAAGCCGTGAATACGAACAATACCGTCGGTTACGGAAATAACGGTGCCGCGGGTGCGCACCTCTGCATTTACCGACAGATTTTCGATTTTGGCTTTAATCAAATCGCTAATTTCAGCAGGATTAAGCTGCATGAAAACTCTCCTAATTTGTCATAGCCGTATACAAGGCGTTTAATTTACCTTGTAACGACAAATCCAGTACTTGGTCACCGATTTCCACTTTAACGCCACCGATTAGTTCGGGATCCACTTTGGTAACTGCTTCCAAATTGGTGCCGAAACGTTTTTGCAAGTCGGCGGTCAAATCTTTCAACTGGGCATCGCTCAGCGGATAAGCGCTGTAAATGACGGCCCGTTTGGTGTGATTCAGTGCCAAGGTTAAGTCTTGAAATTGTGCATAAACTTCAGGGAGAATCTGTAAGCGTTTTTGCTCGGCTAGCACCGATACAAAATTTTTCAGATTAGGGTTGCTTAAACCTACCAAACCGGCCAGTGCTTCAACTTTCTCTGAAGCGCTTTTTTCGGGCTGTTCGATAAACGCCGCAACTTTTTCCTGCTGCACAACAGACGCCAGCTCTTTCAGTCCGCCCAACCAAGACTCTATTTGGTTTTTCTCTTGAGCCAAACCAAACAATGCTTTCGCATAGGGTCTGGCAATCGTTGCGAACTCAGCCATAAGATTACAGCTCCTGTTTCAGGGCGCTGAGCATTTGCGCATGCTTGTCGGCATTGACTTCGCTACGCAAAATAGATTCGGCACCTTTAACAGCCAATGCGGCAACCTGTTCGCGCAAAGCTTCACGGGCGCGGTTGGTTTCCTGTTCCACATCGGCTTTGGCCTGTGCTGTAATACGGGCAGCTTCGTGGGAAGCCTGTTCTTTGGCTTCTTCTACGATTTTGGCTGCACGTTTTTCGGCGTTGGCCACCATTTCGGCAACCTGGTTACGCCCATCGGCCAAGAGTTCTGCAACTTTCTTTTCTGCCTGTTCAAAATCGCTCTTACCGCGTTCGGCTGCTGCCAAACCTTCGGCGATTTTGTCGGCGCGCTCGTCTAACGCTTTTGCAATCGGCGGCCACACAAATTTCATGGTGAACCATACCAGACCGAAAAATACGATTAACTGCGCAAATAAGGTTGCATTGATATTCACTTTACTTAACCTTCGTATTAGGGTTAATCAAACAAACGGTGTTTCATCTGCATGAAAGCAGCTTGCCGTTAGGATTAGCCTGCAAACGGGTTAACGAAGGCAAACAGCAGGGCAATGGCCACACCGATCAGGAATGCGGCATCAATCAAACCGGCAATCAGGAACAGTTTGGTTTGCAGCGGGCCAATCAGCTCAGGCTGGCGTGCAGAAGATTCCAAATATTTAGAACCTACCATGGCGATGCCGATGGATGCACCCAAAGCGCCCAAAGCAACAATCAGACCACATGCGATAGCAATCAAACCCATTTTAAAACTCCTTAATAAAAAACAAAGGTTAAAACTACGTTGGAAAAACTACTTACTTAAAAACGGCAAACATCATTAAATTTAATTTTTTAGTGTGCGTCATGTGCCTGGCCGATATACACGAAAGCCAAAGCCATGAAGATAAATGCCTGAAGGGTAATAACCAAAATATGGAAAATAGCCCACACCATACCGGCAAGGATATGGAATACGAACATAACCGGATCCATCACACCGATACTGCCGGACACCGCCCAAGCACCGCCCAGCAATGCAATCAGCAGGAACACCAGCTCGCCGGCATACATATTGCCGAACAACCGCATACCGTGCGATACGGTTTTAGACAGGAATTCTACGATATTCAGGATAAAGTTGGCAGGAGCCAGCCAAGGACCGAAAGGTGCGGTGAACATTTCGTGCATCCAGCCGCCGAATCCTTTGATTTTGACATTATAGTAGAGACAGATCAGCAACACGCCGATAGCCAACGCCAAAGTGGTGTTCAAATCTGCAGTAGGCACGACACGCAGCAGGGCGTGGTGCTCACCGGTTGCCATCTGCCAGCCCAAGGGCAGCAAATCTACCGGCAGCAAGTCCATTGCGTTCATCAGGAAAATCCACACAAACAGCGTTAAGCCCAGCGGGGCTACGAATTTGCGTGATTGCTCGTTGTGCACGATGCTTTTACACATATCGTCCACAAATTCGAAGAGTATTTCTACGGCCGCCTGAAAACGCCCGGGAACGCCGGGAGTCGCCTTTTTGGCACCGCGCCACAGAAAGAAGCTGCCGATCACTCCCAAAACCACGGCAAAAAAGATTGCATCCAGGTTGATAAATGAAAAATCGGCGATATTTTTCAGGCCTTGCCCTTGGGTTACATCCTGCAGACTCGTCAAGCTCTGTAAGTGGTGCTTGATGTAGTCGGCAGCAGTCATCGATTCACCTGCCATAGTCTCTAACTCTCAACAATGCTAAAAAAACCAGATGGCTGACTACAAACAACCCTGCGACAAAGGGCAGGAATTTCAGCGTTTCATGCCAGATTGCGAAAACAACCAGCATCAACACCAAAGCCAGCATTACTTTTAAACCTTCTCCCAGCAGAAATATCTTTCCCGCCCATTGCGGGTATGGCCTGAAAATTTTTAGAAGTAATACCGCAGTTGCCGAGGGCAGCAAGTAACTCAACCCGCCTGCCAAGGCAGACCAAAAACCGCTACTGCCGCTTACAAGGGCGCATAACGCAGCCGTTACCGCCAATGCCGCGATTTGCGCATACACAATCTTATTCATATAACGTAAGCCGAAGGCAGATTAAGCGGGGCTACTATAATCAAGATGTGTTTAAGCGTCAAGACAATTGTTAACCTTTGTGAATCAAATATCTGACTCGGTTTTGTTTTATTTCCGCGCCGTTCGGTACACCGCCTAAAAGCCACTACATGATACTACATTATATTAAAAATTAAACAGCGGAATCTTTGCCTATTTGTGCATAATCTGCTTTTTTTCTTAGCTTTTATAAGTTGTTTATATCAAAACAAAGGCCGCCTGATTTTTTCAGACGGCCTCATCGGGCAACTACAGCGGTTTAAGCATCATATTCCACCCCGAGTTGCTGCAGCAGGTTTTCCAGCGTTTCGGGGGTATCGAAATACAAAACGATTTTGCCTTTTTTCTGGTTCCGGGTCTGCACTTCGGCATTCACGCCCAGTTTGTCGGTAATGGCATCGTTCAAACGGCGGATATCGGGGTTGATTTTTTTGATGGTTTCCGCCTTTTTGCCTTGATGCATCAACTGGCTGCGGCGTTCGACCTCGCGCACCGACCACCCGTTTTTTACGGCTTTTTGAGCCAACAGCAGTTGGTCGACCACCGGCAGGGTTAACAGGGCGCGGGCGTGGCCCATTTCCAAACGGCGCTGGTAGAGCATATCCTGCACCGGTTCGGGCAAGCCCAAAAGACGCAAGCTATTGGAAATGGCGCTGCGGCTTTTTCCCACGGCTTTGGCGATGGTTTCGTGCGTTAAGCTGAATTCGTCGGCCAAGCGTTTCAAGCCGCGCGCTTCTTCGATGGGGTTGAGGTTTTCGCGTTGCAGGTTTTCAATCAGACCCATCGCCAGGGCGGCTTCGTCGCTAATACTTTTGACCACCACGGGGATCTCGGTTAATCCGGCCAGTTGGCTGGCGCGCCAGCGGCGCTCGCCGGCAATCAGCTCGTATTGCGACAGGCCGCGTTCGCGCACGATAACGGGTTGGATAACGCCTTGGGCTTTAATGGATTCGGCCAACTCGTGCAGGGCTTCGTCGTCCATCTGCACGCGCGGCTGGTAGCGGCCGGGCTGTATGTCGGACACGGCAACCGTGGTGAGGCGGTCGTTACCGCCGTCGTCGATATTGTTGGAAATCAGTGAATCTAAGCCGCGGCCTAAGCCGCCTTTGGGTTTTGTCATGTGGTGGTTCCTTTTTTCAGACGGCCTTAATTGTATCGGATATTGCGTTCGGGCGCACAGGCAGAGGCATCTGCCCTACCTTCGGGCTGCACTGTTTTTCTTGATATAATACCGCTCATTTTCTTTCGGAACAGTTAATGATGAAAAAACCTGTGATTATCGGCGTAGCCGGCGGTTCCGGCTCCGGCAAAACCACTGTATCGCAAGCGATATACCGCCGTTTCAGCGGCCGTTCGATCACGATTATCGAGCAGGATTATTACTATGTTGACCAGCCGCACCTTTCGTTTGAAGAGCGGCAGCGGCAAAACTACGACCACCCCTGCGCCTATGACAACGACCTGCTTCACGCACACCTGACGCAGCTTTTGCAACGCAAAGCGGTGGAATTGCCGCAGCATAACTACAAAACCTATCTGCGTGCGGCGGAAACCATCCGCCAAGAGCCGGTGGACGTGATTATTTTGGAAGGGATTTTGGCCTTATATGATGAAAAAATCCGCAATCTGATGGACATCAAGCTGTTTGTCGATACCGATGCCGATTTGCGCTTTATCCGCAGAATGCTGCGCGATATTGAAGAACGCGGGCGCTCGGTGGAATCGGTGGTGGCGCAATATACCGGCCAAGTCCGCCCCATGCACAACCAGTTTGTCGAGCCGACCAAACGCTATGCACACATGATTATCCCCTGCGACGAACAGAACAATGTGGCGGTGGACGTGTTGATCGCCAAAATCGAGGCGGTGCTGCAAGAACAGCTTTAGGGAGTGTAGTCAGAATGCTTGCGAAGCGGTTTTTTGAGGAAAAATCCACAGGTGCCAGGAAAAAAGCGCAGCAAGATTGGATATCTTGCGAGCATTTTTAACGCTGCAGATGCGGATTTTAACCAAAAATACCTCCGCAACGCTTTCTGACTAAACTCCCTAATGGCTTTTCAGACGGCCTCAAGCCCTGCCCTGCTTTGTTGCCAATATGTCAATGCACCTTGAACGGCAGAAACGACAAATCCATCACATAGGCTTTGGGATTTGACCAATCCACCTTCACCTTAACGCTGCCGCCCAAATAAGGCTTGGGGTTTTGCGCCATCGGCGGGCTGACGAACGTTTGGATTTTGCCGTTGTGCGGGTTTGGCGCAACGGCGATGATTTCATATTGGTCGATATAATCACCGTCTCCCGTTTTACGGCTCCACTGCCGCACTTCCTGCACGGCGGCCTGAATCTCCACCCCGCTTTTCACGGCCTGCTGCTCGCCTTGGTATTTCGGCAGCAATATAAAGAAAAACAGGCCGCCCAATACCAGCGTTACCAGCCAGGTAACCGGGTTCGGCACCAACACAGAGGCAATCAGTGCAGCGGCCAACAATATGCCTGCTATGATTAATGTGGTCAGGGAAATCATGTTTGCTTTCCGAATTTGTTTACTCACAGCCTGAGGCCTTTGCAAGTCGTTTAGGCCGTCTGAAATGCTTGGATTCCGTCATTACCGCGCAGGCGGGAATCCAGTCGTTTTTTTGTAAGTTATTGAAATATAGTGAATTCAAATAAAAACTCCGAAATGAAATAACTGCATTCAAACTTGCAATTGGGCGATATGCTAAAGAATCGTTTTACCCTACTTCGGCATTCTTATTTTAATCCACTATAAAATACCTGATGATTTTAAGGCTGGATTCCCGCCTGCGCGGGAATGACGAGACACAAACGTTTTCAGGTTGGAATTGGCTTTTTGCAAATGTCTCAGCCTATATTAGGGCGTCTGAATTTTTCATAGCCGGCAAACTTATTTTTACTGCTCAAAACTTCTTTTTCTCTGCTGCGGTTTGCAGCTTTTTACAGCTTTAGTAACAGCCCTGTCATACTTTCAGACGGCCTTAGGGTCTGTTGACAATTAACGCAACGGCGGTATTTTTGGTCAAAATCCCCCGTCTGCGGCGTTAAAAATGCTCGCAAGGTGTTCAACCTTGCTGCGCTTTTTGCCTTGCATACGCAGTTTTTGCCTCAAAAAACCACTTCGCCGGTCACGTCGACAGACCCTAAGGTATTTTTGTAAAAGCCCCGCCCTGCCCGCTCCGCCGCTTTCAGCGGTGCAGCGCCATATTGTCGCGGTGTATCAACTCTTCTTCGTTGATATAACCGAGCTTGGCGGCAATTTGTTCAGACGGCGTTTTTAAAATTTTGCCGATTTCGCCGCTGCTGTAATTGACCAAACCACGGGCGATTTCCCTGCCTTCTGTGTTCAACACCGCCACCAGCTCGCCCCGGTGGAAATGACCGTTTACCCGCACGCAGCCCACGGGCAGCAGGCTGCGGTGGTGTGCGGTGAGCGCTTTTTCCGCCCCGTCGTCCACCACCAGGCTGCCCACCATCTGCACATGGCCGAGCAGCCATTGTTTGCGGGCGGCAACGCGGCTGTGGCCGCTGGTAAACAGTGTGCCTATGCTTTCGCCTTCCAGCAGGCGCACCAGCACATCAGGCTCCCGCCCCGAAGCAACCACGGTGGCCGCGCCGCTCAAGGCCGCGCGTTTGGCCGCCAACACTTTGGTATACATGCCGCCCGTGCCCACGCCGCTGCCCGCCCCGCCCGCCATGCGCTCCAGATCAGGGTGTTCGGCGGCGATGCGGCGGATAAACTGCGCCTGCGGGTTTTTGCGCGGGTCGCTGTCATACAGGCCTTGCTGGTCGGTGAGGATAACCAGGGCGTCGGCATCAACCAGATTGGTAACCAGTGCGCCCAAAGTGTCGTTATCGCCGAGTTTGATTTCTTCGGTGGTAACGGTGTCGTTTTCGTTAATCACCGGCACGATGCCTTTTTCGAGCAGGGTCAGCAGCGTGCTGCGCGCATTGAGATAGCGGGTGCGGTTGCTCAAGTCTTCGTGCGTGAGCAGAATCTGCGCCGTGTGGATTTGGTGGTAGGCAAAAGCGTATTCGTAAGCCTGCGCGATGCCCATCTGGCCGACGGCGGCGGCGGCCTGCAATTCGTTGATGGCAACGGGGCGTTTCGGCCAGCCGAGCCTTTTCACGCCTTCGGCAATCGCGCCGCTGGACACGAAAATCACATCCGTGCCGCGCGATTTGATTTCGGCGATCTGGGTTGCCCAGCGGTTGAGCGCGGCCTGGTCGATGCCGCGCCCTTCGGCGGTAACGAGGCTGGAGCCGACTTTAACAACAACGAGCTTGGCTTGGGAAAGGTTTTGAACAGTCATGGAAAGCTTTCTTACAGATGCGGGTTTCAGACGGCCTGTCTGCTTTTGCGCAAACAAAAATACTGCCACATAAAATCGGTAAAAGCAAAAATCAGGCAGACGCTTGCGGCCGCGGCCGCACAAAGTGCAACTTATCGCAGCATTTTCAACTCCTACCCTAAAAAAAAACCCGGCCGCACGCCCTGCCTTGGGCGGGCATACGGGCCGTCTGAAAACATACGCGCAACATTTCCGGACAAGAAAGGAAACATCATGACCCCAGACCCGCATACCGTACTCATCACCGGCGGCGCAAGCGGCATCGGCTTTGCGCTGGCGCAGAAATTCCATGCGGTGGGCAACCGCGTGATTTTGGCGGGCAGGCGCAGCGAAGCCCTGCAACAGGCCGCAGAGCGCCTGCCCGGCGCACTGGCCGAAACCGCCGACATCACCCGGGCGCAAGACCGCGCCGCGTTGGTGCAGAAATATCCCGATCTGAACATATTGGTCAACAACGCAGGCATACAGTTGAACAGCCCGTTGGCCGAACAAAGCGAAGCCGACATCACGCACGAACTCTGCGTCAACCTCACCGCCCCCATCCTGCTCACGCACGCCTTTCTGCCGATGCTGCTCAAACAGCCGCACGGCGCGGTGGTGAACGTTTCCTCAGGTCTGGCTATCGTCCCCAAAGAAGCCGCATCGGTTTATTGCGCCAGCAAAGCCGCGCTGCACAGCTTTTCGCAAACCCTGCGCTGGCAGCTGGAACACACGGGCGTGAAAGTGTTCGAGCTGATGCCGCCCTTGGTAGACACCGCCATGACCGCAGGGCGCGGCAAAGGCAAAATCAGCCCCGAGGCGCTGGCGGAAGAATTCTGGCAGGCATTTCTGGCCGACAAATACGAAATCATGGGCGGAAAAACCAAACTGCTCTACCGCATCAACCGCCTGTTTCCGAAATTGGCCGAACGCATCATGCGCAAGGGCTTGTAAATAAAACGCTTCAAGGCCGTCTGAAAACCGTTTTGGCATCCTGCCATATTTTCAGACGGCATTCGGCTTAAACCGTAACACCGTAAGACTGCGCTGCGCTGTGCGCAAGAAAACCCTGCCGTACGGTGTATTTTTCAGGAAGGAACATCATGTCTTTCACCACCGTTATCTACGCCCACCCTTATGAAAAAAGCTTCAACCACGGCATTTTGCAGCGCGTGCTGCAACTGTTGGACGCCAAAGGCGAAGCATACCGTCTGATAGATTTGTATGCCGACGGTTTCAACCCCGCCTACACCAAAGCCGAGCTTGCCCTCTTCAACCAAGGCAAAGCGCTTGACCCCCTGGTGCTGCGCTATCAGGAAATATTGCAGCAGACCGACCGCCTGATTTTCATCTTTCCCGTGTGGTGGGCAGACCTGCCTGCGATTGTGAAAGGCTTTGAAGACAAAGTGTTTCTGAAAACGCTGGCCTACGACGCCACCCCCACGGGCGTAAAAGGCCGCCTCACCCACATCAAAGAAGCCGTGGCCATCAGCACCTCCACCGCGCCCACCTGGTATCTGAAATGGGTGAGCGGCAACGGCATCGGCCGCGCCATGCTCGGCCACACCATCAAAGGCATCGGCGTGCAAAAACGCAAATGGCTGAACTTCGGCAATATCGATAACTCCACGCCCGCAACGCGGCAGGCGTTTTTGGACAAACTGGAGCGGCATGTGTAGGTCGGGCATTCATGCCCGACGGAATGAAAAAACACAAAGCAATGTCGGGCATGAGTGCCCGACCTACAAATAACGCGAAACACAAAACACCGACAGGCCGTCTGAAAAACGGTTTCCTTACCAAACCTTTTCAGACGGCCTACCCGCTGTTTCGTGCATTCCAAAAATACCGCCATACAAAAGCGGGAAAAGCAAAAACCAAATACAGGCAAACCGTTACGGCATAAAACTCCCAGTCTTGGGCGTGCACGCTTCCGGCGCGCGATTCGAGCAGATACGCCAAACCTGCCGTGATACCGAACCCGACAAACAGCTCAAGCAAATGATGGCCGAAATGTTTTTTATCCAGCGGGAAAATACCCAAAAGGCGCGGGGTGAGAAAAGGCGCGTTGGCGAAAATAAAGGCCAGCAGCAGCAAAACATACATGGATGCGGTCATATAGAAGCCCGGTTTGGTTTTCAGACGGCCCGCATAAGGGCAAATGCTTCCGAGGCCGTCTGAAAAGTGTTCAAATTACATATCCTGAAACCTTTGCAAAATACCTTGCGGTTATCAAAAACTACCTATCGCCGTCATTAGCTTTTTTTGCAAAGATCTCATCCTGCATATCAACCAAAACGGCAGCTTCCGGCTGCCGTTTCAATGATTCAAGCCGCATCAGAGCGTGCGCTCCAAGGCTTTCAGACACCAGTCCATCACACTTTGCGGCATCACGCCCCAAACCAAGAGCAGCGCAGCGTTAACCGATAAAAACACTTTCGCCGCCGCATTGCTGCCAATAGGGTGCGCGTTATCGGCGGCCGGGTCGAAATACATCACCTTCACCACGCGCAGGTAGTAGAACGCGCCTATCAGGCTCATCACCACGGCAAACACCGGCAGCCAGATATAACCTTGCGACAACAAAGCCTTAATCACGGCGAATTTGGCATAGAAACCCATCAACGGGGGAATCCCCGCCATGCTGAACATGGCCAGCAGCATCAGGAAGGCATACCAGGCATTGCGTTGGTTCAAACCCGCCAAGTCGCTGATTTCTTCACATTCTACGGCTTCGTCAGACAACAGCATCAGCACGCCGAAGCCCACCAAACCCATCACCACATAAGCGATGGCGTAATACAGGCCGGCAGTAAAGCCCAGCGCGCCGGCCATAAACGCCAGCAGGATAAAGCCCATATGCGAAATGGTGGAATAGGCAAACATGCGCTTGATGTTGGTTTGCATGATGGCCGCCAAATTACCGATAAGCAGCGAGGCTACCGCGAGAATCGCCAGCATCTGCGTCCAATCCTGCTGAGCCGTGCCCAAGCCTGTTACCAAAATGCGGAACGCAAACACCACGGCGGCGATTTTCGGCACGCTGCCCACGAAAGCGGCCACCGAAGTGGGCGCGCCGTGATACACATCGGGCACCCACATATGAAACGGCACCGCGCCCAGCTTGAACGCCACCGCCACCACGATAAACACCACGCCGAGCTTCAGCAGCCATTCCTGCGCCTGACCGTCGTAGGCCGTGGCCAGCACGGTGGCGAACTCCAGCGAACCGGTGGCGCCATATACCATGGAAATGCCGTACAGCAGCAAGCCCGAAGCAAGCGCGCCCAACACGAAATATTTCAGCGCGGCCTCGGCGGCTTTGGCCGAATCGCGGCGCAGGGCAATCATGGCATAAAGCGACAGCGACAACAGCTCCAAACCGATATAGGCGGTTAGGAAATGCCCCGCGCTCACCATCACGCTCATGCCAATGAGGGCAAACAGCGACAAGGTGTAAAACTCGCCTTTAAAAATGTTGCGCGCCTGATTATAGGGCTTGCTGTACACAAACAAGGCAAACAAGCCGGCATACATCACCATTTTCGACAGGCGCGACATACCGTCGGCAATATACATGCCGCCAAACGTGTACACGCTGTCGGGCGTCCACACCAGCCATTGCGTAACCGCCACCGCCGCCAGAGAAATCAGGCTCAGGATATGGGTGATGAAGCGGTTTTCGTCTTTCACCCACAAATCCGCCAGCAACACGATAAACAATGCCGACGCCAACACGATTTCAGGCATGGCGGGGATTAAATTCAAATCGGTCCAGTTCATTCACACACCTCAAATCTTGCTTTGCGCCACTTGGCTGATCAAATCGTTGGCAGCCTGGTGGATGACTTCGATAAACGCTACGGGATACAGGCCCATGCCCAACACCGCCACCGCCAAAACCGCCAAAACAGCGAACTCGCGGCAGTTGATGTCTTTCATTTCTTTCACTTCGGGGTTGGTGATTTCGCCGAAAATCACGCGCTTATACATCCACAAGGTATAAGAAGCACCGTAAATCAGCGTCAGCGCGGCCAGCGCGCCCACCCAGAAATTCACTTCCACCGCGCCCATAATCACCATAAATTCGCCCACGAAACCCGAAGTGGCGGGCAAACCGGCATTGGCCATGCCGAACAGCATCATAAAGGCGGCGAATTTCGGCATCACGTTTACCACGCCGCCGTAATCGGCGATATTGCGGCTGTGCAGGCGGTCGTACATCACGCCGATACACATAAACATCGCGGCAGAAACAAAACCGTGCGAAATCATCTGGATAACCGCACCTTTCAACGCCCAGTCGTTCAGATGGCCGTCAACAAACAGGAACATACCCAAAGTAACGAAACCCATGTGGCTGATAGAAGAATAAGCCACCAGCTTTTTCATATCGGTCTGCACCAACGCCACCATGCCGATATAAATCACCGCAATCAGGCTCAGCACCACAATTGCGGGCGCGAAATAGCGCGACGCGTCGGGCAGAATCGGCAGGATAAAACGCAGGAAACCGTAGGCACCCACTTTCAGCGTAATCGCCGCCAACACCATAGAGCCGCCCGTCGGCGCTTCAACGTGGGCATCGGGCAGCCAGGTGTGCACCGGCCACATCGGCACTTTCACCGCGAAAGACAGGAAAAACGCAACAAACAGCAACTGCTGCACGCCCAGCGGAATCTGCTTCAGGTTTTGGAAATCCACAATCGAAAAGCTGCCGCCGGCCTGGTAAGACAGATAAACCAAACCCACCAGCATCAGCAGCGAACCGAGCAGGGTGTAGAGAAACAGCTTTACCGAAGCATACACGCGGCGCGGGCCGCCCCACATACCGATAATCAGGTAGAGCGGAATCAGCATACCTTCGAAGAACACATAAAACAGAATCGCATCCTGCGCGGCAAACGCGCCGTTAATCAGGCCGGACATAATCAAAAAGGCCGCCATATACTGCGCGGGGCGTTTCTGAATCACTTCCCAACCCGCCAGCACCACCATCAGCGTGATAAAGGCGTTCAGAATGATGAACAGCACCGAAATACCGTCCACACCCAGCGCATAATTGATATTCAGCGCGGGAATCCACTGGTGGAATTCGGCAAACTGATAGCCGCCGTTCAAACGGTCGAAACGGGTAAACAGCGGCAGCGTGACCAAAAATCCCGCCAGCGAACCGATAAAGGCAAGAATGCGTGCCAACGGCGCACGGCGGTCCGAGCCTGTGGCCAGAACCAGCACGCCGGCGATAATCGGCACCCATATTGCCAAGCTGAGTAGGTGGTTGGAAAACATGGTTTTTTCCTGTGGGTTAATTAAAGGTTGTTATTTGGTTTTTTAGGGTTTCGGGCTGCCTGAAAGGGTTTCAGACGGCCTTGTTCGTCTTGCCGGTTACGCTATCGCCGCAGGGTGGGTTTGCACCCGCCCTGCTCTTTTTGCCAACCCGTTTCCTGTCGGAAACTTCGTTTTCAGACGGCCTCTATTTCAACAACAGGGTTTTCACGCCTGTTTCTTGCAGCAGTTTCGCGGCCTGTTTATCAAAGGTGGCAAACTGCTCCGCACCGAGCATGGCACCGTTGAAGGCGTTGATGCCGTCTGCGAAGTCGCCATTGCGTTCCATCACGGCGAAACCTGCTTCGATTTCGTTTTCCTGCACCACCAACTTAGGCACGGACGAAACGAAATCGCGCAACAGCGCCAAGATGTCGGCAAGCGGGATTTTGTAGCTTCGGTTCAATACCCACACGGTTTCAATCAAAACGGTGGTGGGGATAATCACGCTTTCGGCCTGTGCCAGCAATTCGACGGCGGCGTTTTGCTGCGCTTCGTCGTCATTCACAAACAGCCGCACCAACACGTTGGTATCAATGGCAATGCTGCTCACGGCTTACGCTCCATACCTGCGCCCGCTACGGCGGCTTCGGCAACGGCCTGATTTATCTCCTCCACGCTCAAATGTACGCCCGCCTCGTTTTTCAGACGGCCTGCGAATTCGCGGATACTTTTGGTTTGCGCAGGTTTGGCTTTGGCCCTAATCCGCAACTCACCGTTTGGCAGTTTGGACACTTCCATTTCGTCGCCCGCACTGATGCCCAAATGGTGAAGAAATTCCTGCTTGAAAGTTACTTGGCTTTTGCTGCTCAGCCGTAAGGTGGTTGCCATATCGTTACTCCTTTGGGAATCTATTAGTAAGGTTTATTTTACCTTACTAAAAGGTAGCAAAACAAGACGGAGGCCGTCTGAATTTCTGTAACGGTGGCTTTCCACCCTGCCCTCTTGCAAGCCTTTTCAGACGGCCTTATTGAAACCAAAGCCCCCAGAAAAACGCCACAATCAGCACCAGCACGCCGAACACCATGGCGGCGGCGTAGGTGTAGATAAAGCCGGTTTGCATTTTGCGCACTTGGGCGGCAATGGCGCCGACGGCTTTGGCCGAGCCGTTGACGATGCCGTTGTCGATAATGGCGGTATCGCCCACTTTCCAGAAGAAATTGCCCAATGCGCGGCTGCCTTTGGCAAACACGTTGAAGTAAATCACGTCTAAGTAGTATTTGTTGTCGAGCAGGGTGTAAACCGGCTTGAAGGCGGCGGCAATCTTGGCCGGCAGGTTTGGAGCTTTCACATACAGCAGCCATGCCGTTACCACGCCGGCGATGGCGAGATAGAGCACGGGCGTGCGCAGGCTGTGGGAAACCATGGCCAGCGGGCCGTGGAAGGCTTCGGCCATTTTTGCCATCACGGGATGGGCTTCGTGGTTTACATAAATCACGTCTTTAAAGAAATCGCCGTAGAGCATGGGTTCGATGGCGATATAGCCGATAACCACCGACGGAATGGCCAGCAAAACCAGCGGCAGGGTAACCACCCACGGGCTTTCGTGCGGGTTGTCGTTTTTGCCCAAACCGTGATGATGTCCATCGTCATGATGATCATCGTGATGTTCGGGCAATTCACGCCATTTTTCTTTGCCGTGGAACACCATGAAATATTGGCGGAAGGCATAGAAAGCGGTAACAAACACGCTGGCAAGCACGGCGAAATAGGCGAAACCGCTGCCGGGCAAATCGCTGAAATGCACGGCTTCGATAATGGAATCTTTGGAATAGAAACCGGAGAAGAATGGCGTGCCGATCAGTGCCAAGTTGCCAAGCAACATGGTCAGCCAAGTAATCGGCATGTATTTTTTCAGGTTACCCATATGGCGCATATCCTGATCGTGGTGCATACCGATAATGGCGCTGCCCGCAGCCAAGAACAGCAGGGCCTTGAAGAAGGCGTGGGTCATCACATGGAACATCGCAATCGAATAGGCCGACACGCCCAAAGCCACGGTCATGTAGCCCAATTGCGACAGGGTTGAATAAGCCACCACGCGTTTGATGTCGTTTTGAATGGTGCCCAAAAAGCCCATAAACAGTGCGGTAATCGCGCCCACCACCATAATCACGCTCAAGGCGGTGGTGGAAAGCTCGTAAATCGGCGACATGCGCGACACCATAAACAAGCCGGCGGTTACCATGGTGGCCGCGTGAATCAGAGCCGAAATCGGCGTCGGGCCTTCCATAGAGTCGGGCAGCCAAACGTGGAGCGGAAACTGTGCCGATTTACCCATCGCGCCCACAAACAACAACAGGCAGGTAACGGTAATCAGGCTCCATTCCACACCGGGGAACAGGCTGATGGTGGCGTTTTGTACGTTTGGCAGATAAGCGAACACATCTGCATAGCGCAGGCTGCCGCCGAAATAGGCCAAAATCAAACCGATGCCCAAAATAAAACCGAAATCGCCCACACGGTTCACCAAAAAGGCTTTTAAGTTGGCGAAAATCGCACTTTCGCGTTTGAAATAGAAACCGATAAGCAGGTAAGACACCAAACCCACCGCTTCCCAACCGAAGAAGAGCTGGACGAAGTTGTTGCTCATCACCAGCATCAGCATGGAGAAGGTAAACAGCGAGATATAGCTGAAGAAGCGTTGGTAGCCCACTTTTTCATCGTGCATATAGCCGATGGTGTAGATATGCACCATCAGCGACACAAACGTTACCACCACCATCATCATGGCGGTTAGGCTGTCAACTAGAAAGCCGACCGAGAAATCCAAGCCGCCCATGGTAAGCCAGGTATAAACGTTTTCGTCGAACTTGGCGCGCGAGCCGTCGATAAAGCCCCACAGCACATAGGCCGACAACACGGTGGAAACGGCCACACCTAAAATGGTAGCCGTGTGCGCGCCCGCGCGGCCTATCTGCTTGCCGAACAGGCCCGCCAGCAGGCAGCCTGCCAGGGGAGCCAACGCGATGGCGAGATATAAAGTCATATCAGTCATTTTTTAACCTTATCTGCTTGGTGGGGTTAAGGGTTCAATCGGTTTGTTTTAAATCTTGTGTTTTCAATTTGCAGGTTGTTTTCAGACGGCCTTTCAGCTCTTTTCATACCCTTCGTAATAATACGACTGCTCGATGCCTTTAAATATCATCTCGCGGTTGTCCACATCATCGGTCAGGTTGTTCTGCAATAAAAAGCGCAATTCCAAATCGTTGACGGGGCTGCGCTCCATCGCCTGCAAATAAAGGGTTTTATCAACGTTCTGCCAATCCACTACTTTTTTCAGGTTTTTCTTCAACACCAAATCCAGCCAAATACGGGTGCTTCTGCCGCTGCCTTCCAAAAACGGGTGGGCAATGTTCATTTCAACATATTTGGCGATGATTTCTTCAAAATTCCGCTCCGGCATCTGCTCGATTTTAGCCAACGCTTCTTTCAGGTAAAGGGCGTTGGCAAAACGGAAACCGCCTTTTGAAATATCGTTTTCCCTGATTTCTCCGGCAAATTCATACAGCCCGCCGAAGAGATAACGGTGAATCTGCTGCAAGCCTGCCGTCGTGCCGGCTTCGATTCGGTTTATATCGCCGCTTTCAAACAGACGGTAAGCATTTTGCAGGCTTTGCTCGTCGATGGATTTCATCTCTCATCCCGCTTGGGTTTTCAGACGGCCTTGGTTTAGGTTGCCCTGCCCGTCAGCCTTTCAAGGTATCCAAATCGGCCACGTTAATCGTATTGCGGTTGCGGAACACCAGCACCATAATCGCCAAGCCGATGGCGGATTCTGCGGCGGCCACGGTTAAGATGAAAAACACGAAAATCTGCCCTGCTGTGTCGCCCAAGTATTGCGAAAACGCGATAAAGTTGAAGTTTACCGCCAGCAGCATCAATTCGATCGACATCAGCAGAATCAGCACGTTTTTGCGGTTCATGAAGATGCCCATGGCGCTGATGCCGAACAGAAGCGCGGCCAAAACCAGATAATGCGTTAAGGTAATCATGCTTTGCCCTCCTCTTTGCCGTCCGAATCCGTTTCGCCTGCCGTTTCAGACGGCCTGACGGCTTCCATTTTCACCATACGCAAACGGCCTTCTTTGGCATTGACTTTCACCTGATCGGCAGGATTGATGGCTTTGGGGTTAAACGTTTTGCGGTGCACCAGCGCAATCGCCGCCACCATGCCCAACACCAGCAGCACGCCCGCCAACTCGAACGGCAGCAGGTAAGTGGTGTAGAGCTGGTTGCCCAAATCGCGCACGTTGCTGTAATCGGCGGGAATCTCTTTCATCGCGCCGAACGCGGCCAGATTGGTTTTCGGGTTAACCAAAATCAGAATCAGCGCCACCGACATCAGCACACCCACCAAACCGGCCACCGGCGCATGACGCCAAAAGCCCGCGCGCATTTCTTCGATGTCGATGTTCAGCATCATCACCACAAACAGGAACAGCACCATCACCGCGCCCACATACACCAACACCAGCGTGATGCCCAAGAATTCGGCCTGCATCAGCATCCACATCAGCGCGCTCACGCAGAAAGTGAGCACCAGATACAGCGCCGCATGCACAGGGTTTTTTACGGTTACGGTTTTCAGCGCGCCGAAGAGTATCATGGCAGCCAAAACGTAAAACATAATCAGGGAGAAGGTCATAAAATTGCTCTTTCTCGGTTGGTTTTTTAATCTTTATCCGGAGCTTTCAAACGGCCTTGATGCCGTCTGAAACAAGGCTTTATGCAACAATCTGCGCCAGCGAAATCCTGTTGCCGTCGGGGTCGTTCAAATCACAGGTCAGCACAACTTCCCAATCGGTTATTTCACCTGCTTCGATTCCCGCCGCAATCAGGGCATCACGGCAGGAGGCGACATTTTCTACGGTAATCACAACGGCATCCGAACCCGGGGTTTTGCTGCCGTCCAATTGCAGCCAAGCATATTCGGCAATCAGCCATTCGGCCATATTTTCCGCAGGCATTTCGTCGGGTTTGCCCAGCCATTTGCCGTACCACGCCAAAGCGGTTTGAAAATCGGATACGCCGACAACGGAAACCAAACCGGCGGTTTTAAACAGTTTCATCGCAATTAATCCTCTTCGCGTGGGCAGAAAATCCGTGGAACAGATTGTCCGGCCTACCCCATCAATTTTTCAGACGGCCTTATCGGTAAGGCGCGTCGGCCGCTTTGCGTTTGGCGATTTCGTTTTCGTATTTATCGCCGATGGCCAGCAGCATGGGTTTGGTGTAATACAGATCGCCGCGTTTTTCGCCGTGGTATTCGAGAATATGGGTTTCCACAATCGCGTCCACCGGGCAGGCTTCTTCGCAGAAGCCGCAGAAAATACACTTGGTCAAGTCGATATCGTAGCGGGTGGTGCGGCGGGTGCCGTCTTCGCGCTGCTCCGATTCGATATTGATGGCCATCGCCGGGCAAACCGCTTCACACAGTTTGCAGGCGATGCAGCGCTCTTCGCCGTTGGGATAGCGACGCTGCGCGTGCAGCCCGCGAAAGCGCACCGACTGCGGCGTTTTCTCTTCGGGGAACATAATCGTTTCTTTGCGGGCGAAGAAGTTTTTGAGCGTTACGCCCATGCCTTTCACCAATTCGCCGAGCAGAAAGGTTTTTACTAGGTTTGCCATATCGATTACCCTTTTGGATAGGGGTTTGTGTTTATTAACTGTTTGTTCGGGGTTTCAGACGGCCTGTTATTTCCACAAACTCAGCGGCGAAATCATCCACAAGCCGAGCACCACGATGCCGATAAAGCCGATGGGAATCAACACCTTCCAGCCCAAACGCATGATTTGGTCGTAGCGGTAGCGCGGGAAAGTGGCGCGTATCCACAAATAGCCGTAAAGAATAAAGGCCATTTTCACAAACATCCAGAATGCGCCCGGCGTGCCGATAAAGCCCCAGCTTTGCGGAAAAGGCGAGAGCCAGCCGCCCAAAAACATCAGCGAAGTGAGCGCGGCAATCAGAATCATGAAAATATATTCCGCCAAAAAGAAGAGCGCAAACGCGAAGCCGGAATATTCCACGTGGAAACCGGCCACGATTTCCGATTCGCCCTCGGCCACGTCGAACGGGGCGCGGTTGGTTTCGGCCACGGCGGAAATCAGGTAAACGATAAACAGCGGAAACAGCGGCAGCCAGTTCCAAGAAAAAATCGAACCGCCGGCAATGCCCTTGCTCTGCCCTTCTACGATATCGATAAAGTTCAGGCTGCCCGACACCATCACCACGCCCACCAAAGCCGCACCCATGGCGATTTCGTAGGAAATGGTTTGGGCCGAAGAACGCATCGCACCCAAAAACGAATATTTCGAGTTGGATGCCCAACCGGCGATAATCACGCCATACACCGACAGCGAAGTAATCATCAGAATAAACAGCAGGCCGGCGTTAACGTTGGTGAGCCACCATTCGCTGCTGAACGGAATCACCGCCCACGCAGCAAACGCAGGGGCAAGCGACATCATCGGGCCGATATAGAACAGGGCTTTGTTCGACAGCTTGGGGCGGGTTACTTCTTTAAACAGCAGTTTGAACACGTCGGCAAACGGCTGGATCAGGCCGAACGGGCCGGTTACGTTGGGGCCGACGCGCAGCTGCATATAGCCGATTACCTTGCGCTCGAAATAAGTGAGGTAGGCCACGGTGAGAATCAGCGGAATCAGGATAATCACGATTTTTACGATAATCGACACCACCAGGCCGACATCGTTGCCCAGCGCGCCCATTCCGAGCTGCGTGGCAAACAAGGCTTGGAACCACTCTTGCATGATTATGCCCTTTCCAATTCAATGCGGTTCATTAACGCACCCAGCGCGGCATTTGCGGTATGCAGCGGCAGATACACCACGTTTTCGGGCAGGTGCGCATCGGCCGCCACGCTCACGTCAACGCGCGCACCGCCTTGCACGGCCTGCGCACGCTCGCCGTCTTGCAGGCCGAGCTTAGCCAGCGTGTTCGGATGCACACGGGCGGCGGGGGTTTGCGCATGGCTGGTGGCTTGCAGCGGTGCCGAACGGCGCACCAGCGCATCGGTGTGGTAAATACCGACGCCGCCCACGCGCACCAGTTCAGAGGCCGTCTGAACGCTTGCGCCCTGCCAAGTGCTTTGGTTATTCAGTTTTTCAGACAGGCCTTCTTGCCCAACGGCTTCTTTCAGCACCTGTTCGCTGCTGTCGTATTCAAAACCGCTCAATTCAAACACATTGCCCAACACGCGCAATACTTTCCACAAGGGGCGGCTGTCGGCCAAACCTTTCACCACGCCGTGGAACGATTGCAGGCGGCCTTCCATATTGATAAAGCTGCCCGAAGTTTCGGCAAACGGCGCAACCGGCAGCATCACGTCGCACACTTCGCGCAAGGTTTCGCTTTCAAACGGGGTGAACGCCATCACGCTTTGCGCCTGTTTCAGCGCGGCCACAACTTTGGCGCCGCCCGCCACGTCGATTTCCGGCTCCACGTTCAAAAGCAGCACGGCTTTTTTCGGCTGTGCCAGCATTTCCTGCACGGTTTGGCCGCCGTTCACGCCCAACACATCTGCGCCCACACTGTTGGCGGCCTGCGGCAGAATACCCAACACGGCGCCGGTGGCGGCGGCCAGTTGTTGCGCGGCGGCGTAAATCGCGGCGTAGTCGGGATGGTTTTGCGCTTCCGCCCCCAAGATCACGGCGGCTTTTTCAGCCTGCTTGAGGCCGTCTGAAACGGCGCTTTGCGTGTCTTGCGCCAGTTTGCTTAAGAAATCCGCCCAATCGTTGGGGTGCAATACTTCGTGCGCGAACAGCGGCATATGCAGCTCTTCCCTGCTGCTGGCAATCACGCTCAGGGCCATATAAGACTTGGCGGCGCGGCGCAGACGGGCGGTTAGCAGCGGCTGCTCTTTGCGCAGGTGGGCGCCCACCACCAATACGGCGTCGGCATTACCCAAATCTTCGATGCTCTGGCCCAGCCATTGTGCGCCTTGCAGGCTGCCGGCAAGGCGGTTGTCCTGCTGCATCAGGCGGGTGTCGAAATGCTTGATGCCCAAGCCGTCAGCCAGTTTTTTCGCCAGATACAGCTCTTCCACGGTGTTCGCCGGATTGGCCCAGATGCCGATTTGGTCTTGGCCGTCTTCTTTGGCGATGCATTCCAGCGTTTTCTTCACATATTCCAGCGCGGTTTGCCAGTCCACTTCGTGCCATTCGCCACCGTGTTTGATTTTCGGCGTTTTCAGACGGCTTTCGTGATACAGGCCTTCATAGGCGAAACGGTCGCGGTCGGCAATCCAGCATTCGTTGATGGCTTCGTTTTCCAGCGGCAGCACGCGGCGCACGGTGTGGTCTTTGGTTTGCACGATCAGGTTGCTGCCCAGCGCGTCATGGGCGGAAATCGATTTGCGGCGGCTCAACTCCCACGAGCGCGCATCATAACGGAACGGTTTGCTGGTAAGCGCGCCGACGGGACACAAATCAATCACGTTGCCCGATAATTCGGTTTCCACCGCTTTGCCGATAAACGGCATGATTTCGGAAAACTCGCCGCGGTTGGCCATGGCGATTTCCTGCATACCGGCGATTTCTTCGGTAAAGCGCACGCAGCGGGTGCAGTGGATGCAGCGGCTCATTTCTGCGGCGGAAACCAGCGGCCCCATATCTTTGCCGGCCACCGAGCGCTTCTCTTCGGTGTAGCGGCTGGCGGAATTGCCGTAGCCCACGGCCAAATCCTGCAACTGGCATTCGCCGCCCTGGTCGCAAATGGGGCAGTCGAGCGGGTGGTTGATGAGCAGAAACTCCATCACGCCGGCCTGCGCCTGTTTGGCCTTGGCCGAATGGGTGTGCACCACCATGCCGTCGGTTACCGGCGTGGCGCAGGCAGGCAGCGGTTTGGGGGCTTTTTCCACTTCCACCAAACACATGCGGCAGTTGGCGGCGATAGACAATTTTTTGTGGTAGCAGAAGTGCGGAATATAGGTGCCCAATTCGTGCGCCGCTTCCATCACAGTCGCGCCCTGCTTGACTGCAATCTGTTTACCGTCGATTTCGATTTGTAACATGGTGTGTTTCCTAGTTACGGATTTTTAAAGGTTTTTGCTTAAGGCCGTCTGAAAACTTTTTCAGACAGGCATTTTGTTTTTTGCAGGTAGGCCAAATAATTCCAAGTAAGTTAGGTTGTCTAACCCAATATTTCAGACGGCCTTATTTTTGTTGAATTTCAACCCAATCTAAACTCTTAAACGGATGCCGTCTGAACCATCAGCACCACTTATGCTCTTTAGCCGGCTTACCATGCTCGATATAGTGCTCGAACTCATGTCTGAAATGCTTGGTAAAACTGCGCACGGGGAAAACCGCTGCGTCGGCCAGCGCGCAAATCGTGCGGCCGGCCATATTGTTGCCGATGGAGTCGAGCAATTCCAAATCTTCGGGTTTGCCTTTGCCGCTGGCGATGCGGTGCACGATGCGGTAGAGCCAGCCGGTGCCTTCGCGGCAGGGGGTGCATTGGCCGCAGGATTCTTCGTGGTAGAAATAGCTTAAGCGTTCCAGTGCTTTCACCATACACACGTCTTCGTCCATCACAATCACCGCACCGGAGCCGAGCATGGAGCCGGCTTTGGCGATGGAGTCGTAATCCATATTCAGGCCCATCATGATGTCGGCGGGCAGCACGGGGGCGGACGAGCCGCCGGGAATCACGGCTTTGAGTTTTTTACCGTCTTTCATGCCGCCGGCCATTTCCAGCAGCTTGGCAAACGGCGTACCCAGCGGCACTTCGTAGTTGCCGGGGCGGTTAACGTGGCCGGAAATGGAAAACAGTTTGGTGCCGCCGGCGTTTTCGATGCCTTGGTCGGCAAAGGTTTTGCCGCCGTCGCGGATGATAAACGGCACGGAGGCGAAGGTTTCGGTGTTGTTGATGGTGGTGGGTTTGCCGTAGAGGCCGTATGAAGCGGGAAACGGCGGTTTGAAGCGCGGCTGGCCTTTTTTGCCTTCCAAGCTTTCCAACAGCGCGGTTTCTTCGCCGCAGATGTAAGCGCCGTAGCCATGGGCGGCGAACAGCTCGAAATCGAAGCCCAAGCCCATGATGTTTTTGCCCAGATAACCGGCTTGGCGCGCTTCGGCCAGCGCGGCTTCAAAGCGTTGGTAGCCTTCGAAGATTTCGCCGTGGATATAGTTGTAGCCTGCTTCGGCGCCCATGGCGTAGCCGGCGATAATCATGCCTTCGATCAGGGCGTGCGGGTTGAAGTTGATGATGTCGCGGTCTTTAAACGTGCCGGGTTCGCCTTCGTCGGTGTTGCAGACAACGTATTTGGCGCCCGGGAACGAACGGGGCATAAAGCTCCATTTCAGGCCGGTGGGGAAGCCTGCGCCGCCGCGGCCGCGCAAGCCGGACGTTTTCACTTCGGCAATCACGTCGTCTTGCGAGATTTTTTCGCTGAGGATTTTGCGCAAGGCCTGATAGCCGCCGCGCTTAACGTATTCTTCCAGCGTCCAGCAGTTCGGGTTTTGGGTGTCCACTCGGTCAAAAATGACGCCTGATTGGTAAATAGCCATTTGTGTGCCCTGTCGGTTAACTTTTGCTTCAATCTATATTTCGGTTTTGTTCGGTTTCGTAGGTCGGGCATTGATGCCCGGCAAAATATCTCTAACCATTCGTCGGGCATCAATGCCCGACCTACGGCTGTTTTCAGACGGCCTTGCGTGAGATGCGGCTTAAACGCTGCCTTCTTTTTCAATCACTAAAATCCGCGCTTCGCCCTGCGGGTGGGCCACGTGTTCGGTGCCGATGCCGGCAAAGAAAATATCGCCCGCCTGCAAGCGCACCACTTGTTCCTGCCCGTGCTCTCGATAGTGCATTTCTACCGTGCCGCTCATCACGGCAAACACTTCTTCGCCGTCGTTAACGTGCCATTGATAAGGCTGATCCGTCCAATGCAGGCGCACGGTGGTGCCGTTCATATTGGCAATGTCCAGCGCACCCCATGCACGATCGGCGGTAAATTCGGCACTGCGGATCACTTGGTGGCTCATGCGTTTTCCTTTGGTTGTTTTCAGACAGGTCTTACTGTTTTTTGTTGGGTTATTTTAAGTAGGCTGGATTGTTAAACCCAACATTTCAGACGGCCTGCATTTGTGTTGGGTTTTCAACCCTACCTACTCTTGCCCACCTACCATCGCCAAAAATTCGCTTTCGGTCAGCTTGGGCGTATCGTTGGCCAACTCGTAATACGATGCCTTGCAATCGATAAAAATTTGGCTTTCCAACTCGAAACCGGCATTGTCGGCAAACAATCCGGCGTTGATGTAATAATCGTCGCCCACCTGCACAAACAGATGCGTGCCGCATTGTGTGCAGAAACAGCGCTCCGCCCATTCGGACGAGCGATAACGGCCGATGTGTCCGCCGCCGCTGACTTCAGGCGTTTTGGCCGTTAGGGTAAAGCCCGCACCGCCGCCCCAAGTGCGGCATTTGCCGCAATGGCAGGCATGCAGTTTGCGCTCGGCTTCGACTTTCAGCGATACGGCACCGCACAGGCATTTTGCTTCCATTGCTGCTTCCTTTCTTTATTTTCAGACGGCCTAGATTTGTGTTGGGTTTTCAACCCAACCTACTCTTGCTGGCATTTTATTCTGCTGCTTTTTGCGCCAATCGTAAGTAATCCGTCAAATGCTTATTTTCTACGTCTTCAAGCGTATGTAATTTCAAATGGCGACGGCCTTTGCCTTTTCCTTCTAATAAACCGTGTGGGTCTACTATCTCGGCGCCATGACTAAATTCCACAGATACATGTTGCTTATAAACAAAAATGCCGCAAAACGGTTCAGGTGCGGCAAACAGAATACCGCCATATTTCACTTCTTCGTCTACTGTACCTGCCAGTTGCAATATTCTCGTGCGCACACTATTGGCAATTTCATACAAGGAGGGATTACCAATTTGCCAGTCATCCAGCAGATTTTTTACTTTTTGGTTCATGGTCACTCCTTGGCATACTGTTTAAATGCTTCTCGGCTATGCCTTCCATCAATGATGTTTCAACCGGCCATATATTCGGCACACACCATCCACGGCGTGCCGAAGCGATCCACCGCCATGCCAAAACCCTTGGCCCAAAAAGTTTCGGCAAAGGGCATTTGCACCTGACCGCCTGCGGCCAGCGCGTTGAAGATGCGCTCGCCTTCGGCCGTGCTGTCCACATTGATGCAAATATGAAAGCCTTGCGCGGGCTTGAAACCCTCGCCATCGCAAAAGACGGGCAGGGTGTCGGAAGCAAACAGCAGCGGCTGGCCGTTGACGACGAGGGTGCCGTGCATCACTTTGGCCTTGTCGGCTTCCGACAGCGGCGGTGCACCTTCTGTGGGCGGCATTTGAGCGAAGGTCATGGTGTTCGCTTGCCCGCCCAGAAGCTGGGCGTAAAAGGCCATCGCCTCGTCGCAATTGCCGTTGAAGCTGAGGTAGGGAGTGTAGGTGGTCATGATGTTTCTCCTGAGTTTCGTAGGTCGGGCATTTATGCCTGACAAAATATTCTGAACTGTTATCGTCGGACATACATGCCCGACCTACGCGTTTTTCAGACGGCCTTTATCTCAATTCCGCCAGTTTCGCTTCAATCGCCTCTTCGGTCATAAAGCTGCACATTTTATGGTTGTTCACCAGCATGACCGGCGCGTCGCCGCAGGCGCCCATGCACTCGCCTTCCACCAGCGTATAGAGGCCGTCTGAAGTGGTTTCGCCGAAGCCGATGCCGAGTTTCTGTTTCAGATAATCGGCCGCGCTTACGCCGCCGCGCAGGGCGCACGGCAGGTTGGTGCAGACGGTGAGTTTGTATTTGCCCACCGGATGCAGGTCGTACATATTGTAGAAAGTGGCGACTTCATAGGCGGCGGCAGGCGCGATGCCCACATAATCGGCCACATATTCGATGGTTTCGGCGCCCAGCCAGCCTTTTTCGGTTTGGGCGATACGCAATGCGCCCATAATGGCGGAACGGCGCTGGTCGGCGGGGTATTTGGCCAGCTCGACGTCAATCAGTTTTAAAGATTCTGCGGATAACATTAGCGGTCTACCTCCCCGAATACGATGTCTTGCGTGCCGATGATGGCCACCACGTCGGCGAGCATGTGGCCGCGCGCCATTTCGTCCATGCCTTGCAGGTGGGCGAAGCCGGGGGCGCGGATTTTCAGGCGGTAGGGTTTGTTGGCGCCGTCTGAAATCATATAGATGCCGAACTCGCCTTTGGGGTGTTCGACGGCGGTGTAGGTTTCGCCTTCGGGCACGTGCATGCCTTCGGTAAACAGTTTGAAATGGTGGATCAGGTCTTCCATGCCCATTTTCATTTCGGTGCGTTTGGGCGGGGCGACTTTGTGGTTGTCGACAATCACGGGGCCGGGGTTGGCTTTGAGCCATTGCACGCATTGTTTGATGATACGGTTGGATTCGCGCATTTCGTTGATGCGGCACAGGTAGCGGTCGTAGCAGTCGCCGTTCACGCCGACGGGGATATCGAAATCTACGTTGGCATAAGCGTCATAAGGGGCTTTTTTGCGGATATCCCACTCCACACCGGAACCGCGCAGCATCACGCCGGTAAAGCCTTTTTGCAGGGCGCGCTCGGGGGAAACCACGCCGATGCCGACGGTACGCTGTTTCCAGATGCGGTTATCGGTGAGCAGGCTTTCGTATTCGTCCACGCAGCCGGGGAAGCGTTCGGTAAAGGCTTCGATGAAGTCGAGCATGGTGCCTTCGCGCGATTCGTTCAGTTTTTTCAGCACTTTGGCGTTGCGGAATTTGCTCGATTCGTATTTGGGCATAAAGTCGGGCAAATCGCGGTACACGCCGCCGGGGCGGAAATAGGCCGCGTGCATACGGGCGCCGGATACGGCTTCGTATAAATCCATCAGCTCTTCGCGCTCACGGAAGGCATACAGGAACACGGTCATCGCACCGATATCAAGCGCGTGCGAACCGATACCCATCAGGTGGTTCAGAATGCGGGTTACTTCGGCAAACATCACGCGGATATATTGGGCGCGGATAGGCACTTCAATGCCGGTTAGTTTTTCTACCGCCAGACAATAAGCCTGCTCGTTCACCATCATGGAAACGTAGTCCAAACGGTCCATATAAGGCAGGGTTTGTAGATAAGTGCGGGTTTCGGCCAGTTTTTCGGTGCCGCGGTGCAAGAGGCCGATATGCGGATCGGCGCGGACGATGGTTTCGCCGTCCAATTCCAGAATCATACGCAATACGCCGTGGGCGGCAGGGTGCTGCGGGCCGAAGTTGATGGTGTAGTTTCTTAATTTGTTAGCCACCGTAGTTCTCCTCGCGGACGATGCGCGGGGTGATTTCGCGCGGCTCGATGGTTACGGGTTGGTAGATGACGCGTTTTTCGGCTTCGTCGTAACGCATTTCGACATAGCCGGAAATCGGGAAATCTTTGCGGAAAGGATGGCCGACAAAGCCGTAATCGGTGAGAATGCGGCGCAGGTCAGGGTGGTTATTGAACAGGATGCCGTAGAGATCGAAGGCTTCGCGCTCGTACCAATCGGCGCTGTTGTAGATTTCAGTTAAGGAATCCACCACAGGGAAATCGTCGTCCTGACACCATACGCGCACACGGATGCGCTGGTTGTTTTTCACGGAAACCAGTTGGCTCACCACGGCAAAGCGCTTGCCTTCCCACGGTTCGTTTTTATAGGTGCTGTAATCCACGCCGCACAAATCAACCAAC
The DNA here is from genome assembly GCF_014055005.1 of Neisseria dentiae. Classification (NCBI taxonomy): domain Bacteria; kingdom Pseudomonadati; phylum Pseudomonadota; class Betaproteobacteria; order Neisseriales; family Neisseriaceae; genus Neisseria; species Neisseria dentiae. The sequence goes on along the minus strand of NZ_CP059570.1, from coordinate 2,609,808 downwards.
GATTCGAAATGCAAATCGGCATGATCACGCAGGGTGGTCATGATTTCCAGATAGTTTTCAGGCAGGCATTCGACGGTGATTTCGCCCAATGCGGAAATCACTTTGCTTGCTTTGCCGCCCAACACGCGGGCAACGGTTTCATGCAGGGTTTTCACATCAGCCATCACGCCCTCCTAATCCCGTGCAATCGTTGAAGTGCGTTTGATTTTCTGCTGAAGCTGAATCAAACCGTAAATCAGGGCTTCGGCGGTGGGCGGGCAGCCGGGAACATAAACGTCTACCGGCACGATGCGGTCGCAACCGCGCACCACCGAATAAGAATAATGGTAGTAGCCGCCGCCGTTGGCGCAAGAACCCATCGAAAGCACCCAGCGCGGCTCGGCCATCTGGTCGTACACTCGGCGCAGCGCGGGCGCCATTTTGTTGCACAGCGTGCCGGCCACAATCATCAGGTCCGACTGGCGCGGCGACGGGCGGAAAATAATACCGAAGCGGTCCAAGTCGTAGCGGGCGGCACCGGCCTGCATCATTTCAACCGCGCAGCAGGCCAAACCGAACGTTACCGGCCACAACGAGCCGGTACGCATATAGTTGAGCACAGTGTCTGCGCTGGTGGTTACGAAACCTTTTTTCAAAACGCCATCTATTCCCATTCCAGCGCACCTTTTTTCCATTCGTAGATAAAGCCTACCGTGAGCACCACGATAAACACGAACATCGACCAGAAAGCATATTGCCCGTGCGCGGCGGTCAGGTCTTTGAACACCACCGCCCACGGGATCATAAACGCCACTTCCAAATCAAACAGAATAAACAAAATCGCCACCAGATAATAACGCACGTCGAACTTCATGCGCGCGTTTTCAAAGGCTTCGAAGCCGCACTCGAACGGCGCGTCTTTCTCGGCATAGTGGCGCTTGGGGCCGAGCAGATTGCCCAACGCCAAGAATACGATGCCTGCTATCAGGCCGACAAGAATGAACACCAATACGGGGAAGTAGTTTGCCAACATGAGCTACACCTGGTTTCGTTAACATAAAATACCGGTAAATATCCGATAATTGTATCCAATTTAAGACACGTTTTAAAGTTAGCCTGCTAAAAAAATGCTAGAAAAAACCAATAATTTCAATCATTTTTAGATAACGATTCTCATTAATTCATATTTCTGCAAAAACATTGTTTTGTAGATATAGATAATTAATGAATTTTCTCTCAGCAATTTATTATTTATATCTAAATATTACATTGGGCTACATTGTCTGCCGCAGCGGTTTTCAGACGGCCGGAAATCTTTGCAAAAAAACCAATTAAACCCTGAAAAGGTTTGCATCTCGTCATTTCCGCGTAGGCGGGATAGCGCAGCGGACTGGCGAAGCTAATAACGACGGTTGAATATAGTCAATTAAAATAAGAACTACGTAGCAGTGCAGTCATAAAATCTCCCACGGCAGGTAAAACTTTCCGCAAATGCTTTTTAATATTCGCCCATACCTTTTCAATCGGATTAAGCTCGGGTGAATAAGGAGCAAGGGGCAATACTTTATGTCCCTGCTTCTGCGCCATTTCAGTCAAAACCGCCATACGGTGGAAACGGGCATTGTCCATAATGATGACGGATTTCTCCGTCAGTTCGGGCAGCAGCATTTGCTCAAACCATGCTTCGAACAGGCTGCCGTCCATGGTGCCGCAATAGGTCATGGGGGCAATCAGGCTGCCTTTACCTTGGATTTGTGCCGCAACCAATGAAATACGTTGGTATTTTCTGCCGCTGATTTGTGCTTTGACGGGTACGCCTTTTTTCGAGTAAGCGTAAGGGCGGTAAAAAAAGGTGTCGAACCCTGTTTCATCAAGAAAAACTGCTTGATAGTCAGTATATTGGCTCAATGCTTGTTGATAAGCGGCTACTTGTTCGGTTTTTTGTTCTTTGTATGTGGTGGTCTTTTTTTTCGTGTGATGCCCATGACTTTGAGCAGGTAGCTGACATTTGGGGCGCTGCACCCTAAATGTTCTGCGATTTCGTGCAGGTAGGCATCAGGATGCTGTTCGAGATAGTCTGAAAGCTGTTGCCTGTCTATTTTTGTGGCATTACCACCTTTGACTTGATGCGCCAGTGAACCTGTTTGTTCATAGAGTCGCAGCCAACTGCTCAGCGTTTTGTCGCTGATACCATATACACGGCAGACTTGGCTTGCATTTTGGCATTGCCGGTAATATTCGATTGCTTTTTGTCGGAGTTCTATCGGGTAGGCCATTTTTTTCTGCTGGTAAGGGGGAGTAAAGTTCGGAATTCTTATTTTAATTCACTATATTTCAGACAGCCTGAGACCTTTGCAAAATTCATTTAGGCCGTCTGAAACATCAGATTATCGTCATTCCCGCGTAGGCGGGAATCCAGTCGCTTTTTATAAGTTATTGAAATAAAATATTTGATTGCTTGAAGGCTGGATTCCCGCCTACGCGGGAATGACGGAATTTAAGCATTTCAGACGGCCTCAAGGTAGTTTTGCAAAGGTCATAGCCTGCTTGTGCCGCGCCGTCAGGCTTCGCTGTTTAAAAAGCCGCCACTCTGGTGCGCCCACAGTTTGGCATACAGGCCGTTTTTCTCCAGCAATTCGGCATGGCTGCCCTCTTCAACGATGCGTCCTTTGTCGAGCACAATCAGCCTGTCCATCGCGGCGATGGTGGAGAGGCGGTGGGCGATGGCAATCACGGTTTTGTCAGCCATCATTTTATCGAGGCTTTCCTGAATGGCGGCTTCCACTTCGGAATCCAGCGCGCTGGTGGCCTCGTCGAGCAGCAGAATCGGCGCATCTTTCAGCATCACGCGGGCGATGGCGATGCGCTGGCGCTGGCCGCCTGAAAGTTTCACGCCGCGCTCGCCCACATGGGCATCGTAGCCGCGACGGCCTTTGGCATCATATAAATCGGGAATAAACCCTGCGGCTTCGGCGCGTTCGGCGGCGTTCATCATGTCTTCTTCGGTGGCGTCGGGGCGGCCGTAAACGATGTTGTCGCGTACCGAGCGGTGCAACAGGCTGGTGTCTTGCGTAACCAGGCCGATTTGGGCGCGCAGGCTTTCTTGGGTAACGTCGTTGATGTTTTGGCCGTCGATCAGGATTTTGCCGCTCTGCGGTTCGTAAAAGCGCAACAGCAGGTTGACGATGGTGGATTTGCCCGCGCCGCTGCGGCCGATTAAGCCGACTTTTTCGCCGGGTTTGATGTGCAGGTTGAAGCCGTTGAGCAGCGGTTTGCCGGTTTCGTAGGAAAAATCGATGTGCTCGAAGCGGATGTCGCCCGCCGCCACTTTCAGCGGCAGCGCCTGCGGTTTATCGACGATGGTGTGCGGCTTCGACAGCGTGACCATGCCGTCGTTGACCGTGCCGATGTTTTCAAACAGGCGCGCCGATTCCCACATGATGTATTGCGACAGGCCGTTCACGCGCAATGCCATGGCAGTGGCGGTGGCCACCGCACCCACGCCCACCTGGCCGTTGTGCCACAGCCAAATCCCTAGGGCGGCGGTGGAAACGGTAAGCGAGGTATTCACGAAAAAGCTGCATGTTTGCAGCAAGGTCGCCAGCCGCATCTGCGCGTGCACGGTTACCATAAATTCCTGCATCGACTGCTTGGCATAGCGGGCTTCGCGCGCGCCGTGGGAAAACAGTTTGACGGTGGTGATGTTGGAATAGGCATCGGTGATGCGGCCGGTCATCAGGCTGCGGGCATCGGCCTGCCGCTGGGCGGTTTTGCCGAGCTTGGGAATCAGCAGCGCCATCACCGCGCCGAAACCGACAATCCAACCGACAAACGGCAGCAGCAGCCAGGAATCCAGCGCCACCAGTATCACACCCGAGGTGATGAAATACACCGCCACATACACCACCATATCGGCGATGGTCATCACAACGTCGCGTACCGCCAGCGCGGTCTGCATCACTTTGGCCGATACGCGGCCGGCGAATTCGTCTTGATAAAACCCCAGGCTCTGCCCCAGCATCAGGCGGTGGAAATTCCAGCGCAGGCGCATGGGGAACACGCCTTGCAGGGTTTGCAGGCGCAAATTCGAGGCGGCAAACTGCCACAACACCGCAAACAGCATCATCGCCAGCATGGCGGCCAGCGCCCAGCCTTTTTCGGCCAGCAGCGTTGCGGGCGTGTAATGCCCCAACCAATCGACGATTTTGCCCATAAACTGGAACACCAGCGCTTCCATAATGCCGATGCCGGCGGTAAACACGGCCAGCGCCAAAATCCAGCCGCGTGTGCCGTCGAGGTTGCTCCAGATAAAGCGGAACAACCCTTTTTCGGGCGTTTTCGGGGCATCGTCGGGATACGGCTCGATGCGCGATTCAAACCAGTTGAAAATTCGGTTGATCATATCGGTTTACTCTGATTTTCGGCTGCAAGGCGTTTCAGACGGCCTCATTTATTGCAAAACCGTTGCAAAATGCTTGCAGGCCGTCTGAAACGTTTTTATTTCAACAAATTCTTCAAGGCCAAGCGCACACCCTCGCCTACGTCGGTGCCGGCGGGAATGCCTTTTACCGCCGCTTTGGCTTCGCGTTCGTTATAGCCCAGCGCCAGCAGCGTGCTGACAACGTCGTCAGTTTCGCCGGCAGCAGCGGCAGGCGCAAACAAGCCGGCGGCGGTGTTTTCCGGCACCAGCTTGCCGCGCAGCTCCAACACCATGCGCTCGGCGGTTTTTTTGCCGATGCCCGGGACGGACGACAGGCGTTTCACGTCTTCCTGCGCCACCGCCTGCGCCAATTCGTCGGCGCTCATGGCCGATAAAATGCCCAGCGCGGTTTTGGCGCCGATGCCGCTCACTTTCACCAGCTGGCGGAAGGTGGCACGCTCGGCGGCGGTGGCAAAGCCGAACAACAGGTGCGCGTCTTCGCGCACCACCAGCTGTGTGTAAAGCTGCACGGTTTCACCCGGCGGCGGCAGCAGGTAGAAGGTTTGCATCGACACGTCCACCTCATACCCCACGCCGTTCACATCAATCACGATCTGCGGCGGGGCTTTTTCGACCAACTTACCGCTGAGCCTGCTAATCATGGCATTCTTTCGTTATTTTTCAGACGGCCTGCATTATAACCCTTCATCACCTTTCCCGCCCAAAACAAAACGGCCTGCACTCAGGCAGGCCGTCTGAAACAAACCGAGCGGTTTTGATCAAATGGCGGTCAGCACACGGCCTTTTACCGTATCGGCGTGTTCCTGACGCTGGAACGGCCCCATTCTCACCACATAATTGCCGTCTTGCTTCACCACCGACACTTTTTGGTCGATATCGGACGACTTCAAATGATTGCCCGTGCGTTTCAGATATTGCTGCGCCTCGGCCTTGGTGTCGAAACTTTTCAGGTTCACATAAATATTGCGGGCTTCGTTTTGAGCCTGGCTCTCGGCAGACTCGCTGCCCGGCACGATTTGCTCGACGCGCACTTTGGCCGTGCCTTTATTGATAAAGCCGAGCTTGGCAGCGGCGGCTTTCGACACATCCATCACGCGGCTGCCGTGGAAGGGGCCGCGGTCGTTGATGCGCACCACCACGCTTTTGCCGTTAGACAAATTGGTTACGCGGGCATAGCTGGGAATCGGCAGGGTTTTGTGGGCGGCGGTCATCGCGTGCATATTGTAGCGCTCGCCGCTGGCGGTTTTGCGGCCGTGGAATTGGCTGCCATACCATGAGGCGCTGCCGGTTTGGCTGAACGATGAAACTTTTTTCAAAGGGTTGTAGCGCTTGCCGGCCACCTTGTAGCTCAGGTTGGCCGAAGGGCTGAGTTTTTCGGCTTTCACTACGGCGTCGGCCTGGGCGGGCGCAGTGGCAAAGGCCAGCGCAAGGGCCGCGAAGGCGGCGGTAAAGAAATTTCGTTTGGCTTGTGTCAAAACAGGTTCCAGTTCTTGAGTGAATAAAAATACTTTTCAGACGGCCGGAACCATTTCATCGATATAAACTCACACAAACAAACAATTTATATTGATGGAACGGTTAAACACCGCCTGCATAACCGTTTTGCCGCCATGCTTCGAACAGCATCACGGCAACGGTGTTGGAAAGGTTCATGCTTCTGCTGCCGGGCAGCATGGGCAGGCGCAGTTTCTGCTCCGCCGGCAGGCTTGCCAAAATTTCCGCAGGCAGGCCGCGGGTTTCGGGGCCGAACAGAAACACATCTCCTTCCTGAAACGCCGCCTCGTCGGGGCGGGTGCTGCCTTTGGTGGTGAGCGCGAAAATGCGCCGGCCCGCCAAGGCTTTCAGGCAGTCTGCAAAGTTTTCATGCACGGCCAGTTTGGCAAATTCGTGGTAATCCAGCCCTGCCCGCTTCATTTTGCTCGAATCCAGCGGGAAACCGAGCGGTTTCACCAAGTGCAGGTCGGCTCCGGTGTTGGCGCAAAGGCGGATGATGTTGCCCGTGTTGGGGGGAATTTCGGGCTGGTATAAAACTACGGTAAACATATGGATTGTTTGCCTCAAGTTGCGCACTATGCCGCAAGCGGCGGCGCGCGTCAAAAAAATTTCGTTATTTTTTCAATTGGGTATGCGCAAGCGCCCAGCAAAAAACCGCTGAAGCGCCCGCCTGTTTTAGCGTTCGCGCCAATTCTTCAAACGTCGCCCCAGTGGTAGTAACGTCGTCAACCAATAATATCTTACGATTCTTAACATGTTGATTATTTAATACAAAAGCATTCTTTACGTTTTTGCGCCGTTCGTGCTGTTTCAGCGTGCTTTGCGGCGCATGATGCCGTCTGAAAACAGCCGTGTGCGGCAGCACGGGTAAACCGTAGCGTTTTCCCACCGCCTCGGCCAGGCCGTCGCTTTGGTTGAAGCCGCGAAACAGCCGCCGCGGCTTGCTCAGGGGCATGGCCAGCACGCAATCTGCCTGCGCGTTTTCCAGCCACGGCGGCGGGTGGTTCAGCATCACGGCGCTCAACGGCCGCAGCATGCTTCTGTCGGCACGGTGTTTGAAAGCATACAGCATATTGCTCACCGGCGCTTCGTAATATGCCGAAGCCCACAACCGCTCGAACGGCGGCGGTTTTTGCTGGCAACGGCCGCATATCGTGCCGCCCGCGCTGATTTCACCGCAACACGGGCAAACACGGTCGGCATCGGTATGCAAAACCGACAAATCGGCTGCACAGCCTGCACACAGGCCGTCTGAAACCGCAGGGCCGTGGCATAATAGGCAATCTTTTTTGCCCCGGCGTTTCCGCCACCACGAAAGCACATTCATGACGCATTCCCCGAAAAACGTTTATCTGATACACGGCTGGGCGGCCAACCGCCATATTTTCGACGATTTAACCCCGCGCCTGCCTGCAAACTGGCATATCCGCGCCCTCAACCTGCCCGGCCACGGCGATGCGCCGTTTAACGGCGGTTTCGACGTGGCCGCCGCAGCCGACGCTTTCGCCGGACAAATCAGCGAACCCGCCTATTTGGTCGGCTGGTCGCTCGGCGGGCTGGTGGCGCTTTATCTCGCACACCGCCACCCTGAAAAAGTGCGCGCACTGTGCCTGACCGCCAGCTTCGCCCGCTTTCAGGCCGCGCCCGACTACCCCGAAGGTTTGAGCAACCCCGCGCTGGCGAAAATGATTGTTTTGTTTGAGCAAGATTATCACAGATATATGAAACAGTTTCTCCAGTTGCAATTTTTGTATGCAAAAGACCAACACCCGGTTTTAGAAAAAGTGCTGCCCGACATCGTGAAACACGGCGCGCCCGCCGCCATGCAGGCCGCGCTCGATGCCGTTGCCGGCGCCGACGCCCGCGCCTTCCTGCCGCACATCCATGCCCCCGCCCTGCTGATTTTCGGTGCCAAAGATTCCATCACCCCGCCCCGTATGGGCGAATACCTGCACCGCCATCTGCCGCAAAGCGAGCTGCATATTATAGAAAAAGCCGCCCACGCGCCGTTTCTCACACAGGCCGGCGAATTTGCTCGGCTGTTGGCGGATTTCGTCGAAACGCATTAAAAAATGTTGGAAAAGATCCGTTTGTTTACATTTTATGCTAAACGGCTTTTATTTTTGCTGAAATGATTATTTTGTGTTTTTTTTAAGCATTCTTGAGAACTACGCAACTTAACCGTACCTTTCGGTATTCTTGACAACCCTTTAAAAATCGAACCAATGGGTTTTCATGCAAAAAAACGAAAAGTGTAAACTAAACAACGCTAGACAGTGTAGTCGGGTGCAAGGGGCAAAATGAGTGCTAAAAATCCTTGAAAGCCTTATCCTGAAAGGATTTCAAGGATTCAAAAGTTTTGAATACAAAACATGTCCTTTTTGTATCTCCCAAAACACCAAACGTAACGTCACCAGAAACGGCAGGCAGCGTTATCAATGCAAAATTTGTCTGAAGCGCTTTGATGGCGGCCACCGCCTCAATCCTGACGAATTATAGCGGCTCTACACCGACGGCAAACAGACCTCGCAACAACTGCCGAACACTTCCGTTGCTGCCGCAAAACCATCAGCCTCTATCTGAAAAAGCTGCCTCATAGTTCTGTATGACAGCATTAGTAACCAAGCCTTATCGGTAGACGAAGTCAAATATGAAACTAACGTGCTATATCTCGAAGCAGTTCGCAGAATAAATAGAACAGGCATAACAATACAAAGTATTACCCATGACGGCAGACAGGGTTTGATACAGATGCTTCCCAACATACCGATACAGTTTCAACTGAAAACCATCAACCACTATCAGACCCGCAAACCGAAAACAGCCGCCGCACAAGATTTGAAAGTAGTCGCATTGATGCTGAAAAGCAGTAACCACAAACAATTTCAACACGCACTAAGGTGCTAGTTTGAGCAGCATAAAAACTTCCTAAACGAGCGTATCGCCAACCCTGAAACGGGTAAATCTCATTACACGCATAAGCGGCTAAGAAGTACGTTTAACAGTCTGAAACGGAATATGGATTATCTGTAGGAAATGGTCGGGTTGTTTACACAACAGGTTGGGAATGAAGCCTGTAAAACCTCAAAAGGGGGGTCGCCTTTCAGGCTCTTGTGGGGCTTGACGGTGTTATAAAAGTTAACAAAACGACATAACTCTTTTTGCCGGTGCGCCGAATCCTTAAACGGATGCTTGTCATGCCACATTTCCATTAAGGTACGGATAACCCGCTCGGCTTTACCATTGGTTTGCGGCCGGGCAACACGGGTGAATTTTTGGCTTATGTTGTTTTGCACACAGGCAATGCCAAACGGGTGCTCCGCATTGCCACGATTTCCACACCGTTGTCGGAATAGGCGCATTCGATGGTATAGGGACAACAATCTATCACATCGCGCAAAAGAAATTTGGCTGCGCTGGCTGCTGTACGGTCCGGCAATATTGCAGCATACAGCTCGCGGGAAAAATCATCAATGGCAACAAACAGATAATCCCGAGGGTCGGTTGCTTTTTGGTTTTGTAGCAAAGGCAGCCGTTTGGTATCGAAATGAACCATTTCGCCGGGATAGGATTGGTTGTAACGCTTTGCCTGTTTTTTGAGTTTCTCTTCGATTTCCCGCTCAACTTTAGCCAGGCGTTTCATGCCGTATTTGGCTTGTTTAAAGCGGTTGTTGGTGCTTTTTTGCGGGGTGAGCAGCCGCAACCGGGCTGCTTTGAGTATGCGGTAAATCGTTACTCTGCTGACACGGTATTGTTGTGCCAACGAAGTTACACTGATTTTGTCTTGTGTATAAGCGCGCCAAATGGCCTGGCGGTTATGCGGGGTTAGCCGGGTATTTTTATGGATGTTCATGCAGTATTGTCTTTCAAATACTGTAAACAACGCTAGCTTTTCCTACAGACACTGTTCACTTTTGAGCGGTTGGCCGAGCTAAATACCCCCAAATCAGCAATTTGCTCGAAGGTCGCTTTAGTGATATGACGCAGAAATTACGGTGCCGTCAAGGCATGAGTAAAGATAATAAGGTTTAGGTTTATTAAAGATTATTTTTCTGTTCGGTAGCCTGAATAGCACCCCCAAACGCCCCCTTACGACTGTAGTCACAATATTTTCAACCGCATCGCAATAATCCGGATTTCTATTGCCGTCACAAATGAAGCCAATCTCTTCGTATAATGCGTGGCAATGCTCCACCAACGTTTAAGATCCAAAAAGCGGTTTTCTGCCAAATGGCGGTAACGGTACAGATAGCGGTCAAAAGGCAGTTGCTCCTTACGGTTAGCCTTTGGCGGGATAAGGGTGCCCCCCAGAGCAGCTGCCAAGTTCCCGATCGCATTAGTATCTCATAGGCCTTATCGGCCAACAGCTTGTCAGCTCCGTATCGGCAAAAGGATAAGCATCAATTTCGCCCAAATGCTTTTGTTGCACCAACGGATGGAGTGGCGATGGATATTGCTTCAGCCGACGTAATCGGGAGGCAGGTTACGCCAGTGCGCAGTATTCAGAAAACGGCATTGATGAATCGCCTGTTATCTACTACCTGACCGGCCCCGGCTTCCTTTGTGCCCGGGTAAGTGGTTTTCAATCAATAAGACGGCCATGATGGTCGGTGAGGTTATGGTGAGCAGGTTATTTCATGGGGCTCGTTTAGGGTGATGAGGACAGGATAGTCTCATGTTTTGCGGATTGTAACTACACTATGCTAAGAATATCTAAGGCCGTCTGAAAGTTTTTTCAGACAGTCTTGTTATCAAATATCTACCCGTTTTATTTCAACACCACTTTCATCCAGCGGCTAACCCATTGTTTCTGCTTTTCCGCCATTTGCTTGGCGCTTGGTGCATCATGCTTGGGCGGGGTTTGGGCAAACTCAAACACTTTCGGCAGCGGCGTGCCTTTCACCGCCGGATAAACCCACATTTCGATCGGCAGGGCTTGCTGCACGTCGGCGCTTTGCAGGTAAGACACCAGCTTCATTGCCAGCGCGGGCTGTTTCGCACCTTTGAGTACCGCCGCGCCTTCCACTTGGCGGAACACGCCGCCTTTGAGAAACAAGTTGCCGGTGGGCGGCTCGGTGTATTTGCCTTTGCCGTAATGCACTTCGGCGGCGGGGCTGGTGGCGTAGCTCACAATCAGCGGGCGAGAGCCGCCGTTTTGGGTGAAATCGGTGTTGTAGGCGTCGCTCCAGCTTTTCGCCACTTTCACGCCGTTGCGGCGCATTTCGCCCCACCATTTAAAGGCGGCCTCTTCGCCCAACCCGCCGATGTTGGCCATTAAAAACGACAAACCGGGGCTGGACGTGCCGGGGTTGGGCGTAACCAGCAGGTTTTTATAGGCAGGCTTGGCCAAATCTTGCAGCGACTGCGGCAACGGCAGCTTGTTTTGCTCAAACCATTTTTTATCGTAGTTCAGCACCACATAGCCGTAATCTACCGCCAGCGCGCCGGGCAGCGAGGCGTTTACCGGCGCCGAAGCAGGCTGTTTGTCGGCCAGTATGCCGTTTTGCACGGCTTTGGCGATGTTGGCGTTGTCCAACCCGTACACCGCGTCGGCAATCGGCTTGGCGCGGCTCAAAATCAGCTTGTTGAGCATTTCGTTGCCGCTGCCCGCCTTGATAACGGACACTTTGGCATTGTTTTCCTGCTCGAATTTGGCGATGGTTTCCTTGGGCAGGCTGAACGAGCCGTGCACCGCCAGCCGCACTTCGGTTTGCGCGAAAGCCTGCGCGCCCAAAAGCCAAATACCCAAAGCCGTTAAGATCTGCCGTTGTCTGTTCATTCTGCAATATCCGTATAATGTAGTATGTGCCTGTAAAATATTTTAAATACTATGAATTGTCAAACCGTTTGGTTGTTCGATCTCGACAACACCCTGCATCACGCCGATGCAGGCATTTTTACCTTAATTAACCGCCACATGACTGCCTACCTCGCCGAGCGGCTGAACCTCGGCGAAAAAGCCGCCTCCGATTTGCGGCAGGATTATTGGCACCGCTACGGCGCCACGCTGGCAGGGCTGCGGCTGCACCACCCCGAAGTGTGTGTAAACGAGTTTTTACAACGCAGCCATCCGTTAAACGAAATCCTGCCCGCGCTGGTGCCGGTGGCGGGGGCGGCAGAAACTTTAGGCCGTCTGAACGGTCAAAAAGCAATATTCTCCAACGCGCCTTCGTTTTATGTGCGCGCGCTGGCCGAAGCCATGGCCATCGCGCCCTATTTCGACGCCTTGTTCGGCACCGACGATTTCGGTTTGCTCTACAAACCCCACCCGCAGTCTTATTTAACCGTTTGCGGCAAACTCGGCGCCGACCCCAAGCACTGTATTATGGTGGACGACAGCGCCGACAACCTGCAAGCCGCCAAAAACCTGGGCATGAAAACCGTTTGGTTCGGCACCGACGCCTACCCCCTGCCTTTTGTGGACTGCGCCGCCCCCGATATGGCCGCGCTGCGGCAATGGGCAGCGGCGGCAACGGTGAATCCTGCCACTATGAATGAGGCAACAATTTGATTAAAATAGCATCCGTCTTACCCGCCCGATGCTTTCAAAAATTTTAAGGATAAATCATGCGCTATATCGCTCTTTTGGCCGCCCTCGCCGCACTGGCGGGCTGCTCTTGGGAAACCTACCAAAACGCCGAAGGCCGCACCGCGCTGCGCCAGAAATACGAACCCGGCACCCCCGTGGTGTATCAGGACGGCACTTATTCGCGCAATATGCGCTACAACCAGTTCCGCCCCGAGCAGCGTGCCGTTACTTCGGGCAACGGCGGGCACGATGTGCGCGGCACCCACTGGCAGAAACCCGGCAGCGGGCAGCCCGAAGCCGAGCCGGTAAACGGTGCAACACCCGATACGGCGCAATAAATAAACGCCCGCCCGTTCCCCACCCCACGGCAGGCCGTCTGAAACCGCAAACGCAAACGCGGGTTTCAGACGGCCTGCATGAATACATTCAAACCAACATTATGAAAGACAAGGCCGTATCATGAGCCAATCACCTCTTCACGTTGTTATCCTCGCCGCGGGCAAAGGCACGCGCATGTATTCCAAACTGCCCAAAGTGCTGCACGAAATCGGCGGCGAACCGATGATGGCGCGCGTTATCGACACCGCCCGCAGCCTCAACCCCGCAGGCATTCATGTGGTTATCGGCCACGGCAAAGAAATGGTGCGCGAAAGAGTAAAGCGCGACGTGAACTGGGTGGAGCAAACCGAACAGCTCGGCACCGGCCACGCCGTGAAAATGGCCTTGCCGCACCTGCCCCCGGAAGGCCGCACGCTGGTGCTCTACGGCGACGTGCCGCTCACCGACACCGCCACGCTTGAAGCCCTGCTCGAAGCCGCGGGCAGCGAAGTCGGCCTGCTTACCGATGTGCTCGACAACCCCGCAGGCTACGGCCGCATCATCCGCGAAGGCGGCAAAGTGGTGGCGATTGTCGAAGAAAAAGATGCCAACCCCGAACAAAAAGCCGTGAAAGAAACCAACACCGGCATTTTGGTGCTGCCCAACGCCAAGCTCGAAAGCTGGCTGAACAGCCTCTCCAGCAACAACGCGCAGGGCGAATATTATTTAACCGACCTGATTGCGCTGGCCAACGCCGACGGCATCGCCGTGCGCCCCGTGCAGGTGGCCGCCTCTTATCTGGCCGCCGGCGTCAACAACAAAGTGCAGCTCGCAGAGCTGGAACGCATTTTCCAAACCAATCAGGCGCAAGCGCTGCTCACCGCCGGCGTAACCCTGCGCGATCCCGCCCGCTTCGATTTGAGAGGCCGTCTGAAACACGGCCAAGATGTGGTGATTGATGTGAACGTGGTGCTCGAAGGCGAAGTGGAGCTGGGCGACAACGTGGAAATCGGCGCCAACTGTGTGATTAAAAACGCCAAAATCGGCGCCGGAACCAAAATCGCCCCGTTTTCCAGCCTGGAAAACTGCGAAATCGGCACCGCCGCCGCCATCGGCCCCTATGCCCGCCTGCGCCCCGGCGCGAAACTGGCCGACGAAGTACACATCGGCAACTTCGTTGAGGTGAAAAACACCGTGATGGGCAAAGGCAGCAAAGCCAACCACCTCACTTATCTGGGCGATGCCGAAATCGGCAGCCAAACCAATATCGGCGCCGGCACCATCACCGCCAACTACGACGGCGTGAACAAACACAAAACCGTAATCGGCGACGACGTGCGCATCGGCTCGAACGTGGTGCTGGTCGCCCCCGTGTCGCTGGGCAACAAAGTAACCATCGGCGGCGGCAGCACCATCACCAAAAACTGCGAAGACAACACCCTCGTACTCGCCCGCGCCCGCCAAACCATCATCGAAGGCTGGATACGGCCCGAGAAAGAAAGCAAGAAATAAACCGCATTGTTTGCTGCCGTTTTCAGACGGCCTGTCGGGCAATCCAACAATACAGGCCGTCTGAAAAATCAGAAGAGTAAGAAACAAATCATACAAACCTACGGCTTATATCTAAAAAACAGTAACCTTTCTCCCCATGCCGTCTGAAAGTCAGCGGTATGGATTTTTCACCAACCTGATACTAAGGAACTTTTATGTGCGGTATCGTAGGCGCCATCCGCGCCAACCACAACGTTGTGGATTTTTTAACAGACGGCCTCAAACGCTTGGAATACCGGGGCTATGATTCATCAGGCATCGCCGTGTTCGACGGCGAAAAAATCAAGCGCGTGCGCCGTGTCGGCCGCGTGCAGTTGATGGAAGACGCGGCCAAAGAAAAAGGTCTGTTCGGCCACATCGGCATCGGCCACACCCGCTGGGCCACCCACGGCGGCGTAACCGAACCCAACGCCCACCCGCATATTTCGGGCGGCCTGATTGCCGTGGTGCACAACGGCATCATCGAAAACTTTGAAGACGAGCGCACCCGCCTGCAAGGCTTGGGCTACGAATTCGAATCGCAAACCGACACCGAAGTGATCGCCCACAGCGTCAAACACGAATATAGCCTAAACGGCGGCAACCTGTTTGAAGCCGTTAAGTCGGCCACCAAAAATTTCCACGGCGCCTACGCCATCGCCGTGATTGCGCAAGACAACCCCGACGAAATGGTGGTTGCCCGCATGGGCTGCCCGCTGCTGATTGCGCTGGGCGACAACGAAACCTTTATCGCCTCCGACGTTTCCGCCGTAATTGCCTTCACCCGCAACATCGCCTACCTTGAAGACGGCGACATCGCCGTGTTGCGCGCCGGCGGCATCGAAAAACTGATCGACAAAACCGGCAACCCCGCCCAGCGCAAAGTGAAAGTATCCGAACTTTCACTCGCCTCGCTCGAACTCGGCCCCTACAGCCACTTCATGCAGAAAGAAATCCACGAGCAGCCCCGCGCCATCGCCGACACCGCCGAAGTGTTTCTCGACGGCGGCTTCGAGCCGGAAAACTTCGGCAAAAACGCCCGCGAAGTGTTCAACGATATCGACAGCATCAAAATCCTCGCCTGCGGCACATCTTATTATTCCGCCCTCACCAGCAAATACTGGCTGGAGAGCATCGCCAAAGTGCCGACCGACGTGGAAATCGCCAGCGAATACCGCTACCGCGACGTGATCGCCAACCCCAAACAGCTGATTATCACCATTTCCCAGTCCGGCGAAACGCTCGACACCATGGAAGCGCTGAAATACGCCCAATCGCTCGGCCACAAACACAGCCTTTCCATCTGCAACGTGATGGAATCCGCCCTGCCGCGCGAAAGCGAACTAGTGCTCTACACCCGCGCCGGCGCCGAAATCGGCGTGGCCTCCACCAAAGCCTTCACCACCCAGCTGGTCGTATTGTTCGGCCTGGCCGTTACCCTCGGCAAAATGCGCGGTTTGGTGAGCAGCGGGCAGGCCCGCGCCTATCTCGAAGAATTGCGCCAGCTGCCCGGCAGCATCCAACACGTGATGAACCTCGAGCCGCAAATCGCCGCTTGGGCGCAAAAGTTCGCCAAGAAAACCAGCGCATTGTTCTTAGGCCGCGGCATCCACTACCCGATTGCCCTCGAAGGCGCGCTGAAGCTGAAAGAAATCACCTACATCCACGCCGAAGCCTACCCCGCGGGCGAGCTGAAACACGGCCCGCTGGCGCTGGTGGACGAAAATATGCCCGTGGTGGTGATCGCCCCCAACGACAGCCTGTTGGATAAAGTGAAAGCCAATATGCAGGAAGTGGGCGCGCGCGGCGGCGAGCTGTTTGTGTTTACCGACCTCGACAGCCACTTCAACGAAGGCGAAGGCGTACACGTTATCCGCACCCCGCGCCATGTAGGCGTGTTGTCGCCCATCGTGCACACCATTCCCGTGCAGTTATTGTCGTACCACGCCGCCCTCGCGCGCGGCACCGATGTCGACAAACCGCGCAATCTGGCCAAATCGGTAACGGTGGAATAACGCCTGTTTGGTGGTTTGATAGATGTTTTGATTAAAAGCAAAGGCCGTCTGAAAACGTTTTCAGACGGCCTTTTTGCCTTACTGCCAACCAACCGGTTTTCAAATCCGCTTCGCCAATTCCTCGGCCTTGCCCACATACAGCGCGGGCGTGAGTGCGAGCAGCTGCTGTTTGGCTTCGGCGGGGATTTCCAGCGATTCCACAAACACTTTCAGCACTTCGGGGGTAATGCCGTCTTTGCCGCGGGTGAGGTCTTTCAGTTTTTCATACGGGTTGGCCACGCCGTAGCGGCGCATCACGGTTTGGATAGGCTCGGCCAACAATTCCCAGGTGGCGTCCAAATCGGCGGCCAGCGCGGCGGGGTTGGCTTCGAGCTTGTTGAGGCCGCGCAGGTGCGCCACCCAGCCCAACACGGTGTAGCCCGCGCCCACGCCCATATTGCGCAGCACGGTGCTGTCGGTCAGGTCGCGCTGCCAGCGCGAAACAGGCAGTTTTTCGGCCAAAAAGCCTAACACGGCGTTGGCCATGCCCAGGTTGCCTTCGGAGTTTTCAAAATCAATCGGGTTGACCTTATGCGGCATGGTCGAAGAACCGACTTCGCCTGCCTTCACTTTCTGCTTGAAATAGCCGAGCGAAATATAACCCCAAACGTCGCGGTTGAAGTCGATCAATATGGTGTTGATGCGGCTGATGGTTTGGAAAAACTCGGCCATGTAGTCGTGCGGCTCGATTTGGATGGTGTAGGGGTTGAAGGTCAAACCCAGCGATTCTTCAACGAATTTGCGGCAGTGCGTTTCCCAATCCACATCGGGATAGGCCACCATATGGGCGTTGTAGTTGCCCACGGCGCCGTTGATTTTGCCTAAAAACTGCTGCGATTCGAGCTGTTTGGTTTGGCGTTGCAGGCGGTAAACCACATTGGCGGTTTCTTTGCCCAGCGTGGTGGGGGTGGCGGGTTGGCCGTGGGTGCGGCTCATCATCGGCACGGCGGCCAGATTGTGCGCCATTTCGGTGAGCTTGGCGGTGATTTCGGCCAGTTTGGGCAGCAGCACGGTTTCGCGTGCTTCAGCCAGCATCAGCGCGTGGGAAAGGTTGTTGATGTCTTCGCTGGTGCAGGCGAAGTGGATAAACTCGCTGGCGGCGGCCACTTCGGGCACGCCGGCGAAGCGCTCTTTCAACCAATATTCGATGGCTTTCACATCGTGGTTGGTGGTGGCTTCGATGGCTTTCACCGCTGCGGCGTCTTCCAGCGAAAAATCTTCGATCACGCGGTCGATTTCGGCAACGGTAAAGCTGCTGAACGCGGGCACTTCGGTGATTTTCGGCTCGGCAGCCAATGCTTTGAGCCAGTTGAGTTCGACTTTCACACGCGCCCTCATCAGGCCGTATTCTGAAAAAATCGGGCGCAGCGCCTCAACGGATCGGGCGTAGCGGCCGTCGAGCGGGGAAAGGGCGGAAATGGGGTTGATCATAATCGGGCATCCTGTAAACAGCAGAAAATTTAAGACGGTGATTATACATCAATGTGCGGCGGCCTTTGTTTTTTATGGGAAAGCAAACACGTCTTTTATAGTAAATCAACTTAAGAAAAAGTATGCGCGTCATACCCGGGCTTGGCCCAAGTATGACGGAGCGGTTACTAAGTAGTTCAGCCTTCGCCAAATCCGCAGCAGGCCGTCTGAAAGCAGACCGCTCGGCATTTCCGCCCTGCCCGTTTTCAGACGGCCCGATTTATCCAACCCCAACGTTTTTATTACATTTTTATACGCATAAACCGTTATAATCATGCGTCTTTTAATAACTGCCAACTGCCATGAACATCCGTCTCTCCCTGCCCGTTTTTGCCGCCGTGCTGCTTGCCGCCTGCGGCACGTCGAAACAACCCGCACCGCCCGCCCAACCGCCCGTGCAGGCCAAACCCAAAGCCGTGGTCGGCCTGGCGCTCGGCGGCGGCGCATCGAAAGGCTTTGCCCATATCGGTGTGATTAAGGTTTTGAAAGCCAACAACATTCCCGTCAACCTGGTTACCGGCACCAGCGCAGGCTCGATTGTGGGCAGCCTTTACGCTTCAGGCATGTCGCCCGACCGGCTCGAATTGGAAGCAGAAGTGTTGGGCAAAACCGATTTGGTCGATTTAACCCTTTCCACCACCGGCTTTATCCGCGGGCAAAAGCTGCAAGACTACATCAACCGCAAAGTCGGCAACCGCCCCTTGCAGAGCCTGCCACTTAAATTCGCCGCCGTCGCCACCGATTTGGAAAGCGGCAAGATGGTGGCCTTCAACCGTGGCAACACCGGCCAGGCCGTGCGCGCCTCGGTGAGCATTCCCAATGTGTTCCAACCCGCCTTAATCGGCGGCAGACGTTATGTCGACGGCGGCCTCTCCGCCCCCGTACCGGTGAGCGCGGCCAAAAACATGGGCGCCAATCTGGTGATTGCGGTGGATATTTCCGCCAAACCCGCGAAACTGTCGGAAGCGGGCTTTTTCTCTTACCTCGACCAAAGCCTCAATATCATGAGCACCGCCGCGCTGCGCAACGAGCTGGCCAAAGCCGACATCGTGATCAAGCCGCAGGTGCAGCACTTGGGCGCGGTGGGCGGTTTCGACCAGAAAACGCAGGCCATCAAACTCGGCGAACAGGCGGCACTGGCCGCGCTGCCCGAAATCAAGCGCAAATTGCGGGCTTACCGGTATTGATGCCGGCTGCCGCAGTTTAACTATAACGAAAGGCCGTCTGAAAACTTTTCAGACGGCCTAATCTTTAATATCGCCTGCACAACCGGCGACTTTGTAAAACCGGCAAGCTTATTTTCCGCCGCCCGCTCCTTCCATTTTTCCGTTTAAAAACGCCAGCGCAAACTGCACGGCCTGCCCGCGTATGCTGTCGCGGTCGCCCTCGAAAAACGCGCGCTGCGCCCAAATGCGCTGCTTGGTGGCCAGCCCGAACCACACCGTGCCGACGGGTTTGGCCTCGCTGCCGCCTTCCGGCCCGGCAATGCCGGAAATACTCAAGGCATAGTCGGCCTTGGCGGCAATCAGCGCACCGAGCGCCATTTCGCGCACGGTTTCCTCGCTCACCGCGCCGTAAAAATCCAACGTGTTGCTTTTCACGCCCAAAAGCTGCTGCTTGGCTTCGTTGCTGTATGTGATAAAGCCTGTGTGAAACCATGCCGAGCTGCCCGGCAGGCGGGTGAGTTCGGCAGCCAGCAGGCCGCCGGTGCACGATTCGGCGCAGGTTACGGTTTGCCCGCGCTCGTTGAGGCGGGCGGTTAAAGCGGATAAGGTGGGATTCATGAGCGGATAACTTTCATTGAGCCATATTTTATTCATATGGTATAACCAAACGAAATAAAAAGAAACTTAAAAGCCGTGCGGCGGCGCGGCCGGGCGGGTTGGCGCCGTGGCGTTTTTATTTTGTTTGGTTATATTTTAAACCGTTTTATCAACCGCGCATTCCTTATTTTATTCCGCTCGGCAATTTTATTGCCCGTTTGTTGCGCTTTCAGATTATTTTTTACATAGATTTTTGTTTGTTGCCTTTATACCGCAGTAACTTGCGGTAAAGTGCGGCTTGCCGGGTATACCTGCGGCCATCTGAAAAAAACTCACGCGGCGCGCACTCCTACATCACAAACCCTGCCACACAACCATCTGAACAATATGAATAAAAAACGCTATATGTTGCTCTATCTGCCTGTGGCGCTGGCCTTATGCTGGTTTCTGCTGCTGATTTGGGTGTATGTTTCGGCGGTATCCGCCCGCCGCATCACCATCGAAGAAATCCAACCCGCCGATGCCGCGTTGGTGTTGGGCAATGCCGTCAACAAAAACGGCCGCCCCAACCCCTGCCTGCGCTCGCGCGTGGCCGCCGCCGCCGACCTTTATCATGCGGGCAAAGTGCCCAAACTGGTGGTGAGCGGCGGCACCGACAGCGACGGCAGCAACGAAGCCCGCCATATGAAAGCCATCGCCATCGAGCTGGGCGTGCCCGAATCGCGCATCGCCACCGAAGGCAAATCGGAAAACACTTACGAAAACATTTTGTTCAGCTCGATTCCGCTCACCAACAACAGCAACGTCGTTATCGTTAGTGCCGACTACCATCTCAAACGGGCGCGCTGGCTGGCCGACAAGCAATGGGGCCATGAAAAAAACCTACAGGTTTATTCGGGCATAGACGACTGCGACGAAAAAACGCTGGATTATTCGCGCAAAATCGTGCGCGAAAGCCTGGCTTGGGTGAAAGCCTCCGTCAAACCCGAATAAACCGAGCCGCCAAGCGCTTATTGGCAAACCGGCTGTTTGGGTTTCGGGTAAAATGGCGGTTTTCAATACCGGCCTATATCGATTTGAACAGGCCGTCTGAAAAACTTTCAGACGGCCTGAAATCTTTGCCGAACCTGACAAACAAATGACGAACACATCCGACCGCTGGGCCGTCCACCGCCTGCTCGCCCGCAATACCGACGAACGCCTGCAACTGGTGCGCACCGCCCCGCAGCAAATCGTGCTGGCGGGCGCCGATGCCGACGAAAGCCGCCGCCTGCTTGCCGCGCGCTACCCCAAAGCCGCGTTTGCCGAATACGATCCGCGCCCCGCTTTTCTGCAAGCGGCCGCCGACGCGCGCAAAACCGGCTTATGGCAGAAACTCACCGGCAAAACCGTGCCGCAGCACTGCCAAAGCCTTACCGAACCGCTGCCCGAAGCGGCGGCCGATATGTTGTGGTCTAACCTGGGCCTGATCACCGCGCGCGAACCCGTGCCGGTTTTTGAAAACTGGGCGCGCGCGCTGAAGCCCGACGGCCTGCTGTTTTTCACCCATTTCGGCATCGACAGCCTGAACGGTTTGACAGGCCGTCTGAAAGAAGCGGGCATCGCCGTTAACGCGCCGATGCTTTTCGATATGCACGATTTGGGCGATATGCTGTTCCACCACGGCTTTTACGACCCGGTGATGGACACTGCCAAACTCGAGCTTTCCTACCGCCGCCCCGAAACCTTTTGGCAGGATATGGAAACCCTCGGCCTGTGGGCTTCGTTGGATTTCAGCGACGAAGCCGCCGCCCGCGCCGCCGTCAACCGGATGTTCGCCGACGGCGCAACCCTCACCGCCACGCTCGAAACCGTGTACGGCCACGCAATTAAAAAGCGGCAGCTGCCCGCAGGCGAAAGCGAGATTCTGTTTTATCCGAAACCGCGCTGATGGCGGCGGTATCGCAAAACCACTTGTTTAATGGCCGTTTTCAAGTTTGGCCGCCCTATGTTTTCAGACGGCCGAAAGCCTTTGCAAAATTCATTCCGGCCGTCTGAAACTTTCGGCGGCCTGCCTCTCTCTTATCATACAGGCCTACCGCTTGGGCAAAATCCCACGGCATTTTGATAAATTTCGGTACAATACCGCCTGCTCTATATTGCATTGTTTTATTTATGACTTCCCACCAACCGCCCGCCAACCGCCCCCTCACCATCGCCTTGTGCGCCGGCGAAGCCTCCGGCGATCTGCTCGGCGCACACCTGATGGCCGCCATCAAGCAGCGCTGCCCGCAGGCGCATTTCGTCGGCATCGGCGGGCCGCGTATGCTGGCCAAAGGTTTCGAAAGCCTCTACGACCAAGAAAAACTGGCCGTGCGCGGCTTTGCCGAAGTGGTGAAGCGCCTGCCCGAAATCCTGAAAATCCGCCGCGGCCTGGTGCGCGACCTCAAACGCATCCGCCCCGACGTGTTCGTGGGCATCGACGCGCCCGACTTCAACCTCGGCGTGGCCGAAAAACTCAAAAAAGCAGGCATCCCCACCGTGCACTACGTCAGCCCCTCGGTGTGGGCGTGGCGGCGCGAACGGGTCAACACCATTGTGGAACAAGTCAACCGCGTGCTGTGCCTGTTTCCGATGGAGCCGCAGCTTTACCAAGAAGCCGGCGGCCGGGCCGAGTTTGTCGGCCACCCGCTGGCGCAAACCTTGCCGCTCGATGCCGACCGCGACGCCGCACGCCGCCACATGAAAATCGAACCGTGGGAACCCGTGTTCTGCCTGATGCCCGGCAGCCGCGTGAGCGAAATCGACTATATGGCGCCGATATTCTTCCGCACCGCCCGCCTGCTGCTGCAACGCTACCCCTCCGCCCGCTTCCTGCTGCCCGTGGCCACCGTGGCCACCCGCAGCCGCCTGATTTCGATTCTGCACCAAGGCGAATTTATCGGCCTGCCCATCCAACTGATGAGCGCACACGCCGACTTGGCCTGCACCGCCGCCGACGTAGTGCTGGTTACCAGCGGCACCGCCACGCTGGAAGTGGCGCTGTGCAAGCGACCCATGGTTATCAGCTATAAAATCTCGCCGCTCACCTACGCCTATGTGAAACGCAAAATCAACGTGCCCCATGTGGGGTTGCCCAATATCCTGCTCGGCAAAGGCGCCGTGCCCGAGCTGCTGCAAGACGACGCCACCCCCGCCAAACTGGCCGCCGCCGTGGCCGAATGGTATGAATCACCGCAAGACGTTGCCGCCTTGCAGCAGGATTTCCTCAACCTCCACCGGCTTTTGCAGAAAGACACCGACGCATTGGCCGCAAGCGCCGTGCTGGCCGAAGCAGGCATTGCCGCCGCCGTGCCCGAAGCCGCACCCGAGGCCGTCTGAAAGATAACCGCATGAACACCGTTCTCACCGCCGGCGTCGACGAAGCCGGGCGCGGCCCTTTGGTGGGCAGCGTATTTGCCGCCGCCGTGATTCTGCCGCCCTGCCCCAACCTGCCCGGCCTTACCGATTCCAAAAAACTCAGCGAAAACAAGCGCAATGAACTGGCCGCACAAATCAAAGCGCAGGCCGTCGCCTGGAGCGTGGCCAGCGCCGATGTGCAGGAAATCGCCGAACTCAATATCCTAAACGCCACCCTGCTCGCCATGACCCGCGCCGTGCAAGGCTTGGCCGTGCCGCCGCAGAAAGTGCTGATAGACGGCAACCGTGTACCGAAAAATTTAGGCATTGCCGCCGAAGCCGTGGTGAAAGGCGACAGCAAAATCATCGAAATCTCCGCCGCCTCCGTGCTCGCCAAAACCGCACGCGACGCCGAAATGTATGCCCTAGCCGCGCGTTACCCGCAATACGGCTTCGACAAACACAAAGGCTACGGCACCGCCGCCCACCTCGCCGCCCTCGCCGAATTCGGCGCCCTGCCCGAACACCGCCGCGATTTCGCGCCGGTGAGAGCCGTATTGGCGCAGGGTAAGTTGTTTGGGTGAGTGATTGGGTAAGGGCAATAAAGGTTTCAGGCAGAGACCTTTACAAAATTCTTTTCGATACCTTAAAACGCTTGCGTCATGCTCGGGCTTGACCCGAGCATCTGTTTGTTTGAGAAGAAAAAGAGATACTCGGGTCAAGCCCGGGTATGGCGAAATATAAATAAATTCAGGATTAAAACGGCTTTTTTTGCAAAGGTTTCAGGCCGTCTGAAAACTTTTCAGACGGCCTGACCTATTTATAACCATATGAAGATATTAATTTATTTATAACTCTGTCACCTTCTCCACCACCCTGTAACTCACCCCGTCGAACACCTCGAAACACCGTTTGGCACATTGGATTTTCTGCTGCTCGGATTCGTGCAATTTATCCATGTCCACACCTTCCTGTATGCCTTTGCCGGTATTTTTCGTTTCGGCAATGAAATACACTTTTTCCTGATTTTCCATCACCAATGCCCAGTCCGGGTTATAGTTGCCGATGGGCGTAGGAATTTTGAACCACTCGGGCAGTTTAAAATAAAACTTCACATTTTCGTGGCTTTCACAATCGCGGGCAAATTGGTTCTCTGTTCCGGAATCCAGCGGGATATAGTCGGCGAAAATGGTTTTTTCTTTTTTTATGCCGTCTTCCTGATTGATTTCAAAGGTATATTGGTTTTTGAAAAACTCCGCACCGTATTGTTCCAGCTCCTGCCAGCGGGCCAGGCTTTGCCGATAAACCGCATCATCTCTTTCCGGCATTCTGAAATATTCGATACCTTCAATCATCAAGCCGTGCAAGGCCGTTTGGATTTTTTCGGACACCAAATCGATAAACCGCTGAGGGTTGTTGCCGATTTCGCCGATTCTGCCCGATTGGCTCAGAATCTCAAACACGGTTTGCCGAGTCAGCCGGGTTTTCTTTTGGATCTCGTGCAATATATCGGGAATAGCCCAATCAATATCGGTTTGCCCCGCCCTGCTGTTGCGCTCCTCCCCCCAAATGCCGTCCGTCAGGGATTGGTGAATCACCGCCTTTTGCACCACAATCTGCGGCTTTTGGATAACAGGCATCGCTTTGATTTTTTCGCAGGCCGTCTGAATCAGTTTTTCCCGCTCAAACTGCACCGCATAACGCGTTTTATGCTGCAATTTCTGCCAAATTGCCAAAAATTCAGGGTCTAGCGTAAAACCTTTGCGATACGTCTGCCGGGTTCTGTCGCTTGCCCTTTTCGCGCCACCGTTACCAAATTGGATACCGCATTCGTCTTCATACTCTTTTTGCAGATTGGCGGCAAAACTTTCATAGCTTTCATTCGGAATCACAGTAAGAATATTCACGCCGTCATCGCGCACCCGCTCGCCTTTTTGATTGACCGCCAAACGCAAACCGCGCCCGATTTCCTGCCGTTTTTTAATCGGCGAACGCGTTTCGTTGAGCGTACAAATTTGAAACACATTCGGATTGTCCCAGCCTTCTTTCAGCGCGGAATGCGAAAAAATAAAGCGCAATTTGCTGTCAAACGACAACAATTTTTCCTTATCTTTCATAATCAGATTGTAAGTGTCTTCATCGGCCTTGCTGCTACCGTTGGTGTCTTTATCCTTGCCTTTGTCTTGCGAAAAATAGCCGTCATGCACACCGTTTGCACTTTCGCCCGTTTCGCGCTCGTAAATTTCCGCAAACCAACGCGCAAATTTGCCGTTTTCACGATAATTCGCCACTTTATCAATAAAAAACAACGATAAAACCTTAATCCCTTTCGGGTTTAAACGCTTCTCTTTTTTCAAATGCTCTTGAATCGCGCATTCCATCTGCTTTTTCATGATTTCGTCGCGGATTAAATCATCGTCTTCGCCCAGCGTGATGACTTGACCGTTTGATAAGGTTATTTCGCCCGATTCCGCATCCAAGCCATTGACAATAAAACCGTGCCGGTAACTTTCATTCCCGCCTGATTTATCAAACAAATCATCGCCCGAAGATACCTTAACCGTTTTCTTTTTCACTTCTTTTTTATCATTGAAATGAATTTCTACTTCGGCGGTTAATTTTTTCTTGCCTGCTACAAATCCTTTCAACACCACATACGCGCCATTGACATCGTTTTGCGCCAACACAGGTTCCACTTCAATCTGCTTCACCAATTTTTTGTTATAGGCTTGCACGGGATTTAAGCTGTAAATTTTGTGATACGGATTTTTGTGCGTGGCGGAATAACGCAACACAAACAAAGGGTTTAACGAATCAATCGCTTGTTTTGCCAAATCGGTTTCCATGTTTTGTGGTTCGTCCACAATCACAATCGGCTGGGTTTGGCTGATTTGCAATATGGGGGCTTCGCCGCTTTCATTGGCGCGGTTAATCACATTGTCGTCTTTTTTGAAGGCGTCAATATTCATAATCAAAATATCGATATGCGTGCCGGTGGCAAAGCTGCGCAAGCGGTTCAAACGGTCGCTGCTGTACACCGAATGGGCAAAATGCACGCCGTCAAAGGCCGTCTGAAAATGCGCCGTCATCGCGCGAATGCTTTGCAACACACCTTCACGAATCGGCACACTCGGCACAACAATCACAAATTTCCGCCAACCATATCTGCGGTTCAATTCAAAAATCGTCCGCAAATACACATAAGTTTTGCCCGTTCCCGTTTCCATTTCCACGGAAAAATTTAAGCCGTGTTCGCCGATTTGCGTTTTTTGCAGGCTGAAATCTTGTTGCACTTCGTTTAAATTTTTGCCGATTTCGTCCAACGGCAAAACGCGCCGATTGCCTACAACGGGCAAAAAATCCGATTGCAAAGCAAAGGTTTGCTCTTGATTGGGTTCGCCCTGAAACAAACGCACCACCGCATTAACGGCGTCGTGCTGATAATCCAATTGTTCAAACTTCAATTCCATTTTGCACCACCGTTACAGCGTTTCAAAGTCAATATCAGCGTCTTTAAACTGCAAGGCGGCATTGGTTTTCAGCGCATCATCGCCTGCAAACGCCTTATCCAGCACAAACACTTTTTTGGGCGATTGGGCGCGCACTTCGTCCAACACCGCTTGATTGACGGTATCCAACAACAGCGCGGTTTTGCGTGTTTGCGCGGCATTGTTCAGCCACACCACATTATCAGCAAATTCAATGCTGTCCGTTAATTCAAAGCCCAAGCGCAACATCAATTCATAAGCCATATTTTCAACGCCGGCGTTTTCATAGACGATATTTTGAAATTCTTCCAGCAAAGCCAATTGCTGCTGCTCGTTCAGGCTGCCTGAAAGCGGTCTGCGCCATTGTTTGAAATGGCTTTCGGTTAATTTGAATACTTTGAAACCCGTGTCCACCGTAGGTCGGGCATTGATGCCCGACACCGCGCCCGCAGCGGTATCCGCATTTTCAGACGGCATGTTTTGTCGGGTATCAATGCCCGACCTACGGATTTGCGCGCCTGCACGGCGGATGCGTTCTTTGGCAATTTCGGCGATATTGGCGAAACCGGCTTTGCGCGCTTCGGAATTCTCGGCGGTTTCTTCAGGTAATTGCACGCAAATATAACGGCGGCTGCCGCCGTCTTCGGCATTCAGTTGCATTACAGCGTGGGCGGTTGTGCCGGAGCCGGAGAAGAAATCTAGGATTAGGTCATTTTTATTAGAGCAAACAAAACTTACTAAATAAGCAACTAACGATGGGGGTTTGGGAAAGTCAAAAACCGGATCTTCCAGTAAATCAATTAATACATTGCTACCTTGTTTGGTCGTAAATTCCGTAATAATTGTTTTGGGATGAAAGGTGCCTTTTTCTTTTTCATATTGCAGTACCCCATTTGATTTAAAGAAAAAACGGCGAACTTTTTGCCCTTTTTGATCAATAACCTCTTCTCCTTTTAACCAATTTCTTATCATATCCGCCATAGTCCATGCGGCTTCTAATGAAACTGGTTGAGCAAGTTTTCTATTTTTAGATTCAAATTTACCTTTCACTATTTTTATAGGTTCTTTATCACCAATAATATTAGGAAAAACTTTATCTTCACTCTCGAATTCTATTCCTGCTGGAAATTCAATGATTGATAACGGGTTTTTAGAACTTGGTTTTTTAACAGTTCGGTCTGTTACGCATGCCTCACCATCATATTTAAATAGCTCTAGTTCAACCTTACTCTTTGCATAACAAATAATGTTTTCGTGCTCATGCGTAAAATGTGCTGCGGAAGTTCGCCCATTTTTCCAAATCAGAGTTGCCACAAAATTCTCCGCCCCAAACACTTCATCGCAAAGCAATTTCAGTTGCGCTTGTTCATTATCATCAATGCTGATAAAAATCACTCCGTCTTCGCGCAACAGGGTTTTTGCTAAATGCAGGCGCGGCAGCATCATGGAGAGCCAGTTGCTGTGATAGTGTCCGTTGTCTTTGCTGTTTTTGCGCCACGCGCCGGCAAATGCGCCGTCGCGCAATAAATAGCCGTCTTGGTCTTTGTCGCCTACGCGGCGGGCGTATTCGTCGCGGGTTTCGGCGAATTTGTCGGGATAGACAAAGCTGTCGCTGCCTGTGTTGTAGGGCGGGTCGATGTAAATCATTTTGACTTTGCCCGCGTAAGATTTTTGCAGAATTTTCAGGGCTTCCAAATTTTCTGCTTCGATAAATACGTTTTGCGTGTCGTGGAAATTTACGCTTTCGGCAACGCAGGGCGCAAGCGTGTTGAATGTGGGCGATTGCAAGGTGCGGTAGGCATCGGATTTGCCTGCCCAGCCCAGTTGATAGCGTTCGTTTTGGGCGCAAAGATTGTCTTCGCCCAACACCAGTTTGAGTTTTTCAAAATCAATTTGTTCTTCACAAAAGATTTCGGGGAATAATTGTTTTAATTGTAAGATTTTGTTCTGTTTGAAATTATTTTGGTTTTCGTGTATAATTTCGGTTCGGTTCGGTTCGGTTCGGTTCGGTTCGGTTCGGTTCGGTTCGGTTCGGTTCGGTTCGGTTCGGTTCGGTTCGCCATTGTTCCGTCTCCAGTTTCTGAAAAGTTTGGGGCTGACGTCGTTTAAGGACGTCAGCCTTTGGTTTTTAAGCGGATCCTGTCGTTCAGACAGGCAGAGACCTTTGCAAAATTCATTTAGGCCGTCTGAAATATTCAACCATCGTCATTAGCTTCGCAAGTCCGCTGCGCTACCCCCGCGTAGGCGGGAATCCAGTCGTTTTCGTAAACTATTGAAATAAAATACTTAATGGTTTAAAGGCTGGATTCCCGCCTACGCGGGGGTAGCGCAGCGGACTTGCGAAGCTAATGACGAGGCACAAACCTTTTCAGGGTTGAATTGGTTTTTTTTGCAAAGGTCTCAGGCATTCAGTTGCTGCTTGTTAACCCACCTTATCCCCCGGCTGCGCGCCGGCATCCACATCCAACAGCTTCAGTTTGCCGTCGGCGGCGGCGGCGGACAGGATCATGCCTTCGGATACGCCGAATTTGGCCATTTTGCGCGGGGCGAAGTTGGCGACGGCGATCACCATGCGGCCGTTAAGCTCGGCGGGATTGGGGTAGCTGGCGGCGATGCCGGAGAAAATCACGCGCTGCTCGAAGCCGAAGTCGAGGTCGAATTTCAACAGTTTGGTGCTGCCTTCTACGGCTTGGCAGTTGAGCACTTTGGCCACGCGCATATCGATTTTCATAAAGTCGTCGAAACTTGCCTGTTCGGCAACGGGGGTGTATTGGCTGCTTTCTGCGGCCGGTGCGGCTTCGGCAGAGGCCGTCTGAATGCTTTGTTTGTTGGCTTCGATTAAGTCGTCCACTTGTTTTTGCTCCACTCGTTGCATCAGGTGTTGATATGGGTTGATGGTGTGGTTTTCAGACAGGGTTTCGCGGGTGTTGGCCCAGGTGAGGTTGTCTAAATTCAGGAACTTGGCGGCGTTTTGCGCGGTTTGCGGCAACACGGGCGCGAGGTAGGCGGTGAGCATGGCGAAGGCGTTGATCAGCTCGCTGCACACTTGGTGCAGGCGTTCGCTTTGGCCTTCTTGTTTGGCCAGCTCCCACGGTTTGTTGGCGTCGACGTATTCGTTGACGATGTCGGCCAGCGCCATGATTTCGCGCAGGGCTTTGGCGTATTCGCGGGTTTCGTAGTCGGCGGCGATGGTTTCGGATTGTGCGGCGAGTTTGGCCAGTAATTCGCTGCCGGCAACGTTTTTCAGACGGCCTTCGAAGCGTTTGGCGATAAAGCCGGCGGCACGGGCGGCGATGTTGACGTATTTACCGACCAAATCGCTGTTGACGCGGGCGATGAAGTCGTTCAGGTTCAAATCGATGTCTTCGATGCGGCTGTTGAGTTTGGCGGCGATGTAGTAGCGCATCCATTCGGGGTTGAGGCTGCCGTCGAGATAGGAGCGGGCGGTGATGAAGGTGCCGCGCGATTTGGACATTTTTTGGCCGTCGACGGTTAAAAAGCCGTGGGCGAACACGCCGGTGGGGGCGCGGTGGCCGGAAAATTCGAGCATGGCGGGCCAGAACAGGGCGTGGAAATAGAGGATGTCTTTGCCGATAAAGTGGTACATCTCAGTTTGGCTGCCGGCTTTAAAGTATTCGTCGTAATCAAGGCCGATGCGGCTGCACAGGTTTTTGAACGAGGCCATGTAGCCGACAGGCGCGTCTAGCCACACATAGAAATATTTGCCGGGCGCGCCGGGGATTTCGAAGCCGAAATAGGGGGCGTCGCGGGAAATATCCCAGTCGGATAAGCCGCCTTCGCCGTTTTCGTCGGGGTGCAGCCATTCTTTCATTTTGTTGAGCGCTTCGGGCTGCAAGTGTTGCTGGATGCGGCCGTCAATCAGCGTGGTGCTGCCCGAAGTCCATTCTTTCAGGTAATCGGCGCATTCGCCGAGTTTGAAGAAGAAGTGTTCGGATTCTTTCAATACGGGCGCGGCACCGGATACGGCGGAATAGGGGTTAATCAGCTCGGTGGGCGAATAAGTGGTGCCGCACACTTCGCAGTTGTCGCCGTATTGGTCTTTGGCGTGGCATTTGGGGCATTCGCCTTTGACGAAGCGGTCGGGCAGGAACATTTGTTTTTCGGGGTCGAACAGCTGCTCGATGGTGCGGCTTTCGATTTTGCCGTTTGCTTTCAGGGCGAGATAGATTTGCTCGGAAAGCTGTTTGTTTTCGGGCGAGTGGGTGCTGTAATAGTTGTCGTAGCCGATATAAAAGCCAGTGAAGTCGGCCAGATGCTCGGCGTGCACTTTTTCAATCAAGGCTTCGGGAGTGAGGTTTTGCTTTTCGGCCGCCAGCATGATGGGGGTGCCGTGGGTGTCGTCGGCGCAGCAGTAGTGGCATTGGTGGCCGCGCAGTTTTTGAAAGCGCACCCAGATGTCGGTTTGGATGTGTTCGACCATGTGGCCTAAGTGGATGCTGCCGTTGGCATACGGCAGGGCGGAGGTTACGAGGATTTTGCGTTGGGTCATGGTTGGTGCTTGAAAAAACGGAAATTTATAAAGTTTGGAATTATAGCGTATAAAGTGCATGAGGCCGTCTGAAAAGTTTTTCAGACGGCCTTTGAAACTGTTTCTCAAGTAAACAGTCTAATCTTGCGCTCTGCGGCTTTTCTTTATCGGAAAAGCCGCTTTGGCATAACTTTTAACAATAAACCTGCAAAGCGAGCTATTTATGAAAAACCTCGGTATCAAACTTGCGCTGTTTATCAATTATTTTGTGTTTGCGATATTGCTCAACAGCGTCGGCATTGTGATCAAGCAATCGCTGGCCAATTATGGTGTTACGGAAACGGAAGCGAGCATTCTGGAGGCGTTTAAAGACCTGCCGATTGCCATCGTTTCGTTTTTCGTGGCTTCTTTTCTGCCGAAATTCGGTTATAAAAACAGTATGCTGCTGGCGCTGGCCGTGGTGTTCGGCGCGTGTTTATATATGTTTTTCGGCAACAGCTTCGCTGCGTCGAAAGTTTTATTTTTATGCATCGGCGTGTCGTTTGCGTTTATCAAGGTGTCGGTGTATTCGATGATCGGCCTGTTTACCGAAACCAAAGAGCAGCACAACAGCTTTATGAGTTCGATCGAAGGCTTTTTCATGATCGGCATCGCTTCGGCTTATTTTCTGTTTCCCGCGTTTTTCGATGCGGCCGACCCCAACGCCTGGCTGCGCGTGTATCTGCTGCTGGCCGGCCTGATTGCGGTGGCGTTTTTGCTGCTGCTGTTTACCAAAGTGGATGTGGACATCCCCAAATCGGAAGGCAGCCTAGCCGATGATTTTATGGGTATGCTGAAGCTGGTGGCGCTGCCGCTTACCATTTTCTTTGTGTTGAGCGCGTTCTGCTTCGTGATGGTGGAACAAGGCATCATGACTTGGCTGCCCACTTTTAACGAACGCGTTTTGTCGCTGAACGACACCTTAAGCGTGCAAATGGCCAGCATTTTGGCTTTGTCGCTGGCGGCGGGGCGTTTCTTAGCCGGCCAGGCGGTGAAAAAAGTGCATTGGCTGGCCCTTTTGACCGTGTGTCTGCTGGCGGCGGCGGCCATCGTGGCTTTCGTGCTGCCGCAGGCGCTCAACGCCGGCCCGAAAGTGATTCATTCGTTTAGCGAAATTCCCGCCATCGGCTTTATCTTCCCCTTAATCGGCCTGTTTATCGCACCGGTTTACCCGCTAATCAGCTCGGCCACTCTGTCGGCGCTGCCGCAGCGCATGCACAGCTCGATGACCGGCCTGATTGTGATTTTCTCTGCGCTGGGCGGCACGCTCGGCTCGCGGATTATCGGCATGCTGTTCGAGCATGTGGGCGGCGCGCAGGCGTTTTACTTTATGCTGATTCCGATCGCGATTTTGATTGTCGCCCTGTTCCTACTGAACAAATTCATCAAGGATTACGAAAATGCGCATCAACAAAACTGAAACATTGAAAAACCTGCTCGCGCAGGAAGACACCGACGGCAGCAACACCATCACCGTTGACGACCAAGGCCCGAAACGTTTTGTGGTAACCGGCGAAAACGGCGAAACGCTCGAAGTGAAAGGCACTTATTACTTGGCCAACCTGTTGCAGGAAGTGTGGCTGGGCAACGGCGGATTGAACCCCGATAATGTACGGATGAAACCGCTCGAGCGCATCGACTATCTGATGCGCACCCACTATTGGTGCACCCTCAGCCGCCGCATGGATGCCGGCAATATCCTCGCCACGCTGGCCGACGAAAAACGCAGCAGCGACAAAGCCTATTTATATGTGCCCGCCGCCGATTCAGACGGCCTCGAATACTACCGCCGCATTACCGCCGCCCACCCGCAAATCGAAATCATCGAACTGCCCGCGCCGCCGTTTTCAGACGGCCTCTTGGCCGAAATCGACGAAAAACCCGGCCTGCTGGCGCTCAAATACGACAAAGCCGCCGACGCACCACTGCCCTATGTGGTGCCCGGCGGGCGTTTCAACGAAATGTACGGCTGGGACAGCTACTTCATCGCGCTGGGCCTGATGGCGCACGACCAATACGATTTGGCCAAAGGCATGCTCGAAAACACCGCCTACCAAATCAAATATTACGGTAAAATGCTCAACGCCAACCGCAGCTACTACCTCACCCGCTCGCAGCCGCCGTTTTACACCCCCTATTTAAGCGCGTTTTACCGCCGCTACGCCGAACGGCTGCCTGAAAGCTGGCTGGCCGAACACTTGGCCATCGCCATCGACGAATACCAAAACGTGTGGATGAACCCGCAAACCCACCTCTTCGCCGACATCGACCTCAACCGCTATTTCGACGAAGGCCGCGGCCGCCCGAAAGAAACCGAACCCGGCCATTTCAACTTCATTTTGCAGCAATACGCCGCCAAACACGGCGTGAGCGTCGAAGAGATGGAGCGTGCCTACGATGCCGGCGAAATCAAAGATGCCGGCCTCGACCGCTACTTCGTGCACGACCGCGCCATGCGCGAAAGCGGCCACGACACCACCACGCGGCTCGACGACGTATGCGCCGACACCGCCTGCGTTGATTTGAACGCGATTATGTACCGCATCGAAACCGACATCGCAGCCCTAATCGCCGATTATTTCCCGCAAGGCTTTGCGCACAACGGCACGCAACACACCGCCGATATCTGGCAGGCCAAAGCAAAAGCGCGCTACGATGCCGTGCAGCAATATTTATGGAACGAAGCCGACGGCACGTTTTACGACTACAACGCCGCCGCCAAAACGCAAAACCGCTTCGTTTCCGCCACCAACCTGCTGCCGTTGTGGGCGGGATTGTGCAGCCAAGAGCAGGCGGAGCGCATGGTCAAATCGCAACTGGGCACGCTGTTGTGCGCCGGCGGCATCGCCTCCACCGCCCCGATTTCCGCCGAAATCCGCGGCCCCGAACGTCAGTGGGATTACCCCTACGGCTGGGCGCCGCACCAGATTCTGATTTGGGAGGGGCTGCAACGCTACGGTTTCGAGCGCGAAATGCACGAAGCCGCCTATGCGTGGGTGCAGATGATAGTCCGCGCCACGGTGGAATATAACGGCCTGATTCCCGAAAAATTCAACGTGGTCAAAGGCTCGCACAAAACCGATGTGGAATACGGCAACGTCGGCGCCGTGTTCGACTACGTGCCCGCCGGCGGCTTCGGCTGGACCAACGCTTCCGTTATTTTGGGCATCGCCAAACTGACGGACGAACAAAAAGCCGGATTGAACGCGCTGGCCGACAGCACGCCTTAAGGCGGTTATGATTTCATTTGGCAAATGACAAGGCCGTCTGAAAAATTTTCAGACGGCCTTTCAGCAACCCGAAACGGCAGAAATTATTTGTCCAGCCGAACGGTTTTTCCTTTGATTTTGGCGCAAACGCCGCTGCCGTCGGCGCAGCGGGACAGTTTGCCTTTGCCGACGGCGTTATTGATGTCGGCAATCCATTCGGAGCGGATCATTTCCTGACGGGCGTATTTCATCATGAAAGCAGCCGAGCCGATGCTGATAACGGCAGCAACAGCCAGGGCGGCGAATGCCGTCCACTGGAATATTTTCAGCCGCTTGGCGGCTTCGCGCTGCTGTTTGTCCGCATGGGCGGCAATAACGGCAAACTCGCGGCAGAGTTTTTCAACGCCCTGCTCAAATTCCTGCAAAGGCTTTTCCACGGCCGAAGCCACCGTGCCGGCGGTCAGGCTTTTGATGCTGCGCGCCGTATCGCCCAACGAGCGGCCCGCTTCATCCATCGCACTTTTGGCTTTCCAATGCGCCGTTTCAATCAATTTTTGCCGCTGGTCGTTTTTACCCTGAAGCAGAACGATATTCTGAATCAGGCGGTCGATTTTCGTTTCCAAATTCATTTGCTTTTCCCTTTTGCCGTTACAGGCTCATCACCGGCCCGCGCGGGCGCAGCATTTCCTGCTCGCGGTCGTAGTCGATCGCGGCCTGCATGCTTTCGCGTTCAAACTGCTTGGCCTGGTCGGAGGCCATCAGGCTTTCGAGGGCTTTGTCGTGCAGCTCTTCGTCGTCGGAGAGCAGCGCGGCGAAAGCGTAATCGATAAATTCTTGGTCGGTCGCGTTTTTCGGCAGCGGCTGGGAAATATCGACGGTGGCAATATCCGTGTTTTCGGACATACGCTCAAAAAACGGTTCGGAAATTGCGTGGGCGTATTGCGGTTGCTCCGGATTCGGTTCCTGCCGTTGGTTTTCGCCCAAATACCAATACGGGTCGACGGTTTTCCAGAATTTCTCCACCCCGCGCTCGTTTTCGCCGAACGTATAGGTATGCCCGCGGTGTGTTACCGTCAAATCCGCCCCCTGCGGCCTGTGTTTGGCAATCTGTTCGAGAAAGGCATTGACCTGTTTGTCGGGGCGCGCCCAAAACAGCCCGCTGCCGTCGAAGTCTTTGTCGGCCAGCCCGATATAGCCCAAACCCTTACCCGAAAAATCGATGCAGCTGTTGTCGCCCGCATCGTAAACCGAACGGAAGCCGGGGATTCTTCCCGCTGCCGCCAATTTGGGATAGCTTTCCAACTGCTCGAATTGTGCTTTGCTGATTTCTACGGTAATCGAACTGATATTTTTACCTTGGTAGTCTTTCCAGTCGGTTTCGCTGAGATTATCATTTTTGCTGAATTTACTTTCTCCAGTTGACCAGCCCATACTAATTGATGGTTCTCCGCCCAAGTTTTCCCCTGGTTTACGGGCTTCTAACCATACATGCCCCCAAGTGGAAGTTTCCCATTTTTCTGTTTTTTGATTGTAGTAAGATGTTCCACTAGGAGCAAATTTTACTGTTAATGAATAAGTATTTTTCACTACTCTTCCTTTAAAAAATTAATAAAAAATGAGGGTATATGGGAAAATATCTATTGCCGTTCGGACAATACCGGCTTCTTTCAACATGGCTTTGATTTCCGACGGGCTTTCATCCTTAAAATCACAACGGTATCTGCCGTAAGGTAGCCTAAACGCTTTGAGTTGGTGGCTTCTTCCGTCAGCATCAGGATTGTTTGGATTATTAGGGGCCCATCCTCGTCCACCATCTAATATATTTTCATGTCTGATATAGGTTTCATTATCCACCTGATAAGATATATCCCGAATAATATAGATATCTTCGAAAAACAGCACTTCCGCGTTTTTTTCCAAACGATAGCATTTTACGGAAAAACGGTACGGCATATCTGGTATCTTTTTACCCCATTTATTTTCGATATATTCTATTTTTATATTTATGCCATAGGGTTTTTCAATCCACGAAGTAAGCGGGTAACTGATTGTTTTACCCTCGCCCAAAGGAAAATCAACCAATTTGGGTGGAAACAATAATTCGGAAGTTGCGGTGGTTACCAAATCGCATTGCGTTAGCGACAAAGCAGCTATCACACCTCCTGCCAGCAAAACTTTATTTAAGGTTTTCATCTGTCAATTCCTAAATCAATCCTTTCAGACGGCCTTTCTTTAAAGAGCGAATTTTACTGTTAATGTATATTTTCTCGACATTACAAATCCTTTCTATAAATACAATCAATTAAAAATAGAACTTATATGCACCGACATTCACAACAGCTTTGGGAAATTGCCGCTTCGCAGTCTCGGGGCTTTTATCGATAAAATCACAGCGGTATTTTCCCGTCGGTAGAGTGAATCTCGCTAGGCTAAAAAACAAATTGCTAAAGACCTCGCTGTCTAACTCTGATGCCCATTCGGTTTGGTATTTAAAACTCTCTCTCCCGCGATACGTTTGTTGATAGATAACTGTTTTTTCTTTACCGCTTAAGCGCATACAGATAAGTTCCATATCAAGAGTGTCGATATATTTTTTATCTATTGCACCATCACTGTACTTTTCTGCTTCTTCCCTTGGCAGTTCCAGCAATAGATAAGCACGATAAGGTTTCTCTAAAAAATTAACAAATTCAATGGAAGTGGTTTTGCCCTCTCCCAACGGCAGAGGTGTGGTTCGGTTATTAATCAGCTGTGAAGAAACCACCCTGACAAATTCAAATTGTGCAAGCAAACAAATTATTCCTGCCAGCACAATTCCGGTTAACAACGAATATTTGTATTTCTTTTGCATTTTATACTCCTGAAAATATCTTTCCAGATTTGCGGGCTTCCAGCCATACATGCCCCCAAGTGGAAGTTTCGTCTTTATAATCTGTTCCAGGAGGAGCAAATTTAACTGTTAATGTATAGGTGTTCGCCATCTTTTTTCTTTTAAAAAATCAATAAATAAAAGGCTCAAACGGAAAAATTTCTATTGCGGTGCGGACAATACCCGCTTCTTGCAATATGACTTTGATTTCAGGCGGACTTTCGTCCTTAAAGTCACAACGGTATCTGCCGTAAGGTAGTCTGACCTCCTTCAGTCGATAACGTTTTCCTTCTGCATCAGGCACGTTAGGATTATTAAGTTCCCACCAATATCCGTTATCAAAAATATTTTCCCGTACGATACGCGTTTCATTACCAATCCCGTAAGCTATATCCCGTACAACATAGGTGTCCTCAAAAAACAGCACTTCTGCGTTTTTTTCCAAACGGTAGCATTTTACGGAAAGGCGGTATGGTATTTCTGGCACCTCATCTTGTGCCTTTTTATTATTTATATATTCTGCATTTACACTTATTGTATATGATTTTTCAGCCTATGAATCAATTGGATAACTGACTGTTTTGCTCTCACCCAAGGGAAAATCAATTACTTTTGGTGGAAAAAACAAAGTGGAAATGTCTGCTTTTACCCAATCGCATTGTATTAACAACAGGGCAGCTACCCCTCCCTGCCAGCATAACTTTATTTAAGGTTTTCATCTGTAAGCTCCTAAGCAAATTCTTTCAGACGGCCTGATTATTGGCGGTTATTTACCCTCCGGGGCTGCTCTGAAAGTTACGCCTCCTTGTTTTGATTCCATAAATTCCATTTCAACATTGTAATTGCCATTGGTGCATTGAAATTGCCAGATTTCCTCCCAAACTCTCTCTCCGGGTTTGCCGGAAACGTCTTTTTTAACGAAAAAACGGCCATCCTTAACTTGATCACATCCCATAACAGTTGCCTGCCCTCTGGCGGCAAGCATTGCATCGTGTACCAAAGTAGGGTTGCCTAATGTTCCGTTGCGAATAGCGCCTGCAGGCCATTCTTTAGAGGAAGACGGTTCTTTGGCAAAGCTGAAAATGGCACAGCTCATTAAAATAAACGGGAATAGTGCTTTTTTCATAGAAAAAAATCCTTATTTATCGGTGTAATATAAAATTTTTTAGCTTTTTGATTAATCTGCTAATCCGGTTGACTGAAAACTTCAGGCGGTCGAATTATATATTCGATAAGCCGTATTAGCTTGCAAACTCCGACAAACGGTATCCTGATAAATATAAAAATGCTCGTTGCCAGCAAAATCTTGTTGGCCAATTATTTACAATACGAACAAATTCCATAATGACTCAAGCGGAGATGACATTTTTTGCAAAATAAGTATTTTAGGCCTGTTTTCTTAATCTTTTGTGTAAGCAACGCGACGATTTCTAATATCTAACATATAAATAAAGTAAAGTATCTTGCAACGCTTGATTCAAGAGCTTGCATAACGAAGGCCGTCTGAAATCTTTCAGACGGCCTTTCCACATTATGCCACCCGCCTACCAAGCCACATAAAACATGGTTTTCGCCAGCAGCACAATCATCACCATCTGGCAAAACACCGCCAAATGGATATATTTCGACCACGCCGCCGTGAGCGTGCCGCGCCGCATTTTGGTAACGGCAATCAGAAAATGCGCCAACACCCCGAACGCCAGCAACACCTTCAAACACAACTGGGTGTTGAACGGCGCGGCAAACGGTGCGGCGAAAGCGGCGGCATAGCGGTGTGCCATCGTCAGCCCCGACAAAAACACACCGCCCACCACCCACGGCATCACCCGCACGGCGCGCCGCATAATGGCTTTTTCTACCGCTTTTCGCGCTTCCCTCGGCACATCCTTGCTGTGTATGGCTGATAAAACCAAAGTTTCAAAGAAAACGCCGCCCACAAAAACAATGGCGCAAAACAAATGTATGATATGTGCAACAGAATAAACGCTCATAAAATATAATTTCAAACTCTTGCCCAGTTTTAAAACTCTTTACCCCTGCCGATACGCCGTTATCCGCAGCCTATGCCATACTGCGAACGCTCTTACAGGGAATCCCGCCCTTTTACAGGGCTTTCCCGCAATATAACACCTTTTTTAAGGAGGACAACATGAAATCAACCATCGTTAAAGCCATTGCCCTGCTGGCCGTTGCCGGTTCGCTCACCGCCTGCGAAAGCATGAGCCGCACCCAGCGCAACACCGCCACCGGCGCCGTGATCGGCGGCGTAGCCGGTAACCTGATCGGCGGCGACACAGGTTCCACCCTCGGCGGCGCAGCCTTGGGCGGCGTAATCGGCAGTCAGGTAAACCGCCGCTAATCTGGTCGTTTGCCTTAACAAGAGGCCGTCTGAAAATGTTTCAGACGGCCTTTATGTTTTGTTCAAACATCAATCCGAAACCTTTGCAAAAAGCCGGATGCGAATGCAGCCCGAAGCGCAGCAATACACAACGCAGAAATACGCCGCAGACGGCTTTTTTTGGCACAGGCGCCGTCAATCCGGCAAACTTTATCCGCGCCAGCCCTTGAACGCCCGTGCCGCATCATTTAAGCTTGGGGCCGTCTGAAACCCCAACACAAAGGAGCCTGATATGCCGATTACCACCCGCACCGTGGAATACACCACCGCCGGCGGTCTCACCCTGCAAAGTTACCTGTGCCTGCCCGAACACGCCGTCGGCAGTCTGTCGGGCATATTGGTGGCCCCTGAATGGTGGGGTTTGAGCGAACACGCCAAACACGCCGCCGAACGCTTGGCCGAACAGGGCTATGCCGCGCTGGCGATGGATTTATACGGCGGCGCCCGCCTCACCGACGATGCCGCCCAAGCCAACGCTTGGATGACCGAAGCCCTCGCCGACCCCGCCATATTGGCCGAGCGCACCCGTTTGGGCTTGAAAGCGCTGGCCGCGCAGCCCGAAGTGGACGGCAACCGCATCGGCGCCATCGGTTTCTGCTTCGGCGGCCGCGTGGTGCTCGATATGGCGCGCCGTGGCGACGATTTGAAAGCCGTAACCAGCTTCCACGGCATTCTCGCCACGCCCGAGCCTGCCCGAGAAGGCTTTATCAAAGGCGAACTGCTGATCGAATACGCCGGTTTGGATACGATGGTAACGATGGACGCGGTGGAAGCCTTCCGCAAAGAAATGGACGCTGCCAAAGCGCGCTACCATATCGATGTGTTCCCCTATGCCAAGCACGGCTTCACCAATCCGCAGGCAACCCGCAACGGCGAGAAAAACGGCGTGGATTTGGCCTATAACGAAGCCGACGCCGAAGTGGCGTGGCAGAATATGCTGAACCTGCTGGAGCGTACCCTGTAATCATTCTGCCCTGCTTTCCGGCATCGGGTCAGAGATTTGGCGATATACCCCGGCGGTTTGTTGAAAACTGCCGCCATACTCGGGTTTTTACCCGAGTATCTTTTTTATAATCGGATGTTTCATACGGCCTAAACGACTTGCAAAGGCTTCAACCTGCTTATGCGGCGTAAACAAAAGAGCTGAAAAATGCCGTCTGAAAGCGGTTTCAGACGGCATGGTTTCAATCAGCCAGGCGTTTCGGCGCGCCGGCGGTTTAATACATGCCTTCGCGCTCCTCGCGGGTGCTGATATAGATGTTTTTCACCTGGGTGTAGGCGGCCAGCATCATTTTGTGGGTTTCGCGGCCGATGCCGGAGGTTTTATAGCCGCCGAACGGTGCGCCTGCGGGCAGGCGGTTGTAGCAGTTTACCCAAACGCGGCCGGT
Source organism: Neisseria dentiae (assembly GCF_014055005.1). Taxonomy (NCBI): domain Bacteria; kingdom Pseudomonadati; phylum Pseudomonadota; class Betaproteobacteria; order Neisseriales; family Neisseriaceae; genus Neisseria; species Neisseria dentiae. Next base: position 2,568,972 of record NZ_CP059570.1, on the reverse strand, counting down.
TTCCAGCGCGCGCGATACGCGCAGGCAGCGGTTGATGTCTTTGCTCCAAACCGCGCCGCCCAAACCGTATTCGGATTCGTTGGCCATGCGGATAACGTCTTCTTCGGTTTTGAACTTGATTACGGTGGCCACCGGGCCGAAGATTTCTTCTTGCGACACGCGCGCATCGTTGCTGTCGGCGGCAATCAGCGTGGGTTCGACAAACTCGCCTTTGGCCAAATCGCCTTCCACTTTCTTGCCGCCGGTTATGATGCGGCAGCCTTCCTGTTCGCCGATTTTCACATAGCTCAGAATGGTTTCCACTTGGTTGGCGTTAACCTGTGCGCCCATTTGGGTGTCGTCTTCCCACGGCAGGCCTACTTTCACTTTTTTAAACTCTTCGGCAAGGGCGGCAACGAATTTGTCGTAAATGCCTTCCTGCACGAAAATGCGCGAACCGGCGCAGCACACTTGGCCTTGGTTGAACAAAATGCCTTTTTGCGCGCCTTCGAGGGCTTTGTCGAAAGGCATGTCGTCGAAGAAGATGTTGGCCGATTTGCCGCCCAATTCGAGCGTGGCGGGAATCAGCATTTCGGCGGCGGCGATGCCGATGCGGCGGCCCACGGCGGTGGAGCCGGTAAACGCCAGTTTGTTGAAGCCTTTGTGGTGCAGCATATATTCGCCGGATTTCGAGCCTTTGCCGGTGATGATGTTCAGCACGCCTTTGGGCAGCAGGTGGTTCACTTTCTGGGCAAACGAAAGCAGGCTCAGCGAAGTGCTCGAAGAGGGGTGGATAACGATGGTGCAGCCTGCCGCCAGTGCGGGGGCGATTTTCCAGGCGGCCATCAGGAAGGGGAAGTTCCACGGGATAATCTGGCCGACCACACCGATAGGCTCGCGCAGCACGATAGACAAATCTTCTTCGTCGAGCTGGTTGCAGGTGCCTTCTTCGCCGCGGATCACGCCGGCGAAATAGCGGAAGTGGTCGGAAGCCAGCGGAATATCGGCGGCGCGTGTTTCGCGTATGGGTTTGCCGTTATCCAGCGTTTCCTGCAGGGCGAACAGTTCGGCATTTTCGTCGATAACGTCGGCGATTTTGTTGAGAATGGCGGCACGTTCGGCTGCGGTGGTTTTGCGCCAGGTTTTGAACGCTTCTTGTGCGGCGGCTACGGCGGCGTCAACGTCTTCGTTGCTGGCGTCGATAAACTTGGCCAAAGCCTCGCCGTTGGCGGGGTTATATGAAACGATGGTTTCGCCTTTGCTGCCTTTGGTCCATTTGCCGTTAATCAGCAGGCCGTATTCTTGGTCAAACACGTTCAGGTTTTTTGCCATAATATTTCTCCTAAATTTTGAGGGTAAGGCCGGGGTGTTGGCATCCGATACCTTGCCAGTAGGTTAAATGAATATCGAAACAATTTAATCCACTGTCAGGTTCGGGGTTCAGAATAGTAGCTTTCGTTGCCGGGTTCAAGCACCGCGGCGGGCAAATATTTTGCAACACTTTTATTCAAGGCATTGTTGTTAAACATTTTATTCAAAATATCGGCAAGACAGGCATAAAGGTAAAACCGAGTAAAAGGCCGTCTGAAAATATTTTCAGACGGCCTTTCTCATCAGTGAAAACGCTTGGGAAAACCGGCGTTATTTATAACCGGCCTGTTTCATCAGCATCACGGCTTTTTTCTGGTTGCTGCCGGCCACCGATACGTTAATCACGTCTTGCTTGAATTTGCCCCACTTGGCCACTTTCGGATCGGGGTTCACTTTCGGGTTGGCAGGGTATTCGTGGTTCAGGTCGGCAAACAGGTTTTGCGCTTCGCTGCCGCTCAACCATTCGATGAATTTCTGTGCTTGGGCGGCTTTTTTGGTGTGTTTGGTTACGCCTGCGCCCGAAACGTTAACGTGGGTGCCTTTGCCTTGCTGGTCGGCGAAGAAGATGCCGATGGGCAGGTTGGGTTTCTTATCCATCAGGCGGCCGTAGTAGTAGGTGTTGGCGATGCCCACGTCGCAGCGGCCCGAGCCGATGGCTTCCAGAAGCGCAGTGTCGTCGGCAAAGGGTTGTGCGGCGAGGTTGGCCACCCAGCCTTTAACCGTTTGCATGGTTTTGGCCTGGCCTTGGTTGGCCAGCATGGTGCCTACCAGAGATTGGTTATAAACGTTGTTGGAGGTGCGCAAACACAGGCGGCCTTTCCATTTCGGGTCGGCCAGCGCGGCATAGGTGGAAAGCTCGGCCGGTTTGACTTTGGCGGTGTTGTAGAAAATGGTGCGGGCGCGCACGGATAAGCCGAACCATTGGTTTTTCGGGTCGCGCAGGTGGGCGGGGATATTGCCTTTGAGCGTGGCCGAGTTAATCGGGCGCAGCAAGCCCATTTGGGTGGCCTGCCACAGGTTGCCGCCGTCAACGGTGATCAGCACGTCGGCGGGGCTGTTGCTGCCTTCGGCCTTGAGTTTTTCCATCAGGGGGCCGGCTTTGTCGTTAACCAGTTTGACGGTTACGCCGGTTTTCTTCTGATAGGCTTCGGCCACGGGGCGCAGCAGGTTGTCGGCGCGCGAAGAATACACCACCAGCTCTTCGGCAAACGCCGGTGCGGCAGCCAACAGCGCCACAGAAACAGCAAGCACCTTTTTCATCATGATTTCTCTTCCTTTATAATAACTTACGAAACAAACAGGGGTTGAAGCGGTTATTCTAAACAACATCAACCGTTAAAACAATATAAATTATCATTTACGATGTAGCAGAATGTATCTGGTTTGCATTCTGAAGCCGCAAAACCGATAATACGCGCTGTTTTCTCTTGAGGCCGTCTGAAACCTTATGAACACGCCCACATCCAAACTGCTGCTGCCGCGCCTGTGGCTGGCGGCCTCTATCGTGCTGATTCTGATTCCGCTTGCGGTGATTGTGGCGGCGTTGGGGGAATTCGACGCCGAAATCTGGACGTTTCTGCTCGACTACCAACTGCCCGAGCTTTTGAAAAACACGCTGTTGCTGGTGGTGGGCGTGGGCGCGGGCACGGCGGTGCTGGGCACCACGGCGGCGTGGTTGACGGCGATGTATGATTTCCCCCTGCGGCGGTTCTTTTTTTGGGCGCTGATGCTGCCGTTGGCGGTGCCGGCTTATGTGCTGGCGTTTACCCAAATCGGCCTGTTTGATTACGGCGGCCCGCTGAACAATTGGGTGCGCGCGCATTACGGCATCGGGCAGTTTTTTCCCGAAATCCGCAACGGTTTCGGGTTGGCGGCGGTGATGAGCCTCACGTTTTACCCTTATGTTTACCTGCTTGCGCGCAATGCGTTTTCGAGCATGGGGCAGCGGGCGCTGGAAGCGGGCGCATCGCTGGGTTTGTCGCCCGCGCGCGCGTTTTTCAGGCTGGCTCTGCCGATGGCGCGGCCGTGGATTGCCGGCGGCGTGATTTTGGCGCTGATGGAAGTGCTGGCCGATTTCGGCACGGTGTCGGTGTTCGGTTACGACACCTTTACCACCGCGATTTACCAGGCCTGGTTTGATTTTTATTCGCTCGAAACCGCCAAACAACTGGCGGCTTTGCTGATTACGCTGGTGTTCGTGCTGTTGGCGCTGGAACAGCTCAGCCGCGGCAACCGCCGTTTCAGCCAGTCGGGCAAAGCGCAGCAGCACCGCCGCAAACCGCTTTCAGACGGCCTCAAATGGCTGGCAACGGCTTATTGCACCCTGATTCTGTTTTTTGCCTTTTTGCTGCCGCTGGTGCAGCTCGGCTTTTGGGCATACGAAACGCGCAACGACGGCTTCAACACCGTTTTGTGGCTGAACGCGTGGCATTCGTTTGCCGCCAGCCTGGCCGCCGCCCTGCTGGTGGCGGCGGCGGCTTTGCTGCTGGCGCTGGCCAAACGCGCCGACAAAAGCCGCTTTGCCGCGGTAGCCGCCCGCATCGCCACGCTGGGCTACGGCATTCCCGGCACGGTGCTGGCGGTGGGTGTGTTTGTGCCGGTGGCGTGGCTGGATAATGTGCTGATTGCACATTTAAACCTGCCGGAGGGCACCACCGCCGTTTTCAAAGGCACGCTTTTGGTAATGCTGATAGCGTATTTAATCCGTTTTCTGGCGGTGGGCTATGCCGCTGTTGAAGCAGGCTTGGAGCGCATCAGCCCCGCTCAGGCCGAAGCGGCGCGCTCGCTCGGCTGCACCGGCGGCGGCCTGTTGCGGCGCATTTATCTGCCCTTGTTGAAAGGCGCGCTCGGCACGGCGGTGCTGATGGCGTTTGTGGACATGATGAAAGAAATGCCGATTACGCTGATGACGCGCCCGCACGATTGGGACACGCTGGCCGTGCGCGTTTATATGTTCACCATCGAAGGGCAATACGCCAACGCCGCGCTGCCCGCCTTATTGATCGTGTTAACCGGTTTAGTGCCCGTGATTCTGTTTTCGCGCACGGAGAAGCATTCATGATTTTAGACGTTTCCAAACTCACGCTCGCTTTCGGCGGCAAACCCGTGTTGCAGGATTTCGGTTTCCGGCTCGAAGAAGGTGAAATCGCCTGCCTGCTCGGCCACTCGGGCTGCGGCAAAACCACCACCCTGCGCGCCGTGGCCGGTTTCGAGCAGCCAAGCGGCGGCAGCATCGCCCTCAAAGGGAAAACCCTTTCAGACGGCCGCACATTCGTGCCGCCGCATTTGCGCCGCATCGGCATGGTGTTTCAGGATTACGCGCTGTTCCCCCATTTAACCGTGGCGCAAAACATCGCTTTCGGCCTCGGCCGCAGCAGCGCTGCCGAACGCAACAAACGTGTGGACGGCCTGCTCGAATTAATCGGCCTGCCCGAATACGGCAAACATTATCCGCACCAGCTCTCCGGCGGCCAGCAGCAGCGCATCGCCCTTGCCCGCGCGCTCGCCCCCAAACCCGAATTGATTCTGCTCGACGAGCCGTTTTCCAATCTCGATGCCGATTTGCGCGCCCGCCTTTCCAAAGAAGTGCGCCGCCTGCTCAAACACGAACAAACCAGCGCGGTTCTGGTTACGCACGACCAGCAGGAAGCCTTCGCCATGGCCGACAAAATCGGCATCATGCACGAAGGCCGTCTGAAACAGTGGGACACGCCCTACAACCTCTACCACCGCCCCGCCGACGCCCACACCGCCCGCTTTATCGGCACCGGCGTGATGCTGCGCGGAGCCGTGCAGGGCGACCGCTGCGTCAGGCTGGCCACCGGCGAATTCTGCGGCACCGTGCCGCTCGCCTGCCGCAGTTGCGGCGAAGTGGAGGTGTTAATCCGCCCCGACGACATCGTGCACGACGATGGGAGCGCCGTTACCGCCGAAGTGCTCGACAAAGACTTCAAAGGCAGCTATTTCATCTACACGCTCAAACTCGACAGCGGCGAAACCGTTTACGCCCACGTTGCCGGCCACCACGACCACCCCGTCGGCAGCCGCATCGGCATCCGCATGGAAATCGAAGATTTGATTGCGTTTCCGGCATAAACCGCACCACAGCGATGAATCAGGCCGTCTGAAAGCTTTCAGACGGCCTGAAACCTTTGCGTTACGCCGCACTTATCCGCCCCGTGCAAATCCGCTACAATAAGCCCACGTTTTCCTGCGGAATATTCATGAACACAACACGTTGGTTTTACACACAGCTTTGGCACATCGCACCGTTTTTCATCCGCCGCTACCTGAAAAAACGCGGCGCCAAAGCCCCCGCCTATCTCGAGCATTGGGGCGAACGTTTCGGCAGCGCGCAGAAAAATCCCGTGCAGCAACCGGTTTGGGTGCACGCCGTGTCGGTGGGCGAAACCCGCGCCGCCGGGCCGCTGATCCGCGAGCTGCGCAGCTATTTTCCCGATGCGCCGCTGCTGCTCACCCAAATGACCCCCACCGGCCGCGCCGCCGCCGAAGCGCTTTACCCCGACGCGCAATGCCGTTACCTGCCCTACGACAAGCCCGAATGGGTGCGCCGGTTTTTGCAGGAGCACCGCCCGCGCTTCGGCATTCTGATGGAAACCGAAATCTGGCCCAACCTGATGCACGGCTGCGCCGAAGAAAACGTGCCGCTGTTTCTCGCCAACGCAAGGCTGTCGGAAAAATCGCAAAACGGCTATTTGAAAGTGCGCCGCCTGGTCGAGCCGGCCATGCAGACCCTGCGCGGCTGCTACGCGCAAACCGCCGCCGATGCCGAACGGCTGCATTTGATCGGCGCCTCTAACGTGCACGTTTGCGGCAACACCAAATACGACATCACCCCCACCGGCGATATGCACGAATTGGCGGCAACGTTCCGCAGCCGCATCGGCAGCCGGGCGGTAACTGTGTGCGCCAGCACGCGCGAGTACAAGGGCGTGGACGAAGCCGAACTGCTGTTGCAGGCGTGGCGCGCCTATCACGGCGATGCCCTGCTGGTTATCGTGCCGCGCCACCCCGAACGTTTTCAGACGGCCTACGATACGGCGGTGCGCCTGGGTTTTAAAACGCAAAAGCGCAGCGATAACGAGGCAATCGCCGCCGACACGCGCGTGTGGATAGGCGACAGCATGGGTGAAATGATGGCTTATTATCTGGCCGCCGACGTGGCGTTTGTGGGCGGCAGCCTGGTCGATACCGGCTGCCAGAATCTGATCGAACCCGTGGCCTGCGGCGTGCCGACCCTGTTCGGCCCTTCCACCTACAACTTCGCTGCCGCCGCACGCGGCGCGGTGGAAGCGGGCGCGGCCAAGCAGGTGTTCAGCGCGCAAGAATGGCAATACACCGCCGCGCAATGGCTGGCCGATGCGGAAACGCGCAACCGCTACGCCGCCTGCGCCGAAGCGTTTGTGGGCAAACACCGCGGCGCCAGCCGCAGAATGGCCGAACGGATAGCGGAAACAGTGCAGGAAATATAGCCGCCGCGATATTCGGTATTTATTAAAGAATCAGGCCGTCTGAAAAATATTTTTCAGACGGCCTGTGTTGTTTAACGGGCTGCTGTTTAATCGAAGCGGATACTGTATTTCACCTCGCCGCCCCACGATACGTTGCCGATGCGGGCCACGGCCTGCACGGCGCGGGAGAGCTGGTAAACGAGTTTGACCGACTGCTCGGCGCTGCCCACGCCGTATTCGTAGCCCATATACAGGTTGTTGGTGAGCTGTTTGCCCACGGTGAGCACCTGTTCGGCGGGGTTCAGCTCGCCCGTTTGGGCGTTGCGGCTGCGCTTGCTGGTGAAGCCGAAGTCGTCCACCAGGCCGAGTTTGTCGTTGACACGGCCGGCCAAAAACGCGCCGGCGGCGGCGGAAAGGGCGGCTTCGTCGCCGTCGCTGCCGCTGCTGGCGCGGTTGAGGATCAGCCACGAGAGTTTGTCTTTTTCGCTCATGGCTTCGTCGGCCACCAGCGAAATGCGCGGGTTGTTGAGGCTGCCCAACACTTCCACGCCCGCACCCACGGGCGAGAGGCGGCGCTCGGCGCGGATGTTGAGGTTGGGGTCGGAAAGCGGGCCGACAAACGAGATGTGGCCTTTGGTGATGTCGAGGTCTTGGCCGTAGGCTTTATAGCGGCCTTTCACCACGGTTACGGTTCCCACACCCTGCACGGTTTCGCCGGGCTTGGCGGTGAGCCTGAGCTGGCCGCCGAGGGTAACGTCCAACCCTTCGCCGCTGAAACGCAGGTTGTTGTTGAGGTCGAGCACCAAATCCATGCTGATGGGGGTGGGGGCGACGGGGGCTTTTTCGGGCTGGCCCAGCACCACCACGTCGTCGTCGAGCGTGGGCATAGACGATTTTTGGAAGCCGAAGTGGCCGGCATCGGCTTTGAGCGTGCCGGTGAGGGTAACGCCGTTGGTTTCGGTGTAGAGCATTTTGGCGTTGCCGCTGAGGGTGAGGCGGCGGTTGGGTTTGTCGAGCGCGTTGTATTTGTTGAACGCCAAATCCACGTTAACGTTCGGCTCGGCGTTGTTCAGGCCCACCGTGCCTTTGAGTTCGACCGTGCCGCCGCGGTGGAAGCGCAGGTTGTCGATAATCCACGTTTGGCCCTGAATGCGCGAACGCAGGATGCCGTTGTCGAGTATCAGCCCCAAATCCTGGTTGCGGTAGTAGAGGTCATTGCCGTTGAGCGTGCCGTTGAACTGCGGCTGGCCGACGCGGCCGCCGATGGTGGCCACGCCGAGCAGGTTGCCGCGCAGGCTTTGGCCCACGGGCAGGAAGTTGCGGAAGGTCTCGAGATTGGGTGCGCTGATGCTGATTTTGCCGCTGACGGGGGCGAGTTTGATGTCGTTGCCGAACTGCTGGCTGATAACCAGGTTGCCGTCGAGTTTGCCGTAGCCGGTTACGCCGTCGAGCGTGCTGTCGATGCGGCCGTTTTGGAAGCGGGTGTTCAGCGAAAGCGTGCCCAAACCGAGCATCTGTTTGCGGTAAGGCAGTTCCACGTCGCCGCTTTGGCGGCGGATGTTGAGGTAGCCGCGGGCGTTTTGGCTGTATGACAAGTCCCAGTCGCCGGCCAGCACAAGGTTGTGCCGCACGGGCGGGGTGTAGAAATTGTGCAGTTGCGCGATTTCGAGGTTGTTGGCGCTGCCTTTGGTGGTGATGCCGTTTTTCTTGTCCCACACGAAGTTTTCGAGGTTGAGGCTGCCGCCCATCGCGCTCCAGCGGGCGGCGGTCATGGCTACGCGCTCGGCGCCGGCTTCGAGGTTGATGCGGTTTTGCAGTTTGAGGTTGAAGGCGCCGCTGATGTCGAGCACGCTGAGCGTGCCTTTCCATTGTTGTTTGTTGTCCAGCCCGCCGTTGGCGTCGATTTCGAGTTTGTAGGGCTTGCCGTCGAGCGCCAGGCTGCCGCCGCCGTGGATGCGGTGGTTGCGGCCGGTGCCGTTGACGAACAGGTTAACGGCGTCGATAACGGTGGGCTGGCTGCCGCCTACGCTGATGCGGTTACCTTTGAGTTCGATGTTTAAGGGGCGGGTGTAGTCGGGCGAGCCTTTGAGTTTGAAGTCGAGCGAGTCGGCTTGTGCCACGCCGGTGATACGTAGCTTGCGCGCCTGGCCGGTCAGGTCGGCTTCGAGCTGTTTGGGTTCGCCGGCGATATAGCCTTTGGCGGTTAGGAGGCCGCCCATGCCGAAGCCGAAGCGGCCCAGATCGGGGGCGTTGATGTCGATATTGAGGCGGTCGCTTTTTTTGCCGAAGCTGCCGTTGGTTTTGATGCTGTTGCTGCCCAAAAGAATATCGGTTACGGCGCGGGCGAGGTGCCCGTTTTCATAAAGCACGTCGGCGCTGCCGCGCAGGGCCACGCCGGAGAGGGTGCTGGGGCCGAACTGCATTTTGCCGCCGTATTTTTGGTTGGTGATTTCGCCGTTGAGGTTGGCTGTGCCGTTCACGTTGCCTTCGGGAAACTGTTTGTTGAGTTTGGCGGGGTTGAAGTTTTTGCTGGTAACGGCCAGTTTCAGGGCTTGGTTTTTAAACAGCTCCAGCGAGCCTTCGGCGTTGATTTCGCCGCCGTTGGCGGGGCGGATGCGGGCGCGTTTGAACAAAAGGGTTTGCTGGCCGTTTTCCGCATCGGTTTGCATTTGGATCAGGCCGTCTGAAAGGGCGTTGCCGGTGTTTAAATCCCAACCGGTTTCAAGATTGCGGAAGGCACCGCCCAAGGTGATGGTGCCGTCGAGGCTGCCGTCGAGTTTCTGCTGTACGGCATCGGCGGCGCTGATGTTGCGCAGGGCGGCGGCCAAGGCGAGCTGCTGTTTGGCGGTGTCGATGTTGCCGGCAAGGTTAACCGTGCCTTTCTGCATCAGCTTCACGGAGGTGTCTTGGATTTTAATCAGGCCGTTTTCGTTGACGGTGAAGTTGCCGATCAGTTCGCGCACGGGTATGCCGCCCGCGTCGGCGGCTGCGGCGCCGTGGTTGGCCAGGTCGATGGAGCCTTCGAGCGCGAGGCCTTTTTCAAACGATGGCACAACGGTGGCGTCGAATTCGAGCAGGGATTTGGGCAGGGTGGATAAAAACGCCTGCGGGTTGATGTTGAAGCCTTTCACCTGCACCAGTTTGATTTTGTCGTTGAGTTTGGCGGCAAACGGGTGCAGCACCGATTCGGCATGCAGGCGCACGTTGTCGCCGTCGATGCGGATGTCGGTTTCCATATCGCGCAGGCTGCCCCACAGGCGGGTTTGGGCGTCGATGGCCTGTCCGTCGAGTTCGCCTTGGCCGTAAATGGCGGCGTTGAGGGCAAACGGGCTTTTCACGCCGAGGGTGGCGCTGCCCGATGCGGTGTTCCACGGGGTTTGCAGGTCGGCCAGTTTCAGGCTGTGCAGTTGGTGGTTGTAAACATATGATGCGCTCAAACGGTTGAGGTAAACGGTTTGGCGGTCGGCGCGCGAGCCTACGCCGATTTTGCCGGTTTCGAGTTTGTCGAGCGCCACTTCAACGGGCAGGCTCACGCTTTCGGGCAGGCCGGATGCCGGTTTTTTTTCAGACGGCGGCACGGGTTTGGTAACGATTTGAATGTCGCCCGCAATCAGGTGTTTGATGTGCAGTTTGCTTTGCGTGAGCTCGCGCGGGTTCCAGCCGAACGAAAAGCGGGTGATGCCGATATCGGCGCCTTCGGTTTCCACGCGCCAGCCGTCGCCGTGAAAGCCTTTCCACAACGTGCCTTGCAGGGTTTTCGAGCTGATGTTTACGCCGAACCACGAGGGGATTTTATACAGGCCGTAACGCAGCCCCGATTCTGTGCCGGCCAGCCATGCCGCTGCGCCGGCCACCGCGGCAACCAGCAGCAGCAACACCAGCAGAAACGCCCACAGCATCCGCCGCCACAGGCTTTTTTTCGGCCGGTTTTCAGACGGCCCGTTATTTTGGTCGGGTGCGGCCGCTGCTTCGGGTGGTGTGATGGTTGCGTCGGGTTGTCGGTTCATATCGTATTGGCCTGTTTGCATCTTTTGATTTATCAGGCCGTCTGAAAAAACGTTTCCGTGTCCGGCGGATGGTTTTCAGACGGCCTGAAGCGTAACGGTGCGGTTAGAAGCGCGTGCCCAAGCTGATGTGCCAGCGCAGTTTTTTGTCTTGGTGTCCGTAGGCGATATCGAACGAGAACGGTGCCACGGGGCTGAACCAGCGCACGCCCACGCCCGTGCCGTGTTTCAGCGACATCTGTTTGAAGTTGAGCGCGGCATCGCCCATATCGTGGAACACGGCGGCGGAAAAGCTCTTGTTGATCGGGTATTGGTATTCGAAGCTCGCCACCGCCAGCGCGCGCTCGGGCAGCACCGAATCATTGGGGCCGGCCAAACCGATGCTGTCGAGTTCGTAACCGCGGATGGAAGTGGCGCCGCCGGTGCGGAATTGCAGCGAAGAAGGCACTTGTTCGTCTTCTTTGGCATACACATAGCCGATCTGGCCGCGTGCGATAAACGTGCCGATTTTTTTGTTTTCGGGCGTGAAATAATAGCCCGCGCTGGCTTTCGCCCGCGCGATGGCGGTGGAAGAGAGCAGCGAGCCTATGGTGGCGCCGACTTTGCCGTCGAGGTAATAGCCGTTTTCAGGGCGCAGGGTGGTTTCGATTTCCTGCCGCTTCCACGAGGCGGTGAGCATGGTGGCGTGGCTGCGGCCCAAATCGTAATTGGTGTCGGGCACGCGGCTGCTTTCGGTGAGAAATTCGATGCCGAGGCGCGATTCGATGTTGTTGCGGTCGCGCACGCGCCAAATACCGCTGCTCACGGCGTGTTTTTCGAGGTTTTGGGTGGTGGAGCGGGTGTAGGATACGTTGCTGGTGAAGTAGTGGCCGTTGTTTTTGCGCGGCTGGCTGATACCGGCCGCCAGCGTGGTTTCGTATTTGTCGGTGTCCACCACCAGCGAGCCGATGTAGCCTCGGTTGAAGAGGTTGTAGTAGTCGTAGCCGATGCGCCCGCCGGGGCCGTATTCCGAATCATAGCGCACGCCCGCCTCTAATTTGTGCCGCTTCATTTCTTCCACCGACACTTTCACCGGCACGCGGTCGCCCTGCATATTGTCGAAATCGGCCTGCACCGATGCGCCCGAATAGTGCCCGTCCTGCTCCAGCGCCTGTTGGTAGTCGAGCAGTTGGTCCAAATCATAGGGCGAACCGGGCTGGAACTGCGCCATGCCGCGCACCACGCTTTCGGGGTAGCGCTTGGTGCCGCTGATGTGGATGTCGCCGAAATAAACGGGCTGGTTGCTCTCTACCAGCACGTTCAAATCGGCGGTGTTTGTGTCGGGGTTGATGGTGGCCTGGGTTTGCGAGAGTTTGGCCAGCGGGTATTTTTTGCGCGTAACCGCCGCAAGCACCGAGGTTTTGCTGCTGCTCCACTGGCTTTGGTCGAAATAGCCGCCCACAGGCAGTTGCCAATTTTCCATGGCGTTTTTGTAATACTGCGCCAAATCTGGGTCTTGCATCACGTCGCCCACGATGGCCACGCCCACATTGTCGATTTTGGTGCGCGGGCCGGGCGTAACATCGACCACATAACCGTAGCCCGAGGGCGACACCGTTACCTTGCCGTTGAAATAGCCTTTGGTTTTGAGCATGGTTTGTACGTCATCGGGCGCTTCTTCGGCCAAAAAGCCCATCTGCTCGCTGTCGAGTTCTTCTTCCTGCTGCTGGGTGATCAGCGGCAGGTATTCTTCGAGCATGGCTTTCACTTCGTCGTCATCGGTGCGGATTTCCACCGGATATTTTACCGGCAGCTTTTCACCGGCCGCCTCGGCGGTTTTTTTCTCGGTTTTTTTAATCCGCACATAATCTTCGGGCGCAGGGTCGGCCGCAAACGCCTGCATGCAGGCGAGCGACAGCGTGGAAAGCAGCAGGGAGGCGGTGTGTTTTTTCATAAGGTTTGCGCAGGTTGGAAAACGGGCCTGTAATCTGGCGGCAATTTTAGCATTGTTTCGACTGTTGTCGGCAGGGGTTGCCCGCCGGATAACCCTGAAAATTGAATTAATTACCGTGTTTATTGTTTGCGGCGGGCGGAAACGGTTCGGTTTGGCGTTTCGTTTTGCTTCGGCTGTAAAAACATCCGTTTTAATGGTTTGCATTTCAAAATTTAGAAATTTTATTTCAAAATAAACGCATTTGTAGATTTTTGTGCCGTATTTTAGCAAGCATAGTTTGGGAAAGGGGTTTTATTTTAGAATATTAGCCTTTTTTAACGTTTATAAAAGGACGAATCATGGCAAGCGGAAACCCCGTGATAGATGCTGTCAACCGCATCAGCCTGGTGCAGCAGATTGTGGTGGGGCTGGTTTTGGGTATGGTGCTGGCGTGGCTGTCGCCTTCTGCCGGATTGGCGGCCGGCCTGTTGGGCAGTTTGTTTGTGGGCGCGCTCAAGGCGGTGGCGCCGGTGCTGGTGTTTGTGCTGGTAACGGCGGCCATCGCGCAACACCAAAAAGGCAGCGAAGCGCATATCAAGCCGATTATCCTGCTTTATGCCATCGGCACTTTTTCGGCGGCGTTGTGTGCCGTGATTGCCGGCTTTGTGTTTCCCACCGAAATCGCGCTGGTTAACGCGGGCAATGTGGATACCACGCCGCCTTCGGGCATTGTGGAAGTGATGAAAACCCTGTTGATGAATCTGGTGTCCAACCCCGTGGGTGCGATTGCCAACGCCAATTACATCGGTATTTTGGCTTGGGCGATTGTGCTCGGTTTCGCGCTGCGCAATGCGTCGGAAAACACCCGCATCATGGTGGCGGATTTCGCCGAGGCGGTGTCGAAAGTGGTGAAATGGGTGATCCGCTTCGCGCCTTTGGGTATTTTCGGTTTGGTGTCGGCAACCATTGCCGAAACGGGTTTCGATGCGTTGGTCGGCTATGCGCGCCTGTTGGCGGTGCTGCTCGGCTGTATGCTGTTTATTGCGCTGGTGGTCAACCCGGTTATCGTGTGGACGCAAATCCGCCGCAATCCTTACCCGCTGGTGTTTACCTGCCTGCGCGAAAGCGGCGTTACCGCGTTTTTCACCCGCTCTTCCGCCGCCAATATTCCCGTGAACATGGCGCTGGCCAAAAAGCTCGGCCTGCATGAAGACACTTATTCGATTTCGATTCCGCTGGGCGCAACGGTGAACATGGCGGGTGCGGCGATTACCATCACCGTGTTGTCGATGGCCGCCGCCCACACGCAGGGCATTCACATCGATTTCGCCACCGCGCTGCTGCTGAGCCTGGTGGCCACGGTGAGCGCGACCGGCGCGTCGGGCGTGGCGGGCGGCTCGCTGCTGCTGATTCCGCTGGCGTGCAGCCTGTTCGGTATTTCCAACGATGTGGCCATGCAGGTGGTGGCGGTAGGCTTTATTATCGGCGTGGTGCAGGACTCTGCCGAAACCGCGCTTAATTCTTCCACCGACGTGCTGTTCACCGCTGCGGCCGATTACGGCAGACAGCGCAAAACAGGGGCATAAGCGCGTTGCAGATTTTTTATTTTTAAACGAACGGAAAGGCCGTCTGAAATCTTTCAGACGGCCTTTTTTATGAGTGTGCCCGAAACGGTGTTTGCGTAAAGCATCATGCGGCTTGCGGCCGGTTTTGCAAAAATCAGTAAGCAAAATGAATAGAATCACGGCGGCAGGTAAAAAGAAGTTTAAAGGCTTGAGGGCAGGCAGGGCGTGGATTACGATGGCGGCCGCTTGTGTGGTTTGCCGTTCTGCTTTGGATGTGCCGGCATACCAAACCGCTTTTTTAACCGACTGTTTTTAAGGAATGCCCAATGAACAACACCAAAACCTTGATCATAACCGGCCTGATGGCTTTATTTTCCACCAGCGCGATGGCGGCACCGATACCGGGTGAAATTTTCAAACCGCGCGGCGCGGAAGTGGTGAAGGCAGACCGCCAAGGCGACGGTGAATTCGAAGCCGAATTCCGCCTGCACGACCGCGACACCAGTGTGAAGCATTTGGCCGGACAAGTGCGCGCCCACGCACAGCGCCACGGTTTTAAAGTGGTCGAGTCGGAAGTGAAACGCGATGACGCCGATTTGAAATTCAAACGCAGAAACCAAGAGCTGGATGTTTCTATCGAACGCAAGGATCACGGTGTAATCGAATACAAAGCCGATTTGGATTCAAACCGCTAATCGGGTTGGCAATAAAGGCCGTCTGAAATCTTTCAGACGGCCTTCTTCTTGCTTTGATGAGTTTGCTGAAAAGGAAGGGTTAAAGGGGTTAAAACATCGGTTTAGAACCGGTAGCCTACGGTGGCCATATAGCTGTTGTTGGTGGCTTTGTCGCCGCCGCGTTTGAAACGGGTTTGCTCCCACTCGCCGCCCACTTCGACATTGGGCGTTACCGCATATTTCAGGCCGGCGCCGTAGCCCAAGCCGTCCATGCTGCGGTCGCGGCCGTTCACGCCTTCAAACTGGCCGTAGTGGTAGCCCACTTTGCCGTAAACCATCGCATCTTGCGCAAAGCGGTAGCCCTGCACATAAGAAGCCGAAGCATCGACTTTCTGTTTGACCTTGCCTGTGGCATTGGTGCCCACGGTGTGGTGAACCGGCTTCACGGCCACTTCGGTACCGCCGATCCAGTTGTTGCCGTATTCGACATTATAATTACCGCGCACGGCAACATCGGCTTTGTGTTTCTCGTTTAAATTGCTGTTTTTCACATCGGTTTTGCTGGTGCCCACGCCGATTTCCACCGAGGGGCCGGTAAATGTGTTGGACAGCGGCTGGGCAGAAACCACAGCGGCAGAACCCAAAGCCAAAACAGTCAATAACGCTTTTTTCATTGTTTATACTCCTATCGGGATAAAATACGGCAGCGCAACCGCGCCTTCCGTGAACACAGTATTGCGCCGGCCGCGCCCGGCCACAAGCGGCAAAAGGGCGGAATTACACGATTTCGCCACCGCTTAACGTTTGTAATTTAAGCACTTTTTGTGATTATACACAGGCGGAAACTATTTCAAAATATTGATGTTGAGTAAATATTCGCCGCCAAAGTGCTGAAACCGCTGCAAAAAAATATATGATCGGCATGGCGCTTGCCGCCGCCGCGTTCCCGTGTGCGCAGGCCGTCTGAAAAAACACGCCAACCGCCCGCAACAGGGTTTACACTTGCCGGTGTGGTTTTTTGCCGCCAATATGCGTATCTTTTACACAAAACAAGCCGGCCGGGGCATATAGCAAAACCATTTGTTCCGTCATACCCGGGCTTGACCCGAGTATGACGTATGTGCTTGTTATTAAGTTGGTTCACTATATAAACAAACCGCCGCCGACCGTTAACCGACCCAGCCCACAAAGGAAACACCATGAAAAAACTAACCGCTCTCGCTTTTTTACTTGCCGCCCCGTTCGCACAGGCCGACGCCGTTTCCGACGAACTCTTGAGCGCGCAGGCCGCCTACCGCGTGGCCCTGAAAGCGCACCACAGCAGCGGCAACCGCATCGCTTCGCTGCAATCAGGCATTTCCGGCGCCCAAGCGCGCATTAAGCAGGCCGAAGCCGATATCGCCAAAATGCAGGGCGAGTTGCAGGAAGAAACCGCCAAAAAAGCACAGGCCGACAGCGCACTCGAAGCAGCCGGCCGCCGTTTGGATGCTGCCTGGCAAGCCTCACGCGATGCGCGCGCCAAACAATAAGCCGGCTTACATTCACCCGACAAGTGCAACTTTCCATCAAACGAAAAGGCCGATATGCAGTAGCATACCGGCCTTTTCTGACAAGAAAGATTGCAATATGGCCTACACGAAACTGACCTCAGAGCAACGATACCGCATTAGACGTTGCCCGAACGGCGGCCAGCGCCCTGAAGCCGTTCAAAAGCATGATTCACACCATCACATCGGATAACGGTAAAGAGTTTGAGACCTTTGCAAAATCCTTTGAGGCCGTCTGAAACGTCCAGTTATCGTCATTCCCGTGCTGGCGGGCATGACGGAATACAAACGTTTTCAAGCGTAAATCGGTTTTGCAAAGGTCTCGGTTTTACCGGCGGAAAAAAGGTTGGTGGAGAATACCAACGGGCTGATACGCCAATATTTTCCGAAGGGAACGGATTTCAGCAAAGTGGGCAGCAAACAGATTAAGGCGGTTGGGAACGCTCTCAACCGCCGACCGAGAAAAACACCCGGTTATGAGATGCCGGTTGATTTGTTTTTACCGGCTCTTGCCACCGGCATTTGAGTGTTGCACTTGATATGCGAGTGCACGGGTCTGAAGCCTTTATGCCCTCTTTTATCAGCGGATAATCCCGCGCGAAGAAGTGTCGAAAAAGTTTTTAAACACCGCCAGCTCGGGGGCGGTTTCGGCCATTTTCAACACTTCGGCCTTGGCTTCCTCCAAACCCAAGCCTTGGCGGTAGAGGATTTTATACACGTCTTTCACGCGGGCGATTTGTTCGGGCGAAAAACCGTTGCGGCGCATGCCTTCGCTGTTGAGGCCGGCCGGCTCGGCGCGGTAGCCCGAAGCCATCACATAGGGCGGCACGTCTTTATGCACGCCGGCAGCGAAGGCGGTCATGGCGTAATCGCCGATTTGGCAGAATTGGAACACCAGCGTGTAGCCGCCCAACACCACATAATCGCCGATGGTAACGTGCCCGGCCAGCGAGGCGTTGTTGGCGAAGATGGTGTGGCTGCCGATTACGCAGTCATGCGCCAGATGCACATAGGCCATAATCCAGTTGTCGTCGCCGACACGGGTTTCGCCGATGCCGGTAACGGTGCCGGTGTTGAAGGTGGTGAATTCGCGGATGGTGTTGCCGTTGCCGATAATCAGGCGGGTGGGTTCGCCGCGCCATTTTTTATCCTGCGGCTGGGCGCCGAGGCTGGCAAACTGGAAGATTTTGTTGTTTTCGCCGATGGTGGTGTGGCCTTCGATCACGGTGTGCGGCCCGATTTCGGTGCCTGCGCCGATTTGCACATTCGCGCCGATAATGGTGTAGGCGCCGACTTTAACGCTGGAATCCAACTCGGCCTTGGGATCGATGATGGCGGTGGGGTGGATGAAGCTCATTGAGGCTTTCCTTTGTTGGCAGGCCGTCTGAAAACCATTTGCCGGGTTTCAGACGGCCTCTGCGGAGTTACTTATCGACTACGCGTTTGGCGCACATAATCACGGCTTCAACGGCAACCTGGCCTTCAACTTTGGCCACGGCGTTGAATTTGCCGATGCCGCGTTTGTTGGTAATCAGCTCCACTTCAAACACGAGCTGGTCGCCCGGAATCACTTGGCGTTTGAAACGGGCGTCGTCGATGCCGGCGAAGAAGAAGAATTCGTCGTCTTTGCGGCCGCCTTCGCTCAGAATCGCCAGCGTGCCGCAGGCCTGCGCCATCGCTTCGATAATCAGCACGCCGGGCATCACGGGCAGGTCGGGGAAGTGCCCCTGAAACTGCGGCTCGTTCATGGTAACGTTTTTAATCGCGGTGAGACTTTTCATGCTCTCGAACGCGGTGATGCGGTCGAGCATCAGAAACGGATAGCGGTGGGGAATCAGTTTGTGGATGTCTTTGGCTTCGATGGGGAGATTGATTTCCATGGTTATTCCTTATTATTTTCTGCGGATTGCAATAACGGTAAGGCTTTTTCAAGCTGCTTGATGCGTTGGTTCATTTCGCTCAGGTGGCGGATATGGACGGCGTTGCGCGCCCATTCTTTATGGGTTTGCATCGGATACGGGCCGGCAATGTGCTGGCCGCTTTCTTTGATGCTGTGGGTGATGCTGCTGCCGCCGCCGATGGTGGTTTTGTCGGCGATTTCGATGTGGCCCACCGTGCCGACGCCGCCGCCGATAATGCAGTAGCTGCCGACGGTTACGCTGCCGGAAATACCGGTTTTGGCGGCAATCACGGTGTGCGAACCGATTTTGCAGTTATGGCCGATTTGCACCTGGTTGTCGATTTTGGTGCCGTTACCCACCACCGTGTCGCTCATCGCACCGCGGTCGATATTGCTGTTGGAGCCGATTTCCACGTCGTCGCCCAGCGTTACGCCGCCGGTTTGCGGAATCTTAAACCACGAATCGCCCGCAAACGCCAAGCCGAAGCCGTCGGCGCCGATAACCGCGCCGGAATGGATTTCCACGCGGTGGCCCAGCGTGCAGCCGTGATAAACCACGGCGTTGGGGTGGATAACGACTTCGTCGCCCAGTTTGCAGTGGTGTTCGACCACCGCGCCGGCCAGAATGCGGCAGCCTTGGCCGAGCACGGTATCGGCGCCGATATAGGCGTGCGCGCCGATTTCGCATCCGGCGGGAACGGTGGCGCTTTCTTCGATAACGGCGGTCGGGTGGATGAGGCCGCTGGCTTTTTCAACCGGCGAAAACAGCCGCGCCACTTTGGCAAAATAAAGATAAGGGTCTTGCGCCACAATCAGGTTGCGGCCGGCAAACTCATCGGCTGTTTTGGGCGACACGATCACCGCGCCCGCCGCACTTTCGGTAACGTCGGCTTTATATTTGGGGTTGGCCAGAAAACTGATGTGCGCGGCAGAGGCATCGGCCAGCGGCTTTACCGCGCTGATCGAAACGTCGCTACCGCGCCATTCGCCGCCCAGTTCGGCGGTGATTTGCGACAAGGTGTAAGAAACGGTGTCCATTAAAGGAAGTGCCTTTGCGGGTAGGAAGGCCGGAATCCCGGCGAAACTGTTTTCAGACGGCCTCTTGCCGCGTTGTGCGTTTGCGCCCTTTCGGGCAGGATGCGGCCTGTTTGCGGGTAACGGATACGCGCCTTAAGCGCATCAGGCAGCTTTGCGGAATATATACAGGCCGTCTGAAAACGTTAACGGGCGTTCATGGCTTTGATAACGCGGTCGGTAATGTCGTATTTGCTGTTCACATAGATTACGTCTTTCAAAATCAGGTCGTAACCTTCTTTTTTGGCCAAATCGATAATCACGCGGTTGGCGTTTTGCTGCAAGGCGGCGAATTCTTCGTTACGGCGCAGGTTGTATTCTTCGGCCAGCTTTTCTTGTTGCAGGCGGAATTTCTGCACCAGCTCGCCGAGCTGGCGCACGGTGGTTTCGCGCTCGGCTTCGGTGAGTTTGCCCGAAGCAAGTTTTTTCTCCAAATCCGCGCCTTCCTGCTGGATTTTCTGCAACGCTTTATGTTTGCCGCTGAATTCTTTTTCCAACGTTTTCTGAATGCCCTGCGCCTGCCTTGATTCCTGATACAGACGCTCGGCATTGATAAAGCCGATTTTCTGCACGCCCTCGGCGGCGGCATTGCCCATCAGGCACAGGCCCAATACTGCAGCGGCGCACCAACGCGCCCAATGTGAAGTCCGGTTCATATAAAGTCCTTCTGCTTATCCCCTGAAGCCGAAAAGGCGGCATCTTGCGCCAAACGGGCAAGATGCCTTCACGTTTTAGAACGTGGTACCCAGCTGGAACTGGAAGCGTTGGATTTCATCGCCCTGCTTTTTCTTAATCGGATAAGCATAGCTGAATTTCATCGGGCCCAGGGGCGACAGCCAGGTTACCGCCGCACCGGCGGAGTAACGCAGCTCTTCTTTAAAGGTGGATTTGTGGGTGGCTCCGGTGCCGTAAACGTTTTGGGCGGCACCGCTGGTGTAATGGGTGTCGCTGCTGCCGTCGTTATAGGTTTTGCCGTCCCACACGCTGCCTGCGTCGGCAAACAGGCTCAAGCGCACGGTGCGCGAATCTTTAATGCCGGGCATCGGGAACAGCAGTTCGGCGCTGACGTTGGCTTTTTTGTTACCGCCGTAGCTGATGACGTCGCCGTAACGGTCATACACTTTCGGGCCGAGCGTACCGCTTTCAAAGCCGCGCACCGAACCCAAACCGCCGCCGTAGAAGTTTTCAAAGAACGGCATTTCTTTGGTTTTGCCGTAACCGTTGCCATAGCCCACTTCGCCGCCGAGCATCAGTGTGAAGTCTTTGCTGAGCGGGAAGAACCAGGTTTGGTTGTGGGTTAGGGTGTAGTATTGCAAATCGCTGCCGGGCAGACCGATTTCGCCGTTTACATTGGTGATGTAACCGCGGGTGGGCCATAAGGCATTGTCGGTTTTGTTGCGTCCCCAGCCGATATTGCCTTTGTAAACCCAGCCTTTGAATTTGCCGATACCGTCGGTGCCTTCGCCGTGTTCGTTAATGAAGTCGCGATAGCGTTTGGGCGCACCGTCATAAGTGTTTACCGCCAAGTGCTCCGCCCCTAAACCGAGGTTGACGCGGTCGTATTCGGTAATCGGAATACCCATGCGCACGCCGGTACCGATGGTAGAGGTTTTATATTGCTGCGCGCTCGAAGAAGATTCGCGCGGGTCATATACCCGGCCGTAGATATCGTAGCCCAGGCTCACGCCGTCGGGTGTGAAATACGGCTCGGTAAACGACAGCGAAGCGTTTTGGGTGGTTTTACTGCGCGACACGCGGGCGGAAACGGATTTACCCGTGCCGAACAGGTTGTCCTGCGCCACGCCGGCCGCCAAAACCAAACCGGTATCCTGCACCCAACCCGCGCTCAAATCGAGCGAGCCGGTCGAACGCTCTTTAACCGACATATCCAAATCCACCTGGTCGGGCGTGCCTTCTACGGGTTTGGCTTCAAACTGCACGTCGTCGAAATAACCCAGCAGCTCCACACGCTCTTTGGAACGCTGCAACTTGGAAACATCGTAAGGTGCGGCTTCCATTTGGCGCAGTTCGCGGCGCACCACTTCGTCGCGGGTTTTGTTGTTGCCGGAAATATTGATTTCGTTTACATAAACTTTGCGGCCGGGATCAACCGTGAGCACGAAATCCACCACGCCGGTTTCGGGATTGGGCACGGGCTGCACGTTGATTTCGCTGAAGGCATAACCGGCGCTGCCCATGGCCGTTTGCATGGCTTGCAGGCTGTCGACCATTTTCTGACGCTCGTAGCGTTTGCCTTCTTTCATCTTCAGCATTTTATACAGATCTTCTTTCGGCACTTCGCGGGTGTCGCCTTCGATCTGCACTTTGCCCCAGCGGTAGCGGGGGCCTTCATGCACTTTCACATGAATGGTTTGGCGGGTTTTGTCTTCGTTGGTTTGGATATAGGTGTCGAGTACGCGGGCTTCGAAGTAACCGTTGTTTTGGTAGAAGTCGGTTACTTTTTCCATATCCTGAGCAAATTTCTGCTCGTTGAAACGGTTGTTGCGGGTGAGCCAGCTCATCGCGCCGGTTTCGCTCAGCGACATCTGGCGGCGCAGTTTGCGGTCGGAATATTGCTCGTTGCCCTCGAATTCGATGTCGGCGATTTTGGTGGTGGCGCCTTCGTCGATTTTCACGTCGATGGCCACGCGGTTACGCGCCAGCTTGGTAACGGTGGGGGTGATCTGCACCGACTGCTTGCCGCGGGTGATGTATTCCTGCTTCAAGCCGGCCAATGCTTCGTTGAGTTTGGCTTGGTTGAACGGTTGCGACTGCATCAGGCCGAAAGCATCGAAGTTTTTCTTGATGGCTTCGTTTTGCAGCATTTTCGCGCCGGTGATGTTGACGCTGCTGATGGTCGGCCGTTCCACCACGGTGAGCAGCACCTGGTTGCCCAGGGTTTCTACGCGCACATCGTCGAAAAAGCCTGTGGCATAGAGGTTTTTAATGATTTCTTCGCTCTTGGCATCGGTGAACGTGTCGCCGATTTTCACCGGCAGATAGTTGAACACCGTGCTCGGTTCGGTGCGTTGGAGGCCTTCTACGCGGATATCCTGAATGGTAAAGTCGGCCATAGCCAGCGGCGAGAGGCCGATTAACATCAAGGTTGCAGCAATCTGTTTCAATTTCATAACATTATCCAAACAAACGGGTTATATCGTTAAAGAAGGCCACCATCATCAACATCAGCATGACGGCAAGGCCGAAGCGCAGGCCGATGGCCTGAATGCGCTCGCTCAGCGGTTTTCCGCGTATCCATTCGGCGGCATAATACACCAAATGCCCGCCGTCCAAAACCGGAATGGGCAATAAATTCATGATTCCTAAGCTGATACTGACCAGCGCGAGAAATTCCACATAGCTTTGCAGGCCGTATGAAGCGGTTTTACCCGCCACGTCGGCAATGGTTATCGGGCCGGAAATATGGCTTAAAGATGCCTGACCGGTCAACAGCTTACCGAAAAATTCCACCATCATCACCGAATAAGCCACGGTTTTCTGCCAGCCCATCTCAAACGCTTGCGGCACGGTGGGGGTGTATTCGTGGCGGATTTTCTCCATCCACGCCTGATCGCTCTGCGGGGCAACGCCCGCCCTGCCGATCAAAGTGCGGTCGGGCAACTCTTCCGAATCGGGGCGCAAACGGGTTTCTAAGGTTTGGCCGTCGCGCAGGTATTGTATGGTCAGGCTTTTGCCCGGGCTTTGGCGGAACAGTGCCGACCAATCCGACCAATAATGCAGCTGTCTGCCGTCGGCGGCCAGCAGTGTATCGCCTTTTTTCAACCCGGCGGCGGCGGCGGGGCTGCCCGGCAGCACTTCGCCCAACGTGTTGGTGATTTTAAACGGCAACAGGCCGATATGGCCCTGCTGTTTGATCACCTGTTCGGCATCCGGGGTGCCGGCGATGTCGATGGTGCGCACGGCGTTTTGGCCACTTTGGGTTTCTACGGCCACGTTTACCTTGGCCGATTCGAGATTGAGCACGATTTCGTTGCGGGCGGCCGACCAGTCGTTTACGGCCACGCCGTTAACCGACACGATTTTGTCGCCGGGCACGAAGCCTGAGCGGGCGGCGATGCTGGCCGGCTCCACCGTGCCCACATACGGGCGCAGCTCGGTAATGCCCATCGAAAAACTCAGCCCGAACAACAGCACGGCCAGCACCAGATTGGTGAGCGGGCCGGCCGCCACGATGGCGATGCGCTTGGCGGGGTGCTGTTTGTCGAAAGCGTAAGGCAGGTCGGCTTCTGCCACGTTGCCTTCGCGGGTATCGACCATTTTTACATAGCCGCCCAGCGGTATCGGCGCCAAACACCATTCGGTGTCGCCGCGCTTTTTCTTCAGAAACGGTTTGCCGAAGCCCACCGAAAAGCGCAGCACCTTCACACCGCACCAGCGCGCCACGATATAGTGGCCGAATTCGTGCAGGCTGACCAAAATCAAGATGGCGACGATAAAGGCCGCAACGGTAGTTAACATGGGTTCCCCAAAGTTTTGTTTTCTTTCAAAAGCTGTTTTGCAACGGTGTTTTCAGACGGCCTGCCGTTTTATCGGGCCGTCTGAAAAGGTTTTGATTTTACAGCAGCCTGTATGGCTTATTACAAGCGGGTTTGCACAATGGTTACAGAACTTTAAACATCGGCCGCCGCAAACCGGCTTTCAGACGGCCTGAGACCTTTGCAAAACCCCCATCTGCGGCGCATTTCTGCGTTGTGCGCTGCTCGTTCGCTTGCCTAACTCCATGTTATGTCTGCGCTCGCTGCGCTGCTACGCCTTGAACTGCATCCACATCTGGGGGTTTTGCAAAGGTCTCGCCCCCTCTACCGCGCCAACGCGGCAATACCGTTTTGTGCTTGCGCGCGTGTTTGCGCATCTTGCGCCAGCAGGCTGCCGACATCGTTGAGGCCGTCTGAAAAGCCTTGTTCCAAACAGTGCGACACCACGCGGGCGATGTCGGTAAAGCGGATTTTGCCTGCCAGAAAAGCGGCCACGGCCTCTTCGTTGGCGGCGTTCAACACGCACGGTGCGCCGCCGCCCGCGTGCATGGCATCGTAAGCCAGCTTCAAACAGGGAAAGCGGGCGAAATCGGGCTTGCGGAAGGTTAAGGCCGACAAGGCGCCGAAATCCAGCGCGCCCGCGCCCGATTCGATGCGTTCGGGCAAGCCCAGGCAATAAGCAATCGGTGTGCGCATATCGGGGTTGCCCATCTGCGCCAGCACCGAGCCGTCGCGGTAGCGCACCATGCTGTGGATAACGCTTTGCGGGTGTACCACCACTTCGAGCTTTTCGGGCGGGCAGTTAAACAGCCAGTGCGCTTCGATAAGCTCCAAACCCTTGTTCATCATGGTGGCGGAATCCACCGAAATTTTCTGCCCCATCGCCCAGTTGGGGTGTTTGACCGCCTGCGCGGGCGTGATGCGGTCGAATGCGGCCAAATCCGTATCGAGAAACGGCCCGCCCGAGGCGGTGAGGATAATCGACTCGATGCCGTGCGCGTTCAGACGGCCTGAATAATCCTGCGGCAACACTTGGTAAATGGCGTTGTGTTCGCTGTCTACCGGCAAAATTTTCGCGCCGCTTGCTCGGGCGGTTTCCATAAACAGCGCCCCCGACACCACCAGCGTTTCTTTATTGGCCAGATAAATGGTTTTGCCTCTGGCCGCAGCCGCCAGCGCCGAGGGCAGCCCGGCCGCGCCCACAATGGCCGCCATCACGCCGCCAACCTCGTCCGCACTGGCCACGTCAATCAGGGCTTGTGCGCCGTAGAGCACTTCGGTGCGGCAGCGGGCGGATTCCAGCAACTGCTCCAGCGCGGCGGCGTGTTCGGCATCGGCCACTACGGCAAACTGCGGGTTGAAGCGTTCGCACTGCGCGGCCAGCTTCTGCACCTGTTTGTGCCCGGCCAGCGCGAAAATACGGAATTTTTCGGGATGACGCGACACCACGTCGAGCGTGCTTTCGCCTATGCTGCCGGTGCTGCCCAAAATAGTTAAGACTTGTTGTGTCATGGTTTGGTTCTTTTGATTCAGGCCGTCTGAAAACGCGATGCGGCCTACGTTTGGTTTCAGACGGCCTATATATAGCGGATGAACAAAAGCCGAAACAAGGCGCATCAACGCCGTATCAACTTTGGTTTATTTCAGCCAAGCAACGCCATCATGGCCGCATACACGCTCAACACGGCAATCAGGCTGTCCACACGGTCGAACACGCCGCCGTGGCCGGGCAGCAGGTTGCTGCTGTCTTTGATGCCCGCCGAACGTTTGAACCAGCTCTCGAGCAGGTCGCCGCCTATGCTCACGGCAGTCAGCACCCAGCCGGTGAGCACCGCGCCGAACCATGAAACGTCGAAAGCCAGCCAGCCTGCGCCGTTCACCCAAATCATATAAACGGCCACGCACAATGCGCCGCCGAGCGCGCCTTCCCAGCTTTTGCCCGGGCTGATGGCGGGGGCGAGCTTGTGTTTGCCGAAGGCTTTGCCGCAGAAATAAGCGGCGATGTCGGCCACCCACACCAAGCCCATGATGGCCAGCAGCGATACGGCCGATTCGGCACCCGGGCGCAGCGAAACCAGTGCAAACCAAAAAGGCAGCATCAGCATCAGGCCGGTGGCGTAGGCTTTCCAATCGGCTTTGAGCGGCCATTTCTTATACAGCCACAAAGGCATCAGCAGCAGCCAAAACGCCAGCACCGCCAGCCACGAAACCGCGGGAAGCTGCCAGCCGCCGGCATAGGCGGTGATGCCGAACACGGTGGTGGCGGCAAGATAGTGGTGATTTTGCGTTTTTTCCATGCCGCTCATGCGGGCGTATTCCCACAGCGCCAACAAGGCGATCAGGCCGCTGAAAGCCGCCCACAGGCCGTCTGAAGCCCAAAACAGCATGCCCAACATCAAGGGCAGCAAAACCAAAGCCGTGATAACACGTTGTTTCAGCATCATTCGCTCCGTTGCTGTTCGACGGGAAGCTGCTCGCTGGTGCGGCCGAAGCGCCTTTCGCGGGTTTGGAAAGAGTGTATGGCGGCATCCAGCGCGGCATCGTCGAAGTCCGGCCACAGGGTGTCGGTGAAATACAGTTCGGCATAAGCCATCTGCCACAGCAGAAAATTGCTGATGCGGGTTTCGCCGCCGGTGCGGATAAACAAATCCGGCTCGGGCGCTTCGGAGAGCATCAGGTGTTTGGCCAGCGCTTCTTCGGTTACTTCGGCGGCGCCCTCTTCTATCAGCCGGTTAACCGCCTGCAAAATGTCCCACCGGCCGCCGTAATCGGCCGCCACGGTAATGGTGAGGCCGGTGTTGCCTGCGGTTAACGCCTCGGCATCGGCGATGCCCTGCCTGATTGCCTCGCTGAAGCGGCTGCGGTTGCCGATTACTTTCACGCGCATATTGTTTTCGTGCAAACGCTGCACCTGCTTTTGTAGCGCCTGCAAAAACAGCCCCATCAAAAACGATACTTCTTCTTCGGGGCGGCGCCAGTTTTCGGTGGAAAACGCAAACACGGTGAGGTATTGCACGCCCAGTTCGGCACAGCGTTTGACCATGTTTTCCAGCGCATCGAGGCCGCGCTTGTGCCCCATCACGCGGGGCAGGAAGCGCTTTTTCGCCCAGCGGCCGTTGCCGTCCATAATCACGGCGATATGGCGCGGGATGCGGGTGTGCGCCAGAATGGTTTGCGTGCTGCTGTCCATGTGTGCATTCCTTGCAGAAGATCGGGGGCGGGAAAGGCCGTCTGAAAACCGCCGCAGGATGTCGGCCCGGGGCTTTCAGACGGCCTTCGGGCGTTAGATCGCCATCAAGTCTTCTTCTTTAACCGCCAGCATTTTATCGACTTCGGCGATGTATTTGTCGGTGAGCTTCTGAATCTGCTCTTCGCCGCGGCGGGCATCGTCTTCGGAGATTTCTTTGTCTTTCAGCAAGCGTTTGAAATCGTTGTTGGCATCGCGGCGCACATTGCGGATGGCCACGCGGCCTTCTTCGGCTTCGCCGCGCACCACTTTGATCAGGTCTTTGCGGCGCTCTTCGGTAAGCATGGGCATGGGCACGCGGATAACGTCGCCCATAGCGGCGGGGTTCAGGCCCAAGTTGGAATCGCGGATGGCTTTTTCCACCGCCGCGGCCATATTGCTCTCATACACTTTCACGCCGATGGTGCGCGCATCAAGCAGGGTAACGTTGGCCACCTGGCTCACCGGCACGGGGCTGCCGTAGTATTCCACTTCCACCTGGTCGAGCAGGCCGGTATGGGCGCGGCCGGTGCGCACTTTGGCCAGGTTCTCACGCAAAACTTCGAGCGAACGCTGCATTTTGGCATCGGCGGTTTTTTGAATGTCGTTAATCATTGTTACACTTTCAAAGCTAATAAAATCAATCAGATAATCACAAAGGCCGTCTGAAAGCCGCAGCCGGGGCGGCCTTTATCCGAGAATAACAAGCCATAGTACCGCGCTTGGCGGTTTCCGACAAGTTTGCCGACCCGAACAATATTGCAATTCAAACGGGGTTATAAACAGGAAATACCCGGAAACCAATACAGCCATTCCCACAAATTTTATGATAAATGCCGTTTATACTAGAGAATTACAGCTTCAGACGGCCTTATGATATAACCGAGGCTGTCTGAAAAAGCAATTTCCCTTAGAAAAGGAGTGAATATGAAATACCGGTTAACCACAATCACTGCAGCCCTGCTGCTGGCGGCCTGTTCCGCCCCGCCCGAAAAGGTTAACAACCATCCGCAACCCGTGAAAAAGGAAACAAAAACCATGCCCGAAACAAAAACTACCCCGCAAACCCAATGGGAAATCCTGACCCGCATACTGGAGATGATGGCCTCCGCCCAATCAGACAAAGACTTTTCCATCGAGCGTTTGGAACAGACGTTTGGCGTGAAAATGAAACGGAGTGAAAAAGACGACGATGATGGTTCTTTCTTTACCAATTTATCCAAAAATTGGGATTGGTATATGGACAAATATAAAGACCCGATAGAAGGGCAGGACGGAGTTGACTTTTCATTCGAGCCTACAGCCGAATATCGCGACACCCATAAAGTTAGCGAAGAACCCAATATTACGGAAATTTGTGATATGGATTACGACGAGTTCGTAAGAAAAGCAGAAACCTTAGGCTTTACCCAAACGCCGAATATCGTGCAGGACGGTATGCAAAGGGGGGGTTTATTTAAATAGAAAGGATCTGCAAGTTAAAGTTATTCCTAACTATGACTATCCCGAAGGCGCATCTGATACCGCCGAGAAAAAAGCCTGTGTCAGAATGATTTTGATTGGTTGATGTGAACAATAATTTGAAAAGGATTTGATGATGGCCGTTCCGGAAACCAACCGTTTGAATAAAAATACCCATGCCGAATTAACAGAATTCCATACCGTCCCCTTTATCAGGGAAGACGGAATGGAAGCACAGGTGCGGCAGTTGGAACAGACATTGAACGCTTCACCGATACCGGACAAACACACCATCAACCTTTTAGGCCGCAAACAAATCCGAGATAACTTTTTCAGACGGCCTTATGATATAACCGAGGCCGTCTGAAAAAGCGATTTCCCTTAGAAAAGGAGTAAACATGAAACCCCAGTTAACCACAATCACCGCAACCCTGCTGCTGGCGGCCTGTTCCGCCCCGCCCGAAACAGGCAGAGCCGATTCCCAACCCGCAAATAAGGAGACCGTAAAAATGTCAGAAAACAAAACACCGCCGACAACCCAAAGAGAAATCTTAGAGCGTATGCTTGAAATGATGAAAACTTCCGAATCGATTAAAGATTTTACCCGCGAACGTTTGGAACAGGTTTTCGGTATAAAAATGAGACCACATGAGAGTGACGCAGACAGCTATGTCTTCTCAAAACAATTAACTGATAACTGGTGGTGGGAAATAGAAAAATACGAAGACCAAGTAGAAAAACTTGATGGCTTCAGGTTTTCATTTATAGAAGCATTTCATAACAATCACAAAGATAATGAAAAACCCGACTTTACGGAAATCTGCGATATGGATTTCGATGAGTTTGTACAAAAAGTGGAAAAGCTGGGCTTTACCCAAAAACCAGTCATTGTTCAAGACGGTATGCAGATGGGGGTTTATCTGAATAAGGAAGATTTACAGATAGAGGCAGCACCTTGGTATTACTATCCTAAAAATAATCCCACGGAAAAGAGGGCCTGCATTAGGAAAATTTCAATAGTTTAGATAGATATATTATTTGACCTAAAAGGAATTTATTATGGCAACTCCCGAAATAAACCGTTTAAATGTACAAACCCATTCCGAACTAAAAGAATTTCATACCGTTCCTTTTCTACAGGACGGCGGCTCGGAAGCACAAACGCAAAGACTACGACAGGCGCTGAATTCATCTCCGATACTGGCAAAAAACATCAATCTTGCCATCAGCAGCAGCGTAGTTGAAGGATTCAGAATAGATAAAAACCCAAACCGCAACGGTTCGTATTCTCCAACTGACGAGATGATACGTATTAGCCCATATATATTAAATGACAGGCAAAAGGGAAGTTTGGGTAATCTGGTTTTTGTAACCGCGCATGAAACCCGACACAGCCTCGACGGACTGGGAGCTGCTTTCCAACAAACCAAAGACTCCATCAACAAACAAGCGCAGCAGCAAGGCAGTAGAGATTATACCGACGAAGTGAAAGCGCATGTCTTACGCCTGCGCAAAGCCGAAGCACGTGCGGAAATCGACGGCTTTAATGCAGTTGTCGATATGGTTAGACAAACCAACCCGAAGCCTACTTTGGAACAGATTTACGAAAAAGCTCCCAGACATATGCACGATTTCATAGATAAAAAAGTAAATCAACTTGGCATCAATATCTACACCCTAAAGCCCAACCTCCAATTGGACAAAGATATGTATCTGCCCATGAATGCCAAAAATATCGAAGGCATGGGGAAGAACTTTTTCGACAAAACAGGGTATTTCGCCATCGACTATCCCGACAATTACGCTTCTTATGCCATTAAATTGGCGGCATATTACGAGCAGAAGCATCACGGCAAAGACAGCAAAATCTATCTGGATATGAAAGAGTTGGGCAAAATGGGCATAGACGAAGCATCTCTTAAAAAAGCAGGGGTGGATTTTAACGGCATCAACACCACGCCGCCCAAGCAGGCCGCACCAAACCAGCCTGCCGCACCGGAAACAGCCGACCAGCTGCAAGCCCGTATGGACGCCATGCTGGATAGAATCAACCGCTCCCTCGAGGCCTACCGGCAAAACGATGCGGAAGCCATACGCGCCGCCAATGCGGAAATGATCGCCGCCAGCCCCGCCGCACAGAAAATGCTCGCCGACCACGATACCTTTACGGAGGCGCTGCGGCAGCAGCAGGAGCAGGAAAACCGCCTCTATTCTTTGGAAAACATGCCCGAGCGCGCGCAAATGCTGCACAGCCGGATACATGAAAAATTCACCGCCTATGTGCAGGAACACAACCTGCCCTACACCGAGCGCGGTATACAGAACAGCGTAGCCGCGATAACCGCCGAAGCCTATGCCAAGAAGCTGTCGGATATAGACGATTTGGTTGTTAATAACGGCAGATTGTCGGTAAAGCAGGAGGGGCGCGTGGTTGGCAGTTATGCGTGGGTTGATGCCGATAAGGCTGCGTCCACCCCCGAGCGCGAAAGCTTCAAAGAAACCCTGCTGGCGGAGCAGAACCTCGCCCGCGAAGCCGAGCAGCGCGAAATGGCCAGACAGGCGGAGCAGTCGCGCGGTATGGGCATGAGCCGTTAGGCAGGCGGCGGGAAATTTTCCGGCGCACCGGATTAATTGATTTTTTAGGAATTGGAATAAATGGATACGGAACAGTCTTTAAAACAGATGGAGCAGTTTTTGGGAGCGGCTGCGGCCTTAACACAGCAATATGAGCGGCAGATGGGCGCTTTTGCGGAGCAGGCGCGGCAACAGTTGGACTCGGCCGTCTCGCAGCAAAAGCGGGAAATGATGCAATTTGTGCGGGAAAATATCCAAAGCGAACTGGATTCGGTATTAAAAGGGTATGCTGCGGATATGGAGGAGGTGCGGCAAAAAATGGTTGCCCAATCTTCCGAATTCAATACTTACCTGAGCTTTGTCAATCGGAAAAACAGGCAGCTGGCTTTCAGAAGCTGGCTGGCGGTATCGGTGAGTTTGGCCATCCTGCTTATCGGTGGTGCTTGGATTGCTTATTATTATGCGCAGGTTATCGGTAAAAACAAAGTGGATGCCGAAACGGCGCAGCTTATCGGGCAAGCGGATTTGGTGCGCTGCGGTGATGATTTGTGCGTCAAGGCCGGCAAGGTGCAGAAAAACGGTTATCGGGTGGTGTTCAAACGGTAAAACCGTAACAATACGGCTGTTACAACAAAGCATAAAAAGGCCGAGACCTTTGCAAAAATACCTTAAGGCCGTCTGAAATGCTTAAATCCCGTCATTCCCGCGTAGGCGGGAATCTAGATGGAAATATTGAAGTATTGATTAAACAAATACTTGGATGCCAAGTGTCTGGATTCCCGCCTACGCGGGAATGACGGAATTCAGGTTTTTTCAGATAGTAATTTGAATTTTGCAAAGGTCTCAGGCCGTCTGAAAATATTCAGACGGCCTTTGTTTAACGTACCGGAACCTTTGTCAAATTCAAAAAATATCACAATAAGAGACCTTTGCAAAACCCTCAGATGCGGATGCAGTTCAAGGCGTAGCAGCGCAGCGAGCGCAGACATATCAAGTAGATAGGCAAGCGAGCGAGCAGCGCACAACGCAGAAATGCGCCGCAGATGGGGGTTTTGCAAAGGTCTCAATAAGGTTTGTTTGCCGTCAATACCGCACAGGCGTGAATGACAACGGTTGGACAGACGGCCTGAACGAATTTTGAAAAGGTTAAGTATTTCCGCTTAGCAATGCACCAGCGTGCCTTCGTCTTCGCCGGCAATCACGCGTTTGAGGGCGCCGTCTTTGGCGATGCCGAACACGACGATGTTCAGCTTCTGTTCGCGGCAGAGGGCGAAGGCGGTGGCATCCATCACACGCAGGTTTTTGTTAATGGCTTCGTCGAAGGTGATGGTTTGGTAACGGGTGGCGGAGGGGTCTTTTTTCGGGTCGGCGGTGTACACGCCGTCGACATTGGTGGCTTTGAGCATGATGTCGCAGTTCATTTCGGCGCCGCGCAGCGAGGCGGCGGTGTCGGTGGTGAAGAAGGGGTTGCCGGTGCCGGCGGCGAAAATCACCACTTTGCCCTCTTCGAGATATTGGATGGCTTTGGGGCGGGCATAGGTTTCTGCGATTTGCTGCATGGAAAGGGCGGATTGCACGCGGGCTTTTATGCCGAGCGATTCGAAGGCGTCTTTCAGGGCCAGCGCGTTCATCACGGTGGCCATCATGCCCATGTAGTCGGCGGTGGCGCGGTCCATGCCCTGCGCCTGGGTGGCCACACCGCGGAAGATATTGCCGCCGCCGATAACCACGGCCACCTGCACGCCCATATCGACCACTTCTTTCACTTGGCCGACAATCTGCATGATGGTGTCGCGGTTGATGCCGAAGGCGTCTTTGCCCATCAGGGCTTCGCCGGAAAGTTTCAATAAAACGCGCTTGTATTTGGTTTGCTGTGTCATGGGATACCTTGCTTTCTTCGGGTTTGGGGAGGCCGTCTGAAAAGTTTCAGACGGCCTTTTCGATATTCGGCGGCAACGTTTTCCGAAAACAATGTGATTGTAGTGTGTTCTTATTGGTTTTCAAAGTGTTGTGCAAAACTGCTTTCAAAAAAAAGCACCCCGATTCTGCATGAACCCGAGTGCTTTTTCTGTTACGCGGCGGTTTACACCTTGGCAGCGGCGGCTACTTCGGCGGCGTAATCGACTTCTTTTTTCTCGATGCCGTCGCCCACTTTATAACGCACGAAACGCACGACTTCGGTGCCGTTCTCTTTCAGGAACTGGGCAACGGTTTGGTCGGGGTTCATCACGAACGCCTGGCCGTTGAGGGTGATTTCGGCCAGGAATTTTTTGATGCGGCCTTCAACCATTTTGGCGGCGATATCGGCGGGTTTGCCGGATTCGATGGCTTGCTGGGTGTAGATGTGGCGTTCTTTTTCAACGGTTTCGGCATCTACTTCGGCTTCGCTCACGCATTGCGGTTTGGCGGCAACGATGTGCATGCCTACTTTGCGGGCGATGTCTTCGGAGCCTTTGTATTCAACCAAAACGCCTTCGGTAGCCAGCGCGCCGTGGATATAGGCGGTGAGGCTGTCGGGGGTTTCGATAACTTCGAAACGGCGCACGGACATATTTTCGCCCAGTTTGGCGATGATGGCTTTGCGCTCTTCTTCCACCAGTGCGCTCAGCTCTTCAACGGTGGCCGGTTTTTTGGCGGCGGCGGTTTGGGCTACGGAATTGGCGAAAGCCACGAAGCCGGCGTCTTTGGCAACGAAGTCGGTTTCGCAGTTCACTTCCACCAGCGCGCCGGTGTTGCCTTCGATGGCGAAGGCCAATACGCCTTCGGCGGCGGTGCGGCCTGCCAGTTTGCCGGCTTTGGCGCCGGATTTGATGCGCAGGATTTCTTCGGCTTTTTCCATGTTGCCTTCGGCTTCAACCAGCGCTTTTTTGCATTCCATCATGCCTAAACCGGTGGCGGCGCGCAGATCGGCAACCATTTTTGCAGTAATTTCTGCCATTTTGAATCTCCTAGAATTTTGAGGGCGCGGCAATCAGGCCGCGTTGGGAATCTTGGGGCCGTCTGAAAGGGTTTGCGGTGTTTTGAAAGTATTTTCAGACGGCCTGTTTTAGAAAAAGGGGCATACCGCCCCTTGTTTCAACAAGCCTTATTCGGCAGCGGCTTGGGCGGCTGCTACGGTTTCCTGCAAGGCTTGGTTTTTGCCTTCCAAAACGGCGTCGGCGATGCCGCGGCAGTATAAGCGGATGGCTTTGGCAGAGTCGTCGTTGCCGGGGATCACGTATTTCACGCCGTCGGGGCTGTTATTGGTGTCCACCACGGCAATCACGGGAATGCCCAGTTTTTCGGCTTCTACCAGCGTGCCTTTTTGGTAGCCGGTGTCAATCACGAAAATGGCGTCGGGCAGGCCTTTCATGTTTTTGATGCCGCCCAAAGAACGCTCCAGTTTTTCAACTTCGCGCTGCATTTCGAGAATTTCTTTTTTGCTGTAACCGCTCTCGGCAGCGTTTTCCAAAGCCGCGGTTTTTTCTTCGAGGCGTTTGATGGACTGCTTCACGGTTTTGTAGTTGGTGAGCATGCCACCCAACCAGCGGTAGTCAACAAAGGGCATACCGGCGCGGGTGGCTTCTTCGCGCACGATTTCGCGGGCTTGGCGCTTGGTGCCTACGAACAGCACGGTGCCTTTGTTTGCAACCAGACGGCGCACGGCTTCTTGGGCCTCTTGGAACAGCGGCAGGGTTTTTTCCAGGTTAACGATGTGGATTTTGTTGCGCGCGCCGAAAATGTATTGCTCCATTTTCGGGTTCCAGTAGCGGGTTTGGTGGCCGAAGTGAACGCCGGCTTCGAGCATCTGGCGCATGGTAATTTGAGACATGATTTTCCTTTAAAGGGTTAAGGCATACACTTTCACGCATAGAACCGGCCTTGCGGCGGCACCCTTTCGCGTAAAGTGCGGGCGTTGTTAAAAAATAATAAAAGTTTTCACGAATGAAAACCGGCGGATTATATAGGATTAGAGGCCGTCTGAAAAGGGTTTTTCTTAATGGCTTAATGGCGGATTAAATTCAAGCTGCCATCGGGCCGGTTTGTTAGTCCACTCTTTCTTCCGCCTTATCTTCCTGCATTTTCATCAATTTGTTGCGCCGCCGCGTTTTCACCACCCAAAATGCAAACAGGCTCGGTAACACCGACCAAAACAGCAAATAAATCAGGGCGCGCGCGATACTGGGCTGGGCGGCGGCGAACAGCACGGTAACGAATAAATAGCCGATGGCGATGATGTGCCACATGGGTTGGTTCCTTGAAATCGGAGTTTGGCAGATTCAAACGGTGCGCTTTTTGTGTCTCTCGCCCCAAGCGTTGAGGGCCATTACTACTTCGCGCAAAGTGGTGCCGTATGCTGTCAGACGGTATTCCACTCTCGGCGGCACTTCGGGGTAAACCGTTCTGCTGATGATGCCGTCGGCCTCGAGCGCCCGCAGCTGCGCGGTAAGTGTACGCTGCGACACTTCCGGCAGGATGCGGCGGATTTCGTTGAAACGCAGTATTTCATCAGTAAACAGCCGATAAAGTATCGTGCCTTTCCATTTGCCGCCGATAACTGCCAGCGCTGCCTCTACCGAACAGCCTTCGGCACAGTCAAACCGGGGATGCGGGATTCTGCTCATTCAGTATCTTTTCATGAGTATCTTTTAAGTAACTATCTGAAAAATAAGTGCTCTCTTGCAGGAGATTTTTTCAGACGGCATCATACACGCTTTCCAGACCCTTAAGAAAGTTTCATTATGAAAGCCATTGGTTTCAACCGCCCTTTGCCAATCAACCACCCCGAATCACTGCTTGATATCGAACAGCCCGAACCCGAATTGAATCCGCGTGATATTTTAGTAGAGGTTCAGGCCATATCGGTTAACCCCGCCGATGTAAAAGTACGTGCTTCGCATACGCCTGCTGAGAGAACATACCGTATTTTGGGTTGGGATGCTGCGGGCATTGTCAAAGCCGTAGGAAAGGAAGTACGGCATTTCGCAGTTGGCGACGAAGTTTACTATGCAGGCACAATCAACCGCCCCGGCTCATATGCCCGCTTACAGGCCGTTGACGAACGTATCGTTGCTAAAAAACCCGCCACACTTACCTTCTCCCAAGCCGCCGCCCTACCCTTAACAACCATAACCGCATGGGAAACCTTGTTTGACCGCCTGAATGTAGGCATGCCCGTTGCCGGAGGCACAAACGCCTTATTATTAATCGGTGGCGCCGGCGGTGTCGGCTCAGCCGCGATACAGCTTGCCAAACAATTAACTGATTTGAAAGTAATCGCCACCGCCTCCCGCCCTGAAAGCCAGCGATGGTGTTCGGATTTGGGTGCAGATTTCGTAATTGACCACAATAAACCGCTAGCAGAGCAAATGGCCGCACTCGATATCGGTTCGCCCTCTTTTGCCTTCTCCACCAACCATAGCGAAAGCTATTTGGAACAACTGGCCGGACTGGTCGCCCCGCAAGGACGCATCGCCCTGATTGACGACCCTGCCAAACTAGATGTTGCTCCCCTCAAAGGCAAAAGCCTGTCGCTGCATTGGGAATTTATGTTTACCCGCCCCATGTTTCAAACGGCCGATATGGCGCGGCAGGGCGACATTCTGCGGGAGGTGGCCGCTTTGGTAGATTCAGGCAGAATCCGCACCACACAAACCCGGGAAATCGCCGGTATCAACGCCGCCAACTTACGTTTGGCACATGAAATAATCGAGCGTGGCGACATGATCGGGAAAGTAACCCTGTCCGGCTGGTAATCCGCTGCACACAAACATCGAAATATTTCCGGCAACTCAGCAACGGCAGCAATGGCTGCCGTTTCGCATGATACGCACCACTTGGCACGGCAGTATGGTTTGGCGTTAGAATCAAGGCTTGCTTATCTCGACAGGCCGTCTGAAACGGTTTTTTATCGCGATTCAAAATAAAAATGATGCGGCTTTGCTCTTTTTTATTTTGAACGACTGCACACACCACTTTGAGGAGAACACCATGACCAACGTCCGCCCTTATCTGGAGCATTATCCGCAAATCGACGAAAGCTGCTATATCGACCCGGCCGCCGCCGTTATCGGCGAAGTGTCGCTGGCCGAGGGTGTGTCGGTGTGGCCGTTTGCGGTGTTGCGCGGCGATGTGAACAGCATCACCATCGGTGCGCGCAGCAATGTGCAGGATTTGAGTATGCTGCACGTTTCGCACAAAACCCCGGCCAAGCCCGAGGGTTCGCCGCTGGTTATCGGCGAAGACGTAACCATCGGCCATAAGGTGATGCTGCACGGCTGCATTATCGGCAACCGCGTGCTGGTGGGCATGGGCACGATTATTCTTGACGATGTGGTAATCGAAGACGATGTAATGATAGGCGCGGGCAGCCTGGTGCCGCCGCGCAAGCGGCTCGAAAGCGGCTATCTTTATGTAGGCTCGCCGGTGAAGCAGGTG
This sequence comes from Neisseria dentiae, assembly GCF_014055005.1. Classification (NCBI taxonomy): domain Bacteria; kingdom Pseudomonadati; phylum Pseudomonadota; class Betaproteobacteria; order Neisseriales; family Neisseriaceae; genus Neisseria; species Neisseria dentiae. Next base: position 2,531,301 of record NZ_CP059570.1, on the reverse strand, counting down.
CGCGCGCTCACCGATGAAGAGAAGGCGTTTTTGGTGTATTCGGCCGAGCATTATATGCGGGTGTCGGCCAACCATAAGAAAACGCTGAATCCGGCGGAATAACGGGCTTCAGGATTTGCGTTTGTTCGGGCCGTCTGAAATACCCGGCCGGTGCCATGCCCGGGCTTGGCCCGGGCATCTGTTATTCCGTTTTGTGCAATGAGATGCTCGGGTCTGGCCCGGGCATGACGCAGAGGTTTAACATACCGAAACAACTGGCAAAGGTCTCAGCCTGAAGTTTCTGCAAAATCGGCAACGTATCTGAAGTGTTATGCACAAACATGGCGTAAAGCCGGTATGTTCAAGCTCCGAGCCAGTTTTCCTGCCAAGCCTATCTGTATAAGTTTTTCATTTTCAATAGATTAATCAAAATCCTGCGTAAAAATTTCGCTATTTTCGTAAAGGCTATATTAGAATGCGCCCTGTTTTCAGACGGCCTGTTGCCGCTTGATAAAAACATCAAAAGAAAGAAGAGCTTTTATGAATACACAATCGCTTCATGATTTGGTTAACGCCATCAGCGGCCCTTTGTGGGAAGGATTGATTTTCCTGCTGGTCGGCACCGGCCTGTTTTTTACGCTGGCCACCGGCTTCGTCCAATTCCGCCTGTTCGGGCGCAGCATTAAAGAAATGCTGGGCGGCCGCAAAGCGGGCGACGACCCGCACGGCATCACGCCGTTTCAGGCTTTCGTTACCGGTCTCGCCAGCCGCGTGGGGGTGGGCAATATCGCCGGTGTGGCGATTGCGATCTCGCTGGGCGGCCCCGGTGCGGTGTTTTGGATGTGGGTAACGGCGCTGATCGGCATGAGTTCGGCCTTTGCCGAATCTTCGCTGGCGCAGCTGTTTAAAATCCGCGACCATAAAAACGGCCATTTCCGCGGCGGCCCCGCGTATTACATCACGCAGGGTTTGGGGCAGAAATGGTTGGGCGTGCTGTTTGCCTTAAGCCTGATTTTCTGTTTCGGTTTGGTTTATGAAGCGGTGCAGGCCAATTCGATTGTGGCCGCTGCCGAAGTTGCCTGGGGCTGGAACAAACATGCCGTGGGCGTGGGCTTGGTGATTCTGACCGCGCCGATTATTTTCGGCGGCATCCGCCGCGTGGCGCACGTGGCCGAGGCGATGGTGCCGATTATGGCAGGCTTTTATCTGTTGATGGCGCTGTATGTGATGGCGGTGAATATCAGCGAAGTGCCGCGCGTGTTCGGCCTGATTTTCAGCACGGCGTTCGACTTTAAAGCGGCCGGCGGCGGCCTGCTCGGCTCGATGATTTCTGCGGCGATGATGAACGGTATCAAGCGCGGCCTGTATTCCAACGAGGCAGGCCAGGGTTCTGCGCCGAATGCGGCAGCGGCGGCCGATGTGAAGCACCCCGTGTCGCAAGGTATGATTCAGATGCTGGGCGTGTTTATCGACACTTTAATCGTGTGTTCGTGCACCGCGTTTATCCTGCTGCTCTCCGACGTTCATACCAGCGGCTCCACACTCACCGGCGTGCAGCTCACCCAAGCGGCGCTGGTTTACCATGTGGGCGCATGGGGTGCGGATTTCTTGGCTGTCGTGCTGTTTTTGTTTGCCTTCTCAACCATTGTCGGCAACTATGCTTATGCCGAATCGAACATCCAATACCTCAACAACCACTGGCTGGTGTTGGCGGTGTTCCGCATGGCGGTATTGGGTATGGTGTATTTCGGCGCGGTAAACAGCGTGCCGCTGGTGTGGGATATGGCCGACCTGACCATGGGTACGATGGCCTTAATCAACCTGATTGCGATTCTGGCGCTCAGCCCGCTGGTGTTCCTGCTGCTGAAAGACTATTCGGCCAAGCTGAAAATGGGCAAAGACCCGGAATTCAAACTCTCGGAACACCCCGGCTTGAAACGCCGCATCAAATCGGATATTTGGTAAACCAGCCGCTGCTTATAAAAAACCGCCCGTTTCGGGCGGTTTTTTATAAGCGGGCACGGCAGAATCCAAGCATTTCAGACGGCCTGAGACCTTTGCAGAATTTATAGTGAATTAAAATAAGAATTCCGAACTTTACTCCCCCTTACCAGCAGAAAAAAATGGCCTACCCGATAGAACTCCGACAAAAAGCAATCGAATATTACCGGCAATGCCAAAATGCAAGCCAAGTCTGCCGTGTATATGGTATCAGCGACAAAACGCTGAGCAGTTGGCTGCGACTCTATGAACAAACAGGTTCACTGGCGCATCAAGTCAAAGGTGGTAATGCCACAAAAATAGACAGGCAACAGCTTTCAGACTATCTCGAACAGCATCCTGATGCCTACCTGCACGAAATCGCAGAACATTTAGGGTGCAGCGCCCCAAATGTCAGCTACCTGCTCAAAGTCATGGGCATCACACGAAAAAAAAGACCACCACATACAAAGAACAAAAACCCGAACAAGTAGCCGCTTATCAACAAGCATTGAGCCAATATACTGACTATCAAGCAGTTTTTCTTGATGAAACAGGGTTCGACACCTTTTTTTACCGCCCTTACGCTTACTCGAAAAAAGGCGTACCCGTCAAAGCACAAATCAGCGGCAGAAAATACCAACGTATTTCATTGGTTGCGGCACAAATCCAAGGTAAAGGCAGCCTGATTGCCCCCATGACCTATTGCGGCACCATGGACGGCAGCCTGTTCGAAGCATGGTTTGAGCAAATGCTGCTGCCCGAACTGACGGAGAAATCCGTCATCATTATGGACAATGCCCGTTTCCACCGTATGGCGGTTTTGACTGAAATGGCGCAGAAGCAGGGACATAAAGTATTGCCCCTTGCTCCTTATTCACCCGAGCTTAATCCGATTGAAAAGGTATGGGCGAATATTAAAAAGCATTTACGGAAAGTTTTACCTGCCGTGGGAGATTTTATGACTGCACTGCTACGTAGTTCTTATTTTAATTGACTATATTTAGGCCGTCTGAAACATCTGATTATCGTCATTCCCGCGTAGGTGGGAATCCAGCCTTTAAACCATCAAGTATTTTATTTCAATAGCTTACAAAAAAACGACTGGATTCCCACCTACGCGGGAATGACGATAATCAGATGTTTCAGACGGCCTAAATAAATTCTGCAAAGGTCTCGGCCTCAAAATGTTTTGCACAGGCCCTGGTTTTCAATTTCCGCCATCGCCGCCGATATGGTTCAGCAAACGGTATTGCACGCGGATAAACTCGTCCAGCACCGACTGCTGGATTTCCAGCCGCCGCTGCACCGGCGAAGCAAAACGCACCACGATGGTGTAAACCTTGTCGTCGTGCGGCACGCGGGTGATGCGCGGCTCGGCGGCGGGCGTGATAAACAGCTTTTGTGTCTGCACCGCCTCCAAATGCCGTTCGATAACCTTGATATAGGGAGCGCACAGGCGCTCGAGCAGTTTGCCGAGCACGGGTACGATGGCGTCGGAATCCAAATGAATCGGCACGGGGATTTCAAACGTGTGAATCACATAAATATCGAGCACGTTGTCGCGCTGCACCGAATGCGACAGCAGCAGGCTGTTGGGAAACGACACGGTTTTGCCGCTCAACTGCCCCACCAGCGGGTTGGGGCCGATCTGCATCATCAGCGTGTTGAGCAGGTTGATATCGACCACCCGCCCGCGCAGGCCGTTCACTTCGATGTAGTCGCCCACCGAATATTGTTTGGTCGAAGCCCGCAGCAGGCTGCCCGACAGGCACATAATCAGCTCTTTGGTGGCTAGCACAATCGCGGCGGCCACGGCAAACATCGACAGCGCCAGCGTTTGGATTTGCGCCGCCCAGATAATCGCCAGCCCGAACACCACCATAATCAGCGTAACGTTGCGGCTGGTTACCACCCAACGGCGTTTGTCTTCGATTTCCATCGCGGGGTGGCTGCGGAAATGCGCCTGAAGAATCACGCCGCGCAGGAGCAGTATGGCGACAATCATGATGGCGGATTCGAGCACTTCCGCTTTCACGGGGCCGTTTTGGATATATTGGTTGAGCGTTTCCCACATTTCCGGTCGGTTTTCCATAATTTATGCTTTCAGACGGCCTTTATTATAAGGCCGTCTGAAAAATAATGAAGCGGCAAACTTATCGGCTATAATGCTTTCTTTTTGCAGGCGGCCCGCCGCCCGCGATTTCAAAAGGAACCGCCATGCTCAGCCCCGAACAAGTCAAAGCTATGATCGAAGCCGTGGTGCCGTGCGAATATGTGGAAGTGGAAGGCGACGGCCACCATTTCTTCGCCCGCATCGTTTCGTTTGCCTTTGAAGGCAAACCGCGCCTTGCCCGCCACCGCCTGATTAAAGACGGCCTGGCTGAAAAGCTCGCCAGCAACGAGCTGCACGCGCTCTCGATTGCCGCCGCCGCCACGCCCGCCGAATGGGCGCAACAGCGGTAACAACCGGAAACCTTTGCAAAAATACCGCAAGGCCGTCTGAAATATTCAATTGTCGTCATACTCTGGTCAAGCCCGAGTATGACGGAGGTTTTTTTGAATGGAAGGTATGAATGCTGCAAGGCTTCAGGCCGAGACCTTTGCAAGTCGTTCAGGCCGTCTGAAAATGAATTTCGCTTTTCAGACGGCCTTTAAGGTAGTTTTGCAAAGATCCCAACCGGTTTTATGCCGTTTTAAATAAAGGCCGTCTGAAATATTATTTTCAGACGGCCTTTCTCATCGATACAACCGGTTATTGGGATTCGAAGCGTTTGGCGGCTTCGTCCCAGTTCACCACGCTCCAGAATTCTTTGATGTAGTCGGGGCGGCGGTTTTGGAATTTCAGGTAGTAAGCGTGTTCCCACACGTCCAAACCGATAATCGGGTAGCCTTTGCAGCCGGCAATGGCTTCGCCCATCAGCGGGGTGTCTTGGTTGGGGGTGGAAACCACTTTCAAGCGGCCGCCGTCCAACACCAGCCACGCCCAGCCCGAGCCGAAACGGCTGGCTGCGGCTTTTTCGAATTCGGCTTTGAACGCGTCAACCGAACCGAAATCGCGCTCGATGGCTTCCTTCAGCGCGCCTTTCAATTCGGTGCCTTTTTTCAGGTTTTTCCAGAAGAAAGTGTGGTTGACGTGGCCGCCGGCGTTGTTGCGCAACACGGTTTGCTTGTCGGCGGGCAGTTCGTTCAGGCGCGAAATCAGCTCTTCGGGGCTGAGTGCGGCGAATTCGGGCAGCGACTCCAGCGCGGCGTTGGCGTTGTTCACATAAGCCTGATGGTGTTTGGTGTGGTGGATGTTCATGGTCATTTCGTCGAAATGCGGCTCCAGCGCATCGTAGGCATAGCCGAGTTCGGGCAGGGTGTAGGCCATTGTGTTCTCCTTGAGATTGGAATACGGGGACTGTGGGCTTGGAAACGTGCGGGCACGCTCCGGCGAGCTGTTGATACTAGTAATTATCGGGCGGTGCTGCAAGCGGGAAAGCCCTTATGTTTTACAGGGTTTTTCCGGCGGCCTGCGGTGGCGGCTGTTTTCAGACGGCCTGCTGCCCCAAAGCGGGTTTTATGCACTGATCTGTTTATTTTTGTTTAAATTCAAAGTGATACGGTTAAAATAACATGGCGGTGTATTTATTTTTGTTTACAAATCGTTCATTCCATTATAAAAAACACCCGTAGTCTTTCCGGCTTCCGCATAAAAATAACGATACGCCGCTTCAGGAAGCACTCAACGAAAACCGACATTGCACTCACGAAATAACCAAACTAAGGAGCCAACATTGTCTGTTCAACATCAAAACCAACCCGATTCCGAACGCATCAAATTCCGCTACAAACCCGCGCACCAGAGAATGTCTTACCGGCATTTGGGCATGTTTGACGCCGACAAAAACTTCCAACCGCACGGCACCACCGACTCGCCCGACACGCGTATCGACAAATTCACGTTTTTCGGCGTGCTGTTGATTCTGTTTGCCATTACCGTGCCGCTGGTGGTGTTTCCGCAGCAGGGCGCCGACTGGGTGGCGCTCACCAAATCTTTCGTTACCGGCAAACTCGGCGTGGGCTATCTGGCTTTCGGCGTGCTGGCGTTTATTTTCGTGGTTTACATTTCGTTTTCCGACATCGGCAACATCAAACTGGGTAAGCCCGAAGACGATGTGGAATTCAAAACCGGCTCTTGGGCCGCCATGATGTTTTGCGGCGGCATCGGCTCGGGCGTGATGTATTGGGGCATCGTCGAATGGGTGTATTACTGGCAGGGGCCGCCGTTCGGGCTGGAACCCGGCTCGCCCGACGCCGTGCGCTGGGCCAGCACCTACGGCCTGTTCCACTGGGGGCCGGTGGCTTGGGCGATTTATCTGGTGCCTTCGGTGGCCATCGCCTATTTCGCCCATGTGCGCAATTCGCCCGTGCTCAAAGTGAGCCAGAGCCTGATGCCGCTCTTGGGCGAACGCTTTACCAAAAGCAACTGGGGCAAAATGATAGACGTGTTTTTCGTGTTCGGCATGATAGGCGGCGGCGCCACCTCGCTGGGCCTGGCCTCGCCGATGATAGGCGAAGGGCTGTATGAGCTGTTCGGTATTCCCAACGGCCTGCTGATGCAGCTGGCCGTGCTGCTGGTTACCACCTCCATCTTCGCTTATAGCGCCTATCAAGGCTTGCGCGGCGGCATTCAAAAGCTCTCGAACATCAACTTTTATTTGGCCATCGCCTTTTTGGTGTTCGTGCTGGTTGCCGGGCCTACCGTGTTTATTTTAAACGTTGGACTGGAAAGCCTCGGCCGCTCGCTCACCCAGATGGCCACCATGATGACGTGGACGGAATCGTTTGCCGGCTTTGAAAAACAAGGCTTCAAAAACACCGGTTTTCCCAAAGACTGGACGATTTTCTACTGGGCATGGTGGCTGGTGTTCGCCCCCACCATCGGCCTGTTTATCGCCAAAATCTCCAAAGGCCGCACCATCCGCCAGATGACCGTAGGCTCGATGTTTTACGGCTCGCTCGGCTGTGCGGTGTTTTTCATCATTTTGGGCAACTACGGCATGTATCTGCAATTAACCGGCGCGCTCGATGTGGTGTCGGTGTTGAACGATAAAGGCGCCACCGCCGCCATCTTCGCCGTGTTGAACACCCTGCCGATGGCCAAAATCGCAATCGGCGTGTTCGTGGTATTGGCCGTGCTCTTTACCGCCACCACCTTCGACAGCATTTCCTATATTCTCGCCTCGGTAGTGCAGCACGAAGTGGACGGCGAACCGCACCGCTGGAACCGGCTGTTTTGGGCGTTCACCCTGTGCATCTTGCCCGCCGCGCTGATGTTTATCGGCGGCCTCAACACTCTTCAGACGGCCTCTATCTTCGCCGGCGCGCCCCTGCTGATTATTATGAGTATGCTGATGCTCTCGGTGATTAAGGCCGCCAAATACGATTTGTATTACCAGCCCGACTATTCGCTAAAAACCATCCACATCGAAGAAATCCCCGCCAACGCCCCGTGGGAACACGGCGAAACCACCCAGGCGCCCGAAGGATCGGTGTTGGCTCAGCAGGCGGTGTATGAAGAATTGCGGCAGGGCGGCGAAGAAGAAACAAAAGAAACAAGCGCCTGAATCCGCACGGCAGAAACCGCACTTTAAATGACGGGACTTAAGCATTTCAGACGGCCTCAGAGTAGTTTTACACAGGTATCGGGCCGTCTGAAAACAAAACAGGCCGCAATTGCTTGCGGCCTGTTTTGTTTATGTTGGTGGGTCGTGAAGGATTCGAACCTTCGACCAACGGATTAAAAGTCCGCTGCTCTACCAGCTGAGCTAACGACCCGAAAGAGTGCGCATTATAAAAATGCCGTTTCGGGCTGTCAAGCACTTTTTGGCGGTTTTTTTGATTTTATTCGGGCAATATCCGGAATGTGGTTTTAACCGGCGGCGGATATGCTATTATTTTGTCCATTCCGGCGCACGGTGCCGGTAGATTCCGATATTTCAAACACAAGGATAAACCCGAAATGAAAAAATTTCTGATTGCCGTTGCAGCCGTTGCCGCCCTGGCCGCCTGTTCGCAAGAAACCAAACAAGCGGCCCAAGCCGTGGCTTCTGATGTGAAAACCGATGCGGCCGCCGCCAAAGCCGAAGCTGCCTCTGCCGTGAGCGGTGCCGTGGATGCGGCCAAAGAAGCCGGTGCGAAGGTGGAAAATGCTGCCTCTAATGCGGCGGAAGCGGGTAAAGAAGCGGCCGCTGCCGGCAAGGATGCGGCCGCCAGCGCGGTAAACGCGGCTAAAACCGCTGCCGAAGATGCGGTAACCGCGGCCAAAGAAGCGGCCGCCAAAGCGAAAGAAGCAGCCAAATAAACGGCAACCGCTGCTTATTGGTAACAACAAAAGGGCGGGCGCGGTTGCCTGCCCTTTTTGCCGTTTGAGGCCGTCTGAAACCCCGCCGGCCCAAACCTTGGCGGTTGGAGCCGCTATACCCGGTTAATCAATGCGCCGTATAAATCCTGTACAATTGCGTTTTCCCGTTCTCCAGCCCGCCAATGCGGATGCCGTTATGCGCACGCCAGCCGTCAATCCTAAAATCATTGCCACGCTGCCGATTTTTTTCAGCGTGTTTATTGCCACCACGTTTATTTGGTATTTCAACGTGCCGAAACTCACCACACCGTTTGTGCTGGGCATTATTGCCGGCGGTTTGGTGGATTTGGACAACCGTTTGACAGGCCGTCTGAAAAATATCGTGATAACGGTGGTGTTGTTTTCGATAGCCTCGCTCTCGGCACAAATCACCTACGGCGCGGGCTTGCAGTTTATTCTCACGATGACGCTGCTCACGTTTGTGTTTACGCTGCTGGGGGCGGTGGGCCTGCGTTACCGCACGTTTGCGTTCGGCACGCTGGCGGTGGCCACCTACACAACATTGTCGTACACACCCGAAATGCCGTGGGTGGTCAACCCGTTTATGATTTTGTGCGGCACGCTGCTATACAGCACCATGACGCTGATTCTGCATATTGTTTTCCCACACCGCCCCGTGCAGGAAAACATGGCGGCGGCCTACTCGGCGCTGGGCGGTTATCTGGATGCCAAGGCCGAGTTTTTCGACCCCGACGAAGCCGAACAGTTGGAAAACCGCCAGATTGACCTGGCGATGAAAAACACCGCCATCATCGAAGCCTTCAACCGCTGCCGCAGCGCGCTGTTTTACCGTATACGCGGCCAGCACCGCCACCCGCGCACCAGCCGGATGCTGCGCTATTACTTCACCGCGCAGGATATCCACGAGCGCATCAGCTCCGCCCATATGGATTACCGCGAGCTGGCCGAAAAGTTAAAAAACACCGATTTGATCTTCCGCATCCACCGCCTGCTCGAATTGCAGGGGCAGGCCTGCCGCGATGTGGCCGAAAGCCTGCGCAGCGGCCAACCCTACCAATACAGCAAGCGCTTGCAACGCGCCATCGAAGGCTGCCGCCAATCGCTGAAACTGTATGCCGAAACCCACGGCGGTAGCGAAGTGCATACCCTGCAAAGGCTGTTGGAAAACCTGTTCAGCGTTGATTACCAACTCTGCCACATCGAAAGCGGCGATAAAGAAGCGGAAGAAACGCCGTCTGAAAAACACCGCATCGCCGGCATGGAAAGCGGCGGCCTGCGCAACGTTTGGCGCACCGTGCGCAGCCAGCTCAATTTCGAATCGGCGGTATTCCGCCACGCCGTGCGGCTGGCCATCGTAGTGTTTACCGCCTGCACCATCGTTGAGGTGTTCCATATCCATTTCGGCTATTGGATTCTGCTCACCGCCCTCTTCGTGTGCCAACCCAACTATTCGGCCACCAAAAGCCGCATCAACCAGCGTATCGCCGGCACGGTTTTGGGCGTGCTGGTCGGCTCGCTGGTGCCCTATTTCACGCCTTCGGTCGAAACCAAACTGTGGATCGTGCTGGCGGCCACCACGCTGTTTTTCTTTTTCCGCACCTTCAAATACAGCTTTTCCACCTTTTTCATCACCGTACAGGCGCTCACTGCGCTGTCGCTGGCGGGTGAAGACGTGTTTTCGCTCACCTGGCAGCGCGTGGCCGACACCTTAATCGGTTCGGCCATCGCCTGGGTGGCGGTGTCGTATCTGTGGCCCGACTGGCGTTACCTCACACTCGAGCGCACCGCCGCCCAGGCCGTGAGCCGCAACGGCGTTTACCTACGCCACATTCTCGGCCAACTGCAAAACGGCGGTTCCGACGACATGGCCTACCGTGTTGCCCGCCGTCAGGCACACGAAGCCGCCGCATCGTTGAGCAGCACGCTTTCCGACATGAGCGGCGAGCCGAAAAAATACGGCGCCAAGCTGCAAGACGGTTTTACCCTGCTCAAAACCAGCCATGCCCTGATCGGCTATATTTCCGCCCTCGGTGCCTACCGCAGCCAGATGGCGCAGGGGTGCGCGCCCGAATTCAGCGAAAATTTCTACCGCACCGCCTACCAGACAGCCGATATGCTGGAAAATCTCGCCGCACAACCGCCCGAAGTGTTTCAGACGGCCTTGGCACAGGTGCGGCAGGAGCTGGCGCAACTGCACGGCCAAATCGGCGACGACCGCCAAAGCAGCATACTTTGGCAGCAGCTGAGCCTGATCGCCCGCCAACTCGAACCGTGCTACCGTATGCTGCACAACACCCAAGCAAGCGGTTTGGAAACGGCGGCGGCCTAACGAAAGGCTTTTATATAAAGAAACTTTTGGTGATGTTTTTTTGAATTTTGCAAATACCCCGGGCCGTCTGAAAAGATTGAACTGCACCCCAAAAATTGGACACCCCCTCCAACTTTAAAAGGTGCAGTTTTCTTATGTCCAAATATAACCTACACTTCAAATACCGAGCCGTACTCCATTACCACCAAGTGCACAGCCAACAGCGCACCGCAGAGCACTTCAACGTCTCACGCACCCACCTGCGCCGTTGGATAGCCGCCTATCGGCAAGGCGGTATTGCCGCACTTCAACACCCGCAGGCTACGTTTATGAAGACTATGAAGACCAAACGCAAAAACCCGTTTATCGTCGACAAACCCGACCACGAAAAAACCCAGGCGGAACTGATTGAAGAGTTACGTTACATGAGAGCGGAGAACGACTACCTAAAGCACATGAAAGCCCTCAACGAAAAGAACGCCGCCAAAGCTGCGAAACCGTTCAAACGTTGAGGGCGAAACACCCGCTGAAATATCTGCTGCACAGTGCCGGCATTCCCAAAAGCAGCTTTCATTACCATATCGGCAAAGCCGATCCCGATGCGGCGGCCAAAACCGCAGTGAGTGAAGTCTATCGCCGACACAAAGGCCGTTACGGTCATCGGCGGATTGCCGCCGTATTGTCGTGGAACAAAAAGAAAGTGCAGCGCATTATGGGTTTGTTGGGACTAAAAGCCAAAGTCCGCAGTAAAAAAACCTACCGTCCGCAAGCAGTAGGAGAGGCTTCGGACAATATTCTCAATCGAGAGTTTACCGCCGGCAAACCGGCAGACAAATGGCTGACCGATGTGACGGAGTTTAAATGCACAGACGGGAAGCTGTACTTATCGCCGATATTGGATGTGTTTAATCGGGAGATTGTGGCCTATTCTTTAGGCCGCAGAGCAAACAGTAAAATGGTGGCGCAAATGTTGGACCAAGCATTCGGCCGTCTGAAAGGCCAAACGCCGCTGCTGCATTCCGACCAGGGTGTGCTTTACCGCACCGAGGCTTATCGAACGAAATTGGCTGAGAAAGGGATTGTGCAAAGTATGTCGCGCAAAGGTAATTGCTGGGACAATGCGCCGATGGAGAGTTTTTTCGGTACACTGAAAACGGAGAGTTTCTATCAGGAAGGTGCGCTGTCGGTGGCGGAGCTGACGGAGGTAATAGATGATTACATACATTACTACAATCATGAACGGATTAGTTTAAACTTGAAAAAGCTGAGTCCTGTCGGCTACAGAACCCAGCTTGAAAAGGCTGTTTGAGAAAGATTCTTAACTTGTCCAAGTATTGGGGGACAGTTCAGATTTTTCAGACGGCCCGGGGTATTTGCAAGTTACATCGGTATGTTAAAGCTTTGCGTTATGCTCGGGCTTAACCCGAGCATGGCGATGGTTGGATATTTCAGACGGCCTCAATGAATTTTGCAAAAGTTTCGGCCCGATTGGATATTGCCAATTCCCCCCGCACAAACCGCCGTCTTTTCCCACCCTAGCGCATGATTTTCACAAACACATCTTCCAAATCCGTTTCCGGCAGCGCCAAGTGTTTTACTTCCACCCCGGCATATTTCAACGTTTGCAAAACGAAAGCCAGCTGGTCGTAGCCATCGAGTTTGAGCAATATCCTGCCGTTTTCTTCCTCTGCAACCCATTGCCGCAGGTTTTCGGGCAGGGCGCCGCCAAGCAGCAGCTCCGCGCGCACGCCCTGCTCGCTGTGCAACAGGTTTTCGGTTTGGTCCAACGCTGCCAGCCTGCCCTGTTTGAGCATGGCGATGCGGTGGCACAGGCTTTGCGCTTCTTCGAGATAGTGCGTGGTTAAAATTACGGTGTGGCCTTCGCGGTTAAGTTCGGCGATAAACGCCCACAGGCTTTGGCGCAGCTCAACATCCACCCCCGCCGTCGGCTCGTCGAGCACAATCACGCTCGGGCGGTGCACCAGCGCCTGCGCCACCATCAGCCGCCGCTTCATGCCGCCGGAAAGGTTGCGGGTGTTGGTGTCGGCCTTATCGGCCAAACCGAGCTTGGAGATGATTTCGTCTATCCACCGGCCGTTGTTGCGGATGCCGAAATATCCCGACTGAAAACGCAGGGCTTCGCGCACGGTAAAAAAGGGGTCGAACACCAACTCTTGCGGCACCACGCCCAAACTCATGCGGGCAGCATAGGTGTCGCGCACCACATCGTGCCCCATCACGGCGATGCTGCCCGACGTGAGGCGGCTGAGGCCGGCCATGGCGGAAATCAAGGTGGTTTTGCCGGCGCCGTTGGGGCCGAGCAGGCCGAAAAATTCGCCCTGCGCCACATCGAAGCTGACATCGTTCAGGGCGGTGAAGCCGTTTTTATAGGTTTTAACGGCGTTGCGGATGCTGAGTGCGGGCTGCATGGTGGTTTCCGTGGGTTGCAAACAAACGGGGATAACAAGGCCGTCTGAAAATAAAAAGCCGATTATATAGCGAAAAAATGTTATCTATCGCAACCTGTTGCGGCCGCCTCCGTTTTCAGACGGCCTGTGCGGCAATCGGCACGATTTATGATGAAAAAACAGCAATATCGGGCGGATATGTTAGAATGCCGCTTTTTTCGCAACCCTCACATTTTTAGGAATCCAACAATATGGTCGAACACCCTTCAGTCGGCACACCCTTGTTTTACGGGGTATTTTTCGCCGCCATTTTAGTGATGATTGCCGTCGATATGCTTTCGCTCAAGAAAACCGGCGCGCACAAGGTCAGCGTGAAAGAGGCGCTGGCATGGTCGTGCGTGTGGGTGGCGGTGTCGTGCGCCTTTGCCGGCTGGCTGTATTTCGAGCTGGCGGGCAACCCGCTCTACGGCCACGATATCGCCAAACAGAAAACGCTGGAATTTTTCACCGGCTACGTGCTGGAAAAATCATTGGCGGTAGATAATATCTTCGTGTTTCTAATGATTTTTTCTTATTTCAAAGTGCAGCCGCAATATCAGCACCGCGTGTTGCTCTACGGCGTGTTCGGCGCTATCGTGCTGCGTATGATCATGATTTTTATCGGCGCGGCGCTGGTGAGCCGTTTCGAGTGGATTCTGTATGTGTTCGGCGCCTTCCTGCTCTACACCGGCGTGAAAATGATCAAATCTGGCGGCGACGACGATGAAGAAGATTTATCGAAAAACAAACTGCTCAATTGGGTAAAAGGCCACATTCGGGTGAGCGAAAATTTCCACGGCGAAAAATTCTTCACCGTTGAAAACGGCAAACGCATCGCCACTCCCATGCTGCTGGTTTTAATGATGATCGAAATGAGCGATGTGATTTTTGCGGTGGACAGCATTCCGGCGATTTTTGCCGTCACCACCGATCCGTTTATCGTGCTCACTTCTAACATTTTCGCCATTCTCGGCCTGCGTGCCATGTATTTCCTGCTGGCCGACATTGCCGACCGCTTCGTGTTTTTGAAGTTCGGCCTGGCTTTCGTGTTGAGCTTTATCGGCATCAAGATGCTGATTATGCACTGGGTGCATATCCCCGTGGGCGTATCGCTTTCGGTGGTGTTCGGCGCACTGGGCGTATCGATACTGATTTCGCTGATGTATAACCGCCGCAAAAAAAACGGCCAAGCCTCCTAACCGGCCTTGCGTCCGAACAAAAAAAGCAGATGTTTTGAAGCATCTGCTTTTTTGTTTTCTCAGGTTCAGGCCGTCTGAAAAAGAAAAAACGGCTGCGACCTTTGATATTTGAAGAGTTATAACGGCCCGCCCCCGGCCAAAACCGAACGCAACGCCTCCTGCGCCTCCGCCCCCAGCCTCGGCGCAGCCAATGCCAGCGTGGATAGCGCAAACATACGGTATAACTGCCGCTCGTCGCCCGACAGCGCAGCCAGGTGCGCCGCCACGGTAGAATCATCGCCGCGCACCACCGGGCCGGTTAGCGCCTGCACCGGCGGCAGGCGCGAGAGATTGTCCACACTCTGCCGCAACAGATTGCAAACCAAATCGCGCGCCAGCGGCTCGGGCAGATTTAAAGGCCGCAGCAAATCTTGGGCAAATGCCGCCAGTGTTACCGAAAAATTGGAAGCCGCCGACAGCGCCGCATGGTAACGCGCCTTTTGTGCCGACGGTATTTCAAACGCCCGCAGGCCGGCCGCATCGGCCAAGTCGCGCAAAACCGCCATCGCCGCCGCACCGTCCGCCTCCAACGCACACAGATTCCCGCGCAGCAGCCGCACCGACTGCGCCACATCGGCAAATGCGAAAACAGGGTGCAAACTGCCGATTGTCGCACCGCATTTGACAACGGCATTTAATGCGCCTATTGTTTTCGCACCGCTGAAATGCACCACCAAAGTTTGCGCAGAAAGCCACGGCAGCCGCGCCAATTCCGCCGCCGCCTCTTCGATGGCATTGTCGGGCGTGCACACCAGCACCGCGTCGGCACGCGGCAGCAAGCCGATACGGGGAACTATCGGGCAGACGGCATGGTCTTCCCGCACACCGCCGCCGCTTCGCGACACCGCGCAAGCCAAACGCCAGCGGCCGCTTTGTGGTATTACGGTTGCAAAAGTCTGCCCCACGCGCCCCAAACCGATTATGTGGAAGCTTTTTTTCATTTCAGACGGCCTTAACGGATTGAATAGCTAAGATTAACACGGTAAACTTAGCCCCATTAAATTTTTTTATGACTGTCTTACCAAAAATGAAACCAGCTTTTGATGTGAAATCGGCACGCTTAGACGTGCTTTCGGTGCAGTTGCATACTGCTGATTTAGGGGAATTGGAAGAATTTTTACAACAGCGCGTGAGCCAGCACAAAGAGCTGGGCAGCATGCTGTTTTTATTGGATCTGCAAGAATTCGCCAACCCCGGCGAATTGAGCATCGCCGCCATCGTGTCGCTGTTTGCCCGTTACGGCCTGCAAATCATCGGCCTGCGCCATGAAAACGAAGCATGGGCGGCGCACGCCGAGGCCTACCATTTGACGTTCAGCCGCAACGACCCGAAACCGGAGGCGCCGGCCAAACAGGCGCCGGCTCCCGAGCCGGTGGCCACCGTAATCAGCAAACCTACCGTGCTGATAAACACCCCCATCCGCACCGGCCAGCAGGTGTATGCCGAAAACGCCGACCTTATCGTAACCGGCATCGTCAACGAAGGTGCGGAAATCATTGCCGACGGCAATATCCACGTTTACGGCGCCATGCGCGGCCGCGCGCTGGCCGGCGCAACCGGCAACCGCAACGCACGGATATTCATCCACTCCATGCAGGCGGAGCTGGTGTCGGTAGCGGGCATTTACCGCAATTTCGAACAAAGCCTGCCGGCACACCTCAACAAAAAGGCCGTGCAGGTGTCGCTTCAAGAAAACCGTCTGGTTATCAGCGCCATCGACGGAGACTGACCGTTTTGGTTTTAAACGATTTTTAAAAGGAAACATCGTGGCAAAAATTATTGTAGTAACTTCAGGTAAAGGCGGCGTAGGCAAAACCACCTCCAGTGCCAGCATCGCTTCAGGCTTGGCCATCCGCGGCCACAAAACCGCCGTTATCGATTTCGACGTAGGCTTGCGCAACCTCGACCTGATTATGGGTTGCGAACGCCGCGTGGTGTACGACCTGATTAACGTAATCCAAGGCGAAGCCTCGTTAACCCAGGCTCTGATTAAAGACAAACACTGCGACAACCTGTTTATCCTGCCTGCTTCGCAAACCCGCGACAAAGACGCCCTCGACCGCGACGGTGTAGGCCGCGTGCTCAAAGAGCTGACCGACGAAATGAACTTCGAATACGTTATCTGCGACTCACCCGCAGGTATCGAACAGGGTGCGCTGATGGCCCTGTATTACGCCGACGAAGCCATCATCACCACCAACCCCGAAGTGTCCAGCGTACGCGACTCCGACCGCATCTTGGGCATTCTGCAAAGCAAATCGCTCAAAGCCGAAAAAGGCGAAACCGTGAAAGAGCACCTGCTGATCACCCGCTACTCGCCCGAGCGCGTCGAAAAAGGCGAAATGCTGTCGGTGCAGGATATCTGCGACATTCTGCGTATCCCGCTGATCGGCGTGATTCCCGAATCGCAAAACGTGTTGCAGGCCTCCAACTCAGGCGCCCCCGTTATCCACCAAAACGACGTGGCCGCCGCCGAAGCCTATAAAGACGTGGTATCCCGCCTGCTGGGCGAAAACCGCGAAATGCGTTACCTGGAAGCCGAGAAAAAAGGCTTCTTCAAACGCCTGTTCGGAGGTTGATCATGTCATTGATTGATTTACTGTTCGGCAGAAAAAACAAAACCGCCGCCGTTGCGCGCGACCGCCTGCAGATCATCATCGCCCAAGAGCGTGCCAAAGAGCAGGCTCCCGACTACCTGCCCACCCTGCAAAAAGAGCTGCTGGAAGTGTTGTCTAAATATGTGCATGTATCTTTGGAAGACATCCGCATTTCCCAAGAAAAACAGAACGGCTTGGACGTGCTTGAACTGAACATTACCTTGCCGGAGCAGAAGAAGGCCGAAGAAGCATGACCTTAACCGAATTGCGCTACATCGTTGCAGTGGCGCAGGAGCGCCATTTCGGACGCGCCGCCCGCCGCTGCTTCGTCAGCCAGCCCACCCTTTCGATTGCCATTAAAAAGTTGGAAGAAGAGCTGGCCGTATCGCTGTTTGACCGGAGCAGCAACGACATCATCACCACCGAAGCGGGCGAGCGTATCATCGCCCAAGCCCGCCGGGTGTTGGAAGAGGCCGATTTGATCAAGCATCTGGCCAATGAAGAGCAGAACGAATTGGACGGCGCCTTCAAACTCGGCCTGATTTTCACCGTTGCCCCCTATCTGCTGCCCAAACTGATTATGTCGTTGCGCCAGAGTGCGCCGAATATGCCGCTGATGCTTGAAGAAAACTATACCCAGATTCTCACCGAATCCCTCAAGCGCGGCGATTTGGATGCCATCATCGTGGCCGAGCCTTATCACGAGCCGGGCATCGTTACCGAGCCGTTATACGACGAACCGTTTTTTGTGATCGTACCCAAAGGGCACCATTTCGAAGAGCTGGACACCGTTACCCCCGCCATGCTGGCCGAAGAACAGGTACTGCTGCTTACCGAAGGCAACTGTATGCGCGATCAGGTTTTGGCAAGCTGCTCCGAACTGGCCTCCCGCCAAAAAATACAGGGGCTGACCAACACCCTGCAAGGCAGCTCCATCAACACCATCCGCCACATGGTTGCCAGCGGCCTTTCCATCAGCGTGCTGCCCGCCACCGCCCTCACCGAAAACGACCATATGCTGTTCAGCATCATTCCGTTTGAGGGCAGTGCCCCGCACCGCCGCGTAGTATTGGCCTACCGCCGCAACTTCGTGCGCCCCAAAGCCCTGTCGGCCCTGCGCAATGCCGTGCTGGCATCGCAGCTGAACGGCGTGAGCTTCGTAGAAACCCAAGCCGCCTGAAACCGGCTGCTCCCGCAAACCGAAAACGGCTGCCTGCTTCAGAGCAGCCGTTTTGCTTACGAAAGCAACTTAACGTTTACAGTTTGATATAGCGGAAAACCGACTTAGACACGAAACAGTAAAATCCCCTATCCCGATTTTCGCACGATAACCCGACAGCCCGGCGCCGTATCATTCCTAACTGGGCAAATATAAATTTCAGGCCGTCTGAAACATTAACCGATGCTTTCAGACGGCCCCAACCACCACCATACCGCATACCGAAATGACCGGATTTTCCACCCTGTTTAAAAAAGAAATTCTGCGCTTTTGGCGGGTAGGCATACAAACCATAGCCGCCCCGATGCTGACCGCGCTGCTCTACCAACTGATTTTCTCGCATGCCGTCGGCAGATATGTGGAAGCCCTGCCCGATGTGCCGTATCACGCCTTTCTGATTCCCGGCCTGGCAATGATGAGTATGACGCAGAACGCATTTGCCAACACATCCAGCAGCCTGATCCAATCGCGTATCACCGGCAATTTGGTGTTTATCCTGCTGCCGCCCATTTCCACTTCGGCCTTTTTCTCGGCCTATGTCGGCGCATCGGTAGTACGCGGCCTGCTGGTCGGCGCGGGCGTGGTGGCCGTTACCGCCCCGTTCGGCCTGCCGATGCCGCACAATACACTGTGGATACTCGTTTTTGCGCTGTTGGGCTGTATGATTATGGGTATGCTGGGGCTGTTGGCGGGCATTGTGGCCGAAAAATTCGATCAATTGGCGGTGTTTCAAAATTTCCTGATTATGCCGCTCACTTTTTTATCGGGCGTGTTTTATTCGATCAACAGCCTGCCCGAATTTTGGCGCGGCGTGAGCCACCTGAATCCGGTTTTTTATATGATTGACGGCTTCCGCTACGGCTTTTTCGGGGTAAGCGACACATCGCCGTGGCTGTCGTTCGGCGTGGTCGGCGGGTTTACCATAGGGCTGGCCGTGTTGGTGTTGGGCATTTTGAAGTCGGGCTGGAAGCTGCGCAGTTGATATAAATTGTATTTGAATTTGAAATAACAATCCTACAAAGATTTAGAGGCATCTGAAAATTTTTTCAGATGCCTTTATGCTATCAATTAAACCTACCAAATCAAGTGCTGCGGATCCGCTTCAACACTTCTTCTTTGCCGATTAGGGCCAACACCGCGTCCACGCTGGGGGTTTTGGCCGTGCCGCATACGGCCAGGCGCAGGGGCATGCCGAGTTGGCCCATTTTGATGCCTTCGGCTTCGCAGAAGGGTTTGAATAAATCATGGATGGCCTCGGCATTCCAATCGGGCAGCGCTTCGAGCAGGTCGGCGAAGCGGCGCATACGCGCGGGGGCTTCTTCGCTCCAGTGCTTCTGCACATCTGCTTCGGCGGGCACGGCTTTTTGGTAGAAATACACGCATTCGTCGGCCAGCGTATTCAAATCTTGGGCACGGTCTTTCACCAATGCCAGCACGTCTTCCAGCGCGGGTTTGTCGAGCACTTCCACGCCGCGCACTGCCAAGCGGGGTTTCACCAGCGCGGCGAGCGTGTCGTTGGGGGTGATTTTGAGGTGTTCGCCGTTAATCCAATAGAGTTTTTTTAAATCCATGCGGCTGGGAGAGGGGGAAACGTCTTTCAAATCAA
This sequence comes from Neisseria dentiae, assembly GCF_014055005.1. Lineage (NCBI taxonomy): Bacteria > Pseudomonadati > Pseudomonadota > Betaproteobacteria > Neisseriales > Neisseriaceae > Neisseria > Neisseria dentiae. The sequence goes on along the minus strand of NZ_CP059570.1, from coordinate 2,511,557 downwards.
ACCATTCGACAAATTGCTTCATGGTAAAAAATTCGTCGTCGCCGTGCGCCCAACCCAAGCGTGCCAGATAGTTGAGCATGGCTTCGGGCAGAATGCCCATTTGGCCGAAATCGGTGATGGCCACGGTGTCGCCGCTGCGTTTGGAGATTTTTTTGCCGTGCTCGTTCAAAATCATCGGCAGGTGGGCATATTCGGGCAGCTTGGCGCCGATGGCTTTTAAGATGTTGATTTGCTTGGGGGTGTTGTTGACATGGTCGTCGCCGCGGATAACATGGGTGATGCCCATGTCGCAATCATCCACCACCACGCAGAAGTTATAGGTGGGCGTGCCGTCGGCGCGGGCGATGATGAGGTCGTCGAGCGCTTCGTTGGGGATGCTGATTTCGCCTTTCACCAAGTCGTGCCATTTGGTTACGCCCTCCAACGGGGTTTTGAAGCGGACAACCGGTTCGCGGCCGGCGGGGATTTCGGGCAGGGTTTTGCCAGGCTCGGGGCGCCAGCGGCGGTCGTAGGTGGCGGTGCCTTCTTTTTCGGCTTTCTCGCGCATGGCTTCCAGCTCTTCTTTGCTGCAATAGCAATGGTAGGCGTGGCCTTGCGCCAACAGCTCGGCAATCACTTCTTTATAGCGGTCGAAGCGGCGGGTTTGGTAGATAACGTTGTCAGCGTTGTCGTAATCGAGGCCGACCCAGTTCATGCCGTCTAAAATGATGTTGACCGATTCGGCGGTGGAGCGCTCCAAATCGGTATCTTCGATGCGCAGCAGGAATTCGCCTTTGTGTTTTTTGGCAAAAGCCCATGAAAACAGGGCGGTGCGCACGCCGCCGATGTGCAGGTAGCCGGTGGGGCTGGGGGCGAAACGGGTTTTAACAGTCATGATGTGGCTCTCGGTTATTTCGAAAAGCTTTATTGTAATGTAAGGGGCTTGGAGGCGCTATAAGTTAAAGGCCGTCTGAAAACGGGCGGTGCGGCAAAGGCTTTTCAGACGGCCGGAGACCTTTCGGTTTGAGCAGCATCATGGTATCCCGCCGACATTTGCGGCTATAATATGACGGATAACCGCCGTTTCGGCAGGTTTGATTTTTAAGAAAGGAATGCCTTATGAAATTAGCTACTGTTTTAGCAGCTTCGGCTTTAACCCTGCTGGCGGCCTGCGCACAGCCCGGCCACCACAAACAGCAGCCGCACGACAACCGTGCGCCTGCCGCTGCGGCCGCGTTCGATTGCGACAATATCGGTTTAACCGCCCAAGTGCGCCGTTTGAGCAACGACCGGATCGAAATCCGCATTGATGACCGCACGGCCGTTTTATCGCAGGTGCCTGCCGCATCGGGCGAACGTTATGCCGGCAGCACCGGCCTGTGGGGGCACGGCGGCGAGTGGCATCAAAAGGGCGACACGGCCGTCTTTTCCTACACCGGGCTGCACGGCAACCAAGCCGAAGTGGTTTGCCGCCGTGCCCGCTAACCCCGATTGAAAACCGATTGAAAGGCCGTCTGAAAACATATTCAGACGGCTATTTCTTTATTTTTAATAAAAATCAATAAATTGGTATGTGTTTTGAGCGTTTTCAAAACGGTTCGCCCGCCACCTGCTGCTTGCGGAGTCAGATAACTGTATTGGCGGCTCTCCGCCTACGGTTGTTGTTTTTACCCGATAAAATACCTGTCTGAAAACTTTCAGCCAGACCCAAGTTCGTTTATTACAGTAAAAAAGGGAACCAAACCCCGCTCATGCCCACTTACTTTAAAACATTCGAAAAGCGCGCCTCCTAATGAACATACTCCTGCAAACCCTACTGGAACGTAAAACCGAATTGCTCGATGCCACGCTGGAGCATTTGCTGATTTCACTGGCTGCGCTCGTGTGTGCGGTGGCGGTTGCCGTGCCGCTGGCGGTATGGTTTTCCGGCCGCCGCAAGCAGGCGGAAACGGTGTTGCAGTTTACCGGCGTGTTGCAAACCATTCCTTCGCTGGCCATGCTGGGTTTGCTGATTCCGTTTGTCGGCATCGGTACGCCGCCGGCGCTGATCGCGCTAACACTTTACGCCCTGCTGCCGATTTTTCAAAACACCTACCTCGGCTTTTCCGAAATCCCTCCCTCGATTAAAGAAGCGGCCACCGCTTTCGGGCTGTCGCGTTGGCAGAAACTGGTGCGGGTAGAGCTGCCCTTGGCGCTGCCGGCGATGATTTCCGGCATCCGCACCGCCGCCGTGCTGATTATCGGCACCGCCACGCTGGCTGCATTGGTGGGCGCGGGCGGCTTGGGCAACATCATTTTGCTGGGCATAGACCGCAACAATACGGCGCTCACTTTTATCGGCGCGGCCGCTTCGGCCCTCCTGGCGGTGGGGGTGAGCGGGCTGGTTTATTGGATGCAACGCAAAAAAGCCGGCCATGCGCTGGGCGTGGGCGTTGTGCTGGTGGCGCTACTTCTCGGCGCGCAATGGTGGAACAGCCAAGCCGGCGGCCGCCAAGTGGTGATTGCCGGCAAACTGGGCAGCGAGCCGGATATTTTAATCAATATGTATAAACTCTTGATTGAAGCGGAAAACCCGGATGCTCAAGTGGTGTTGAAGCCGAATTTCGGCAAAACCAGTTTCCTGTTCAACGCGCTCAACAGCGGCGAAATCGATATTTATCCCGAATTCACCGGCACCGTATTGGAAAGCCTGGTCAGGCGGCCGGCCGGGCAGGAGGGTCGGATTCTGAATCCGCAAGAAACTTATCTGCTGGCCAAAGACTTGTTGGCCGAACAATATCAGATGGTATTTCTGGCGCCGATGAAATATCAGAACACCTATGCGCTGGCGGTGCCGCAGGCTTATGCGCAACAGCATAGGCTGGCCGCCATTTCCGATTTGGCCAAAGTGAAAGATAAGATACGCGCCGGTTTCACGCTGGAGTTCATCGACCGGCAAGACGGCTACAAAGGCCTGTCTGAAACCCATCGTATCCCCTTGAAAAATGTTTCCAGTATCGAGCCTGCACTGCGCTACACCGCACTTTCAGACGGCCGCATCGATTTGGTCGACGCCTATTCCACCGATGCCGAAATCCGCCGCTACCGCCTGCAACTGCTGAAAGACGATTTGCAGCTGTTCCCCTATTATCAAGGCGCGCCGCTGATGAAGGCCGAATTTGCCGAGCAACACCCGCAAGTGGTGCAAGCGCTCAACCGGCTGGCGGGCAAAATCAGCGAAGAAGAAATGTCGGAAATGAACGACAGGGTGAAAAACAACGGCGAAGCGCCGACCAAAGTCGCCGCCGAATACCTCGCCGCCCACCAATTGCTAAACAAGAAGGAGGCTCCATGAATGCGATTGTCGAATTTCGCGAAGTCGGCAAGCACTATGGCGACAAACACGTCATCAGCGGGCTGAACCTCAGCATTCGCGAAGGCGAGTTTTTCGTGATGGTCGGCCCCTCCGGCTGCGGCAAAACCACTACCCTGAAAATGATTAACGCGCTCACCGAGCCCAGCGAAGGCGACGTATATTTCAACGGCCGGCGCATCAAGGATTACGACATCCGCCGGCTGCGCCACCGCATCGGCTACGTTTTGCAGCAGATCGCCCTGTTTCCCACCATGACCGTACAGCAAAACATCGAGCTGATTCCCGATATTTTGGGCTGGAGCAAAAGCGAGCGGCGCCGGCGCAGCGGCGAACTGCTCGAAATGGTCGGCCTGCCGCCGGCGAAATACGCCGCCCGCTATCCGCACGAACTATCCGGCGGCGAACAGCAGCGCATCGGCATTTTGCGCGCGATTGCCGCCAAACCCGACGTGTTGCTGATGGATGAACCCTTCAGCGCGCTCGACCCGCTCTCGCGCAACGCCTTGCAGGAAATGGTGGCCGACATCCACCGCCGCCTCGGCACCACCGTCGTTTTCGTTACCCACAACATGACCGAGGCCCAGCGCCTGGCCAGCCGCATCGCCGTATTGCAAGGCGGAAAATTGCAGCAATTGGACACGCCCGAAGCATTGCAAACCCAACCGGCCAACGAATTCGTCCGCTCGTTTTTCCAAAGCGAAAACGCCGACTACGGCAAAATCAGCCAGATTACCGATTTTCTGCCGCTCAGCGGCGATAATCTGCCGGAATTGCAACCCGATGACAACGTAGCCGAACTGTTTCCCCTGCTCGGCCGCCACCCGAGGGTACGCATCCGCGGCTTGGGCGAAATCGACGGCAGCCGGGTGTTCGATTATCTGCACAACCGGCAAAATTAAAGACCGAAACCTTTGCAAACCTCCAGATGCGGATGCCGTTCAAGGCGCAGCAGCGCAGCGAGTTGTAGACACAAGCACAAGGCTAAGCGAGCGAACAGCACCCTAAAGGGCATAAACGCACAACGCAGGAATACGCCGCAGATGAGAGGTTTTTGCAAAGGTCTCAAACTGTCTTGGCGCGCTACACACCGTGAATCAACTTGATTTCCGTCACGGCGTTACTGTGCCTTGCCCATACCGATATACCGCCAGCAGCTTGCCGCCGCGTTCGTTAACCCCGATTGAAAACCGATTGAAAGGCCGTCTGAAAAATCTTTTCAGACGGCCTTTGCGCATAGTAAAAACAGCCGAAAGCGCGTAGAATACCGCCCAAAATTCAACAGCATCAGGCCGCGCGTGCCTGCATTTTTTTGGAAACTCCATGAGCGAACAACATACTCCCCACACCGAAGAGCCGCAGTTGAGCGAAAACCAAATCATCGCCCTGCGCCGCGAAAAACTCAACGAAATCCGCAAACAAGGCATCGCCTTCCCCAACCAATATCAGCGCGACGCCTTTGCCGGCGATTTGCAGGCGCAATACGGCGCGCTGGAAAAGGCCGAACTCGACCCGCAGGAAATCCCCGTCAAAATCGCCGGCCGCATGATGCTGCAACGCGCCATGGGCAAGGCCAGCTTCGCCACCGTGCAAGACGTGAGCGGCCAGATTCAGGTGTATGTGAACAATCAGGGCGTGGGCGAAGAGGCGCACAACGCCTTCAAACATTGGGATTTGGGCGACATCATCGGCGTGGAAGGTACCTTGTTCAAAACCAACCACGGCGAATTGACCGTGCGCGCCGCCAAGCTGCATTTGCTAACCAAATCGCTGCGCCCGCTGCCCGACAAACACAAAGGCTTAACCGACCAAGAGCAGAAATACCGCCAGCGCTATGCCGACCTGATTACCAACGCCGATTCGCGCGACACCTTTATCAAACGCAGCCAAATCATTCAGGCCGTGCGCAACTATATGGTGGGCGAGCGCTATCTCGAAGTGGAAACCCCGATGATGCACCCGATTCCCGGCGGCGCCACGGCCAAGCCCTTCGTTACCCACCACAACGCGCTCGATATGCCGCTTTACCTGCGCATCGCCCCCGAGCTGTATCTGAAACGGCTGGTAGTGGGCGGCCTGGAGCGCGTGTTTGAAATCAACCGCAGCTTCCGCAACGAAGGCATGAGCACCCGCCACAACCCCGAATTCACCATGATGGAATTCTACGAAGCCTTCTGCACCTACGAGCGCATGATGGAAATGACCGAAGGCGTGATCCGCCATGCCGCAAAAGCCGTGTGCGGCACCGCCAAAATCAGCTACAACGGTAAAGAAGTCGATCTGGAAAGCCCGTTCGAGCGCCTGACCATTCTCGAAGCGATAAAAAAATACAACCCGCACTACACTAACGAGCAATTGAACGATGCCGAATGGCTGAAACAGGAAATCGTGAAACACGGCGAAAAAATCCCGCCATCGCCCGGCATCGGCAGCCTGCAACTGGCCTTGTTTGAAGGCTCGGCCGAAGGCAAGCTGTGGAACCCCACCTTTATCATCGACTACCCGGTGGAAGTATCGCCGCTGGCGCGCGCTTCCGACACCAAGCCCGGCTTAACCGACCGCTTCGAGCTGTTTATCGTCGGCCGCGAGCTGGCCAACGGTTATTCGGAATTGAACGACCCCGAAGACCAAGCCGCCCGTTTCAAAGCGCAAGTGGCGCAAAAAGACGCGGGCGACGACGAAGCTATGCACTACGACGCCGACTACATCCGCGCGATGGAATACGGCCTGCCCCCCACCGGCGGCAGCGGCATCGGGCTGGACCGCTTGGTGATGCTGCTGACCGACGCGCCGTCTATCCGCGATGTGATTCTGTTCCCGCAAATGCGCCCCGAGTAGGCAGCACCGCATTGCCGATAAACCGCAGGCCGTCTGAAATCTGTTTTCAGACGGCCTGCGGCCTTTGCAAAAATACCCTGAATGCCGTCTGAAATGCTTAAATTCCGTCATTCCCGCGTAGGCGGGAATCCAGCCTTAAAACTATCAAGCATTTTATTTCAATAACTTATAAAAAAAACGACTGGATTCCCGCCTACGCGGGAATGACGGGAAATAAATTTTTTGTGATGTTTTTTTAATTTTGCAAAGGTCTCGGCCTGCGGCCTTTGCAAAATTTCTGCCAACATCTTAAAACTCTGCGTCATGCCCGTGTTCAACCCGAGCATCTTTTTGCTTCAAAAGAAATAACAGATACTCGGGGCAAGCCCGAGTATGACGAAGTAAAATATTTTTAGGAATAAGCCGGCTTTGTGCAAAAGTCTCGGCCTGAATAACCTGCAAAAGCCCCAATCCGAAACCCGACAGAAACTGAATTTGATGCAGAATATGCCACCGCAACACAAAAGGCCGTCTGAAATGAGTGCACAAGATAAAGCCGGGCTGCGCCGCAGCCTGCGCCGCGCCCGCCAATCGCTGGGCAAAAACGAACGCGCCCGCGCCGAGCTGGCCGCCAACCGTTTTTTGAAACGCCATATCCGCCGCAACGGCCGCATCGGCATTTATTGGCCGATAGGCAGCGAGCTGCGCCTAAACGGCTTTATTCAGACGGCCTTAACGCGCGGCGCCAAGCTCTATCTGCCCTATATCGAACCGCACTCGCTGCGGCTGTGGTTCACCCCCTATCAGGCCGACGGCCGCAAGGCGGAACGCAGGCACAGCCGGGGCAGCTTGGCGATTCCGCAATTTAGCGGCAGCAAAATCCGCGCCCACCGCCTCAACGTTTTGCTGGTGCCGCTGGTGGGCATCGACCGGCAGGGCTACCGCTTGGGCCAGGGCGGCGGTTATTACGACGTTACGCTGGCGGCTTTGAAAGGCCGCTTGAAACCGCACACGGTGGGCGCGGGCTTTGCCTGCCAGTTGTGCGGCAGCCTGCCGCACGAAGCGCACGATATTGCGCTCGATGCGTTTGTGAGCGAAGCGGGCATCATGAGGTTTTCCGCCCAAACGCCCGCTTAACCGCCCTGCCCGCCCTATTTCTTCAAACTGCCGTAATCCACCAACAAATAACGCGCGCCGCGCTGTTTTTTCGCGCTGCCTTCGTCGCCCATCAGCAGCAGATAAGGCTTGCCGCCCACGTTCACCGGCGTTACCGCTTCGATGTTTTTCAGCTCCGCCGCTGCGGGCAGGTTGAGCATAACGGGCGCCGAGGCGGCGCGGCCGTTCCATGTCCACAATTGCAATTGGCCTTTGCCGTTGCTGCCGGTGATTTCGTTGGCGATCAGATAGGTTTCCAGCACGGGATCGTAGGCAAGCGAGCGGATGCCGCCGCCGTTGAGCTTCAACACCACGGTTTCGCCGAACTGGGGCGCGGCGCCTTTGCCGAACACCTCTTGCGGGTTATCCACCGCCACAATCAGCGGCAGCGGGTCGCGCAACGCCAGCAGCAGGCGTTTGGCGGCGGTGTCGTAATGCAGCCCTTCGATATTCATGGTGTGGAAATCAATCCGGCGGCCGCCGGTTTGGGCGGCGATACTGCGGTGCACGCTTTCGCTTTGCAGCAACGCATCTTTCAGGTTGGGCGCATAGCTGATCCCGGCGGCGCGGTTGCCTCGGATTTTAAAGCGCAGCAAATGCTCACGCCCGGCCTGCCGCTCGTTTTGTTTGGTTTCCGAATGCGAAGAAGCGGCATAAACCCAGCCTTCGCCGTCTTGGGCGAGCGCTTCCAAATCGCTCAGCTCGCGGTTGAACGAGGCCAGCAGCTCGGCATCGGCGGCTTCGTTTTCATGCAGGCTGCCGTTTTTAAGATCCAGCAGGTTGAAGGCGCGTGCCGCTTCGTCTTCCACCGCCAGCACGCGGCCGTCGGCAAGCTGAACCGCGCCCGAAGGCTCGAAAACCTGCCGCAACTGCTGCAAACCGCCCGTATCGGCGGCGCAGGCGGGCAACGCGGCGCACAACAGCAGTGAAGCGCAAAGGCGGCGGAACAATAAAGGTTGGGTCGTCATATCGGTTCTCTCTCACATATTTAGAACTTTGCAAAATCCGCTTGGGCCGTCTGAAAATATCCAACACCGTTTTTTCAGACGGCCTCATATGGTTTTCGGGTAAAACGCGAATGTACGTGTTTTTCTGCCGAACGGCGATAAAATAATGATAATGCGCCGATAGCGGATGCCCACGCCCAAAGGCGCAGCAACGCCGCAGCGCAAGCCAGGCAAACCCACCATAACTTCACCCACAGGCCGCCTAAACATGAAAAGCCGCGTTATCCGCGTAAGCGCCCGCAACACCGTAACCATACGCCGCATCATGATGCGGCAGAGCATGGCCGGGCGCATCGTGTCGGGCAGCAAAATCCTGCCGCAGCCCCAACGCGACATCCGCATCGCCGCGGGCGAAATATTCTGTTTCGAGCGGCGCAGCGAATGGCAGATTATCCAGCAGGCCGCGCTGGGCAAACCCTACACGGCCGAACTGCTGCTGATTAGCCAAAGCGACATCGACGCCTTCGCCGCGCAAAGCCCCGCGCCCCGCACCTTCGCCTTTCACACCCGCCCCGATGCCGCGCTGGCCGCCGTTTGGCAGAAACTGGTGCAGGCGGCCGAACCCGGGCGCGCCGACGTGCTCTACCTGCTCGCCCTGCTCGATGCGCAAGGCTGGCGGTTTTCGCAAGGCGAAACCCTCACCACCGCCGAAAAACTCGAACGCCTGCTCGCCGCCCAACTGCACCTGCCGTGGACGCAAACCCAAGCCGCCGCCGCGCTCGGCCTGAGCACCAGCACCCTCAAACGCCGCCTGCTCGCCGAACACACCAGCTTTGCCGTGCTGCTGCGCCAACTGCGCATGGAAAACGCCCTGTTTCTGCTGATGGGCCAACCGATTAGCGTCGGCAACGCAGCCACCGCCTGCGGCTACCGTTCCTCCGGCCGTTTTGCCGCCGCGTTCAAACAGCATTTCGGTTTTCTGCCTTCCGAATTGCAAAATTGAGCCAATCGGGCTAAAGGCCGTCTGAAAAAACACCTATGCTGCGGCATTCACTCTAACATCCGAAAATTAGCACGATATTAGGAAACCCATGCCAAACAACACCCCCAGCCAACACTGGCAGGCCGACGCCTATGCCCGCAACGCCCGTTTCGTAGCCGACTACGGCACACCGTTAATCGACCTGCTCGCCCCGCAGCCGCACGAACGCATCTTGGATTTGGGCTGCGGCGACGGCGTGCTCACCCAAAAAATCGCCGATACCGGCTGCGACACCGTCGGCCTCGACGGCAGCGCCGAACTGGTGGCCGCCGCCCGCACCCTCGGCCTCAACGCCGTGCAGGGCGACGGTCAAAAACTGGCGTTCAAACACGAATTCGATGCCGTATTCTCCAACGCCGCCCTGCATTGGATGACCGACGCCGAAGCCGTGGTGGCCGGCGTGGCGCAAGCCCTGAAACCGGGCGGGCGCTTCGTGGGCGAATTCGGCGGCAGCGGCAACATCGCCGCCTTTCAGACGGCCTTGCGGCAAGCCCTGCACGCACGCGGCCTGCAAGCGCGCGAATGCTGGTATTTCCCCACCGCCGAAGCCTACCGCGCTCTACTCGAACAACACGGCTTCAGCGTGCCCCATATCGCCTTGTTCCCCCGCCCCACGCCGCTGCCCACCGGCGCCGCCGGCTGGCTGGACACCTTCGCCGAGCCGATGCTGCCCGCCATGAGCAACGCCGAACACGCCGCCGTGCTGGCCGAAGCCGCCGCCACCGCCGAAACCCTGCTGCCGCACGAAAACGGCCAAACCATCGCCGACTACGTGCGCCTGAGATTTGTGGCGGTTTACGGCGGGTAGCGTCGGGTAAGGCCGACGGGGTTTGCCGAACCTGCAAATAACCCCGCCATATTCAAAACAATCCGTCATACCCGGGTTTGACCCGGGTATCTTTGTGGTTTTTCTTAAGTAAACACAGATGCCCGGGTCAAGCCCGAGTATGGCATGGGTATTAATTGTTAAGGCCGAGACCTTTGCAAAATTCATTTAGGCCGTCTGAAAAGCTGCTTGACAGGGTTTCAGACGGCCTTGTTGGATTTACAGGCTGGTTCGCATTGTGAGCGGTAGGATGTGTGGCGTAAGCCACGCACGCGGTGGGTGGAAAATCAAACAACGCGTGCGCGCCGAAGGCGCACACCCTGAGACCTTTGCAAAAATACCTTAAGGCCGTCTGAAATGTTTAAATCCCGTCATTCCCGCGTAGGCGGGAATCCAGATGGAAATATTGAAGCATTGATTAAACAAATACTTGGATGCCAAGCGTCTGGATTCCCGCCTACGCGGGAATGACGGAGTTCGGATTTTTAGATGGCAATTTGAATTTTGCAAAGGTCTCACCCTACATATGCAGGCTGCGCTGGCTTATACCGTTAGGAGCTATCGAAACGCCAAAAGCCCTCTCCCCAACCCTCTCCCACGGGAAAGGGAGCAGATTGCGGATGGGTTTAAGACGGCAGGCAGAATCAGGTGTTTGCCAAAACCCGCCAATGAAAACCCGACAGCCGCGGTGCGCCCTCCCCCGTGGGGGAGGGTTGGGGAGAGGGCGGCAAGCCGCAAGGCTTGTTTTGTTTGGCAAACGGCGGCTGTTTTTTCAGACAGACATTGCTTGTTTAAGACGGCTTTTTGTTGGCCAAATCGGCTATCTTATCCAACAGGTTAACGATTTTATCTGAGGCCATATCGTCTTCTCTGCCGTCGGCGGCCTGATGATGCTCTTGCGCCTGCGCCGACAGCAAACGGTTGCGGATTTGGGTAAAGGTTTCCTGCACATAACGGTCGGCTTTTTCAGGGTCGCCCATGCTGGCGGCGGCGTGTTGCGAGGCTTCGAGCAGGCCGCTGTATAGCTCGATTTGGTGTTTCATCATTGAGAAATGGCGGACTTCGTTGAGCAATTTTTTGGAGAAAATTAAATAATATAGTGGCTATCAACATCATGGAAAGAAAGGAAATAGTTCTGAAAATTTTCTTTAATTTTTCATTTCAATCCATTACTTACTATAATATTTTTCTAATGTACTTAACTGCAATTCTTCTAATTTTTATTAATCCTTCTACCTACGAAATTCACGCCCCATTTGGAAAGTATAGGCAAAAGGACTGGTGTTTAAAGGTGAATCCATAATGGGAGCACGAATCTGTTTTCTACTAAATGCAAGAATTGCCCCTGCTGTCATTTGAACATTAATACTTGGGACGTATGGTGCTAATGATGGTATTTGGTTCGCCATTCCTGCAATTGAAGATGGAAGACCAAAGAGGCTTAAGCGCTCTAGAATATCTTGAAAATAACTTTTCAAAGAGTCAAACCGCGTACGAATTTTATTCTCCTGGAATAGTCTATTCAAATCATATAAATCTTGATGTATCTCCTGAATTCTTTTTTGATATTCTTTCCCTGATTCCTCTGCATTAATTATAGAGATATAAATATCGTCTAAATGGTTTCGCAATTGCAATAATTCATCTTTTCTTCTATCCTTAAATTCAAGAATTTCATGAATAGGAGTTGAGTCAACTGGTACAGGCAGAGTATTAAAAAGATTAAACTCAACAACTCTTTTCATTTCTGTTTTATCTTGTGGTAAATATAAATCATCTATTTCTTGTGCAAGAGTCCATTGTCCAGGATTTTGTTTATCATGAAATTGAAAAGCTTGCAGCTGTACTTCCAGCATCATACTTGCCATATCAGAGTATCCACCTATCAGCTGGCAAAAAGTACGAGTTAATATGCCTTGCTCATGAAGTAATATTAAATCATCGTCAGCCAAGGCAGTACTTACAATATTATTATTTGGAAGATCTATTTTATCCCAATATACTAGATATTTAATAATATCTTTACCTGATAATAGTCCTTCCAAACGCACTCCACTTGCTACTCTTCGCTGCCTATAATCTAATAACTCTTCTACTATATTGCAATATTTTTCTTTAGGCAAAAATGAATAATTTGGTTTAAAAGGGTTAGATATAACCACTCCTCTTTCTTTTTGCATATTATTTTCCTTCTAAATATTTAAAATTCAATTTGTCCTTAATAAAATTAACCTACGATACCTAATTATAGTGGATTAAAATAAGAATGCCGAAGTAGGGTAAAACGATTCTTTAGCATATCGCCCAATTGCAAGTTTGAATGCAGTTATTTCATTTCGGAGTTTTTATTTGAATTCACTATATTTCGAATTCTTCAAGAATCCGACAATTCACATCTGAGGCCGTCTGAAAACAACGCATCAAACTTTCCAACTGCCTATATCTTTTTCAGACGGCCTCCAGCAAGCGTATCCTGCGTGCCTCTGCACGCACGCATTGTCAGAATCTTTGAAACTGCGTGCGTGGCTTGCGCCACACACTACCTGCAATAAACAATGAGGCCGTCTGAGAAACAGCACATCAAACCTCCCAACTGCTTATATTTTTTCAGACGGCATCGAGTAGGTCGGAGACTCGTATCCGACAACCTGCCCAAACTTCCCGCAACGCCCCACAATGTCGGATTCAAGAATCCGACCTACATCATTCGCATCTAAGGCCGTCTGAAAAATAGCGCATCAAACTCCCAAACTGCCTATATCTTTTCAGACGGCATCGAGTAGGTCGGATACTCGTATCCGACAATCTGCTTGCCGCAACGCCCCACAATGTCGGATTCAAGAATCCGACCTACATCATTCGCATCTAAGGCCGTCTGAAAAACAGCGCATCAAATCTCACAACTGCCTACCCTTTTTCAGACGGCCTTTTTTCAGACGGCCTCGAGCTTGGCAAACTTGGTATCCAGTTCTTTAATCCCTTCTTTTCCGAAATTCACGGTAAGCCGTGCGGATTCGCCTTTGTTGACGGCGTCGATGATGACGCCGGTGCCGAATTTGGCGTGGCGCACGTTTTGGCCGATGCGGAAGCCTGCGTATTCTTGCGGCAGGTCGTAGTGTTCGACGGCGGTGCGGTTTTTGGTTTTAGACACGTCGGTGAAGCTGTTGAAGCGTTTGGGCGGGGGCGAGAGGCGGTGCAGCACTTCTTCGGGGATTTCTTCGACAAAGCGCGAAACGATGCCGAAATGGGTTTGGCCGTGCAGCAGGCGATGTTGGGCCATGCTGATGTAGAGGCGTTTTTTGGCGCGGGTGATGGCCACATACATCAGGCGGCGTTCTTCTTCGAGGCCGCCGCGTTCGGCGAGGCTGTATTCGCTGGGAAACAGCCCTTCTTCCATGCCGGTGAGGAAAACGGCGTCGAATTCCAGCCCTTTGGCGGCGTGCACGGTCATCATTTGCAGGGCTTCTTCGCCGGCTCCGGCCTGGTTTTCGCCGGATTCGAGGGCGGCGTTGCTGAGAAAGGCGAGTATGGGAAACAGCGGGCTTTCGGCGGCGTTGTCGGGCAGGATTTCGAAGTTGCTTTCAGACGGCCTGAAGGCGACGGCGGCGCTGATGAGTTCGTCGAGGTTGTCGAGGCGGTCTTGGTGGTCGCCTTTTTGGGTTTTGTAGTATTCGACAAGGCCGCTGTCGCGGGTAACGGCGAGCATCATTTCTTGCAGGGATACGTTGGGGGCTTGGGCGCGCAAATCTTCAATCAGGCGCACGAAGGCGGCGACTTTGGCGGCTTTGGCGCCCATGCCGCAGGCGGCCTGCCAGAGGGATATGCCCTGCCCGGCGGCGGCGGCCTGGATATTTTCGATGGTGCGGGTGCCGATGCCGCGCGGGGGGGTGTTAATCACGCGCAAGAGGGCGTTGTCGTCGTCGGGGTTGACGGCCAGCCGCAGGTAGGCGAGCGCGTGTTTGATTTCCTGCCGTTCGTAAAAGCGCAGGCCGCCATAGATTTTGTAGGGGATACCGGCGGCGAACAGGGCTTGTTCGATGATGCGCGATTGGGCGTTGCTGCGGTAGAGCACGGCCATGTGGTCGAGCCGCCAGCCTTCGCGTTGCAGGGATTTGGCTTCGTCGATGATGAATTGTGCTTCGTCGAAATCGACGGGGGCGGTGTAGAAACGGATTTTGTCGCCGTTGTCGGCATCGGTGCGCAGGTTTTTGCCGAGCCGCTCGGCGTTGTTTTCGATTACGGCGTTGGCGGCGGTGAGGATGTAGCCGTCCGAACGGTAGTTTTGTTCGAGCTTAATCGGCTCTTCGATGTTGAATTCGCGCATCAGGGCGGTCATGTTGCCGACGTGGGCGCCGCGGAAGCGGTAGATGGATTGGTCGTCGTCGCCCACGGCGAACACGGCGGCGGTGTCGCCCGCCATTAATTTCAGCCAGGCGTATTGCAGTTTGTTGGTGTCTTGGAATTCGTCGACCAGAATATGGTTGAAGCGGTTTTGATAGTGGCGGCGCAGGATTTCGTTGGCTTGCAGCATTTCGTAGCTTCGCAGCATCAGCTCGGCAAAATCGACCACGCCTTCGCGGTTGCAGGTTTTGTCGTATTCGGCGTAGCACTCGATCAGGCGTTGGGTGTGCGGGTCGGGCGCGGTGAGCTGCGATGCGCGCAGGCCGTTTTCTTTTTGGGCGTTGATAAAGCCTTGCAGCGAGCGCGGGGCGATGATTTCTTCGGCGATGTTGAGCTGTTTGAGCAGGCGCTTGATCAGGGCGAGCTGGTCGCCGCTGTCGAGAATCTGAAAGGTGGAAGGCAGGCCGGCGTCTTTGTGGTGCAGGCGCAAAAAGCGGTGGCACAGGCCGTGGAAAGTGCCCAGCCACATGGCGCGCACGTTAACGGGAATCATGGCGCCCAAGCGGGTTTGCATTTCTTTGGCGGCTTTGTTGGTGAAGGTTACGGCCAAAATGCTGTGCACGCTTGCTTGCCCGCTTTGCAAAAGCCAGGCGATGCGGGTGGTGAGCACGCGGGTTTTGCCGCTGCCTGCGCCCGCCAACACCAGCGCGGATTGCGGCGGCCAGGTAACGGCGGAAAGTTGTTCGGGGTTCAAGCCTTGCAGCAGGCCGGCGGATGGGTTTTGGGAAAGCATAATCAGGCCGTCTGAAAAAATATTGAAGATGGGCGTTATTGTAAGGGATAAGGCCGTTTGAAAACGAAAAGGTTTGGTTTTCAAGCGGCCTTTCTGCCTGCAAACCCATCATCAACTTTAAACATTCCCGTCATACTCGGGCTTGACCCGAGTATCTCCCCTTTCTTGCGGAACCACCAAGATACTCGGGTCAAGCCCGAGTATGACGGCGGTTTTCAGACGGCCTGACGGTTTTCTAATCCCAAAGAACTAGCCCGCTAATTCAAACGCCCGCTTTTTCCTAGCCTTTTGCTGCGGCGGCAAACCCTTTCGGTGCATATTTTCCGGCGAGAGGCTGTTTTATATTCCAAAGTGTAAAAAATTATTTTTCAGACAGGCTATAGTGAATTCACTTACTTCGGTACAAGGCAGCAAGCCGAAGACAGTACAGGTAGTACGACAAGGCGCAGCAACACCGTAACGGAGTAAGTGAATTCACTATATGCCTGCCTGAAACGACAAGCCAAAGGAATACATCATGAGCCACTTTTTAGACCGCCTGAAATTCTTCAGCAAACAACACGAGCCGTTTGCCAACGGGCACGGTGTGTTAACCACCGAAGACCGCAAGTGGGAAAACGCCTACCGCAGCCGCTGGCAGCACGATAAGGTGGTGCGTTCCACCCACGGCGTGAACTGCACCGGTTCGTGCAGTTGGAAGGTGTATGTGAAAAACGGCCTGATCACTTGGGAAACCCAGCAAACCGATTATCCGCGCACCCGCCCCGACCTGCCCAACCACGAGCCGAGGGGCTGCCCGCGCGGGGCTTCTTACAGCTGGTATGTGTATTCCGCACAGCGCGTGAAATATCCGATGATGCGCGGTGTGCTGGCCGAAATGTGGCGGCAGGCGCGCAAAACCATGAACCCGATTGAAGCGTGGGCGTATATCGTGGAAGACGAAGCGCGCGCCAAATCCTATAAAACCCAACGCGGCTTGGGCGGCTTCGTGCGCGCTTCTTGGGAAGAGGCCAACGAGATGGTGGCGGCGGCCAATGCCTACACCATTAAAAACTACGGCCCCGACCGCGTAATCGGCTTCTCGCCGATTCCGGCGATGTCGATGGTGAGCTATGCGGCGGGCGTGCGCTACTTAAGCCTGCTCGGCGGCGTGGCCTTATCGTTTTACGACTGGTATTGCGACCTGCCGCCCGCCAGCCCGCAGATTTGGGGCGAACAAACCGACGTGGCCGAATCGGCCGACTGGTATAACTCGAATTATCTGATGGTGTGGGGTTCCAACGTGCCGATGACGCGCACGCCCGACGCACACTTCTACACCGAAGTGCGCTACAAAGGCACCAAAACCGTGGCCGTTTCTTCCGATTTCGGCGAAATGGCCAAGTTCGGCGACATTTGGCTCGCCCCCAAACAAGGCACCGACGCCGCCCTCGCGATGGCGATGGGCCATGTGATTCTGAAAGAATTCCACCTCGAAAACCCCTCGCCCTACTTCACCGACTACATCCGCCGCCTCACCGATATGCCGATGCTGGTGCGCCTGGAAGCCGACGGCAAAGGCTATGCGCCCAAATATTTCCTGCGCGCTTCCGAATTGAGCGGCAACTTCGGCGAAGCGCAAAACCCCGAATGGAAAACGCTGGTGTGGGACGAGCTTTCAGACGGCCTCGCCGTGCCCAACGGCTCCATCGGCTTCCGCTGGGACGGCAGCCGCAAATGGAACCTCGAAACCCTCGCGCAAGGCAAAGAGGCGCAGGCCGCGCTGTCGCTGAAAAACAGCGCCGACGAAACCGCCAGCGTGGGCTTCACCTATTTCGGCGGCGAACACGACGACATGATCTACCGAAAAGTGCCCGCCAAACGCATTCCGCTGGCTAACGGCGAAACCGCGCTGGTGGCCACCGTGTTTGATTTAATGGTGGCCAACTACGGCATCGACAACGGCTTGGGTTGCGAAAACTCGGCCAAAGATTACAGCGAAGACAAACCCTACACCCCCGCCTGGCAGGAAAAACACACCGGCGTGAAACCCGAGCTGGTGGTTCAGGTAGCCCGCGAGTTCGCCCAAAACGCGCACGACACCGAAGGCCGCAGCATGGTCATCGTGGGCGCCGGCCTCAACCACTGGTATCACATGGACATGGCCTACCGCGGCATCATCAACATGCTGATGATGTGCGGCGCCATCGGCAAATCCGGCGGCGGCTGGTGCCACTATGTGGGGCAGGAAAAACTGCGCCCGCAATCCGGCTGGATTCCGCTCACCTTCGCCACCGACTGGCACCGCCCGCCGCGCCAGATGAACGGCACCTCGTTCTTCTATGCCCACACCAGCCAATGGCGGCATGAAAAAGTGGGCGCCGACGAAATCCTCGCCCCCAATGCCGACGGCAGCATGGGCAGCATTTCGATGATCGACTACAACGCCAAAGCCGAACGCATGGGCTGGCTGCCCAGCGCGCCGCAACTGGGCGCCAACCCGCTCGACATTGCCGACGAAGCCGCAGCCGCCGGCGCCGATGCCGCGCAATATGTGGCAGGCCGTCTGAAAGACGGCTCGCTCGACATGGCCTGCAACGACCCCGACAACCCGCAAAACTTCCCGCGCAACCTGTTTGTGTGGCGCTCCAACCTGCTCGGCTCATCCGGCAAAGGCCACGAATATTTTCTGAAATACCTGCTCGGCACCCAAAACGCCGTGTTGGGCGACGAAAACGACGAAGACTGCATCAGGCCGTCTGAAATCACCGTGCGCCCCGCCGCCGAAGGCAAGCTCGACCTGCTCACCGTGCTCGATTTCCGCATGTCCACCACCTGCCTCTACGGCGACATCGTCTTGCCCACCGCCACCTGGTATGAAAAAGACGACCTCAACACCTCCGATATGCACCCCTTCATCCACCCCCTAACCGAAGCCGTGCAGCCTCTGTGGCAGAGCAAAACCGACTGGGAAATCTACAAAGGCTTCGCCAAAAAATTCAGCGAGCTGGCCAAAGACTACCTCGGCGTGCGCAAAGACATCGTCTTAACCCCCCTCATGCACGACAGCCCGCAGGAACTCGGCCAACCCTTCGACCCGAAAGACTGGAAACACGGCGAATGTGACCCCGTTCCCGGCAAAACCATGCCCGCCGTTACCGTGGTTGAGCGCAACTACGGCGCCGTTTACGAAAAATTCACCAGCATCGGCCCCCTGCTCGAAAAAGTGAACAACAACGGCAAAGGCATGGCGTGGGACACCAAACACGAAGTCGAATTTCTGCGCAAACTCAACGGCGTGCGCGAAGAAGGCGCCGGCGCCGGCCAGCCGAAAATCGACACCGCCATCGACGCCTGCGAAATGGTGCTCACCCTCGCGCCCGAAACCAACGGCCACGTGGCCAAAAAAGCCTGGGAAGCCTTGGGCAAAACCACCGGCCGCGACCACACCCACCTGATCAACAGCAGCGAACACACCGCCATCCGTTTCCGCGACATCGTCGCCCAGCCGCGCAAAATCGTAACCTCGCCGATCTGGTCGGGCGTGGAAAGCGAAGAAGTGTGCTACAACGCCGGCTACACCAACGTACACGAACTGATTCCGTGGCGCACCCTTACCGGCCGCCAGCAGTTCTACCAAGACCACAAATGGATGCGCGATTTCGGCGAACACCTGTGCGTGTACAAACCCGCCGTCGATTTCAAAACCACCCAAAAGCTATTGGGCAAATACCCCAACGGCAACAAAGAAATCACCCTTAATTTCTTAACGCCGCACCAAAAATGGGGCATACACAGCACCTATTCCGAAAACCTGCGCATGCTCACCCTCTCGCGCGGCGGGCCGCACGTTTGGATCAGCGAAACCGATGCCAAAAAAGCAGGGATTGTTGATAACGACTGGGTGGAAGTGTTCAACGCCAACGGCACCATCGCCTGCCGCGCCGTGGTCAGCCAGCGCATCCCCGAAACCATGATTCTGATGTACCACGCGCAGGAAAAAATCGTCCACACCCCCGCGGCCGAAGTTTCCAAAAAGCGCGGCGGCATCCACAACTCGGTTACCCGCGCCATCCTGAAGCCCACCCACATGATCGGCGGCTACGCCCAACTGGCCTACGGCTTCAACTACTACGGCACGGTAGGCTCCAACCGCGACGAATGGGTGATTGTGCGCAAAATGAAAAACATCGATTGGATGGATACGCCGGCGAAATAAGGCCGTCTGAAAAGCACAATGCCTGCCTGAAAAATATTTTTCAGGCAGGCATTTTTCGCAGGCAAGGCGCAGGGCAAAGCCGAACTTCCGGCAAATGTGCCCGCGTCGGCAAAATGACATTCAGCTAAAACATAAGTTATTGTTTTTAATTAGAAATTTTCTATTATTATACAGCCCTTTCGAATATCAAGTTCGAGGGCCGTGACGAACAAAATTATTTAGCTGTCAACCTACAAGGTGGTGTAGATTACTCTTTTCACGGGTAATTATTTTTAAGAAAACGGTGAAATTGTTTTTGACATGAAGAGCAATAGGGTAATAGGCATATATTTTTTCGATCATCTCACCCCATTGTTTTAGTTGGGCACGACGGCATCAGGGGTTTATAGAGATAAACTGTGTTAGCTTACTTAGGTTGGGGTTGATCACCCAAACAAAAATACCCGGGTTAAACCCGGGTATCGCGCATTTGGCGCGCCTGCCTCAACACTTCGCTTCGGCATTTTTTCGGGCGTAATACCACCAGTTCAACACCAAACACACCACATAGAAAACGATAAAACCGATTAATGCGGCGTTGACGCTGCCGGTTAAATCTATCGATGTTCCGTAGCTTTTGGGGATGAAAAAGCCGCCGTAGGCCGCGAAGGCGGCGGTAAAGCCGATGACCGCCGCGCCTTCTTTGGTGGCGTTCAGGCGCGCCTGCTCTTCGCTTACCAAGCCTTGTTGGGCGAATTTTTGGTGCATATTGAGAAAAATCACCGGCACCTGCATAAAGGTGGAGCCGTTGCCCAGGCCGGTGAGGGCGAATAAGGCGAGGAAACAGGCGAAAAAGCCCCAGAAACTGCCGCCTTCGCCGTTGGCGGGCAGAAAGGAAATCACGCCGATAACGGCGGCAATCATACCGGCGAACACGAGTTGGGTAATCAGCGCACCGCTTTTGATTTTGTCGGACAACCAGCCGCCGAGCGGGCGTGCCAGCGCGCCCACCAGCGGGCCTAAAAAGGCATATTTAACGGGGTCGATGCCGGGAAACTGGCTTTTGGTGAGCAGCGGGAAGCCAGCGGCGAAACCGATAAACGAGCCGAAGGTGCCCAGATAGAGTATGCACATAATCCAGTTGTGCTTGCGGCTGAAGATCACCGCTTGTTCTTTAAAACTGGCTTTGGCGCTGGCCAAGTCGTTCATGCCGAACCAGGCGGCCAGCGTGGAAAGAATGATGAACGGCACCCAGATAAAGCCGGCGTTTTGCAGCCACATCTGTTTGCTTACATCGTCTTTTACCCAGATTTGCGGCTCGCCGCCCAAGGCGCCGAACACGCCGGCGGTAATCACCAGCGGCACCACGAACTGCAC
The DNA here is from genome assembly GCF_014055005.1 of Neisseria dentiae. Lineage (NCBI taxonomy): Bacteria > Pseudomonadati > Pseudomonadota > Betaproteobacteria > Neisseriales > Neisseriaceae > Neisseria > Neisseria dentiae. Next base: position 2,490,751 of record NZ_CP059570.1, on the reverse strand, counting down.
CGCCGACACGCCCAAGTTGCCCAAACCGGCGTTTAAGCCCAGCGCGGTGCCTTTTTCGGCTTTGGGGTAGAAAAAGCTGATGTTGGCCATGCTGGATGAGAAATTGCCGCCGCCGAAGCCGCACAATAAGGCCAGCACCATCATGGTGATATAGCTGGTATTCGGGTCTTGCACGGCAAAGCCCAAGCCGACGGCGGGCAGCAGCAGGCTGACGGTGGAGAGCGCCGTCCATTTGCGGCCGCCGAAAATCGGCACCATAAACGAATAGAAAATCCGCAGGGTGGCGCCGGATAAGGCGGGCAGCGCGGCCAGCCAAAACAATTGGTTGGGGGTGTATTTGAAGCCGATATTGGGCAGGTTCACCACCGCCACGCTCCACACCTGCCAGATGGCGAATGCCAAAAGCAGCGCGGGAATGGAAATCCACAAGTTGCGGGTGGCGGTTTTTTTGCCGGTTTTCTGCCAGAAATCTTTGTCTTCGGGCTGCCAGTGTTCGATTAAATGCGACATGGTGTATTCCTTGTTGAGACTTTTTCAGACGGCCTTGATAAAGCGTTGGGGCCGTCTGAAAACATTCAGCCGTTGCGTTTGGCTTTAAACGAAAAGTGCATCCAAATCAGCGACACGCACACGGTGCCGTAGAGCAGCATAAAGCTGGTGGAGCGGATGCCGGTGAAGTCTTCGAGCGCGCCGAACATAATCGGCAGCAGAAAGCCGCCCATGCCGCCGGCCAGCCCCACGATGCCCGAAACCGCGCCGATGTTGTTCGGATAATCGTCGGCCACGAATTTGAACACCGAAGCCTTGCCCACCGCCATCGCCACGCCCACGGTAAACATCAAAATGGTGAACAGCGTCACGTTGAGGCCGATGTGCAGGCCGAGCGTGCCATAAGTGGTTTTAATCAGCATGTCGGTTTGCGGGTAGGAGAGCAGGAAAAAACACACCCAGCACACCCACATCACCGCCCAAGTTACCTTATAAGCGCCGAATTTGTCGGAAAGATAACCGCCGAGCGCGCGCAAAACGCCGCCGGGCAGCGAGAAGCAGGCAGCCAGAAAGGCGGCGGTTTTCAAACTCATGCCGTATTCGCCCACATAATATTTGGTCATCCACAAGGCCAGCGCCACATAGCCGCCGAACACCACCGAATAATATTGGCTGTAACGCAGCACACCCGGGTCTTTCAACAGCGCGAGCTGTTCGCGCAGGGTAACGCTCGAAGAAACCAGATGCTTGGGATCGTGATAGCTGGTGAACCAGAAAATCACCGCCATCGCCAGCATAATGGCCGAATACACGGTGGGCACAATCTGCCAGGTGCCGTAGGTGGTAATCAGCCAGGCCGCCAGAAATTTATTCACGGCAGAGCCGGCATTGCCCGCGCCGAACACGCCCATCGCCATGCCCTGCTGGTGTTTCGGAAACCAGCGCGCCACATAAGGCGTGCCCACCGAAAACGAGCCGCCGGCCAAGCCCATCAGCAGGCCGATAATCAGGAAATGCCAGTAATGGGTGGCATAACTCATCAGAAAAATCGCCGGCACCGAAATCATCATCAGCGCAAACAACACGACGCGGCCGCCGTAGCGGTCGGTGAGTATGCCCAGCGGCACGCGGATTAACGAGCCGGACAACACCGGCAGCGCAATCAGAATGCCGTATTGGGTTTGGTTGAAGCCCATTTCCTCCTGAACTTTGATGCCCACCACCGCCAGCATCATCCAAATCATAAAACACACGGTAAACGACAGCGTGCTGGACACCAGCACCGAATAGCGTTTATAGGTTTCAGAGGCCATGCGCCCCATCCTTTCTTTATCGTAATCGGGTAAACAAAAATATTTTCGGCTGAGCATACCTTACGCTTTCCGGCGCACACTGCGTATGCGCTTGAAGGAGAAAGCGCACAAAGCATTGGGCATAGGCGGCATAGGCCGAACAGTGCAAAAAGATAGTTATTTGGTAGTAAGCAGAAAAAAAGCACACCGTAAAGGTGTGCGGATAATGGGGAACACAGGATTTCAGACGGCCTATTCCCTCTCCTGAGGGAGAGGGCTTGGCAGAGTTTAAGCAACTGTTTCCCGAGCGGCAGGTGTTAAGCCCTCTCCCCGGCCCACCCCCGCAGGGGAGGGAGTACGGTTACCGTTGGGTATTAAATGAGTGGTAACGCCATGCGTTTGGGTTAAATATCAGGCCTGTCTGAAAATATTTTCAGACAGGCCTCAGTATTTATAAGCAAGCCGGGAAAGAACACCCGTTATCCCCGGGCTTGCCCCGGGCATCTTTATTGTTTGCAAAGAAACAGCAGATACCGGCAGGCTCGAGTATGACGGAGCTGTTGCCAAGTAGTTTGGCTATCCCGGCCTCAATCTGCCGCCGATGCGCGGGCAAACAACACCGTGTTTTCTAGTTCGATATGATCCTGCAAATCGCTGACCAGCGTTTGCAATGCGGCGTATAAACGCTGCCAGCTCGGGCAGGCTTGGGCCGGCGGGGTAAAATGATCGGTAAGCGCCAACAGGCGGGCGATGGCTTGTTCGTGCTCTTCGTGCTCGTGCATCATCACGCGGATAGGCATGGCGGCGTGCTGTTTCATACCGTTGGCCAGCATGGGAAACAACACCTGCTCTTCTTTTTGCATATGCGAGAGCAAATCGGCCTGCATGGCTTGCAGCAGGGGCAGGATTTCGACCGGAAACTCACCGGCGTGCACCGAAGCGACTTTTTCGGCCAACGGCAGGATTTCCAGAAACTGGTGGCGGTGGGTTTGGTGGTAGCGGGCGAGAATATGCTCGATTAGGGCGGCATCGCCGCTGTTTTGCCAAATAGAAAAATCTGCCACGGTAATTCTTTCGCTATCGGGTTTCAGACAGGCCTATTCTATAAAAACCATGCTTTTTTTGCGTTAGGATTAAGGGGTAAGCGCCATCGGCCGGAAGGATTATGGCGGCGGGGAAACGCAATCCGGCAGCCTGAAACCTTTGCGGAAATACCCTTAAGGCCGTCTGAAATGCTGAAATCCCGTCACACTCGGGCTTAGCCCGGGCATCTGTTATTTCTTTTGCAAAAAAAAGATGCCCGGGTCAAGCCCGGGCATGATGCGGAGGGTTTAAGATATTGGGAGAAATTTTGTAAAGTTCTCAGCCTGTCTTCCGCCGCGCTCAATCCTGCGGCTGCGGCACGTTGTGCTGCACGGCATACACCGCCGCCTGCACGCGGCTGGTGAGTTCGAGTTTGCGCAGAATGTTCTGCACGTGCACCTTGATGGTGGATTCGGCCAAATCGAGTTTGCGCGCAATCACCTTGTTGCTGCGGCCTGCGGCCAGATGGCCGAGAATTTCAAGCTCCCGTTGGGTGAGGCTGTCGAGCGCGCCGGCCACGGCGGGTGTGCCGGGGTTGATTAAAGACTGCACCAGCCGCGCGGTCATTTCGGGGGAAAACACATTGTCGCCGGCGGCGGCTTTTTTGATCGATTCGATTAAAAACTCGGCATGGATGTTTTTGAGCAGAAAACCGCGCGCGCCCAAGCGCATACATTCGGTTAAGTCTTCGCTGTCTTCCGAAACGGTGAGCATCACCACGGTTTGCTCGGGGCGGCTGCTGAGTATCTGCGCCAGGGCTTCGCGGCCGTTCATCACCGGCATATCCAAATCGAGCAGCACCACGTCGGGCGCGGCCTGTTCGACCAGCTTCACGCCGCTGAGGCCGTCCGAAGCCTCGCCGATCACTTCAAAGCCTTCCTGCCGCGCCAGCAGGGCCTTGATGCCGCTGCGAAACAGGGTGTGGTCGTCGATTAACACGATGCGGATGGGTTCGGTGGTGTGTTCGAGGGTCATAATAAAACTCTTTCTTGTTGCGGCAGGGTGAGGCGGATTAAGGTGTGGCTGCCGGGCTGCGAATCCAGCTCCAGCCGGGCGTTGATGCGCAAGGCGCGCTCGCGCATGATGCCGAGGCCGACGTGGTTGCCGGACAGTTCGTTCAGACGGCCTGTGTCGAAGCCTTTGCCGTTGTCGCGTATGCTCATGGCGAAATCGCGGCTGTTATCGAATTCTATATCCACTTGCGTGGCTTGTGCGTGTTTGCGGATATTCGACAGGCTTTCCTGCAAAATAAAAATAAACTGCAACTGCTGCTCGCTGCTCAGATCGGGGCCGTCGCCCCGCCAAACCGTGTTCACTTCAACCTGCGTTTGCTGCTCGAAACGTTTGCTCAGGGTTTGCACGGCTTCGGCGAATTCTTTGCGGCTGATTTTGGTGCGGAAGTTCAGCAGCAGCTCGCGCACGTCTTCATAGCATTCCTGCACGCCTTCTTTGATAAATTGCAGGTTTTCGCTGATTTGCGCCTGCTCCTGCGCCGCCAGCGCGCTCTCGAGCATCTGCACTTGCAGGTTTAGAAACGTGAGGGTTTGGGCGATGCTGTCGTGCAGCCCCTGCGCCATCAGGTTGCGCTCCTGCAAAACGGCAAGCTGGCGGCTTTCGTCGGCCAGGCGGATATTGCTCAGCACGCCGGCAAGCTGGTTGCACAAGGTGTCGAGCAGCTCGCGCATGCCCGGCTCGAGTTCGTAGGCTTCTTTGAAATAGAGCGTCATCAGCCCCAAGTCGACGCCGTTGTAGCGGATATCGAACACTTGAAGATAGTGGAAGCCCGATTTTTCGCAACCGGCCAGCTGCTGCCCGGCTTCGGCGGGGCGGGTGAAGGTAATCGGCTGCCAATCGTGCTGCGCCACCGCGCGGCCGCAGAAGCAGTCTTCCAAACGGCGGCAGGCTTCGGCGGTTTGCAGGTTTTCGGGCAGGCCGCGGTGGGCAACCAAATCCATGCGTTCACGCTCGAAATCGAGCAGGCGTATGCTGCCCGCGTCGGCGGGCACAAGGTTCATGATTTTCTCTAAAAAGGTTTCGCCCGCTTCGGCGGCCGTCTGAATGCGGTTGAGAAAGCGCGAGAAAAAATAAAGCGTGCCCAGCGTGTAGTTTTTTTCGGCCAAATCGCGGGTTTTTTCGGCCACTTCCTGCTCCAAATGGGCGTATAGCTGTTGCAGGCGCAGGCTCATCTGGTTGAAGCCTTTATCCACTTCGGCAAATTCGGCCGAGCCGTCTATCGGCACCTGCACGCCCAGTTTGCCGTCGTGTATGTCGCTCACGCCCTGCTGCAATTGGTCGAGCGGGCGGATAATCCACAAATAAAGCAGCACCACCATCACCATCGCACCGGCCAGCACCAGCACCATCAGCCCGCTTTGGAAAAAGCGCAGCCATTTGGTGTGGCGCGCGTTCACCGATTCGGCCGACAGCACCAGCGCGTCGATCGAATCGACAAACTGCTCCAGCCTCTGCTCCGGCACGGTACCGCCGCCCGCTGCCGCCCGTTGCAGCATCGGGCGGATTTCGTTTTGCCAGCGGCGGGTGAGCGTTTGCATCTGCTCCTGCACTTCGGGGGTGTCGGGCAGAAACAGCGGCCGCGCCGGATCGCCCTGCTTCAATTGCGCGAGCGTGCGGTCGAAACGCTCGATACGCTCCAGAGCCTCCGCGCTGCGGCGCTCGCTGATCAGCAGCCCCAAACGGTAGGTTTGCATGCGCAGGCTGCCCGCATCGTTAATCGCCGCCCCGCCGCCTTCCAAACGCCACGACAGCAGCAGCGTCAGCACAATCGAGCCGACCGCCGCCGTTACCCATAAAACGGTGAGCAGTTTGAGGCGGGACGACAGGCTTTTGGGGTGTTTCATAACAGCGCATAACCGGAAACGGGGTGATAGAAAGACTGCTTTCAAACAGAAAGGTTTTATTATCACTATGAACGAGTTTATGTTGAATGAAAATAGCCCGACTGTGCTTTCGGGCTAATTCTTTAGAACTAAAGGCAATCAAACAGGCCGTTTTTTTGCAAAAACACCTTACAAGGCCGTCTGAAATGCCCGATGCAACCATACCGTCATACTCGGGCTTGACCCGAATATCTCTTTTTTTAAATCTCTGAAACCAAAAAGATACTCAGGTCAAGCCCGAGTATGACGGAGCGGTGCTGAAACACAGTAGTGTCAAACAGGCCGTCTGAAACCTTTCAGACGGCCTGTCGCATGATTTCAAACAATCAAGGCATCAACGCCGGCGCACCACCTGCCAAGCCCGGCCCAAATAGGCCACGCTGGCAAAGCCGCTCCAAACGTGCACCATGCGGGTAAACGGGAAGATTAAGAAAAACGTCATGCCCATGAAAACGTGCAGTTTGAACAGGATATTGGCGTCGGCAATGTAGTTGGCCGCTTCGCCGCGGAAGGTAACGATGTGCTGTGCCCATTTCATCAGCTGCACCATTTCATGGCCGTCGGTGTGACCGAGGCTCACGAAGATGGTGGACAAGCCCAGCAGCAGGGTAATCAGAATCCAGATTAATACCAGTTTGTCGCGCCAGGTGCTGTTGGCGGCAAGGCGGTCGCTTTGGAAGCGGCGGCGGATTAAGATGATCAAACCGGCCAGCGTGATTAAGCCGAACACGCCGCCGGCCACGATGGCCACCATCTGTTTGGCGCTGTGGCTCACGCCGAGCAAGTCCCAAAACCACAAAGGTGTGAGCAGGCCGACCAAATGGCCGCCGAAAATCGCCAGAATGCCGGTGTGAAACAGGATATTGCCCAAACGCAGTTGGCCGCGGTAGATCAGCTGGCTGGAATCGCTCTTCCACGAATACTGCTCGCGCTCGAAGCGCACGAGGCTGCCGAACAGGAAAACCGAAAGGCAGATATAGGGGTAGATGCCGAAAAAGAATTGGTTGAAGGTGTTCATAATACTGCTCCTTTTTGCGCCGTATAAGCGTTCTTAGGATAAAACTGTACGGTTTCGACGGCCGGCTTCAGCAGCGGCTCGGTGCCGGCAATATCGGGGCCGAAGGTTTCCATCGCTTCGTCCATATCGCGCACCGGCGGCTCGACCAAGGGCTGCGGCGGCACGGGGCTGAGCGCGGCAATGCCTTGCAGCAGCACGGCGTAGGGCGAGCCGCTTTTTTCGAGTTTGCCGCCGATGTGGGCAATCACGTGCACGGCATCGCCCAGCAGTTTTTGCGCGTGGTCGGCGGGTACTTGGGCAAAATATTCCAGCAACACCGGCAGATAGTCGGGCAGCTCTTCATCGCCCAGCTCGAAGCCGCGGCTGCGGTATTCTTCGAGCAGATCCACCATCGCGCTGCCGCGGTCGCGGTCTTCGCCGTAAACGTGCTCGAAAAGATACAGCGCATGGTTGCGGTTGCGGTCGAACGTGGCCACATATTGTTCCTGCAATTCGCGCAGGCTGTGGCTTTGCAGATAATCGAGAAAACTTTTCAGACAGGCCTGTTGCGCGTTTAACTCGGGCCATTCGTTTAAGGCCGTCTGAAACTCGGGCAAAGCTTCGATTAAGTCGGCTTCGGGGTAGCACAGCAACGCCGAAAACCATTGGTAAACGGGGTTGGCATCCATCAGCGCACCCCTTCTTCGCGGTTTTTCTCGGCGTCTTTGCGCAGGCCGTGGAACACAATCGGCGTGCCTTTGCGTTTGCCGAACAGGCTCTCGCTGCTTTCGCCGCCCGAGCAGCCGTTGCCGAAAGTGAAGCCGCAGCTTGATTTGTCGTCGAAGCTGTTTTCCACCATTTCTTTGTGCGAGGTGGGGATTACGAAGCGGTCTTCATAATTGGCAATCGCCATGATTTGATACATTTCCTCCACCATCGCCGGGGTGAGGCCGGTGCCTTGCAGCGTTTGCTCCAAGGTTTCGCCGTGCACCACCTGGCCGCGTTTGAAGCGGCGCATGGCAATCATGCGCTCCAATGCAAACTTAATCGGCTCCACCTTGCCGGCGGTGAGCAGGTTGGCCAGATAGCGCAGCGGAATGCGCATTTCGTCCACGCTCGGGATAATGCCGTTTTCGCCCACCAGGCCGTTTTCGATGGCCGACTGAATCGGCGACAAGGGCGGGATATACCACACCATCGGCAGCGTGCGGTATTCGGGGTGCAGCGGAAAGGCCACTTTCCATTCCATCGCCATTTTGTAAACCGGCGATTTTTTGGCCGCATCAATCCAGCTTTGGCTGATGCCCTGCTTCAGGGCTTCGCGTTCCACTTCCGGGTCGTTGGGGTTGAGGAACAGCCCCAGTTGCTGTTCGTATAAATCCTGCGGGTTTTCCACCGATGCCGCCTGCTCGATTTTGTCGGCGTCATACAGCAGCACGCCCAAATAGCGGATGCGACCGACGCAGGTTTCCGAACACACCGTCGGCTGGCCGCCCTCGATGCGCGGGTAGCAGAAGGTGCATTTTTCGGCTTTGCCGCTCGTCCAGTTGTAATAGATTTTTTTATACGGGCAGCCCGAAACGCACATCCGCCAGCCGCGGCATTTGTCTTGATCGATCAACACGATGCCGTCGTCTTCGCGCTTGTAGATGCTGCCGGAGGGGCAGGAAGCGATGCAGGTGGGGTTTAAGCAGTGCTCGCACAGGCGCGGCAGATACATCATGAACGTCTGCTCAAACGCCGCGTGCATTTCTTTCTGAATGCCTTCAAACAAAACGTCTTTGCCGCGCTTTTCAAATTCTCCGGCCAAATCGTCTTCCCAGTTCGGCCCCCATTCGACTTTGTCCATTTTCTTGCCGGTGAGCACCGAAACCGGCCGCGCCGTCGGCGGCGTAGGCATCTGCGGCGCGTTTTGCAGATGCTCGTAGTCGTAGGTGAACGGCTCGTAATAATCGTCAATCTGCGGCATGTTCGGGTTGGCAAAAATATTCGCCAGAATCTTCAGCTTGCCGCCCTGCTTGGGCACGAGCTTGCCGTCGGGCTTGCGCACCCAGCCGCCGTTCCATTTTTCCTGGTTTTCCCAGTTTTTCGGAAAACCGATGCCCGGCTTGGTTTCCACATTGTTAAACCACGCATATTCCACCCCGTCGCGCGAAGTCCACACGTTTTTGCAGGTAACGGAGCAGGTGTGGCAGCCGATGCATTTGTCCAAGTTCAGAACCATGCCGACTTGTGCCCTGATTTTCATGATGGTGTTCCTTTTGGTTTACCGGTTTCAGACGGCCTGTTTTCGAATGAGCGGAAAAACTTAGTTTTGTCGCAAGGCGCAACAACACCGTGGCGGAAATAACGTTTTTCTGCGATAAGGCCGTCTGAAAGCAGTTTGTTCAGCGGTAGCGGTAGCTTTATTTCAAACTTTTTTACAGATAAAAGCTTAGTGGAGGGCGGGCAAGAAAAATATGCGCCGAAAGCGCAAAACCCGGGGGAAAAGTGAGGGGATGCGGCTAGCTGAAAAGACGGGGCGGGATAGTTCTTTGGGAGTATGACGCGCCTGCCCGGTCGTAACAAAACATGATCAGCTTGAAACACCCAGCATGAAAATATATACTGTTTATATATATTTTTTAAGAAGGAGTGGTGCCATGACCACCGCAAAATTATTTTGGAACGGCAATTCGCAAGCGGTCCGTCTTCCCAAAGAATTCCGCTTTGAAGGCAAAGAAGTCAAAATCAGTAAGCAAGGAAATCAAGTGATTATCGAACCTTTAGTTACCGATTGGGATTGGCTCGACAGCTTGGGTGAGCCGGATGCCAGTTTTGAAACCGCCGTTAATGAGATACGGGTAGAAGCAGCACAAGAGCGTGATTGGAGTGTTTTTGAATGAAATACCTGCTCGACACCAACGCTGTAATTGCCATCTTGAACCGCAACACTGATTTCATCCAACGCTTAAAACAACACACCCCTGCCGATTTCGCCCTTTCCGCGATTACTTGGTTTGAACTGCACTACGGTGCGCACAAAAGTCAAAAAGCGGCAGAAAATCTGGCCAAGCTGGAAAAACTTGCTTTCAATATCCTGCCGTTTTCACAGCAGGACGCACAAACAGCCGGAAAAATCCGCAGCGATTTAGCCAAACAAGGCACTCCCATCGGCAGTTACGACATCTTGATTGCCGCCCAAGCCTTATCAAATCAACTGGTTTTGATTACCCATAATGTGCGCGAGTTTGAGCGGGTGGAAGGGTTATGGGTGGAGGATTGGGAGTGAAGGCAAATGTTACTGAACATAAAATGCAAATTGAGAAAGAGGTTGGTTGTTTATGAATAACCAGAATATTACTGAATTTTTGGAATATTATTTAAATTTGCCTCAATCACCCGAATATGCAGTGATGATTGATGCGCCGTGGGGAGCTGGCAAGACTTATTTTATAAGGAATTTTTTGGAAAAATATTACGAAAATAAAGATTCTAAAAAGGAAAGATTTCTCTGGGTCAGCCTTTACAGATTGTCCTCTATTGAAGAGATTGAAGCCGCTATTTTTGCTCAATTACATCCTATGTTATCCCATAAAGGTATGGCATTAACAGGTAAGTTATTGAGAGAAGGTTTAAAAGCAGCTATTAATCTTGATTTATCGACTATCAAGATTCCAGACTATTTGAAAGATATAGACAATACTGTATTGATTTTTGATGATGTAGAACGCTGTTCAATAGAGATGAACAAGCTGCTCGGCTATCTGAATCATTTTGTTGAAAACCAAAATCATAAAATGATTTTAATCGCCAATGAACAAGAAATAGAAACTCATTCAGAGCAATATAAAAAAATTAAAGAAAAATTGATAGGAAAAGTTTTTAAATACGAAGCTTCTTCTGTTGAAAAGATTCTATCAGATTTCATAAAAAATTATTTTAATGATAAATCACCAATCACTCTGTTCTATATTAATCATATTAAGCTTATCGTTAGAATATTTAACTTGGCCGATTATTCTAATATACGCGTTTTGAAACAGGCTTTACAGGATTTCGAGAGGCTTTATAAAACTCTTGATCAAGAAATATTGGATCAACCTGAATTAATGAGTAGCCTGCTAAGGGTTTTCTTAATTTTATTTTTTGAAGAAAAAAGCTCCGGTTACTCGATTGAAAAGATTTTTTTTGATCGATCGCGATTCGTGAAAGAGTATAGCAAAAATGGGAAAGAAAGCCTTTCAGAAGAAGAGAATAAGCTGAAGAAAATCCATGATAAATATCAAGATATTGTAAATTTCAGTTGGTCGGATATCCTGTTGGGTAACGATATATGGTTGGCTATTGTCCAATCGAATATCATCAACCAAAAAGCCATTAACTTATCCTTAAAAAACAGCCGTTATTTCCAGTATGAAAACCGTTCCGGCTGGTATCGTTTGTGGGATTATCAGTTATTAGCAGAGGATGAATTTAATCAAACATTTAATAATTGTTTGCAAGAGATCGAACAGAATAAAATTTCCGAGTTGGGAGAGTTGCAACATTATTTTGGACTATTCTTATTTTTTTCAGAGAATAATATTAGAAAAGCTGAAGCTGAAGAAGCGATGGAGCAAATCCAGCATTGGATTGGAGAATTGGCAGAAGATAAGAAATTACCGGATACATCGGAGTATCCCTCTTGGTGGGGAGAAAGTTGGGATAATCGTAGAGTAACATCTAGTGAACAGGATAGATATAAGGAGTTTTTAGATTTTGTGAAAAATAAAATTCAAGAACAGGAAAAATCGATGTATCCGGATAAGGTAGCCGGCCTTTTAAAAGATATGGTCGATGATGTTCATGCTTTTTCAGAAAAATTAATTGCAGATACCAAAGGGACATCAATTTATCGGAAAAACCCGATCTTGGCGCATATCGATATTGAAGAGTTTTTTGATAAGTTTTACCTTGCGATTCCTGAAAACCGCTATCGGATTATTTCTGCTCTTGAACGTCGTTATGAATATTGGGGTCGAAACAAAGAGCTTGAACCCGAAAAGAAATGGCTTCAAAATTTATTGAAAAAGATAAACGGGCAAAAGCTAAAATTTCAAGATCATCAGCACCTGATTTTTCTGAATAGATTGGAGTTAGTGGTTGAAGAAATCGTAAAAAATTGGGAATCTTGATGCTTTATAACAAGGCCGTCTGAAAATAGTGGGCCGCACAAAAGCAGGACAAATTCCAGCTCAACTAAGGTTCGGTTTTCTTAATGAATCAATACAATCTACACACACTCTCCCTATTTACAAGATTTACAAATCTACCCCGTTACCCAATGCAGCAGGCGTGGATTTGTAACCCGAAATATTGCTTTTGCATTAAATCCCTTCTAACGCAAGCGCCGCCCCGTTTCGGCATCGATAATCCGGCTCGGCGCTTTCTCGCCGCCGATGCGCCCGCCGACCACCCGCACGCGGCGGCCGAACAACCGCCGCACCTCGTGTTCGGTCTTACACGGCCTGCCGCCCGAGCGGTTGCAGGATGTGGAAACCAGCGGCGTGCCCAACGCCCTGCACAACTGCTGCGCGCCCGTATGCGCGGGTACCCGCACCGCCAGTTTGCTGCGCCTGCGGCCGCGCAACAGCGGCGGCAGGCGGCGGCAAGGCAGCAGAAACGTGGTGGGCGCAGGCCATTCGTTTTCCAGCATGGCCATGGTGCTTTCAGACGGCCTGTCCAACAGATTGCGCAACTGCGCCAAACTGCTGCCAATCACAATCATGCCTTTGCTTTGCGGGCGTTTTTTCAAACGGACCAATTTATCCAACGCCCGGATATGGCGCGGCAGGCAACCGATACCGTAGCAGGATTCGGTGGGATACGCCACCAAACCACCCTTTTTAAGATGGGCAGACAATCCCGCGCGGGCAGCCGCCGGGAGGGTGCGGGCAGTTTTCATAACAGGCGGCGTGGTTTTGTTTTTCATTTATTATCAAATTGTTGCATGAAAATAATCTTAAAATGATTGTTTTGTCATGCTCAGGCTTGGCTTGAGTATCTTGAGTTTCAGCAATATGAGATACCCGGGTCAAGCCCGAGTATGACGCATGGGCTTTTTATTAAGCTTATTTGCTAAAAAGGCCGTCTGAAACCGTTTCAGACGGCCTGAAGCCGCATAAGGCAACACTTAACGGTTAACCGCCTTATCGGCAATATCCGTTCGGTATTGCATACCGTTAAAGCGGATTTTCTCCAAAGCCTGATAGGCCCGGGCTTTGGCTGCGGCCACACCGTCGCCCAAGCCGACCACGCACAATACGCGGCCGCCGTTGGTGAGGATTTCGCCCGCTCCGCCGGCGGCGGTGCCGGCATGAAATACTTTGCCGATCCGGTCTGCTTCTTGCAAGCCGTTGATAACGTCGCCTTTTTTCGGTGTTTCGGGATAGTTTTCCGCCGCCAGCACCACGCCGACTGAGGTTTGCGGGTTCCATTCGGCAGATACGGTATCCAGCCTGCCGTCGATGGCGGCGGCCACCAAATCCGACAAATCGCTGTCGAGGCGGCTCATAATCGGCTGGGTTTCGGGGTCGCCGAAGCGGCAGTTGAATTCGATGGTGTAGGGCGCACCGTCGGCAGCAATCATCAGGCCGGCGTATAAAAACCCTGTAAATTCATGGCCTTCTGCCTTCATGCCCCGCACGGTGGGCAGAATGATTTCGTTCATGGCGCGCTCGTACACGGCGGGCGTAACCACCGGCGCGGGGCTGTATGCGCCCATACCGCCGGTGTTGGGGCCGTTATCGCCGTCGAGCAGGCGTTTGTGGTCTTGGCTGGTGGCCATCGGCAGCACGTGTTCGCCGTCCACCATCACGATAAAGCTGGCCTCTTCACCCTGTAAAAAGTCTTCAATCACCACGCGTGCGCCGGCATTGCCTATTTTGTTGCCCAGCAGCATATCGTCGACGGCGGCATGCGCTTCATCAGCAGTCATCGCCACAATCACGCCTTTACCCGCCGCCAGGCCGTCGGCCTTAATCACAATCGGCGCGCCTTTTCGCTTGAGATATTCGTGGGCTTGTTCCGCGTTATCAAAGGTTTGGTATTGCGCGGTGGGAATACCGTATTTTTTCATAAAGGCTTTGGCGAAATCTTTCGAGCTTTCCAGTTGCGCGGCATAGCGGCTGGGGCCGAAGATTTTCAAACCGGCGGCGCGGAAATCGTCCACGATACCGGCGGCCAGCGGCGCTTCAGGGCCGACCAGCGTGAAGGCGATGTTTTCGCGCCGGCAGAAATCAATCAAATCGGCATGGTCGGTAAGGGCGAGATTGCGCAGCTTAGGTTCGGTTGCCGTGCCCGCGTTGCCGGGGGCGACGAAAACGGTTGCCACTTTGGGCGATTGCGCCAATTTCCAAGCCAGGGCGTGTTCGCGCCCGCCGCTGCCGATAACGAGTAATTTCATGATTATTCCTTGATTAAAAACAGAATTTTAAATAGGTTTGAGCATCGGATTATAACCGATTTGAGGCCGCTGCCGCAGCATAAAAGCCGGAATCTTTACCGCCAAAGACCTTTGAAAATATCTTACAGGCCGAGACCTTTGCAAAAATACGTTTTAATCCTGAATTTATTTATGTTTCGTCATACCCGGGCTTGACCCGGGTATCTGTTATTATTTCTTTTGAAACAAAAAGATGCTCGGGCCAAACCCGAGCATGACGCAGAAGTTTTAAGATACCGAAAGGAATTTTGCAAAAGTCTCCGTCCGCCAATATTTTCAGACGGCCTCTTCAAGCCGCACCTCAATCGCGCGCGTCTGCTCCCAAGCAGCCAGACAGGCGGTGTAATTTGCCAGCGGTATGCTCACTGTTAAGCGGCAGTCGAGCTGCAAATCCTGCGCCACCACTTCCGCCTGATGCTGCCGGGCGATGCGGATGGCGTCGTTCAGATGCGGGTAGCCGCAACGCAGCCAAACCGTTTTTTCAATGTTTTTTTCTAATTTTTCAGCCAGTTGCAACGCTTCGGCGGCGGAGGTTTTGTAGGCATGAATCAAGCCCGGCACGCCCAGCAGCGTGCCGCCGAAATAGCGCACCACCACAACCAACACATCGGTTAACCCCGCCGAATCAATCTGCCCCAAAATCGGGCGACCGGCGCTGCCGGAAGGTTCGCCGTCGTCGTTGGCGCGGAAAGTGTTGCCGTCGGTGCCCAACCGGTAGGCATAGCACCAATGGCGCGCCTTGTGGTGTGCCTCGCGCAGGGCATCGACATGTTTTTTGACGGCCTCGGCGGTTTTCACGGGGTAAGCGAAGGCGATAAAGCGGCTGCCTTTGTCTTTGAATTCGGCCTGCACAGGCGCCGCGATGGTGTGGTAAACCGTGGCGTTCATGCTTATACCGCCTCCGCCGCCTGCCGCACCGCTGCCAACAGCGCATCAACGTCTTCTTCGCGCGTGTCGAAACTGCACACGAAGCGCGATGTGCCTTGTGCGTCCCAATCATAAAAATAAGTATGCTCGCGTACCTTGTCTGCCGCGCCTTGCGGCAGTTTCACAAACACGGCATTCGCTTCGGTGGGGTAAACCAATTCCACGCCGCCAATGGTTTGCAGACCGTCTGAAAGCCTTTTCGCCATCTCGTTGGCCTGCTGCGCCGTTTCACGCCACAAATCCCCTGCCAACAGCGCAATAAACTGTGCCGAAATAAAACGCATTTTGGAAGCCAGTTGCAGATTGAGTTTGCGCAGATATTTAAGGCCGTCTGAAACCCTGTCGGGATTCAACACCACCACGCATTCACCAAACAGCAGGCCGTTTTTGGTGCCGCCGAACGAGAGAATATCCACCCCCGCATCCGTGGTGATTTCGCGCAGCGGCGCGCCCAGCGCGGCGGCGGCATTGGCCAGGCGCGCGCCATCCATATGCAGCGCCATGCCGTGTTCGCGGCAGAACGCGCCGATAGCGCGGATTTCCTGCGGCGTATAGACCGTGCCCAACTCGGTGCTTTGCGTGATGCTGGCCGCCAACGGCTGGGCGCGGTGCTCGAAACCGTAGCCGTATGCCTCACGAGCAATAAGCTCGGGCGTGAGCTTGCCGTTTTCCGCCGCAACCGTCCACAGCTTAAAGCCGCCCACCGCTTGCGGCGCCGTGCTTTCGTCTGCATTGATGTGCGCCGTTTCCGCACACACCACCGCGCCCCAGCGCGGCAGGCAGGCCTGCAAAGCCAACACGTTCGCGCCCGTGCCGTTAAACACCGGAAACGCCTCGACCCGTTCGCCGAAATGCCGCTTTACCAGCGTTTGCAGATGTGCGGTATAAGGATCGTTGCCATACGCGCCCACATGGCCGCCGTTGGCCGCCGCAAGCGCAGCAAGAATTTCGGGATGCGCCCCGGAATAATTGTCGGAAGCGAAAGTATGCGAGCGGGGATTGTGCAGTGGAATCATGATTGTGCCTTCATGGAACATAGAGATTAAAGGCCGTCTGAAACCTTTTCAGACGGCCTGTTTCGTTGGGGTGGATTTTAACAGATTATCTAAGACGATGCCCCTGACCGGAAATCCGGCCAGGGGCTCATACATTTCTGTATTTTACGTCGCGGCACGTCTTTTAGACGGCCTTATTGTAGCAACGGCTCTCATCTCGTAATGCGACAATGGTTTGAATTATAAATTCGACCCACATGACTGTCAAATATTTATTTGTTATGTTAATTAGTGTTATTATTTTGCTTGTTTGTTAACAGCTTTATTTACAAAGGGAAAAAATGAAAGCAACTACTCACAGATATATTCTTGGTTTGGATCTAGGCATTGCTTCGGTTGGTTGGGCGTTGGTGTGGGTGGATGAAAATGAGTACCCCATCGGCCTGCTGGATTGCGGAGTGCGGACGTTTGAGCGCGCAGAAGTGCCGAAAACCGGCGAATCGTTGGCATTGGCCCGGCGTACCGCGCGCAGTATCCGCCGTTTAATCCGCCGCCGGGCACACCGCCTGTTGCGCCTGCGCCGTCTGTTAAAACGCGAAGGGCTGCTGACGGCGGCAGATTTTGCTGCCGACGGCCTGCCCGTTGCCATGCCGGTAGATACTTGGCAGCTGCGCGTACAAGGGTTAGACAGAAAGCTGGCAGAAAAAGAATGGGCGGCAGTATTACTGCATTTGGTCAAACATCGCGGTTATCTGTCGCAGCGTAAAAGCGAGATGCAAACGGAAGATAAGGAGCTGGGCAGGCTGCTGGCAGGAGTGGCAGAGAATCACAAACTGCTGGCAGATAATCCCGGGCAATACCGAACGCCGGCAGAGTTGGCAGTAAAACTGTTTGCCGAGAAGAGTGGCCACCTGCGCAATAAAGGCGGCAACTATTCCCACACCTTCAACCGCCTGGATTTGCAAAAAGAACTGCATTTATTGTTTGCTAAGCAGCGCGAATTGGGGAATCCGTTTACTTCAGTAGAATTGGAGGCGAAAGTAGACAATTTGCTGATGACGCAGCGCAGTGCCCTACAGGGTGAGGCGGTGTTGAAAATGCTGGGTAAATGTACGTTTGAGCCGTCTGAATACAAAGCCGCGAAAAATACCTACAGTGCGGAGCGTTTTATCTGGCTGACCAAGCTGAATAATTTGCGCATTCTGCACAACGGCGAGGAACGGGCGCTAAACGAACATGAGCGGAAACTGCTATTGGACGAGCCTTATAAGAAAGCCAAACTAACTTACGCACAAGTACGCAAAATATTGGGGCTACCTGAAAGCGCAGTATTCAAAGGGCTGCGCTACGGTAAAGATTCAGACGGCCTGAAAACCGAAAGTGGTGCGCTGATGGAAATGAAGGCCTATCATAAAATCCGCACGGTTTTAGAAAAAGCGGGCTTGAAAGGCGAATGGGAAAACCGTATCCGCAATCCAGAAGTGATTGATGCGATTGGTACGGCGTTTTCACTTTATAAAACCGACAACGACATTCAGACAGCCTTGGCCGGCTGGGCGCTGCCTGAGCAGGTGTTGGAGGCTTTATTAAAAGGTTTGAGCTTTGATAAATTTATCGAATTATCTTTACCGGCATTGGCCAAAATTCTGCCGTTAATGGAACAGGGGTTGCGCTATGACGAAGCCTGCGCGCAGATTTACGGCAACCACTATGGCGCAAAAACACAGCAAGATAATTTGCTGCTGCCGGTGATTCATGCCGACGATATCCGCAATCCCGTGGTATTCCGTACGCTCACACAGGCACGCAAAGTAGTTAACGCCATTATCCGCCGCTACGGTTCGCCGCTGCGTGTGCATATTGAAACGGCACGCGAATTGGGCAAATCGTATAAGGACCGCAAAGAAATTGAAAAACGGCAGGAGGAAAACCGTAAAGAACGCGAGCGCGCAGTGGCCGAATTCAAAGAATATTTCCCTCACTTTACAGGCGAACCGAAAGGGCAAGACATTCTGAAAATGCGGCTCTATAAGCAACAGCAAGGCAAATGCCTGTATTCGGGCGTGCCGTTGGATTTAGGCCGTCTGAACGAAAAAGGTTATGTGGAAATCGATCACGCGCTGCCTTTTTCCCGCACTTGGGACGACAGTTTTAATAACAAAGTGCTGGTGCTCGGCAGCGAAAACCAGAAAAAACGCAACCAAACGCCTTATGAATACCTTGACGGAGCAGAAAATAGTGAGCGCTGGCGTGAATTTCAGGCACGGGTAGCAGGCTGCCATTTTCCGTATGCAAAAAAACAGCGGATTCAGACGGCCAAACTCAACGAACAGGATTTTATTGAACGTAATCTGAATGATACGCGCTATATCGCCCGTTTTTTGTGCACCTTTATCGAACACAACCTGCATTTGGAGGGTAAAGGCAAACGGCGGGTATTTGCTTCAAACGGACAGATTACCAGCTTGCTGCGCGGTTTATGGGGCTTGTGCAAAGTGCGTGAAGAAAACGACCGCCATCACGCCTTAGACGCTGTTGTAGTGGCATGCTCCACCGTATCAATGCAACAAAAAATCACCCAAGCCATGCAACGGCGTGAATCGCTGGAAATAGTGGATACGGAAACCGGCGAGGTCAAACAGCGTATTCCGCAACCGTGGGATTTTTTCCGGCAGGAAGTGATGATTCGTGTATTCAGCGACAATCCGCGTGAAGAACTGGCGGCAAAGCTCGATGCCCGTCCGCAGACGTTACACGAATACGTTACTCCGCTGTTTGTTTCACGCGCGCCGAACCGCAAGATGACCGGACAAGGACACTTGGAAACCATTAAATCTGCCAAACGCCTGTCTGAAAATATCAGCGTGGTTAAAAAACCGCTTACTTCTTTGAAAACCAAAGATATTGAAAAAATCGTCGGCTATCCGAACCGTGAACCAGCCCTGTATGCCGCATTGCAAGAACGGCTGGCCGCATACAATGACGATCCCGCCAAAGCTTTTTCCGAGCCGTTTTACAAACCGGCAAAAGACGGGCAACAAGGCTCGTTGGTAAAAGCGGTGCGGGTGGAAGATGTACAGAAAACCGGCGTGATGGTACGCAAAGACAGCAACGGTATTCCCCAAGGTATTGCCGATAATGCCACAATGGTGCGGGTGGATGTGTTCGGTAAAGGCGGGAAAAATTATTTGGTGCCGGTATATGCTTGGCAGGTGGCTAAGGGTATTTTACCGAATCGGGCAATAATAGCATTTAAAGATGAAATTGATTGGGAACTTATTGATGAAAGTTTTACATTCAGATTTTCTTTATATTCAAATGATTTGGTAGAGGTTATCACTAAAAAAGGTCGAATTTTTGGATATTTTGCTGGTTGTCATCGTGGTACGGGCAATATCAATATTCGTATTCATGATCTAGATAATAAATTTGGCAAAAATGGCGTTTTGGAAGGTATTGGTGTCAAAACTGCCCAGTCTTTCCAAAAATACCAAACCGACCCTTTAGGCAAAGAAATCCGCCTATGTAAACCCGAACAACGCCCTGTTTTAAAAATCAAAAAATAAAGCAATCTCCAGACTATCTGAACTGTTTCAGGTAGTCTGTTTTTTATCAAGGAGAATAATCCGATGACTTGGCGCAGTATTTTAATCAGCAAACCTGCCCGCCTGTCGTTACAACAAAATCATTTGCTGATTCAACAAGACGACATTATTCCCGTGCCATTGGAAGATATTGCCGTGATTGTGGTCGAAGCACGCGAAGTAGTGCTTACAGCCCCGCTTTTATCAGCACTGGCGCAATACGGTGTAACCCTACTCACCTGCGATGAACAGTTTCTACCCTGCGGGCAATGGCTGCCGTTCGCCCAATATCACCGCAGCCTGAAAATCCTGAAATACCAGATGGAAATGTCTCTGCCGCATAAAAAACAACTTTGGCAGCAGATTGTCAAACAGAAAATCCGCAATCAGGCTTGGCTGCTGGATTATAGCGGACACGATATCGCCGCAGGCCGTCTGAACGCATTGGCCGACGGCGTTAAATCCGGTGATAAAGACTTTGCCGAAAGTCAGGCCGCCGCACTGTATTTCCGCGTACTCTTCGGCGACCAGTTCGCCCGCAGCCACGACAATGCCGTCAATGCCTGTCTGAATTACGGTTACAGTATCGTGCGTTCCGCCGTTTCCCGATCTTTGGTTCAATATGGCTTTTTACCCGCACTCGGGCTTCAACACCGCAGCGAATTGAATGCCTTCAATCTGGCCTATGACTTTATCGAACCTTACCGCCCGCTAGTGGATTTACTGGTATGGGAAAGCCGGCTTGCAGACGAACTGCCAGGCATACTTACGCCGAAAATCAAACAAAAGTTAGTGTCGCTGCTGCATTGTCAAATCAAACTAGATGGTCGCAGTTACTCTCTCTTGGCAGCAATCGATCGTACCGTTCAATCTTTTCAGGCAGCCCTAACCGGCAACTCAAAAAACTTGAAACTCCCCGAGATGCTTCCTTTAAAGGTACAAGATTATGAGTGAGGCCAAATTTATGCGCTTAATCGTATTTTTCGACCTACCTGTAACCACTGCGGAAAAACGCAAAGCCGCCAACCAATTCCGTCAATTTCTGCAAAAAGACGGTTATCAAATGCTGCAATTATCCGTTTACTCCCGCATCGTACGCGGCCGTGATGCGTTGCAGAAACACCACAATCGATTGAAAGCACACCTACCCGAAGAAGGCCAAGTACGCTATTTAGAGGTAACTGAAAAGCAATTTGCAGGCATGATTATGCTGATTGGCGAGCCCAAACCCCGTGAAAAAAAGGTCAATGCCGACCAATTATTACTATTTTAGCGTGGTTTTAAAAACGATAAAAAAGCCTGAAATCCTTATCAAATAAGGATTTCAGGCTTGAGTATTGTAGCACTACGAGATGAGAGAGGAAGCTACAACGAAATGTGCAAAGACTACGTTAAAAACGGCATTGTAGCACTACGAGATGAGAGAGGAAGCTACAACGTAGCAGCAGTAGCAGGAGTAGCGGTAATAATTGTAGCACTACGAGATGAGAGAGGAAGCTACAACTAGCGGTTAAGTTATCTACCGTATCGGCGGATTGTAGCACTACGAGATGAGAGAGGAAGCTACAACTCGCACGAAACAGCCTGAAAAATACGCAAAATTGTAGCACTACGAGATGAGAGAGGAAGCTACAACGCCTATTACACCGTAACGCCCGAACCCGAAATTGTAGCACTACGAGATGAGAGAGGAAGCTACAACTCACCACGCCGCATATCATAGCGTCATCTGATTGTAGCACTACGAGATGAGAGAGGAAGCTACAACGACCGATAAAGGCTGGGTTGAAAGCAGGTAATTGTAGCACTACGAGATGAGAGAGGAAGCTACAACTCCACGTCTGCGGGGTCGGTAAACATATCGATTGTAGCACTACGAGATGAGAGAGGAAGCTACAACCGTAATCGAGCGCAATGGCATATCACGCAGATTGTAGCACTACGAGATGAGAGAGGAAGCTACAACGCATGACCGGCGCCACCCTGAAAATTCTGGATTGTAGCACTACGAGATGAGAGAGGAAGCTACAACTGATAACCATCAGCCACCCGGAAAAAGATGATTGTAGCACTACGAGATGAGAGAGGAAGCTACAACCCGAAAGGCATCAGCATGGAAACCAAAAAAATTGTAGCACTACGAGATGAGAGAGGAAGCTACAACGTAGTAGTAGTAGTAGCGGTAGTAGTAGTAATTGTAGCACTACGAGATGAGAGAGGAAGCTACAACCAGATTGAAGCGCGTATTGGCACTATACGAATTGTAGCACTACGAGATGAGAGAGGAAGCTACAACTTGAAACGCTTGCGAGCCGCCGAACAAAACATTGTAGCACTACGAGATGAGAGAGGAAGCTACAACGCTGGACGCAGCCGCAAACCAATGAAAGGAATTGTAGCACTACGAGATGAGAGAGGAAGCTACAACACCATACGCCAGATGGCAACTGCTGCCGTCATTGTAGCACTACGAGATGAGAGAGGAAGCTACAACGCCAGCTTGATATTTACAACGTGGATAAAAATTGTAGCACTACGAGATGAGAGAGGAAGCTACAACGGCCAACGCAACGATTTGGCCGAGTGGCAGATTGTAGCACTACGAGATGAGAGAGGAAGCTACAACGTGGCCGTTGGGGTGCAGCCAGCCCTTGTTATTGTAGCACTACGAGATGAGAGAGGAAGCTACAACTTACTCAGCGGCAGATTGCCCTTGCCCTCGATTGTAGCACTACGAGATGAGAGAGGAAGCTACAACACCTGCTATGCAAGGCAGCTGTGTCCTTGCATTGTAGCACTACGAGATGAGAGAGGAGGCTACGGCCAGTCGCTGTTGCGCCATCTGAAACTCATAGTTGCAGCACTACCAGATGAAAATTTTGTATACCAACTTGATTTCAATAAAAGCCGAGCATCTATTAACAACTGATGCTCGGCTTTTACAATAACATCTGGAATATATTGTTTCACGTGAAACGTTCAACTTTTTAGGGCTGTGGTTAATTGCGGCACGATGTCGAACAGGTCGCCGACAATACCGTAATCGGACACGCTGAAAATAGGAGCATCCGGGTCTTTGTTTATCGCTACGATTACTTTGCTGTCCTGCATGCCGGCGGTGTGCTGGATGGCGCCGGAAATACCGATGGCAAAATAGAGTTGCGGGGCGACCACTTTGCCGGTTTGGCCCACTTGGGCGTCGTTCGGGGCATATTCGGCATCGACGGCGGCGCGGGATGCACCGATAGCAGCGCCGAAAATATCGGCCAACGGCATAAGGAGGGCATTGAACTGTTCGGCGCTGCCCAGCGCCCGCCCGCCGGCCACTACCACTTTGGCTTGGGTGAGTTCGGGGCGGTCAGATTGGGTGAGTTCGCGTTTCACAAAACGGCTCAGGTTTTGTGCAGGCGCGGCTTCTACTGTTTGTATTTGGGCATTGCCGCCGTTTTCTGCCGCATCAAATGAGGTGGCGCGGAAAGTGAGCACCAGTTTCGGCGCATCGCTCTGCACGGTTTCAAAAGCATTACCTGCATAAATAGGCCGGATAAATGTTTTATTATCAACAACTTCGGTTAAATCAGAAATCTGCGGCGCATCGAGCAGGGCGGCAATGCGGGGAAGCAGGTTTTTACCGAAAGCGGTGGCGGTGGCGCCGATATACCGGTAATCTCCGGCCAGCTTTACCACCAACGGGGTAATTTCTTCGGCAAGCGCTTCGCCGTAATAAGGGGCATCTGCCAGCAAAACTTTAGTTACGCCGTTGATTTGCCTGGCAGATTCGGCTATTGCGGCAGCATTGCTGCCGGCCACCAGAATATGCACTTCACCGAGTTTGGCGGCAGCGGTAACGGCGTGCAGGGTGGCGGGGTTTAACTGTTGGTTATTGTGTTCTGCAATAATTAAAACGCTCATGTCTCACCCCTTCTCAAATAACTTTGGCTTCGTTTTTCAATTTTTCAACCAGTTCGGCAACGCTGCCTACTTTGATGCCGGCTTGGCGCGGCTTAGGCTCGGCAACTTTCACAACGTTGGTTTTCGGGCTGATGTCCACACCCAAATCGGCCAGCGTGGTTTTTTCGAGCGGCTTTTTCTTGGCTGCCATGATATTGGGCAGTTTTACGAAACGCGGCTCGTTCAAACGCAAATCGGCGCTGATTACGGCAGGCAGTTTCAAAGCCAGCGTTTCTTCTCCGCCGTCCACTTCGCGGGTAACCAGCACTTCATCGTTTTCCAGCACCACTTTGCAGGCAAACGTGCCTTGCGCGGCGCCGAGCAGGGCGGCCAGCATTTGCGCGGTTTGGTTGGCATCGTCGTCAATGGCCTGTTTGCCCAGCAATAAAAGCTGCGGCACTTCTTTGTCGGCAACGGCTTTCAGCAGTTTGGCTACCGCCAGCGGCTCCAGTTTGGCATCGGTTTCCACATGAACGGCACGGTCGGCACCCATTGCCAAAGCGGTGCGCAGGGTTTCTTCGCTTTTTTTGCCGCCCAACGACACGGCCACGATTTCGCTGATCTTGCCTGCTTCTTTCAGGCGCACGGCTTCTTCTACGGCCACTTCGTCAAACGGGTTCATCGACATTTTGACATTGTCGATATCCACATCCGAACCGTCGGCTTTTACGCGGACTTTAACGTTGTAATCCACCACTCGTTTTACGGCAACCAGTGCTTTCATAAACTCTCCTTGAGCCGGGCTTCCGGCAGTAATCGGTTAAACGGTTTTTGCAGAAAAAACAAAACGTCCGTTCTGCAAAAACGGCTCGCACCGCCAAACAGAATAGGGATTATACCCGAATTAAAGTAATTGCTCTCAAGCATTTATATGATGTATGGCAAATATCGGGAAACTACACAGGCCGTCTGAAAACGGCATGATGGCAGCCCTGCTTTCATTTTTCAGACGGCCTCGGATTTGGCCCGAATACATGATAACAAGCTCTGATACACATCTTCCGCATCAGGAATCTGCGCCACATTGCCGAGATTCACCGCCCACGGCGAAACCTGTACGCCGGTTTTTGCCGGGTCGGTATCGGTATAGATGCCGACAACAGGCGTATCCAGCGCATTGGCAAGGTGCAGCAGGCCGGTATCCACGCCGATCACGCCGGCGGCATTATCAAGCAGGAAGGCGGCCTGCAACAGGTTCAGTTT
Source organism: Neisseria dentiae (assembly GCF_014055005.1). Classification (NCBI taxonomy): domain Bacteria; kingdom Pseudomonadati; phylum Pseudomonadota; class Betaproteobacteria; order Neisseriales; family Neisseriaceae; genus Neisseria; species Neisseria dentiae. Next base: position 2,465,868 of record NZ_CP059570.1, on the reverse strand, counting down.
GTCGCACACGCGGGCAAACGGCAGTTTGGCAGCGATGTTTTCCGCCCGCAGTTTTTCCGCTTCGTTACCCCACGGCAGGTAAACGGGGCTGCCGCTGCCATCATACAGCTTTTGCAATAAGTTGAGCCAACAATCCTGCGGCCACAGTTTGCTGTCGCGGCTGGTGGCGTGCAGGGCAACGTAATAATGTTCGGGCAGATTGTTCAGACGGCCTTCCGGCGGCACTACCAAACCGAAACGCTGCTCGGCGGGCATTTCGTAGCCGAATGCCTGTGCAAACAAAGCGCGGTTGCGCCAAACGGCATCTCTGCCCTTGGGCACGGCATAAGTTTGGTTATAGGTTAGCGCCGCCCAACGTTCGCGCGCGCTGTTGAAATCCAAGCCTTTCACAGGCGCATTGGCAGTTTTCGCAAACAGCGCGCTCTTCATCAATCCTTGGCTGTCTAACACAAAATCGAATTGCTGCCGTTGCAAAACGTTTTTCAGACGGCCTATTTCGCACCATGTTTCCGCCCGGTTCAATTGTTTGCGCCATTGCCGCCAGCGCATCGCGTGCACTTCTTTCACAAACGGATGCAGACGGGCGATGTCGGCAAAACCCGCTTCGCTCAACCAATGCAGTTCCACATCGGGGCGCATACGCGATAAATCGCTCACCGCAGGCAGTGTGTGGATTAAATCGCCCATGCTCGAGAGCCTTACCAACAGTATTTTCATTGCGCCAAATCCGTCAATAACCGTCATGTTTCACGTGGAACACAATCAAACTATTGATTTTTAATATAATCTGAAATCGCATCGGCGTTTTCCAACACCACCGCGCCGGCATCTATCATTTCGTTCCATGCCGTTTCCACGGTTTCAGGCGCGATGCCCCGGCATGCTGCCGCATTCACGACCACTTTCCAGCCGCCGCCTTTTAAAAGCTGCAAAACCGTTGTTTTTACACAATAATCCGTGGCCAATCCGCCCACAATAATGATTTCTGCCCCTTTGCTGCGCAACCATTCGAGCAACCCCGTGCTGAGCTTTTCGCCGATATCGTGAAAACAGGCGCCGTAAGGGTGGAACTCGGGGTCGACGCCTTTCCATACGCAATAATCGTATTCTTTGGCCGAGGGCAGGCCGTCGAGCAGCTCGTAGCCCCTGCTGCCCACAATCGCGTGGGAAACCCAGGTAACATCGGCTTCGGGCAGGCCGGTGGGCTTGAGCATATCGGCCGCATCCGCCACCAGCCATTTGGCAGCGGGGCTATGCGCGTCTTTCGTCATCACCCGCAAATCCGCCAATGCAGCCTGCGCATTCAGCTCCGCCACAATCGTATCGCCTTCAACCACCGGCAGCTCATTCGGGCACAACGGCGAAAAGGTTTTCTGGGCATCAACGTCTATCGACACTATCATATAAACAGGCTCTCGGTTTTCAGCAGCCGCCATTATAGCAAAGGCCGTCTGAAACCGATAACGGTGTTATGATGCGCCTTTCCAACGGCTTTTCAGACGGCCTTATGCAACACACCATCACCCCCATCGCCACCGTGCATTCCCCCTACAAGCAGAAATTCGGCGTTGCCCGCCAGCCCGGCCTCGTGCCTGCCGCCGAAGTGTGCATCGAGCTTGAGCCGGCTTTTTCCGCCGACAGCGTGCGCGGTTTGGAAAATTTCGATTATGTGTGGATCAGCTTTATTTTCCACGACGTTTTAAACGAAGGCTGGTCGCCGCTGGTGCGGCCGCCGCGCTTGGGCGGCAAACAGAAAATGGGCGTGTTTGCCACCCGCAGCCCGCACCGGCCCAACCATCTCGGCCTGTCGCTGCTGAAGCTCGAACGCATCGAAACCGCCCGCCCCGTTCGCCTGTATTGCAGCGGCGCCGACCTGCTCGACGGCACGCCCGTCGTCGATATCAAGCCCTATATTCCGTTTGTGGAAGCCAAACCCGATGCCGCAGGCGGTTTCGCCGCCGCCAAGCCAAACGAATTGTCGGTAAGCTGGCTGCCCGGCTGTGGCGCGGAGCATCTCACCCAGGCCGAGCGCGACTTAATCGGTCAAAGCATCGCCCAAGACCCGCGCCCCGCCTATCAGGATATTCCCGAGCGGGTGTATGCAATGGATATTTCGGCCTACGGTGTAAAGTTTCAAATCAACGGCAACAACGCCGTGGTGCTGGCGGTAGAAAAGCGCGGTGCGGAATAAATCTACAACAAATTGATTCGTTTGAACTTTAACCTAATCAGGCCGTCTGAATACAATTAAGGCGGAACACCTGCCAAACACCGCTCCCCGCAGCCGGTTTAAAAAACAACACCGGCCCGGTCAAAAAACCGAGCCGTAAGTTTTACCGCTGCCGCCCGTCTAAACCGATGTCTTACACAACAGTTCGTGCCGGGTTCACACCGATCCGTTTTTATGAAACCGGCCCGCTACCCCAAACCGATAAGGAGAATCCCATGAAAAAACTGCTCGCCGCTTTACTTTGCGCCGCTTCTTTCGGCGCCTACGCCCAAACCGACATCATCGTGCCTGTGTCGCGGCTCGACATCGAAAAAGGCAACGCCCCGATCGGTGAAATCCGCATCAGCCAAAGCAAATACGGCGCGGTATTCACCCCCAAACTGCAAGGCTTGAAAGCCGGAATCTACGGTTTTCACGTTCACGAAAAACCCAGTTGCGCCCCAGCCGAAAGCAACGGCAAACTAACGGCCGGCATGGCCGCCGGCGGACACTGGGACCCGAAAAAAACCGGCGCCCACAAAGGCCCGTGGGATGACGGCGGACATTTAGGCGACCTGCCTGCATTGGCCGTGGCCGAAAACGGCCATATCCAACCCGTGGTTGCCCCGCGCATCAAAAACATCAACAGCCTGCGCGGGCACTCGCTGATGATTCACGCCGGCGGCGATAATTACAGTGACCAACCCGCCGCCTTGGGCGGCGGCGGCGCACGCATGGCCTGCGGGGTGATCAAATAAACCGCACAAGGCAAAACCATTTGTTTGGCAACCTTTTCGTCATACTCGGGCTTAGGGTATTTTTATTCCTTGATACCTTTGCGAAACCATCTTGAGGCCGTCTGAAATACCCAACCGTCGTCATACTCGGGCTTGATCCGAGTATGACATGTGTACTTTTTATTCAGTTGGTTCGTATGGCTTAGGCATAATTTTTACAAATATTTCAGGCCGTCTGAAAAATATTCAGACGGCCTGAAATATTTGATAAAGCCCTTACTGCAAAATAACTTAAACCCTCACGACACCCTGGCTTACCGCCGTTTTCCCATTTATTCCGGCAAACGCTCCACAATGCCCACACCCACGGCGTTTAGGCCCAAATAAGCGCCGACCACGGGCGAAACGGGTATGCCGTGTTCCAAATGCAGGCCGGTTTTGGCGTGCAGCTTGCGGGCGAAACGCTGATAGAGTTGGTAATCGCCGCAGTAGCCGCCCGACATCACCAGATGTGCGGGGTTTTTGTCGACCGTCATCACGATAATGGCTTCAATCAGGCGCTCTATCAATTGTTCGTCGTCCTGCACGCTGGCCAGATGCGACGTGCCTTTGTGGTTGAAACGCAAAACGGTTTTCAAACCCAGCCAATCGTTAAACGCCGCGCCCATACGCAGCAGGCCGCCGGTTTTGATGAGTTGTGTCAGCGAATGCACACCGAACAGGATTTCACAGCGCGGTTTCAGCCTTTCGAGATAATCCACCACTTCTTCGGCCGTTTTTCCCGCTTTGAGCAGGCGCACGGCTTCAAGGGCGAAGAAGCCTTCGGGCATACAAGTGGTGCCGGTGTCGACCACATGAATCTTCAGCGTGCCTTCCATTACTTCTGCCGCCCGGCGGATAACGGCGGCGCTTTCGCTTAGTTTGCCGCTGATGGTGGTAACAATGGCTTCTTCATAACCCTGCGATTTCAGATATTGGAAAGTATCGAGCAGGCTTTGCATATCGGGCGGCGAAGTGGCGATTTTTTCTTCGGGGTAGGCGCGCATCCGATCGTAAAACGCTTCGGCTTTCAAGTCCAAGCCTTCGGCATAAGTTTGCCCGCCTATCTGTACGGTCAGGCGCAGCATATGGATCGGGCTGTTGCGGTCGAGTATGCTGTCGAGCATGCTGCTGGAAGTGGCTAAAATGGCGCAGCGGTAGAGTGAATATGAACCGGCCACGGTATCTCCCTTTATTATCGTTGTCAAATAATCAAAAATGAATATAAGCGGTTTCAAATAATGATAAACGGTATATTTTATTCTGTCTATGACAATAAACAAATTGTTTATTTCAAATCTGATTATTTGGCGGCCGGCCGTATGGATTTTATGTTTTTCAGACGGCCTGATGCTTTGCAAAACTGTTTTGATGCCCTGCAAACACTTATTTGCCGTCATACTCGGGCTTGATCCGGGCATGACGGGATAATAGCCGAACAGCAGCGTTCAAACTAGATTCTGCGGCCTGCCCGCTGCAAAACGGTTGATGTTTTCCACCAACATATCAAACAGGCGGTGGCGGGCTTCGGTGCTGCCCCAAGCCATATGCGGCGTAACAATCAGGTTGGGCAGGCGCGCTTTGAGCAGCGGGTTGCCGTTGCGCGGCGGCTCTTCGGTGAGCACGTCGAAGCCCGCCCCGCCCAGCGTGCCGTATTTCAACGCAGCCATCAACGCGTGTTCGTCCACCAAGCCGCCGCGCGCGCAGTTCACCAAAACCGCGCCGGGCTTCATCTGTTGCAGCTCGGCTTCGCCTATCATGCCTGCGGTTTGCTCCGTGAGCGGGCAGTGCAGCGAAATAACGTCGGCACGGCGGATGGCTTCGTCAAACGCCACATATCCTTCGCGCACGCCGTTAGCGTGTTTGTGTTCGCCGAACAACACTTCCATACCGAATGCGCGGGCATAATCGGCCAGCGTGACGCCGATGCCGCCGCGTCCGAAAATCACCAGCGTTTTGCCGTTCAAATCGCGCATGGGCGCGCCGAAATGGCAGAAAAACGGCGACTGCTCCCACACGCCGGCGGCAATATCGCGCTGATAGGCGGGCAGGTTGCGCATCAGGGCAATCATCAGCATAAATGCGTGTTCGGCCACCGAATCGTTGCCGTAGGCACGGATATTGCACACCGCCACGCCCGCTGCTTTGGCCGCCGCCACATCAACGTTGTTTACGCCTGTGGCCGCCACCGCAATCAGTTTCAATTGCGGGTTGGCGGCGATGTGCCCGGCATCAATCACCACTTTGTTGGTAATCACAACCTGCGCGCCTTGAAGGCGTTTTGCCGTATTTTGCGGCTCGGTGTTGCCGTATTCGGCCAATTCGTGTTTGAAATCAAAGCCAAACGGCTTGTCCGCCAGTGTGTCGCGGTCGAGCGCAACAACTTTCAATGTTTCCATAATTATCCTTTGCTATTGAATATTTTAATCTGATTAAATTTAGCTAATTAAATATTGGCAGAATCAAATTTCTTAACCGCCGCCGCCCCGCTATGATGCTAATCAATATCATTTCAGACGGCCTCTTATTAGGCTCTTAAAGGAACCCACCATGTTGAAAACCATCACTTTCGCCATTCTACACTTCGGCGTGGCATTCGGCGTAGCCTACGCCTTAACCGGCAGCATCGGCATTTCGGGCGCGGTGGCGTTAATCGAGCCGCTGGCCAACACGTTTGTGTTTTATTTTCACGAAAAAGCGTGGAACCGCTACGAAAAAAAGAAAAACCTGCGCGCCGGCAAAAGCCGCTTTCCGCTGCACCAATGCGTGGGCAACTGACACCCGTTTTTATGTTATGCTTGCCGCCCCAATCCGATTATAGAAAGCACAACCATGAGCCTGATTATTGAAGATATCGAAACCGGCCACGGCAAAGAAGCCGTGAAAGGCAAAGAAATCACCGTGCACTACACCGGCTGGCTGGAAGACGGCACCAAATTCGATTCCAGCCTCGACCGCCGCCAACCGCTCACCATCACGCTGGGCGTGGGCCAAGTGATTGCCGGCTGGGACGAAGGTTTCGGCGGCACGAAAGAAGGCGGCAAACGCAAGCTGACCATTCCGCCCGAAATGGGCTACGGCGCGCGCGGCGCCGGCGGCGTGATTCCGCCCAACGCCACTTTGGTGTTTGAAGTGGAACTGCTGAAGGTTTACGAATAACCGGCGTGCGGTTCAAACAAACCGTAACCTTTGCAAAGCTTGAGGCCGTCTGAAAACTTTCAGACGGCCTCAAGCTTTGCAAGCCATATCGGTATTTTAAACTTCTGCCCCGTATCCGGGCTTGGCTCGGGTATGACGGCGGCCGGATATTTCAGACGGCCTTAAACCCCAAGCTAACCGGCCGGATTCTGCGTATCCTGCTGCTGCGGCGCATCCGCCTGTGCTTCGCGCGCCAGCTCTTCGGCATAGGCTTGCGCTTCGGCCTCGTCGAACGGCTTGAGTACACCGCTGTCGTTGCGCGGGTCGAGGTCGGCAATCACGGGACCGGCGGCGGCTGGCATGTTCACGTGCATACTGCGTTTGTCTTCCGGCACCGCCTGCTGCTGTTTTGCAAACACAGCCAGCAGCGCGGCAAACACAACAAAATAAGCATAAAAACCATAGCGTTCGGCCTGGTCCATCACCAAACCCAGCAATATCGGCGCCAGCATCGAACCCATGCCGTAGCTGAACAGCAGGCTGCGGCTCACTTCAACCGTGCTCATTTCGTTGGGCAGCTGGTCGTTGGCGCGCGCCACGCTCAAAGCATAAAGCGTAAACAGGCCGATGCCGAACATAAACGCCACCGCATACTGCACCCATGCGGCAGTGATGCCCGCCAGCATCAGCCCGATGCCCGCCGCCGCACCTGCGGCCGACACCAGCGAACAGGCCAAAATGGCGGCGCGGCGGCCGTAGCGATCGGAAAGTTTCGCCACCGGCAGCTGCGCGGCGAAACCCATCACCATCGCCGTCATCAGGTAAAACGAAATCTGCCGCACGTCAAAACCCTGCTTGAGCAGAAACACCGATGCCATCGTGAAAAAACCGTTCATCAGCAAACCCGCCGTAAAACTGCCCACCAGCGCCAACGGCGCGATAGCAAACAGGCGCGGCAGGCTGATGCGCTGGCGCGGCGGCAGCTCGGGCGCATGCAGCCGCGTGAGTGCCACCGGCAGCATGGCCGCCATCACCATCATCGCCGAAACCGTGAAGATTTCGTTGCTGGAAAGTTTGAAGCTCAACAGCGCGATACCGGCGGTGAACGAGATGTAATACACCACGTTATACAAAGCCAGCACCTTCGCCCGCGCCGCCGCGGTGCTGCGCTCGGCAAACCAGCTTTCCACAATCATCAGCAGGCTGTAATAGCAGAAACCCAGCACCACCCGCAGCGCGCCCCACACCCACAGATTGTCGGTCATCAAATGCCCCAGCGCCGCAATGGCAAACACCGCGCCAAACACGCTGAAGCTGCGGATATGCCCCACGCCCGACACCACGCGGTGCGCGGCCACCGCGCTTAACGCCGCGCCCACGAAGAAAGCGGCATTCAACACGCCGATGGCGGTGTTGTTCACACCCATTTGCGAAAGCTCCACACCCGCCGAGTTGAGAAACAGGCCGAAACCGGCAAACAGAAAAAATACCGAGAAAAAGAGCGCGTTGAATTTGTCGGATTGGGTGGTCATTCTGAAGGCTTTCGCATGGGTTGGAGGGCGGATTATACGGCGGGCGTGGTATATCCGGTTCAAAAAACGGGCAGGGCAAAACACGGTTTTCAGACGGCCCCGGGGTTTATTCACACATTCCCGCATTTAACGTCATATTTTTACACAATTTCTCAAAACAGCGGTTTTATTTCGTTAATCTGTTATTTATTAACCCGCCCTTAACCGTATGCCGAAAAACTCTCGCACTGGCCCGCCGTCAAACTACAGCTTATGAACAGATAAACCGAACCGAAAGGATGAATGATGAAAAAAACCGCTTTAACTTTCGCCGCTCTGGCCGCTGCCGCCGCTTCTTTTGCCTCTGCCGAAAATATGCCGCAAACCGGCGGCGAGCAGGGCGCGTTCCCCGGCTTGCAGGAAGTGCAATACCAAGGCGTGAAATTGTCTGCCAAAAAAGACGACCGCACGAAATTTGTTTATGTGGCCGACAGCGTAACCCCCGCACCGGCCGCCCCCGCTGCGCCGGCACCCGCTCCCGTTGATCCGATGGCCGCACCGGCCGGCGAACCCGCCCCCGCCGCCGCGCCTGCCGAAGGCACGCCGGTAGCACCGCTGCCGCAAGACCCCGCTGCCGCCCAACCGTAATACGCGCCGCATTAAACCGAGGCCGTCTGAAAAGTTTTCAGACGGCCTTTGTTTTTTGCGGCAAACCCTAACGCCCGCCCCACTCCGAATACGGATGTTTGCTCAGATAAGCATTGGTAAACTTGCCGTCAGAAGTGATTTCCTCGCCCAACCATTCCGGCTTGGCAAACGCCGCATCTTCGTTCGGCAATTCCAGCTCCGCCACGATTAACGGCGCGTTTTCGCCGAAATATTCGTCGATTTCAAACACAAAACCCCGATAGTCGATTTTATAACGCCGCTTTTCGAGCTTAAACGGACACATGGTCTGCATCATCGTTTCGGCGTGCGGCAGCGGGATTTCATATTCGAACTCGCTGCGGGCAACATCCGAAATATAGCCTTTGAGCGTGAGCCACGCACGGTTGCCGATGATGCGCACGCGTATGGTGCGCTCTTTTTCCACGCTCAGATAACCCTGCCGCATGGTTTCCGGCTCGCCCGCCAGCGCGCGCCAATTGTTGTTTTTTAAAAGGAAACGGCGTTCGATTTCGATAGTCATGTTTTTCAGACGGCCTCAACGGTTAAAACGGTTTGAACACCACCAAATACAGCGCGGCAACCATAATCACTACAGGGATTTCGTTAAACACGCGGAACCATTTGTGCGAATAGCGGTTGCGGTTGTCTTGAAAATCAAGCAGCAGGCGGTAGCAATAAAAATGATAGCCCAACAGCACCACGCCCAGCGTTACTTTGGTGTGCACCCAACCCATGCCCCACCAGCCGGTAACAAACGGAATCACAAAGCCTGTCAGCACCGCACCGATGCCCAGCGGCGTCATAAACTTAAACAAACGCTCGGCCATGCCCAACAGGCGCAAGTATTCGCCGCGGTTGCCCGCCTCGACTTGGGCGAGGTTCACATAAATGCGCGGCAGGTAAAACAGCCCGGCAAACCACGAAATAATGAAAAACACATGCAGCAGTTTGAACCACAAATACATTTCAGACGGCCTTTGGAAAATAACCGACATATTGTAGCCCTAAAAACCGGCCAAATAGTTAAGATTTGTTTAAAAAGCCATTATTTTTGCTAAAATGGCGCCGCATTTTACGGAAAGGAAAACCCAAATGATCAAACAATTCGAAATCCACGGTGGCGTGAAAAAAGAGCTGCAAGCCTATCTCGACGGCCAAAACACCGATTTGAAAACCGCGATGGACAATGAAGCGCTCAACCGCAACGTAGCCGCGATTATCCACAACGGCCTGCCCGCCATGGTGCGCAAAATCTACCCGCTCGAAAAAATGCAAACGTTTTTTTGGGAAAAGAAAGACTTAATGGTCGAATTCGTTGCCGCCCGCCTGGCCGCCGCCGATAAAAAGCCCAAAGGCAGCAAAAACACCAATCAAAAAAAACGCTGAATCACCCCCGTTTTCAGGCCGGTTTCGGCCCGAATCCAAATAACACAAACCACCAATCTGAAGATTAAAGGCCGTCTGAAATAGTTTCAGACGGCCTTTAATCTTTTTAATTATTCAACAAATTTTAGAAAATAAAAACTATTTGCATTAATATTAAAACAGGAATATAACTCAACCATCTACCGGCAAGAATATGTTAAGCCTATATCGCTTTTCTGATTATGTTGCGCGAAGGCATCGAAGCCGCGCTGATTGTGGGCATTGTGGCGGGTTTCCTGCACCAGTCGGGCAACGGCCGCCTGATGCCGAAAGTGTGGCTCGGTGTGGTTGCGGCAGCCCTGATGTGCTTGGGCCTGGGGTTGGCCATCCACACCGCCACCGGCGAGATTCCGCAAAAGCAGCAGGAATTGGTGGTGGGCGTTATCGGCTTGGTGGCGGTGGCCATGCTCACCTATATGGTGCTGTGGATGAAAAAAGCCGCCCGTTCGATGAAGCGGCAGCTTGAAGATTCGGTTCAGACGGCCCTAAACAAAGGCGGCAGCGGCTGGGCGCTGGTGGGCATGGCGTTTTTGGCGGTGGCGCGCGAAGGTTTGGAGAGCGTGTTTTTTCTGCTCGCCGTGTTCCAGCAAAGCCCCTCGTGGCGTATGCCCGCCGGCGCGGTGGCGGGTTTGCTGGCGGCCGTTGCCGTCGGCGCGCTGGTTTACCGCGGCGGTATGCGCTTGAACCTGGCCAAGTTTTTCCGCATCACCGGCGCGTTTCTGATTGTAGTGGCCGCAGGGCTTCTGGCCGGTTCGCTGCGCGCGCTGCACGAAGCGGGCGTGTGGAACCGCCTGCAAACCATTGTGTTCGACATTTCCCATATCCTGCATGAAGACAGCCCGCTGGGTGTGCTGCTCGGCGGCTTTTTCGGCTACACCGACCACCCCACGCAGGGCGAAGTGCTGGTGTGGCTGCTGTATCTGGTTCCCGTGATGTATTGGTTTCTGCGCGACGGCAAACCGGCGGTTTCCCAATAGCGAATCAAAATAATTTCTTTCAACAGAAAAGAGGTATCGATATGAAACAAAAAAACATTCTTGCTTTGTCCGTGTTGTTGGCGTTCGCTTTGGCAGGCTGCCAGCCGCCCGAAGCCGAGCAAACCGCCGCTGCGTCCGGCACATCGGCCGCGCCCGCCGTCAATGCCGACGGCTCGGTCAACGTGGCCGTGAACGATGCCGCCTGCGAACCGATGGAATTGAGCGTGCCCAGCGGCAAAGTGGTGTTCAACATCAAAAACAACAGCGGCCGCAAGCTAGAATGGGAAATTCTGAAAGGCGTGATGGTGGTGGACGAACGTGAAAACATCGCCCCCGGCCTCGGCGATAAAATGACCGTTACCCTCTTGCCCGGCGAATATGCCATGACCTGCGGCCTCTTAAACAACCCGCGCGGCAAGCTCACCGTAACCGACAGCGGCTTCAAGCAGGCGGGCGGCGAAGCCGATTTGACCAAACTCGCCCAGCCGTTGGCCGACTATAAAACCTATGTTCAGGCCGAAGCCAAAGAGTTGGTTGCCAAAACCACCGCTTTCGTTGCCGCCGTCAAAGCGGGCGAAGTGGAAAAAGCCAAATCGCTGTTTGCCGACACCCGCACCCACTACGAACGCATAGAGCCGATTGCCGAACTGTTCAACGAACTCGACCCCGCCATCGATGCGCGTGAAGACGACTACAAACAAGGCCCGAAAGACCCGGAATTCACCGGCTTCCACCGCATCGAACACGCCTTGTGGGTTGAAAAATCCACCGACGGCGTGAAAGAAACAGCCGGCAAACTCGAAGCCGACGTGAAAAAACTGCAAGCCGAAATCGACGCGCTCACCTTCCCGCCGAGCAAGGTTGTGGGCGGTGCCGCCGTGCTGATGGAAGAAGTGGCCGCCACCAAAATCAGCGGCGAAGAAGACCGTTACAGCCACACCGATTTGAGCGACTTCCAGGCCAATGTTGACGGCTCGCAGAAAATCGTCGAGCTGTTCCGCCCGATGATTGCCGAGAAAAATCAGGCGCTGCTCGATAAAACCGATGCCAATTTCAAGCAGATTAATGAAATTCTGGCGAAATACAAAACCGCAAACGGCTTTGAAACCTACGACAAACTCAGCGAAGCCGACCGCAAAACCCTGCAAGCCCCGATTAACGCCTTGGCCGAAGATTTGGCGCAACTGCGCGGTACTTTGGGTTTGAACTGATTTTTGTTTGATCCAACCTTTTCAGACGGCCTTTAAAGCAGCTTGAGGCCGTCTGAAACAGAGATCAGCCCGCATCATGGATTTAACACCCAAACAAACCGCTGCCCAACTGCGCTGCCCGCACGGCAAGGAAGCCGCGGCTTTCGGGCAGATAATGAACCTGCGCAATCTCGCGCAGATTTCGGCCTGCCTCGAAACCTTGCAAATCCGCGCAGGCAGCCAACTGCTGGAAATCGGTTGCGGCAACGGCGGCCTCTTGGGCTGGATATTGTCGCAAAACGAAAACCTTCACTACACCGGTTTGGAGGTTTCCGAAGCCATGCATCGAGAAGCCTGCGGATTTAACCAAGCATTCATCGAAGCAGGTTTGGCGCAATACTGCCTGTACGGCGGCGGTAAGCTGCCTTTTTCAGACGGCCGTTTCGATATGCTGTTCAGTGTCAACACCGTTTACTTCTGGCCCGATCCCGCCGGAATGTTGGCCGAATGCGCCCGCGTGTTGAAACGCGGCGGCAGAATGTGCCTGAGTTTTTGCGAAAGAGCCTTTATGGAAACGCTGCCGTTTGCCGCCTACGGCTTTTCTCTCTATAACGCCGCCGATATCCGTGCCGTTGCCGCCCCGCTGCCGCTTAAAACCGTAGCCGAAACCCGCCGCAGCGATTGGGCGGTAAGCAAAAGCAACGGCTTGGTGCAGCGCGAAACCGTGCACCTGCTGTTTGAAAAACGATAAGGCCGTCTGAAACCAACCGCCGCCAAATAAACAAGGAAAAACCATGCCGGACAACCAACCGCCCGCCCAACCCGGAAAACGCACCCTGTTGAAAACCGCCGCCGCCGCAGGCGCAGCCGGCATTGCCGCCGCCGCAGGCGGATTCGTGTGGGGCGAAAAACAGGGCAAAACCAAACAGGAAACCGTGCAACAGCAGCATTCCCAACAAAGCTACCCCTGCTACGGCACGCATCAGGCGGGCATCACCACCCCGCACCAGCAGTTCGGCATCATGGCCGCGTTTGATGCGGCGGTGAAAAACGCCAAAGAGCTGGAATACCTGTTCCGCGTTCTCACTTCGCGCATCGAATTTCTCACCCAAGGCGGCGAATTGAACGACGGCGACGCCAAACTGCCGCCCGCCGGCAGCGGCATACTCGGCAAAACCGTCCGCCCCGACGGCCTCACCGTTACCATCGGCGTGGGCGCCGGCCTGTTCGACCAACGCTTCGGCCTGGCAGACAAAAAGCCCAAACATTTGCAGGAAATGAAAAAATTCCCCAACGACCGCCTCCAACCCGAATGGTGCGACGGCGACATCAGCATCCAGATTTGCGCCTTTACCCCCGAAACCTGCCAAAACGCCCTGCGCGACATCATCAAACATACCGCCCAACTGCTCACCACCCGCTGGAGCATCGACGGCTTTCTGCCCAAAACCGAGCCGGGCACCGCCGCCCGCAACCTGTTCGGCTTTCGCGACGGCAGCGCCAACCCGAACGTGCAAGACTCTGAAATTGCCGGTGAGGTATTGTGGACGGGCATCGCCGCCAACAGCTCGGACGAACCCGCATGGGCGAAAAACGGCAGCTATCAGGCCGTGCGGCTGATCCGCCATTTCGTTGAGTTTTGGGACAGAACTCCGCTGCAAGAGCAGGAAGCCATTTTCGGGCGCGAAAAATACAGCGGCGCCCCGTTGGGCATGAAAAAAGAGCACGACACCCCCGATTACGCGCGCGACCCGGAGGGCAAAACTATCCCCAAAGACAGCCATATGCGCCTGGCCAACCCGCGCAACCCCGAATTTCTCAAAAAACACCGGCTTTTCAGACGGCCTTTCAACTACTCGCGCGGTCTGGCCAAAAACGGCCAACTGGATGTGGGGCTGGTGTTTATCTGCTATCAGGCCAACCTTGCCGACGGCTTTATCTTCGTGCAGAAACTGCTTGATTTCGAGCCGCTCGAAGAATACATCAGCCCGTTCGGCGGCGGCTATTTCTTCGTTTTGCCCGGCGTTGAAAAAGGCGGGTTTTTCGGGCAGGGGCTGTTGTTGGGCTGATGCCGTCTGAAAAACAAACGCTTCAGTGAATCCGCTTAAGAAAAAGTACACGCGTCATACTCTGGCCTGATCCGAGTATCTCCGTTTCCTAAAAATTTCTGAAACCCAAAAAAATACTCGGGCCAAGCCCGAGTATGATGATATTGTTACCAAACAAGTGGTTTAACGATAACCGCATTTCGCCCGCGCCTTGGCCAACGCCTGATCGAGCTTTGCCGCCGTAACCTCGCCCAAAACCGTTTGTTTATAAGCGCATTTCGGCGCTTCCACCACCGTAAAGGGCAGGCCGCCCACGGTGTTGCCCAAACCTTTCATAAAACTGCGGCTGTCGTTGCCGGTGTAGCGCCAAACCGGGTAGGCCACCGGCGTTTGTTTGAGGAATTTGGCGATGTTTTCGCGGCTGTCGAGTGCGATGCCCACCATATCCACGCTGCCTTTTTTCTGCTTTTGATACCATGCCGACATGGCCGGCATTTCTTTGCGGCAGGGCGCGCACCAGGTTGCCCACAGGTTGATGATGCGCACGGGCGCTTTGAGCGACGCGGTGTGCTGCGGCGCGCTGCCGTCCCAGCTTTGCAGTTCGGCGGCGGCGGCGGTGCCGCACACGGCGGCCAGTAACAGGGCGGATAAAATTTTCATAAGTATTTCCCGTTTTCAAAACCATTTCGGCAGCATTGTAACCTTTCAGACGGCCTATTTGCTTTTTCCTGCCAACTTTATGATTTCACTCAAAATGCGGCTGGAACAACGCGTAAAGATTGGTTTACAATCAGAAAAACCGTTCAAATGTTAAGGAACTGCCATGCTGAAAACCGTTACACTCTACCATAACAACCGTTGCAGCAAATCCCGCGCCGCCCTTTCGCTGCTCAACGTGCGCGGCATAGACACCGAAGTGGTGAATTATCTCGACACCCCGCCTTCGCTCGAAGAGCTGCAAAGCATTTTCGCCAAGCTCGGCGCCGATTCGCCCCGCAGCATGATGCGCGTGAAAGATGCGCTCTACCGCGAACTGGGGCTGGACAACCCCGCTCTGGGCAACGACGATCTGCTCAAAGCCATCGCCGAGCACCCCGCGCTTTTAGAACGGCCGATTGTGGTGGCGGGCGATAAAGCAGCGGTAGGCAGACCGCTGGAAAACATCGAAGCCTTGCTGTAAAAACCACCCTTTCAAACGGCCTGCCGTTTGAACCGCAAAGGCCGTCTGAAAAACCCGCCGGCTTTCGCCAACCTGAAAAACCAACCCGCAAACCCTATGCACACACCCGCCCTACGCAGCCGCAACGGCCTACGCTACCACTTTCTGCACGGCTTGGTTTTAAGCCTGCTGCTGGTGGCGTTTGCATTCGCCTGCTGCGTGTGGTCGGTTTACCGCACCGGCAACCAAACCCTGCCCACCTATGTGCACGCCGATGCCGCCGTGGTGTTGGGTGCGGCCGCATGGGACAAACGCCCCTCACCCGTGTTTCAAGAGCGCATCAACCACGGCATCGCCCTTTACCAGAGCGGGCGCGTGGAAAAACTGGTGTTCACCGGCGGCACCCCCAAAAAAGGCTTTATGACCGAAGCCGAAGTCGGCCGCCGCTACGCCCTCAAACAAGGCGTGCCCGCGCGCGACATCCTGTTTGAAAACAAATCGCGCAACACCTATGAAAACCTGTATAACGTGCGCCCGCTGCTGCGCACCAACGGCATCGGCACCATCATCATCGTCAGCGACCCCTACCACACCGCCCGCGCCGCCGCCATTGCCAAAGATTTGGATTTGAACGCCTACACCTCGGGCACGCCCACCACCCGTTACAGCGAATCGCGCAAAAAAACCAAGTTTTTATTGCAGGAAAGCTATGCGCTGTTTCTCTATTATTTCGAGCGTTGGGGCAACAGCGTGCTGGCGTTTTTCGGCTTGAGATAACCGCAGCGCACGGCCCGCAGCCTTTTCAGACGGCCTGAAATTTTTGCAAACCGCTTAGGCCGTCTGAAATGCTTAAACCCGTCATTCCCGCGTAGGCGGGAATCCAGACGCTTGGCATTCAAGTATTTGTTTAATCAATACTTCAATATTTCCATCTGGATTCCCGCCTACGCGGGAATGACGATAATTTGGATGTTTCAGACGGCCTAAGCGGTTTGCAAAGGTCTTGGCCTTTTTCATGTAACCCCCTGTAATCATGACGCAAATCAAGCCCGCAACCGCAGCGGCTTTACCCCAAACCGCTCTTCGCGCATAATAAACCCCGATTTTTCCCATTCTCCGCAAAGGAAACCGACATGGCATTTTTGAAACTCACCGAACAAAACGTGCAGGGCAAAACCGTATTGATCCGCGCCGACATGAACGTGCCGTTTAAAGACGGCAAAATCAGCGACGACACCCGCATCCGTGCTTCGCTCGCCTCGATTCGATACTGCCTGGACAACGGCGCGGCGGTGATTGTGATGTCGCACCTGGGCCGCCCCACCGAAGGCGAATTCCACCCCGAAGACGACGTCGCCCCCGTAGCCGCCCATTTGGGCGGCCTCTTGGGCAAAGAAGTGAAAGTGCTCAACGACTGGCGCGACAACAAGCCCGCGCTCAAAGCCGGCGAAATCGCCATGCTGCAAAACGTGCGCATCAACAAAGGCGAAAAGAAAAACGATTTGGAGCTGGGCAAAGCCTATGCCGCCCTGTGCGACGTGTTTGTGAACGACGCCTTCGGCACCGCGCACCGCGCCCAGGCTTCCACCGAAGCCGTTGCCCAAGCCGCACCCGTGGCCTGCGCCGGCGTGCTGATGGCGGGCGAACTCGATGCCTTGGGCAAAGCCCTCAAAGCCCCCGCCCGCCCGCTGGCCGCGATTGTGGCCGGCAGCAAAGTTTCCACCAAGCTCACCATTCTCGAAAGCCTGGCCGACAAGGTTGACCAATTAATCGTGGGCGGCGGCATCGCCAACACCTTCCTGCTGGCCGCCGGCAAGCCCATCGGCAAATCGCTGGCCGAACACGATTTGGTGGAAGAATCCAAAAAAATCATGGAAAAAATGGCCGCCAAAGGCGGCAGCGTGCCCCTGCCCACCGATGTGGTGGTGGCCAAAGCCTTCGCCGCCGACGCAGAAGCCACCGTTAAAGCCATCGACGACGTGGCCGAAGACGACATGATTCTCGACATCGGCCCCCAATCCGCCGCCGCGCTGGCCGCCGCCCTGAAACAGGCCGGCACCATCGTGTGGAACGGCCCCGTGGGCGTGTTTGAGTTCGACCAATTCGCCGGCGGCACCGAAGTGCTGGCCAAAGCCATCGCCGAAAGCCCCGCCTTCTCGATTGCCGGCGGCGGCGACACGCTGGCGGCGATTGCCAAATTCGGCGTAACCGACCAAATCAGCTATATTTCCACCGGCGGCGGCGCTTTCTTGGAATTCTTGGAAGGCAAAGAGCTGCCCGCCGTGGCCGTGCTCGAAAAACGCGCTTAAGCTGCGTTTGAACGCAAGCAGGCCGTCTGAAAGGTTTCAGACGGCCTGCTATCTTTATTATTCCCTCTCCTGTGGGAGAGGGCAAAGAAGGCGGATATTTCAGAAACATCTGTTTTAAAATGCCGGTGTGAATCTTGAAAACCCGACCATGCTCGAAATCCTCTACCGCGACAGCCTCTGCATCGCCGTCAACAAACCCGCCGGCATGCTGGTGCACAGAAGCTGGCTCGACAGCCGCGAAACCGTATTCGTGATGCAGACCCTGCGCAACCAAACCGGCTGCCATGTGTTCCCCGTCCACCGTCTCGACCGCCCCACCTCGGGCGTTTTACTGTTTGCCTTCAACAAAGAAAGCGCCCGCGCCCTCACGCAGCAGTTCGAGCAAAAAAACGTGCAAAAACGCTATTGGGCGGTGGTGCGCGGCCATTTGTGCGGCAGCGGCCACATCGACTACCCGCTCAAAGAAGAGGCCGACAAAATCGCCGACCCTTTCGCCGACCCCGGCAAACCCGCCCAAAACGCCGTTACCGACTACCGCTGCCTCGCCCTCACCGAGCAGCCCTTCCAATCGGCCAAACGCTACGCCACTTCGCGCTATTCGTGGCTGGAACTCACCCCGCACACCGGCCGCAAACACCAGCTGCGCCGCCACCTGAAACACATTTTCCACCCCATCGTGGGCGACACCACCCACGGCGACAACGCCCAAAACCGCGCCGTGGCCGAACACACCGGCGCCACCCGCCTGCTTTTGCACGCACGCGAACTGGTGTTCCAAAGCCCCGAAAACGGCCAAACCGTTACCGTGCGCGCCGATGCAGGCGAACAATGGCAGCGGGTGGCCGAAGCTTTCGGCTGGGCGGGTTTGCCGGTGAGATAACGATACAAAATCAGTTTGGAAGCTTGGCAAATCATGCCGGCATTTTCAAACCTCTACGTCATGCTTTAGCTGGGCAAAGTGTTCCGGATATTATTGTTTTGCTGCCTGAAAAGTCATTTCACCGGCCGCTTATTCCCTCTCCCGTGGGAGAGGGTTAGGGAGAGGGCTTGGCGGGTTTTAACCAACTGTTTTCCGGACAGCAGGCGTTTGGCCCTCTCCCCGGCTCTCCCCCACAGGGGAGGGAGCGCGGTTGCCGTTAGGTTTCGAATAACCGGCAATACCATGCGTTTGGGTTTATTGGGTGCTGCAAATATCAAGCCATACCCGGGTCAAGCCTGAGTATGGCGACGATTGGGTTTTCAGACGGCCTGCGGCAACATACAAAGCATGCAAAGATTGCCACTTCCAAAATCTAGCCCTTTGATTCTATGTTAGAATGCCACCGTTTCTGCTTCGGGGCAGGCCGAAAACCGCTTAAACGGGGAACCGCGCAGCGGCAAAAATGTCTGTCTTATTCCGAACTTTTTAAAACCACGCCGTCTGAAACCCGCCGTTTCAGACGGCCTTATCACACAACACATATGAACCGCAAAACCTTTTACCGCATCGCCCTGTTGGGCATCACCGCCGCCGTTTTAGCCGCCTGCGGCACCAAAAAAAGCAAGCCCGGGCCAAGTGTGCCGCCGGTGCAGCAACCGCCCGCCCCGCCGGTAACGCAGGGCCGGCCGCTGCCCGCCGGCATGCCTTCGCCGCAAGGTTTCGTGCACACCCCCGGCGGCGGTGCCAGCTACAAAGTCGTGCCCCACAGCGCCATGCCGCAATGGAACGAGCAAAACTTCGCCGACAGCCTGCGCTCGTTCCGCCTCGGCTGCGAAAAACTGCAAGCACAGCAAAACTGGCGCAACGTGTGCGCCCAAGCCGCGCAAACGCCCTATAAAAACGCCGAAGCCAAAGCCTTTTTCGAGCAATATTTCACCCCGTGGCAGGTAAGCGCCAACGGCAATTTGGGCGGCACCATCACCGGCTATTACGAACCCGTGCTCTTGGGCGACTCGAAAAGCACCGGCAAAGCCCGCTTTCCCATCTACGGCATTCCCAACGACTTCATTTCGGTCGATCTGCCCGCCAACCTGCGCAACAGCAAAAGCACCGTGCGCATCCGCCAAACCGGCCCCAACAAAGGCGTGATCGATGCCAACGGCCCATATTCGGCCAATCTCGGCCAGTTCCCCGTCAGCGAGCGCACCCGCGCCCTGAAAGGCCGTTTCGCAGGCAGCCGCTTCGTGCCGTATTACACCCGCGCCCAGATTAACGGCGGCGCGCTCGACGGCAAAGCGCCGGTATTGGGCTACGCCGAAGACCCGGTGGAATTGTTTTTCCTGCACATCCAAGGCTCCGGCCGTCTGAAAACCCCCGAAGGCAAATATATCCGCGTGGGCTATGCCGACAAAAACGAATACCCCTACGTTTCGATAGGCCGCTACATGGCCGACAAAGGCTACCTGCCGCTGGCGCAAACCACCATGCAGGGCATCAAAGAATATATGCGCCGCAACCCGCAGAAACTGGCCGAAGTGTTGGGGCAAAACCCCAGCTACGTATTCTTCCGCCCGCTGCCCGGCAATGACGACGGCCCCGTCGGCGCACTCGGCACCCCGCTGATGGGCCAATATGCCGGCGCCATCGACCGCCACTACATCACGCTGGGCGCACCGCTGTTCGTGGCCACCGTCCACCCCGCCAACAACTACGCCCTCAACCGCCTGATTATGGCGCAAGACACCGGCAGCGCAATTAAAGGCGCGGTGCGGGTGGATTATTTCTGGGGCTACGGCGACGAAGCCGGTGCAGTGGCGGGCAAACAGAAACACAGGGGCTATGTGTGGCAGCTGCTGCCCAACGGCGTGATGCCCGAATACCGCCCTTAAGGTTGCGGATCGATTAACTGATAAAGGCCGTCTGAAATATTTTCAGACGGCCTTAAAATTTAAAATAACAAATACTTACAAAATTTCGGCTTCTTATGAAATATCTCCCCCCGCTTCTTTAAATTTCTCCACAAACGCAGCGATTTTCTCAAAAACACTTTGTTTTTTGGTCAAATACTGTGGATTAAGTGGACTCATTTTCGGCAAGACCGCATTTAAATCCGCGCCGTTTTCGCTGACATATTTGCGTTTTAATGAAACGGTGATATAGCGTTTGGCCGCTTCTTCGTTCAGATTTTCCGATGCAATCAGCTCTGCTGCTTCGCGCTGCTGCTCGCGTTGGGCAAATTGGTAAAACTGCTCCATAAGCCCCGCTTTGTCGGGAATATCGTCCAAATCCGTTTGATTGATAAAATCCACAATCAGGCTTTCTTTGGCACGGTGGCCGATACTGGCGCGGATAATGCGCCGGATTTCTTCCGTTAATTCGCTTTTGTTTTTGATTTTTTTATTGTGTTCGAAAATCAACTCTAAAATATAGTCCAAATTGATTTCCTGAGATTTGAGCAAATCCACTTCGAAAACTACGTCATCCCAATTGATGGCGGATTGCGCGGTTTCATTGCCTGCTTTTTCACGGCGCAGCCATTCCCTGATATCGTTATAGGCCGAGCGGTAATCCTGAATTACCCGCGCACCGGGGATTTTCACCGCCTGCATAGCTTGCAGGTCTTCGTCGGTCAGATAATATTTTTCTTTGAATGCTTCAACCGCCGCATGGTCTCCCGTATCCAACTGCTGAAATGCCTGTAAGGCGGCGAACTCATCATAGTTTTGCAAAATATGGTCTGCGCGCAGAAATTCACCGAACAGCTTGGCAAAATCGCGTTTGTCTTTTTCGGTAACGATATTGCCGGGATCAGGAAAACGCTGCTGCAATTCCGCCGCCACTTCCAGATAGCCCCTGCGGGCTTCGCCGGTTTGTGCATCGGTGTAGCCTTCCATGTATTCCTGATAACTTTTTTCCAGCACCACGTTTCGGGTTTGGCTGTTGCCGAACAAAGTGATGGCATCAACCGTTGCCTGCTCCAAATCGCGGAAGGTAACAATATTGCCGAAAGTTTTAGTAGCGTTGTGGATACGGTTGGTGCGCGAATAGGCTTGCAGCAGGCCGTGATAGCGCAGGTTTTTATCGACAAACAAAGTATTGAGCGTTGGCGCATCGAAGCCGGTTAGAAACATGCCCACCACGATCAGCAAGTCCACTTCCTGATTTTTTACCCGCAGGGAAAGGTCGCGGTAATAGTTTTGAAACGCTTGGCTTTCCACGCTGTAATTGGTTCGAAAAGCCGCGTTGTAATCTTGAATCGCATAAGCCAGAAACTCTTTGGCGCTGGCATCCATCGCCGAAATTTCAAAACCTTCGTCGGCAATATCGCCGACAGCGTTTTGTTCTTCATTGGCTGCAAAAGAAAAAATCGTGGCAATCTTTAAAGGCTGCGCGGCATCTTGTTGCAACTGTTTCAAAGCTTCGTAATACAGCTTGGCCGCTTCCACACTACTCACGGCAAACATGGCATTGAAGCCTTTGCCCGAAGCATTGAGACGGTGGGTTTTCTGTTTGAAACAGTTGAGAATATATTGCGAGATTTCTCGGATGCGCTCGGGATGCAGCAGCGCCTGCCGGTTTTCGGCCGCACTTAATTTCTGCTCGTCGGTTTCCTGTTCCAACGATTTGAACTGCGGGCGCACATCGTTATAATCCACCTTGAATTTCAGCACTTTTTCATCACGGATGGCATCGGTAATCACATAAGAATGCAATTGCGTGCCGAACACGCTTTGTGTGGTTTCCGCGCCCAATGCGTTTTCGGGGAAAATCGGCGTGCCGGTAAAACCGAACTGATAAAATTTTTTAAACTTTTTCTTCAGATTTTTTTGTGCTTCGCCAAACTGGGAGCGGTGGCATTCGTCAAAAATAAACACCACCTGCTGTTGATAAACCGGCAAGCTCTCTTCACTTTTCATCAGGTTATTGAGCTTCTGGATGGTGGTAACAATAATTTTATTGTCGTCTTTTTCCAGATTGCGCTTCAGCCCCGCCGTGCTGTCCGAACCGTTGGCACTATCAGGCGAAAACCGCTGATATTCCTTCATCGTTTGATAATCGAGGTCTTTGCGGTCGACCACAAAAAACACTTTATCGATAAATTCCAGCCCGGTGGCCAAACGCGCCGCCTTGAAGCTGGTTAAGGTTTTACCCGAGCCGGTGGTGTGCCAGATATAACCGCCGCTTTTTTCTGCCGCATCGCGGTTACCCCAGTTTTTCGATTGGAAGGAACCGCGTATTTTCCACAAAATCCGTTCGGCGGCGGCAATCTGGTAAGGCCGCATGATCAACAGGTTATTGCCGGTATCAAACACCGAATAATGCAGCAGCACTTTCAGCAAAGTGTTTTTCTGAAAAAACGTGGCAGTAAAATCTTTCAAATCCTTAATCGGCGAATTATCGGATTTCGCCCAATTCATCGTAAATTCAAAACTATTTTTATCACGCTGCGTGGTATTGGCGAAATAACGCGTATCGGTACCGTTGGAAATCACGAATATTTGCAGATATTTAAACAGTGAGTTTTCCGCATTAAAACTTTCCTTCGTGTAGCGGTGCACCTGATTAAACGCCTCGCGCACCGCCACGCCGCGTTTCTTCAATTCGATCTGCACCAAAGGCAGGCCGTTTACCAACACAGTAACATCATAGCGGTTGGCGTAAACGCCCTGCTGCTCAAACTGATTGATTACCTGCAAGCGGTTATGCGCCGGATTTTTCTTGTCGACCAAATAAATATTGCGGATTTGCCCGTTATCAAACACAAAATCATAAATATGGTCGTGATGGATTTTGCGGGTTTTATCAATGATGTTTTCAGACGGCCTATCGATATACTCGTCTAACAGCCGCTGCCATTCGCCGTCTGAAAACTCCACATGATTCAGATTCTGCAAAGATTCGCGCAGATTGGCCAACAGCTTTTCGCGGCTGTTCAAATCCTTGCGGTATTCATAGCCCTGATTCTGCAAATCGGCGATTAATTCGCGTTCCAAATCGCTTTCGGTTTGATAGCCCGCGCCGGATTGGTCGATTTTTTCATATTGGTCGAGCACGATAAAATGATCGGTTTCGGCGATGGGGCGGGTTTCAATCATGATGCGTTTCCTGAATTCCAAAAGTGATAATTGTCTGTCAGATGAGTTAAAAGAAATTTTACAGTTTGTTTTTCCGGCTCTGTCGGCTCGGCAACAACCTCATTAGATAATGTTGAATGGCTGGTAAATTGGATAATTCGTTTGTAATACGCCGTTTTATCATCAGGTAAAAGCTCAGACCATCTGGGATAACCTAAAAAATTAGCTGTTTTTTCATAGAGATTACGCAATATCATAAAATTATATTTTTGAATGCCATTATTTTCGATAGCTTCTTCAATCATTTGCTTTAAAAACAGATGATATGAAAAACTTTTATTAGAGTCTCCCTGCTTCTCTTCCAAGTCGAATGTTCCATCCTCATTGCGTTTTAAAATATAACCGTTTCTCAGCTGAAGCTCATTATAGAGAACATTGTAGAATAAAGGATTATGAGTGGTAACCAAGAATTTTACCTTTTGTTCGGGGCAATTCTTAACCAACTGCGCCACATTGACTGCAAGCTCAATCAAATGATTTTCATCCAACGAACTGACAGGATCATCAATAAAAATACATTCCAAATCATTAAATTGGTCTGTTGAGCGCTCACTGGGTTCTGCAATCTGCAATTCTTCGATTACCTGATTCAATAAAGTATAAAACACACTCCAAATAAAATTGCTCTCTTCTCCCTTGGAAATTTTTATGTAATTTTCAGGCGTATCATCGCCACGCGTAAAAGAGAAAGTTACTTCTGAAAAGGCTGGAATGGTTATTTCACGCCCATGATCATCGTGAGTTTTATATTCCTTATTAAAACTCGGAGTCAGCTTCTCGTCTGTATAATGCTGGAAATTACTGATAACTTGTTGTTCCAAGCCTTGTTCTTCAAAAATCCAACGAGTAAATGAATTGG
This sequence comes from Neisseria dentiae, assembly GCF_014055005.1. Taxonomy (NCBI): domain Bacteria; kingdom Pseudomonadati; phylum Pseudomonadota; class Betaproteobacteria; order Neisseriales; family Neisseriaceae; genus Neisseria; species Neisseria dentiae. The sequence continues at coordinate 2,441,544 of NZ_CP059570.1, read as the reverse complement.
GCTGTATTTTCAGTTTTGGCTCAGCATCTCGATTCAAATCATTGTCCCAATAAAATAAATCCTCAGTAAAGGCATTGTAATAAAGAATTTTTTTACGGGTTTCCCCTACCTCATCATTTTCTTCTTTGGGCGCTACCAAATTTTGAAAAGCCTTGGATAAACGCGTTTTTCCTGTGCCATTAAAGGCATAAACCAATTGGACTTTCTTCTCTGAATTCTTAAGTTCCTGAGCAATTTCAGTAAGCGTTTTCGCCATATTTTTCTCTACAATATTTTTCAGACGGCCTAAATTTTTTCAGACAAGCATTAAGGATAATGCCTGTCTGAAACTCAAGCGGCAGGCGCAAAGTTGAGCAGTTGTTCGCGGTAATATTCATATTGCCGGCGGCGCAAGGCGATTTCGCACGGCAAGCCGTCTGAAATGGATTGGGTAAGGGTGTCGAACTGATCCAGAATGGCAACGATTTTGGCTTGGATTTCTAGGGGCGGGATGGGAATTTCAAATTTTAAAAAATTCTCGGATTTAACACGAATTACTTTAGTGCCCTGCGCATATTTTTCTTTGAATTTTTGAAATTTTTCGGTTTGCAGCATATAAGTTAGATACTTGGTATTGAGTTCTTTGCTTGGGCGAAATACAAACATATCGCCTGAAAAAACAATCTCCCCACCAAGCCAGCCAACAGGTGTCATTACGTCTTCAACATTTTCACTTGTTCCTGCAATCAATACATCGCCATATTGTGCTTTTTTCAACCTTTTTGCCAATTCTGGAGACACAAAAGACTTGGTTTCTGCCGCAAATGTACCGTAGTGGGTATAAATCTGACCGTAATGCACGGCTGGCACGCCTATCTCAGTAAAGTCTTTTTTCTGCATACCATTTCCGCGAATAAGCACCCCCACCTCCCCCAACGTTTTCCACGCCACATCTTTCAGGCAGTCAGGATAAAGTTTAGCTATTACCCCCCCCCCGCGATTGTCAAAATCTAACAGCGCATTGCGGTAATATTCATATTGTCTGCGGCGTTGGGATAGTTCCGCTTCCAGCGTAGCTTCCAGCGTAGCTTCCAGCTTGGTCATTTTGTCAAGTATTTTTACGATTTTTTGCTGGGTTTCTAAAGGTGGGATTGGTATAGCCACTTTTTCTAATGCACTTTGTGATAATGCAGGAATACCAGCACCATATTGACTATCCATAAAACTACGTTCATTATTTTTTAAAAAATGATATAAATAACGATTGATAATATTTGAGTGGGGTAGAACATAGTAACAGTGAGCATTAGCCCAAAAAGGTACTTTAATAAAATTAACAAAACCAGCAGACGCTCCACCTTGACTAATAATAATTGTATCTGCTTCAACATTAAAATTGTCTGTATAACCAGAATGTCCTTTTCCTCCATTATAAGCAGGATATAAGCCTTGATCTTTTAGCTCTGTCTTATTTAATTGTTTGCCTTTTTTAATTTGGCATACTTCCCCCAGCGTCTTCCACTCCACCTTTTCCGCCTGAATCATTTGCAGTAAGTTTTGTTGAATCATCCTGTTGTCCTTAAATATAGTGAATTCAAATAAAAACTCCGAAATGAAATAACTGCATTCAAACTTGCAATTGGGCGATATGCTAAAGAATCGTTTTACCCTACTTCGGCATTCTTATTTTAATCCACTATAACTTTAGAGGCTGCCTGAAACCGTTTTCAGACGGCCTATATGCTTATCGTTTTGGTTCTGCCTATGCGGCAATATCTTCCGCCGCCGCCCGAATGATGATGTTGCCGGCCAGCCGTAGGTCGGGCATAAATGCCCGACCTACGAATTGTCGTGTACTGTAAGGCTGTCTGAAAGCGTATGAACTTTATGACTTGCTTTTCTTTTCCGGCAGCTTGCGTAATGTTTTGGCATTGTCGCTGGTAATCACGCTTTTGCCGGTTTGTTTTTCCAATTCCTGCCGCGCCACTTTGGCAACATTGCCGCCTTGTTGCGCTATCTGTTTGCTTTGTGCAAAAGTTTCAGGATTAACGGCTTGGGAAATATCTTTGGTTGACGCTTCGGCAAGCATGTTTAAAATCAGTTCAGTGCTGGTCATATTGTCGCGCAGATTCTGTTTTTTTAATCCTTTGTGTTGCTTGTATTCTTTAACGGTTTTCCCCGACCAAGCTTGGCTGATGATATTGGTTAAAACGGCGAATTGCTGATCATGTACGCCGACACGCTGCCATTCGTCGGTAAGCTCTTTGCGGATTTCTATGCTTTTCAGCCGTTGGTTAATCCAATCATCGGAATAGCCGAGGTTGCGGTAATCCTGCAAAGCTTGCCGAATGCCTAGCTCCGGATCTTGAATCTGATTCAGGCGTTCGCTGCCTGTTTGCGCCAGCCATAGTTTGACCGGCTCGGCTTTAGGGCTGGGAACAGACTGGATAAGGCGCAAAAGCTGCTCTGTATCAGCAACATCGGTCAGCCGTTGTTTGCCGTCCGCAGCAAGCATTTTCAACCGGTTACAATTTGTAACCGTTTCATTTCCTTCTTTCAACAATCTGTTTTTTAATACTTTCCAATAATTTCGCGCACTTTGATAATCCTGCTGTTCGGTTAAAACAGCAATAATATCCACAATGGAGAAATACCATTTTTCTTGTTCGTCATCCCAATGCGAACGGATTTCTTGTTGTTCAAATAATCGGATATTTGTCATTTTAGTATTCCATGGTGTTTGTTTTCAGGCCGTCTGAAACCGTTTTCAGACGGCCTTGATTTACCCGGTGTTTTAAGTTATGCCGATATTCTATTCGGGCTGCTGCTGTTTTTTGCCTTCGGTGCGGTAAGTCGGAATATTTGGCACAGTTCAGGCTTCCAGCTCGGCAATAATCTCGTCAATGCTTTGGCGCAATTCGTCAATTTTGGCCACGGTGGCTTTAATCTCGGCATTGAGTGCGGCAATATCGACGATTTCGCGGGTGTCTTCCGCTTCTACATAGCTGCTGACGGAAAGGTTGTAATCGTTGGCGGCAATGGTGCTGTTTTCCACCGATTGGGCAAGATGGGGCACGTTAGCTTTATCGGCAAAGAGTTGGATGATCCGGTCGATGTGTTCGTCGGTGAGAATGTTGTTGTTGGTTTCTTTTTTGAAAAGCTTACCGGCATCGATAAATTGGGTTTTGCTGTCGGTTTTGCCTTTGGACAACACCAGGATGTTGACGGCGATACTGGTGCCGTAAAAAAGATTGGGTGCGAGTGCAATCACGGTTTCGACATAATTGTTGTCAACCAGATATTGGCGGATTTTCTGCTCCGCACCGCCACGGTAGAAAATGCCGGGAAAAGAAACGATGGCGGCGCGGCCGCGGGTGGAAAGGTAATTTAAAGCGTGCAGGATAAAGGCAAAGTCGGCTTTGGATTTGGGCGGCAGAATGCCGGCGGGGGCAAAACGCTCGTCGTTAATCAGAGTGGGGTCGTCGCTGCCCATCCATTTCACGGAATAAGGCGGATTGGATACGATGGCATCAAAGGGTTTGCCGTCTTTTAATTTGGGGTTGAGTAGGGTATCGCCCAATTCGATATGGAATTTATCGTAGTTGATGTTGTGCAGAAACATGTTCATGCGGGCAAGATTGTAGGTGGTGTGGTTGATTTCCTGCCCGAAAAAGCCTTCTTCGATCATGTGTTCGTCAAACTGCTTTTTGGCCTGCAACAGCAGGCTGCCCGAGCCGCAGGCCGGGTCGTAGATTTTGTTGATGCGGGTTTGCCCATATGTGGCGAGTTTGGCAATCAGTTTGGAAACGTGTTGCGGGGTGAAGAATTCGCCACCCGATTTGCCGGCGTTGGCGGCGTAGTTGGAAATCAGAAATTCGTAGGCATCACCGAACAGGTCGATCTGGTTGTCTTCGAATTTGCCGAAATCCAAATCTGCCACACCTTTCAACACGGCGGCCAAGCGTTTGTTTTTTTCGGCAACGGTGTTGCCTAGGCGGTTGGATGTGGTATCGAAATCGGCGAACAGGCCTTTGATGTCGTGTTCGGACGGGTAGCCGTTGGCGGAGCTTTCGATTGCATCAAAAATAGCTTTTAAATCGGTGTTGAGCTGCTCGTTTTGATGCGCTTTGGCGGCAACGTTTTTAAAAAGCTGGTCGGGATAGATGAAATAGCCTTTGGTTTTGACGGTATCTTCTTTAATTTGGCTGAGAATCGGGCTGTTTTCGGGAAAGGTTGAATAATCGACACTTTCGTCGCCTTGTTCGATATAGGCGGCGAAATTTTCGCTGATAAAACGGTAAAACAGCGCACCTAAAACATATTGCTTGAAATCCCAACCGTCAACCGAACCGCGCACATCGTTGGCAATCTGCCAGATGCGGCGTTGTAATTCTGCTCGTTGCTGGATGCCGGTCATGGTAATGCTTCCTATATATGTAAAAACATGAAGAATGTGAAATTATACATGAGCCGATAACCGTTTTTTCTTAAAAATTATTGATTCTTCTGCTCAAAAACTTGGGAAAGCATAAAGGCCGTCTGAAAAAAATCTTTCAGACAGCCTTTATGCACATTAGAAACTGGCCGCTAAACCACTAATGCTTACGTGCCGTAACAAATTCGGCCAATGCCCGCAAATATCCGGCTTTTTCGCCGAACGGCGCCAATAAGGCCACCGCTTCGGCAACCAAATCTTCCGCATAACGGCGGGCAGGCTCCAAGCCCATCAGTTTCACATAAGTGGGTTTGTCGTTGTCGGCATCTTTGCCGGCGGTTTTGCCCAGCGTGGCGGTGTCGGCTTCGCAGTCGAGCACGTCGTCTATCACTTGGAAAGCCAGGCCGAGTTTGCGGGCGTAACCGTCTAAGCGCTGCAAATCGTCATCGCCCAAATCGGGGCAGGCCAGCGCGCCGAGTGCCACGGCGGCGCGGATTAAGGCGCCGGTTTTCAGGCCGTGCATCTGCTCCAAGCCGGCTTGGTTCATGGGTTTGCCCACGTTGGCCAAATCGATGGCCTGGCCGCCCGCCATGCCGAGGCTGCCGGAAGCCTGTGCGAGCGTGGCAACCATCTTGAGCTGGCGCGCGGCGGGCAGGCCGGTGGGACGGCTCAACACGTCGAACGCCAGCGTTTGCAGCGCGTCGCCGGTTAACAGCGCGGTGGCTTCGTCGTATCGAACATGGCAGGTGGGTTTGCCGCGGCGCAGGCTGTCGTTGTCCATCGCGGGCATATCGTCGTGCACCAGCGAATACACATGAATCATTTCCACCGCCGCCATCGCGTGCTCCACCGCGGTTTGGTCGGCTTGGCCCAATTCCGCTGCGGCCAGCACCAGCAGCGGGCGCAGGCGTTTGCCGCCGCCGAGGGTAACGTAGCGCATAGCTTCATGCAGGGTTTGCGGCACAATGTGTTCGGGCGGCATCAGCCTTTCGAGCACAAGCTCGGTCTGCGCCTGCGCTTTTTGCTGCCACGCTTTCAGATCATTCGCTTTGCTCAATGTTCAGCTCCTTCAGTTCGCCCGCATCCAGCACTTGCAGTTTTTGTTCCACTTCGGCCAGCTTGGCCTGGCAGTATTTCACCAGTTCGTTGCCTTCCTGATAGGCGGCCAGCGCGTCTTCCAGCGGCATTTCGCTGCTCTGCATGGCCTGCGTGAGCGTTTCGAGGCGTTTTAAGGCTTCTTCAAAAGATTTTGGGGCGGCTGATTTTTTCATATTGGTAAGGGGTTTGCGCAAAGGCGTTATTGTATAAGGGGGCGGCTGGAAAAGCTATATTCGGGTTTCGCTGCAGCTGATAAATGTGATGCAAACGCCGTGATATTAAACATAGTGAAAGGCCGTCTGAAAATATTTCAGACGGCCTTTGCAGAAACAGGCTTTTACACCGGTTTAGATATCATAAGTGGTGGAAGCGGTATCGCCGCCCTTGCCCGTCCAATTGGTGTGGAAAAACTCGCCGCGCGGTTTGTCGGTGCGCTCGTAGGTGTGGGCGCCGAAGTAATCGCGCTGGGCCTGCAACAGGTTGGCGGGCAGGCGTGCGCTGGTGTAGCCGTCGAGAAAGGTCAGCGCCGATGCCATACACGGCATGGGAATGCCGCATTCTATGGCTTTGGCCGCCACTTTGCGCCACGCGGGCAGGCATTGTTCGAGAATGCGTTTGAAATAGGGATCGGCGCCGAGAAACACCAAATCGGGGTTGGTTTCGTAGGCATCGCGGATATTGCCCAAAAACGCGCTACGGATAATGCAGCCTTCACGCCATAACAGGGCGGTTTGGCCGTAGTTGAGCGCCCAATCGTTCACTTCGCTGGCTTCGCGTATCAGCATAAAGCCTTGTGCGTAAGAGATGATTTTCGAGGCCAGCAGGGCTTCGCGCAGGGCTTCCACCCATTCGGCTTTGTCGCCTTCCACCGCTTTAACGGTTTTGCCGAACAGCTCTGCGGCTTCGGTGCGCTGTTCTTTAAACGCCGACACGCAGCGGGCGAACACGGCTTCGGAAATCAGGGTGAGCGGAATGCCCAAATCGAGGGCGTTGATGCCCGTCCATTTGCCCGTGCCTTTCTGGCCGGCGGTATCGAGAATCTTCTCTACCAGCGGTTCGCCGTTTTCGTCTTTAAAGCCCAGAATGTCGGCGGTAATTTGAATCAGATAGGAATCCAGCTCGGTGCGGTTCCAGATGCTGAAAATTTCGTGCATCTGCTGATAGCTCAAGCCCAAGCCGTCTTTCATAAACTGGTAGGCTTCGCAGATAAGCTGCATATCGCCGTATTCGATGCCGTTGTGCACCATTTTAACGAAATGGCCGGCGCCGTCGCGGCCCACCCAGTCGCAGCAGGGTTCGCCTTGCGGGGTTTTGGCAGCAACCGCCTGCAAAATGGGTTTAACGTGCGGCCAGGCTTCTTCGTTGCCGCCGGGCATAATCGAAGGGCCGTTGCGCGCGCCCTCTTCGCCGCCCGACACGCCCGCACCCACGAAACGTATGCCTTTTTCGGCCAGCGCTTTGGTGCGGCGGGTCGAATCGGGGTAGTTGGCGTTGCCGCCGTCGATAATGATGTCGCCTTTTTCCAAAAGCGGCACGAGCTGTTCGATAAAATCGTCCACCACGCTGCCTGCGCGCACCATCAGCATGATTTTTCTGGGTTTTTCGAGTTTATCCACCAAATCTTGCAGCGAATCTGCGCCGATAACATTGGTGCCTTTGGCTGCGCCGTTGAGAAAATCGTTTACTTTGGAAACGGTGCGGTTGAATGCGACAACTTTAAAACCTTTGTCGTTCATGTTGAGAATCAGGTTTTGGCCCATTACGGCCAAACCGATTACGCCGATATCGCCTTTCATCGGGAATCCTTTTGTTTGTGAATTGCAGCCGCCTACTTTAACCGATTAAGCGCGGTTAAACAATGTTTGCTGCGGGATTTGTACGGCCGCACAAAAGGGCGGGCTAAAACATAAAAATTTAACATTTAAATAATAAAAAGACTTTGATTTTGAAGCCCTGACACTGCTGTGGATAACCTGTTTTTACCGTTTTTTTTCAAAAAATTAAACCTGGCAAAACCTTTTGGAAAACCCGCCCCGGGTGTTGCGGAAAATTGTGGATAGTTTGCCTTGCCAAGCATTATTTGTGGAAAACGGGCGGATTGTGCACAGTTTTCAGACGGCCTTTTGCCGATATATTATAGTGGATTAAAATAAGAATGCCGAAGTAGGGTAAAACGATTCTTTAGCATATCGCCCAATTGCAAGTTTGAATGCAGTTATTTCATTTCGGAGTTTTTATTTGAATTCACTATAAATCCGGCTTCAACCGGCAGGCCGTCTGAAAAATCAGGTATAGTGCGGTTGTTCTAAAAAAATTTTTCAGCCTGAAGGAGAAGATTATGCCGTTAAAGCCTGTTTTGCTCGGCCTCTTGGCCGCGTTTTCGCTAACCGCCCATGCCTATCAGCCCGCACCCGCCGCAGAAAACCATGCGCCCGAACAGGGCACGGGCAAAACGGCGCAGCAGCTGGTTGAAGCCAAAGAGTTTATGGCGGCATCGACCAACCCGCTGGCCACCGAAGCGGGTTACGAAGTGCTCAAGCGCGGCGGCAGCGCCATTGATGCCATGATCGCCATGCAAACCACGCTGAGTTTGACCGAACCGCAGTCTTCGGGTTTGGGCGGCGGCGCGTTTTTGGTGTATTGGGACAACCAAGCCAAAAAGCTCACCACCTTCGATGCGCGCGAAACCGCACCGCAGGCCGCCACGCCGCAGCTTTTTTTAGATGAAAACGGCAAACCGCTCGAATTTATGCAGGCGGTGGTGGGCGGCCGTTCGGTGGGCGTGCCTGGCGTGCCCAAGCTGTTGGAAGACGTGCACAAACGCTACGGCAAACTGCCGTGGAAAACCCTGTTTGCCAAGCCGGTGGCTCTGGCCGAACGGGGTTTTGCCGTGTCGCCGCGCATGGCGAAATCCATCGAACAAAACCGGCAATATCTGCAACGCTACCCCGAAACCGCCGCTTATTTTCTGCCCGGCGGCAAACCGCCGGCAGCGGGCGACGTGTTGAAAAACCCGAAATTCGCCGCATCGGTGAAACTTTTGGCGGCCAAAGGCAGCGCGCCGTTTTACCGCGGCAAGCCTGCCGAAAACATTATCAAAGCCGTGAACGGCGCGAAAGACAACCCCGGCAAAATCACGGCGGCCGATTTGAGAAACTACCGCATTATCGAGCGCGAGCCGGTTTGTGCGCCTTACCGCGAATTTGAAATCTGCGGCATGGACGCGCCCAGCTCGGGCGGCATCGCGCTGGCGCAGATTTTCGGTGTGATGCGGCATTTCGACATGAAAGCCATGGGCGCAGGCAATATCCAAAGCTGGCGCGTGCTGGGTGATGCATCGCGCCTGGCGTTTGCCGACCGCGATTATTATGTGGCCGATCCCGCCTTTGCCGATGTGCCGGTGCGTGCCATGCTGCACCCCGAATACCTGAAACTGCGTGCCGGTTTGATTGCAAACAGCTACGGCGCGCTGCCGCAGGTAAGCCCCGGCGGTTTCGCCCGTACGCAGGGCAAAGGGCAGGGCATGGAGCTGCCTTCCACCAGCCATATCGCGGTGGTGGATAAAAGCGGCAACGTGGTTTCGATGACCACTTCCATCGAAAACGCTTTCGGTTCCACCCTGATGGCCAACGGCTACCTGCTCAACAACGAGTTAACCGATTTTGCGTTCAACCCCGTTGATGCAGAAGGCAAAACCGTGGCCAACAGCGTGGCCGGCGGCAAACGCCCGCGCTCTTCGATGGCGCCCACCATCGTGATGAAAAACGGCGAACCCTATATGGCCGTAGGCTCGCCCGGCGGCAGCCGCATCATCGGTTATGTGGCCAAAACCCTAACCGCCCACATCGACTGGGGCATGGATATCCAAGCCGCCATCGACCTGCCCAATATGCTCAACCGCGGCAGTGCCTATGAGTTGGAGGAAAACAGCGCAGCCGCCGCCAAAGCCCCCGATTTGGAAAAACTGGGCTACAAAGTGCAGGTGCGTGATTTGAACTCGGGCGTGCAGGGCATCGTAATCGGCAAAACCGGCCTGCAAGGCGGCGCCGACCCGCGCAGGGAAGGCCAGGTGATGGGCGATTGATGTTTGGATTAATTGATTGTTTTTAAAAAATAAGCAGGCCGTCTGAAACCATTTCAGACGGCCTGAGACCTTTGCAAAACCGCCATCTGCGGCGCATTTCTGCGTTGTGTGCTGCTCGCTCGCTTGCCTAACTCCATGTTATGTCTGCGCTCGCTGTGCTGCTACGCCTTGAACTGCATCCACATCTGGAGGTTTTGCAAAGGTCTCGGCTGTTTGCATTATTGTTGACAGCTAAAATTTAAATAATATAAAATTTAAAATATATAAAAAAGTTTTTATATAAAATAATAAGGAGAAGAACCATGAAACAAAACGTAGGCGGCATCGATAAAGCCATCCGCATCGCGGCAGGCGCATTATTAATCGTTTTGGCGGCTGCCGGCATCATCGGCTGGTGGGGCTGGCTGGGCATCGTGCCGCTGGCTACCGGCCTGCTGTCGAACTGCCCCCTGTATCGGATTTTCGGTATCAACACCTGCCGCTTGGGTAAGAAATAAATATCTGAGACCTTTGCAAAAAATACCTTAAGGCCGTCTGAAACATCCGATTATCGTCATTCCCGCCTACGCGGGAATGACGGAATTTAAGCATTTCAGACGGCCTGAAGGCAGTTTTGCAAAGGCCTCAAACCATCAGAATAAAAAGGAACATCATGAACATCCGCACCATCAGCATTGCCGACGCCCAAACCAAACTGAAACAGGGCGCGGTGTTGGTCGATATCCGCGCTGCCGACGAATACCGCCGCGAACACATCGAAAACGCCCTGCTGCGGCCTTTGCCGCAATTGCAGGCGGAAGGTTTGCCCGATGCGGCGCAACAGGCGCCGTGCGTGATTTTTCACTGCAAATCGGGTATGCGCACACAAAACGCAGCAGCAGCGCTGGAGCAGGCCGCCGGGGGAAGGGAAGCGTTTATTTTGGAAAAAGGCTTGGACGGCTGGAAAAGCGTGGGCCTGCCCACCCTGATCGATCGTTCGCAGCCTCTGGAGCTGATGCGCCAAGTGCAGATTGCCGCCGGTTCGCTGGTTCTGCTCGGCGCATTGTTGGGCTGGCTGGTGTCGCCGGCGTTTTATCTTGTGTGCGCATTTGTAGGCGCCGGCTTGCTCACGGCGGGTTTGACCGGATTCTGCGGCATGGCGCGGCTGCTGGTGCATATGCCGTGGAACCGCCGTTTGCAATAAACCGGTTTTCCGCTTTATCAGGCTGAGGTTTTGCAAGTTGTTAAAGCCGTCTGAAATATCCAACCGCCGTCATACCCGGGCTTGACCCGGGTATCTCTGTTTCTTTCGAACAAAAAATGCCCGGAGCATGACGCAGGGCTTTAAAAATAACGAAACAACTTGCAAAGGTTTCAAACCGGCTTTTCTGTTTTACCGGGGCCGTCTGAAACCGGTGCACAAAACTTTCAGACGGCCTCAATTGCCGCTATAGCGGATTAACTTAACTTTTGCTACGGCGTTGCTGCGCCTTGCCATACTATTTGTATTGTTTGCGGCTTGCTGCTTTGTATCGAAAATTAATTGAATCCGCTATACAATCGTGCTTGAATGATTTGCCGAACGGAACGCCGCCATGCAAGAAGAAATGTCCGACAAATACGAACAGGCCACGGCTTTTTTGAAGCTGCTGGCCAACACCAACCGCCTGGCCGTGTTGTGCAGCCTGCAAGACACGCGCCGCAACGTTACCGAGCTGGCCGAAATGACCGGCCTGCCGCAGGCGGCCATGTCGAACCAGCTTGCGCTGCTGCGCGAAGCGGGGCTGATTAATTGCGAAGTGAAACACCGCGAGCGTTTGTATTACATCGCCGACCCGCGGGTAAACGAAACCATCGCGCTGCTGTATTCGTTTTTCTGCGCCGAAGACGAAGAGGGCGGCGAAGGGGATTGGGATAAGGTGTTGTAGTTTTATAACTATTTGATATTTTAAATAAATAATGCCGTCTGAAAAATATTTTTCAGACGGCATTATTTGTAGAAAAATCCAGCATTGTTTATACTTTTTATTTTTGCTTGAAAACCCATTTTGGGATTTTTGAGTATTCTCAAAAACTGTACGGATTAGAATTTCCTAAGATTTTTTCAGACGGCCTGATTATATAGTGAATTCAAATAAAAACTCCGAAATGAAATAACTGCATTCAAACTTGCAATTGGGCGATATGCTAAAGAATCGTTTTACCCTACTTCGGCATTCTTATTTTAATCCACTATATATTCGTAAAGCAAAGGAATCTTTATGAAACCCTTAGCCGCATTATTAACCGCCACACTGTTATCCGCCGCAAGCCTGACGGGCTGCGGCTGGTTGGAGGAACGCATGGATATTCAAAAACAGACGGAAAAACGTTTCCGTTTAAACCCCAATCCCAAAGAAGCCTACCGCATCAGGATTAAAATCGACGGCGCACCCGGGCCAATGAAGCTGATGACAGAAATGTACACAGGTTATAAGGCATGGAACTGTCAGTACACCATCAACCATTTCGAAGGTGCGGATACGGAACCCGCAAAAGACATTCAAACACCAATGCAGTCAATCGGAGAGAACGAATACGAAACGGTGGTTTATTTTGATGCGATGCTTGACGAAGACTATTTCGGTCAGGGTGTCTGCCATTGGGAGCCTGAGAATTTCGGCGTATCGTTCAAAGCGACGGGAAAGCCTGAAGAAACGGAATTTAACGTCAGCGATGTGATGGAAAACCTGCTTAAGGAAAAAAAGCTGGTTAAGTATTATTGGAAAGGTGCTTACCCTTATCTTCTTAAAGATGACGGTTCTATTTACAATGATAACGATACGGTTAGTTTCGGGAGCAATACCCCTGATGGCTATGCTCCGGACCGACAAAAAGATTTATTTACCATAACCCTTACCCTTGAGGAGATAAAATCATGAGCAATCCCTCCCCGCAGCAATATGCCGACCTTGCCGACGACGTATACAACGACCGCCAAGTTACCAAAGACGGCGAGTCAATCAATATCGGAGGACATCGTTATAAGGTGTTGGCTGTCCATGCCAACCCGCAAAACGGCTATTACGGCGCCGTCTATCAGGATATAAAAAACAACGCCGTGATCGTTACCCACCGGGGTACGGAACCGCTGCCTGCGCAACCCGCCCGAATGTATAATCAGGCCGTTTGAAAGTTTTTCAGACGGCCTGATTATATATTCGTAAAGCAAAGGAATCTTTATGAAACCCTTAGCCGTATTATTAACCGCCACACTGTTATCCGCCGCAAGCCTGACGGGCTGCGGCTGGTTGGAGGAACGCATGGATATTCAAAAACAGACGGAAAAACGTTTCCGTTTAAACCCCAATCCCAAAGAAGCATACCGTATCAGGATTAAAATCGACGGCGCGCCCGGGCCAATGAAGCTGATGACAGAAATGTACACAGGTTATAAGGCATGGAACTGTCAGTACACCATCAACCATTTCGAAGGTGCGGATACGGAACCCGCAAAAGACATTCAAACACCAATGCAGTCAATCGGAGAGAACGAATACGAAACGGTGGTTTATTTTGATGCGATGCTTGACGAAGACTATTTCGGTCAGGGTGTCTGCCATTGGGAGCCTGAGAATTTCGGCGTATCGTTCAAAGCGACGGGAAAGCCTGAAGAAACGGAATTTAACGTCAGCGATGTGATGGAAAACCTGCTTAAGGAAAAAAAGCTGGTTAAGTATTATTGGAACGGTGCGTATCCTTATTATCGAAATGATGACGGTACTGTTTATTTAAGAAGTGACGGAACAAATTTTACTGATTTTGGCGAGCCTTTAGAATGGTTTTCCCCTGAACGTCGCCAAGATTTATTCAGCATTACAATCACCTTTGAGGAGGTTAAACCATGAATTACCCCACCACACAGCAATATGCCGACCTTGCCGACGACGTTTACAATGACCGTCGAGTAACGCCACCCAATAAGACGGTCATTATCGGCGGTAATCACTACAAAGTCCTTGCCGTCCATGCCAACCCGCAAAACGGCTATTACGGCGCCGTCTATCAGGATATAAAAACCAACGCCGTTATCGTTACCCACCGCGGTACCGAACCGCTGACTCTGAAAGACTGGCAGACCAACTGGGGCATGGTGGCCGACAAAACCAACCGTCAGGCAAATGATGCAAATAAACTAACTGAATTGGCCTTTGATGAAGTAAACAAAATATACCGTAAAGATACGAGCCGTCCTACCCCCACCATTCTCCAAAACGGCCATTCCCTCGGCGGCAACCATGCCCAAACCCAAGCCTACCGCCACGGCCAGCGGGGCGTAACCTTCAATGCCTACGGCGCCGCCGCCATCAAGGGCATTCCCGAAGGCGGCGACCGCGTAACCAACTATATCAGGGCCTCCGACCCCGTGGCTGCGGCCGCCCCGCACTACGGCAGGGAAGTCCTGCTCGCCACCGGAAACGACATTTCCAGACTGAAACAGCAAGGCTACGGCAACAGCGGCGACAATATGGCCAGCCGCGCTTTTCTTACCTCGGGTCAGTCTGTGGGGGCGCACCTGATAGGTAACTTCACCGGCCCCGATTCTATTCTGTCCGAACCCAATTATTCCCGCGCCCGCAGGCTGGCCGACGAAAACAGGCATATGATCGAGGATTACCGCGGCGATGTCGAAAAAGTGCGCGGCGGGATACACCAAATCAAGCAAAATTTCGACAAAACGCAGGAAATGTATCACAAAACCCGCGAGCTGATAGACAAAGACCCGAACAATATGTCGTACAACGACCCGCTCCAGCCGGCCTTCCTGCTGGGCCGCGCGCCCGATATTTCCCAGCCGCTGCCGCCCAACGCCTCGGATGCCGAATTTATCGATTACGCTTTCGCCGCGCTGCTCTCCGACGATGAAGAACTGCACGACAAAGCCCTCGAAAGCCTGATGGCCTCCGACCAGGCCAAGCAGTTTGAACGCGAAAGCATGCAGGCCGCTATCGACTACGACCGCGAGCAGGAAATGCTGCGCCCGCGCGGGCCTGTGATGAGCCTGTAACGGCAAAAGGGAAAAGCAAATGAATTTGGAAACGAAAATCGACCGCCTGATTCAGAATATCGTTCTGCTTCAGGGTAAAAACGACCAGCGGCAAAAATTGATTGAAACGGCGCATTGGAAAGCCAAAAGTGCGATGGATGAAGCGGGCCGCTCGTTGGGCGATACGGCGCGCAGCATCAAAGGCCTGACCGCCGGCACGGTGGCTTCGGCCGTGGAAAAACCTTTGCAGGAATTTGAGCAGGGCGTTGAAAAACTCTGCCGCGAGTTTGCCGTTATTGCCGCCCATGCGGACAAACAGCAGCGTGAAGCCGCCAAGCGGCTGAAAATATTCCAGTGGACGGCATTCGCCGCCCTGGCTGTTGCCGCCGTTATCAGCATCGGCTCGGCTGTTTTTATGATGAAATACGCCCGTCAGGAAATGATCCGCTCCGAATGGATTGCCGACATCAATAACGCCGTCGGCAAAGGCAAACTGTCCCGCTGCGCCGACGGCAGCGGCGTTTGCGCCAAAATCAAAGGAAAAACCGTTCGGCTGGACAAATAATTTCTGCCGTTTCGGGTTGCTGAAAGGCCATCTGAAAAGATTTTTCAGACGGCCTTAAGGTATTTTTGCAAAGGTCTCGGCATTTTAGCCTTTTAAGCAGCCCGCACCAATCAAGCCGCGGTGGGCAGGCGGTGGAAGGCGGCGGGCAGGTCTTCGTCGTCGGCGAATTCCACCCATTCGTAGGCGGTTTCGTCGGCCAAAACCGCGCGCAGCAGGGCGTTGTTGATGGCGTGGCCGGATTTGTAGCCCTCAAACGCGCCGATAATCGGGTGGCCGACGATGTATAAGTCGCCGATGGCATCGAGGATTTTATGGCGCACGAATTCGTCGGGATAGCGCAGCCCTTCGGGGTTGAGCACGTCGGTATCGTCGATGACGATGGCGTTGGAAAGGTTGCCGCCCAGGCCGAGGTTGTGCGAGCGCATCAGCTCCACTTCCTGCATAAAGCCGAAAGTGCGCGCGCGGGCGATTTCGTCGATATAGGATTTGCCGGCGAAATCGATTTCAAACGTGGGGTTGCTGCGGTTGAACACGGGGTGGTCGAATTCGATGGTGAGCGTTACCTTGAAACCGTTGTAGGGGGTGAAGCGCACCCATTTGCCGGTTTCTTTCACTTCCACCGGTTTTAAAATCTTCAAGAAGCGTTTCTGCGCTTTTTGATCGACGATGCCCGCATCTTGCAGCAGATAGATGAAAGGCAGGCTGGAGCCGTCCATAATCGGGATTTCTGGCGCGTTCAATTCGATTAGCGCATTATCGACGCCGTAAGCGGCCAATGCCGACATAATGTGCTCGATGGTGCCCACGCGCACGCCTGCATCGGTTACCACGGTGGAAGATAAGCGGGTGTCGTTAATCAGGTAGGGGTTGAGCGCAATCACTTCGCCCTGTTCGCCGCCCAAATCGGTGCGGCGGAACGAAATACCGCTGTTTTCAGGCGCGGGGTGGAGCGTGAGCGCCACGCGTTCGCCGGAATGCAGGCCGACGCCGGTTACGCTGACGGGCTTTGCCAGGGTTCTTTGCAGCATAGTTTTGCCTTTCACAAAATACGTTTCGGATAATACGATAAAACAGAACTGCCGACATAATATTTTTAATAGTATTTACTTATCGTTATCTTGCATAGGCCGTCTGAAAAAATGTGGACGCTTAACTGTTTATCCACAGCTTGAAAGATTATTTCAGTTTTATCCTTATTGATTTCGGATTTATACCGTTTTGCCCCACAACTTCGATTAACTCTATCCTGATGTTTTAAAAACATAAAACGAGTTATCCACAAGATAGGTCGGTTTTCTTCAAAATAATCTTTTTATATTTTAAATCAGATTATTAAAATTTTTCAGACGGCCTTTATCCGCCGCTTACTTAATTTAAATCAGATTTTGTGTAGTTTTATGAAAGTAGTGCTAGGTAGTAATTTTATTTCATGGTAAAAAGTGCCCAATCAAGCAATCAACCCGAAACCTATTGTTTTAAGGAGCAAATCGAAATGAGCATTAAAGTTGCGATTAACGGCTTCGGCCGCATCGGCCGTCTGGCTTTGCGCCAAATCATCAAAGCCGAAGGCATCGAAGTAGTGGCGGTAAACGACTTAACGCCCGCCGATATGCTGCTGCACCTGTTTAAATACGACAGCACCCAAGGCCGTTTCGAGGGCGCCGCCGAGCTGAAAGACAACGCCATCGTGGTGGCCGGCAAAGAAATCAAAGTGTTCGCCAACCCCAACCCCGAAGAGCTGCCGTGGGGCGAATTGGGTGTGGACGTGGTGCTGGAATGCACCGGTTTCTTCACCAAAAAAGACAAAGCCGAAGCTCATATCCGCGCCGGCGCCAAAAAAGTGGTGATTTCCGCACCCGGCGGCAACGATGTGAAAACCGTGGTTTACGGCGTGAACGAAAACATTCTCGACGGCAGCGAAACCGTGATTTCCGCCGCTTCGTGCACCACCAACTGCCTGGCGCCGATGGCCGCCGTGCTGCAAAAACAATTCGGCGTGGTCGAAGGCCTGATGACCACTATCCACGCCTACACCGGCGACCAAAACACGCTGGACGCGCCGCACCGCAAAGGCGACTTCCGCCGCGCCCGCGCCGCCGCGCTCAACATCGTGCCCAACAGCACCGGCGCCGCCAAAGCCATCGGTTTGGTGATTCCCGAGCTTAACGGCAAACTCGACGGCTCCGCCCAGCGCGTGCCCGTGGCCACCGGTTCGCTGACCGAGCTGGTTACCGTGCTCGAGAAAACCGTTACCGTTGAAGAAATCAACGCCGCCATGAAAGCCGCGCAGAGCGAGTCTTACGGCTACACCGAAGACCAAATCGTATCTTCCGACGTTATCGGTTTAGAAGCCGGCTCATTGTTTGACGCAACCCAAACCCGCGTGATGACCGTGGGCGACAAACAACTGGTGAAAACCGTGGCTTGGTACGACAACGAAATGTCGTACACCTGCCAGCTGGTGCGCACTTTGGAATATTTCGCCAAACTGATTAAGTAATTTTACTACTTAATTAACTTGGTGTTTTACGCTTCACAATAATCAAACCAAAATAAAGCAGGTCGTCTGAAATGTTTCAGACGGCCTTTTGTTTGGTTTTGTCGGTTTTCGAATGATTGGCAACGCCATGTGTTTGAGTATTTCAAACCGCCAAACCGCCGTTTATCCGATTCTTTTAAACGGCGGCAGGCAGGCGAGCATTTGGCGGCCGTAGTTTTGGGTTTTGACGCGGTTGTCGAGTATGGTTACGCGGCCGTAGTCGCTTTCGGTGCGGATGAGGCGGCCGACCGCCTGCACCAGCTTAATGCTGGCTTCGGGCACGGTGATTTCGATAAACGGATTGCCGCCGCGCTGTTCGATCCAGCGGTTTTGGGTTTTTTCGACGGGGTTGTCAGGCATCGCAAACGGCAGTTTGGCGATAATCACCTGCACGCAGGCTTCGCCCGGCAGGTCCAGCCCTTCGGCGAAGCTGTCCAGCCCGAAAATAATGCTGGCGCGGCCTTCGCCGATGGCCTGATGGTGTTTTTGCAGCAGCGTCGCCTTGGGCAATTCGCCCTGCACCAACAAGAGCGGCAGATAGGCTTCGGGCAGACGCAAAGCCACTTCCTGCATTTGTTTGCGCGAAGAAAACAGCACCAGCGTGCCAATAGCTTCTTCGGTAGAAACCAGTTTGGGCAGCCATTCGACGATGGCGGCGGTGTGGGCGGCGGGGTCTTTGGGGCTGGCGTGCACGGGCGGGATATACAGCTCGCCCTGTGCGTCAAAATCAAACGGGCTTTGCAGGGCGAGTGTGGTGGTTTCGGGCAGCCATTGCAGGCCGGTTTGGCGCAGAATCAGGTTGAAGCTGCCCAAGGATTGCAATGTGGCGGAAGTGAGCACGGCGCCGGCGGCGCGCCGCCACAGGTTGTTGGCCAGATGGGAGGCGCTGCTGATGGGGCTGGCGTGGAAGATGTAGTCGTTTTTGTCGTCGAGGCGGCGGGTAATCCATTTGGCCAGCGGCTCTTCGCCTTCGGCGGGCACGGTGGCGAGCAAATCCCAAGCGGCGGTGATTTGCTCGATGCGGGCGCGGAATACGCCGAATTCGCTGCTCAAGCGGTCGATTTGGGCGCTGTTTTGGTCTTTGTCGCGGCGGGCGGCGGCCAAAGCGTCGTTGAGGCTGTTGGCGTGTTTGTAGAGGCTGCGGGCGGCAACGGCGGTGTTGGATACGGTGAGTTCCAAGGCTTCGGGGATTTTGCCGTCCTGCCACAGCCACACCGATTCGTTGTTTTCAGACGGCCTCAATTCTGGCTCTTCGGAAAGGTGGAACTGCCATTCGTGCAGGCTTTCGAGCAGGGCGGCAGCGGCTTCGTCGGCCAAGTTCGCCAGCTCGGCTTTGTCGGTAAGCGCGGCGATTTTGTCGGTAACGGCGGGGAGTTTTTCCAGCGCCCACACGGCTTGGTTCCACGAGTGCTCGGCGGCGAACTGGCTGAGGGCTTTTTTGGGCAGGTGGTGCGCTTCGTCGATGCAGTAAAAGCTGTTTTCGGGTGCGGGCAGAATCACGCCGCCGCCCATGCCGATATCGACCATCAGCAAATCGTGGTTGGCCACTACCACGTCCACATTTTCGAGCGTGTCGCGTGCGAGGTAAAACGGGCATTCCGAGCGGTTGGGACAGGCGGCTTTGAGGCAGCCGTAGTTGTCGTTGTTTACCTTCATCCACACCGCATCGTCGATTTTTTCCGGCCAGGTGTCGCGGTCGCCGTTGAAACGGCGGGCGGCGAATTCGTCGGCCATATCGCGCAAGAGTTTCAATTCTTCGGGCTTGGGTTTGCTGTCCCACAGCACGGTGGGAGCTTCGAAGCCGAGCAGGTTTTGCTGGGCGTTGCTTTGGGTGAGCTGGTAGAGTTTGTAGGGGCAGAGATAGCGGCCGCGCCCTTTGGCGAGTGCGAAAGTCAGCTCCAAACCGCTTTTGGCCACCAAAAACGGCAAATCGCGGTTAACCAGCTGTTCCTGCAAGGCCACCGTTGCGCTCGACACAATCAGCCGTTTGCCGCGCGTTTGCGCCATGATGCCGCCGGCCAGCAGATAGGCCAGGCTTTTGCCCACGCCGGTGGGGCCTTCCACCACCACGATGCTTTCGCCCTCGCGCTTGGGCGCTTCTTCGCCTTCGGCGCGGGTTTGGCTGCGCGAAAAGGCGTTGGCAATGGCCGCAATCATTTCCCGCTGCGCGGCTCTCGGGCGGAACTGCGGCAGGTTTTGCGAAATGGCGCGGTAGTGGTCGCGGATGGCGTTTTTTTCTAAATCGGTGAGCATAAAGGCCGTTTGGATAAGGCGGGTTGGGCGGGAAACCGCTATTTTAGCATTTATCTGTGTAAAGGCCGTCTGAAAGCATTTATCAAACTTTCAGACGGCCTATCCGTGAATAATCTGTTTAAATTAAAATCAACGCTTACGGATTACCCTGTATTCTCCCACCTTGCCTTTTCCCAATCTGGCACATATATCGTCGCCGCATTTTATCCAATCCGCTTCGTTTATCGACTTCATCAATTCGGCATTTATTTTGTTTTGTTGGATAACCTTGGCATAATGCGTCGAAATCCAGATACCGCCCGCCAACAGCAGCAGCAGGCTTACAGAAACCGCCAACCAGCAGCGGAACACCAACTGCTTGTTTTTCTTATTTACATCATCCAAATATCTGTTGAATTCACCGGTTTGAGAAATCATCTTATCGCGGGCATTTTCCATATCCGCCACATATTTTGCCACCACTGCCTCGGTTGATTTTTTAATATCCCCGCACACCTGCTCAACAATTTCCTTTCTTTGCTCCCGCAAAGAAGCGTCTAATTTTTTCTGTACATTTTCCACCAGTATGGTGCTGGTTTGCCGGTATTTTTCTGTTAACAGCGATAATTGCGCGGCCGTTTGTTCTATAGTGGATTAAAATAAGAATGCCGAAGTAGGGTAAAACGATTCTTTAGCATATCGCCCAATTGCAAGTTTGAATGCAGTTATTTCATTTCGGAGTTTTTATTTGAATTCACTATATTTTATCGAAACCGTTCGGAGAAAAGTTCATACGTTTCCTTTCTGAGAATACCCAAATACACTTACCAAACAATCAGGAGAAAAACGAGCGCTGGTGAAAACTTCTCACTTGTTCCTGCGCTTCCCGCTCTCGGGCCAACTGTATTTCCCTTTCCTGCGCGATTCTCTGCTCTTCTGCAAACAACGCTTTGCCCAAAGCATCGATGGCCTTGGCAGCGGGGTGGTTTTCGGCGATTTCCCTGTGGTATGAGCCGTCTTCATCGTTCAGAAGCCTGTCTAGCATGGCGCTCACCCGCTTGAAATCCCGATCGAAATTGCCATCCGGTTCGTTTGCAAACGGCTTTTCTGAGCCGGATAAAGAAGCGGCATATCGGTGCGGCTGCTCTTGTTCGTTTTCGGAAAGCAGCCGCTGCAAAAGCGTGCGGTCGGGCATTTTGCCGCGTAAGGTGCGGTTCAGAGGGCTGTTCATCTGGTCGGGCATTTTTTCCAGTACGGGGATGTTTTCCAGCACGCGCAGGGCGGCTTTTTCATATACCGTAACGGTGCCGATTTTTACCCCCTCTTTATGGTAATCGATCGGGCGGCCTTTATAGATGCCGCTTTCTTTCAGCGCCTTAAAGGTAAAGTCGATGCAGCTGTTGGTGGCTAGGTTGTAGGTATGGCGGTTGAAGCCGAAATTTTCGGGACTCCTACCAAAATTTTGCAAAGCGGTATATTGCTGCTCGGTGATTTCCATGGTGCGGGCATAGTACGGGTTCCGATATTTTTTATGCTCTTCTTCTTGCATTTTCCCCGGCATATCCAGCGAATGCCAAGCTGTTCTTTCGGCATCTTCCTTAGGTGCAAACCCATAGGCGGTTTGGGTGCGCCCGCCATCTGTGCTGATAGCATAAAACATATACCCGGGCAGGGAAGTTTTCTGTTTGTTGGTTTCTTTATCAATGTCCGGCAGCCCTGTTTGGTGGTTAAACAAAGGCGTACCCGGTGCGGCCGCATAAACGGTTACAGTGTATTTTTTACTGCTCATTTCATTTCCTCTCTGTAAAAAATCAGATTATTTAGGTTCGGACGGCCAATCAACGCCGATGTCCATACTCAGTTCGGGATACTCGGGGTATTGCTGCAAAGGCGTAACCATCAGCTTGTAATAACCGCCCTGCTCTTGCACGGGGAAACTGGCGGCGATGACGTTATGAGCCAGATAAGTTTCGCCCTTGACCTGCCGCGTATCACGGGTGTCGCGATAGTCGGCAACAAAATACTGCTCATCGCTTTCAAAGCGCGCGGGCTTGCTTTTGTCCTGCCTGTTCTGCTGCAAATGATAGTACACATAATCAAGGCTGCCGCCTTCCCTCAAACCTACGGCGGTTTCTTTGCCGTTGTCGTCATAATGCCGCAGCACCAGTTTGAACTTCAGCCTTTTTTCGTCAATCAGCTTTCTATCCAATTCATCATATTTCTGATATTCGGGAATAGGCTTGCTATTATTATCAAGAGAATTTGGAAAAATAGGGGAGGCAAAAACGCTGACGGTTTTTCCCATATCCTGCGGCTTTTTAAAGCGGAAATAAAACACCTGCTCCTTATCGGGATTGATTTCCAAGGGCTGGTAGAACGGCACGGTATGGACGGGTTGGCCGTCAACATACATAGGGGGCAGTTCCTGCGGTGTTTTTTGGCAGGCGGCCAGCGGCAGCATCAGCAGCAAACAGGACGCTACGCGTTTCAGATTGGATTTTTTAAAGTTCATCATGATTGCCTTTTATCGATTTTTATGGCGGCTGTCTGAAAGTTTTGGTTTTTCAGACGGCATGATTATGGGCGGCCGCATAAACGGTTACAGTATATCTTTTGCTGCTCATTTTCATTTCCTTTCTGTAAAAATTGAATTACTTGCCTCTTGCAGGCCAACTGACACCAATATCCAGATTTAGTTCGGGATAATCGGGATACTGTTGCATAGGGGTAATCACCAGTTTGTATAGTGAATTCAAATAAAAACTCCGAAATGAAATAACTGCATTCAAACTTGCAATTGGGCGATATGCTAAAGAATCGTTTTACCCTACTTCGGCATTCTTATTTTAATCCACTATAATAGCCACCTTTTTCTTGGACAGGAAAACTGGCCACAGTTAGTTTATTGGCTAGATACCATTTTCCATTTATCTGCCGTGCATCACGAGTGTTAATACCTATTGCATTAAAATACTGCTCACTACTTTCAAAACGCGCAGGCTTGCTTTTATCCTGCCTCTGCTGCTGCAAATAATAGTAGATATAATCAACATCGCTTCCTTCCCTCAAA
Source organism: Neisseria dentiae (assembly GCF_014055005.1). NCBI lineage: Bacteria > Pseudomonadati > Pseudomonadota > Betaproteobacteria > Neisseriales > Neisseriaceae > Neisseria > Neisseria dentiae. The sequence goes on along the minus strand of NZ_CP059570.1, from coordinate 2,418,537 downwards.
CCGACAGCGGTTTCTTTGCCGTTGTTGTCATAATGCCGCATCACAAGTTTGAACTTCAACCTTTTATCATCAATCAGCTTACTGTCCAAATCTTCATATTCTTGGTATTCGGGAATGGCCTTAGCATTATCATCAAGATAATGAGGGAAAACTGGTACGGCCAAAACGGTAATTGCCTGTCCCATATCCTGCGGCTTTTTAAAGCGGAAATAAAACGTCTGCTCTTTATCGGGATTAATCTCCAAAGGTTGATAAAAAGGCACGGTATGCACGGTTTGGCCGTCGACATACATCGGGGGCAGTTCCTGCGTTTTTTTTTGGCAGGCCGCCAGCGGCAGCATCAGCAGCAAACAGGACAATGCGCGTTTCAGCTTGGATTTTTTACGGGTCATCATGATTGGCTTTTATGGATTTTTAAGGAGGCCGTCTGAAAGTGCCGGTTTTTCAGACGGCATGATTATGGGCGTTTGTATAAACGGTTACTGTGTATTTTTTGCTGCTCATTTTCATTTCCTTTCTATAAAAATTACATTATTTGCCTTTTGACGGCCAAGTAACGCGGATATCCATACTCAGTTCGGGATAATCGGGATATTGCTGCAAAGGCGTAACCATCAGCTTGTAATAGCCGCCCTGTTCCTGTATGAGGAAACTGGCAACAATGATATTGCTAACCAGATAAGTTTCCCCCTTTACCTGCCGTGTATCACGGGTATTCGGGCTGGTAGCATCAAAATACTGTTCATCGCTTTCAAAGCGCGCGGGCTTGCTTTTGTCCTGCCGCTGTTGCTGCAATTGGTAGTAGACGTAACTGATGTCGCTTCCTTCCCGCAAACCTACGGCGGTTTCTTTGCCGTTGTCGTCATAATGCCGCAGCACCAGTTTGAACTTCAGCCTTTTTTCGTCAATCAGCTTTCTGTCCAAATGCTTATACGGCAGATATTCGGGAATGTCTCCGTTTTTGTCAAAATACGATGGGAAAATAGGGGAGGCAAAAACGGTAACGGTCGTGCCGATATCCTGCGGCTTTTTAAAGCGGAAATAAAACGTCTGCTCTTTATCGGGATTAATCTCCAAGGGCTGGTAAAAAGGCACGGTATGCACGGTTTGGCCGTCAACATACATCGGGGGCAGTTCCTGCGGTGTTTTTTGGCAGGCGGCCAATATCCCCGACAGCAATACCAGCCCACATTTCAGCATAAGTTTCATAATAACTATTCTCCCCAACCCGTTTTATCGTCAAACAAAGGCGTGCCCGGAGCGGCAAGATAAACTGTTAATGTATAGGTTTTATTGCCCATTTTGCTTCCTTTTAAAAATTATTTTGCCACTACTGGGGCAATATCGACCGCCAGTTTCATTTTGGGATAATTACGGTAATCCTGCAAAGCCCGGATAGAGAGGTGGTAATAGCCACCTTTTTCCAGCGGATTAAAAATGGCTAAACCGTTCATTCTGCCGTTATAACCCTCTTCTAATCCGTGTGAACGTGAAGCACGGAAAACCCCTTCAAACCGTTTTTTACCGGTATACGGTTCGCCTTTCAGTAAAGTACCAATCTCCGGATACTGCCACAACCCAACAGGTTGGGCTTTTCCGTCTTTTCCATAATAGGTTAGTTCAAGCTCAAAAGACATCTTTTTATCTTTGACTAATTTATCATTTAAAAGCCAATATTTTTTATCATCAGGTAATGCTGAGTCAGGCAGTACCGATGGTAGAACAGCAACGGCACTGATGATATAGGAATCTTCTTTTGGATCGGGCTGCCTTTTGAAACGGAAATAAAGCTGCTGCTCTTTATCAGTATTGATTTCCAATAGTTGGCGAAGATATGTATCAACCACTCTTACGGGTTGGCCGTCAACTTCTTTCGGTGCTTGGGAGCAGCCTGCCAGAGGCAAAATAATCAGTAAAGCGGCCAGTATCTTTTTCAGGCTATGCTTTTTATCGTTCATAAGATTTTCCTTCACCATCAGTTTCCGATCAAAGCCGTATAGGCTAAGGCCGTGTAGATTTGATTATTTTATATAATAAGTTGAAATTTAATTAAAAAATATATTCTTAGATTGATTGGGTAATTATAATAGGTTGTGGCCTGAAGCTTCTGCTTTTCAGACGGCCTGGATAATCCTGTAAAATAGTTTTTATTTCTGCCTGCCCGATTTTATGCCCGACACCGCCCAAATCACCGCCAGCTACGGCCGCCGTTTTATCGTGCGCACGCCGGCCGGCGCCGTTTTCGATGCCACTACCCGTAAAAAACGGGTGGATTTTGCCTGCGGCGATTGGGTGCGCATCAGCCCCGTCAACAGCGAGCAGGCGGTAATCGAAGATTATCTGCCGCGCCAAAGCCTGCTCTACCGGCAGGACGCTTGGAAAACCAAGCTGATTGCCGCCAATGTGGACAAGTTGTTTATCGTAACTGCCGCCGTGCCCGCCCCCAACGAGCTGCTGCTGCAACGGGCGCTGCTGGCGGCGGAAGCGGCGGGCATCGGTGCGGTGGTGGTGGCGAATAAAGCCGACCTGCCCGAAACGGCGGCTTGGCGGGAGAAATTAAGTTTTTACGAATCATTGGGTTATCCCGTTATCGAAACCTGCGCACTCGATAACGCTAACAACCTCAGGCCGCTGATGCAGGGGCACACCAATATTTTTCTGGGGCAGAGCGGCATGGGCAAATCCACGCTCACCAACGCGCTGTTGGGCAGCGATGCCGCGCGCGTGGGCGAAATTTCCACCGCGCTCGATTCGGGCAAACACACCACAACACACGCCCAATTGTATGATTTGAATGAAGAAACCAAGCTGATTGATTCGCCCGGCCTGCAAGAGTTCGGCCTGCACCATCTGGACGCGGCGCAATTGCTGCGCTATTTCCCCGACCTGCGCCATCTGGCGGGGCAATGCCGCTTCCACAACTGCACCCACCGCGCCGAGCCGGGCTGCGCCGTGAAAAGCGCCGCCGAAGCGGGCGAAATCCGCGAAGCACGGCTGGCGTTTTTGCAGCGGATTACCGACGAGCTGTTGCGTTAGGGCTTGCGGGATATCTTTGAATGAAAAACTTAAGGCCGTCTGAAAAATTTTCAGACGGCCTGGATACATAGTTGAACCGCTTATTTGGTATCCGTTCCGTCAAGCCCGGGCTTGATCCGAATATCTGTTATTTTTTACGGAACAAAAAGATACTCGGGTCAAGCCCGAGTATGACGCGAACAGGGTATTTATGACGTAAGCAGGTGATTTCAGACGGCCTGAAAACCATTGCCTGGTTATGTTATTTCGCCGTTTTCAGATTCAGATGGTAAACCGCCAAACCCAGCACCAGCCCCCAGAATGCGCTGCCTATGCCCAAGAGCGTCATGCCCGATGCGGAAGCCAGCAGCGTTACCAATGCCGCTTCGCGCGAGCTTTCGTGCTGCCAGGCGGCGGCGAGGTTGGCTTGCAGGGTGCCGAATACGGCGATGCCGGCCAGCGCCACCATCAGTTCGGCGGGCAGGGCGGTGAACATAGCCACGGTTACGCCGCCGGCAGCGGCCATCAGCAGGTAAATCACGCCCAGCAGAACGGTGGCCAGATAGCGCCGTTCGGGCTTTTTATCCACATCGCTGCCCATGCAGATGGCGGCGCTGATGGCGGCCAGATTCACCATAAATGCGCCGAAGGGCGCGGCCAGCAACGAAGCGGCGGCGCTGCTTTCCACCAGCGGGCGGGCGGGGGTTTGGTAGCCGTAGCTGCGCAAAATAGCCATGCCCGGCACGTTTTGCGTGGCCAGCGAAGCGATAAACAGCGGCACGGCCACGCTGACGATATGCCCCAAATGCAGCCCGGGGCTAACCCATTCCAACACGGGGTTGCGCCAAACCAGCCGCGACCAGTCGATCAGCCCCGCCCATGCCGCATAGCCGAAGCCCGCCGCCAACATCAGCAGGATGCTGTAACGCGGCAGGCGGATTTTGGTTAAGAAAAACACCGCCAGCATAATCAGCACCAGAGCCGTTTGGCTGCCCATGGCGCCGAACACGCGGCTGCCGAAATTAATCAATATGCCCGCCAGCATCGCCGCCGCCAGCGGGGCGGGAATCATACGCACCAGGCGGTCGAACCAGCCGAACGCCGACACCAGCCACATCGCCGCCGCCGCCGCCATAAAGCCCGCCACCGCATCGTTCAGCATGATGCCTTCCAGACCCGCCAGCACCGCCGCGCCGGGCGTGCACCAGGCAATCATCACGGGTGTTTTGTAGCGCAGGCTCAAAGCCAAAGTCAGCACGCCGCACACCAGCGCCAGCGCGGTAAACCACGACACAACTTGTGCGGGTGATGCGCCGAATGCCAGCGCGGCTTGGTAAATAATCACCGCGCTGCTGCCGTAAGACACCAAAAACGCGGCAACGGCGGCGGCAAAATGGGAGGCGGAAAAATCGGCAAGCTTGGGCATAAGCAAAACGGTGGTTGTCGGACGAAATACGTTTATAACATAAGCACAGCCGTGATTGGCAGATTGAAACCTTTGAAAAATTCAAGTCTGCATCTGCGCCATGCTCGGACTTGACGGCAGTTGGGTATTTCAGACGGCCTGATCGGCTTACATAGGTTTCGGCTTTCAGACGGCCGCAACGCGCAGCGTTTGAAAAATCGTTGGAAAATGCAAACGGCGGCATGGCGCTTGTTTGATAAGTTTATGAAAAATAGGCCGTTGCCCGTTATAATATGCGGCTTTTCCACATATTTTCATTCTAACAGGATATCCGTTATTTATGGCTTCACACCCGCACACACAACTTCCCTGGTGGTCGCTCGCGCTTCCCGTTTTGGCCTGGGGGCTTTATTTCATCGGCATTAAAGACAGCGGCTGGCTGCAAATCGGCGGCGGCGTTTTGCTGATCGGCAGCGTGCTCTCGGCGGTGCACCACGCCGAAGTGGTGGCGCACAAAGTCGGCGAACCTTTCGGCACGATTATTCTGGCGCTGGCGATTACCGTTATCGAAGTGGCGCTGATTGTGTCGCTGATGGTGGCCGGCGGCGACAATGCCGCCTATCTCGCGCGCGACACGGTTTTTGCCGCGATTATGCTGATTTTAAACGGTATTCTGGGCGGCTGCCTGCTAATCGGCGGCCTGAAGCACCGCGAACAGTTTTTCGGCCAGAAATCGGCCACCACCGCGCTGGTTACGCTGGTGGCCATTCTCACGCTCACGCTGGTGTTGCCCAACTTCACCACCAGCACCGAAGGCCCCACCTATAACGCCGCGCAGCTCGTATTTGTGGCCGTTGCCTCGCTGGTGCTGTACAGCTCGTTTATTATGGTGCAAACCATACGCCACCGCGATTATTTTCTTGCCGACGATGACGACCAAAGCCACCATGCCGAGCCGCCTTCGGCCAAAGTGGCACTCACCAGTTTGGCGTTTTTGATTGTCTGCCTGGGCATCGTGGTGCTGTTGGCCAAAGCGCTCTCGCCTGCCGTTGAAGCCATTGTGGCCGACTTGGGCGCGCCCAAAGCCTTGGTGGGCGTGATTATCGCCGCCGTGGTGCTCTTGCCCGAAGGTTTGGCCGCGCTCAAGGCCGCCCGCCGCAACCGCCTGCAAACCAGCATCAATTTGGCTTTGGGTTCGGCGCTCGCCAGCATCGGTCTGACCATTCCCGCCGTGGTGATTGTGTGCCTGCTGTTCGACATCAATATGGTTTTGGGTTTGGACTTGAAATCTATGGTGCTCTTGGCACTTTCGGTTTTTACCGTGATGCTCTCGCTCAACCACGGCCGCACCAATATGCTTTACGGCGTGGTGCTGCTCACGAGTTTGGCGGCATATGTGTTCACCGTGATTGTGCCGTAAACGCTCCGCTTCTTCGGGTAATAAGCAAAGGCCGTCTGAAAACTTTTCAGACGGCCTTTGCCATCAACAGGCTGGTCAGGAAATCCGCTCGATTTTCGCGCCCACTTGGCCGAGCTTGGTTTCGATATGCTCGTAGCCGCGGTCGAGGTGGTAGATGCGTTCGACGATGGTTTCGCCGTCGGCCACCAAACCGGCCATCACCAGGCTGGCCGAGGCGCGCAGGTCGGTGGCCATCACGGTGGCGCCGGAAAGTTTTTCCACGCCTTTCACAACGGCGGTGTTGCCTTCCGCCGTGATGTTGGCGCCCATGCGGTTGAGCTCGGGAACGTGCATAAAGCGGTTTTCAAAAATGGTTTCCACCACTTTGCCCGTGCCTTCGGCCACGGCGTTGACGGCCATAAACTGCGCCTGCATATCGGTGGGGAAACCGGGGTGGACGACGGTGCGGATGTCCACCGCCTTGGGGCGTTGGCGCATATCGATGGCAATCCAGTCGTCGCCCGCTTCGATAATGGCGCCGGCTTCCACGAGTTTGTCGAGCACCGCTTCCATGGTTTTCGGCGCGGCGTTTCTCAACACCACTTTGCCGCCGGTCATCGCCACCGCGCACAAAAACGTGCCTGCTTCGATGCGGTCGGGCACCACGCTGTGCTCGCAGCCGTGCAATTCTTTTACGCCCTCCACCGTCATCACCGGAGTGCCGATGCCGCTGATTTTCGCGCCCATTTTCACCAGGCATTCGGCCAAATCCACCACTTCCGGCTCGATGGCGCAGTTTTCCAACACGGTGGTGCCTTCAGCCAGCGTGGCGGCCATCAGCAGGTTTTCCGTGCCGCCCACCGTTACCACGTCCATCACCACGCGCGCGCCTTTCAGACGGCCTTTGGCTTTCACATAGCCGTGTTCGATGGTGATTTCGGCGCCCATCGCCTCCAAGCCTTTCAAATGCTGATCGACCGGGCGCGAACCGATGGCGCAGCCGCCGGGCAGGCTCACCTGCGCTTCGCCGAAGCGCGCCAGCGTGGGGCCTAACACCAGAATCGATGCGCGCATGGTTTTCACCAGCTCATACGGGGCAACGGTATTGTTGACCGTGCCGCCGTTGATTTCGAATTCATGCACGTTGTCGGTAAGCACGCGCGCGCCCATGCCTTGCAGCAGTTTCTGGGTGGTTTTCACGTCGCGCAGCATGGGCACGTTTTTCAGGCGCAGGGTGCCGGCGGTCAACAGGCCGGCGCACATCAGCGGCAGCGCGGCGTTTTTGGCGCCGGAAACGGTGATTTCGCCGTTTAACGGGCCGTTGGCGGAAATTTTGAGTTTGTCCACAGTGGTTCTTTCGGTAAACGCAGGCTTCGGGCGGCCTGCGGGTTGTGTTGCGGTAAACGGGCGATTATAAAAGATTTTTTAAATGCACGGCGCGGTTTTCGACAAACAGCGCGTAAAGCGTTTCAGACGGCCTGAATGCGGAAGGTTCCGGCGTTGTTTGCACTTGCGCAAAAGCGCCTGTGTTACAACCCCAGCTCCCAAGTGTTGTCTTGCGGCTCGAGCAGGCCGTCGGGGCGGTTTTCGTAGTGGGCGAAAATATGTTCCACGATTTCGTCTTCACCGTCGATTAACTGCACCAGATCCAAATCTTTTTCGGAAATCATGCCGTTGCCGAGCAGTTGGTCGCGGATCCAATCCATCATGCCCTGCCAGAAGGTTTTGCCCACCAGGATAATCGGGCGGCTGGGCGTTTTGCCCGTTTGCACGAGGGTGAGGCTTTCAAACAGTTCGTCGAGCGTGCCGAAGCCGCCGGGCATCACCACATAAGCCACGGCGTGTTTCACAAACATCACTTTGCGCGGAAAAAAATGTTGGAATTTGATGGATAAATTCTGATACGGGTTGGCGTGCTGCTCGTGCGGCAGCACGATGTTCAGCCCCACGGCGGGGCTTTTGCCGGCAAACGCGCCTTTGTTGGCCGCTTCCATGATGCCAGGGCCGCCGCCTGAAATCACCGAAAAACCGGCGTCGGACAGTTTTCGCGACAAGCGCTCGGTAAACAGATAATCGGGGTGGTCCACCGGCGTGCGCGCGCTGCCGTAAATGCTCACGGCAGGCTGGATGGCGCGCAGCTCTTCGCCCGATTCGACGAATTCTGAAATGATTTTCAACACATGATACGACTCGCGCGCCTGGATTTCGCGGCGGGTTTCTTCGGGCAGCATCGGTGCGGGCAGTTTGCGGTAAAGGTTCATAAGCGTTCTTTCGGTTGCGGACGGGGCATTGTAACCGATGATGCCGGTTGCGGCCGTCTGAAAAACATTGCGGGAATCGGGAATATAGTCAAACCGGTAATTTCAGTTTCTTCTTAAGCTGATTCACTGTACGGCATCGGATCCGGCCGTTCAGACGGCCTTTTTCAGCGCCGCCACCCGCTCGCGTGCGCCGGGGTGGGAATCGTAAAAGCGCGAATACCATTTGTCGCTCACCAAACTCGAGGCGTTGCTGCGGTAGAGTTTGGTGAGGGCGGCAATCAGGTCGCCCGCAGAAGCGGCGGCGGCGGCGAAGCGGTCGGCCTCGAATTCGTTTTTGCGCGACATCAGGCTGCCCAGCGGCGAAAACGGAAAGGCAAACACCGGCAGCACCAGCAAAAACAGCAGCAAAGCCATGGCGTGGCTGGGGTAGGCCACGCCCAGCCCCGTGTAAAACGCCGCCTGCGGCATCAGCAGGCCGAGAACGAACAACACCGCCAAAGCCAGCGCAAACGTTACCAGCATCTGTTTGACGATGTGTTTGTGTTTGAAATGCCCCAGCTCGTGCGCCAGCACCGCTTCCACTTCGTCGGGCCGCATATCTTCAAGCAGCGTGTCGTAGAACACAATGCGCTTGTTGGCGCCCAAACCCGTGAAATAGGCGTTGCCGTGGCCGGAGCGTTTGCTGCCGTCCATCACGAAAATGCCGTTGCTTTTGAAGCCGGTGCGTTCGAGCAGGTTTTCGATCTGCGTTTTCAGACGGCCTTCGGGCAGCGGCTCGAATTTGTTGAACATGGGCGCAATCCATTTCGGAAACGCCCACAGCAGCGCGAGCGAAAAGCCCAGCCACAGCAGCCACACCCACAGCCACCACAGCGCGCCGGTTACGCCCATCAGGTAAATCGCGGCATACAGCAGCGGCACGCCGATAACCGCGCCCAGCAGCAGCCCTTTGATGCGGTCGCCGAAAAACACCGCCGGCGTGCTGCGGTTGAAGCCGAAACGCGCTTCGAGCCTGAACGTGCCGTACCAATCAAGCGGCAGCGAAAGCACGGTATTCACTAAGGCGAACAGCGCAACCAAAACCACGCCCTGCGTGATGGGGCCGTCTGAAAACTTCATGCTCAAGGCCGCCAGCAGGTTGAGGCCGCCGCCGAAGGTGAACACCAGCAGCAGCAGGGTTTCAAACACAATGCGGTAGCGCGCCAGCCGCTGTTTGGCCAGCGTGTAGTCGGCCGCTTTTTGGTGGTCTTCGAGCGGTACGGTGGCGCTGAAATCCTGCGGCACGGCATGGCGGTGTTTGAGCACGGCACGGCTTTGGCGCACCGACAGGTAAAGCTGCAAAGCGGTGGAAAACACGAGAAAAAACAGAAAGGCGGTGTAAACGGTGTGTGCATTCATTTTGAATATTTTTTCAATAAAAACAAACTTGTGGCGCAAAACAGACAACATCGGGCAGGGCGCTAGCTAAATTTGGCATTCTGTAAAGCGCGTGAGTATAATGAGTGTCAGCAACTTTTCATAACTGTTTATCCTTTCGGAAAAACACTTCGGCCCTTGTTTACAAGGGCGTTTTTTTGCCTGCCGGTTTCAGACGGCCTTTGCCCGGCAAAGGTTTCTTTTTTCATATTTCTTTTCACATCTTGCGGCTTGGGGCTTTTGTAAAAAGCCGGCCCAAGCTTGGAAATATTGGAATCCGCCATACCCGGCCTTGGGCCGGGTATCTGTTATTTTATTTCTTTTGATGCAACGAGATGCTCGGATCAGGCACGGGCATTTCGTTATTCTATTCTGCCAACTCTTTCAAACGGTAGAGCATATCCAGAGCCTCGCGCGGCGAGAGTTCGTCGGGGCGGATGTCGGCCAGCATGGCCAGCGCGGGGTTGGGTTCGGCGGGCGGGTTGTTTTCAGGGTTGTGGCCGTCTGAAAAACTTTCTCCGCCGTCGAAACCGCCGTCGTTTTCAGACGGCATCATATTGAAAATATCCATCTGCGGGCGGTTGGCGGCAGCCTGTGCTTCGAGTTCGTTCAAATGTTTGCGGGCGGATTTGAGCGCGCGCGCGGGCAGGCCGGCGAGTTTGGCCACGGCGATGCCGTAGCTTTTGCTGGCGGGGCCGGGTTCGATGTGGTGCAGAAACACGATGTCCTGCCCCTGTTCCAGCGCCGAGAGGTGCATATTAACGGCGGTGGCGTGCGCTTCGGGCAGGCGGGTCAGCTCGAAATAGTGGGTGGCAAACAGGCTGAACGATTTGTTTTTCTGCAAAAGGTGTTCGGCAATCGCCTGCGCCAGCGCGAGGCCGTCGAAGGTGGAGGTGCCGCGGCCGACTTCGTCCATCAACACCAGCGATTCTTCGGTAGCGTGGTGCAGGATGTAGGCGGTTTCGCTCATTTCCACCATAAAGGTGGAGCGGTTGCCGGCCAAGTCGTCGCTGGCGCCGATGCGGGTGAAAATCTGGTCGATGGGGCCGGTTTTGGCGGCGTCGGCGGGCACGAAGGCGCCGGTGTGCGCCAGCAGCACGATTAGGGCCACTTGGCGCATATAGGTGGATTTGCCGCCCATATTGGGGCCGGTGAGCAGCATCAGGCGGTGTTTGTGGTCGAGGCCGGTGCTGTTGGCGGTGAAGTGGCGCACCTGCCGCTCGACCACGGGGTGGCGGCCGTTGCTGATTTCAATCAGCGGGTAGTCGGCAAACTCGGGGCACACATAGCCACGCTCTTCGGCATGGCGGGCGAAGGTGGAGAGTACGTCGAGCGAGGCGGCGGCTTTGGCGGCCTTCTGCAATTGCGGCAAGGCCGTCTGAAGCTCTTTGAGCAGGGTGTCGTAGAGTTGTTTTTCGAGCGCGAGCGAGCGTTCTTGCGCGCTGAGCACTTTGTCTTCAAAGGTTTTTAATTCGGGGGTGATGAAGCGTTCGGCGTTTTTCAGGGTTTGGCGGCGCTGGTAGTCGGCGGGCGCCTGCTCGGCCTGCACTTTGGATAATTCGATATAAAAGCCGTGCACTCGGTTGAATTCCACTTTTAAGGTGGATAGGCCGGTGCGTTCGCGTTCGCGCGCTTCGAGAGCGAGCAAAAATTCGTCGCCGTGGTTTTGGATGTGGCGCAACTCGTCCAATTCGGGGTGGAAGCCGTGGTTGATGACGCCGCCGTCTTTCAGCCACACGGCAGGCTCGGGCAGGATGGCCGCTTGCAGTTTTTCGGCGGTCGGCAGGGTTTCGGGGAACACGTTTTGCAGGGTTTGCAGCAAGGCGCTGCCGCCGGCGGGCACCGGCGTTTCGGCCAGCACCAACAGGCTGTCGCGCAGGGCGGCCAAGTCGCGCGGGCGGGCGTTGCCAACGGCGATGCGGGCGGCGATCCGTTCGATGTCGGCCACGCTTTTCAGACAGGCCTGTACATCGGCATAGTGGTTTTGCAGTTCCAAAACCGCCTGCTGGCGCGCCTGAATGTGGCTTCTGTTTCGCAGCGGGTGGTGCAGCCACAGCGCGAGCAGGCGGCTGCCCATGTGGGTGGCGCATTCGTCGAGCACCGAAAACAGCGTCGGCGCTTTTTTGCCGGCGAGCGTTTGGGTGATTTCGAGGTTGCGGCGGGTGGCGGCGTCCATGCCGATGTATTGGTTTTCGGTTTCGAGCGAGAGGCCGTCGAGGTGTTGCGGCAGGCGGTTTTGGGTAAGGCGGATATAGTTAAGCAGCGCACCGGCCGCGCCGACGGCTTCGGCGTGCGCTTCGATATCGAGGCCGAAGCCGCGCAAATCCTGGCAGCCGAAATGGTCGGTTAACAGTTTGGCGGCGGCATCGGCGGCAAACTGCCAGTGGTTGAGCCGCGTGATGTTGGCCGCCTGAACGGCGGGCGCGTTTTTGCCGTCGGGCAGCAGGATTTCGGCGGCCTGCAAACGCGCCAGTTCGTCGGGCAGTTTGTCGGCGGTGGTGAGCTTGGCTTTGAACTCACCGCTTTGCAGCGAGGCCCACGCCAGCCCGATGTGTTTCTTGCCGGCGCACACGGCCACGATGCGGTTGGTTTCTTTGTCTTCGAGAAAGGCCGAATCGGTGAGCGTGCCGGGGGTAACGATGCGCACCACTTTGCGCTCCACCGGCCCTTTGGTCGCGCCCACTTCGCCCACCTGCTCGCAAACCGCCACGCTTTTGCCCATTTTCACCAGCCGCGCCAGATATTGCTCGGCGGCGTGAAACGGCACGCCCGCCATTTTAATCGGTTCGCCGTTGAGCTGGCCGCGGGTGGTCAGCGTGATGTCTAACAGCTTGGCCGCTTCCACCGCGTCGTCGAAAAACAGCTCGTAAAAGTCGCCCATGCGGTAAAACACCAGTTTGTCGGCATGGCCGGCTTTGATGTCGAGATATTGCTGCATCATCGGGGAAACGGCGGGTTTGGTCATTTCAGACGGCCTTTGTGCGGGTGGAAAAGGGAGGGCTATTGTAGCAAAAGAAAGAAAAGCTGAGACCTTTGCAAAACCCCCATCTGCGGTGCATTTCTGCGTTGTGCGTTTATGCCCTTTAGGGTACTGCCCGCTCGCTTGCCTAACTTCATGTTATGTCTGCGCTCGCTGCGCTGCTACGCCTTGAACTGCATCCTCATCTGAAGGGTTTTGCAAAGGTCTCAAGCTTGAGGCCGTCTGAAAAGTTTCAGACGGCCTCTTGAAAAATATCGTGCATACAGGTCGGGCGGTAAGCCGGGTTCTGTCGCGGACAGCCATTCCTCTAGGCACACCATTACTGATGTGCTCCAGCAACCTACCCGAACGCTCGGCGGGCCGCGTCTGTGCGTTCTGTTTGGTCTTGCTACGGATGGGGTTTGGCCTGCTGCGCCTTGTTACCAAGTGCACGGTGCGCTCTTACCGCACCTTTTCACCCTTGCCTGTGCTCCCTACCGCCAGCCTTTTGCGCTCTGCGGTGTTGGCGTGCCTTGCCGTACTATCTGTACTGTCTGCGGCACGCCGCCTTGCATAACGCAAAAGGCTGGCGGCAGTATCTCGGAACCATCGGCGGTTCTGCTCTCTGTTCCACTTTCCGTCGTGTTGCCACGCCCGGCCGTTAGCCGGCATCCTGCCCTGTGTAGCCCGGACTTTCCTCCCCGCAGGCCTTACGCGCTGCGCGGCGGCTGTCTGCCCGGCCTGTATGCGGGGCGGATTATAGCACGGCGGCGGGGCAAACTTTTGCAAAGGTTTCAGGCTTTTTTCACGAATTCCGACTTCAGGTTCATGGCGCTGCCGTCGATTTTGCAGGCGATGTCGTGGTCGCCTTCCTGAAGGCGGATGCCTTTCACTTTGGTGCCCTGTTTGATCACCATCGAGCTGCCTTTCACTTTCAAATCTTTAATCAGCACCACGGTGTCGCCGTCGGCCAGCGGCGTGCCGTTGGCATCTTTCACCGTTAACGTTTCTTCGGCGGCGGATTCGTTTTCCTGCCATTCGTGGGCGCACTCGGGGCAGACGAATTGCACGCCGTCGTGATAGGTCAGTTCGGAGCCGCATTGCGGGCAGGCGGGTAGGGTCATGGTCGGGTTCCTTATAATCTTAGTAATCTTAATAATCTTAAAAATTTGGTGTGAAAAGCCGAATTATATAGTAAAGGCCGTCTGAAACGGTTTTCAGACGGCCTTTACTATATAATCGCCCTATTCAAAAACTTTCAAAAAATATTTGATGAAACTGAAATGGTTCCCTTGGCTTGTCGCGGCATCCTGCTCTTTTCTGGGGTTTCTGTTTATTTTTTTCTTATACATCCCGTATCTCTTGCTGCAACAAACGGGCGGTGTGCGCCCCGAAGATCAACTGATTTCGCTGTTGCTCGGTTTATGCGGCGTTTTATTGTGTGTATGTTCGTTCTGCCTGTTTATGAGCCGTAAAGCGGCAGTCGGCCGGCAGCTGAACACTTTTGATTGGTTTTTGATTCTGTTTCCCGTGTTTCTGCCTGCCGCCGTGCTGGCGTATCTGCTGTTTTAATCGCGCGCCTGTGTACGGAAGAGTGTCTCTTGTTTACGGTTTTCAAATAAAACGGAATATTTTATGTCTGCATCTCAAAATCCCATAGCCGCCATCGCCACCGCGCCCGGACGCGGCGGCGTGGGTGTTGTCCGTATTTCCGGCAAAAACCTGCTGCCGTTGGCCGCAACCCTCAGCGGCGGCAAAACGCCCAAGCCGAGGGTGGCTTTATATACCGATTTTCTCGATTCAGACGGCCAAGCCATCGATACCGGCCTGATGCTGTATTTCGCCGCACCGGCGAGTTTCACCGGCGAAGACGTGCTCGAGCTGCAAGGCCACGGTGGACCGGTGGTGATGCAGATGCTGCTGTCGCGCTGTTTGCAGTTGGGGGCGCGCCTGGCCGAGCCGGGCGAATTTACCAAACGCGCATTTCTCAACAACAAACTCGATCTGGCGCAGGCCGAGAGCGTGGCCGATTTGATTGATGCTTCCAGCCGATCGGCCGCGCGCATGGCCGTGCGCTCGCTCAAAGGCGCGTTTTCGCAGCACATTCACGCGCTGGTGGATGATTTGATTACGCTCAGAATGCTGGTGGAAGCCACGCTGGATTTTCCCGAAGAAGACATCGATTTTCTCGAAGCCGCCGATGCGCGCGGCAGGCTGGCCGAACTGCAAGGGCGCTTGAAAACCGTGTTGCAGAGCGCCGAGCAGGGCGCGATTTTGCGCGAAGGCATGAATGTGGTGCTGGTGGGCGCGCCCAATGTGGGCAAATCAAGCCTGCTCAATGCGCTGGCGGGCGACGAAGTGGCGATTGTTACCGACATCGCCGGCACCACCCGCGACACCGTGCGCGAACAGATTACGCTCGACGGCGTGCCGGTGCACATCATCGACACCGCCGGTTTGCGCGACACCGACGACGTGGTGGAGCAAATCGGCATCGAGCGCAGCCAAAAAGCCGTGCGCGAAGCCGATGTGGCGCTGGTTCTGATTGACCCGGCCGAGGGCATCAACGCCAAAACCCAAGCGATTCTGAACAGCCTGCCGCCGACGCTGAAAAAAATCGAAATCCGCAACAAAATCGATTTGGCCGGCGAAACCGCCGCAATGGTTTCAGACGGCCTCAAACTGGCCAGCGGTGCGGATACGCTGATCAAACTTTCGGCCAAAACCGGCGCAGGTTTGGATTTGCTCAAACAGGCGCTGCTCAACGAAATCGGCTGGCAGGGCGAGAGCGAAGGGCTGTTTCTCGCCCGCCGCCGCCACCTCGCCGCGCTGCACGAAGCCGAAGCCGAATTGGAAAATGCCGCGCTGTGCGGCAACCACCAAATCGAGCTTTTGGCCGAACACCTTCGGCTGGCGCAGGCCGCGTGCAGCGAAATCACCGGTGAATTTACGGCAGACGATTTATTGGGGGTGATTTTTTCGAGGTTCTGTATCGGAAAATAAACGGTGTTTTCGGGAGGGTTTCAGGCCGTCTGAAATGCCCGGCTGCTGTTACGGTTTATTGATTTCACGATTCATATAGCAATCCGTCGCAGCAAAATGGAAGCCGCCTAAGAAACGGATATGGGCTAAGCCCAAACAGGCCCTCTCTCTAGCTCTCTCCCACGGGAGAAGGAACAGGTTGCAGAAGTGTAGAGATGTTCAGGTGTTTTCAGACGGCCTGAGACCTTTGCAAAATTCTTTTAGGCACCTTAAAGCACTTGCGTCATGCTCGGGCTTGACCCGAGTATCTTTTTGAGAATTTTGCAAAAATCGTTGAAGCTAAATCGTTGAAGCTAATGACGGAATTTAAGCTTTTCAGACGGCCTCAAGGTATTTTTGCAAAGGTTTTTTGTTCTTAAAAAATAACAGATGCCCGGGGCAGGCCCGGGCATAATTGGCGGGGAAAGCAAAACCCTCACGTTCCAACCGGGTTTCGCAAAGGCTTCCGCCCGCGTTACATCAAATTCAAATCGCTGATGCGGTCATACAGGCGGCTCGGATCGTTGCCTTCTTCGTGCAGCTGGATGCGCAGGCGCAGGTCGTTGGCGGAGTCGGCTTGGCGCAGGGCTTCGTCGTATTCGATTTGGCCTTTGATATAGAGGTCGAACAGGTGCTGGTCGAAGGTTTGCATGCCTTCGCCGCTCGAGCGCACCATCAGGTCTTTGATGTCCATCAGGTCGCCTTTGAAAATCAAATCCTGCATGGCGGGGTTGTTGAGCAGCAGGTCGATAACGGCGGTGCGCTGGCCGCGGCCTTTTTTAATCACCAAACGCTGGCCGATGATGGCGGTGAGGTTCAGCGCCAAATCCATCAAAACTTGCGGCTGGCGCTCTTCGGGGTAGAAGTTGATGATGCGCTCGATGGCCTGCGCGGCGTTGTTGGCGTGCAGGGTAAACACGCACAAGTGGCCGGTTTGGGCAAGCTGGAGGGCGTATTCCATGCTGGCTTCGCTGCGCACCTCGCCGATACAGATAACGTCGGGCGCTTGGCGCATGGCGCTTTGCACGGCCAGTTTCCAGTCGGCGGTGTCGATGCCCACTTCGCGCTGGGTGATGATGCAGCGGCGCGGCTGGTAGAGGTATTCGATGGGGTCTTCGATGGTTACGATGTGGCCGGGCATTTTTTGGTTGCGGTGGTCGATCATGGCGGCCATCGAGGTGGATTTGCCCGAGCCGGTGGGGCCGGCGAGAATCAGCAGGCCGCGGGGGGTGAGGGCGAGGTCTTTGAGTTTCGGCGGCAGCGCCAGCTCTTCCACGCTGGGAATGCGCTGGTTGATGCGGCGCAACACCATGCCGGGGCGGCCTTGTTCGTGATAGGCGTTAACGCGGTAGCGGGTGTTGCTGCGCGACTGCACCGAATAGTTCAGCTCCAAATCGCGGTTGAAGGCTTCGAGCTGCTCGTCGTTCATGGTCGATTGGGTGATGGCGGCGGTGTCGGCGCCGGTGAGCGCCTTGTGCGGCATGGGCGTGAGCGTGCCGTTTACTTTCATGGCGGGCGGGAAGCCGGCGCTGATAAAGATGTCGGAAGCGCCGCGCTGTTCGGCTTCGGCGCACATGCGGTCGAGCAGCGGGTGCAGGTGGGTGCCGATTTCGGCGGGGGTGGGGATGTGCGGCGGTTGGTTTTTCTGTGAATAAGCCTGCACCATTTCGGAAAGCAGGTTGTGCAGTTGGTTGGATTCGCTCATGGTGTTTTCCCTGACGGTTTTTCGGTATCGGTTTTTCAGACGGCCTGTTTGTTTTGTATAGTGAATCCACTTACTTCGGTACAAGGCAGCAAGCCGAAGACAGTACGGTAGTACGGCAAGGCGCAGCAACGCCGTAACGGAGTAAGTGGATTCACTATAAAGGCTGCGGCCGTCTGAAAGAATCAAACAATCATATCGGCGCTTTGTGCTTTGCTGCGCGCCACTTCGGGGCTGATAACGCCTTGGCGCACGAGGTTTTGCAGGGCTTGGTCGAGCGTTTGCATGCCGTGCGCCTGGCCGGTTTGCAGCGCGGAGTTGATTTGGGCGATTTTGTTTTCGCGGATCAGGTTGCGCACGGCGGCGGTGGACACCAGGATTTCGTGCGCGGCCACGCGGCCGTTGCCGTCGCGGGTTTTCAGCAGGGTTTGCGAAATCACGGCGCGCAGCGATTCCGACAGCATCGAGCGTACCATTTCTTTTTCGCCGGCGGGGAACACGTCGACGATACGGTCAACCGTTTTGGCCGCGCCGGTGGTGTGCAGGGTGCCGAACACCAAGTGGCCGGTTTCGGCGGCGGTGAGCGCGAGGCCGATGGTTTCGGGGTCGCGCATCTCGCCCACCAGAATCACGTCGGGGTCTTCGCGCAGCGCCGATTTGAGCGCGTTGGCGAAGCTGTGGGTGTGTTGGTGCAGTTCGCGCTGGTTGATCAGCGCTTTTTTGCTTTGGTGCACAAACTCGATCGGGTCTTCGATGGTGAGGATGTGGGCGGGCTGGGTTTCGTTGATGTAGTTGATCATCGCCGCCAGCGTGGTCGATTTACCCGAGCCGGTGGGGCCGGTTACCAGCACGAGGCCGCGCGGGTTGTCGGCGATTTTCTGGAAAATGCGCGGGGCTTTGAGGTCTTCCAGCGTGAGCACGGTGCTGGGAATGGTACGGAACACCGCCGCCGGGCCGCGGTTGGTCATGAATGCGTTCACACGGAAGCGCGCCACATTGGGCAGCTCGAACGAAAAATCCACTTCGAGGTTTTGCTGGTACACTTTGCGCTGATAGTCGTTCATCACCGAAGTAATCATATTGCCCACTTCTTCGTTGGTCATTTCGGGCAGGTTGATGCGGCGCACGTCGCCGTGCACGCGGATCATCGGCGGCAGCTCGGAGCTTAAGTGAAGGTCGGACGCTTTGTTTTTCACGCCGAAGGCGAGTAAGTCGGTAATCTGCATAATGTGTAGCCTTGCTTTTTAAGTTAAAATTTTTCAGACGGCCGCCGTTCGGTTTGGCGGCGGCCGGGAATCAATCCATGTCGGCGCATTATTTTAAATAGATAAACCGTGTTAAACCAAGTAAATTTTTAATTATTTTTGCTAACGTGCCAAAAACGGAAAGAATCATGACAAGCCTGCAACAAAATTACCGCAACGTGCTGGCCCGAATCGGCCAAGCCGAAGCCGCCGCACACCGCAGCGCGGGCAGCGTGAAGCTGGTGGCGGTGGGCAAAACCTTTCCCGCCGCCGACATCCGCGAAGTCTATGCCGTGGGCTGCCGCGATTTCGGCGAAAACTATATTCAGGAATGGTATGAAAAAACCGGGCGGCTGGCCGATTTGCCCGGCATCGTGTGGCACATCATCGGCGATGTGCAGTCGAACAAAACCAAATATGTGGCCGAACGCGCCCATTGGGTGCACACCATAGGCCGTCTGAAAACCGCCCAACGGTTGAGCGCGCAAAGGCCGCCTGAAATGCCGCCTTTGCAGGTGTGTATCGAAGTGAACATCGCCGCCGAGCCGAACAAACACGGCGTGGCGCCCGAAGAAGCCGTGGCGCTGGCCTGCGAAGCGGCGAAGCTGCCCAACCTAACCGTGCGCGGCCTGATGTGCGTGGCCAAAGAGGGCAGCAGCGAAGAGCAACTGCGGCAGCAGTTCGGCAAGATGCAGCAGCTGCTGGCCGACTTAAACGCAGCGGGCGTGGCGGCCGACGTGCTCTCAATGGGGATGTCGGCCGATATGGATATTGCCGTCGAATGCGGCGCCACCCATGTGCGTGTGGGCAGCGCGGTTTTCGGCAGGCGCAACTACGGTTAACGGATGCCGAGGCCGTCTGAAACCTTTTCAGACGGCCTGCCGGGCTATCTGTCCATTCGCAGAAAGCAAAACCATGACTATCTATTTTTTAGGCGGCGGCAATATGGCCGAAGCCATAGCGGGCGGTTTGGTGAAACAGGGCGGTTATCACGTCCACATCGCCAACCGCGGAGCCGGAAAACGCGAACGGTTGGCGCGTGAGTTGGGCGTGCAGGTATCGGAAAAGCTGCCCGGCCTCAGTGCAGACGATGTGTTGGTGCTGGCGGTCAAACCGCAGGACATGCAGGCCGCCTGTGCAGGTTTGCAAACCAGCGGTGCGCTGGTGTTGTCGGTGGCCGCCGGTTTAAGCATCGATACCTTAAGCCGCTGGCTGGGCGGCACCCGCCGCATCGTGCGGGTAATGCCGAACACGCCCAGCAAGGTCGGTTTGGGCGTTTCCGGCCTGTTTGCCGCCGACGGCGCCGATGAAGCCGACAAACGTCTCGCCCAAAACATAATGGCGGCGGTGGGCGAAACAGTGTGGCTGGAAAACGAAGCGCAAATGCACGCCATCACCGGCATCACCGGCAGCGGCCCCGCCTATGTGTTTTACCTGATGAACGCCTTGCAGGCCGCCGCCGTGCAGCAGGGTTTCGACGAAAAAACCGCCCGCAGCCTCAGCCTAGCCACCTTCAAAGGCGCAGCGGCACTCGCCGAATCAAGCGGCGAAGATTTCAGCACCTTGCAGCAAAACGTTACCTCGAAAGGCGGCACCACCTTTGCCGCCGTCGAAGCCTTCAACGCACACCGGCTGCCCGAAGCCATCGAAGCCGGCGTCAACGCCTGCGTGGCGCGTTCGCAGGAAATGGCGCAACAGTTCGAGGCCGTCTGAACATGATTGCCCAAATGCTGATCCTGCTGGCCGACGGCCTCGCCATAGTGTGTTTGTCGCGTTGCCTGCTGCAATGGGCCAAGCTCGATTACAGCCACCCGCTGGCGCAGTTTTGCACCCAAACCACCGATTGGCTGGTCAAACCCCTGCGCAAAGCCGCCCCGCCACTGGGCCGCTGGGATACCGCCTGTGTATTGGCCGCCGTGCTGCTCTATTATGCAGCCTACACATTGGCCTCACTGATTGTCCTGCCCGGCGGGTTCGGCGCCAAAATCATTGCCGCCAACCTGTTCTTCGCCGTGTTGGGCATTTTGAAAGCCACCGCCTATGTGCTGCTGTTGGGGCTGGTGTTAAGAATGGTGCTGAGTTTTAAAAATCCATACTCTTCTTTACAAGCATCTTTGCATAAAGTGTTTGAACCATTATCACGACCGTTTGTCTTTCTAAAATTCAGGCGTTACGACTTTTCAGGTAGCGTATTGGCCCTGATGCTGTGGTTTTGGCTGAGTGCAATCCTGCCACAGTTGACCGCCAGGCTGAATTTATGGCTGTTGAATTGATTTATCAAAAAGTTAGCTCCCCAAACAGGCCGTCTGAACACCAAGAAATAACACAGCGGCGGGCAAAAGCGCAGCATAAACAAAAAACCATGTTATGATGACTGCCTAAGCCGAATAGGCCGATTTTCCGAAAAATCAATAACAAGCCGCAACGGGCGACTTTAACCGCTAAAGTCATTCAAGCAACCGGGAAAGAAAGAACCATCATGACAAAACTGACCGAACAAGACATCCTCAACTGGAACGGCCCCGAAGACGACTACATGAATGCCGACCAGCTGGCATTTTTCCGCGACTTGCTGGTTAAACTGCAAGACGAACTCATCGAAAACGCCAATGCCACCACCGGCCACCTGCAAGAGCACGAGTCCGCCCCCGATCCCGCCGACCGCGCCACGCAAGAAGAAGAATACGCTCTCGAGCTGCGCACCCGTGACCGCGAGCGCAAACTGCTGAGCAAAATCCAAGCCTCCATCCGCAGCATCGACGAAGGCGACTACGGATTCTGCCAAGACACTGGCGAACCCATCGGCCTCAAACGCCTGCTGGCCCGTCCCACCGCCACCCTGTCGGTAGAAGCCCAAGAGCGCCGCGAACAACTGAAAAAACAGTTCGCTGATTAATACACAGCACCAAGCATATCAGGCCGTCTGAAACCATTTTCAGGCGGCTTATTGTTTGCGTTGAATTAAATATTGTTGTGAAACAGTCGGTTGTTGTTTTTGTTGTGGGATTTTTCGGTTTTTGTGTTGACTGTTTTGTTGTTGGTTGTGTATAGTTCGCCTTCTTCGCTGCTTCGGCGGCAGGAAACGCTCTTTAACAACACAGATTACCGATAAGTGTGAGTGCCTTAGTGCCTCACACTGCGACAAAAAACAGACAAGATGTAGATATATCTATTCTTTGTCGGTTTCTTTGAAGCAGACCAGAAGTTAAAAGTTAGAGATTGAACATAAGAGTTTGATCCTGGCTCAGATTGAACGCTGGCGGCATGCTTTACACATGCAAGTCGGACGGCAGCACAGAGAAGCTTGCTTCTTGGGTGGCGAGTGGCGAACGGGTGAGTAACGCATCGGAACGTACCGAGTAGTGGGGGATAACTGTCCGAAAGGATGGCTAATACCGCATACGCTTTGAGAAGGAAAGCGGGGGCTCTTCGGACCTCGCGCTATTCGAGCGGCCGATGTCTGATTAGCTGGTTGGTGGGGTAAAGGCCTACCAAGGCGACGATCAGTAGCGGGTCTGAGAGGATGATCCGCCACACTGGGACTGAGACACGGCCCAGACTCCTACGGGAGGCAGCAGTGGGGAATTTTGGACAATGGGGGCAACCCTGATCCAGCCATGCCGCGTGTCTGAAGAAGGCCTTCGGGTTGTAAAGGACTTTTGTCAGGGAAGAAAAGCTTCGGGTTAATACCCCGGGGTGATGACGGTACCTGAAGAATAAGCACCGGCTAACTACGTGCCAGCAGCCGCGGTAATACGTAGGGTGCGAGCGTTAATCGGAATTACTGGGCGTAAAGCGGGCGCAGACGGTTACTTAAGCAGGATGTGAAATCCCCGGGCTTAACCTGGGAACTGCGTTCTGAACTGGGTGACTAGAGTATGTCAGAGGGGGGTAGAATTCCACGTGTAGCAGTGAAATGCGTAGAGATGTGGAGGAATACCGATGGCGAAGGCAGCCCCCTGGGATAATACTGACGTTCATGCCCGAAAGCGTGGGTAGCAAACAGGATTAGATACCCTGGTAGTCCACGCCCTAAACGATGTCAATTAGCTGTTGGGGTACTTGATACCTTAGTAGCGTAGCTAACGCGTGAAATTGACCGCCTGGGGAGTACGGTCGCAAGATTAAAACTCAAAGGAATTGACGGGGACCCGCACAAGCGGTGGATGATGTGGATTAATTCGATGCAACGCGAAGAACCTTACCTGGTCTTGACATGTACGGAACCCTCCAGAGACGGAGGGGTGCCTTCGGGAGCCGTAACACAGGTGCTGCATGGCTGTCGTCAGCTCGTGTCGTGAGATGTTGGGTTAAGTCCCGCAACGAGCGCAACCCTTGTCATTAGTTGCCATCATTTGGTTGGGCACTCTAATGAGACTGCCGGTGACAAGCCGGAGGAAGGTGGGGATGACGTCAAGTCCTCATGGCCCTTATGACCAGGGCTTCACACGTCATACAATGGTCGGTACAGAGGGTAGCCAAGCCGCGAGGCGGAGCCAATCCCAAAAAACCGATCGTAGTCCGGATTGCACTCTGCAACTCGAGTGCATGAAGTCGGAATCGCTAGTAATCGCAGGTCAGCATACTGCGGTGAATACGTTCCCGGGTCTTGTACACACCGCCCGTCACACCATGGGAGTGGGGGATACCAGAAGTAGGTAGGCTAACCGCAAGGAGGCCGCTTACCACGGTATGCTTCATGACTGGGGTGAAGTCGTAACAAGGTAGCCGTAGGGGAACCTGCGGCTGGATCACCTCCTTTCTAGAGAAAAGAAGGGGTGCTTGGGCATTCACACTTATCGGTAAACTGTGAGACGAAGATGCGGGCAAGGGTTTCGGATGGCGGATGGAGACATTTGTTGTTCGAGGCACGACCTGGGTTTGTAGCTCAGCTGGTTAGAGCACACGCTTGATAAGCGTGGGGTCGGAGGTTCAAGTCCTCCCAGACCCACCAAGATTGGGGGCATAGCTCAGTTGGTAGAGCACCTGCTTTGCAAGCAGGGGGTCATCGGTTCGATCCCGTTTGCCTCCACCAAAAAACGCTGCAAATGAAAGCGAATTGAAGAGTTTGCTTTGATTTGCGCCGTTAGGAATAAAGCATTCCGAATAACGCATCGATCTTTAACAAATTGGAAAGCCGAAATCAACAAACAAAGACAATGTTGGTCGGATTGGGAAGCGTCAAAGCGCGGCCCGCAGGCGGTTGAAGCCGTCTGAAAAGAATCCGGCCACAGTATTTGGGTGATGATTGTATCGACCGTATCCTGAAAGACAAAAGGCGGGATACGGTACACAACAAAGCAGTAAGCTTTATCAGATTAGGGAATCTAAGCTAGCCGGCTAGTCAACGGTTGGGTTAGCGAAGTCAGAAGGTTCTTCAAATGATAGAGTCAAGTGAATAAGTGCATCAGGTGGATGCCTTGGCGATGATAGGCGACGAAGGACGTGTAAGCCTGCGAAAAGCGCGGGGGAGCCGGCAATAAAGCAATGATCCCGCGATGTCCGAATGGGGAAACCCACCGTATTCTGTACGGTATCCTTATCTGAATACATAGGATAAGAGAAGCGAACCCGGAGAACTGAACCATCTAAGTACCCGGAGGAAAAGAAATCAACCGAGATTCCGCAAGTAGTGGCGAGCGAACGCGGAGGAGCCTGTATACGATAGCCGTTGGGATAGAAGAACAAGCTGGAAAGCTTGGCCATAGTGGGTGATAGCCCCGTATTCGAAATCCGAATGGTGGTACTAGGTATACGACAAGTAGGGCGGGACACGAGAAATCCTGTCTGAAGATGGGGGGACCATCCTCCAAGGCTAAATACTCATCATCGACCGATAGTGAACCAGTACCGTGAGGGAAAGGCGAAAAGAACCCCGGGAGGGGAGTGAAAGAGAACCTGAAACCTGATGCATACAAACAGTGGGAGCCCTAAGGGGTGACTGCGTACCTTTTGTATAATGGGTCAACGACTTACATTCAGTAGCGAGCTTAACCGGATAGGGGAGGCGTAGGGAAACCGAGTCTTAATAGGGCGACAAGTTGCTGGGTGTAGACCCGAAACCGAGTGATCTATCCATGGCCAGGATGAAGGTGCCGTAACAGGTACTGGAGGTCCGAACCCACGCATGTTGCAAAATGCGGGGATGAGCTGTGGATAGGGGTGAAAGGCTAAACAAACTCGGAGATAGCTGGTTCTCCCCGAAAACTATTTAGGTAGTGCCTCATGTATCACTTCCGGGGGTAAAGCACTGTTATGGCTAGGGGGTCATTGCGACTTACCAACCCATGGCAAACTAAGAATACCGGAAAGTGCAATCATGGGAGACAGACAGCGGGTGCTAACGTCCGTTGTCGAGAGGGAAACAACCCAGACCGCCAGCTAAGGTCCCCAATGACAGATTAAGTGGTAAACGAAGTGGGAAGGCCCAGACAGCCAGGATGTTGGCTTAGAAGCAGCCATCATTTAAAGAAAGCGTAATAGCTCACTGGTCGAGTCGTCCTGCGCGGAAGATGTAACGGGGCTCAAATCTGTAACCGAAGCTGCGGATGCGCTTGGCGCATGGTAGGGGAGCGTTCTGTAGGCCGTAGAAGGTGTGTTGTAAAGCATGCTGGAGGTATCAGAAGTGCGAATGTTGACATGAGTAGCGATAAAGCGGGTGAAAAGCCCGCTCGCCGAAAGCCCAAGGTTTCCTACGCAACGTTCATCGGCGTAGGGTGAGTCGGCCCCTAAGGCGAGGCAGAAATGCGTAGTCGATGGGAAACGGGTTAATATTCCCGTACTTTGATTCAATGCGATGTGGGGACGGAGAAGGTTAGGTTAGCAAACTGTTGGAATAGTTTGTTTAAGCCGGTAGGTGGAGTGTTTAGGCAAATCCGGACGCTCATAACACCGAGAAGTGACGACGAGTATCTACGGATACGAAGTAACCGATACCACGCTTCCAGGAAAAGCCACTAAGCTTCAGTTGGATCAGAACCGTACCGCAAACCGACACAGGTGGGCAGGATGAGAATTCTAAGGCGCTTGAGAGAACTCGGGAGAAGGAACTCGGCAAATTGATACCGTAACTTCGGGAGAAGGTATGCCCTTCGATGTTAAGCCCTTGCGGTGTAAGCATTGGAGGGTCGCAGAGAATCGGTGGCTGCGACTGTTTATTAAAAACACAGCACTCTGCTAACACGAAAGTGGACGTATAGGGTGTGACGCCTGCCCGGTGCTGGAAGGTTAATTGAAGATGTTAGCGCATCGGATCGAAGCCCCAGTAAACGGCGGCCGTAACTATAACGGTCCTAAGGTAGCGAAATTCCTTGTCGGGTAAGTTCCGACCCGCACGAATGGCGTAACGATGGCCACACTGTCTCCTCCCGAGACTCAGCGAAGTTGAAATGGTTGTGAAGATGCAATCTCCCCGCTGCTAGACGGAAAGACCCCGTGAACCTTTACTGTAGCTTTGCATTGGACTTTGAAGGCACTTGTGTAGGATAGGTGGGAGGCTGAGAAGCAGAGACGCTAGTCTTTGCGGAGCCGTCCTTGAAATACCACCCTGGTGTCTTTGAGGTTCTAACCCAGGTCCGTGATCCGGATCGGGGACCGTGCATGGTAGGCAGTTTGACTGGGGCGGTCTCCTCCCAAAGCGTAACGGAGGAGTTCGAAGGTTACCTAGGTCCGGTCGGAAATCGGACTGATAGTGCAATGGCAAAAGGTAGCTTAACTGCGAGACCGACAAGTCGAGCAGGTGCGAAAGCAGGACATAGTGATCCGGTGGTTCTGTATGGAAGGGCCATCGCTCAACGGATAAAAGGTACTCCGGGGATAACAGGCTGATTCCGCCCAAGAGTTCATATCGACGGCGGAGTTTGGCACCTCGATGTCGGCTCATCACATCCTGGGGCTGTAGTCGGTCCCAAGGGTATGGCTGTTCGCCATTTAAAGTGGTACGTGAGCTGGGTTTAAAACGTCGTGAGACAGTTTGGTCCCTATCTGCAGTGGGCGTTGGAAGTTTGACGGGGGCTGCTCCTAGTACGAGAGGACCGGAGTGGACGAACCTCTGGTGTACCGGTTGTGACGCCAGTCGCATCGCCGGGTAGCTAAGTTCGGAAGAGATAAGCGCTGAAAGCATCTAAGCGCGAAACTCGCCTGAAGATGAGACTTCCCTTGCGGTTTAACCGCACTGAAGAGTCGTTCGAGACCAGGACGTTGATAGGTGGGGTGTGGAAGCGCGGTAACGCGTGAAGCTAACCCATACTAATTGCTCGTGAGGCTTGACTCTATCATTTGAAGGACTTTGGACGGAAACGTAAACAAAGCATCAAAGAGAAAGCTTACTGATGAAGATACTTCGTCACCGAAAAGTTGATTAAAGAATAAATAAGCGGAGCAAAAGCTCCGTAACGGCTTACCGATTTGTACAGTTTAAGTCTGGCGGCCATAGCGGGTTGGTCCCACGCCTTCCCATCCCGAACAGGACCGTGAAACGACCCAGCGCCGATGATAGTGTGGATACCCATGTGAAAGTAGGTCACTGCCAGACACCCATTCAGAGCCCCCGGTACGGAAGTATCGGGGGCTTGTTCCATGGGAAGTGTTGCCGGGCGGCGACAACGGTTACCATAGTTATTAATTGAGGGGGTGGAAGTGTTTGAAAAGCGGCAGTCATCGCTTATGATAGACGGCGTGCCGGAAAAGACCGGCACGGTTTAGAGACATTCATTACGGAGGAAAAGCATGAAACTGAAACATTATCTCTTCGGTGCCCTGGCGGCACTGGCGGCACCGCTGCTGCTGGCGGCGGTGAACATCAACACCGCGACGGCGGAGGAGCTGAAGGCGCTGCCGGGGATAGGGCCGTCGAAGGCGGCGGCGATCGTGGCGTACCGTGAGCAGAACGGGCCGTTCAAGAGCGTGGACGATTTGCAGAACGTGAAGGGGATAGGCGCGGGGATACTGGCGAAGCTGCGTGAGGAGGCGACGGTGGGGGCCGGGGCGGCGAAGAAGGCGCAGCCCGCGGTGAAAAAACCGGCCGGTAAGTAGTGAAGCTGCCGGCAGGCTGTGCAGGGCAAGTATAGTGAATTCAAATAAAAACTCCGAAATGAAATAACTGCATTCAAACTTGCAATTGGGCGATATGCTAAAGAATCGTTTTACCCTACTTCGGCATTCTTATTTTAATCCACTATAGATGCAAAGGCCGTCTGAAATGAATCTATTTCAGACGGCCTAATTGCAGGGCTGGTTTCTTGAATATCGTGTTGTGCTATTCGGCAGGTGTTGTGGCAGCCGTATGCTTATGCAGCCGGTACCAGCCGGTTAAACGGTATAGGCATAGGCAGGCAACGAGAGGTTGGCAGATGGCAATGATCAGGTATCGGGGCGAACCGAATGCAATGGTATTATGGACGCCTGCCAGTTTGATTAAAGCCCATGCCCATTGCCAAAGAGACGGTATGCTGAAAGCGAGCACAGCCACCAGGCCGAGTGTGCGGAAAACGCCGATGGGCAGAATTTGCTGCTGCAACACGCTGCGGTTGAGTTTCAGCAAAGTCCACAAGCCGAAACCGATAATTAGCACCATACCGCCGTTTGCTGCAACTTGGAGACCGCTGAAAGCAATATCGGGAGAAACGGGCAGCCCGTCTTTCGGTAATTGGGATTGGCTCAGGTTGAAGCTTTGCAGGATATTGATGACAAAAGTGTATGCCATATCGGCCAATACCAGCCATATCGGTAACGGGGTCAGTAAGCGGTTCATATTTCAGAGCAGGCGTAAAAAAACGCAGTTTAAAGTATTTACGGGGGAATATGAACGGGGTAATACAATTAATCTGTTTGATTCCGATAAAAATATATGGGATTTTAAGAAATTAAAGATACAGCTGTTCAGAAAATGAAATAGCGATAGTTGCTTGGATTGGAACCAATGAATCTTTAAGTAGAGGCGGTTAGGTATTTTTGCAAAGATCTCGATATAGAAAATACTTTGTGATCCATTATCCAGTTATCTAAATGACAGCTCCTTTCAAAAAGCAGGCCGTCTGAAAAATGCATTTTGTATTTTTCAGACGGCCTGAATATAATTCGGCTGTTGATTCGTTAATGTTAAAAGGGAAACTTAAGGATGAGCAGTTTATCTGAGCAGGAAAACCGATATGATGAAAGCAGCTTGGCCGTGCAAGAAAACGCCGAAGTAGCAGTGCCGGCTACCCACATAGAGCAAGGGCAGCAATGGCGTTTTGGGTTTCACGGTAACGCCGGAGAATATTTCAACATTTGGATTGTTAATATTTTCTTAACTATCATCACCTTAGGCATTTATGCGCCGTGGGCGAAAGTACGCCGTTTGCGCTATTTTTACGGTAATACCCGGTTGGGTGGCGATCAATTCGATTTTACGGCTCTGCCCTCGCGGATTTTAATCGGGCGGCTGATTGCCGTGGTGCTGTTTGCGGCGTTTTCGGTGTTGTCAGAGTTGGATCCGGCTTATGCGCTGGCGGTATGGGGAGTGGCATTGGTTGCCGTGCCGTGGCTGGTGCGCTCTACTATGCGTTTCCGCGCCAGAAACAGTAAATACGGCAACAGCCGCTTTTATTTTTCTGCTTCCCAAGGGCAGACTTATTGGCTGTTTGCCAAATGCCTGTTGGTTACGCTTTTGAGTTTCGGCTTGCTCTATCCGGTGGCGCTGTATTGGTTTAAATCTTATCAAATCAACCATCTGCATATCGGCGGTTTGAAGTTTGAATTGCAATCGGGTTGGGCCGATTTTTACGGCGCGGTGTTGAAGCCTTATTTATGGATACTGCTGGCCGGATTTGTGGTTATGATATTGGGTATGATGTTGCAAACCCCCGGGCGTCCGGAGGTGGTGGGCGGTTTGTTTGTAGCGGCTGCTGCGGCACTTTATATTTTAATGATAGGTTTGTTTGTGCCGCTGACACAAGCCTATCTGTTCCGCGCCACCTGGCAGAATGTGCAAGTGGGTAACAGCCGTATTTCCACCGATTTGTCTCCGATAAAATATGCGTGGATTAAATTCACCAACTATGTTGCCATGGTGTTCACCCTCGGCCTGCTGCACCCGTGGGCGGCGGTCAGGCTTTATCGGTATCAGTCGGCATCGTTGCAGGTGGATTTGTATGATGATCCGCAAAACCTGGTTAATCAGGCACAGAATGATCCGCACAGCATAGGCGAAGAAATCGCCGATGTGTTCGATATCGATATTTCACTGTGAGACGGCAGCGGGAGAACAGGTAATGGCAGAATCTGTTACGGTACGTTATTACGACGGCAAGCGCAATACGCCCCATCAGGCCGAATTGTCGCTGGACGGAGAGCGGTTGCGCATCGTTTACGGCGGCGGCCAAACAGATTTTTATCCGCTGCACAGCGCGGCCTACCTTGCGGGCGTGGGCGGGGTATTGCCGGTGTTGGAGTTGCCGGATGATGCCCGCATCGAGTTTCCCGACCATCATGTGCCCGACTGGCTGCCGCTGCAAAACAGGGCCATGCTGAAGCATGTCGGCCGGCTCGAACAGAGCTGGAAATGGGCAGGCATCGGCTTGGTTGTAGTGGTTTGTGTGATTACGGCGGTGTTTAAATGGGGCATTCCTGCCGCCGCCTATTATGCCGCCCGGCATTTGCCTGCCCAAACGTTGGACGACATCGGCGGCCAGGCCGAAAAAGCCATTGTCGGTTTAACCGGAGAAAGCCGCCTGAGTGCGGCGAGAAAGCGCGAAATATCGAATCTTTATCAAACCTTAAAACCGGAAAAGCCCGCAAAATTATTGTTCAGACAAGGGAACGGCCTCGGGGCCAATGCTTTGGCCATACCCAACAATACGATAGTTTTAACCGACGAGCTGATCGCCCTTGCCAAGCACGATAATGAAATTCTTGCGGTTTTGGCCCATGAGCAAGGCCATTTAAGCGAGCGGCACAGTTTGCAGCAGGCTCTGCGCGGAATCGGCACCGGCGTGTTTTTGCTGCTGATAACGGGTGATACAAGCGATTTGCTTTCCAACCTGCCGGCCATGCTGGTGGCAGCGCAGTATTCCCAAACATTCGAGCTGGAAGCCGACCGTTATGCCATTAACGCATTGAAGCGTCAAAATATTCCGCCAAAACACCTGGCAGATTTCTTGCAACGCTTAAACAGCAGCCACGGCCACGGCGAAAGCGGTGCGGCACAGGTGTTCGGCTCCCATCCGGTAACTGCCGAGCGGGTGAAACAGGTGGAAATGTTAGCCGAATAAAACAGATATGAAAAAGGCCGTCTGAAACATTTCAGGCGGCCTTTAGTCATTACATTATATGTTTGGCAAACCGGTTACGAATCCAAATTGCCCAACACAATCCGCAGCATACGGCGCAGCGGCTCGGCGGCCCCCCAAAGAAGCTGGTCGCCAACGGTAAATGCGCTGATGTATTCGCCGCCCATGCCCAGTTTGCGGATGCGGCCCACGGGTACGCTTAATGTGCCGGTTACTTTGGCGGGGGTCAGCTCGTGGATGCTGGCTTCTTTTTCGTTGGGGATAACTTTCACCCAATCGTTGGCTTCGGCCAGCAGTTTTTCGATTTCGGCCACCGGCAAATCTTTTTTCAGCTTCAGCGTGATGGCTTGGCTGTGGCAGCGCATCGCGCCCACGCGCACGCACAGGCCGTCGATAACGGTGGGGTTGGCGCTGCGGCCGAGGATTTTGTTGGTTTCCACGCCGCCTTTCCATTCTTCTTTCGATTGGCCGTTGCCCAAGTCGGCATCAATCCACGGAATCAGGCTGCCGGCCAGCGGCACGCCGAAGTTGGCGGAGGGGAAAGCATCGCTGCGCAGAAAATCGGACACTTTGCGGTCGATATCCAAAATCGCGCCGGCGGGGTCGGCGATTTCGGCTTTGACTTCGTTGTGAATCGCACCCATGCCTTCGATCAGTTCGCGCATATTTTTGGCACCCGCGCCCGAAGCGGCTTGGTAGGTCATGCTGGTTGCCCATTCCACCAAGTCGTTTTGGAACAGGCCGCCCAAAGCCATCAGCATCAGCGATACGGTGCAGTTGCCGCCGATGTAGTTTTTCACACCGTTTTGCAGGGCTTGGCCGATAACGTTGCGGTTGACGGGGTCGAGAATAATCACCGCATCGTCGTTCATGCGCAGCGAAGAAGCCGCATCAATCCAATAGCCGTTCCAGCCGGAATCACGCAGCGGTTTGAATACGGCTTTGGTGTAATCACCGCCCTGGCAGGTAACGATGATGTCCATTTTCGCCAGCTCGGCGGTATCGTTGGCATCCAACAGGGTTTTGGCGGCTTGGCCGAAGTCGGGAGCGGCGCCGCCTACGTTAGAGGTGGTGAAGAATACGGCTTCGGGAATATGGGCGAAGTCGTTTTCTTCCTGCATGCGCTGCATCAAAACCGAACCGACCATGCCGCGCCAGCCGACGAATCCTACTTTCATTGTTTGCTCCTAAACGAAAAATTGTTTACAAAATAAGGAAAGATAATCAAGTTAGCGTTTTAACCCCCGAAAGGGTAAAAGTAAAGGCTTTTTTGTGGTAAGGTGGCAAAATTTTCCAAATCTTGAAACGGAGCGTCAAATATGGACACACTCAATTCCCACCCCGCACCCGCCGGCGAAGAAATCGTGGAGGTGGATATTGCCACGGCGGGCAGCAGAATCGCGGCCTATCTTTTGAATGTGGTGTTTACCGTGCTGGTTTTTGTTCCGTTTTTTTACAGCATTGTGCTGCCCCTAATGGAGCATTGGGATGAGCAGAACCCCGAATTTTTGGATCAAATCGCGTGGAACGGCCCTTTGGTGGCGGGCAGCTTGCTGCTGTTGCTGGTTTATGCAGCCGCACAAATGTGGCTGATGGCGCGGGACGGGCAGTCTTTCGGCAAAAGAATCATGAAAATCAGAGTGTTGAAAAGCAACGGTGAAAACCCCGGCTTTTGGGGCACGGTGATGCTGCGCGAGATTTTGTTTAACGTTATCGTGAGCATTGCTTCGATGATTGCGGGTTATCTGATTACGCTCGTGGTGCAAGGCAGCCCTGAAACGGCCGAATTGATTGGGAATGCGTTATCACAGCTGTTGTGGGTGGTGTGTTTGGTGATGTTGTTTAACAAAACGAAAAACCGCCGCACTTTGCAGGATATGCTGGCTGATACGGTGGTGGTTAAACTGCCGGAAAGATAATTTTGCGCAGGCTGAGATCTTTGCAAAATTCTTTTAGATACCTGAAAATACTTGCGTCATACTCGGGCTTGACCCGAGTATCTGTTTGTTTTAGAAGAAAAAGGGATACTCTGGTCAAGCCCGAGTATGACGAAACATAAGTAAATTCAGGACTAAAACGACTTTTGGCAAAGGTCTCAAGATTGAAGGCCGTCTGAAACTTTTCAGACGGCCTTCACAGTAAAAAAGCACTTGGTTTTAACCAAGTGCTTTTCAAATCTGGTGGAGGTAAGCGGGATCGAACCGCTGACCTCTTGCATGCCATGCAAGCGCTCTACCAACTGAGCTATACCCCCAAAGTTCTGGTGGCGAATCAGGGACTCGAACCCCGGACACAAGGATTATGATTCCTCTGCTCTAACCGACTGAGCTAATTCGCCGTTTGGTGAAAGCGCAATTATACGGTTTTTTTCCGGACGGGCAACCGCTTTATCGGAAATTATGCGCTTTCATTTGATTTTTATGGGAAAAAATATTTAAAGGCCGTCTGAAATGTTTTCAGGCGGCCTTTGCCGTGCGGAAAGATCTAAAGTTTGTGACAGATGTCGCCCGATATAAAGCCCTGCCAATCCACTTCTACGCCGCGCCCGAACGCCATCACTTTAAACAGTTCGCCCATTTCGTGTTGGCCCAACAGTTTGTGCAGGGCGGCGGTTTCGCGGATATAGGCGGGTGTTCCGGGTTTGGCGGTTTGTGCCAGCAGGCCGGTGATGCCGAGGTTGAGCAAGAAATTGGCCTGGGTGGTGTAGCCGATTAAATCCAAGCCGCCGTCGGTGCCGGCTTGGGCAATATCGGTGAAGTTGACATGGGCGGTCAGATCGGTGAGGCCGATGTGGAAAAACGGATCGTGTACGGTGTGGTGGCGGTAGTGCCCGATTAAGGTGCCCGCGTGCCGCTGTGGGTGGTAATACTGGGCGGCATCGAAGCCGTAGTCGATAAAAATCATGCCGCCACGCACGAGTTTGCCCGCCAGCGTGCGGATAAAGGCGTGTTGGGCGGGGTGCAGCTCGCTGGTGTACGGCTCGTCGGGCGGAAAGCAGGCGGCGGCGCTTGCCAGCAAGCCGGCTTGTTCGAGCAGGCGCGGGGCTTGGACGAAAGCATTATGCTCCAATGCCACACCGATTTGCCAAAACTGCCCGTGTTCGCGTCGGATAAGCTCGCAGGGCATGGCATCGAGCACTTCGTTACCGATGACGATGCCGTCGAAAGTGTCGGGCAATTCGGCTAAGTGGATAACTTTCCCGGCCGCTTCCGGCACTTGTTTGCAGATGCGATCACGCTGGCGTTCGGCCAGTTCGCTTGATATTTCAATGATGTAGTAATTCTTGAGGCCGTCTGAAAGCGATTGCAGCAAATCGGCGGCCAATTCGCCTGTGCCGGCGCCGAATTCATAGATGTTGCCGTCGGTTTGCGGCAGCAGCGGGGCAAGTTGGTTGGCGAGTGTGCGGCCGAACAAGGGGGTGAGGGCGGGGGCGGTAACAAAATCGCCCGCCGCCCCGATTTTGTGTGCGCCGCCGGTGTAGTAGCCGTATCGGGGGGCATAGAGCGCCAGCTCCATGAAGCGGGAAAACGGAATCCAGCCGCCGCGCCCGCGGATGTCTGCCGCAATCAGGCTTTGCAAGGCTTCGGAGGATGTTGCGGCGGCGGCAGAAGGGGCGGGTAATTGCGCAGTCATAAATGTTAGAACGTGTAAATTTTATCAAAGGGCCAAGATATTATACCCTTTATTAGAAAACGGACTCTATTTCATAATTTTTACTATATATGGTAATTGTAATATAATATTAATACTAGATATTGTGTTTTTATGTGTGTCAGGTGCATAAAGCGGGCGAGATGTCTGCTTTTTTGATGCTTAAGTGTTTGTCTTACTGGTTATTTTTTCAGAAAAGCGGGTTTGACCGCAATGTTGAAATTGCATATAGTGTGGGCATGTGGGGTAATGTGTGTCAAAGTGTCTTCATTGCCCGTTTTTAATCACGGAGTGGGATAAAGTGTTTGGCGGCGTTCACGAGTTGAGCATAGACAGCAAAGGGCGGTTGGCGATTCCTGCCAAGTTCCGCGAACTGCTGTTGCGCCATTACACACCGGCCGTTGTGGCAACGCTGGATTCGCGCAGCCGCCTGCTGATTTATCCCGAAGCCGAATGGGAAGGCGTGGCCAGGCAGCTGCTGGCGTTGAAAACGGCAGGCAATCCTACGCTGCAACGCTACCAAAACCTGTTGCTGCACAATGCCGACACACTGGAGCTGGATACGGCCGGGCGCGTGTTGCTGCCCGCCAACCTGCGCCGCCGCGTGGATTTCGATAAGGAAGTCACGCTGGTGGGGCGTGCCAACCGCTTGGAGCTGTGGGGACGCGAGCATTGGGAGGCTGAAATGGATCAGGCCTTGGATATCGATCCCGACGAGTTGGCTTCCGAATTGAGCCAAACGGATTTGCAACTGTGAGCGGTGCCGAAACTTTGCAGCACATCACCGTGCTGCTGCACGAGGCGGTGGATGCGCTGGCCGTGCGGGAAAACGGTGTTTATGTGGACGGCACATTCGGCAGGGGAGGGCATTCCCGCCTGATTCTGTCGAAACTGGGCAGCGAAGGCCGCTTGGTGGTGTTCGACAAAGACCCGCAGGCCATTGCCGTTGCCAACGAATTGGCGGCGCAAGACAAGCGCGTGAGCGTGGTGCATAACGGCTTCGCTACTTTTCAGACGGCCTTAGACGGGCTGGGTATCGGCCAAATAGACGGCGCCTTGTTTGATTTGGGCATTTCGTCGCCGCAGATCGACGAAGCGGCGCGCGGATTCAGCTTCCGTTTCGATGCTCCGCTGGATATGCGCATGGACCCTACGCGCGGCATTTCGGCGGCCGAATGGCTGGCAAGCGCCGCCGAGCAGGAAATACACGAGGTAATCAAAAATTATGGTGAAGAGCGGTTTAGTCGCCAGATTGCGCGCGCTGTCGTTTCGCAGCGCGAAACGGCGCCCATCGATACAACCCGCAAGCTGGCGCAGCTCGTGGCGCAAAACGTCCGTAGCCGCGAGCGCGGACAAGACCCGGCGACCCGGACGTTTCAGGCCGTTCGCATCTTCATCAACCGTGAGCTTGAAGAAATAGAAGCCGTGCTGCCGCAGGCGGCGGGTCGCCTGAAAGAAGGTGGCAGGCTGGCGGTGATTGCCTTCCACTCGCTGGAAGACCGCATCGTAAAACAGTTTATCAAGCGTTATTCGCAGCATCCGCCCTTGCCCCGCTGGGCGGCGGTGAAAGAAGCCGATTTGCCGCAGCCGCCGTTAAAGCCGGTGGGCAAGGCCGTTAAGCCGGACGGAGAGGAAACCGCTGCCAACCCGCGCGCACGTTCGGCCGTATTGCGTGTTGCCGAGCGCACCGGCGGCAGTTTTGAAGCATGTTAACCGGCGGCGCGCCTGCCGGTGCAACAGGCCGTCTGAAAACGAAGGCCGTTTGAAAATATGAATAAATTAAACGTTATTTTATTGGTAGTGGCATTGTTGTCGGGCTTGGCGGTGGTAACCGTGCAAGACCAGTCGCGCCAATACTATATTTCGCTGGATAAGGCCGAAAAGCACGAAGTCCAGCTTGAGCAGGATTATGCGCGTTTGAAGCTCGAACAGGCCAAGCTGTCGAACCATACACTAATTAAAGAAGCGGCGGAGCGGCAAAGGCTGCAACCCCCGAGCGCATCAGATACACGCATGATTGAAATGAAATAAACGGCGGTTTCTTAAAAACAAATCGAGGCCGTCTGAAAAAAAACGAGAAGTTGCTATGTTGATTAAAAACGAATATAAGCCTCAGATGCTGCCCAAGCAGCCCAAAGCCAAGAAACCCGTTTCTACCAACGGGCGGATTGCCTTTGTGCTCGGCGGTTTGGCTTTGGCGTTTGCCGCGCTGGTGGGGCGGGGGGTTTACCTGCAAACCACGCAGCATGAATTTCTGAAAAACCAGGGCGACCAGCGCTTCGTGCGCACGGTGGCGCTGCCCGCTTCGCGCGGCACGATTACCGACCGCAACGGCGCCACGCTGGCCTTGAGTGCCCCTACCGAATCACTGTATGCCGTGCCTTCCGGCATGGATATCCAGCCGACGGCCGAACAGCTTGAACGGCTTTCGGCGCTTATCGGCGTGCCCGTTGCCACCATCGAAGAGCGTTTGGCGAAAAAAGACAAAGATTTTATCTATCTGAAACGCCAGTTGAATAAAGAAACCGCCGATAAAGTGGCGGCCTTGGGCATCAAAGGCTTGGCGTTCCAGCAGGAAACCAAACGCCACTACCCGATGGGCAACCTGTTTGCACACGTTATCGGCTTCACCAATATCGACGGCAAAGGCCAGGAAGGGCTGGAGCTGGCGCGTGAAGACGATTTGCGCGGCGAAAACGGTGCAAAAGTGGTGCTGCGCGACAACAAAGGCAATATCGTCGACAGTCTCGATTCCCCCCGCAACCGCGATCCGCAAAACGGCCGCGATATAGTGATGTCGCTCGACCAACGCATTCAGGCGCTGGCTTATGACGAGCTGAACAAAGCCATTGCCCACCACCGCGCCAAAGCCGGCAGCGCCGTTGTGCTCGATGCGCAAACCGGCGAGATTCTGGCGCTGGTAAACAGCCCCGCCTACGATCCCAACAATCCCGGCGGAGCCGACAGCGAGCAGCGCCGCAACCGGGCCGTTACCGATATGATCGAGCCGGGTTCGGCCATGAAGCCGTTTCCGATTGCCAAGGCATTGGACGAAGGCAAAGCCAGCGTGAATTCGCGCTTCAACACCCTGCCGTTCAAAATCGGCCCCGCCACCGTGCGCGACACCCATGTTTACCCTTCGCTCGACGTGCGCGGCATCATGCAGAAATCGTCTAACGTGGGCACCAGTAAGCTGTCGGCCATGTTCAAGCCCGAAGAAATGCACGCGTTTTACCAAAGCCTGGGCATAGGCCGCCGAATGCACTCCGGCTTTCCCGGCGAAACACCGGGCATGCTGCGCAAATGGCAGAACTGGAAACCCATCGAACAGGCCACCATGTCGTTCGGTTACGGCCTGCAAATGAGCCTGCTGCAACTGGCACGCGCCTATACCGTGATTACCAGCGACGGCGAACTGCTGCCCGTAAGCTTCGAAAAACAGGAAGCCCCGCCCAAAGGCGAGCAGATTATCAAGCCCGAAACTGCCCGCGCCGTACGTGAAATCATGATTTCCGTTACCGAAAAAGGCGGCACCGGCACCATGGGCGCGGTTGACGGCTTCGATGTCGGTGCCAAAACCGGCACGGCCCGCAAACTGGTCAACGGCCGTTATGCCAGCGACAAACACGTTGCCACCTTCATCGGCTTTGCGCCTGCCGAGAAACCGCGCGTGATTGTGGCCGTTTCGGTGGACGAACCCTCCGCCAACGGTTACTACGGCGGCGTGGTTGCCGGCCCCGTGTTCAAAGGCATCATGAGCGGCAGCCTGAATATTCTCGGCGTGTCGCCCACCAAACCTCTGAAGGAAACCCCCACCATTCAGACGGCCAAACGATAAAGAGTTTTTTATGTTCAGCGAACGAGTTCCCCCTGCTGAAACCGACCTGCCGCCCCTGCTGTGCGAAAGCGCAGCAGGGCGTTTGCTGCATTCGGACAGCCGGAAAATCCAGCCCGGCGACATCTTCGTCGCCTGCCAGGGCGAATACACCGACGGGCGCAGCTTCATTCCTGCCGCCATTGCCAACGGCGCCGCCTTCGTGTTTTGGGACGACGACGGCAGTTTTGCCTGGCAGCCCGAATGGAGCGTGCCCAACCAAGGCATCAAAGATTTGAAACACCGCGCCGGCATACTGGCCGCCGAAGTGTACGGCAACGTTTCAAACAATCATGCAAACGGCCCCGCCGTTTGGGGCGTTACCGGCACCAACGGCAAAACCTCGGTAACCCAATGGCTCGCACAAGCCGCCGACCTGCTCGAAGGCCGCCCGAAAAGCTGTGCCGTTATCGGCACCGTCGGCAACGGCTTTTGGGGCGAGTTGGTAGAAGCCACCCACACCACGCCCGACCCCGTTTCCGTGCAAACCCTGCTCCACCGCTTCAAACAGCAAGGCGCGCGCGCCGTGGCGATGGAAGTGTCCAGCCACGGCCTCGACCAAGCACGCGTTAACGGCGTGCCCTTTCAGACGGCCGTGTTCACCAACCTCACCCGCGACCACCTCGACTACCACGGCAGCATGGAAGCCTACGGCGAAATCAAATCGCGCCTGTTTTACTGGCAGGGCCTGCAACACGCCGTGATTAATGCCGACGACGGATACGGCGCCGAACTGGCAGGCCGTCTGAAAACCGAACGCCCCGGCCTGGCCGTTTACCGCTACGGTTTTGCCGAAGATGCCGACATCCGCATTACCGGCTTTAGCGCCACATCCGGCGGCATGACGGTTATGCTTGACACCCCGTGGGGCGCGGGCAAATGCCAAACCCGCCTGCTCGGCTGCTTCAACGCCCAAAACCTCGCCGCCTGCGTGGGCGTGTTGTGCGCCGCAGGCTACCCGCTGCAACCGGTATTAAACGCACTCGCCCGCATCCGCCCCGCCACCGGCCGCATGGACTGCATCATGAACCCCGGCAAACCGCTGGTGGTGGTCGATTACGCCCACACGCCGGACGCCCTCGAAAAAGCGCTCGCCACCTTGCAGGAAATCAAACCGCAAGGCGCGAGCCTTTGGTGCGTGTTCGGCTGCGGCGGCAACCGCGACAAAGGCAAACGCCCGCTGATGGGTGCCGCCGCCGTTGCGGGCGCCGACAAAGTGGTGGTTACCAGCGACAACCCGCGCATGGAAGAGCCGCAGGCCATTATCGACGACATCCTTCCCGCCGTGCCTAACCCCGAACACATCGAAGCCGACCGCCGCGCCGCTATTGAATATGCGGTTAAACACGCCGCGGCAGACGATATCATTCTGATTGCCGGCAAAGGCCACGAAACTTATCAGGACGTGCAGGGCGAGAAGCATCATTTTTCCGATTTCGAAGAAGCGGAAAAAGCGCTGGCGCAAAGATGAAACCGGGTGGCAATCACTGTTTCAGTCGGCCTTTGGGTGTTGTTTGAACAGGCCGTCTGAAAAACCGAGGAAGCATGATGGATACAAAAAAACTCGTGAAAGCCAGCAACATCATCGGTGTGGTGTCGATAGTGCTGCTGGTGTATTGGGTATTTGCCTTTATCCTGATTCAAGTGTTCGGGTTGAAAGTATTCCGCGAACACATCACCGAAATCTTCGGCTTGAGCATTTTGGGCGTGGTGGCGTTGATGGCGGGGGCGTTGATGCTGAACATTATGCTGAACCTGACCCGTATCGCCGAACGCGGCGAAGAGGTGTCGGTTAAGAGCGGCAAAAAATGGCTCTACGCCTGCCTGCTGGTTTTCCCGCTGCTGGCCGCGCTGCTCTTCGGCGGCAATTACCTGACCGCCCAACAGAAGCAGCAGCTTTTGATTGAGTCGGCGCAGCGGCTGATACAAAACCACCCGAAGCAAACCGAAGCCGTTACCGCCTACCGCTTCGGGCTGCCCTATATACGCAACACCGCCGGCCATTTGGAATTGCTGGAAAAACAAGACAGCGCATTTAACAGCGTAACCGTTATCGTGCCCGACAACATCGGCGGCACGCCGGTTTATCTGAATTTCGGCAGCAATATCCCGAAAGAAGGAGCTGCCGAAACAGCGGCTGCCGCGGTTGCAGATAACGGCAGGCAGGAAGACGCCGTAACCTACCGCACCGCCGAGGGCAAACAGGAAACCCTGCGCAAAGCCGACTACCTGCACCGCGCCGACTTGCGCGAGCGGGAATACCTGCAAAAAGTGTTTCAAAACCAATCGGATGAAATCCGCTTTGTGTCGGATAACGGCAGATACGAGTTGTTTTACCCCTATCGTAAAAACGGCCGCACCCTGGCAGTATTCCGCCTTTCCGATTACCAGTATTACGGCAAGTTAGGCAGCTAGCCAAACAAGATGCAAGATAAAAACTGCGGCCGCAGGCCGTTTGAAAATTAAACAAACGCACAACTCACTTGAACAAACAGAAAGGAAAACCGATACGCGCCGCCACCCGAGGCCGTCTGAAACCAACGAAAGGAACCCGATCAGTGATATCGAAACCCGCCAAGCGGCTGGTGTGCTTTGCCACCGTTTCCGTTTTTTTATGGGGCTGCCAAGCCACGCGGCCGAACCAAGAGCTGGCCGAACTCAGGGCGCAGCCCGCCCCCGCAGAACAAAGCCTGATTAACCCCGTGAAAGGGCAGAAATTCGCCGACACATGGGGCGCGGCCCGCAGCGGCGGCCGCCGGCACGAAGGCGTGGATATTTTCGCCGACAAAGGCACGCCCGTTCGCAGCACCACCGACGGCATCGTTACCAAACGCGGCAAAAACAGACTGGGCGGCAAAGTGATCGGCATACAAGGCCCCGGCGCATGGCACTATTACGCCCACCTGAAAAAATTCGCCGGCGCGAAGTTATACGACAGGGTGAAGGCCGGCGAGGTTATCGGCTATGTGGGCAAAACCGGCAACGCCAAAAAAACACCGGCGCACCTGCACTACGGCGTTTATACCACCCACGGCGGCGCGGTGAATCCTTATCCGTTGATTGATCAGGAGAGATGAATCGGGTTGGAATAATAAGTTTCTGAAAAAAATATAAAAACAATATAACGGAAGGCCGTCTGAAAATATGTATGAACCGATAAAACCGTGGCGGGATTTTGCCGACCAAGTCGCATTGCTGGAAAGCAGGGGGTTGCGAATTGACGATAGGGAGCGTGCGGAAAAATATCTGCGCCGTATCGGGTATTATCGTTTGAGCGGCTATTTTCATGTTTTCCGACAATGGGATGAAACAAACCAAAAATTACTGGACGATTTTATCGAAAGCAGTCATTTTGAGAGCGTATTGTCGCTATATCTTTTTGATAAAAAACTGCGTTTTTTAGCTTTGGATGCGCTTGAGCGTATTGAAATGGCTGTGCGGGTAGATATTGTGCATACCTTGGGTAAATACGATCCTATGGCGCATAAAAATCCTGATTGCCTGCATGGAAATTTTACGAAGAAAAAGAATAAATCAACCGATAAAACAGAGCATGAAATGTGGCTGGAGCGTTTTGCCGAATTGGAAAAGCGGGCGGAGAAAAAGAATAATCCGTTGGTTATTCATAATATGCAAAAGTATGGTTGCTTGCCGATTTGGGCTGCCGGCTGTTTGTGGGATTTCGGTACCATGTCTTGGCTTTACGGGGGTATGAAATATCAGGATAAAAATCAAATAGCGCAAAAATATGGTGCGGTAAACGGGGATATTTTTGCACAATGGTTAGACAGTCTGAACGATATACGAAATATTGCGGCACATCATGACCGCCTATGGAACATCAATATTCATCGTTCTTCCGCACCGATTACAAAGGATGGCTATTGGAAACGTGTCGACAGTAAACGCCCGTTTTTTTATTTCTGCATTATGCAATCGATGCTGAAAGTGCTATGCCCCGGTTCTCTATGGGCAGATAGATTTGACAGACTGTTGGAGGAGTTTCCCGGAAACGTTCCGAGCAGAAATATCAGTTTGAACAGATTCGGCTTGATTGAAAACTATAAGGAATGGCACTTATGGCAAAAATAAAAACCGCCGCGTACACAAAATTGTGCAGAGGCGACGGTCATGTCAGTTCGTATGGTACGCAAAAATA
Organism: Neisseria dentiae; assembly: GCF_014055005.1. Classification (NCBI taxonomy): domain Bacteria; kingdom Pseudomonadati; phylum Pseudomonadota; class Betaproteobacteria; order Neisseriales; family Neisseriaceae; genus Neisseria; species Neisseria dentiae. The sequence continues at coordinate 2,376,162 of NZ_CP059570.1, read as the reverse complement.
CTTCATCAATCAATGAAAAAATATCAAAGTAGAGAAAAAAACGTTTAATTGTCCGAAAAAGAAAACAGAACACGAAAATGAACCCCCTAACCCTGAATTTTATCCGCCAAGCCCTCAACCTGCCGCTGCCGTCTGAAAACGGTGATGCCGAAGTCAAGCGTATCGTAACCGACAGCCGCGATATCCGCAGCGGCGACGTGTTTTTCGCCTTGGCCGGCGAGCGTTTCGACGCGCATGATTTTGCGGCGGACGTGCTGGCCAAAGGCGCGGCGGCGGTTGTGGTGTCGCGTGAAGATTGCGCCGCGCTTCCCGGCGCGTTGAAAGTAGACGACACGCTGGCCGCGCTGCAAACGCTGGCCGCGGCCTGGCGCAACGAAACCAACCCGTTTGTGTTCGGCATCACCGGTTCCAGCGGCAAAACCACCGTGAAAGAAATGCTGGCGGGGATACTGCGCCACCGCTTCGGCGAAGATGCCGTGCTGGCGACGGCGGGCAATTTCAACAACCATATCGGCCTGCCGCTCACTCTGCTCAAGCTCACGCCCGCGCACCGTTATGCCGTGATCGAAATGGGCATGAACCACTTCGGCGAGCTGGCCGCGCTCACGCGGATTGCCCGACCCGACGTGGCGCTGGTCAACAACGCCCTGCGCGCGCACGTCGGCTGCGGTTTCGACGGCGTGGGCGATATTGCCAAAGCCAAAAGCGAGATTTACCAAGGCCTGTCTGAAAACGGCTTGGCGCTGGTGCCGGCCGAAGATGCCCATGCAGCTGTGTTTCAGACGGCCGCACAAGGCTTGAAACAGCAGACTTTCGGCGCGCAAAGCGGCGATATCCATGCCGAAAACATCGTGTTGAAGCCGCTGTCGTGCGAATTCGATTTGGTGTGCGGCAACGCGCGCGCCGCCGTTAAGCTGCCGGTGCCGGGCAAACACAACGTGGCCAATGCCGCCGCCGCCGCCGCGCTGGCGCTGGCCGCCGGTTTGAGCCTGCAAGAGGTTTCAGACGGCCTATCTGAATTCGCCAATATCAAAGGCCGTCTGAACGTGAAACGCGGCATCAAAGGCGCCACCGTGTTGGACGACACCTATAACGCCAACCCCGACAGCATGAAAGCCGCGCTCGATGTACTCGCCCAACTGCCCGCCCCGCGCGTGTTCGTGATGGGCGACATCGGCGAATTGGGCGAAGACGAATCGGCCGCCATGCACGCCGAAGTGGGCGCCTACGCCCGCAGCAAAGGCATCGAATCCGCTTATTTCGTCGGCGATTACAGCGCTTCGGCGGCGGAAGCCTTCGGCGGCAACGGGTTATGGTTTGCCGACAAAGACCCGCTGATTCAGGTGTTGGCGCACGATTTGCCGCCAGGCGCGAATGTGCTGGTGAAAGGCTCGCGCTTTATGAAGATGGAAGAAGTGGCGGAGGCGCTGTTGGAAAAGGCCGTCTGAAAAGGAATATTGCATCCGGAAGGTTTGCCGTTCTGCTTTAAAATAACGGATTCGGAAAAACCGACGCATTAATAAAGAGGCCGTCTGAAACGGTTTCAGACGGCCTCAAGCCCAATAATAAACAACAACACCAAAATCAAACAAAAAGGAAGTAAACCCCATGCTTTTATGGTTAGCCCACTTCAGCGACTGGTTCTCGGCGCTGAACGTTTTCCAATACACCACCTTCCGCGCCGTGATGGCCGCCCTGACCGCGCTGGCGTTTTCGCTGCTGTTGGGGCCGTGGACGATACGCAAGCTCACCGAGCTGAAAGTCGGCCAGGCCGTGCGCCACGACGGGCCGCAAACCCACCTGATCAAAACCGGCACGCCCACCATGGGCGGCTCGCTGATTCTCACCGCCATCACCGTTTCCACCCTGCTGTGGGGCAATCTGGCCAACCCCTATATCTGGATTCTGCTGCTGGTGCTGCTCGCCACCGGCGCGTTGGGCTTCTACGACGACTGGCGCAAAGTGGTTTATAAAGACCCCAACGGCGTGTCGGCGCGCTTCAAAATGGTGTGGCAGTCGGGCGTGGCGCTGGCGGCGGGGCTGCTGCTGTTTTATGTGGCGCAGAACTCGGCCAACAATATCCTGATCGTGCCGTTTTTCAAACAAGTGGCCCTGCCGCTGGGTGTGTTCGGCTTTGTGGTGCTGGCCTACCTCACCATCGTCGGCACCTCCAACGCGGTCAACCTCACCGACGGTTTGGACGGCCTGGCCGCCTTCCCCGTGGTGCTGGTGGCGGGCGGTTTGGCGATTTTCGCCTACGCCAGCGGCCACGCGCAGTTCGCCCAATACCTGCAACTGCCCCATGTGGCCGGCGCCAACGAAGTGGTGATTTTCTGCACCGCCATGTGCGGCGCCTGCCTGGGCTTTTTGTGGTTCAACGCCTATCCCGCGCAAGTGTTTATGGGCGACGTGGGCGCGCTGGCCTTGGGCGCGGCCTTGGGCACGGTGGCGGTGATTGTGCGCCAAGAGCTGGTGCTGGTGATTATGGGCGGCCTGTTTGTGGTGGAGGCCATTTCCGTGATGTTGCAGGTGGGCTGGTATAAGAAAACCAAAAAACGCATCTTCCTGATGGCGCCCATCCACCACCACTACGAACAAAAAGGCTGGAAAGAAACGCAGGTGGTGGTGCGGTTTTGGATTATCACCATCGTGCTGGTGCTGGTGGGCTTAAGCTCGCTGAAAATCCGCTGATGCCTGTCTGAAAAGCATAACCTATTGCCGTCATACTCGGGCTTGACCCGAGTATCTCCCAGAGATACCGATTAAAGTTTCAGACGGCGTCAGGAACCACATAAAACAGAAAACATGACACAGCAAACGATGTATGCCCTATTGGGCGGCGAAGCGGGCATAGAAGCACTAACCGGCCGCTTCTACGACTTGATGGAGCTGGAGCCGCAATACGCCGAACTGCGCGCGCAACACGGCGAAACGCTCGATTACGCCCGCGAACGCCTGTTCCAATTCCTAAGCGGCTGGCTCGGCGGCCCGCCGCTGTATGAGCAGGCACACGGCCACCCGCGCCTGCGCCAGCGGCATTTCCCCTTCGCCGTTGCCATGCAGACGCGCAACCAATGGATTGCCTGTTTCGCCCAAGCGCTGCACGAATCGGCGGTTGCGCCCGATTTGGCCGAACCGCTGCTGCTGCGCCTGTTTGCGCTGGCCGACTGGATGCGCAACCAACACGAACCGGAACACGCCCCGCCGCTGCCGCCGATGGCGGCCGAACCGGAAACACGCTTGCCGGAATTGGCGGCGGTGTTGGAAGAATATGGGGTGGAAGGGTTTTTTGAGGCCGTCTGAAAAATATAAATTGCCGTCATACTCGGGCTTGACCCGAGTATCTCCCGGAGATACCGATTAAAGTTTCAGACGGCCTCTATAAAAAAAGCAAGAGACCCTGGTCAAGCCCGGGTATGGCGGGCAAAGTCAGCGGTTTTCAGAAGAAGCAAACCGAAACAAGGGATTAAGGGGGAAATAAACATGAAACAACCCGCCGTTTACATGATGAGTAACCGCAAAAACGGCGTATTGTATTTGGGTGTTACGTCTAACCTGATACAGCGTGCTTACCAACACCGACAGCATATTGCCAAAGGGTTTACCGACCGCTATAACTTAGAAAGCTTGGTATGGTATGAACTGCACGAAACGATGGAAAGCGCCATTCGGCGCGAACATACTATGAAGCATTGGCGGCGGCAGTGGAAAATCGACTTAATCGAGAACACCAATCCCGAATGGCGGGATTTATGGCAGGAAATAGTCGGATAGTGCCGGCGCATGGTGGAAAGCGCAAATTTGAACCACCGCCGTCATACTCGGGCTTGACCCGAGTATCTCCCGAGAATAACCGGAAAAGTTTTTCAGACAGGCATGGTGGAAAGGCCGACAAGATACTCGGGTCAAGCCCGAGTATGACGAAATATTCGAAAATGACAAAATATTAACGAGCAACAACATGAACTGGCAAAACCAAAAAATCCTCGTCGCCGGCCTCGGCGGCACCGGCGTTTCCATGATTGCCTATCTGCGCCGCGCCGGCGCGCAGGTGGCGGCTTACGATGCCGATTTGAAACCCGAGCGCGAAGCGCAGCTGACGCAGCTTTTCAAAGGTTTGAACTGCCACACAGGCCGTCTGAAAGACGCGTTGGCGCAGGGTTTCGACGTGCTGGCGCTCAGCCCCGGCATCAGCGAGCGCGCGCCGGAAATCGCCGAATTCAAACAAAACGGCGGCAAGGTGTTGGGCGACATCGAAATCCTCGCCCACATCGTAAAGGCGCGCGGCGACAAAGTGATCGCCATCACCGGCAGCAACGGCAAAACCACCGTAACCAGCCTGGTGGGCTACCTGTGCGTGAAATGCGGGTTGGACACCGTGGTGGCCGGCAACATCGGCACGCCCGTGCTCGAAGCCGAATTGCAGCGCGAAGGCAAAAAGGCCGACGTGTGGGTGCTCGAACTTTCCAGCTTCCAGCTCGAAAACACCGAAAGCCTCACCCCCGATGCCGCCGTGGTGCTGAATATTTCCGAAGACCACCTCGACCGCTATGACGACCTGCTCGACTACGCCCACGCCAAAGACAAAATCTTCCGCGGCAACGGCGTGCAGGTGCTCAACGCCGACGATGCGCTGTGCCGCGCCATGAAGCGCAACGGCCGCCAAGTGAAATGGTTTTCGCTGGAAAACGAAACCGATTATTGGGCGGATGTTCAGGCAGGCCGTCTGAAAGCGGGCGCTAGCGGCTTGCTCGACACCGCCGCCGTGCCGCTGCAAGGTTTGCACAACGCCGCCAACGTGCTTTCCGCACTCGCCCTGTGCGAAAGCATCGGCCTGCCGCGAACCGAGCTGCTGCAACACATTCAAACCTTCAAGGGGCTGCCGCACCGCGTGGAAAAAGTGGGCGAGAAAAACGGCATCACTTTTATCGACGACAGCAAAGGCACCAACGTCGGCGCCACCGTGGCGGCCATTTCCGGCCTGCAAAGCCCGATTGTGCTGATTGCCGGCGGGCAGGGCAAAGGGCAGGATTTCACCCCACTGCGCGCCGCGCTGCAAAACAAAGCCCGCGCGGTGCTGCTAATCGGAGCCGACGCGCCGCAAATCCGCCGCGATTTGGGCGGCTGCGGCGTGGAGATGATTGATTGCGAAACCCTGCCCGAAGCCGTTCAGACGGCCTACCGGCTCGCGCAAAGCGGCGACATCGTGCTGCTTTCCCCCGCCTGCGCCAGCTTCGATATGTTTAAAGGTTACGCGCATCGGGCGCAAGTGTTCGTCGAAGCGTTTGAAGCGTTGTAGGGGGTGTAGTCAGAAGGCTTGCAAAGCGGTTTTTTGAGGGAAAATCCGCAGATGCAAGGCAAAAAGCACAGCAAGGTTGAACACCTTGCGAGCATTTTAGCTTCGCAAGTCCGCTACGCCACCTAACGCCGCAGATGCGGGTTTTAACCAAAAATACCGCCGCAACGCGGTCGACTACACTCCCTAAGGGCCGTCTGAAAAGCGTTTGCGTTTTGCCCGCCGAGGCGGGTTTTAATGACGCTCGTATGTTTGTTAAACCGCCCGAACCCTAAAGCAACTCAAACCAATTTTTAAAGCATATGATTACAGAATCCAAAATCCTAGACCGCAAAATCCTGCGCAGCGGCCACAAAACCGACCAGTCGCTGCTGTGGATGGTGGTGCTGATGGTGTCGTTCAGCCTGCTGATGATTTATTCCGCCTCCATCGCCTATGCCGCCCACGACGGCGGCGACCAATGGTTTTACCTTTCCCGCCAGGCCATGTTTCTGACCGCCGGCGCGCTGGCGGGGCTGGTGGCGTTTAAAATCCCGATGGCCAAGTGGAAGAAATACACGCCGTGGATTCTGTTTGCGAGCTTGGGGCTGCTGGTGGCGGTGCTGCTGGTGGGGCGCGAGATTAACGGCGCGAAACGCTGGATACATCTGGGGCCGGTTAACCTGCAACCCACCGAAGTGTTCAAACTGGCGATTATTTTATATTTGTCGAGCTTTTTCACCCGCCGCGCCGAAATCCTGAAGCAGTTTAAAAAAGTGGGCTTTTCCGCCGTGCCGGTGGGCATAGGCTTGGGCCTGATTATGCTGGAGCCGGACTTCGGCTCGTTTGTGGTGGTAACCGCTGTGGCGATGGGCCTGCTGTTTCTGGCGGGGCTGCCGTGGCGCTGGTTTCTGATGATGGTGGGCATCGGCCTGGCCAGCATGGTGGCGCTGATTGCCGTCGCACCCTACCGTATGGCGCGGGTATCGGCATTCTTAAACCCGTGGGAAGACCCGCTGGGCAAGGGCTACCAGCTTACCCACTCGCTGATGGCGATTGCGCGCGGCGAATGGTTCGGCGTGGGTTTGGGCGCGAGTTTGGAAAAACGCTTCTACCTGCCCGAGGCGCATACCGACTTTATTTTGGCGGTAATCGGCGAAGAGTTCGGCTTCGTGGGCATTTCGGTGCTGATTTTCTGCTATGCGTGGCTGGTGTGGCGGGCGTTTTCCATCGGCAAGCAGGCGCGCGATCTGGAGCTGTTTTTCGGCGCGTTTGTGGCCAAAGGCATCGGCATCTGGCTGGGCATTCAGAGTTTTTTCAATATCGGCGTGAACATCGGCCTGCTGCCCACCAAGGGCCTGACCCTGCCGCTGATGTCCTACGGCGGTTCGGCGGTAATTATCATGCTGGTGTGCATTGCGCTGCTGTTGCGCGTGGATTATGAAAACCGCCTGAAAATGCGCGGTTACAAAGTGGAAGGATAAAACCGGCCGCCGCCCGTTGCGGAAGGCCGTCTGAAAAAAACGTATAAACCAAAAAAATATAATAGAAAAGGATAATTCGAGTTATGGGCAGTAAAACCTTTATGCTGATGGCCGGCGGCACCGGCGGCCATATTTTCCCCGCGCTGGCGGTGGCCGAAGCCCTGCGCGGGCGCGGCCACCATGTGATTTGGCTGGGCAGCGAAGATTCGATGGAAGAGCGCATCGTGCCGAAACACAATATCCGCCTCGAAACGCTGGCGATTAAAGGCGTGCGCGGCAACGGCTGGAAGCGCAAACTGGAATTGCCGTTTACCTTGTTCAAAACCGTGCAGGCGGCGATGCGGATTATCAAAAAACACCGCGTCGATTGCGTTATCGGCTTCGGCGGTTTCGTTACCTTTCCCGGCGGCGTGGCCGCCAAACTGTCGGGCGTGCCGATTGTGATTCACGAGCAAAACGCCGTGGCGGGCTTGGCCAACAAACAGCTTGCCCGCTGGGCGCGCCGCGTTTTGTATGCGTTTCCGCGCACGTTCGGCAACCCCGACGGCTTGGTCGGCAACCCCGTGCGTGCCGACATCACCAACCTGCCGCCGCCCGCCGAGCGCTTTGCCGGGCGAGAAGGCCGTCTGAAAGTGTTGGTGATGGGCGGCAGTTTGGGCGCCGACGTGCTTAACCAAACCGTGCCGCGCGCGCTGGCGCTGCTCACCGAAAGCGAGCGCCCGCAGATTTACCATCAGTCGGGCCGCGGCAAACTCGGCACGCTCAAAACCGATTACGAAGTGCTCAATGTGCAGGCCAAATGCGTGGAGTTTATCGACGATATGGTCGCCGCCTACGAACACGCCGATGTGGTTATCTGCCGCGCGGGCGCGCTCACGATTGCCGAGCTGACCGCCGCCGGTGTGGGCGCCCTGCTGGTGCCTTACCCCCATGCGGTGGATGACCACCAAACCGCCAACGCCCGCTTTATGGTGCAGGCCGACGCCGGATTGCTGCTGCCGCAGTCGCAACTTACCGCCGAGAAGCTGTCGGAAGTGTTGTGGGCGCTCAACCGCGAACGCTGCCTCGAGTGGGCCGAAAACGCCCGCACGCTGGCCATGCCGCACAGCGCCGACGATGTGGCGGTTACGGCGATTGCCGCCACGATGTAGGCCGATTCGGAAGAAGGTTTTTCAGACGGCCTGTTGCCCCGGTAAACGGGCTGGTTGGGAAACGGCACAAAACCTGCCCGGCAACAACCGTCTGAACACCCTTTTACATTAAAACCATAGCGCATCTATCCGCAGCCCTTTAAAATAACGCCTTTTAAGTTTGCCGGCGGTTTGGGCGCAGTATTTTGGCCGTCTGAAACGGAACGGGCTTCAGGAAAACACAACAACATGAAAAACAGAGTCAACAACATTCATTTTGTCGGTATCGGCGGTTCGGGCATGTGCGGGATTGCCGAAGTGCTGCACAACCTGGGGTTTAAAGTATCCGGTTCCGATCAGGCGCAAAGTGCGGTAACGCGCCACTTGAGCGGCTTGGGCATTCAGGTTTACCCCGGCCACACCGCCGCACACGTTACCGATGCCGATGTGGTGGTAACCTCCACCGCCGTCAAACCCGACAACCCCGAAGTGCTGGCGGCTCAGGAGCGTAAAATCCCCGTGATTCCGCGCGCGCTGATGCTGGCCGAGCTGATGCGTTTCCGCGACGGCATCGCCATCGCCGGCACCCACGGCAAAACCACCACCACCAGCCTCACCGCCTCCATTCTGGCGGCGGCGGGCATGGACCCAACCTTCGTTATCGGCGGCAAACTCACCGCCGCCGGCACCAACGCCCGCCTGGGCAAAGGCGAATATCTGGTGGCCGAGGCCGACGAATCCGACGCTTCGTTTCTGCACCTCACCCCCATTATGTCGGTGGTTACCAATATCGACACCGACCATATGGACACCTATGACCACAGCGTCGAAAAACTGCATCAGGCGTTCGTGTCGTTTATCCACCGCATGCCGTTTTACGGCAAAGCGTTTTTATGCACCGACAGCGAACATGTACGCGCCATCGTGCCGCGCATCAGCAAGCCCTACGCCACTTACGGTTTGGACGAAAGCGCCGATATTTACGCCACCGAGCTTCAGGCCGAAGGCGACAAAATGCGTTTTACCGTTCATGTGAAGCAGGAAGGCATCAAGCCATTTGAAGTGGTGCTGAATATGCCCGGCCGCCACAACGTACTCAATGCGCTGGCCGCCATCGGCGTGGCGCTCGAAGTGGGCGCATCGGTGGAGGCCATCCAGCAAGGTTTGCTGGGCTTTGCCGGTGTCGGCCGCCGCTTCCAGAAATACGGCGACATCAGCCTGCCCGGCGGCGGCAAGGCCACGCTGATCGACGACTACGGCCACCACCCCGTAGAAATGGCCGCCACGCTGGCCGCCGCACGGGGCGCGTATCCCGACAAACGTTTGGTATTGGCCTTCCAGCCGCACCGCTACACCCGCACCCGCGATTTGTTTGAAGACTTCGTGAGCGTGTTGAGCACCGTCGATTCGCTGGTGTTAACCGAAGTGTATGCCGCCGGCGAAGAGCCGATTGTGGCGGCCGACGCCCGCGCGCTGGCGCGTGCCGTGCGCGTGTTGGGCAAGCTCGAACCGATTTACTGCGAAGATGTGAACGCCCTGCCCGAAACCCTGCTGAATGTATTGCAAGACGGCGACGTGGTGCTGACCATGGGCGCGGGCAGCATCAACAAAACCCCGCAGGCGCTGGCGGGAAGCGCAAGCTGAACGGCAGGGCAGGGCGGTTATGCCGCTCTTTGAAAAATAATAAAACACAGGGGTTGTTGATTGTTTTAGCCGATCAATAAACAGGCCGTCTGAAAAAAGAAAGAAACCGTAAATATGCAAGATTTTGGCAAAGTTGCCGTATTGATGGGCGGATTTTCCAGCGAGCGCGAAGTGTCGCTCGACAGCGGAGCCGCCATTGTCGCCGCCCTGCAAAGCAAGGGTATAGACGCACACCCGTTCGACCCGAAAGAAACCCCTTTGCACGAGCTGAAAGCCCGGGGCTTTCAGACGGCCTTCAATATTCTGCACGGCACTTACGGCGAAGACGGTACCGTGCAGGGCGCACTCGAACTTTTGGGCATTCCCTACACCGGCAGCGGCGTGATGGCCTCGGCCGTGGGCATGGACAAATACCGCTGCAAACTGATTTGGCAGGCGCTGGGGCTGCCTGTGCCCGAATTCGCCGTATTGCGCGAAGACAGCGATTTCGATGCCGTTGAGCGCGGGCTGGGTTTGCCGATGTTTGTAAAGCCCGCCGCAGAAGGCAGCAGCGTGGGCGTGGTAAAAGTGAAAGAAGCAGGCCGTCTGAAAGAAGTGTATAACAGCCTCAAACACCTGCACGGCGAAATCATCGCCGAACGCTTTATCGGCGGAGGCGAATATTCCTGCCCCGTGATTAACGGCGAAGGCTATCCCGCCATCCGCATCATTCCCGCCACCGAGTTTTACGATTACGAAGCCAAATACACCCGCGACGACACCGTTTACCGGTGCCCCGCCGATTTAAGCGAAGCCGACGAAACCCTGATGCGCTCGCTGTCGGTGCGCGCCGCACAGGCAATCGGCGCCGAAGGCGTGTCGCGCGTGGATTTCTTAAAAGACACCGACGGCAAGCTGTATCTGCTTGAAATCAATACCTTGCCCGGTATGACCAGCCACAGCCTGGTGCCGAAGTCCGCCGCCCAAACCGGCTTGAGCTTCGCCGATTTATGTGTTGAAATTCTGAAAACTGCTCATGTGGGATAATGCAGGCGCCCTGAAGCGCGTAACCCGTTGGCTGATGATCCTGGTAGTGCTGATACTGCTGGGAGCATTGGCCGTTTGGGTTTACAATTCGCCGTATTTTCCGGTGAAACAAGTCAAAATCGAAGGCGAAATTCAGCGCACCGGCGGCAAACAGCTACAAGCCGTGGCGCAAAAATATATACGCGGCAACATCTTCCGCGCCGATCTGAACGGCGCGCAGGAAGCGTTCGCCAAGCTGCCGTGGGTTGACAAAGTAACCGTGCGCCGCCGCCTGCCCGATACCGTCGAAATCGACCTCGTCGAGCGCATCCCCGTGGCGCGCTGGAAAGAATCCGGCCTGATCGACAGCAACGGCAACCTCTTCAATGCCGCCACCGACGAAAAATTCCCTGTTTTTTCAGGCGAACCCGGCACCGGCAAGATTATGGTGAAGCACTTCAACGAATTTAACGCCATCTTAAAACCCCTGGGTTTGGCCGTTGCCGAACTCGAATACTCCCCGCGCTCGGCTTGGACGGTAGGGCTGGATAACGGCATTTCCGTGCGCCTGGGGCGCGAAAACGAAACCAAACGCCTGCAACGCTTCGCCGAAATGTGGCCGGGCATTTTGCAGGCGCAGCAAGGCAATCTGGCCTATGTGGATATGCGCTACCGCGACGGATTCGCCGTGCGCTACCACGACAAACAGCAAGAACCGCAGGCAGACACGCCGTCTGAAAACAGCGCATCCGGCGTCGAAGCACAAAACCGACAGTAATCAGCAAACGAATGGGACATCATGGTAAAAGGCAAATACATCAGTGCATTGGATATCGGCACTTCTAAAGTTATCGCATTAATCGGCGAAGTGCACGAAGACAACGAAATCCATATTATCGGTTTGGGGCAGGCACCTTCGCGTGGCCTCAAAGCCGGTATGGTAACCAATATCGATGCCACCGCCCAAGCCATCAAGCAGGCCATGGAAGAAGCGGAACGCATGGCCGACTGCAAAGTCGACAGCGTAACCACCGGCATCGCCGGCAACCACATCCGCAGCCTCAATTCGCAAGGCGTGGTGAAAATCAAAGACGGCGAAGTTTCCCAAGCCGACATCGACCGCGCCATCGAAACCGCCAAAGCCGTCAATATCCCGCCCGACCACAACATCCTGCACACCGTGGTGCAGGAATACATCATCGACAACCAGCCCGGCGTTAAAGAACCCATCGGCATGAGCGGCGTGCGTCTGGACACCCGCGTACACATCATCACCGGCGCGATTACCGCCCTGCAAAACATTCAAAAATGCGTCAACCGCTGCGGCCTGCATATGGAGCAGATTATGCTGCAACCGCTGGCGAGCGGCCAGGCCGTCTTAACCGAAGACGAAAAAGATTTGGGCGTTTGCGTGATCGACATCGGCGGAGGCACCACCGACATCGCCGTTTACACCAACGGCGCCATCCGCCATACCGCCGTGATTCCGGTTGCCGGCGATTTGATTACCAAAGATTTGGCGCAAGCCCTGCGCACGCCGCACAATGCCGCCGAATACATCAAAATCAACCACGGCGTCGCCATCGCCACCATGGACGGCCTCGACGAAATGATCGAAGTGCCCAGCGTGGGGGACCGCCAGCCGCGCCAGATTTCCCGCCGCGTTTTGGCCAGCGTTATCGGCCCACGCGTCGAAGAAATTTTAGAGCTTACCCTCAACGAACTGCGCCGCAGCGGATTCCCCGAAGAAGTGCTCACTTCGGGCGTGGTGCTTACCGGCGGCGCATCGCTGCTTACCGGCATCGTCGATTTGGCCGAAGACGTGTTCAACCTGCCCGCCCGCATCGGCGTGCCGCACGAAATGGGCGGCGTTTCCGAGCGCATCCGCAACCCCCGCTACGCCACGGCCATCGGCCTTTTGCAGGCCGCGCGCGGCGAAGTTTCGGGTGCGCCGGTAACCGGCGCGGTTGCCATCAGGGAGCCGAAAGAAAACTGGCTGGTTCGGCTGAAAGAATGGCTGAAAAATAATTTTTAAAATTCTCGTAAAAATGTAAGAAGAATTTTGCCAGCGGGGCAAGGCTTCTTATATAATAGCGCCAACTTTCGCAGTTATTTAGCCGTCATTTATTTACCCGTCCTGACGCAGGGCGCAGAGGAGCATTTTATGGAATTGGTTTACGACGTAGTAGAAGCCGCCGCAAGCCCTGCGGTTATCAAAGTTATCGGTATCGGCGGCGGCGGTTGCAATGCCATTAACAATATGATTTTAAACACCGTTCAAGGTGTGGAATTTATCAGCGCCAACACTGATGCGCAATCTTTGGGCAGAAGCAATGCCGCCAAACGCATCCAGTTGGGCACCAATCTGACCCGCGGTTTGGGCGCGGGCGCGAATCCCGAAATCGGCCGCGCGGCAGCCCAAGAAGACCGTGAAGCCATTGCCGACGCCATCCGCGGCGCCAATATGCTGTTCATCACCACCGGCATGGGCGGCGGCACCGGCACCGGCGCAGCCCCCGTTGTTGCGGAAATCGCAAAAGAACAAGGTATCTTAACCGTTGCCGTGGTTACCCGCCCGTTCGGCCACGAAGGCAAACGCGTACACATCGCCCAAGAAGGTATGGACCATCTGAAAAGCCAGGTGGATTCCCTGATCGTTATCCCGAACGACAAACTGATGACCGCACTGGGTGAAGACATCACCGTGCGCGAAGCATTCCGCGCCGCCGACAATGTGCTGCGTGATGCCGTTGCCGGTATTTCCGAAGTGGTTACCCGCCCCGGCTTCATCAACTTAGACTTCGCCGACGTGAAAAACGTGATGAGCATCATGGGCATGGCCATGATGGGTTCGGGCTTCGCGCAAGGTATCGACCGTGCCCGCCTGGCCACCGAACAAGCCATTTCCAGCCCGCTGCTGGACGATGTAACCTTAGACGGCGCGCGCGGCGTTTTGGTGAACATCACCACCGCTCCGGGTTGTTTGAAAATGTCGGAATACCGCGAAATCATGAAAGTGGTTGACGAATACGCCCATCCCGATGCCGAGCGCAAATACGGCACCGCCGAAGACGAAGGCATGGAGGAAGATGCCATCCGCGTAACCATCATCGCAACCGGCTTGAAAGAAAACACCGCCGCCGCTTCAAACAACCTGCGCATGGTGAAAACCCAACAGGCAACCGGCACCGACGACGGCTTCGGCAACATCGACGGCTTGATCCGTTCCGGCCGCAGCACCCGCAGCATGAACCTGACCGCTTCCGATTTCGCCAACCAATCCGTGTTGGACGATTTTGAAATCCCCGCCATTCTGCGCCGCCAAGCCGACTAACCGTTATCGGTTTGATACTTGAAAAGGCCGTCTGAAAACCGAAACAGGTTTTCAGACGGCCTTTTGATGTTTATTAAAGTAATTGCTCTTTTGGGCTGAACTTAATACACTAACGGTAAGTCAAAGTAATATTAACCACCAATACCGTTATAGTGGATTAAAATAAGAATGCCGAAGTAGGGTAAAACGATTCTTTAGCATATCGCCCAATTGCAAGTTTGAATGCAGTTATTTCATTTCGGAGTTTTTATTTGAATTCACTATATATCCGAAGGAGCAAAATATGCGTTTGCAAATATTGGCTGTATGCACGTTAACCGCATTGGCCGGCTTGGCCGCCTGTCAAAAAGAAGAAACGCCCGCTGCGCCTGCGCAACAGGCACAACAGCAGGCTCCGGCGCAAGCCGAACCGGCTGCGCAAGCACCGCAGCAGGCAGTAGCACCCACGTCGGGCGAGAGCTTGATTCGCGAGCCGGTTGCCGCACAAAGCCAACCCACGCAGGCGATTCAAACCAAAACATTCGGCGAATACACCATTCATTTGACCAAAGCCAAAGTTGTTGGTCAGATTTTGAGCGTGGAATTTATTGCAGTGCCTCCAAAAGGTGCAAATGGAGAATATAAAGGTGTAAGCGGTGAATACTTTCCGTTAAAAGACTTTGACTATATAGACGAAACCACCAGCAAAAAAGTTACCCTGCTGCAAGACGAAAACGGAAAATACATGGCCAACCCGTTAAGCGGAGTTAGTGAAGAGCTGCGGCTTGAGGGTCATCAGAGATTTCCGCAAGCACTCACATTAAAATTCCCTGCCCCGCCTGAAACCTCGCCCACTATTACCATCGATTTTCCCAAAGTCGGTTCGTTTGATTCCGTTCCCGTGAGCCGTTAAGTTTTCAGATACGGGGTTTTCAGACGGCCTATCAATCAAGATCAGGCCGTCTGAAAACCGTTTTGCCGAAAAATTTAAAAAAAAACAGCCATATCCGTGCATACCTGGGACTGATCCGAATATGCCGGCACTGCGGCTAAGTATCAGGTAAATCCGACTTTAAATTTTAAAGAGTAATCCGATGAACGCCACAACCGCATTTTCCCTGTTGGCTGCCGCAATCCTATGCGCCTGCAACCCGCAATCTTCAGGCAGCCAAACACCTGCCGCTGCCGCCTCCGCCCAAAACACGCAGGCGGAAACGCCGCCGCCTGCTTCTGTGCCCGCGCAAGCCGCACCTGCCCAACCCGCTTCCGCTGCTTTGCAAACAGCCGAGCCGCAATCTGCTGCCGCACAAACAGCTTCTGCGCCCGTTTCATCGGTTTCTGCACAAGGCAGTAATCTGTCGGCAACCGGCAGCAGCCTGAGTGGGCAGCAAACGGGGTTCAATATCGAAATCAATCTGGCTTCCGATGTGTTGTTCGATTTCGATAAGGCCGATTTGAAGCCCGAGGCCGACCCCGAGCTGCAAAAAGCCGCCGAAGTGATACGCGAAAAGGGCAAGGGGCTGATTCTGATCACCGGCCACACCGATAGCAAGGGCAGCGAAGCCTACAATAAAAAGCTCTCGCTGGCACGGGCGCAAGCTGTTAAAAAATGGTTTGAAAGCAACGGCTTGCAACAAGATTTTCAAACCGACGGCAAAGGTGCGGCGGATCCGATTGCGCCAAACACCAACGAAGACGGCAGCGATAATCCCGAAGGCCGCGCCAAAAACCGCCGTGTGGAAATCGTGATCAACAAAACCAAGCAGTTGGGTGAATAAACGGTTTTCATAGGTTGAAACTTTTGCAAAAGTACTTTCAGGCCGTCTGAAAAATATATTTCAGACGGCCTGAAACCTTTGTTAATTCGTTGGTATTTTAAAACCTCTGCGTCAAGCCCGAGTATGACGGCGTTTGGGTATTTCAGACTTAAGGTATTTGCAAAGGCTGAGACCTTTGCAAAATAACCAATTCAAACCTGAAAACGTTCGTATCCCGTCATTCCCGCGCAGGCGGGAATCCAGCCTTAAAACCATCAATTATTTTATTTCAATAACTTATGAAAAAACGACTGGATTCCCGCCTGCGCGGGAATGACGATAATCAGATGTTTCAGACGGCCTAAAAGAATTTTGCAAAGGTCTCAGGCTTCAAGTATTGCTCGTAAAGGTTCCGGCTTTTCGTTCTGCAATTTTCAGGCGAAACATTGGCTAAATTAAAGTGTGAATGGCGGTTATGCGGCTGTTTCGGTTATAAACTTCCAATGCTTTTTCAAACCTGCCCATAATCCTGCTTTTCCCATTGCCTGTCGCGGCGGTGGCGGGGCGGGCGGGGGAACATCGGTTAGAATAAGCCCGTTTTTTCTGCCGGAAAGCGCCTTATGCCGTCTTCTTTAACCATCAACGGGTTAACCCGTGTCATCGCCCATATCGGCTTCCCCACCCAAACCTTTAAATCGCCGATGATTTACAACCCTTATTTCGCCGATGCGGGCATCAATGCGGTGGTGGTGCCGTTTTCGTGCGAGGCGCACAATTATCCGGCGTTTTTGAAAGCCGTGTTCGGCAACACTAATACCGCCGGCGCGCTGATTACCATGCCGCATAAAGTGGCCACCGTGGGGTTAATCGACCGTGTTGCGCCGGCGGCGGAAATTGCCGGTTCGTGCAACGCCGTGCGCTTGGGGGCGGACGGCAGGCTCGAAGGCGATATGTTCGACGGCGAAGGCTTCGTGCGCGGTATACGCCGCAAAGGCTTTGCGCCGCAGGGAAAATCGGCGCTGATTTTGGGCTGCGGCGGCGTAGGCTCGGCGATTGCGGCTTCGCTGGCGGCGGCGGGGGCGGCAAGGCTGGCGCTGTTCGACGCGCGCGCGGAGTCGGCCGCGGCGCTGGCAGGCCGTCTGAACAAGCATTATCCGGCGCTGGCGGTGGAAACCGGCGGCAATGATGTGCGCGGTTTCGATTTGGTGGTAAACGCCACGCCGCTGGGCATGTATGACGGCGACCCGCTGCCCGCCGACGTGTCGCGCCTGTCGCCCGAAACGTTTGTGGGCGAAGTGGTGTTGCGCGAAGCCACGCCGTTTGTGCGTGCGGCGCAGCAGCGGGGCTGTACGGTGCAGCTGGGCACGGATATGCTGTTCGAGCAGATTCCGGCCTATCTGGAATATTTCGGCCTGCCCTCAACCACGCCCGAAAACCTGCGCCGTTTGGCACAATTGGATTGAAACCCATATAGGCCGAGGCCTTTGCAAAAATACCGTAAGGCCGTCTGAAAACAACCCGACCAGAGTGACTGCTTATGACAACAACCAACGAAATCAATGTGCGCGAGCTGATTGATCACCGCCCCGTGGGCGCCTATCAGAAACTGGTGATCTTTTTATGTTTTCTGATTGTGGTGATGGACGGCTTCGATGTGGCCATTATGGGCTTTGTGGCGCCCTCGCTGAAAGAAGACTGGCAGTTGAGCAATAACGCGCTGGCGCCCGTGTTGAGTGCTGCGCTGGCGGGTTTGGCGGTGGGGGCGATGATTACCGGCCCGCTGGCTGATAAGTTCGGCAGGCGCAAGGTGTTGATTGCCAACGTGTTTACCTTCGGTTTGTTCACGCTGCTGGTGGCCTCGGCAAACTCGCTCAACCATATGATTGTTTACCGTTTTATCGCCGGTTGCGCGATGGGCGGCATTATGCCGAGCGTAGCTACGCTGGCCACCGAGTTTTCGCCCGCCCGCAGCCGTGCGTTTTTGGTAACGGTGGTGTTTGCCGGCTTTACCGTGGGTGCGGCGGGCGGCGGTTTTCTGGCTGCCGGTCTGATTCCGCATTACGGCTGGCACAGCGTGTTTTGGGTGGGCGGGATTGCGCCGATTGTGCTGAGTATTCTGTTGGTGTGGATGCTGCCCGAATCCATCGGTTTTCTGGCGCACAAAAAACACAAGCCCGAACGCATACGCAAACTGGTGGAACGCTGCGCCCCCGGCTCCACCACCGAACACAGCACCTTCGTGCTGCCGCTGCCCGCCGAGGCCGCGGCCGGCGAAGCGCCGATTAAAACCGTGCTCAACCCGCATTACCGCTTCGGCAGCATTATGTTGTGGTCGGGCTATTTCATGCACCTGTTTCTGGTGTATCTGTTGGGCAGCTGGATGCCCACCATGATTAAAGAATCGGGCATGACCGCCTCGCAGGCCAGCATTATTTCGGCCATGTTCCAGCTCGGCGGCCCGCTCGGCTCGGTGATGCTGGGTTGGCTGATGGACAGGTTCGAGCCGCACCGTGTGCTGGGTTTGTCGTATCTCACCGGCGCGGTGGTGTTGGTGGCCATCAGCAACGCCGGCCAGCAATATCTGCTGTTGTGCGTGTTGGCGTTTGTAGTCGGCGCGGCCTTCAACGGCGGCGGCACGGGCATGAACGCCTTGTCGAGCATGTTTTTCCCGCTCTCCGCCCGCGCCACCGGCAACGGCTGGATGCACGGATTGGGGCGCATCGGCGCAATTCTTTCCGCATTCGTGGGCGCGTGGATGCTGAACCTCGGTTGGGGCTTCGCCACCGTGGCCGTCGCCCTGACCGCGCCCGCCGCCGCCGTGGCCGTGCTGCTGGGCTTGAAACGCGCGTATTACCGCCGCAAAGAAGCGGCATAAACAAGCCCGCAAAGGTCTCAGGCCGTCTGAAAATATTGTTCAGACGGCCTTTGCCTTTACAGCCTTATTCAAAAACGTTTAACCTTGCGTTTTCCGCCCGATTAGAAAGTATGCCATGCCTTTGAAACCGACCGCAGCCCTGCTGATGCTGACCCTGCTGCCGCTTGCCGCCCATGCCGCCGTGAATATCCAGCGCTGGCAAACGCCCGAAGGAACCCAAGTGCTGCTGGTGGAGCGGCATCAAAACCCGATTGTTGATGTGCAGATCAGCTTTAAAGGCGCAGGCAGCGCCTTCAACCCCGAAGGCAAAGGCGAAGTTTCCGAATTTACCGCCGCACTGCTGACGGGCGGCACGCGGCGGCTCGACGAAGAAGCCTTCAAAGAGCAGGCCGACGGTTTGGCTGCCAGCATCAGCAGTGACGGCGGCGAAGAAGGTGCAACCGTTACCCTGCGCAGCCTGAGCCATCCCGCCAAACTCAAACCCGCTGTTAACCTGCTCAATCAGGCGCTCACGCAGCCGCGTTTCGATACCGCCGTGTTCGAGCGCATACGCAAACAGAGCATCACCGCGCTGCAACAGCAGGAAACCGACCCCGGCTTTATCGCCGATCGCGCACTCGCCCGCCTGAACTACGGCAGCCACCCCTACGGCCGCCCCGCGCAAACCAGCGTGGAAAGCATACGCCGCGTAACGCTCGACGACATCCGCGCGTTTTACCGCAGCCGCTACGGTAAAAACAATGCCGTCGTAGCCGTGGTGGGCGACCTCAACCGCCGCCAAACCGAAGCCCTGGTGCGGCAGGCGTTAAACGGCCTGCCTGCGCGCAGCAGCCAAAGCAGCGCCGTGCCCGCCGTGCCCGAACACCGCGCGGCGCATCAGAATATCCCGTTTGCGGGTGAGCAGGCGCAAATCGTGATGGGTATGCCCTTGATCAAACGCCACGATCCCGATTATTACGCACTGGTGGCCGGCAACTACACCCTCGGCGGCGGCGGTTTCGACAGCCGTCTGATGAAAGAATTGCGCGACAAACACGGCTACACCTACGGAGCGTCCAGCAGCCTCGCCCCTTCCTCTGAGGCCGGGCCGCTGACCATAGGCTTTTCCACCCAAAAAGCCAACACCGCCGCCGCGCTGGCCGCCGCCCGCAAAGTGCTGGCCGACTTTGCGGCGGAAGGGCCGACCGAAGAGGAGCTGCAACAGGCCAAAGCCAACATCACCGGCAGCTTCCCGCTGCGTTTCGACACCAACGCCAAACTGCTCGGCTATCTGAGCCTGATAGGTTTTTACAACCTGCCCGACGATTATCTCGAAGCCTATCCGAAAGCCGTTTCCGCCCTCACCGCCGAACAGGTCAAATCGGCGTGGCAGCGGCGTGTGAAAGCGGAAAACATGAATATCGTGGTGGTGGGCGCGGAGCAGGGCGCGGCAACGGCGGCGGATTACCGCCCGATAAAGCGGCGGTAGGCGGTGGCGGGAAAGTGTGGAAACAGGCGGGAAAACACTTGCATCGTCATACTCGGGCTTGACCCGGGTATCCCTATTTCTTTCAATCCAAAAAGATACTCGGCCCAAGCCCGAGTATGACAAAATCAAATATTCAGACGGCCTAAACAACTTGCAACGCTCCCGGCCTTAATGAGTTTGGCAAAGCGCTCAACTTGCAAAAATTTCAGGCCGTCTGAAAAGAAACAACCTTTTCAGACGGCCTGTTTGGTTTGCAGCCCGGCTACACGCCCTGTTTCAAACTGGCTTCGATAAAGCCGTCCAAATCGCCGTCCATCACGGCTTTGATGTTGCCCACTTCGTAAGAGGTGCGCAAATCTTTGATGCGCGACTGGTCGAACACATACGAGCGGATTTGGTGGCCCCAGCCCACGTCGGATTTGCCGTCTTCCAGCGCCTGCTTTTCTTCGTTGCGCTTGCGCATTTCCAGCTCGAACAGCTTGGCTTTGAGCATATTCATGGCTTCGTCGCGGTTGCGGTGTTGCGAGCGGTCGTTTTGGCACTGCACCACGATGCCGGTGGGGTTGTGGGTGATGCGCACGGCGGAGTCGGTTTTGTTGATGTGCTGGCCGCCCGCGCCGGATGCGCGGTAGGTGTCGATGCGCAGGTCGGCGGGGTTGATTTCCACTTCGAAGCTGTCGTCCACTTCGGGGTAAACAAACACCGAGGCAAACGAGGTGTGGCGTTTGTTGTTGGAGTCGAACGGCGAGTAGCGCACCAGGCGGTGGATGCCGGTTTCGGTGCGCAAAAGGCCGTAGGCATATTCGCCTTCGAGCTTGATGGTGGCGCGGTTGATGCCGGCGATGTCGCCTTCGTCTTCTTCGAGCACTTCTACCTTGAAGCCCTTGCGCTCGGCATAGCGCAGATACATGCGGTAGAGCATACCCGCCCAGTCTTCGGCTTCGGTGCCGCCGGCGCCGGCGGTGATGTCGATGAAGCAGTTGTTCACATCGGCCGGCTGGTTGAACATGCGTTTGAATTCCAAATCGGCCATCATCTGCTCGAGTTTGGCGATGTCTTCCTGCACGGCGGCGAAGCCGGCTTCGTCGTTTTCTTCCACCACCATTTCGAGCAGCTCGCGGTTATCGTCGATGCCGGCGGCGATGTTGTCGAGCGTGAGCACGATGCCTTCGAGCACTTTGCGCTCTTTGCCGATTTCTTGGGCTTTTTTGGGGTCGTTCCAAAGGTCGGGGTCTTCGGAGAGGCCGACCACTTCTTCGAGGCGGTCTTTTTTGCCGTCGTAATCGAGATAGCCGCGGATGTCGCTGCTGCGGCCGGCAAGGTCGCCCAGCATGGCGTTCAATTGGTTGACGGTTTCGGCTTCAATCATGGTTTTCTCTTGCTAAGGTCTTTATTTAAGGGGCGTATTGTACTGGATTTTACGGGGGCGGGCTATGGAGAAAGGCCGTCTGAAAAGGGTTTCAGACGGCCTGTAGTGTTTTTTGCTCTTGTCTGTTCAGCGTTTGGCTTTAAACCCAAGCAGGTGCTGTTGGGTGGCCAGCCATGCGCCGGCGATGCCGAGGGCGGCCACGGCGGCGAGCACCAGCAGCACTTCCCAAAAATAGAAGAAACGCCATTCGATATTCAGCCCGTAGGGCTTGAAAATCTGATCGACCAGCGGTTTCGACACGTTTACCAGCCAGGCACATAGCCCCAGGCTCACGGCCACGGCGAGCACGCTCTGCCAGGCGGCCAGGTAAAGGAAGGGGCGGCGGATAAACGAGGCGGGCGCGCCCAAAAGTTTGGTGATTTCGATTTCTTCTTTTCGGCTCAAGATTTGCAGGCGGATGGTGTTGTGCGCCACCAAAACGAAAGCCACGCCGAGGGTGAAGGCGAGAAACCAGAAAACCTTGTGCGCGAAGTCGTTGATTTGGTAGAGCGTTTGCATCCATTCGGTGTCGAGCTTGGCTTCTTCCACCATCGGCAGCTCGGCCAAATCTTTTTGCAGCGCCTTCATTTCTTCGGGCGGCGTGGCGGGGTCGGGGGTAACGATGAATACGTCGGGCAGCGGGTTTTCGTCGAGCATCGACACCAAATCTTGCCCGCCCATGCTGGTTTGCAGCTCTTGCAGGCCTTTTTGTTTGCTCACGAATTCGTTTTTCTGAATGCGTTTGTCTTGCGCGAGCAGGTTTTTCACGGCTTCGGTGTCGCCCGTGTCGGCGCCCAGCTCCATATAAACGGTGATTTGCGGCGATTCGTTGAGTTTGCCGACTACGGCCTGCGAGCTTTGCACGCCCAGATAGAGCGCGAGCGGCAGCGTCATCGCCACCGCCAGCATCAGCAGGATCAGCAGCGTGCCCACGGGCTGTTTCAGCAGTTTGCGGGCAGCGTTGGCGGCGGCGTCAAGGTGGAGCGATACGTATTGGCTCATGATGTGAACCTGCCTTCCTGCAAGCGCAGAATGCGGTGGCCGTAGTCGGCCATCAGGGTTTCGTCGTGCGCGGCCACGATTACGGTGGTGCCGGCTTCGTGGAAGGTTTTGAACAGTTCCATAATGTCTAGGGCGTAGGCGCGGTCGAGGTTGGCGGAAGGCTCATCGGCAATCAGCAGGCTGGGCTGGTGCACCACGGCGCGGGCGATGCACAGGCGCTGCTGTTCGCCGCCGGAAAGGGTGATGGGGTCGGAAAGCTCGCGGCCGCCCAAGCCCACTTTTTCGATGGCGATGCGGGCGCGTTTGTCGGCCTGTTTGGCATCGTAGCCGATGATGCGCAGCGGCAGCAGCACGTTTTGCAGCACGTTGCGGTCGTAAAGGATTTTGTGGTCTTGGAAAACGATGCCGATGTGCTGGCGCATAAAGCCGATTTGGTTGTCGTTTAAGTCGCCGATGTTTTGGTTGTTCATCCACACCTTGCCTTCGGTGGGTTTGGTGATGCCGGCGATGAGTTTGAGCACGGTGGATTTGCCCGCGCCCGAATGCCCGGCCACGAAAATCATTTCGCCTTTGCTGATTTTGAAGCTGACGTTTTTCAGCGCCTGAAAGCCGCCGGGATAGGTTTTGGAAACTTGTTCGAAACGAATCATAGGTTTATCCGGTGAAGTTGGTTTCAGACGGCATCAGGCCGTCTGAAAGGTTATGTGCGATTATACCGAATAATGTTGCGCCGTTCAGCCGGGCGCGACGGGCGGAGAAGATAGGAAACAAACTGTTTCGAGAAAACCGTTTTGGGTAAAAAACGCCCGCACGGCAGTGTGCGGTGCGGGCGGAAAGGTTTTCAGACGGCCTCGAAGCTAGTCGAGCAGTGCATCAACAAACGCTCTGGCGTCAAACGGGCGCAGGTCGTCGATGCTTTCGCCCACGCCGATATAGCGCACGGGAATCGGGCGGTTGCTGGCGAGCGCGGCGAGAATGCCGCCTTTGGCGGTGCCGTCGAGCTTGGTAACAATCAGGCCGGTGAGGCCCAGCGCGTCGTCGAAGGCGGTAACCTGGTTGACGGCGTTTTGGCCGATGTTGGCATCGAGCACCACGATGATTTCGTGCGGTGCGTCGGGCATGGATTTTTGCAGCACGCGCTTCACTTTTTTGATTTCTTCCATCAGGTGCAGCTGCGTGGGCAGGCGGCCGGCGGTGTCGGCCAGCACGATGTCGATGCCGCGCGCTTTGGCGGCTTCAACGGCATCGAAACACACGGCGGCGGAATCGCCGGTGGTTTGCGAAATCACGGTAACGCCGTTGCGCGCGCCCCATTCCTGCAACTGCTCGCGGGCGGCGGCGCGGAAGGTGTCGCCCGCAGCCAGTAGCACCGATTTGCCCTGCGATTGGAAATATTTGGCGAGTTTGCCGATAGAGGTGGTTTTGCCCGCGCCGTTGATGCCGGCCAGCATAATCACGAAAGGTTGGCCGTTGTCGGGGATAACCAGCGGTTTTTCGAGCGGTTTGATTAAATCGTAGATTGCGTCTTTGAGAGCGCCGCGCAATTCGTTGCCGTCTTTGAGGCCGCGCAGCGACACGCGTTTGCGCACATCCTTCATCAGATAGTCGGTGGCTTCCATGCCCATATCGCTGGTGATCAGCACGGTTTCCAGCTCTTCGTATAAATCTTCGTCGATCTGCCCGCCGCCGAACACGCCCGCCAGCGATTTGGCCATTTGGTCGCGCGATTTGGTAAGGCCTTTTTTCAGGCGCGCCGCCCAGCCGAGTTTGGCAGGTTCGCCCTCTTCGGCGGCTGCGGCAGCCGCGGCGGCAGGCACGGGCGCGGTAACGGTGGCGATGCTGTCGGGCTGTTTCAGGGTTTCGGCCATTTCGCTGCCGCTGAGTGTTGCGGCCGCTTCGGCAGGCGCGGCTTCGTTTTCAGACGGCCTGATGTGAATCTTGGCCACCGGCGCGTTGGGGTTATATTGCTCGGGCAGGTTGGCTTCGGGGTTGACGATGTCGGCCACCAATTGACCGACCGGGTTGTTTTGCAGGTGTGTTTCAACCGCTTCGAGCTGCGCTTCGGTGAGCGGGGCAGGGGCTTCCTCTGCCAACGGGGAGCCGCTTTCCGCTTCGGGCACGGCGGGCGTTTGCACAGGCTCGGCGGCGGGTTCGGCGTTATCCTGCTTTTTTTTGCGTTTAAAGAAGCTGAACATGGGTTTGGCCTTGTTTTGAAAATGGTTGCAGGGGTGGATTGTAACGTATTTTCAAATAATGGCTATGCCCCGAAAGTACAAGATACAGCGGGAACAAACACTGCTTCGCCAGGCCGTCTGAAAACAAGCGTTCAGACGGCCTCAAGCCTTGTTTAATCGGCAGGCAAAAGTTATCATGCCCCGCAATCCATTCCGAAAGAACCACCATGCTGCGCCGAACCGTTTTCCTGATGCTGCTTGCCGCCGCCCCCGCGTGGGCGCAAACGCTTTCGCAAACGCTGCCCAACGGCATGAAAGTGATTGTGAAAGAAGACCGCCGCGCGCCGGTGGCCGTGTCGCAGCTTTGGTATAAGGTGGGCAGCGTTGACGAGCAGCAAGGCAAAACCGGCTTGAGCCACGCGCTCGAGCACATGATGTTCAAGGGCACGCCTGCCGTGCCTTCGGGCGAATTCAGCCGCCGCGTATCGGCTTTGGGCGGCCAAAACAACGCCTACACCAACCGCAGCGAAACCGTGTATTTCGAAAACGTGGCCGCCAAAAACCTGCCCGAAGTGCTGAAAATGGAAGCCGACCGCATGGCCAACCTCAATTTCAGCGACAAAGAATTCGCCAACGAAATGAGCGTGATACGCGAAGAGCGCCGCCAGCGCACCGAAGACAACCCCTTCGGCAAGCTGTGGGAACACATTTACCTCAACAGCTACCAAACCCCCGCCCTGCGCGCGCCCGTTATCGGCTATATGAACGATCTGCACGCACTCAAAGCCGACGATTTGCGCCAATGGTACCGCCAATGGTATGCCCCCAATAACGCCGTGTTGGTGGTGGTGGGCGATGTGGACGCACGGCAAACCCTCAAAACCGCCGAACGGCTGTTCGGCGCGATTCCCGCCAAGCCCCTGCCGCCGCGCAACACCGTGAGCGAAGCCGCCGAAACCCGCCCCGCGAGCGCACAAACCGAATCGGCCGTAACCCGCCAGCCCGTGCTCGCGCTTTCCTACCGCGTGCCCAAACTTACCCGCATCGACGACAAAATGCCTTATGCGCTCGACGTGCTTTCCGACGTGCTCGGCGGCAATGCCTCCAGCCGCTTCGACAAAAACCTGGTGCGCGGCAGGCAGGCCGCGCTCGACATCGGCGTGAACTACGATATGTTCAGCCGCGAAATGCCTCTGTTCAGCATCATCGCCATGCCCGCCGGCGGCACGGGCGAACAAGAGCTGCTTGAAATGATACGCAGCGAAATCGCCGACATCGCCCGCAACGGCATCAGCCGCACCGAGTTGGAACGGGTGCGCACGCAGGCGGCCGCTTCCGAAATCTATGCCAAAGATTCGATGAGCGCCCAAGCCTCGCTGATGGGCAGGCTCGAAGCCCGCGGCTTCAGCTACGGCGACGAAGCCGAACTGCGCCGCCGCCTGCAAACCGTTACCGCCGCCGACGTGCAGGCCGCCGCCCGCCTGCTCACCCCCGAGCGCTCCAGCGTGGTGGTGGTGCAGCCAGCGCAGGTGCAGCCGGAATATGTGAAGAAGCCCTAACCTGCCGCGCAGGGTTTGCGCCGGAAACCGTTGGAAAAATTGAAAGGCCGTCTGAAATGTTTCAGACGGCCTTTTTATCAAGCCAGCACCACATATTTCCCCTCGAATTCCGCCGCCAAAATCCCTTCGCTGAACAGGCGGCAGGATAGGGTGATTTTGCCTTTGCCGCGCTCGGTCAGCATTTTCGTGCATTGCGCCCATGCTGCCGGGTCGGCGGTTTCGCACACGGCGGTTAAGTCGCCGGCGGCGGGTTTGAGATAGCGTGTGCGGCCTTCCTGTATCACGATTTTGCCGCGGTATTCGGGGTAGTTGAGGTGCACGAGCGACCAGCCGCACAAGGTGGCGAGCATGGCGATGCTGCCGCCGAACACGGTTTGGTGGTGGTTGCGGTTAACGGCGATGGGCGCGAGCAATGCCACCCGTGCGGGCGAGCTTTCGGTTACGGCCAGCGACAGGGCGGCAGAGGCGGGAATGTTGCGGTGAAGAAAGTTTTGCAGTTCGGCGGGGGTCATGGTGCTTCCTAATTCGGCGGGGCGGATATTATAAAACCTGCGGCGGCAGTTGCCCCACTTTTTGCCGTTTGGTCACGAGATTGAAACAAACGTTGGGTTTGATTGTGTTGTGAAAAGTGAAGCAAATATTCTAGCCGTGAGCGGGGCTTTATGCTTGAATGGCAGCCGTATATGCCGCATTCGGGGCGCAATGTGCAGGTTCTGCCGTTAAGTGCTTCGATTTCCGGCGGCAGGGTTTCGATGTTTTGGAGCAACCGACTATGAACAAATTATGCAGATCCATTCTGATTCCCGCCGCCGTGCTGGCATTCAGCGGGGCAGCCTATGCCGAAACGCAAACGTGCAACGGCACGCTGGCGGATATTTCGATAGACGGCGATGTGTTGGTGCCGGCCAGGCAAAGCTGCACCTTAAACGGTACGGGCGTTAAAGGCAATGTGAAGGTTGGGCGCGGCGGCAACCTGCAAGCGTTCGGCGCCATCATCGACGGTGATATCCAAGCCGACAAGGCCGGTGCGGTTACGGTTGAGCGCGCCCGTGTCGACGGCGACATACAGGTGAAGGAGTCGGATGCGATAAAAGTGGCGGATACATGGATTGACGGCGATTTGCAATTGTTCGACAACAACGCCGGTGCGTCTGTGAACGGCAACCGTATCGGCGGCAACCTGCAATGCAAAGGCAACAAAGGCCGCATCGGCGGCTCGGGCAATCAGGTTAAAGGCAATAAAGAAGACCAATGCCGCCGCCTGTGATCCGGCCCACCGTTTGTAAAACCGCCCGAGACCTTTGCAAAACCCTCAGATGCGGCGCATTTCTACGTTGTGCGCTGCTCGCTCGCTTGCCTATCTACTTGATATGTCTGCGCTCGCTGCGCTGCTACGCCTTGAACTGCATCCGCATCTGAGGGTTTTGCAAAGGTCTCCGCCCGTGCGCATTTACGCCGGGTGCTTTCCGTGTTTTAATCACCAAACAGAAACAGGGGTGCCGCGCCGTTTTCGGGCGCAGCTGAGAGTTACCCTTACACCCGATCAGGATAATGCCTGCGTGGGAAGTTTCGGCCTATTGTATTTTTCAGACGGCATCAGGCTTTATCAGGCCGTCTGAAACCGCAGCAACGGCGCTCCTGTTTCTTTCTATAAACGAGAAACAGGAGCATTTTTTATGACTGCCGGAAAGGAAATTTGATGAACAAACCGAGCTTCTTCCAAACATTCGGCCCCGGCATCATCATGGCCTCGTCGGCGGTGGGCGGTTCGCACATTATCGCCTCCACGCAGGCGGGGGCGTATTACGGCTGGCAGCTGGCCGGGCTGATTGTGCTGGTGAACGTTTTGAAATATCCGTTTTTCAGCATTGCGTTCGATTATGCCGCCCTGCACGGCAAAACCCTGCTCGAAGGCTATGCCGAACGTGGGCGCGCTTATTTGTGGCTGTTTCTGGCATTCAACCTGTTTGCCACGGTGGTGAACATCGCAGGCGGCACGCTGTTGTCGGCGCTGCTGCTGGGCATGGTGCTGCCGCAGGGCATCAGCCTGAACGTGCTGAACCTGATTGTGTTGGCGAGTTTTGTGGTGCTGCTGTTTTCGCACCAATACCGGCGGCTGGACCAAGTGTCGAAAATCATCATGCTGCTGTTGAGCGCGGTAACCGCCGCCGCTTTGCTGATGGCTTTCGGCAAGCCGCCCCCGCCGCCGGCGGCGGGCTTTACCGATCCTTCGCCGTGGACGCTGGCCGCCGTGCCGTTTCTGGCCGCGCTGATGGGCTGGATGCCCGCGCCGATGGAATTGAGCGTGGCCGGTTCGATGTGGGTGAAAGAAAAAAAACGCCGCCACGCGGGCTACCGTGAAAGGCGCATGGTCGATTTCAACACCGGCTACGCCGTTACCATCATATTGGCGCTGATGTTTATGATGCTCGGCGCGCGCGTGCAATACGGGCAAAACGTGCCGCCTTTGAGCGGCGGGAAGTTTATCGGGCAGTTTGTGGATATGTACACCGCGGCCATCGGCGGGTTTATGTATGTTCCGATGGTGCTGGCGGCGTTTGCCTGCATTTACGGCACCACCATCGTGGCGGTGGACGGTTATTCGCGCTGCAACCGGCAAGCGGTGGATTTGCTGCGGGGCAGGCCGTCTGAAGTTTCGGAAAGCGACGGCGTTTTGCGCGTGTGGATTATTGCGGCGGCGGTTGCGGCGTTTGTGCTGATTCAGTTTTTCAGCGGCGCGGTCGGCAAGATGATACCGTTTGCGATGACGGCTTCTTTTCTTTCCTCCCCCGTGTTTGCGTGGCTGAACCTGGGGCTGGCGGGCAGCCTGCCCAAACAGTCCGGCCTGCTGCCGCTGGCCTGGCTGGGGTTGGTTTATCTGGTGGCGATGGCGGCGGTTTATCTGTTGTGGGCGTGAAGGCGGCCGGATCGCCGGTTTTTGATTCAACACGGTTCGTTGCCGCCCGATTTGTGCCACAATGGAAGCCGTTGATATCGGAACCATCGGAGACACACTATGATGAATATCGTCAACCAACTGCCTGTGCCCGTGCTGCCCATCGACCGCGACCGGGCCGATTATGCGGTGTCGAAAAACCGGCTCAGCGATTATTTTATCCGCAACCCCGCGCTGTTCAGGCTGGCTTTGCAGCCCGAGCGCACCGAGCAGGCCGTGCGCATGGCCGCCCATGCCTGCGGGTTGTGGTTTGATCTTTGGCAAAATCCCGAAAGCCGCAAACGCGTGATTGTGGTGGCGAATAAAGATGTGATGCCGTTCGGCACGATGTTCCGCCAGGCGCTGCAACGCGAAGTGGTGCTAGCGGCCTTGAAACGGCGCAGCGGGTAGCAGCGTAGGCCGGGCATTTATATCCGACATTCCGTTATATTTTTCGGTTTTGTCGGGCATAAATGCCCGACCTACTCATTACCGAACGGTTTTCAGACGGCCGCAAGGCTTGGCAAAATATTCCGCTAACTTGTTTAAAAATAACGTCATACTCGGGCTTGACCCGAGTATCTTTTTATTTTTTAAAAATAGCCGGATACTCGGGTCAAGTTTGAGCATGACGAAAACGGTAGAAAAACAGGTCTTGCCAAGCCTTGCGGCCGTCTGAAAACATTTTGCGCGCCTATAGTGAATCCACTTACTCCGTTACGGCGTTGCTGCGCCTTGTCGTACTGCCTGTACTGCCTGCGGCTTGCTGCCTTGTACCGAAGTAATTGAATTCACTATATCCCTGCCCGTGTGCGCCTTTATCAATCAAATGCTTGCGCAGTTTGCGCAATTCTTTCGGCTCCAGCCACTTCTGCCGCGTGCGCACCAGCATCATCACCAAATTGGCCAGCTCGATGCGGATATTGATACTCAGCCAGATAAAACCCTGCCATTCAAACGGCAGCCGCTGCGAAAGGGCGCGCAGTTGCGGGTCGATGGCGGTGGAAATGTGAATGCGGTGGGCATAGCGGCCTTTGAGCATGTGCGACGTGAGGTGCAGCTCGTGTTGCAGGGCGGCGAAATGGCGGTTGAGCAGCGCTTCTTCCTCTTCGCTCATGTCGGGGCGCGGCAGTTTCAGCACGGCGTGCAGCAAAAGGTCGGTGCTGCTGACGATTTTGCGGTGGGTGTGCTGTATGGTTTCCATCATGGTGAGGCTGATGCGGCTCTCTTGCGCGGTGGGGGTGAGATGGCTGCGGCTGCGCACCAGGCGGTTGTTGATCTGTTTGATCTTTTTCTGGTTTTTGCGCCACCGCTGCCTGCCCATGTATTCGCCGTTGCCGATTTCGGCCAGCACGCGGCTGGCGGCGGTGAGGTTGTCGGCCAGCAGAAAACGCCACATCAGGGTGGATTTCAGCGGCATCAGTTTGGCGGCGGCCACGGCGATGGCGGCACCGAGCAGCACGTTGAGCGCGCGCATCATGCTGTCGTGCAGCCATTCGCCGTTGTGAACGCCGCCCGCCAGCATACACATGGTCAGCCCCGCCAGCATGGGGATATAGCCGTTTTTCCCCACCGCCAGCCAGCCGGCCACGGCGCTGAACACGCCGATTATCAGGTAAAACGCGGCGTTGTCGTGCAGGTGGTTTTGGTTCAGCCACAAAATCAGCAGGCCGGCGGCCAGGCCGATCAGGGTGCCGAGCATACGTTCGACGGCTTTGGAATAAATCGCGCCCTGAAACTGCAACATACCCAGCACCACAAACACGGTGATGCTGATCCACTCGCCGTGCATCAGGCCGAAGCGGCGCGCAATCAGGGTGGCGCACAACACCGCCAAGCCCAGCCGCACTGCATGGATCAGGCGGCTGTAGCGGTAGCGTTTGTAGGGGTTGAACCAGCGTTCGGCGGCTTGTTGCAGCAGGGTTTTCATAATGGCACGGGGCGGGCGGGGCGGATAAAAAAGTGCATTAGAACACAAGGTTTGCGCCTGCGGCTTGCGTTAAGTCAGGCGGATGGGGCGGCCGTCTGAAAAGTTTCGGGCGGCACATATTATGAATATCGAACTGAACTTAATTGTTTCTCTGTGATTCTAACAGGCTTTGGGAGCACTGCTATGGGTGAACGGGCCGATTTGAAAACATTTAAATTTGAAGAATCAAACTTCCGCGTGGCGCCGGTGAGTGACAGGTTTGCGGCATTTACAATAGATTGCATTTTATTGTGGATAGTGGTGCTTTGCACCATGAACGATGCTGTGATGGCCGGTGATGCCAAAGCCATTGAAGATGCCCTCCGTGCGCCTTCTGTGTTCCAGTACTCGGTTTATGCCCTGATACAAATCTGCATTATCTGCATTTTCGGCCGTTCGGCAGGCAAATGCGCGCTTTATCTTGCTCCCATCAATATCCGCACAGGGCAGCGGACCAGTGCGCTGGAATATCTCCTGCTCCGAACGCCGGCATGGCTTATTTTTAGCAATTTTTTGATTTTCGATGATTTTTTAGACGGATGGCCTATTTGGATCAACTGCCTGATGATTGTGTTCGGCTCCAACAGCCGCGGCATCCACGATTTTATCGCCGGAACGGTTATCGTGGATATGCCGCCCGACTCAAAAAAAGGCGGCTCGGCAAAACAGCAGGGTGATGCGCCGCCGCATCAGCCGGACACGGTCGGAAAGCAGGCATAGCAGCGGTTTTCAGACGGCCTTTTCAGGCTGCTTGAAGAGAGCCAGTGCCCGCAAACGCTGTTCGCCGTGGTTAACGATGGGGGGCGGGTAGCCGTGGGTGCGTATGCTTTCTTTCGCCAGCCACGGGGCGTGGATAACGTCTTTGCCCAAGTGCGCCAGCTCCGGCACATGGCGGCGGATAAAGCGGCCGTCGGGGTCGAACTTCTGCGATTGCAGCACGGGATTGAAAATGCGGAAATACGGCTGCGCGTCGCAGCCCGTGCCGGCCGCCCACTGCCAGCCGCCGTTGTTGGCGGCCAAATCGTAGTCAATCAGCTGCTCGGCAAACCACGCCTCGCCCAGGCGCGGGTCGGTGAGCAGGTCTTTCACCAGAAAGCCCGCCGCCAGCATACGCAAACGGTTGTGCAGCCAGCCGCTGCCGGCCAGGCAGCGCATGGCGGCATCGATAATCGGGTAACCGGTTTGCCCGTTTTTCCACCGCTCGAACCATTCGGCTTTGCCCGGCCAGGCCAGATTGCGGTATTCGGGGCGGAAACTTTCCCGCGCCGCGTTCGGGTGGTGGTAGAGCACCTGCTGGAAAAATTCGCGCCAAATCAGCTCGCCCAGCCATGCCGATGCGCCTTCGCTGTCGTGTTGTCGCGCGAGATAAACCAGATGGCGGGGCGAGAGCATACCGTGGGCGATATAGGGTGAAAGGCGGGCAGTGCCGCTTTTGGCGGGGAAATCGCGCTCGAGGCGGTAGCACCCGATATGGTTGAGAAACCGCCCTAACTGCGCCTGCGCGGCTTCTTCGCCGCCGGCAAACAGGGTGGTGCGCTCGTCGGGGCCGATGCCGAGGGCGGCAGGATCGGGCAGCGGCGGGGCGCGGCGGGCGGATTCGGGCAGGCGCGTTTGCAGTGCGGCAAGGTCGTGCCAGTTGTCGGCGGGCGCCCAGGTGCCGAAACGTTGGGCATAGGTTTGCAGCCAGGCGGTTTTGTAGGGTGTGTAAACCAGATAGGGGCGGCCGGTATGCGTCATCACGGCGGCTTTGGGCAGCACGGCAAAATCGTCAACCTGCACGAGTGCTCGGCCCGAGCGGTCGAGTGCGCGGCTGACGGCGTTGGTTTCTTCCCTGCCTTGCGGCTCGTAGCTTTCGGCGCACACCACGGCCTCGGCGGCAAGCGTTGCGGCCAGCTGCGGAATTTCGTTTTCGGCGTGCCCGTGCAGCACATACAGCGGCACGTTTTTGGCCGACAAGGCCGCTTGTAACGCCGCCACGCTGTCGTAGATAAAACCCAAACGGCGCCCGTTGCGCGCGAGGGCGGCCTCTTCGGCGGGGGCGAACACAAACACGCCCGCCACGGGCAGGCCGCGGCGTATGGCGGTTTGCAGGGCGGTGTTGTCGAACAGGCGCAAGTCGCGGCGGAACCACACCAGCGTAATCGGTTGAGCAGTCATAGGCCGTCTGAAAGGTTGGCGGTGCGGTTATTGTAATGGGTTTTTGTAAAGCTTGACCACCGGTAGTGGTTTGTGTGAAGAATTTTGAGTAATGGGGTGGTTAGAACATTAGGTCGAAACCTTTGCAAAATTTATTTATGCAATAAAATTACTTCTCAATATCTAGATGCTTCATCATTTCACAAAACACCAAACAACTAGAAACCGACCTTAATTTATCTATTTTCATATTTAATTTGTCAGCAGTGCACGACAAATTATATAAACCATTTTCCACTCCCAAACTATTCAAGTTGTAGAATACTTCATTTACAGATAACTCAATAAAATCAATTTCAGGCAATCCATATTTCTTATTTTCAAGATTGATGTTCTTTATTGTATTATTATTGATACAGAATACTTTTTTACTATCTAGTAAACTAAATACCAATTCATATAATTCATCCCACTTAGGAAAGTTTGAGAATTCAGCCGCTGATTTACCAATGAATTTCAAATATTTTGTATTGTCTGATATTTTTCTTTTTGGACAAACAAATGTATCAAGTAAAATGTTTCCCTGAGTGTCAATAATACCAATTTCAAGAATATTTTGACTTTTTATATTTCCTGAAACATTGAAACCGACAACAACTGCATCATCAAAAAGAAGAGAAGTTTTCCTTTTAAATTCATTGATCACTTCTTCTCGCATCAATTCAGGTGAATTGACGCCATTAATTGACTTCAAAACAGATAAAGTTGCCTTACAGTCCGTCAATGCCCTATGATTTTCTCCGCTAAATTTGTTTCCAGTAAACCTAACTGCTTTATATAATGACTGTTTGTGATACCGGCCAGGAAATGTATAACTTTTCTCACCATACCATTCGGAATAATGGTTCATCGCACAAAATGCAGTATCAATAGGAGCCTGTAAATCATATTTATCACAGGTTTGGCGAATCAACCTTAAATCAAAATCTGCATTATAAATAACCACCTGCTTACCGGATAAAATTTCAACTATTCTTGGATACATTTCTTTCCATGTTGGTGCACCATCTAACATTTCATTGGTAATGCCGTGAATCCGAACCGCTTCACACCAGTCAGGCATAGGCTTAGATGGCCTAATTAACGTATTCAGTAAAACATTGTCATCTATATCAATGATTGCAATTTCAATAATCTCTGCGTCATCATCAAGTCCCGTCGTTTCGGTATCCAAAACGACATAGTTATCGAATAGATCATTTTGATTATTTGCTGGCAGCGCATTTCCTCTTTCTTTTCTGAAAATCATCCAGACAGCAGTAATAGCAAAGACCAAAACTACAAACAATAGCATTATATTCCCCTTGTGATATTAATAGCGTTTATATCAACATTTTAAACTTAGGTCTTTTAGTTTTGTCTTTTGAACTTTACAAATATTTTAAGCCGTCTGAAAACGTTCAGACGGCCTTTCAAGCATTCGGTTTGCGGGTTATTGCCCGCACACCATTTCAAACTGTTTTTCGTTTACCGAGCCGCCGATGATGCTCATGGGGCGGATGCCGGCGGCGGTGTAGGTTTGGTTCAGCAGCACCGTGCCTTTTTCGTCCAGCAGTTGCAGGGCGGTTAAGCGGTAGGTTTTGTTGGTGCAGTGCATTTCCCAAGTGCCGACGGCGGTTTTATATTTGGGCGTGTTCACATAGCGTTCTTCATCGGTTTTCTGCACCACTTTGCGGTCGCGGAAAGTAACCAGGTTGCCGTTTTTGCGGATGCTGGCCTTATCGATATAAGCCCGGATGTTGCCGTTGGAAGTGGTGCCGATTTTTTCCCAACTGCCGCTCACCGAAGGGCCGGACGTGCCCGCACAGGCGGCCAGCAGCAAGGCAACCGCTGCGGCGGCGGAAAAGCGAAAAGCGTTCATAAATTCCTTTCAGACGGCCTTATCTGCCGCTCGGTTAAAACTGCATAATGTTAAGCCTTTTTATGTGAGGCGGCAAAAAAATAAACAAAACCGTGTAAAAAAAGCCACTTGAATTTTCAGACGGCCTGTTGCGAAAAACGTTAAAATACCCACTTTCCGCCCGTTACGCCCTTTTGCGAAAGCCGCCCATGCCCCAAACCGCCGCCCGAATTTTGCACGATGTGTTCGGCTACCCCGGATTCCGCGGCAGCCAGGCCGAGATTGTGGACACGCTCGCTGCGGGCGGCAGCCTGCTGGTGCTGATGCCCACCGGCGGCGGCAAATCGCTGTGTTACCAGATTCCCGCGTTGATGCGCGAAGGCGTGGCTGTGGTGGTGTCGCCGCTGATTGCGCTGATGAACGACCAAGTGGCCAACCTGCACGCCGCAGGTGTGGCGGCGGCCAGCGTGCACAGCGGCACTTCGCCCGACGAAGCCCGGCAGATTGCCGACGATATACAGTCGGGCCGTCTGAAACTGCTTTATGTTGCGCCCGAGCGCCTCGTTAGCGAGCGTTTTCTGCGCTTTCTAGACCAACACCCCGTCAGCCTGTTCGCCATCGACGAAGCCCACTGCGTGAGCCAGTGGGGGCACGACTTCCGCCCCGAATATCAACAGCTCGGCATTTTGGCCGAACGCTACCCCAATGTTCCCCGCATCGCGCTTACCGCCACCGCCGACGCCGCCACCCGCGCCGACATCAAACACTACCTGCATCTGAACGATGCGCCCGAATTTATCGCCAGCTTCGACCGCCCCAACATCTATTACCAGGTTATCGAAAAAAACAACGGCAAAAAACAACTGCTTGATTTTATTACCAAGCAGATGGCAGGGCAGAGCGGCATCGTTTACTGCCTGAGCCGCAAAAAAGTGGAAGACACGGCAGCCTTTCTGTGCGAACACGGCCTCGACGCCGTTCCCTACCACGCCGGCCTGAGCATGGAAACGCGTGAAGCCAACCAGCGGCGCTTCACCCGCGAAGACAACATTATCGTGGTGGCCACCGTTGCCTTCGGCATGGGCATCGACAAACCCGACGTGCGCTTCGTTGCCCACCTCGATATGCCGCAGAGCGTCGAGCATTTCTATCAGGAATCCGGCCGCGCCGGCCGCGACGGCCTGCCCGCCGCCAGCTGGCTGTGCTACGGCCTCAACGACTGGGTGGTTCTGCGCGAACGCATCCAAACCGGCGAGAGCAGCAGCGAGCAGAAACAAATCGAGCTGCAAAAACTCGACGCCATGCTTTCCGTGTGCGAAACCGCCGCCTGCCGCCGCGTGCTGCTGCTGCAACATTTCGGCGAGCAGAGCCAACCCTGCGGCCATTGCGACAACTGCCTGCACCCGCCCGTGCGCTTCAACGGCACCGTGATTGTGCAGAAACTCTTAAGCTGCGTGTACCGCGTCGGCCAGCAGTTTGCCGCAGGCTATGTGATTAACGTGCTGCGCGGCAAAAACGACGACTGGATCGCCCGCAACCGCCACCACGAATTATCCACCTTCGGCATCGGCGCCGATTTTAGCGACAAAGAATGGCGCGGCATCGTCCGCCAGTGCATCAGTTTGGGCTATCTCACCGTCAACCCGCTGCACCACCAGGCGCTGGTGCTCACCGAAAAGGCCAAAGCCGTGCTCAAAGGCAGCGAAGAAGTGTGGCTGCGCCCGCTCAAGCGCGAAAAAGCCGCCACGCAGAAACCCAAAGAAGAATGGCTGCGCACCGAGCGCGAAGAGCGCATCTGGCAGGCGCTGCGAAGCTGGCGGCTGGCGCGCGCGCAGGCAGAGGAAGTGCCCGCCTATGTGGTGTTCGGCGACAAAACCCTGCGCGACATCGTTGAAAAACTGCCCGCCACGCCAAGCGATCTGCACGACATCTACGGCATGGGCGAAGCCAAAATCAACAAATTCGGCAGCGACATCATCGAGATTTGCCAAACGTTTATCCAAAACGATCAGGCCGATACCTTTGCAAAACTACCTTGAGGCCGTCTGAAATGCCTAAATTCCGTCATTCCCGCGTAGGCGGGAATCCAGTCGTTTTTTTGTAAACTATTGAAATAAAATACTTGATGGTTTAAAGGCTGGATTCCCGCCTACGCGGGAATGACGATAATCAGATGTTTCAGACGGCTTGAGACCTTTGCAAAAATACGTTTCCATACTGAATTCATTTATGCTTCGTCATGCCTGTGCTCAACCCGGTTATCTGTTATTTCTTTTGAAACAACAAGATGCTCGGGTCAAGCCCGAGCATGACGCAAGTGTTTTAAGGTATCGAAAAAATTTTGCAAAGGTATCGGCCTAAACGGCTTGCAAAGACCTCATTCAGTGATTTAACTATATTCCAACAAAGCAAACTTGCTCATCCCCGCCTTGCCTTCGCGATACGGCGCAAGCCAGTCGGGAAACGGCGGCAGGCTGCCCGCTTCAATATAAACCATCGCCCCGATATTCAGACGGCCTTGCAGCAACGCAAACAAATCCGGCCATTGCTGCCAGCTGAAAGGCGGGTCTAGAAATACCGTGTCGAACGTTTCGCCGCAATGTTTCAGATAAAGCAGGCCGTCTGAACACACGGTTTCAACCTGTTTCAAACCCAGATCGCGGATATTGCCCTCAATGGTTTGCAGCGTGCGGCGGTTGTTTTCCACCAGCACCACCGAAGCCGCATTGCGCGAAGCCGCCTCCAGCCCCAGCGCGCCGCTGCCGGCAAACAAATCCAACACGGCCTGGCCGGTTAAATTCTGCCCAAGCCAGTTGAACAAACGCTCGCGCACACTGTCGGGTGTGGGGCGCAGGCCGTCGGCATCGTTGAAATGCAGTTTCCTGCCGCGGCAACTGCCGCCGATGATGCGGATCTGGTTTTGGTGTTTGCTGTGTTTCATGGTAATGTATTACAGTTAAATGGCAAATAAATCATAGAATGTCGGTGAGCATCACTGATATTCTGAATGGCATAAAAGGATGTTTAAAATGATATTGACTTTAAGGCAGAAAATCCTGCTTGCCCTATTATTTTTATTTATGGCTTTTTTTATAGGGACTTATTTTTCAGGTTGGATTTTGTTATTGTGGATTAAAAATAATGATAGTTTGAGCTTTATCACGATTTTCAAGTATTTGTATTACTATGGCGGGCATGCGTCTTATGGGACGACGGTTATGGTATCGGCTGTTTTAGGGTACGGTATAGTATTCCTGTCGACATTCGGCTTGATTTATTTTGTATTGTTCCGCAACAAGCACAATTTATATGGAAAAGCTAGATTTGCAAAGTCATCGGAGTTAAAAAAAGCCGGATTTTTCAAATCAAGCAATACCGGCATTGTTGTTGGTAAGAAAGACGGTAAATATCTTTTTTACAGCGGCCAGCAATTTGCCCTGCTCGCAGCACCTACACGCTCTGGTAAAGGTGTGGGGATTGTTGTTCCAAATCTATTGAGTTATCAAGGATCAATTGTTGTACTGGATATCAAACAGGAGAATTTCAAACTTACCAGTGGCTTTCGCCGCCAATATGGGCAAGAAGTTTATTTGTTCAACCCGTTTGCGGAAGATAAGCGCAGCCACCGCTGGAATCCCTTAAGCTATGTTTCCACCGATCCGAATTTCCGTGTTTCCGATTTAATGAGTATTGCCAATATGCTTTATCCGATAGGTGAGAACCCTAAAGATCGCTTTTGGCTTGGCCAGGCACAAAACGTATTTTTGGCATTGGCACTATTTTTATTCGAATCAAGTGAAAACGATAAAAAACTTGCTTCTACATGTACTATGGGAGAGCTGCTCCGTACTGCTTCGGGGGACGGAGGTGACTTGCGTGAATATTTTCAGGGGTTGGCTTCTTTGCCTTTTCTCAGCGAAACCTGTAGAACGGCATTTGCGGGCATACTTGGTCAAGCAGAGGAAACATTCGGCAATATCATGGCAACTTTCAAAGAGCCTTTACTGCCATGGTTGAATCCCGTAGTCGATGCGGCAACAAGCGCAAATGATTTTCTGCTGACAGACGTCCGCAAACGCAAAATGACAATATACATTGGTGTCCAACCCAATAAACTGGCTGAGTCACGGTTGATTATTAATTTGTTTTTCAGCCAATTGATTAATCAAAACACCAAAGAACTCCCTCAAGACAACACGGATTTAAAATACCAATGCCTGTTGCTGATGGACGAATTTACTTCAATTGGTGCTGTTGACATTATTGCAAAATCAGTAAGTTATATGGCAGGTTACAATATCAGGCTCTTTCCGATCATTCAATCGCTGGCACAGCTTGATGCCGTATATGGTAAAGAAGTCAGCCGAACGATTGTTACCAACCATGCGCTACAAATAATCTACACACCGAGGGAGCAACGGGATGCCAACGAATATTCGGAAATGCTGGGTTACACGGCGGTGAAGAAGGCCAATACCACAAGAGGCACGGGCCAGCAGAGTATCAATGTCGGTGAAGAGCGCCGCTCACTGATGCTACCGCAAGAATTGAAAGCCATGCCTAATACCAAAGAAATCTTTATTTATGAAGGGCTGGAGCATCCTGTAATGTGCGATAAAATCCGATATTATGAAGATTCTGTGTTTGCTAAACGGGTGGTTAAAGAAGCCCCTGTTCCCGATCTGATAATACAAGTACAAAAAACAGCTGTTAAAACCTGAAGCCGGATGAGATAGCAGATTTTTCATCACGAACCCGAATTTTTGATAAATCCAAGTATCAGGCCGTTTGAAAACAAGTAGTGCAGTTTCTGCAAAACTGAAAGTTTCAGACGGCCTAAATGATTGAACTTCCCATAAAAGCCGTTGTCCTAAGCCGGAATCACCAAACAGTCACAGGAGCCTTTAAATATGGAACTTTCATTCGGGCGTTCCCAAAGCCTGAGCCAAGAGCAGCAATTACAGCAGCAGATGGAGCGGCAGCAGCAGCGGGAGCAGGAAATAGAACAAAGCATACCGAAGCTGAAACAGGAAGCGGCAGGGCTGTTTAAAAGCAACGAAGAAGTCCGCAGCGCAGTTTCCCGCTATACGCCCGAACAGCAGGAAGCACTGAGCAGCGCGGTTGGAGAGGCCGCGGCCAGGGCAGGTGCCCGCAATCCCCATATCACCGGCATACGGGTAGACGAAGACAACAACATCGTCGGCAGGGTCAACAAACACTACCCGTTCAAAACCAATATAGACCAAGCCGTTGCCACCGCCCGCAGGACAGATATGCCGGAAGAGGTCGTAGAGCTGCCCAGTATCACCGTTGTAGGCAAACGGCGCACGCCCAAAGAGCAGGAACAAAACATATGGGACCAAGCCGGCAGCTGGCTGGACAAAAACCTTGCCGAGCCGGTAGCCGAAGGCTACCGCAACTATATCAAAGAGCCGCTGGCCGAAGCCGTTAAGATAGAAGAAGACGACTGGGAGATTACCCGCAGCTTCAAACGCGGTGCCACCGCAGTAGGCGGAGCCGCACTGAGCGCAGTCGAATCGGTAGGGGAAGGCATAACCGAAACAGGCAGGCTGGCCAAAGAAGGCGCATCGCTGCTGCACGACAAAGCCGCGCTGGGGCTGGACAGGCATATAGACGTACTCGACGATAACGAAGCCCGGGCGGCACAGGAGCGTACCGACAGCCGCGAGCAGGCCATAGCACAGACATGGGAACACACCAAAACCACCGCCCAAGAATATTGGAACAACCCCGAACAACTGAAAACAGACCTTTCAGACGGCCTCGAAAGCATGAAGGCAGGGGCGGAGCGCTGGCAACAGGCAGTGGATGCTGCCGATCTGCACCAAGCGGTGGAAGAGAGCAAGCCGGTAACCGATATAGCGGGGATAGCGCTGGGCGGTCTGGGGGTAGCCAAAGGAGCCGGCGCATTGAGCAGGAAGATGGCGCGGGAAGCAGCGGAAGAGGCGGCGGAAAGGGCACGGGCGGAGCTGCATCGTGATAACCTGAAAGACATAGGCGATTGGGGCCGGGACAAAGGGTTGCCGCAGGAAAGCTTTGTATATAAAAACCTGCCCGACTCGCTAACGCGGGAGAACCTGCAATTCGAAGAATTCAAAAACCTGACGCGCACGCATATGGACGATATGACGGAGGAGCAGGTCGGACAGATGAAGCGGATACGGGACGACGTTCCGCCGATTACCCGCGATACGGTGGTAACGAAAGTGATGCCTTATGAGTATCTGGAGGGGTATCTGAAAGCGGATAATCCGTACAATACCATCGGCGGTTTTGTTGCCCGACAAGCTGACACAGGGCATTTAGCCGGACAGGATTTAAAGCAGACCATCGATAATTTTGCTCTGGATTATAAAAAATGGGACGGTTCGGATTCCGATTTTGTTCAGGCTTTAAGCAAAGGGGAAAACCGTTATATTCTGTTTGAAGGAAGATTAAACGAGCCGCATACGGCCGAAATACCGCGTGGCGAGCGTTTCGGCGGCAGGCATACCGATGCGCTGCCGTGTACGTTAAATGGGTTTATTGCGTGCCGTTCAGATGAGATTATTCCGGAATTTAAATTTGAAAGAGAGAATGCGCAAACTCCTGAAAACGGTTCGGTGATTTGGGTAATTGAAAACGGAGAAAAGCGTAAGGCGGCGGTGTTTGATCGAAATGAGATGAAATTCGTACCTTATGATGGTAATTGAAAGGAAAATTATGATTCGTAATGATACATATACAATATATCATGATAAAGAATATAGGATATGGAATAATCAAGGATTAGGAAACTTAGTATCATATGATGCTTCTGACTTAAATAATGGTTTTGCTGAATATAAACCTGAAAAACAACTTAATCCAAGAATTTTTGTCAAGATGGTCTCTCCGGAAGAAGTGGGAGAGGTTTATTCAATCAAACCATATTGCCTGTATCAAGGTTATGAATTTTTCATTCTTAGGGAAGAAAATGGCCATTATATTTTATCTGAAAGCCACACGGTTACAGGTGGGCCGTTAATCGAAAAATTCGATTTTAAGAGGGTGGGGAAATACGAATATGAAAAAGCAGTGAAAAAAGAAGATGTCGATTTGGTTTATGAGAAAAAGACACTGATGCCTAATTTTTTCAAATAGCCAAAAATGCCTGTCTGAAAATTTTCAGACAGGCATTGTACATTGAACGGCTTTATTGCCTGCCGCTCGGATGAGATATTACCTGAATTTCATGTTTATGGAGACGATCAATATCCTGCCCACGGTTCGGTAATTTGGGCTGTTGAAGACGGGGTGAAGCGGAAAGCGGCGGTGTATGATGATGAGAAGAGAAGATTTATGATTTACGACGAAAATCAAAATAAATAAAGGATGGAGATATGTCAATAAGATATGATTTTTATACCATATATCATGGTAAGGAATATAGGGTTGTAAACAGAGATGGTTTTGCAAGGCTAATATCACATGATATAAATGATTTAGAAAATGGTTTTGTGGAATCAGAACCGTACAATGGATTGAGATATTTTATTAAAATGGTACCTCCATCCGAAATAGGAGATGTTTATAAAATTTCAACTTATGCGCTTTACCAAGGATATGAATTTTGGATTAGATGGGCAGGCGATGGAAATTATATTCTAAAAGGAAACAATAATACGGCTTTAATGGAAAAACTGGATTTCAAACGTGTTGATAAATATGATTATGAAAAAATCGTAAAGCAAGAAGATGTTGATTTAGTTTATGAAAAGAAAACGCTGCTGACAGATTTTTTTGATTGATATAAAAGGCCGTCTGAAAAATAATTTTCAGACGGCCTTTATTTATTATCTTGTTATGGGTATTTTGAACGGATTTATTGCCTGCCGTTCGGATGAAATCCTGCCTGAATTCGAAGTTAAAACTAAGGAAAATTCCCCGCAATATCCGACCCACGGTTCGGTGATTTGGGCTGTTGAAGACGGGGTGAAGCGGAAAGCGGCGGTGTATGAGTTTAAAGATAAGAGATTTGTTCCGTATATTGAAGAGTAAGGATATTGATATGGCTATCAGATATGACATATATACTGTATATAAAGGTAAAGAGTACCGTATAGGTAGAGTGGACGATCATTATGAGATTGTAGGCTATGACCCGGGTGATTTGGATTTAGGGTTCATTGAATACAAACCTGAGAGGAAGAGTAACCCGAGAATTTTTTTCAAAGAAGTTTCCCCATCCGAAATAGGAGATGTTTATGAAATTTCAACTTATGCGCTTTACCAAGGATATGAATTTTGGATTAAAAGGGAAGAAGAAAACAGGTATCTTCTCAAAGGTAATAAAAATATCACATTAATGAAAAAATTAGATTTCCAACGAGTTGATAAATATGGCTATGAGAAACTAGTAAGAAAAGAAGATTTGGATTTGATTTATGAAAAAAAGACACTAATGCCTAATTTTTTCAAATAGCCAAAAATGCCTGTCTGAAACTTTTTCAGACAGGCATTCTATATTGCCATGTACTTTAAACGGTTTTATCGCGTGCCGTTCGGATGAGATTATTCCGGAATTTAAATTTGAAAGAGAGAATGCGCAAACCCCTGAAGACGGTTCGGTCATTTGGGTGATTGAAAACGGTGAGAAGCGTAAGGCAGCGGTGTTTGACGGTGAGAATAAACGTTTTTTCCCATACAATAATGAATAAGGATATTGAAGATGACCATTAGAAATGATACTTATACCATGTACAAAGGTAAGGAATATCGTATTTTATATCATGATGGAATGGCTAAATTAGTTTCCAAAAATGCTGAGGACTTAGAAAAAGGATTTGTTGAAAAAGTTTATGATGCAAAGCAATTCAAATATACTCCTAAACAATTAGCAGAAAAAATTTATACCTTGATAGTTCCTCCTAATGAAGTGGGAGAAGTTTATTCAATCAAACCATATTGCCTGTATCAAGGTTATGAATTTTTCATTCTTAGGGAAGAAAATG
The DNA here is from genome assembly GCF_014055005.1 of Neisseria dentiae. Classification (NCBI taxonomy): domain Bacteria; kingdom Pseudomonadati; phylum Pseudomonadota; class Betaproteobacteria; order Neisseriales; family Neisseriaceae; genus Neisseria; species Neisseria dentiae. Next base: position 2,332,135 of record NZ_CP059570.1, on the reverse strand, counting down.
GCCATTATATTTTATCTGAAAGCCACACGGTTACAGGTGGGCCGTTAATCGAAAAATTCGATTTTAAGAGGGTGGGGAAATACGAATATGAAAAAGCAGTGAAAAAAGAAGATGTCGATTTGGTTTATGAGAAAAAGACACTGATGCCTAATTTTTTCAAATAGCCAAAAATGCCTGTCTGAAAAATTTTCAGACAGGCATTTTGTTCGGTAGACAGCTTCGGTTATTTCGGAGGGTTTGGGGAACGCCAAAGAAGGTTTCGAACGGTGGCATCAGGCAGTCGAAGCCGGTGATTTGAACCGCGCGGTGGAAGAAGGCAAACCCGCCGCCGATATTGCCGCCGCGGCGCTGGGCGGGGCGGGACTGGCCAAAGGCGGCATCAGCCTGAGCCGCAAAATGGCGGAAGAAGCCGCCGAGAGGGCACGGGCGGAAACTTACCGCAGCAATCTGCAAGACATAGGAGAATGGGGTCGGGACAAAAACCTTGCGCCGGAAAGCTTCGTTTACCAAAAACTGCCCGACTCGCTGACGCGGGAGAACCTGCAATTCGAAGAATTCAAAAACCTGACGCGCACGCATATGGACGATATGACGGAGGAGCAGGTCGGACAGATGAAGCGGATACGGGACGACGTGCCAATGATAGACGATAATACCGTCGTAACGAAAGTGATGCCTTACGAATACTTGGACGGTTTTATGAGTGGTAGGAATACCCAAATCGGCGGTTTTGTTGCACGGCAGGCGGATACGGGCCACTTAGGCAGTCAAAATCTGAAGCAGACGATTGATAATTTTGCTTTGGATTATGAGGGTTCAAAATTCACAGAGGCAGCGGCAAATGGGCAAGACCGGTATTTGATATTTGAAGGCAGGTTAACCGATACAAGCGAAGACGGTTATTTAGATATTCCCATGGGTAGCCGCTTTGGAGGTCACCATAAGGATGGACTTCCTTGTACACTGAACGGGTTTGTAGCTTGTCGATCTGATGAAATTCTGCCTGAATATAAAATATTAAAGGATGGACGCTATCCTGAGCATCGTGCAACGATTTCTATTGTAGAGGATGGTATAAAGCGGGAAGTTTTGATGTTTGATGAGAAAGAGATGAGATTTATTCCTATGAATGATTAAGGAAAGGATATAAAAGTGAGTGTTAAATCAGGAAGATATGCCATATATAATGGAAAAGAATATCGAATATCAAAAATTGATGGGCATTATGAAATTATTTCAAATGATGAAAAAGATTTGGAAAAAGGCTTTATTGAATATAAGCCAGAAAAGAAGTTGAACCCCCGAATTTTTTTTAAAATAGTAATTCCATCTGAAATTAAAGAGGTTTATGCTATAAATACGTATGCAATATACAAAGGATTTGAATTTCCGGTTAGATATGAGGAGGAGGGGGAATATATTTTGGTTGCGGATTATAGTCCTTTGATTGAGAAATTACAGTTTGACCGTGTGGATAAATATGGCTATGAAAAAAAAGTAAAAAAAGAAGAATTAGATTTGGTTTTTGAGAAAAAAACCTTAAGGCCTAATTTTTTCAAGTAGTCCCAAAATGCCTGTCTGAAAAAGTTTCAGACAGGCATTTTCATGTGCAATACCATCGGAGGTTTTGTTACGCGCAAAGACGATTACGGCCATCTGATGGGGCAGAATCTTGAGAATACCTATAAGCATTTGGCATTGTATTATCCGGATTCGGTCTATACCAAGGCGTTGGAAAACGGGCAGGACAGGTATTTGGTGTTTGAAGGAAGGCTGACTAAACCCAAGCAATCTGAAATCCCATACGGAAATCGGTTCGGCGGTAACAATGAAACAGCCCCACCTTGTACATTAAACGGCTTTATCGCTTGCAGATCGGATGAAATCTTGCCTGAATTTGAAGTAGACGGTAAAAAGAATTATCCCGAAGACGGCTCGGTAATTTGGGTGATTGAAAACGGTGAGAAACGTAAGGCGGCAATATATAATTTCAAAGATAAAAAATTTGTTCCATTCACGGAAGAGTAAGGAAATTTAAATGGCTATTAGAAATGATATTTATACATTGTACAAAGGAAAAGAATGCCGTATAGGAAGAGTAGATGGGCATTATGAGATTGTTTCCTATGAGGCAGAATCGTTAGATATGGGTTTTACGGAATACAAGCCTGAAAAGAATCTGAATCCGAGAATTTTCTTTAAGATAGTCTCTCCAGAAGAAGTGGGAGAAGTTTATGATATTGGAACCTTTGCAATTTATCGGGGCTATGAATTTTGGATTGAACTTGAATGGCCTGATGAATATGTACTGTTAGGTAATAATAATTTAGTACTTATGAATAAATTACAATTTAAACGAGTAGATAAATTTGAATATAAGAAAATTGTCAAAAAAGAAGACGTTGATTTGGTTTACGAAAAGAAAGAGTTGATAACGGATTTTTTTGATTGATACAAATGCCTGTCTGAAAAGTTTTCAGACAGGCACTTTCATGTGTAATACCATCGGCGGTTTTGTTACGCGCAAAGACGATTACGGTCACCTGATGGGGCAGGGTTTGCAGGATACTTATAAGCATTTGGCACTGGATTATTCCGATTCGCCGTATACCAAGGCGTTGGAAAACGGACAGGACAGGTATTTGGTGTTTGAGGGGCGGTTAACAAAACCCGAGCAGTCCGAAATTCCATATGGGAAACGTTTTGAAGGTGTACATGAAACTTTATCGCCCTGTACATTAAACGGGTTTATTGCCTGCCGTTCGGATGAAATCCTGCCTGAATTCGAAGTTAAAACTAAGGAAAATTCCCCGCAATATCCGACCCACGGTTCGGTGATTTGGGTTATTGAAGATGGAGTAAAGCGGAAAGCGGCGGTGTTTGATGGTGAGAAAAAGCGTTTTTTCCAATATATTAATGAATAAGGATATTTGATATGGCAATTAAGAATGATATTTATACTACATACAAAGGTAAAGAATATCGTGTTTTATATCATGATGGAATGGCTAAACTAGTTTCAAAAAATGCTGAGGATTTAGAAAAAGAATTTATTGAAAAAATTTATGATACTAAACATTTAAAATATACCCCCGAAGACTTAGCCGAAAAAATTTACACCTTGATAGTTTCTCCTGAAGAGGTAGGAGATGTTTATGAAATTGCAACATATGCTTTGTATCAAGGCTATGAATTTTGGATTAAGCATGAATCGGAAGATACTTATCTTTTGAAAGGCAATATCAATACGGCATTGATGGAAAAATTAGATTTTAAAAGGGTAGATAAGTATGATTATGAAAAGAGGGTTGATAAGAAAGATGTAGAGTTGGTATATGAAAAGAAAGAGTTGATAACGGATTTTTTTGATTGATACAAAAGCCTGTCTGAAAAGTTTTCAGACAGGCTTTTGTTTGGTAGACAGCTTCGTTTATCGGAACCTGTCCGGTTTGCTGACGCGGGAGAACCTGCAATTCGAAGAATTCAAAAACCTTGACGCGCACGCATATGGACGATATGACGGAGGAGCAGGTCGGACAGATGAAGCGGATACGGGACGACGTGCCAATGATAGACGATAATACCGTCGTAACGAAGGTGATGCCTTACGAATACTTGGACGGCTTTATAAGCGGCAGGAATACCCAAATCGGCGGTTTTGTTGCACGGCAGGTGGATACAGGCCACTTAGGCAGCCAAAATCTGAAACAGACGATTGATAATTTTGCTTTGGATTATGAGGGTTCGAGGTTTACCGAGGCAATGGCCAACGGACAAGACCGCTATTTGATTTTTGAAGGTAAGTTAATGGAGACTCAAGGATTAATAGATATTCCAAGAGGTTATAGATTTGGAGGTAAACATCAGAACTTACCACCATGTACTTTGAATGGTTTTATCGCTTGCCGCTCTGATGAAATATTACCCGAGTATACAATTTTAGAGGATGGAAGATTTCCTGAACAAGGTTCAACTATTTCAGTAATTGAAAATGGGATAAAAAGAAAAATTTTGAAGTTTGATGATGAAGAAATGAAATTCATACCATATAAAAATTAAATAGGAGTTAAATGATGGCCTTAAGAGATGCCTTTTATACTATTTACAAAAGTAAAGAGTACCGCGTAACAAGGAGAAATGGACTTGCTCATTTAATATCAAATGATCCAAACGACTTAAATAATGGATTCATAGAACGTAAACCTGATGAAAGCTTAAATCCGCGCATTTTTGTAAAAACGGTAACCCCATCAGAGATTGGTGATATTTACGAAATTTCTACTTATGCGTTATTTCAAGGGTTTGAATTCCCTATTAAATATGAAGAAAATGGAGAATATATTTTAGTTTCTGATTATAATCCATCGGTTGAAAAATTAAACTTTATTCGTGTGGATAAGTATGAATATGAAAAAACAGTAAAAAAAGAAGAATTAGATTTAATTTATGAGAAAAAAACCTTAAGGCCTAATTTTTTCAAGTAGTCCCAAAATGCCTGTCTGAAAAATTTTCAGACAGGCATTTTGTTTGGTAGACAGCTTCGTTTATCGGAACCTGTCCGGTTTGCTAACGCGGGAGAACCTGCAATTCGAAGAATTCAAAAACCTGACGCGCACGCATATGGACGATATGACGGAGGAGCAGGTAGGCAAGATGAAGCGGATACGGGAAGATGTGCCGCCGATTACCCGCGATACGGTGGTAACGAAGGTGATGCCTTATGAGTATTTGGAGGGGTTGACGAGTGGAACGCACAGCAAGATAGGTAGCTTTATAGCCAGGCAAGTTGATACAGGGCATTTGCAGAATCAAAATCTGAAGCAAACCATTGAAACTTATGCTTTAGACTATGATAAATCGTTGTTTGTTGATGCATTGAAAAGAGGAGAAGACCGTTATTTATTGTTTGAAGGTAAATTAGTAACGCCTAATCAGTCAGTTATTCCATATGGAGAAAAGTTTGGTGGAAATGTAAAAGATGGGTTGCCATGTACTTTAAATGGGTTCATTGGATGTCATTCAAATGATATTCTTCCTGAATTTAAGGATGAAATAGGACAATACCCTAAGAAAGGCTCTACAATTACTTTGATTGAAAATGGAGAACGAGTAAAACAATGGGAATTTGATGATAAAGAAAATACTTTTTTAATTAGAGAAAATAAGGATTAAATTATGAGTTTAAGAGATGCAATGTATACTATATATAAAAATCAAGAATATAGAGTTAATGAAAATAATGGAAATGCTGAGTTAATTTCTAACGATATAAATGATGTAAAAAAGGGTTTTACTGAATATAAGCCTGAGAAAAATTTAACCCCTAAAATATTTACAAAAATAGTAGATTCTTCTGAAATAGGTGATATATATGAAATTAAAACCTATGCTCTTTATAAAGGATTTGAGTTTCCAGTAATCGGTAAAAATGATCAAGGCTATATTTTATTTTCTGGAGGATATAGTGAATTAATGGATAAGTTAGAATTTTCCCGCACCGATAAATATGGATATGAAAAAATTGTAGAAGAAGAAAATTTAGATTTAATTTATGAGAAAAAAACACTAATTACAGATTTTTTTGATTGATACAGATGCCTGTCTGAAAAATTTTCAGACAGGCATTTTCATATGCAATACCATTGGTAGTTTTGTTACGCGCAAAGACGATTACGGCCATTTGATGAGGCAGGATTTGCAGGATACCTACAAACATCTGGCACTGGATTATTCCGATTCGCCGTATACCAAGGCATTGGAAAACGGGCAGGACAGGTATTTGGTGTTTGAGGGTAGGATAATGGAGCCAAAACAGTCTGCTATTCCGCGAGGGGAAATGTTTGATGGTGATTATAATACCTAGCAGCCTTGCACATTAAAACGGATTTATAGCCTGCCGTTCAGATGAAATATTACCTGAATTTCATGTTTATGGAGACGATCAATATCCCGCACACGGTTCGGTGATTTGGGCTGTTGAAGACGGGGTGAAGCGTAAAGCGGCGGTGTTTGATGCCAAAGAGGAAAAATTTGTTCCACATACTGAAAGATAAGGATACTTGCAATGGCGATTAGGCATAATTTTTACACGATGTATGAAGGTAAAGAGTACCGTATAGCAAGAATAGACGGACACTATGAAATTATTACCAATGATGTAGAGGCATTAAATTCGGGTTTTATAGAATATAAGCCTGAAGAAAACTTAAATCCGAGGATATTTTTCAAAATGGTTTCTCCGGAAGAAGTGGGAGATGTTTATAAAATTTCAACTTATGCGCTTTACCAAGGATATGAATTTTGGATTAAATGGGCAGGCGATGGAAATTATATTCTAAAAGGAAACAATAATACGGTCTTAATGGAAAAATTAGACTTCAAACGTGTAGATAAATATGATTATGAAAAAATCGTAAAGCAAGAAGATGTCGATTTGGTTTATGAGAAAAAAACACTACTGACAGATTTTTTTGATTGATAAGAAGGCCGTCTGAAAAATAATTTCAGACGGCCTCTTCATTTAATCGCCACTACCATCACGCTTTCGGTGCGGGCGGTTCGATTTGCTCTTTCCAGCCGCATTCTTTCTGCGGGCAGACTTTTTCCACACCCCAGCGTTTGGTGGTTTTGATGGTTAACACCGGCCATTGGCATTTGGGGCAGGTTTCGGCCACGGGCGGGTTCCAGGTGGCGTAGTTGCAGTCGGGGTAGGTGCTGCAACTGTAAAACAGTTTGCCGTAGCGTGATTTGCGCTCCACCAGATGCCCTTTTTTGCATTGCGGGCATTCGACGCCGGTGTCTTTGGGTTTTTCCAGCGGTTCGATGTGCTTGCATTTGGGGTAGTTGGCGCAACCGATGAATTTGCTGCCGGTGCGGCTGTATTTGTAAACCAGTTGTCCGCCGCATTTGGGGCATTGGCGGCCTTCGAGTTCGGCCTGCTCGGCGGCTTCCTGTGCGGTGCGTTCGGCTGCCTCTTCGGCGGTTTCGTTAACGTTGCGAGTGTAGCTGCATTCGGGGTAGCCGGCGCAGGCAACGAAGCGGCCGTTGCGGCCGAACTTGATTTGCAGTTTGTGGTTGCCGCATTTGGGGCAGGTTTCGTCGAGCTCTTGGGTGGTGAACTTGGCGCGCTCGATGCCTTCTTTTTCTTCAACCTGTTTGTGGAAGCCTTTCCAGAATTTGTCCATCACCGGTATCCACTCGCGTTTGCCGCTGGCGATTTCGTCGAGTTGGTCTTCGAGCTTGGCGGTAAAGTGGTAGTCGACGTATTGGGCGAAGTGTTCGGTGAGGAATTTGTTGACGATTTCGCCGGTGTCGGTGGGGGTGAAGCGTTTTTGCTCAAGGGTAACGTATTCGCGGTCTTTGAGCGTGGAAATGATGCTGGCGTAGGTGGAAGGGCGGCCGATGCCGAATTCTTCGAGCGCTTTAACGAGGGTGGCTTCGTTGAAGCGGGGCGGCGGGGTGGTGAAGTGTTGTTCGCCGTAGATGTTGTCGACGGGCAGGGTTTCGCCTTTGGCCATTTCGGGCAGTTTTTTGTTTTCTTCGCCTTCGTCTTCGTCGTCGGTGCTTTCTTCATACACGCTTAAGAAGCCGGCAAAGGTTTGCACTTGGCCGGTTACGCGGAAGATGCCGTCGCCCACGGCGATATCGACGGTGGTTTGGTCGAATTTGGCAGGAGCCATCTGGCAGGCAACGGTGCGCTGCCAGATCATTTGGTAGAGTTTGAACTGGTCGGCGGTGAGAAACGGCTTCACGCTCTCGGGTGTGCGGTACACCGAGGTGGGGCGGATGGCTTCGTGCGCTTCTTGGGCGTTTTTGGATTTGGTTTTGTATTGCTTGGCCGCGGAAGGCAGATAGTCTTTGCCGATTTTGTTTTCGATGTAGTGGCGGATTTCGGTGAGCGCTTCGTCCGACAGGGTTACGCTGTCGGTACGCATATAGGTAATCAGGCCGATGGCACCCTGGCCGACGTCGATGCCCTCGTAGAGCTGTTGGGCGGTGCGCATGGTACGGTCGGTGGTCATGCCGAGTTTGCGCACGGCATCTTGCTGCATGGTGGAGGTGGTGAACGGCGCGGCGGGGTTGCGGCTGCGCTTTTTCTTTTCGATGGCGGCAACGTGCGCGTTTTTGCCCTGCAAGGCGGCGAGCACTTCGGCTTGTGCGGTTTCAGACGGCAGCGAGAATTGCTCGAGTTTTTCGCCTTTGTATTGCACCAGTTTGGCGGTGAATTTGCTGCGGCCTTTGTGGCTGTCGAGATGCAGCGTCCAGTATTCCTGCGCTTCAAAGGCGCGGATTTCGTTTTCGCGCTCGCAAATCAGGCGCAGGGCGGGGCTTTGCACGCGGCCGGCCGAAAGGCCGCGGCGGATTTTTTTCCACAACAGCGGCGAGAGGTTGAAGCCGACCAGATAATCGAGCGCACGGCGGGCCTGCTGGGCATCGACGAGGTTGGTTTCGATGCCGCGCGGGTGGGCGATGGCTTCGAGCACGGCGTTTTTGGTGATTTCGTGAAACACCACGCGTTGCGGGTTGATGTTTTTCAAGCCGCGTTTGGTTTTGAGGATTTCCTGCAAATGCCATGAAATGGCTTCGCCCTCCCTATCCGGGTCGGTGGCCAGATAGAGGTTTTCGGCTTCTTTGGCGGCGGCGACGATGGCATCGACATGTTTGGCATTGCGGGCAACCAATTCGTATTTCATGGCAAAGTGGTTGTCGGGGTCGACCGCGCCGTTTTTCGGCACCAAATCGCGCACATGGCCGTAGGAAGCGAGAATTTCAAACTCGCTGCCGAGGTATTTTTTCAGCGTTTTGGCTTTGGAGGGCGACTCTACAATCAAAAGGTTTTTTGCCATGGTCGGTTTCCTGAATGTTGTCAAACAAGCAAAATCAAAATAGTTTGTGTTTCAGACGGCCTGAAATGAGGCCGTCTGAAAATATTTTATGGTTGTGCGGCGCGGCGGTTCCGGTGGCTTGCCGCCGCTGCCTATTATTATTTATATGATGCGGCTTTATGGCTTGTCAAAACTATTTTTCGGTTTCAGACGGCCTTTTGCCGGGTTTGGTTTGTTTGCGGTAGAGGTAAACCGCCGCCAGCCCCCATAAAAAGTGGACGGAAAGGGCGGGGGGAACGGTGTGGAAGTTGTAAATGCCTTTGTGCAGCAGGAGTTGGCAGTCGGGCAGGAAAATCAGCGTGATGCGTGCCAGCCAGTCGCCGACTTGCGTGCTCATCACCACCGAGGTCAGCACGATGGAAAGTGCAGAAGCGTAAATCAGGTAAATCAATGGTGTGCGTAACATAATCTCTGTTTTATATTTATCAAGTGTTGCAAAACATATAAGCGGGAGAGTGTGTCTGTGGAGCAGGCGGGCACACGAATGCAGACGCCGTTTCCGGTGTTGCCGGATGGCGTACGTATTCGGTGCGCCCGCAAGCTGCGTGCGCGTGCGGCAGCGGTTGGAGCCGGTGCCGGCGGTGAGGTTGGGTTTTCCGTGCGGCGCAGGTTGCGCCTGTTGCCGCCGGGGAGTGTCGTCAGAAAGCTTGAGAAGCGGATTTTAACCAAAAATACCGCCTCAACGTTTTCTGACGAAACGCCCTAAGTAAGTGTTTGAATTATTGCTATGGTATTTTTATTGTGTTTCAGGTGCCCGAAGGCCGTCTGAAAATGTGTTCAGACGGCCTTCCTGTTTGCTCCCTTATCGTCGTGCGGCAGAGGGCACGTTACCGCACAGGTTTTCCCTTTAATGTATTTGGCGCCGACAATGCCCCCAAACCGGCGGGTTGCCGTGTTTTTTCAGCCTGAAGCCTTTGCGGAGGCCCGGTTGCGTGTTTTTATAGTGAATTCAAATAAAAACTCCGAAATGAAATAACTGCATTCAAACTTGCAATTGGGCGATATGCTAAAGAATCGTTTTACCCTACTTCGGCATTCTTATTTTAATCCACTATAGTTTCAGTGCATCACGGCTTTGCCGTGCAGCGCCATCATCAGCTCTGCGCCGATCAGGGCGGGCAGCTCCGATTTGTGCGCCCACAAAACCAGCAGCGTGAGCACTTTGGCCATATCGACGGTAATGTCTTCGGCCGGCAGGTGCGCCAAGGCGTGTACCACAAATTCGCGCTGTTCGCCGTTGATGGCTTCGGCGCGGTCTAAGAAGTAGAGCAGGTTGATCACATCATGCGGCAGCGCGTCCAACTCTTCGTGGTGGTAAACGCGCATGGCGCCGCTGCTGTAACGGGTTTCGGCAACTTCGGGGCTGTTGGCCAGCACCTCGAGCAACATCAGGGCTTGGTTGATTTCCAAATCGCTGAAACCGATGTCTTCCAGAATCTGCCCCAGGTCCGATGGGGCGGGGCAGGCGTCTAAATCGTAAAAGTGTTTGATTAAAAAGGCGATAACATCAGCCATGATGGTTCCTTGTTTTTTGTTATTTAACCCGCTGGTAGCGTCCGCCCGGCAAGGCGGCAACCCGGTTTTCCAGCTCGAGCTCAAGCAATTGTGCGTAGATTTCGGCTGCGGGCAGGTTGAGGGCCTGCGCCAGGCTGTCGGGGTGTGCCGGGCTGTAGCCTAAAGCCGTTAGGAGCGGGTGCTCGGCGGGCTGTTCGGCAGACACGGCCGCTACTGCGTTTTCATCGTGTTGTGCGGTGTTCCGAACCGCCTGCTGGGCAGGGCGTTCGGGCGGTGTGTACTGCAATAACTGCGGGCATTCCTGAACGATATCGTCCAAGCATTCCACCAGCTTGGCGCCTTCTTTTATCAGCTTGTGGCAGCCTTTACTGTGCGGGTTGTCGATGGAACCGGGAACGGCCATCACTTCGCGCCCCATTTCTGCGGCCAGTTTGGCGGTAATCAGCGAACCGGATTCGGGCGCGGCTTCCACCACCAAAACGGCTTGTGACAGGGCGGCAATCAGGCGGTTGCGGCGCGGGAAATTACCGGCTAACGGGCGGGTGCCCAGCGGAAACTCGCTGATCACCAAACCTTGTTCGGCAATCTGATAGGCCAGCGCTTTATTCGTTTGCGGATAAATGCGGTCTATCCCCGTTCCCCAAACGGTGACGGTGCCGCCGTTTGCCTGCAAGGCACCCTGATGCGCTGCGGTGTCGATGCCGGAAGCCATGCCCGAAACCACGGTTATCCCTTTTTCGCTCAGGGCTTGGCCGAAATCGCGGGCAATCCGCACTGCCTGAGGTGTGGCGTGGCGGCTGCCGACGATGGCGACGGCGGGCCGGTGCAGTAACTCGCTGCGGCCGCGTAAAAACAGCAGCGGCGGCGGCGTGATACCTTCGGTTAACATTAGGGGGAAATCGCTGTCGCCAAGCAGCATCAAACGGCAATGCTCCTGCTCTTCCCATGCCAAGGCCGCTTCTGCGGCGGCCGTGGCCTGCGCGTTATCCCCTTCCCACGCGGCAACGGCCTGTTTGTGGCAAACCAGTTTCCGCACGGTTTCGGCAGGTGCTGCCAAAGCGGCCTTGGCGGAGCCGTAATGCCGTATCAGTGCCAAAAAACTTTCTGCGCCCACATAAGGGGTGAGCGCAAGCTGTATCCAGGCGTATCGTTCTGAATCGTTCATGGCTTAGACCCCGTTATGTTTGCATTCGGTATTTAATAATGCCGGTGATATTTTTTATGTTTGCAATTCTATCTTTTTTGTAATGGTTTGTTAATCACTTTGAAGTTTTATTTACACACGGCTTTTGGCAAAACTTGTTCATGCCGTCTGAAAAATTCTTAACCGCTGCTGTTTCTGCATGGGTGGGAATCTGTGATTTTGTTAAATAGTTTTTATATTTCAATATGTTGTTAAATTTTGGGTAGGCTTGCGTCGGCGCGGGCATGGCGGCAGACCAGATTTCAGGGTTGGTTCTTGAGTTTTGTAAAGGTTTGGTCCTAGTGTTGCAGAAGTGTGAATGTGTGGTGAAAACGGCAACAAAAAAGCACGCTTGGCCGCGTGCTTTTTTCAGGCGGCCTCTGCTGAGGCCGGTTGGCTGCTTTATCAGGGGTTGATATTGCTTTTGATGTTGTATTCGTTGTATTCGGTATCGTGCGATTCCTGCGGCACATTCGGGGCGTGCGGGGTGTCGTTGGCCATATTGTCCAAATCTTGGCCGGGTTCGGATGCGGTGTCGCCGATGCTGATGCTGGTCAGGCTTTCCAGAATAATGGCCGAGGCCAGGTTTTGGCTGGTTCGGTAAACCATCGCCAAGCCGGCTTCTTCGGCGGGAATCGACACATATTTCACCACGCTGCGGCCGCCTTGTTTGCCGTTTTCCAAATCCACTTTCACTTGGCGGCTGCGTTTGTACAGGCCCAATACGGTGCCTTTGTCCAAGCCGTCGGCCTCGCCTTTGTTGAGCGTGATGGTTTGGAACTGGCCTGCTTCGCCGATGCCGTTGAAAATCGATACCACTTTGGCATCGATATGGCGGCTGGGAGCGTGCGGCATCATTTGGAAGCTGTCGCCTTCGTCGGTCATTTTCAGCAGGAAATCGCCTTTGCGCACTTCGGAAACGGCTTCTTCCACCACCAAAGGCTGTGCGGTTTGAGTGGGCACTTTCACCAGCGGGTGCAGGCGGGTGTAGTATTCGTTGTCGGGCAGCGAGCCGGCGTCTTTTTCGCTGCGGGCATCCAGCGCGCTGTTGGTGTAGGGCAGGGTGCTCACGATGCCGCTGAACACTACTTCCTGGCCGAGGTATTTTTTGGTGTCGGGGTCGGTGATGTCTTTAACCGCGCGGTAAACCAGATAGCGGCCGGGTTCGGTGATGCCGTAGGCGTACACACGGTCGCCTTTGCTGTAGAGCATACGGTTGTCGGGGCCGTCGATCAGGCGCGGCGCGTCTTGGGTCTGCATCTGCGGGATCACTTGCGGATGCTGCATAAACATGCGGTAGAAGTTTACGTTAACGGTTTGGATGCCGTAGCCGGCCGACATCTCGCGCACGCGCGGCGCCAGTTTGACTACGGGGATGTTGCCTTCGCGGTAGGAGGCGGCCTTGTCGAAGCCCAATACCGGGCGGCCGTTGACATAACGCAACACCAGCACCTGGCCGGGGTAAATCATATGCGGGTTGCGCACGGCGTTGCGGTTGGCGCCCCACAGGCGGTTCCATTGCCACGGGCTGTAAAGGTATTTGCCCGAAATGCCCCACAAAGTGTCGCCCTGCTTCACCACATAGCGCTGGGGTGCGTCGGGGCGCACTTTCAGAGCGGCGGCCGCGGCTTGGCCGGAAATTGCCAAACCTGCGGCGCAAAGCAAGGTTATAATATGTTTTTGCATGAGTTGTTCCCCTTGAAATCGGAAGCGGTTATCTTTAATTAGCTGTTAACGGTTGGGCTTGGCCGCCCTATGAAATCATGGGTGATATTTTACCACCTAATATTGCCGTTATCATAGCATTAAGCACACATATTTTTACATTTGAGATTAAATTATGGCATTACTTAACATTCTCCAGTATCCCGACGAGCGTCTGCACAAGGTTGCCGCGCCGGTGGCCGAGGTGGACGGGCGCATCAAAACGCTGGTGGCCAATATGTTCGAAACCATGTATGAAGCGCGCGGTATCGGCTTGGCGGCCACGCAGGTTGATGTGCACGAGCGGGTGGTGGTGATGGATTTAACCGAAGATAAAAGCGAACCGCGTGTGTTTATCAACCCCGTTATCACGCATAAAGACGGCGAAACCACTTATGAAGAAGGCTGCCTTTCCGTGCCCGGCATTTACGACACCGTAACCCGTGCCGAGCGCGTAACCGTTGAGGCACTCAACGAAAACGGCGAGAAATTCACCCTCGAAGCCGACGGCCTGCTGGCCATCTGCATACAGCACGAACTCGACCACCTGATGGGGAAAGTGTTTGTGGAGCACTTGTCGCAGCTGAAGCAGAACCGCATCAAAACCAAGCTGAAAAAGCGCCAGAAACACAATCTATAACCTTTCAGACGGCCTATCTATCAATATGAAAGTTATTTTTGCAGGCACCCCCGATTTTGCCGCTTCCGCCCTGAAAGCCATTGCAGCGGCGGGCTTTGAGATTCCGCTGGTGTTAACCCAACCCGACCGCCCCAAGGGGCGCGGTATGCAGTTGCAGGCAAGCCCGGTTAAGCAGGCTGCGCTTGATTTGGGGCTGACCGTTGCCCAGCCGCCGAGCCTGCGCAATGAAGAAGCGCAGGAACTGTTGCGCAAACAACACGCCGATGTGATGGTGGTGGCCGCCTATGGCCTGATTTTGCCGCAGGCCGTGCTCGATATTCTGCAACACGGCTGCTTGAACATCCATGCCTCTCTACTGCCGCGCTGGCGCGGTGCGGCGCCGATACAGCGTGCGATCGAAGCAGGCGATGCCGAAACCGGCGTGTGCATCATGCAGATGGATGCGGGTTTGGACACCGGCAATGTGGTCAGCGAACACCGCTACGCCATCAAAACGGCAGACACCGCCCAAAACGTGCACGATGCTTTGGCCGAAATCGGTGCCCGGGCAATTGTGGCTGATTTACAACGTTTGCAGCAGGAAGGCCGTCTGAAAAGCATACCCCAGCCTGAAAACGGTGTAACGTATGCGCAGAAATTGAGCAAAGAAGAAGCCAAAATCGTTTGGAGCGAGCCGGCCGCGGCGGTCGAGCGCAAAATCCGCGCTTTTAACCCCGTGCCCGGTGCGTGGACCGAATATCAAGGCAAACCCCTGAAAATCTGGCGGGCCGAAACAGTGGCGCAGAGTAGCAAAGCGGGCGAAGTGCTGCACTGCGGTTCAGACGGCCTGATTGTGGCCTGCGGCGATCAGGCTTTGAAAATTACCGAATTGCAGCCCGCCGGCAGCAAGCGTATGAATATCGCCGCTTTTGCAGCGGGCAACCGTATAGAAGCGGGAGAACAGTTGTGAGCATGGCCTTGGCGCAGAAACTCGCCGCCCAAAGCATAGCGGCGGTAGCGGCAGGGCAGAATCTGCAAGACGTGTTGGCCGCCATCCGTGCCGGCCATCCCGATTTGAGCCAGCAGGAAAGCGGCGCTTTGCAAGACATCGCCTACGGCTGCCAGCGCCATAACGGCAGCCTGAAATTCATGCTCGGCAAGATGCTTGCCAAACCGATTACCAACCCGCAGCTCGAAAGCCTGCTGCTGGCGGCGCTCTACCAGCTGCACTACACCCGCAATGCACCCCATGCCGTGGTGAACGAAGCGGTGGAAGAAATCGCCAAAATCGGCAAAGGGCAATACCGTTCTTTCGCCAACGCCATCCTGCGCCGTTTTTTGCGCGAGCGCGACAAACTGGCGGCAGCCTGCAAACACAATGATGTGGCGAAATACAACCTACCCGAATGGTGGATACGGTATCTGCAAAACCACTATCCCAAGCATTGGCACAATATGGCCGCTGCCTGGCAGTTGCACCCGCCGATGGTTTTGCGCGTTAACCGCCGCCGCAGCAATGCCGAAGGTTATACGGCCGCGCTGGCGCAGGCAGGCTTGGCGGGAAAAGTGTTGGACGATTACGCCGTGATGCTTGAAGAAGCCGTGCCGGTTGCCCGCCTGCCCGGTTTTTCAGACGGCCTCGTGTCGGTGCAGGATTTCGGCGCCCAGCAGGCGGCCTATATTTTGAACCCGCAGCACGGCGAGCGCATTTTGGATGCCTGCGCCGCGCCCGGCGGCAAAACCGGCCATATATTGGAGCTGGCCGATTGCGAAGTTACCGCTTTGGATATCGATGCAGGCCGTCTGAAAAGAGTGGCCGACAACTTAAACAGACTGGGTTTTCAGACGGCCTCTTTAAAATGCGCCGACGCGCAGGATTTAAACGCATGGTATGACGGCCGCCCTTTCGACGCCATACTGGCCGACGTTCCCTGCACCGCCTCCGGCGTGGTGCGGCGCAACCCCGACATCAAATGGCTGCGCCGCCCCGGCGATGCCGCCAAAACCGCGCGGCAGCAGGAAAAACTGCTCGACGCGCTGTGGCAGACCCTGACGAAAAACGGCAGGATGCTGTTGGCCACCTGTTCGGTTTTCGTTGAAGAAAACGAACAGCAGCTGCAAAAATTCCTCAACCGCCACGCCGATGCCGAATGCGTGCAATCGCGCGTGCTTTTACCCAACAAACAGCAAGATGGCTTTTATTACGCGCTTATTCAAAAACAGTAAACTACTGTTGCTGCCCGTTCTGCTGGCCGTGTCTTTTCAGACGGCCGCAGAAGGCATCAGCGCGACCCGTATGCAGGCCACACTCACCGCATCAGGGCAGATGCTGGTGAGCAGCCGCTTCAAAACCGACTTGCCCGACCAGCTCAAGCAGGCACTCAACCAAGGCGTACCGCTCACGTTTACCCTGAATTATCAATTGTCTGCCCCCACGATAGCAGCCTACCGCTTCAAGCTCGGCCAGCTGGTGGGCAGCGACAGCTCGATTCAATACAAACTCTCCTACCATCCGCTAACCAACCGCTACCGCGTTGCCGTCGGCACGTTTTCCACAGAATACAACAGCTTGGAAACCGCCCTGCGCGGCGTGGGCGCAGTAGCCAACTGGCGGGTGCTGGGCAGCGGCGCCCTCAGCGGCGTGCAGGCAGGCGAGGCCAAGGCCGAAATCCGCTTGGCGTTGAGCACGTCGCAACTGCCCAAACCGTTTCAAATCAACGCACTCACGTCGAAAAGCTGGCAGCTCGATTCCGGCTGGCAGTCGCTCAATATCTCGCAGGAATAAACCATGCGGTATTTTCTTTTTATCGCCGGCGTGCTTGCATTTATTTCACTCTATATCCTCACGCTGGCCACCGATAACGACAGCATTTTAGGCAACTATTTCTGGTGGATTATCGCCGCCAGCAGCGTGCTGGTGGCCGTGTTGCTGGCGGTGTTGGTGCGTTATATCCGCCTGCTGATGCGCGATGTGCAGCGTGGTGTGTTCGGCTCGCAAATCGCCCGCCGCCTGGCCGGTATGTTTACGCTGGTGGCCGTGCTGCCGGGTTTGTTTCTGTTCGGTGTGTCGGCCCAGTTTATTTCCAACAGCATTAATTCATGGTTCGGCAACGATACCCACGATGCGCTGGAGCGCGGTTTGAACCTAAGCAAATCGGCGCTGAATCTGGCTTTGGATAACAGCGTGCGTAATGCCACCCCGTTGCAGATCGACTTAATCAGCGCCGCATCGCTGGGGCGCAACCTGAGCCGCGCACTGGCAGGCGCGCCCGATACGCAGCAGTTCAGCCAGCTTGCGGTTTACAACCTGCGCACGCAGGCGGTTGATGTGGTGCGCAATCCCGGCAAACTGCCGGTGCCGGTTTTGGACAATGTTACCCGCGATTTGCTGGAAACGTCCGGTTCGGCGCGCAGCATCGAAAACTTCGGCGGCGTGCTGTATGCGCAAGGCTGGCTGGCGGTGAATGCAGGCAACGGCAGCAGCAATGCGCTGTTTTTCCGTCAGCCCATTCCCGAAAACGTGGCAAAAGACGCTACGCTGATTGAAGCGGCGCGCGCCAAATATGCCGAGCTGACTTATGCCAAACAAGGCCTGCAAACGTTTTTTCTGGTGACCTTGCTGGTGGCCACCTTGCTGGCGATTATGCTGGCTTTGGTGATGGCGCTGTATTTCGCCCGCCGTTTCGTCGAGCCGGTGTTGTCGCTGGCGGAAGGCGCACGCGCGGTGGCGCAGGGCGATTTTTCGCAAAAGCGCCCCATTTTCCGCAACGACGAATTCGGCAGGCTCACGCACCTGTTCAACCACATGACCGAACAGCTGAGCATCGCCCAAGAGGCGAGCGAGCGCAACCGCTTGCAGCAGGAAGCCGCCCGCCATTACCTCGAGTGCGTGTTGGCCAGCCTGACCACGGGCGTGGTAACCACAGACGATACAGGCCGTCTGAAAGCCTATAACGAAAGTGCGGAACACATACTCGGTGTTTCATTGAAAGATTTGGCGGGCACCAGTTGGCACGACTGGGCGAAGCAGTCGCCGCAACACGCCGTGCTGGCGGAAACGTTCGCCTCCATCGTGGAAACCGCCCCGGTCGATAAAGCCGTACAGCTGGGCTATGCCGCGCCCGACGAAGCGCGGATTCTGCTGGCGAAAGCCACCATTCTGCCTGACGATAACGATAACGGCATCGTGATGGTGTTCGACGACATCACCATGCTGGTGCGGGCGCAGAAAGAAGCGGCTTGGGGCGAAGTGGCCAAACGCCTGGCGCACGAAATCCGCAACCCGCTCACCCCAATCCAACTTTCCGCCGAAAGATTGGCATGGAAATTGCATGATAAGCTCAGCGAACAAGACGCCCAGATTCTCACGCGCTCCACCGACACGATTATCAAGCAGGTGGCGGCTTTGAAAGAAATGGTGGAAGCCTTCCGCAATTACGCGCGCGCGCCCTCGCTCAAGCTCGAACGGCTTGATTTGAACCAAATTATTGAAGAAGTTTTGTTTTTATATGAAGGCAGTAAGTGTACATTCACGGCCGATTTAAGTAATATAGCCCTTTTCATTGCCGCCGACACCACCGCCATGCGGCAGGTGCTGCACAATATTTTCAAAAACGCAGCCGAAGCGGCCGAAGAAGAAAACACGCCGGCCGTCCGCGTTTGCACGCAGCCGGCGGAAGACAGCAAACACGTGGTGCTCACCGTAACCAACAACGGCAAAAGTTTCAGCAAAGAAATGCTGCATCATGCGTTTGAACCTTATGTAACCGACAAACCCACCGGCACCGGCCTGGGTTTGCCCGTGGTGAAAAAAATCATCGAAGAACACGGCGGCCGCATCAGCCTGAACAATCCGGCGGAAGGCGGCGCGTGTGTCAGAATAGTCTTGCCCAGATTGGTAGAAGCTTATGCGTAGTAGTGATATTTTGATTGTGGACGACGAAATCGGCATCCGCGACTTGCTCTCGGAAATCCTTCAAGACGAAGGCTATACCGTTACGTTGGCCGAAAATGCCGAAGAAGCGCGCCAGCTCCGCCACCAAACCCGTCCGGCGATGGTGCTGCTCGACATCTGGATGCCCGACTGCGACGGTATTACCCTTTTGAAAGAATGGGCGAAAAACGGCCAGCTCACCATGCCGGTGGTGATGATGAGCGGCCACGCCAGCATCGACACCGCCGTCGAGGCCACAAAAATAGGCGCGTTGGATTTTCTCGAAAAACCCATTGCGCTGCAAAAACTGTTGAGCACGGTTGACCGTGCCCTGAAATACGGTGAAATGCAGGCCGCAGCAGGGCTGTCGCTCGATAAGCTCGGAAATAGCCCGTCGATTCAAGAGCTTAACCGGGCCTTAGAGCCGGCCATCAAGCAAAACAAACCCGTGCTGCTAACCGGCGAGAGCGGTTCGCCGTTCGGGCTGGTTGCCCGTTATTTCCAAAAAAACGGCAACCCGTGGGTGGAGCCGGGCAAAACCGAACATATCGTCGATATTCCGATGGAACTGCTGCAAAAAGCGGCAGGCGGGGTGCTGTATTTGGGTGATATTTCCGAATACAGCAAAAGCCTGCAACAGGGCATTGCGTTTTTGCTGAGCAAGGCCGAACGCAGCAATGTGCGCATTATCTGCGCCGCCAGCCAGCAAAGCGAAACGGCCGAGAATCCGGTTATCGATGCCAAGCTGCAAGAAGCCTTGTCGGCCTGTGTGATTAAGATTCCGCCGCTGCGCAGCCAGCCCGACGACATGGTGTTTTTGGTTGAGCGGATTCTGAGCGAGTTGGCCGAAACACAGAAAATCACACCGGTCAAATTCAGCCCCGCCGCATTGAATATCCTGCGCCAATACGATTGGCCGGGCAACTTCGAGCAATTGCGCGGCGTGGTGAAAAACCTCGCGCTGGGTGCGGAAGGCGGTGAAGTGGACGAGCAGGCGGTAGGCGCCGTACTCGGGCAGATGAACCGTGCCCCGGTTTCCGAGATGGTGGGCGGTTTCAACTTCAATATGCCGTTGCGCGAATTGCGCGAAGAATTGGAGCGCCGTTATTTCGAATACCATATCGTTCAGGAAAGCCACAACATGAGCCGGGTGGCCCAGAAAGTCGGTTTGGAGCGCACCCACCTTTACCGAAAACTGAAGCAGCTCGGTATCAATTTTTCGCGCCGCGGCAGCGATAAAAACGCCGACGAATAAACACGAAATATGATTTGACCGAACAGGCCGTCTGAAAGCTTTCAGACGGCCTGAGACCTTTGCAAAATTCAAATTGCTATCTAAAAAATCTGAACTCCGTCATTCCCGCGTAGGCGGGAATCCAGACGCTTGGCATCCAAGTATTTGTTTAATCAATACTTCAATATTTCCATCTGGATTC
The DNA here is from genome assembly GCF_014055005.1 of Neisseria dentiae. Classification (NCBI taxonomy): domain Bacteria; kingdom Pseudomonadati; phylum Pseudomonadota; class Betaproteobacteria; order Neisseriales; family Neisseriaceae; genus Neisseria; species Neisseria dentiae. The sequence goes on along the minus strand of NZ_CP059570.1, from coordinate 2,311,860 downwards.
CCGCCTACGCGGGAATGACGGTATTTAAGCATTTCAGACGGCCTTAAGGTATTTTTGCAAAGGTCTCGGCCTGTGTGTTTTCGCTATAGCCAATCAACTCAAAAAAATACGCACACATCATGCCCGATCAAGCCTGAGTATCACAGAACCGTTGCAAAGCGAGTGGTTTAACTATTAATAGGGAGAAAACAACAAAAATACCGCTTAGCCGGCTGATCTTGTGAAAAATATCACATAAAATGAAAAGAAATGTTATAGAATTGAGTGCCTACACTAAATTTCTAACATAGCGAACCGTAGTGATGCAGCCGCTGAAGCATTATTAAAACGGCAGTTGCCGCAGCTTTCAAACGGTATCTGCAACCGGCGGTTCGCGAATATTTTTATATTGATTTTTTGATTGGTTTGAAGCTATGAAACACACACAACGCTATCTTCCCGTGATTATCGGTGCGGTATTTGCCATGCAGGCACACGCTTCCGGCTATCATTTCGGCACCCAGTCCGTTTCGGCACAAAGCACCGCCAACGCCGCTGCCGCGGAAGCCGCCGATGCGTCAACCCTGTTTTACAACCCCGCCGGCCTGACTAAGCTGGAAAGTTCCGAAATCTCGGCCTCATTAAACCTCGTTTCTCCCAGCGTGAAATACAGCGAAGGCCAGGCCGTTTATAACGGCGGCACCACCGTAAACAACAGCAGCGGCAGCGGTAAAATCGCCAAAGATTTGGTGTTTGCCCCGCATATCTATGGCGCCTACAAAGTGAACGACGATGTGGCCGTCGGATTGGGCGTTTATGTACCGTTCGGCTCCAAAACCGAATATGCCCACGATTCCGCCCTGCGCTACAATCTGAATAAAACCGAATTGACTACTGTGGCAGTAGAGCCTGCCGTGGCGTTCAAACTAAACGAAAAACACTCGGTTGCAGTGGGCGCCATCGCACAATACAGCTCGGCCGGCCTGCGGAAGTATGCCGACTGGGCGGCATCGGCACGGCAAACCGCCCTCAATCCCGATCCCGCCGGTGCCGGCAGCATGGACGGCTATGCCGAAGTTAAAGGCAAAGACTGGGGTTTCGGCTACCATCTGGCATGGATGTGGGATATTAACGACCGCACCCGCGTGGGCGTAAACTACCGTTCGCGTATCAAACATAATCTGGAAGGCACGGCGGATTGGACGGCGCAAGGTGCCGTGGCGCAACGCCTGTATGCCGCCCGTATCGGCCAAACATTGGAAAACGGCGGCACCGGTTATGTGCCGCATGAAAAAGCCAGCCTGAAAATCACCACACCCGAATCGTTGTCGGTACACGGTATGTATCGTGCAGGCGAGCAGTGGGACTTGTTCGGCGACGTAACATGGACGCGCCACTCGCGCTTCAACCGCGCCGAATTGCAGTTTGAAAACGCCAAACGCACCGCCAGCGGCCAGCCGTCCAACCAAACCGTTATCGAGCCCAACTGGCGCGACACTTACAAAGTATCGCTCGGAGCAGCATACCAAGTCAGCGAACCGCTGCAACTGCGCTTCGGCATGGCTTACGACCAATCACCCGTGCGCAGTGCCAACGAGCGCCTCGTTACCATGCCCGACAATAACCGGATTTGGTACTCGCTGGGTGCGAAATACGACATCGGCAAAAAACACACATTAAACGCCGCATACAGCTATGTGCATATCCAAAAAGGCGATGCTGTCGTGCAGGGCAAAGCATCCAATGCACAAGTCGTTACCGTAGACAGCAATGTTTCTTCATCCGCCAGCTATAAAAGCCATGCCCATATCGTAGGTTTGCAATACAACTACCGTTTTTAAAACATAAAACACCAGAGGCCGTCTGAAGGTTTTCAGACGGCCTCTGGTGTTTTATGCCGAAGCGGAAGGCAATGGTTTGAAAGCAGTTTATGTTATAATCCGCCTTCGGTTTTGAACTCAATATTTTTAAAGGAAAAAAAATGTCGCTCTTTATTACGGATGAGTGCATTAACTGTGATGTCTGCGAGCCGGAATGCCCCAACGACGCCATTTCGCAAGGGGAGGAAATTTACGAAATCAACCCCAATCTCTGCACGCAATGCGTCGGACACTACGACGAGCCTCAATGCCAGCAAGTGTGCCCGGTGGACTGCATTCTGATCGACGAAGAAAATCCCGAAAGCCCTGAAGAGTTGCAGGCAAAATACGAACGGATTGTTGCAGAAAAGTAAACCGTTCGGAGGCCGTCTGAACAAAAATAAATTTATTTAAAATTACCGCGTTAAGATTAATTAATAAAAAAACGCAAAAATCATCTTGACGGGGTTTTGAGAAGTCTCTAATATTGCGTTTCTCTTTTTGGAGGGATTCCCGAGCGGTCAAAGGGGGCAGACTGTAAATCTGTTGCGTAAGCTTCGAAGGTTCGAATCCTTCTCCCTCCACCAAAAATCCAATCAAACTTGGAGCAGAGAAATACAGTAAGCGGGTGTAGCTCAATGGTAGAGCAGAAGCCTTCCAAGCTTACGGTGAGGGTTCGATTCCCTTCACCCGCTCCAAAAAAATCAGCCCATGTAGCTCAGGGGTAGAGCACTCCCTTGGTAAGGGAGAGGTCGGCAGTTCAATTCTGCCCATGGGCACCAATCCATTCATTCACCCAAACTTAAAGCTTTAGGAATAGGAAAATTGCCATGGCTAAAGAAAAATTCGAGCGGAGCAAACCGCACGTAAACGTTGGCACCATCGGTCACGTTGACCATGGTAAAACCACTTTGACTGCCGCACTGACCACCATTCTGGCCGAAAAATTCGGCGGTCAGGCTAAAGGCTACGACCAAATCGACAATGCCCCGGAAGAAAAAGCCCGCGGCATCACCATTAACACCTCACACGTAGAATACGAAACCGAAGGCCGCCACTACGCCCACGTAGACTGCCCGGGCCACGCCGACTACGTTAAAAACATGATTACCGGTGCCGCCCAAATGGACGGCGCGATTCTGGTGGTATCCGCTGCCGACGGCCCTATGCCGCAAACCCGCGAACACATCCTGCTGGCCCGTCAGGTAGGCGTACCCTACATCATCGTATTCATGAACAAATGCGACATGGTTGACGATGCCGAGCTGCTGGAGCTGGTTGAAATGGAAATCCGCGACCTGCTGTCAAGCTACGACTTCCCCGGCGACGACTGCCCGATCGTACAAGGTTCCGCCCTGCGCGCCTTGGAAGGCGATGCCGCTTACAAAGAAAAAATCTTCGAACTGGCCGCCGCTTTGGACAGCTACATCCCCACGCCCGAGCGTGCCGTAGACAAACCCTTCCTGCTGCCGATTGAAGACGTATTCTCAATTTCCGGCCGCGGCACCGTGGTAACCGGCCGTGTAGAGCGCGGTATCATCAACGTAGGCGACGAGATCGAAATCGTCGGTCTGAAAGCCACCCAAAAAACCACCTGTACCGGTGTGGAAATGTTCCGCAAGCTGCTGGATCAAGGCCAAGCCGGCGACAACGTAGGCGTACTGCTGCGCGGCACCAAACGTGAAGAAGTAGAGCGCGGCCAAGTATTGGCCAAGCCCGGTTCCATCACCCCGCACACCAAGTTCAAAGCAGAAGTGTATGTGTTGAGCAAAGAAGAGGGCGGCCGCCACACTCCGTTCTTCGCAAACTACCGTCCGCAATTCTACTTCCGCACCACCGACGTTACCGGCGCGGTAACTTTGGAAGAGGGCGTAGAAATGGTAATGCCGGGTGAAAACGTAACCATCACCGTAGAACTGATTGCGCCGATCGCCATGGAAGACGGTTTGCGTTTTGCGATTCGCGAAGGCGGCCGCACCGTAGGTGCAGGCGTGGTATCTTCTATCATTGCTTAATTATTAGAGGCCAGTAGCTCAATTGGTAGAGTATCGGTCTCCAAAACCGAGGGTTGGGGGTTCGAGACCCTCCTGGCCTGCCAATAAAAAATTAACCGGCCTTTGTGCCGGTTAATTTTTTACCATTTAAAACGGGTCATTGTTTTATGGCTGATAATTTCAAGCAAATATGTTTTGTTTGTTTGGGTTGCTGTTTGATGTAACGGAAGGCTGTACTGCTGCCTTTCACTAAATATTGGAAAAGAGATGGCTGAAAATATACCGCAGGATAAGGAAGAAAAGCCCGGCCGGCTTGTGCGGACGGAGAGTAAGTTATCTGAGCATCATCATGGTTCCGGTTCCAAAGGGGCTGATATTTTCAAGCTGGCAATCGCAGTCGCATTGGTTGCGGTGGGGTTGTGGGCTTTTTATGGCGTGCAGAATTTATCGGTATATGTGCGGGCGTTGTTTCCTGTGGCCGGTGTGATTGCAGGCTTGTTAATAGTGTTTTATTGGTGCGACTTCGGACGCCGTTTGATTGCTTATGTGCGTGATTCGGTTGCCGAATTTAAAAAAGTTGTCTGGCCTCCCCGGAAAGATGCTGTTCGGATGACATTTTTTGTTGTGGTTTTTGTAGCTGTGTTGTCACTGTTTATCTATGCGGTAGATAGTTTGATTTCATGGTTGTTTTTTGATTTGTTGTTGAAGAGGGGATAAAAATGTCTAAACGTTGGTATGTTGTGCAGGCTTATTCCGGCTTTGAGAAAAACGTGCAAAAAACTTTGAAAGAGCGTATTGCGCGTGAAAATATGGGTGACTACTTCGGGCAGATTCTTGTGCCGGTGGAAGAGGTAGTTGATATTAAAAACGGTCGCAAAACCATTAGTGAGCGTAAGTTTTTTCCCGGTTATGTACTGATTGAAATGGAAATGACCGATGATTCCTGGCATTTGGTAAAAAGTACGCCCAGGGTTTCCGGTTTTATCGGTGGAACTGCTAACCGCCCGATGCCGATTTCGCAAAAAGAGGTTGATGCTATTTTGCAACAAGTCCAAACCGGTGTCGAAAAGCCGAAACCTAAGGTTGAATTTGAAGTCGGTCAGCAGGTTCGGGTAAATGAAGGCCCGTTTGCCGACTTTAACGGTATCGTTGAAGAAGTCAATTACGAGCGTAACAAGCTGCGTGTGTCAGTGCAGATTTTCGGCAGGGAAACACCTGTCGAGCTTGAATTTAACCAAGTGGAAAAAATCCAGTAGCTGTCGGTTAAATTGTTGGCAAACAGATTGATATTATATTTTTTACAAAGTATAATATTCGATCTGTTTTTTGGGGAGCGAAACTTTTTCGCGCTATACCCGTTTATTAGGAGCTATTTAAAGTGGCAAAGAAAATTATTGGTTACATCAAACTGCAGATTCCTGCAGGTAAAGCTAACCCCTCTCCTCCGGTTGGTCCGGCGTTGGGTCAGCGCGGTTTGAACATCATGGAGTTTTGTAAGGCATTTAATGCCGCGACTCAATCTATGGAGCCGGGTTTGCCGATTCCTGTGGTGATCACCGCATTTGCAGACAAATCATTCACATTTGTGATGAAAACCCCGCCTGCTACCATTTTGCTGAAAAAAGCAGCAGGTTTGCAAAAAGGCAGTTCAAATCCGTTAACCAACAAAGTGGGTAAAGTAACCCGCGCACAGTTGGAAGAAATTGCAAAAACCAAAGAACCCGATCTGACAGCTGCCGACTTGGATGCTGCTGTTCGTACGATTGCCGGTTCCGCCCGCTCTATGGGCTTGGATGTGGAGGGTGTGTAATGGCTAAGATTTCCAAACGTTTGAAAGCATTGCGTGCCTCCGTAGAAGCCAACAAGCTGTATGCGATTGATGAGGCGATTGCTTTGGTGAAGCAGGCTGCCACTGCGAAATTCGATGAGTCTGTTGACGTTTCTTTCAATTTGGGTGTGGATCCCCGTAAATCAGACCAAGTTATCCGTGGTTCGGTTGTATTGCCCAAAGGTACCGGTAAGGTAACGCGTGTTGCTGTATTTACCCAAGGCGCAAATGCCGACGCAGCTAAAGCGGCCGGTGCAGATGTAGTAGGCTTCGAAGATTTGGCCGAAGAAGTGAAAAAAGGCAATCTGAATTTCGATGTGGTGATTGCTTCTCCCGATGCTATGCGTATTGTCGGTCAGCTGGGTACGATTTTGGGTCCCCGCGGTTTGATGCCGAACCCGAAAGTGGGCACCGTAACGCCGAATGTGGCCGAAGCAGTAAAAAATGCCAAAGCAGGCCAAGTGCAATACCGTACCGATAAAGCAGGTATCGTACACGCTACCATTGGCCGTGCTTCCTTTGCCGAGGCTGATTTGCGCGAAAACTTCGATGCTTTGTTGGACGCTATCGTGAAAGCCAAACCTGCTGCGGCCAAAGGCCAATATTTGCGTAAAGTGGCTGTGTCCAGCACCATGGGTTTGGGCGTGCGCGTTGATACTTCAAGCGTAAACAGCTAAAAATTTTCAGACGGCCTATGCGGCTGTTAAAGTATAGGCCGTCTGAATTTGGGCTACTTAATTTTTAAGTAGATGTCCAAGACCGTAGGGATCGCAAGATTTAATCGTAACAGCCCTACGCAGACGGTAGTCCTGAATCGAATAATCAAGTATTTCTTGTGAAATGTCTTTTTAGGTTGCCGCGCTGGTGAAATACGTTTGTATTTCTTTGTTTAACAGTGGGAGGTAGACCTTGAGTCTCAATATTGAAACCAAGAAGGTGGCCGTTGAAGAGATTAGTGCAGCGATTGCCAATGCACAAACTCTGGTGGTTGCCGAATATCGCGGTATCAGTGTTGCCAGCATGACAGAGCTTCGTGCCAATGCCCGTAAAGAAGGCGTGTATCTGCGCGTTCTGAAAAACACATTGGCCCGTCGCGCAGTAGAAGGTACTTCATTTGCCGGTTTGGCAGACCAAATGGTTGGTCCGCTGGTTTATGCCGCTTCTGAAGATGCCGTGGCCGCTGCAAAAGTGCTGCATCAATTCGCGAAAAAAGACGACAAAATCATTATCAAAGCCGGTTCTTACAATGGCGACGTGTTGAACGCTGCCCAAGTAGCCGAGTTGGCATCTATTCCGAGCCGCGAAGAGCTGTTGTCCAAACTGCTGTTCGTTATGCAGGCGCCTGTTTCAGGCTTTGCCCGCGCGCTGGCTGCCCTGGCTGAGAAAAAAGCTGCTGAAGAAGCCGCTTAAGCATTTTGTTTCGATTAAAATTTTTAATACAATATTTGGAGTTTAAATAGCATGGCTATTACTAAAGAAGACATTTTGGAAGCAGTTGGTTCTTTGACCGTTATGGAACTGAACGACTTGGTTAAAGCTTTTGAAGAAAAATTCGGCGTTTCTGCTGCTGCCGTTGCTGTTGCCGGCCCTGCCGGTGCCGCTGCCGGTGCTGCCGCTGAAGAGAAAACCGAGTTTGACGTGATCCTGGCTTCTGCCGGTGACCAAAAAGTTGGCGTAATCAAAGTGGTTCGTGCAATCACCGGCTTGGGCTTGAAAGAAGCCAAAGACATGGTTGACGGCGCACCCAAAACCGTTAAAGAAGGTGTTTCTAAAGCTGAAGCTGAAGACATCCAAAAACAACTGGAAGAAGCCGGCGCGAAAGTCGAAATCAAATAATCCCGTTGTGGCGAATAAAGGCTGGCAGATTTTGCCAGCCTTGTTTTGCTTTTTATTGATGAAAAACAGAATATTTACATTCATTAACACTTGGCTACTGTTTTCATTGAAAATAAATGTAAATATTTTGAGGTGCGGTCATTTTGCAAAACTGCTTGAATACGCAACCGCCCGATTTCCGATTGCTGCCGAGTTTTCGGCAGCTTCAATATCTTGATTTAAAAAGCCCTCCCTATTCTGGAGTTTTCTATGAGTTATTCTTTTACCGAGAAAAAACGTATCCGTAAGAGTTTTGCCAAACGGGCCAATGTATTGGACGTGCCGTTTTTGCTGGCAACTCAGCTGGATTCTTATTCCAAATTTTTGCAGTTGGACAAACCGTTCGACCAGCGCAACGATGACGGCCTTCAGGCGGCCTTCAACTCTATTTTCCCGATTGTGAGCCACAACGGTTATGCGCGTTTGGAATTCGTGCACTACACCTTGGGTGAGCCGCTATTTGATATTCCCGAATGCCAGTTGCGCGGCATCACTTATGCTGCTCCGTTGCGCGCACGCATCCGTTTGGTAATTTTGGATAAGGAATCTTCCAAGCCTACGGTAAAAGAAGTGCGTGAAAACGAGGTGTATATGGGTGAAATCCCGTTGATGACACCCAGCGGTTCGTTTGTGATCAACGGTACCGAACGTGTGATTGTGTCGCAGCTTCACCGCTCGCCGGGCGTGTTTTTCGAGCACGATCGCGGCAAAACACACTCTTCCGGTAAGTTATTGTTTTCTGCGCGTATTATTCCCTACCGCGGCTCTTGGCTGGATTTCGAGTTCGATCCGAAAGACTTGCTGTATTTCCGTATCGACCGCCGCCGCAAAATGCCGGTAACCATTCTGCTGAAAGCCTTGGGCTATAACAACGAGCAGATTCTGGATACTTTCTACGACAAAGAAACTTTCTATCTTTCTAAAAACGGCGTGCAAACCGATTTGATCGCAGGCCGTCTGAAAGGCGAAACTGCCAAACTCGATATCGTTGATAAAGAAGGCAACGTATTGGTTGCCAAAGGCAAACGCATTACCGCCAAAAATATCCGCGATATCAGCAATGCCGGTCTGACCCGCTTGGACGTTGATCCCGAAAGCCTGTTGGGTAAAGTGTTGGCGACCGATTTAATCGTGCCCGACACAGGCGAAGTGCTGGCTGTGGCCAATGACGAAATCACCGAAGAGCTGCTGGCAAAATTCGATATACATGGCATCGAGAAAATCGAAACCCTGTATATCAACGAATTGGATCAGGGCGGTTATATTTCCAACACCCTGCGTACCGACGAAACCGCCGACCAACAGGCCGCGCGCGTGGCGATTTACCGCATGATGCGCCCGGGTGAGCCGCCCACCGAAGAGGCGGTGGAGCTGTTGTTCAACCGTTTGTTCTTCAATGAAGACAGCTACGATTTGTCGCGCGTAGGCCGTATGAAATTCAACACCCGCACCTACGAGCAGAAACTGAGCGAAGCGCAGGCCGAATCATGGTATGGCCGTTTGTTGAACCAAACCTTTGCCGGTGCGGCCGAAAAAGGCGGCTATGTGCTGAGCGTGGAAGACATCGTGGCTTCCATCGCCACTTTGGTCGAGCTGCGCAACGGCCACGGCGAAGTGGACGACATCGACCACTTGGGCAACCGCCGCGTGCGTTCGGTAGGCGAATTGACCGAAAACCAGTTCCGCAGCGGCTTGGCACGTGTGGAGCGTGCCGTGAAAGAGCGTTTGAACCAAGCGGAATCGGAAAACCTGATGCCGCACGATTTGATTAACGCCAAACCTGTTTCCGCCGCCATCAAAGAATTCTTCGGCTCCAGCCAGTTGAGCCAGTTTATGGACCAAACCAACCCGTTGTCGGAAATCACCCACAAACGCCGCGTATCGGCGCTCGGCCCGGGCGGTTTGACCCGCGAACGCGCAGGTTTCGAGGTGCGCGACGTACACCCGACCCACTACGGCCGCGTGTGTCCGATTGAAACGCCCGAAGGCCCGAACATCGGTTTGATCAACTCGCTGTCGGTATTTGCCCGCACCAACGAATACGGTTTCTTGGAAACCCCCTACCGCCGCGTGGTGGACGGCAAGGTTACCGACGAAATCGACTATCTGTCGGCCATTGAAGAAGGCCGCTATGTGATTGCACAGGCCAACGCCGAATTGGATTCAGACGGCCGCTTAACCGGCGATTTGATTACCTGCCGCGAAAAAGGCGAAACCATTATGGCCACCGCCGACCGCGTGCAATATATGGACGTGGCAACCGGCCAGGTAGTGTCCGTGGCCGCCTCGCTGATTCCGTTTTTGGAGCACGACGACGCCAACCGCGCCTTGATGGGTGCGAACATGCAGCGTCAAGCCGTGCCGTGCCTGCGCCCCGAAAAACCGATGGTGGGCACCGGCATCGAGCGTTCGGTAGCCGTTGACTCGGCCACCGCCATCGTGGCCCGCCGCGGCGGTGTGGTGGAATATGTGGACGCCAACCGTATCGTGGTGCGCGTACACGACGACGAAGCCACTGCCGGCGAAGTGGGTGTGGACATCTACAATCTGGTGAAATTCACCCGTTCCAACCAATCGACCAACATCAACCAGCGCCCCGTGGTTAAAGCGGGCGACGTGCTGCAACGCGGCGACGTGGTGGCCGATGGCGCATCCACCGATTTGGGCGAACTGGCTTTGGGTCAGAACATGACCATCGCCTTCATGCCGTGGAACGGTTACAACTATGAAGACTCGATTCTGATTTCAGAAAAAGTGGCCGCCGACGACCGCTACACCTCCATCCACATCGAAGAGCTGAACGTGGTGGCGCGCGACACCAAACTGGGCGCGGAAGACATTACCCGCGATATTCCCAACCTGTCGGAGCGTATGCAGAACCGTTTGGACGAATCGGGCATCGTGTATATCGGTGCCGAAGTGGAGGCGGGCGACGTGCTGGTGGGTAAAGTGACCCCCAAAGGCGAAACCCAGCTTACCCCCGAAGAAAAACTGCTGCGCGCCATCTTCGGCGAAAAAGCATCCGACGTGAAAGACACCTCACTGCGTATGCCCACCGGCATGAGCGGCACCGTAATCGACGTGCAGGTGTTTACCCGCGAAGGCATCCAGCGCGACAAACGCGCCCAGTCGATTATCGATGCCGAGCTGAAACGCTACCGCCAAGACTTGAGCGACCAGCTGCGTATTTTCGACAACGACGCTTTCAGCCGTATCGAGCGCATGATTGTTGGCCAAAAAGCCAACGGCGGCCCGTTGAAGCTGGCCAAAGGCAGCGAAATCACCGCCGAATATCTGGCTTCACTGCCGAGCAAGCACGACTGGTTCGACATCCGCATGAGCGACGAATCGCTGGCCAAGCAGCTTGAGCTGATTAAAGTCAGCCTGCAGCAAAAACGCGAAGAAGCCGACGAACTGTATGAAATCAAGAAGAAAAAGCTGACCCAGGGCGACGAATTGCAACCCGGCGTGCAAAAAATGGTGAAAGTGTTTATCGCCATCAAACGCCGCCTGCAAGCCGGCGACAAAATGGCCGGCCGCCACGGTAACAAAGGTGTGGTATCGCGCATTCTGCCGGTGGAAGACATGCCCTACATGGCCGACGGCCGCCCCGTGGACATCGTGTTGAACCCGCTGGGCGTACCGAGCCGTATGAACATCGGCCAGATTCTCGAAGTGCACTTGGGTTGGGCGGCGAAAGGCATCGGCGAGCGTATCGACCGTATGCTGGCCGAGCAGCGCCAAGCAAGTGAAATCCGCGCCTTCCTGAACCAGCTCTATAACGGCAGCGGCAAACAGGAAAACCTCGACGAGTTGAGCGACGACGAAATCCTGGCGTTGGCCGCCAACCTGAAACGCGGTGCTACTTTTGCTTCGCCGGTGTTCGACGGTGCCAAAGAAAACGAAATTTACAGCATGTTGGATTTGGCCTACCCGAACGAAGACCCTGAAGTTCAGAAACTCGGCTTTAACGACAGCAAAACCCAAATCACCCTTTACGACGGCCGTTCCGGCGAAGCGTTCGACCGCAAAGTTACCGTCGGCGTGATGCACTACCTGAAACTGCACCACTTGGTTGACGAGAAAATGCACGCCCGCTCGACCGGCCCGTACAGCCTCGTTACCCAGCAGCCGTTGGGCGGTAAGGCGCAGTTCGGCGGCCAGCGTTTCGGTGAGATGGAGGTGTGGGCGCTCGAAGCCTACGGCGCCGCCTACACGCTGCAAGAGATGCTGACCGTGAAGTCCGACGACGTAACCGGTCGTACCAAAATGTATGAAAACATTGTTAAAGGCGAGCACAAAATCGATGCCGGTATGCCCGAATCCTTCAACGTATTGGTTAAAGAAATCCGTTCGCTGGGTTTGGATATTGATTTGGAACGCTATTGAGCAACAGGTTTTCAGACGGCCTGAAAAACACAGGGGCCGTCTGAAAACAGCACGCAGGCCAAACCGGGCCGGACCGGCAATCCGCTGTGCCGCATCGGCAAAACAGCGTGAAAAAACCGCATGGGCGGTACAGGCCGTCTGAAAAGCCCGGGCGTGCAACCCGAATCAGAATATCCGTATTGCTGCAAAAAATACTTCCTTCTAAGGAGCCAAAATGAATTTAATGAACCTGTTCAATCCGCTGCAATCCGCCGGTATGGAAGAGGAATTCGACGCCATCAAAATCGGCATCGCCTCACCCGAAACCATCCGCTCGTGGTCTTACGGCGAAGTGAAAAAACCCGAAACCATCAACTACCGCACCTTCAAACCCGAGCGCGACGGTTTGTTCTGCGCCAAAATCTTCGGCCCGGTAAAAGATTACGAATGCTTGTGCGGCAAATACAAACGCCTGAAATTCAAAGGCGTAACCTGCGAAAAATGCGGCGTGGAAGTTACCCTTTCCAAAGTTCGCCGCGAACGCATGGGCCACATCGAACTGGCCGCCCCCGTTGCCCACATCTGGTTTTTGAAATCGCTGCCCTCGCGTTTGGGCATGGTGTTGGACATGACCCTGCGCGACATCGAGCGCGTGCTGTATTTTGAAGCCTATGTGGTTACCGACCCCGGCATGACCCCGCTGCAACGCGGCCAACTGCTGACCGAAGACGACTACTACACCAAGCTCGAAGAATACGGCGACGATTTCGATGCCAAAATGGGGGCCGAAGGTATCCGCGAACTGTTGCGCACGCTGAATATCGCTTCCGAAGTGGAAATTCTGCGCCAAGAGCTGGAATCCACCGGTTCCGACACCAAAATCAAAAAAATCGCCAAACGCCTGAAAGTGTTGGAAGCCTTCCAGCGCAGCGGCATGAAGCTCGAGTGGATGATTATGGACGTGCTGCCGGTGCTGCCGCCGGACTTGCGCCCGCTGGTGCCGCTCGACGGCGGCCGTTTCGCCACGTCTGATTTGAACGACTTATACCGCCGCGTCATCAACCGTAACAACCGCCTGAAACGCCTGTTGGAACTGCACGCGCCCGACATCATCGTGCGCAACGAAAAACGCATGCTGCAAGAAGCCGTCGACTCGCTGCTGGACAACGGCCGCCGCGGCAAAGCCATGACCGGCGCCAACAAGCGCCCGCTCAAATCGCTGGCCGACATGATCAAAGGTAAAGGCGGCCGCTTCCGTCAAAACCTGCTGGGTAAGCGTGTGGACTATTCCGGCCGTTCCGTGATTACCGTCGGCCCCTACCTGCGCCTGCACCAATGCGGCCTGCCCAAGAAAATGGCGCTGGAGCTGTTCAAACCGTTTATTTTCCACAAACTCGAAAAACAGGGTTTGGCTTCGACCGTGAAAGCCGCCAAAAAACTGGTGGAGCAAGAAGTGCCCGAAGTTTGGGACATCTTGGAAGAAGTGATCCGCGAGCACCCGATTATGCTCAACCGTGCGCCGACCCTGCACCGTTTGGGTATTCAGGCGTTCGAGCCGATTCTGATTGAAGGCAAAGCCATCCAGCTGCACCCCTTGGTGTGCGCCGCGTTCAACGCCGACTTCGACGGCGACCAAATGGCCGTTCACGTTCCGTTGAGCTTGGAAGCACAAATGGAAGCGCGCACGCTGATGCTGGCTTCCAACAACGTATTGTCGCCCGCCAATGGTGAGCCGATTATCGTGCCTTCGCAAGACATCGTATTGGGCCTGTATTACATGACCCGCGACCGCATCAACGGCAAAGGTGAAGGCAGCCTGTTTGCCGACGTGAAAGAAGTGCACCGCGCCTACCATACCAAACAGGTGGAGCTGGGCACCAAAATCACCGTGCGCCTGCGCGAGTGGGAGCGCAACGAGCAAGGCGAGCTGGAGCCGGTGGTCAACCGCTACGAAACCACCGTCGGCCGTGCGCTGCTGAGCGAAATCCTGCCCAAGGGCCTGCCGTTTGAATACATTAACAAGGCTCTGAAGAAAAAAGAGATTTCCAAGCTGATTAACGCCTCGTTCCGCCTGTGCGGCCTGCGCGACACCGTGATTTTCGCCGACCACCTGATGTACACTGGTTTCGGTTATGCAGCCAAAGGCGGCATCTCCATCTGCGTGGACGATATGGAAATCCCGAAAGAAAAAGCCGCCCTGCTGGCCGAAGCGCAAGGCGAAGTGAAGGAAATCGAAGACCAATACCGCCAGGGTTTGGTAACCAACGGCGAGCGCTACAACAAAGTGGTCGATATCTGGGGCCGTGCTGGCGATAAAATCGCCAAAGCCATGATGGACAACCTTTCCAAACAGAAAGTCATCGACCGCGAAGGCAACGAAGTGGATCAAGAGTCGTTCAACTCCATCTACATGATGGCCGACTCGGGCGCCCGCGGTTCGGCCGCCCAGATCAAACAGCTTTCCGGTATGCGCGGCCTGATGGCGAAGCCCGACGGCTCGATTATCGAAACGCCGATTACTTCCAACTTCCGCGAAGGCCTGACCGTATTGCAATACTTTATCGCCACCCACGGTGCGCGTAAGGGTTTGGCCGATACCGCCTTGAAAACCGCCAACTCGGGTTACCTGACCCGCCGCCTGGTTGACGTTACCCAAGACTTGGTGGTGGTGGAAGACGACTGCGGCACTTCAGACGGCTTCGTGATGAAAGCCGTGGTACAGGGCGGTGATGTCATCGAACCGCTGCGCGACCGTATTCTCGGCCGTGTAACCGCTGCCGACGTGGTGGATTCTTCCGGCGAAACACTGGTGGAAGCGGGCACGCTCTTAAACGAGCAGCTGGTGGATTTAATCGACCAATCCGGTATCGACGAAGTGAAGGTGCGTACCCCTATTACCTGTAAAACCCGCTACGGCCTGTGTGCCCACTGCTACGGACGCGACTTGGCGCGCGGCAAACTGGTGAACACCGGCGAAGCCGTCGGCGTGATTGCCGCCCAGTCTATCGGCGAACCGGGCACCCAGCTGACCATGCGTACCTTCCACATCGGTGGTGCCGCATCGCGTGCCGCCGCTGCCAGTCAGGTAGAAGCCAAATCCAACGGCACCGCCCGCTTCAGCAGCCAGATGCGTTATGTGGCCAACAACAAAGGCGAGCTGGTGGTTATCGGCCGCTCTTGCGAAGTGGTGATTCACGACGAAATCGGCCGCGAGCGCGAGCGCCACAAAGTGCCTTACGGCGCCATCCTGCTGGTGCAGGACGGTGCGGCGGTGAAAGCCGGCCAAACGCTGGCTACTTGGGATCCGCACACCCGCCCGATGATTACCGAGCACGCCGGTTTGGTGAAATTCGAAAACGTGGAAGAGGGCGTAACCGTTGCCAAACAAACCGACGATGTAACCGGTTTGTCCACGCTGGTGGTGATCGACGGCAAACGCCGTTCGGCCTCCACTTCCAAACTGCTGCGCCCGACCGTGAAACTGCTCGACGAAAACGGCGAAGAAGTATGCATTCCCGGCACCAACACCGCCGTTTCGATGGCCTTCCCCGTGGGTGCGGTGATTACCGTGCGCGAAGGTCAGGAAGTGGGCAAGGGCGACGTGCTGGCGCGTATTCCTCAGGCTTCTTCCAAAACCCGCGACATTACCGGCGGTCTGCCGCGCGTGGCCGAGCTGTTTGAAGCCCGCGTACCCAAAGACGCCGGCATGCTGGCCGAAGTAACCGGCACCGTGTCGTTCGGTAAGGAAACCAAAGGCAAACAGCGCCTGATTATCACCGACGTTGACGGCGTGGCTTACGAAACCCTGATTTCCAAAGAGAAACAGATTCTGGTGCACGACGGCCAAGTGGTGAACCGCGGCGAAACCATCGTCGACGGCGCAGTCGATCCCCACGACATCCTGCGCCTGCAAGGCATCGAAGCGCTGGCGCGCTACATCGTGCAAGAGGTGCAAGAGGTTTACCGCCTGCAAGGTGTGAAGATTTCCGACAAACACATCGAGGTAATCATCCGCCAGATGCTGCGCCGCGTGAACATCGCCGATGCGGGCGAAACCGGTTTCATCACCGGCGAACAGGTGGAGCGCAGCGACGTTACCCTGGCCAACGAAAAAGCCGTTGCCGACGGTAAAGAGCCGGCACGCTACGAAAACGTGCTGCTGGGTATCACCAAAGCCTCGCTTTCGACCGACAGCTTCATTTCGGCCGCATCGTTCCAAGAAACCACCCGCGTGCTTACCGAAGCCGCGATTATGGGCAAACAGGACGAACTGCGCGGTTTGAAAGAAAACGTGATTGTCGGCCGTCTGATTCCCGCGGGCACCGGCCTGACCTACCACCGTACCCGCCGTCAGGCATGGCAGGCGCACCACGAAGCCGAAGTGGCCGAACAGGTAAAAGAGGCCGAGTAAGCCGCATCGAAATGCAAACACCGGTTGCGAAAGCAGCCGGTGTTTTTTATGGCGGAACAATCCGGCAGCTTCGGTATTCCGGGCCGATCGGGGCTTTTGTATTAAGAAAAAGTACACCCGTTATAGTCGGGCTAAACCCGACTATAACGGGTGTTGTTAGTAAACATTTGATTTTTCTTTGAAATTCATGGTCTCAGGCCGTCTGAAAAAATATTTTCAGACGGCCTGAGACCTTTGCAAAATTCAAATTGCTATCTAAAAAATCTGAACTCCGTCATTCCCGCGTAGGCGGGAATCCAGACGCTTGGCATCCAAGTATTTGTTTAATCAATACTTCAATATTTCCATCTGGATTCCCGCCTACGCGGGAATGACGGTATTTAAGCATTTCAGACGGCCTTAAGGGTATTTTTGCAAAGGTCTCAGCCTATTTTTCCAACACATCAGGCCGTCTGAAAAAATATTTTCAGACGGCCTTCGATCTATTTGCGGTATACGGTTGTTATGCTTGAGTTTGCCCAGAGTATCTGAATGGCTGCAAAAACAACCGCCGTTCAATATCTGTCCAATATCCCGTTTTTCAGCACGGCGCCCGTTTCCCTGATGATTTCCAGCCAATAGCGGGCTGTTCCGTCGTAGCAGCGGTTGCGGTGGGCGTAAACCTGAATGTGTTTGTCGGGCCACTGGCGCGCGGCGAGCCAGGCGGCGCGGCGCATATGGAAGCCGGAGCTGACCAGCACCACGCTGCGGTCGGCGGCCAGCAGCGGAGTGCTGTAAACAATGTTTTTAAACGTATCGTCGGCCTCGGTTTCTTGAACGATGGCACCGGCAGGCACGCCCATCTGCTCGGCCAGCGCCTGCATGGTTTTTGAGCCGTGGTGGAAATCGCGGTTGATGCCGCCGCTCATCACCAACCGTTTCACTTTGCCCGCTTTCCATAGTTCCACTCCCGCCGCCACACGCGCGGCCAAACAGGGGTTGGGGCGGCCCTGTTCGTAAACTTTGGTGCTTAAAATCAATGCGCTGTCGGCTGTTTGCAGATCGGCAGGCTGCCGTTTACTCAGTTTGAAGTCGCTGTAGGCAACCCAAACAGCGGCGGCTGCAAGGCAGAATAGGGCAGCGGCAGACAGGCAGGCGAGGGTGGGCAGGATTTTTTTTGTGGTGGATCGTGTTGGCGGAGTCATGACGTTTAGAACTCAGAAAAAGGGCTGAGTTTTCCGTAATTGGGAAAAAGTGGCGGTGGCGGCGGTTAAGGCCGGTAAGGCCGTCTGAAACCGTTTTCAGACGGCCTCGGGCGCTCGGGCGGGCTTAATCGGTTCCGCATGGTAGTATTTCTATAGCGACTTAAATTTAGAAGAGGGCAAGGCGATGATAAAAATCTTTTCCGGCTAACCACTTAAATCTTCGGGTAAATCCGTTATAATGCGCGCCTGTTTTACTTTTTTTAACCAGAACCATCATGAATATTCCGCAAAACGGCCTCTTGGAGCGCCTGTTCAAACTCAGCGAGCACGGCACCACCGTGCGCACCGAGCTGCTGGCCGGCCTGACCACTTTTCTGGCGATGTGCTACATCGTTATCGTCAACCCGCTGATTCTTTCGGAAACCGGCATGGATATGGGCGCGGTTTTCGTGGCCACCTGTATTTCCGCCGCCATCGGCTGCCTGATTATGGGGCTGCTGGCGAATTATCCGATTGCGCTGGCGCCCGGCATGGGCTTGAACGCTTATTTTACCTTCGCCGTGGTCAAAGGCATGGGCGTGCCGTGGCAGGTTGCCCTCGGTGCCGTGTTTATGTCGGGCATCATCTTTATTTTGTTCAGCTTTTTCAAAGTGCGCGAAGCGATTGTGAACGCGCTGCCGATGAGCCTGAAAATGTCGATTGCCGCCGGTATCGGCCTGTTTCTTGCCCTGATTGCCTTAAAAGGCGCGGGCATCGTGGTGGACAGCCCGGCCACGCTGGTGAAAATGGGCAATTTCTATGTGGAGGAAAACGGCGCCAAGCTGCCCAACTGGCCGGTTTTGCTCACCTTTTTGGGTTTCGTGATGGTGATTGTGTTGGATTACTTCCGCGTGCGCGGCGCGATTATCCTCACCATTTTGGCGTTAACCGGCATTGCCGCCGCGCTGGGTTTAACCGAGTTTAAAGGCGTGGTCGGCCAGATTCCGAGCATTGCGCCCACCTTTATGCAGATGGATTTCAACGGCCTGTTCAACATCAGCATGATCAGCGTGATTTTCGTGTTTTTCCTGGTGGACTTGTTTGACAGCACCGGCACGCTGGTAGGCGTTTCCCACCGTGCGGGGCTGCTGGTCAACGGCAAACTGCCGCGCCTGAAAAAAGCCCTGTTTGCCGACTCCACCGCCATTGTGGCGGGTGCGGCTTTGGGCACGTCGTCCACCACGCCCTATATCGAAAGCGCGGCGGGCGTGTCGGCGGGCGGGCGCACGGGTTTGACCGCCGTTACCGTGGGCGTGCTGATGCTGGCCTGTTTGTGGTTTTCGCCGCTGGTGCAGAGCGTGCCCGCGTTTGCCACCGCGCCCGCGCTGCTGTATGTGGGCGTGCACATGATGCGCAGCGCCACCGATATCGACTGGAACGACATCACCGAAGCCGCGCCTGCGTTTCTCACCATCGTGTTCATGCCGTTTTCTTATTCGATTGCCGACGGCATCGCCATGGGCTTCATCAGCTACGCCGTTATCAAACTCTTGTGCGGCCGTGCCAAAGACGTGCCGCCGATGGTGTGGGTGGTGGCGCTGGCGTGGGCGGCCAAATTCTGGTTTTTGGGCGCATAAGCCCTCGGCGACACGATCTGGAAAAAAGGCGGAGGTTTCCGCCTTTTTTGCTTTTCAGACGGCCTCAAGGTATTTTTGCAAAGGTCTCGGCCTGTTCAGAACGGTGTTTACCGCCCTTTAACAATCAGCCGGTAAATCCAAACCACGATAAATACCTGTAACGGTGTGCGCACCAGCAGATAAACCGGTCCCCACGCATTGCCGCTCATCGGAATGCGCATCATGGCTGCATAAATATTGGCAGGAAAAAACGCAATCAAAACCGTAATGGCGGCAAAAGCGGCCAACCTGCGCGTGCGGGCGAAAAAGAAGCCGGCGGCAATCGCGAATTCCAACACGCCTGTTGCATAAACCAGCAAAGTGCGCTGCGGCACCCATTCGGGCAGCATCCAAGTGAACTGTTCGGTTTGGATAAAATGCCCCGTGCCGGTGAAAACAAACAGAATACCCGCTCCCCAAGCCGCAGCGGCGCGGCTGTCAAACGGGCCGAAGCCGGCCGCAGTCGACAGGCGCAGCAGCAGATAGGGCGCGGTGAGCAGCGCCAGCATAATCAAAATATTCGTCATCGGTTTCTCCTTCCGTTGGCTTTGCCGGTATTTCTCCATGTGAAGATTGGAAAGAGGGCGGGCAGATAAGTTTCGCGTGTCGCGGGTTTCAGGCCGTCTGAAACCAAAAGCGCGTATAATACCACCCTTTGTTAATCAGATTTGCCTACCCAAATGCACATTTCCGATTTCGACTTCGAGCTGCCCGAAGCCTTGATTGCCCAACAGCCCAGCGCCGAGCGCGGCGGCAGCCGCCTTTTGGTTGCGTTGCCCGGTATGGCGCCGGCCGACACGCTGTTTGCGGCGCTGCCCGAATATTTGAACGAGGGCGATGTTTTGGTGTTTAACAACACCAAAGTGATGAAGGCGCGGCTGTTCGGCGCCAAAGAGAGCGGCGGCAGAATCGAAGCCTTAATCGAGCGCGTGCTCGACGGCAGCAGCGCGCTGGCGCACGTGCGCGCGTCCAAATCGCCCAAAGCGGGCACGGTGCTGGTGTTCGACGGCGGCATCCGCGCGGTGATGGAAGCGCGCGAAGGGGAGCTGTTCCGCCTGCGCTTCGAGGGCGCCCTCAGCGTTTATGACATTCTCGAACAAACCGGCCGCCTGCCGCTGCCGCCCTATATCGAACGCGCCGCCGACGATGGCGACGACGAACGCTACCAAACCGTGTATGCCAAACATCAGGGCGCGGTGGCCGCCCCCACCGCCGGCCTGCATTTTACCGACGCGCTCTTGCAAACCCTGCGCAACAAAGGCGTGCGCACGGCCGAAGTTACCCTGCACGTCGGCGCGGGCACGTTCCAGCCTGTGCGGGTGGAAAACATCGCCGAACACAAAATGCACAGCGAATGGTTCGATGTGCCGCCCGAAACCGTGGCCGCCGTCGAAGCCGCGAAGCAGCGGGGCGGGCGCGTGTGGGCGGTGGGCACCACGTCGATGCGCGCGCTCGAATCGGCCGCCCGCGAAACAGGCCGTCTGAAAGCGGGCACGGGCGACACCGATATTTTCATTACCCCGGGCTACCGTTTCAACGTGGCCGACCGCCTGATCACCAATTTCCACCTGCCCAAATCCACCCTGCTGATGCTGGTGAGCGCGTTTTCGGGCACGGCGCACATCCGCAGCATCTACCGCCACGCCGTCGAGCAGCAATACCGTTTTTTCAGCTACGGCGACGCCATGCTGCTGGGGCGGCAGGAAGATGCGCTTTCTTGAAACAAGAACATCCTGGCCGGCTCTGAATATTATCAAGCCGAAATGTGGGCAACCGATACGGGTTTTGCAAAAACCGCAGGCGGAGACTTTTGCAAAATACTCAGGCTTGCCCCGAATATCTGCTGTTTCTTTTCAAACAACAAGATGCTCGGGCCAAGCCCGAGCATGACGCAAGTGTTTAAAGCATCGAAAAGAATTTTACAAAGGCCGCAGGCCGTCTGAAAAAGTTTCAGACGGCCTGCGCGGCATTTGATTATATAATCCGCTTTTTCCCGAGCCGCCCCGAAACCATGATGCCGCAACGTTTTTTCCACACCCTGATTATCGGCGCAGGCGCCGCCGGCATGATGTGCGCGGCGCGCACCGGCCAAAAAGGGCGCAGCGTCGCCCTGCTCGACCATGCCGTGAAAATCGGCGAGAAAATCCGCATTTCCGGCGGCGGCCGCTGCAATTTCACCAACCGCAACCTCAACGGCCGCGACGGCTCGCAATATTATGTGTCGCAGCAGCCGCGCTTCGTGCGCCACGCCCTGTCGCGCTACACCGCGCAGGATTTTATGAACCTGCTCGACCGCCACGGCATCGCCTATCACGAAAAACACAAAGGCCAGATGTTTTGCGACCGCAGCGCGCAAGACATCATTGCCATGCTGCAAAACGAGTGCGCCCGCGGCGGCGTGAGCTGGTACACCGGCTGCACCGTTGCGGCGGTGCGCGTGTTGCAGGCGGAGCCGGAAGGCGCACGGTTTGAAGTCTGCACCGATCAGGGCGTTTTCCGCTGCCGCAATCTGGTGGTGGCCACCGGCGGCCTGGCCGTGCCTGCGGTGGGCGCCACGCCGTTCGGCTACGAGCTGGCCAAACAGTTCGGCCACAGCATCGTTCCGCCCGAAGCCGCGCTGGTGCCGCTGCGTTTCGAGCATTGGGCGCAACAGGGCTTCGACAGCCTGGCCGGCATTGCGCTGCCCGTGCGCATCGCCACGGGCGAAGGCAAACAGGCCGTTGTTTTTGATGAAGACCTGCTGTTCCGCCACAAAGGTTTGAGCGGCCCCGCCATTTTGCAGGTTTCCAGCTATTGGCAGCCGGGCCGGGCGCTGCACATCGATTTAGTGCCAGAGAGCCGGCTGGCGCAGGCTTTGTGCGACGGCAAGCACGGCCGGAAAATCCAGCTCAACACCGCGCTGAAACAGCTCTGCCCCGCGCTGCCCGAACGCCTGCTCGATTTCTGGCTCGCCCGCGCCGAATTTGCGCCGTTTGCCGCGCATAAATGGGCCGACACGTCCAATGCCGTGTTGCAGAAGCTGGGCGATAGTCTGAATAATTGGATGCTGCTGCCCAGTGGTTCGGACGGTCATAAAAAAGCCGAAGCCACCCGCGGCGGGGTGAGTGTGAAGGAAATCGACCCGAAAACCATGCAGAGCAGGTTGCAAAGCGGCCTTTATTTTATCGGCGAAGTAACCGACATCACCGGCTGGCTCGGCGGCTATAACTTCCATTGGGCGTGGGCTTCGGCGGTGTGTGCGGCCGAAGCGGCGGATTAACGGCCAACCGGCTTAGGGAAAACTACATCCGTCATACTCGGGCTTGACCCGGGTATCTTAAAATTACCGAAAAAAATAACAGATACTCGGGTCAAGCCCGGGTATGACGCAGATTTTTAGGGAGTGTAGTCAGAAGGCTTGCGAAGCGGTTTTTTGAGAGAAAATTCGCAGATGCAAGGCAAAAAGCGCAGCAAGATTGGACATCTTGCGAGCATTTTAGCTTCGCAAGTCCGCTATGCTACCTAACGCCGCAGATGCGGATTTTGACCAAAAATACCGCCGCAACGCGGTCGACTACACTCCCTAATATGCTGAAATGAATTTCTCAAAGGCGTGAGGCCGTCTGAAAAACTTTTCAGACGGCCTCACGCATCAGATGCCTATGTTTCAGATGTTTTTTCAGACAGCCTTGGCCGCTGAAAATTCATCCACTTTCTGCTGGTAGCCTTTGAGCAGGCGGGCGGATTCGGCAAACAGCGCCGATTCGCCGGCATCCAGCGGTTTGTTGATCACACGCACCGCGCCGCGGCGGTTGATGACGGCGGGCACGCCGATATAAACGCCGTGTTCGCCGAATTCGCCTTCGAGCAGCGTCGAAACGGTGAGCACCACGCTTTGGTTGTGCAAAATAGCGTTGGATATGCGGCTCAAACCCATGCCGATGCCGAGGCTGGTGGAGCCTTTGGCTTCGATGATTTCATAGGCGGCGTTGCGCACGTTGTTGTAGATTTTTTCCATATGGGCCTTGCCGTCGGCCTCTTGTTCGAGAATCTGTTTCAGGGGCATGCCGGCGATGTTGGCGGTGCTCCAGGCGGCAATCACGCTGTCGCCGTGTTCGCCGATCATCATGGCGTCTATGCTCACGGGGGCAACTTGGAATTCGTTGCCTAAACACACGCGCAGGCGGGCAGTGTCGAGAATGGTGCCGGAGCCGATTACGCGCTCTTTGGGTAGGCCGGAAAATTTCCAGGTGGCGTAAGAGAGCACGTCCACGGGGTTGGTGGCCACCAGGAAAATGCCGTTGAAGCCCGAAGCCATCACGGCGGTAACGATGCTGTGGAATATCTTGAGGTTGTTGTCGATGAGGTCGAGGCGGGTTTCGCCGGGGCGTTGCGGCAGGCCGGCGCAGATGCAGACGATGTCGGCATCGGAGCAGTCGGCATAACCACCCACCGAAATGCGAGTGGGGGTGAGCGCATAGGGCACGCCGTGGCGCAGGTCGCGCGCTTCGCCTTCGGCACGCTTGCGGTTGAGGTCGATTAATATCATATCGTCGCAATGGCCTTGGTTGAGCATCGAATAGGCGTAGCTGATGCCCACTGCGCCGGTGCCGATAACCACCACTTTGTTACCTACTTTTTTGGTCATTTTCCTATCCTTTTTTGATGTGAAGCGGTTGTTATTATAAAGGAAAGTTATAAAGGAAAGCGCTTGCAGGGGGCGCAGGCCGTCTGAAACCGCCGTTGGCCGCGCCGAGTTCTGCTAAAATACCGGGCGTTAATCTATTGCCGGAATATGGCCAAAGGCGCATACATGAATATTTCAGAAATCCGAGCCGCACTGGATGCGGTTGAAATCCCCCGCAGCACCCGCACGCTGGGCGGCGAAAAAGCCGTGCAGCAGGTAGAAGCGCGTTCAGACGGCCTGCATATCCGTTTGCAGTTCGGCTTTCCCGTTGCCCACATCGGGCAGGAGCTGGCCGAACGCGTTCAGACGGCCCTAACGCCGCTCACCGGCAGCACGCCCGTTCATTTGGGTATCGACGTGCTTATCGGCACCCACAAAGTGCAACCCGGCGTGACCACGATTAAGGGCGTGAAAAACATCATCGCCATCGCCTCGGGCAAAGGCGGCGTGGGCAAATCCACCACCACCGCCAACCTTGCCGCCGCCATGTCGCGCATGGGCGCGCGCGTGGGCGTGCTCGATGCCGACCTCTACGGCCCCAGCCAGCCCACCATGCTCGGCGTGGCCGACGGCAAACCTTCGCAGGAAAATCAGAAGCTGGTGCCCGTGCAGGCCGAAGGCGGCATACAGGTGATGTCTATCGGTTTTCTGGTCGACACCGACCAAGCGGTGGTGTGGCGCGGCCCCATGCTCAGCCAGGCGTTGCAGCAGCTGCTGTTCCAAAGCGAATGGGACGACGTGGACTACCTCTTCATCGACCTGCCGCCCGGCACCGGCGACATCCAGCTCACCCTGTCGCAGAAAATCCCCGTAACCGGCTCGGTGGTGGTTACCACCCCGCAAGACATCGCCTTAATCGACGCGCGCAAAGCGGTGGATATGTTCCAAAAAGTGAATATCCCGATTTTCGGCGTGCTGGAGAATATGTCGGTGCACATCTGCTCCAACTGCGGCCATGCCGAAGCCGTGTTCGGCAGCGACGGCGGCAAAAACCTGGCCGCCAAACTCGGTGTGCCGCTGCTCGGCCAACTGCCCCTGAGCCTGCCCGTGCGCGAAGCGATGGACAACGGCACGGCGTTTGCCATGCAGCAGGCTCAGCCCGCCATCGCCGGCATCTACACCGAAGCCGCCTGGCAGATTGCATTGGCGGTGGCCGACAAAGGCAAAGATTTCAGCAGCCGCTTCCCGAGAATCGTGGTGGAATAGGATAAAGGTTGGCATACACTCAGGCCGAGACCTTTGCAAAAAGCCGTTTTAATCCTGAATTTATTTATATTTCGCCATACTCGGGCTTGACCCGAGTATCTCTTTTTCTTCACAAACAAACAGATGCTCGGGTCAAGCCCGAGCATGACGCAAGTGTTTTAAGGTGTCGGAAAGAATTTTGCAAAGGTCTCAGGCCGTCTGAAGAAGATTTCAGACGGCCTCAGGGAGTTACAAGTTATGCCGGATTTAACTCCTGCGTCATGCCCGGGCTTGACCCGGGCATCTCATTGTTTTCCAAAAATGGCCGATACTCGAACCACGTCCGGGTATGACGGCGATCGGGTGTTTCAGACGGCCTGAAGTTTTGCGGAAAACCGAACCGGCTTCCCAACCTTTACGTTGCATCAAAACGCATCACACCGCTTCAAACAGCGCATCGTGTCCGAACACCACCGAAGTCATGCTCAGTGATTTGCCGACGATGTCGTCGTTGAAAATCTGCAACGGTTCGTCTGCACCGGCGGCACCGGCGGCATACAGCAGCGGCCACCAATGCTCGGGCGTAGGCGCGGCCAGATGCAGCGCCGGCGGGTAGGCCGCCTCATCGGTGAGCGCCTGCGTGTCGCCGTTTTCCAGCCAGCCGTTCACCAAGCTGCGCGCGCTTTCCGCCCATTCGTAGGCACTGCCGGCTTCGTCGGGCGCACGCCGGTCCATCAGGCGCAGGTTGTGGACGATGTCGCCGCTGCCTACAATCAGCACGCCTTGTTCGCGCAGCGGTGCCAAGCGGCGGGCAAGCGCGAAATGGGCAGGTGCGTCGAGATTCACATTCAGGCTCAGCTGCACCACGGGAATATCGGCTTCGGGAAACACATGGCACAACACGCCCCAAGTGCCGTGATCCAAGCCCCAACCGAAATCGGCGGCCACGGCGTGTCCGCCCAGAAGCGATCGGATTTCGGCCGCCAATTCGGGGCTGCCCGGCGCGGGATAGCGTACGTCGAACAGTTCCTGCGGAAAACCGCCGAAATCGTGGATGGTGCGCGGCTTGGGCATGGCGGTTACGGCGGTGCCGTCGGTGCACCAATGGGCGGAAACGGCCAGCACGGCGCGGATTTCGCCGCCGTAGCGCTGCCGCAACGCTTGGCCGAGCCGGCGCCAGTTGCGGCTGTAAGGCGTGTCGCGCACGGCGTTCATCGGGCTGCCGTGGCCGAGAAACAAAACGGGCAGTTTCATGGCTGAATCTTTCTGTATCATGGAATGGCAGTCAGTATATGCCTGCCCGTTTGTTTGATAAATAGGCCGTTTATTGATTTATCTTTTCCTATTGGGAAATTTAATCCCGCATGGTTTGAGGCCGTCTGAAAACTTTCAGACGGCCTCAGCAGGAAAATATGCCCATTCATCGGATAAATGGCGGAAGGTAATAAACTTTCAGAAGTTAATATTATGGTAGATATCAAATTAAAAACTTAAGCGTTAACATCTTGGCGGCATATAGGAAAAATAACTGCCGATACATGACGGTATTTTAGAAAAACATATATCGGATGGTTCGGATGCCGTTTTATGGTGGGATCATGCCATATATTCATATTTTATATATCACTCTACAAGTATATATTCATAATATGATTATACGGTTAAATTTTTTTATTTCTTTATTGCAAAAAAAAACTTAATCAAACGAAACAAAATTAAGTCGATGAAACTCATACGAACCAGATTTGTTTGATATTTATTATCGGTAAATCTATATTTCATTAATTTTTTTATTAGGAGTATTATCTATGACAGCTTTGACCGTGAATAATATGGGTATGCAGGAATTAACCATGACTGAACTGGATTTGGTTGCAGGTGGTTGGGATTGGGGTAATGTCAATTGGGGCAGAGCTGCTGCAATAGGTGGGGTAACTGCCGTTGGCGGCGGTATTGCCGGTGCTGCAGGCGGCCCCGGTGGTGCGGCATTGGGAGCTGTCGGTGGTTTTGTTGGCGGTTTTGGCGCAGCAGTAATCAGCGATGCCTGGTAAGCCTTAATTGTTAGCAAGATAGGATAGCTTAGTGTGTTTTATCTAAGTTATCCGTTATGCTGATGTGGTTGATTGATATAATTATAGGAGTTGTTATGAATATTGGAAGATTTATATTGATTTCGGGAAGTATCTTTTTTATATTTATGTTGTTATCTTCTTATTTTTTAATGTATCCGACAATTGGGGAAGCCCTTCAATTTACCGTTATTGCCACACTTATTTTTGTGCCGGTCAATTTCTTATTAAATAAGGCTTTTAACCAAAAGGCGTTTGGGAAAAATAAAGAAAAATAAAAACAGATTTTATCTAAAATATTTACTTCAATCGGAAACTCCGATATGCAAAACAATCCCCCAATCAGAATGGTATATATTCTGGTTTGCTTTTCAGCTGCATATTTTTTGGTATACAAACCGTTAAATATACAGGGCATATATACCGTTATGCTGATTCTTTCAACGGCATATATTGCCGATCTGCTTTATACCGCCCACCTTTTTATCAGCCGAAAATATTCAAACGGCTCCAAATAGCTGTAGGTAGCTATGCAGGTTCATTTTTCCTTATGTTTGAGGCCGTCTGAAAGCTTTTCAGACGGCCTCAAACATTCATAGAATCAAAAAACGGGCGCTAACCGAACGCTTCAACCCGCACTTCTTCGCCCGCCGCCGCGCTTAATGCCTGATTGAGCACGGCGAAAAACTCGCTGCCGTCGCGGGTGGCGAGCCAGCGGCCGTTGTTTTCGGCAAAGTGGTAGCCGCCGCTTTTGGCGGCAATCCATAATTCTTGGTTGGGCGTGTGGCGGTTAACGATAATCTGCGTGCCGTCGTCCGCTTCGATGGTGAGCACGTTGCCGCTCAGCTGGCAGTCGAAATCCCAGCCGCCTTCATCGATTTGGTCTTCGATGTGGGCGAATAAAGCATCGGAGTGCTGCAAAAATTCACTTTCGGTCATGATGGCTTTGTGCGTTAAAGCATTTTTGTTTAAGATACCGAATCTTGCCACATTAACGTGCCAAACGAAAGATAATGATGAAACCCACCCTGTTGTTTGCCGCCGCCGCCGTGCTGCTGGCCGGTTGCGGCTATAAAGGCGATTTATACCTGCCCAAAGAAGGCGACGACGCCCGCTTCGGCGTGATTCAAACCGGCCTCGAGCTGCCCCGTAAAGAACCCGCCGCCCCCGAAAAGTAAAAAAACCATGACCTTACATTGCGAACAAATCCCCTATAGCCGCCTGGCCGAAGAATTCGGCACGCCTTTGTATGTATACAGCCAAGCGGCGCTCACCAATGCTTTCGGTGCCTACACCGAAGCCTTTTCCGCGCTTGAGCCGCTGGTGTGTTATGCCGTGAAAGCCAACGGAAACCTGAGCATACTCAAACACTTTGCCTCGCTCGGCAGCGGGTTCGACATCGTTTCGGGCGGCGAACTGGCGCGCGTGCTGGCGGCAGGCGGCGATGCGGGCAAAACGATTTTCTCGGGCGTGGGCAAAAGCGAGGCCGAAATCGAGTTTGCGCTCAACGCAGGCGTGTTATGCTTCAACGTGGAAAGCCTGCCCGAGCTGGACCGCATTCAGGCCGTGGCCGGGCGCATCGGTAAAACCGCACCGGTTTCGCTGCGCATCAATCCCGATGTCGATGCCAAAACCCACCCTTATATTTCCACCGGCCTGAAAGCCAACAAATTCGGCATCGCCTACACCGACGCGCTGGCCGCCTACCGTTACGCTGCGGGTTTAAGCCGTCTGAAAATCGTCGGCATCGACTGCCACATCGGCTCGCAGCTCACCGATTTAAGCCCGCTCACCGAAGCCTGCGAACGCATTCTGCTGCTGGTTGACCGGCTGGCCGAAGAAGGCATCGGGCTGGAACATATCGACTTGGGCGGCGGCATCGGCATCGTGTATCACAACGAAAGCGCGCCCGACCTCAATGCCTATGCCCGATCCGTCGCCCGCATGATGGCCGGGCGCGGGCAGAAACTGGTGCTGGAACCCGGCCGCAGCCTGGTGGGCAATGCCGGCACGCTGTTAACGCGGGTGGAGTTTGTGAAGCAGGGCGAAGAGAAAAATTTCGTGATTGTCGATGCCGCCATGAACGATTTGATGCGCCCCGCGCTTTACAACGCCTATCACCGCATCGAAGCCGTCGAGCTGCGCAATATCAAACCGTTTACCGCCGACGTGGTCGGCCCCGTGTGCGAAACCGGCGATTTTCTCGGCCAGCAGCGCGAGCTGGCCTGCGAAGCGGGCGATTTGCTGGTGGTGGCCAACGCCGGCGCCTACGGCAGCAGCATGGCCAGCAACTACAACACCCGCAACAGGGCGGCAGAAGTGTTGGTAAACGGCGGCGAAGCCCGCCTAATCCGCCGGCGGGAAACGTGGGAACAGCAAATGGCCAACGAAACGGCGTGTTTGTAGCGGTTGGCAAAAATCTTCAGGCCGAGACCTTTGCAAAAACACGTTTTAACCCTGAATTTATTTATGTTTCGTCATACCCGGGCTTGACCCGGGTATCTGTTATTTCTTTTGAAACAAAAAGATGCTCGGGTCAAGCCCGAGCATGACGCAAGTGTTTTAAGGTATCGAAAAGAATTTTGCAAAGGTCTCAGGCCGTCTGAAATGCGGTTGTTCAGACAGCCTGAAACGTTTCCGGTGGGGCAGGATGCGGATGCCGCTTGTAGGATTATTACGCCTTTTGTCGGCTGCTTGGCTATTTTGTTGTATTTTTTATGGTTTTGGCAGGGTTGTGAAGTAGAATAATTTCAGTAATTTACATACATTCGTGTATTTTTTGCACGGAAAGGCCGTCTGAAAAATTGCCCGTGGCGGTCTAAGTTATTAAAATGCCAACATTTCAATCTCCCCCACGCGCATGAGCCTTCCTCCCTTTATCGAAATGAAAAACGTGGCGTTTGCCTACGGCGAGCGTCCGATTCTCCAAAACATCAATTTCACCATCGAACAAGGTAATTTTGCGGCCATTATGGGCGGCTCGGGCAGCGGCAAAACCACGCTGATGCGCCTGATAACCGGCCAAATCCGCCCGCAGCAGGGGCAGGTGTTGGTGGAGGGGCGCGATTTGGCGCGCCTGAGTGCGGGCGAGCTTTACGAACACCGCCGCCGCATGGGCGTGCTGTTCCAGCACGGTGCGCTGTTTACCGATTTGTCGGTGTTCGACAACGTGGCGTTCCCCATGCGCGAGCTGACCAAACTGCCCGAAGCGGTTATCCGCGATTTGGTGGTGTTGAAACTGAACGCCGTCGGCCTGCGTGGCGTGGAAAACCTGATGCCGTCCGAATTGTCGGGCGGTATGGCGCGGCGGGTGGCGTTGGCGCGCACCATTGCGCTCGATCCGGAAATCATGCTTTACGACGAGCCGTTTACCGGCCTCGACCCCATTTCGCTGGGTGTGATTGCCCACTTGATCAGCCGCATCAACAAGGCGCTGCGCTCGACCAGCGTGATGGTTACCCACGATATCGAGCAGTCGCTCTCGATTGTGAACCAGGTGATTTTTCTCGCACACGGCGAGATTGTGTTTTCGGGTACGCCCGAAGAGATGCGCAGGCAGAATTCGCCGTGGGTGCAGCAGTTTGTCGGCGGCCTGCCCAACGGCCCCGTGCCGTTCCGCTACCCCGCGCCCACCAGTTTGCAGCAGGATTTGCTGGGCCGCTAGCCCGAGACCTTTGCAAAACCGTCAGATGTGGATGCAGTTCAAGGCGTAGCAGCGCAGCGAGCGCAGACATAACATGGAGTTAGGCAAGCGAGCGAGTAGCACACAACGCAGAAATGCGCCGCAGATGGCGGTTTTGCAAAGGTCTCAACCTGGTTTTCAGACGGCCTTTGCAGCGGTTCCCCGGCAGGCCGTCTGAAAAAACGATTTTAAATATTTGGATAATGCAGGCAGAGGGTTTAGGCCGTCTGAAAAACACCCACATTAAAAGAAACCATGAATTTTATTCAAACCACAGGGGCGAAAACCCTGGACTTTATCCGCGCGCTCGGCAGCGTGTGTCTGTTTTTTTTGCAGATACTCGCCAAATCGGGCACGGCTTTGTCGCGCTTTCGGCTGAGTGTGCGCCAGATGTATTTTGCGGGCGTGCTCTCGGTGCTGATTGTGGCGGTGTCGGGCCTGTTTGTGGGCATGGTGCTGGGCTTGCAGGGCTATACGCAGCTTTCCAAATTCAAATCGGCCGATATTCTCGGCTATATGGTGGCCGCCAGCCTGCTGCGCGAGCTCGGCCCCGTGCTGGCGGCGATTCTGTTTGCCAGCAGCGCGGGCGGTGCGATGACCAGCGAAATCGGCCTGATGAAAACCACCGAGCAGCTCGAGGCGATGAACGTGATGGCGGTGAACCCCGTTGCCCGCGTGGTGGTGCCGCGTTTTTGGGCGGGCGTGGCGTCGATGCCACTGCTGGCATCGATTTTCAACGTGGCGGGCATTTACGGCGCTTATCTGATCGGCGTGCAATATCTGGGTTTGGACAGCGGCATTTTCTGGTCGCAGATGCAGAGCAATATTTCCATTCAATATGACGTGGTGAACGGCTTGATTAAATCGGCCGTGTTCGGTGTGGCGGTTACGCTGATCGCCGTGCACCAAGGCTTCTACTGCGTGCCCACGTCGGAAGGGATTCTGCGCGCCAGCACCCGCACGGTGGTGTCGTCGGCGCTCACCGTGCTGGCCATCGATTTTATTTTAACTGCATTGATGTTTACCGAGTAAAGCCATGAAAAAGAGTGTTTTGGAATTTTGGGTCGGCTTGTTTGTCTTACTGGGCGTGGCCGCCGTGGGCTTTCTGGCCTTCCGCGTGGCGGGCGGCGCGGCGGTGGGCGGCGGCTCCGGCCAAACCTACACGGTGTATGCCGACTTTACCGACATCGGCGGCCTGAAAGTGAACGCTCCCGTGAAAGCGGCCGGCGTGCTGGTGGGGCGCGTGGGCGGCATACGGCTCGACCCGAAAAGCTATCAGGCCAAAGTGAGCCTTGATTTGAACAGCCAATATCAGTTCAGCACCGACGTATCGGCGCAGATTCTCACCTCCGGCCTGCTGGGCGAACAGTATATCGGCCTGCAACAGGGCGGCGATGAAGAAAACCTGGCCGCCGGCGACACCATCACCGTAACCGGTTCGGCTATGGTGCTGGAAAACTTGATCGGCAAGTTTATGACCAGTTTTGCCGAGAAAAACTCGGGCGGTTCGGAAACCGCAGCAGGCACTGAGCCTGCCGCCGAGTGATTTTGTTTATTCCGATTAATTGATACGGAACTCCGATAGGAAAACCAACCATGAAAAAATCAGCCTTATTCAGCGCTTTGGGCATCGG
Source organism: Neisseria dentiae (assembly GCF_014055005.1). NCBI lineage: Bacteria > Pseudomonadati > Pseudomonadota > Betaproteobacteria > Neisseriales > Neisseriaceae > Neisseria > Neisseria dentiae. The sequence continues at coordinate 2,279,471 of NZ_CP059570.1, read as the reverse complement.
CCTGTTGAGCATCAACCTTGCTTTCGCCACACCTGCCGAAGCGGTTAACCAAGTGCGCACCAATGCTACCCAAGTGTTGAACATCTTGAAAGAAGCCAACGGCAGCAACGATGCCGCCGTGCGCCGCAAAGCCGAAAGCTATGCCCTGCCCAACTTCGATTTCCAACGCATGACCGCGCTGGCGGTGGGCAACCCGTGGCGGACCGCTACGGCTGCGCAGAAACAGGCGCTGTCGAAAGAGTTTCAAACCCTGCTGATCCGCACTTACTCCGGCACCATGCTGAAATACAAAAACGCCAGCGTGGTGGTGAAAGACAACCCCGTGGTTAACCGCGGCGGCAAAGAAGTGGTGGTGCGCGCCGAAGTTACCCAGCCCGGCGGCAAACCCGTGGTGATGGACTTCACCACTTATCAAAGCGGCAGCAAATACCGTGCCTACAACGTGGCCATCGAAGGCGCGAGCCTGGTAACGGTGTACCGCAACCAATTCGGCGAAACCATTAAAAACAAAGGTATCGACGGTTTGATTGCTGAGCTGAAATCGAAAAACGGCGGCAAATAAACCATGGAATCCGAAGTGCGCGACGGCGTGCTGTATGTGGGCGGCAACGTAACCGTGAAAACCGTTACGCAGGCCGTTTACAGCCGTTTTGAACAGCAATGCCGTCTGAAAGAAACCGCCGCCGTCGACTTTTCGGGCGTTAACCGCGCCGATTCCGCCTGTGTGTCGCTGCTGCTGACCGCCCTGCGCGCCAAGCCCGCCGCGCCGGCGTTGCGCGGCATTCCCGCTTCGGTCGAAGCCTTGGCCGAACTGTATGAAATCAACGAATGGGTGAACCCGTGAAAAAATCCGCCATTCCCCTGATTATGCTCGGCCTTGCCGCCGCCCAGCCCGCCTGGGCCGAACGCAATCCGGCAGACCCCTACGAGCGTTACAACCGGGTGATGTTCAAAGTAAACGACACCGCCGACAAATACGTTATCTCCCCCGTGGCACGCGGCTACCGCGCCGTTACGCCCAAACCCGTGCGGATGGGCGTAACCAACTTTTTCGACAACCTGCGTGATGTGGTCAGCATGGGCAGCAACCTGCTGCGGCTGGACATCAAACGCGCCAGCGAAGACTTTGTGCGCGTGGGCATCAACTCCACCTTCGGTTTGGGCGGCTTGATCAATATCGCCGATGCGGGCGGTGTGCCCAACAACAAAAACACCTTGGGCGACACATTCGCCTCTTGGGGCTGGAAAAACAGCAATTATTTCGTTTACCCGCTGATGGGGCCGTCCACCGTGCGCGACAGCGTCGGCGGCACCATCACTTATCTCTATCCGGTTAAAAACGCGATTTTCAAAACCGATTCTTTGCGTATCGGCGCCACCGCGCTCAGCGCGGTCAACACCCGCGAGCAGTATCTGGATCTCACCGACAGTTTGGGCGATGCGGCCATCGACAAATACGCCTACACCCGCGATATCTTTATGAAAATGCGCGCCCGCCAAACCGGCGCCAGCCTGCCGCAGGGAGCCGATGAAGACATCGACATCGACGATTTGGTTACCGACGAAAACGGCGCGCCGCCCGCACAGGAATATACGCCCGCAGCGGAGCCTGCCGCTCCCGAAGCCCGACTGCCCGAAAGCAGCCTGAATGTGCCCGAGGCACAAAACGGAGTGTTAACCTTATGGGAACCCGATAGTGCGCAATAAGGGTTGAGGCCGGAACCTTTGCAAAATTCTTTCCGACACCTTAAAACACTTGCGTCATGCTCGGGCTTGACCCGAGCATCTTTTTGTTTCAAAAGAAATAACAGATACCCGTTGAGCACGGGTATGACGAAATATCATACATTCAGGATTAAAACGGCTTTTTTGCAAAGATATCAGGCCGTCTGAAAAATAAAAAAGAGCAGAAACGCAACGCTGCTCTTTTTTATTTTTCAGACGGCCTAAACGGATTTCGCAAAGGCCTCTGTCTGAGGCCTTTGCAGGCACGCTAGTATTTTAAAGCTCTGCGTCATACCCGGGCCAAGCCCGAGTATCTTTCTTGATTGTTTCTTAAAACCCGATGCTCAAGCGGTAATCCGATTGCCTTAAACGCAAGCCTTCAAACAATCGCGCACCAAATCCGGGCCGCGGAAAACCATGCCGCTGTAAAGCTGCACGGCGGCGGCGCCCAAGTGCATTTTTTCCGCCGCATCTTCCCCGCTGAGAATTCCGCCCACGCCGATAGCCGGCAGTTTGCCGTCGAGATGCCGCACCAATTGCAAGAGCACCAGATTGCTTTTTTCACGCACGGGCCGGCCGCTCAAGCCGCCTTGTTCGTCGGCCAGCGCATGGCTGCCGAGGGCGGTTTTATCGATGGTGGTGTTGGTGGCGATGATGCCGTCGATTTCGGTTTGCTCGGCGATATGGGCAATATCGGCGATTTGTGCTTCGCTTAAATCGGGGGCGATTTTCACCGCCAGCGGCACATAACGGTTATGCACGGCAGCCAGGCGCGACTGTTTGTTTTTCAAGGTGTAAAGCAGCCGGCTCAACTCATCGCCGCCCTGCAAATCGCGCAGGTTTTTGGTGTTGGGCGAAGAGATATTCACTGCGATATAACCCGCATAAGCGTATGCTTTTTCCAAACAAATCAAATAATCGTCGGCCGCTTTTTCAATGGGGGTATCGGCGTTTTTGCCGATATTGATGCCGAGAATGCCGTTATAGCGGCTGTTTTGGATGTTTTTCACCATCGCGTCGATGCCGTGGTTGTTGAACCCCATGCGGTTGATAACGGCTTCGTGTTCCGGCAGGCGGAACAGGCGCGGCTGCGGGTTGCCGCTTTGCGGGCGCGGCGTTACCGTGCCCACTTCGATAAAACCGAAGCCCAGCGTGGCCAGCGCGTCGATATATTCCCCGTTTTTATCCATGCCCGCAGCCAGTCCCACGGGGTTGGGCAAATCCAGGCCCATCAGGCGGGTAGGGCGGGTTTGGTTGTTTACCTTGGGCAGCAGGCCGAGCCGGTAGGCGGTGCCCAAAGCGGCCAAAGTGAAGTGGTGTGCTTTTTCAGGATCGGTTTTGAATAAAAAGGGGCGCAGAAAAGAATACATAATGAATAAGCCGCTTATATAGTGATAAAAAGTATGCAAACGTTAACCAATGGTTATTTTACCTGAACGGTTTTATTTCGGGCAGTATCGGGCAGGAGTTTGAGATAGCGCAAACACAACGGAAATAGCGGTGTCGGCCAAAGCATCGGACGCAATCGCCGCCGTTGCGCCGGCAGGCTTTGTATTAAAATTACAAAAGCTGGGGTCTGTGCAGCGCCGCGGGCCGTCTGAAAAGAAAATTTAAGGAAAAACATGGAAATCACGCTTTATTTGGTGCGCCACGGCAAAACCGTATTCAATGCGGTGGGCCGTTTGCAAGGTTGGAGCGATTCGCCGCTGATGCCGGAAGGCCGGGAGGCGGCGCTGGTGTTGGGCAACAGTTTGCGGCGCGAGGCGGTGTTTGACGCCGCATTTGCCAGCAGCAGCCCGCGCGCGCTGGAAACCGCACGGTTGGTTTTGCAGGCGGCGGGGCAGGCCGGGCTGCAAATCACCACATTGGAAGCATTGCGCGAATATTGTTTCGGCGGTTTTGAAGGCGAGAAAACGCAAACCGTGTATGAAATGGCGGCCGCCCATCAAGGCGGGGCCGATGTGGAAACCTGGCTGAACCGCTACCGCCACGGCACGCATAATATTTTGGCGGAAAGCGTCAGCGCCCTCGACCCTTTAAAGCTGGCGGAAACCGAGCGCCAGTTTGTCGGCCGTTTGCAAAAAGGAATGGCGCAACTGGTAGAAAGCGTGCCGGAGGGCGGCAACGTGCTGCTGGTTTCGCACGGAATGGCAATTACCGCGTTGCTGAAAAGCATAGATCCGACAGCGGTTCTATATAGGAGTGTAAAAAATGCAACAGTTTTGAAACTTCATTTCAACGGAGCCAAGTGGCGGATTTTAAGCGAAAATATTCAATATTCATAAATAAACAAATTGAATATTTCATAGATTAAGTTCAACCGATTTTCTTTTATTTAATGACTTATAAATAAAACAAATAAAAAAATGTATTCTTTATTGGTTAATTATTAAATTAATGTAAATTTAATTTTAAATTTAATTTAAAATGGTAAAGAAATAAAGATTGCATTATTATCTTTGGTTACTGTTTTTGTAAAAAATATATCCCGTATTGAGAAAAAGGGTAATAAAAACTGAGGTTTTCATTGTTAAATTTTACTTTGGTCAAATGCCGTTAAGTTATATTATTGAAATCAAGAAACGGATAAGGCCGCCCGGCAGTTTAGTTGGTTACGGTCTGGTTTCAGTAATTTTAACCGTATCGGAAAGCCGGTTCTGCAAACAAGCGGTATGCGGCTGTTTGCGGCCGAGTCAGATATAGGCTGGGACGATACTCTTTATTTATCGGGAGATAACCATGAACCGTAAAAATGTTCAAACCAATGTAAAACCCCGTCTGCTGGCTGCGTCTGTTGCCGCCGGTTTGATGACTATGGCTTCTGGTGCGTATGCCAATGTGGCTTATGTGGCCGGCACAACCAATAATGTCCAATATTTCAGCGTCGGTGATTCTGATATTGGTTCCGCAACCAAGCCGGTGGGTTCTCTGCCTGCTTCTACTAACAATAATAAGGACAGCCAAGGTGCAACAGGCCGTTACGCTGTTGCCATCGGTTACGGCCCGACTGCCACCAACCAAGGTTCGATTGCTATCGGCACAACCAGCACTTCCACCCAAAACGGCTCGGTTGCGTTGGGTGCGTTGTCTTCGGCTACCGGCACTTCGGCTACCGCTTTGGGTAACTTGGCTCAAGCTGTTTCTAACGCAGATACGGCTATCGGTCGCCGTGCCATTGCCAGCGGCGGTTCCAGCACCGCTTTGGGTCAGGAATCGAGAGCAACCGGCAACTATGCCAATGCCTTTGGCGGCGCGGCTACTGCAAGCGGCCAGCATTCTAATGCAATCGGCACGCGCTCTAACGCTTCCGCACAAAATGCCATTGCGTTCGGCACAAATGCAAACAGCTCGGCTGTAAACGCTGTTGCCATCGGTGCGACTTCACAAGCCAGCGGCGTGAACAGCGCGGCTTTGGGTGTTGCTTCAAAAGCCAGCGGAACACAAAGCGTTGCTTTGGGCCGCAATGCCAATGCTTCTTTGGATAACTCCGTTGCTTTGGGTGCCAACTCTACCACCACCGCTTATGTTTCCACCAATTCCGCAACCGTGGGCAATCTCACTTACGGCGGCTTCGCAGGCACTTCGCCGGTGGGTACCGTTAGCGTGGGTTCTTCAGGTGCCGAGCGCACGGTGAGCAATGTTGCCGCCGGCCGCATTAACGCCACCAGCACCGATGCCATCAACGGCAGCCAGTTGTACAGCGTGGCCCAACAGGTGAACACCAATACCACCAACATCACTAACTTGGGCGACCAAATCAACAATGTCAACAACAGCGTAAACAATGTTTACCAACACGTTGGCGATTTGGATAAAGACCTGCGCGCCGGTATCGCCGGTGCCACCGCCATCGGCTTTTTGCAACGCCCGAACGAAGCGGGCAAGAGCCTGGTGTCTGCCGCTGTGGGCGGTTACCGCAACCAACAGGCTTTGGCCGTGGGTTACGCGCACAACTCCGACAACAACAAATGGTCAACCAAATTCGGCGTGGGCGTGAACACCCGCAAAGATGTGAACTGGGGCGCAAGCTTGGGTTACCAGTGGTAATAACGGCAAAGGCCGTCTGAAAACGGCGGCCTTTCTCAAAGATTACATGATTGAAAGGAAATCATAATGAAACTGTCTGCATTGATTTTACCCGTAGCCGCCGCCCTTGCTCTGGCCGCCTGCGGTAACTTGAGCAAAGTAAGCAAAGAAGGCACCACCGACAGCCCCGTATGGCCGAACCCCGAAAAAACCACCTTCCGCCACAGCGGCAGCCAGCACGGTTCTTGGCCCAACTGGGACAACGTGCGCCAAATCGAAGCGGGTATGAACAAAGACCAGATCTACAACCTGATCGGCCGCCCGCACTTCAACGAAGGCCAATACTTCGTGCGCGAGTGGGACTACCTGTTCAACTACCGTGAAAACGGCGAACACAAAACCTGCCAATACAAAATCTTGTTCGACAAGAAAATGAACGCGCAAAGCTTCTTCTGGCTGCCCGAAGGCTGCGGCCCGAAAGAGAAAGAACCCGTTCGCGAAGTGATTGTCCGCGAAGTGCAAACTTCTCCGCAACGCATCCGCCAATAAGCAAGCGCACATTGGCATAACAAGCAGAAACTGTGATGAAAAAACTTGCAGTCATTGCCATGCTGCTCGGCCTGAGCTTCGCTGTTCAGGCCGGCAGCATTCAGCATTTGAAGAAACGCAAAGCGGTGGTTTATACCGACCGCGCCGAGCTGTGCCTCGAAAACAACCGCTGTTATCCCGTTTTAATCGGCAAAACCACGCCGAAGGGCACGTTTGACCTGAATATCGTGAAAACCACCCAGCGCGGCTACGGCGGCGATGTGATGAAGTTTAAAGACGACGGCGACTTTATGTTTGCCATCCACCGCGTGTGGACGTTAAAGCCCGAAGAGCGGCGCATGGAACGCATCGCGTCTTCCCGCGTGAAAGACCGTGTGATGACCAACGGCTGCATCAATGTAACCGACGATTTATACAACAAGCTGAAAGCCTATTTTGTGTTGGAAGTGGTTTGATTCATTTGCCAAGCATTTTGCGAAAGCAAAGGCCGTCTGAATATATTTTTCAGACGGCCTTTGTTTTTTAGCCGGTTTTTTGCAAAGGTTTCGGGCAGTTTAAAGTTTCTGTACCGCTCTTGGATCGAGTCTCCGCCTTTACAAACAACGGCGCGCCAACGCAGGCAGGCGCGTGCGCACGCTTTGCAGGCGGGCGGCATCGAGTTCTGCCATCACTATGCCTTCGCCTTCGGGCAAAACGTCGAGAATCTCGCCCCACGGGTCGATAATCATACTGTGGCCGAAGGTGCGCCGCCCGCTTTCGTGCGTGCCGCCCTGTGCCGAGGCAACCACATAACATTGGTTTTCAACGGCGCGGGTGCGCAGCAGCAGCTCCCAATGCGCTTTGCCGGTGGTGTAGGTGAAGGCGGCGGGCAGCATCATCACGTCGAACGGCAGTTGGGCGCGGAAAAATTCGGGAAAGCGCAAATCGTAACACACGCCGGCGGCCACATTGATGCCGTCGGCACTGAAATGCGGCACGCTTGCGCCCGCCAAGATGGTGTCGGCCTCGGCGTAGCGCTCGCCCAAGCCCGAATAGCCGAAGAGGTGTATTTTGTTGTAAGCGCCGATACATTCGCCGTTGCGGCCGTAAACCTGCATGGTGTTGAGCACCTTGCTTTTATCGGGACTTTGCAGCGGAACCGTGCCGCCGAAGAGCACCACGCCGTTTTGTTTGGCGGTTTCGCTTAAGGCCGTCTGAAAAGCCCCGCTGCCCAAAGGCTCGGCAACGGCCAGTTTGTCGGTGTCGCTAACGCCCATCAGCGGCCAGTATTCGGGCAGCAAAACCCAAGCGGCTCCGGCGGCGGCGGCTTTTTCCACCAGGCGCTGCATGGTGCGGATGTTTTCTTCGGGACGGGTGCCGGATACCATTTGAACGGCGGCGGCGCGTAGGGTGTGCATGGGGTTCTCCTGTTTCAGACGGCCTTGATACGGCCTGAATCTTTGCTTTCATTATGATTTATTTACCGCATATCTGTTACACTTTTTGCATTCGGTAACCCAATAACGGTGCAATCATGAACAGAACAACAGTTTGGCTGCTGGCATCGCTGCTGCCGGCGGTGGCGGCGGCGGAAGTGCGGCTTTACGGCAATATCCGCAGCGGCGTGGAAGTGTCGCAAACCAAAATCGGCGGCGAGCGCCACAGCCGCACTTCGGTAAGCGATTTCGGCAGCTATATCGGCTTGAGCGGTTCTCACCCGATAGGCGGGGGCGGAACCAATGCGGTGTGGAAATTCGAGCAGGATGCGCCGGCCGGCCGCAGCAGCGGTTCGATGCGTGATTATTTCCGCGAAAAGAAAGCGGGGGCGGGCTGCATATACCGGATTGAGCGGTGTGGCGAACCGTTTGCATGATTATGAAATATCAGGCCGTCTGAAAACTTTTCAGACGGCCTGAGTTGGTTTTACACGCCCATTTTTCTGTGGCTTTCTGTAACTTTCACTGTTTGAACTATTGGCCGACTTGGCAGTCTTAACCCCGATATACAGCGGCGGCGATGAAGTTTCAGCCGGCAGATGCCGTCTGAAAAGATTAAACCGCTGCAAAACCACTTGAATGGGAGGCACACGGTGTCTGAAAATCACCCCATGGCCGGCAATAATAAATCTGCCGGTTATGCGAACAGCACTAACGGTTGGGCGATAGTTAGTTTGGTTTTTGCGATTTTAGGCTGGACGTTCGTTTTGTTCGGCTTCGGCCAGCTTATAGCAGTGGTTGCCGGCCATATCGCCCGCCGCCAAATCAGTAGGCGCGGTCAGGCTGGGGACGGCATGGCGGTTGCCGGGTTGGTTTTAGGCTATATTCTTATTCTGCCTGTTTTGATGTTTCTGATTGTCGGCTTGATCGCACTGGTTGTTACGGGTAGTGCAGATGTCATTAACCAGCTTCGGCCTTAGCGTGTTGGAAAAGGTCTCGGCCTGAGACCTTTGCAAAATTCTTTTCGATGCCTTAAACACTTGCGTCATGCTCGGGCTTGACCCGAGCATCTTGTCGTTTTAAAGGGATAACAGATACTCGGGTCAAGCCCGAGTATGACGGTAGCTTTGGCAGGTGTATCGGCAGGCAGGCGGCATAGTCCGCCAAAATTTCAGCCTGCTTAATTCACGCGCTGCGTTTCGGCTCGCCGCGCACCGGTGCGCCGTTGGCAACGTAATAAGGTGCGTCGGACTTGGGCAGCGGGGTGCGGCCGCGGATTTTGTCGGCGATTTTCTCGGCCAGCATAATGGTGGTGGCGTTGAGGTTGCCGGTGATGATGTCGGGCATAATCGAGGCATCGACCACGCGCAAGCCGGTTATGCCGTGCACGCGGCCTTCGCCGTCGGTTACCGCGTCGCTGCCTTCGCCCATCGCGCAGGTGCAGGAAGGGTGGTAGGCGGTTTCGGCGTGGTTGCGCACATATTCGTCTAACTCGGCGTCGCTTTGCAGGTTTTCAGACGGCGTGATCGCCGCGCCGCGATAGCGGTCGAGCGCGGGCTGGTTCATGATTTCGCGGGTGATGCGGATGGCGGCACGGAATTCTTCCCAATCCTGCTCGTGGCTCATGTAGTTGAAGAGTATGCTCGGGTGTTCGGCGGGATTGGCCGATTTGAGTTTCACGCGGCCGCGGCTGGGCGAACGCATCGAGCCGACGTGCGCCTGAAAGCTGTGGGCTTTGCTGGCGTTGCGGCCGTCGTAGCGCACGGCGATGGGTAGAAAGTGGTATTGGATATTCGGCCAGGCGAATTTTTCGTGGCTGCGGATAAAGCCGCCGCCTTCAAAGTGGTTGGTAGCGCCCAGGCCGGTGCCGCAAAACAGCCATTCGGCGCCGATGGCGGGCTTGTTCCACCAGTTGGTTGCGGGGGCGATGGAAACCGGCTCTTTGCATTCGTATTGCATGTAAAGCTCGAGATGGTCTTGCAGGTTGTTGCCCACGCCGGGCAAATCGAGCACTTCGGCCACGCCCGCTTCTTTGAGCCATGCGCCGGGGCCGATGCCGCTGCGTTGCAGAATCTGCGGCGAGGCAATCGCGCCGGCGCACACAATCACTTCGCGCTGCGCTTCAACCGTTTTCAGACGGCCTTGGTGTTCGAAGCGCACGCCGCGTGCGCGTTTGCCGTCGAACAAAACCACATCGGTTAATGCGCCGGTGAGAATGGTGAGCCGTTCGCGGTGGCGCGCCATATCGAGATAACCGCGGGCGGTGGAGGCGCGGCGGCCGTTGGGGGTAACGAAGCGGTCCATCGGGCCGAAGCCTTCCTGTTGGTAGCCGTTCAAATCGTCGGTACGCGGGTAGCCGGCATCCGCGCCTGCCTGAATCATGGCTTCAAACAAGGGATTCACGCCTGCTTTGGCGGTGGTAACGTGTATCGGCCCGCTGCCGCCGTGATAGGCGTTTTCGCCTGCGTCGCGGTGTTCGGCCTTTTTGAAATAAGGCAGGCAGTCGGAATATGACCAATCGGCCAGGCCGGGCTTTTGCGCCCAATGGTCGAAATCGAGCGCGTTGCCGCGGATATAGCACATGCCGTTAATCAGCGACGAGCCGCCCAAACCTTTGCCGCGCCCGCAATCCATGATGCGGTTGTTCATAAACGGCTCGGGGTCGGTTTTATAGCCCCAGTTGTAGGTGGTGCCTTGCAGCGGCATCGCCAGCGCGGCGGGCATTTGGGTGCGGAAGTCGAGGCGGTAGTCGGGCAGGCCGGCTTCCAAGAGCAGCACGGACACGTTTTCGTCTTCGGTTAAGCGTGCCGCCAGCACATTGCCCGCGCTGCCCGCGCCGATGATGATGTAGTCGTAGGCGGGTTTTAATGATTTGGTCATGGATTATCCTTTGCTGTTTTCAGACGGCCTTTCGGTGTTTCAGGCTACTTTTCAGACGGCCTTAAAACACCGATTGGTAATCCCCCAATTCCACCAGCACCGATTTGGTTTGCGTGTAGTGCATCAGGGTCTGCACGCCGTTTTCGCGGCCGATGCCGGATTGTTTGTAACCGCCCACCGGCATTTGCGCGGGCGATTCGCCCCAGGCGTTGATCCAGCAGATGCCGGCCTGCAATTTGCCGATGATGCGGTGGGCGCGTTTGAGATCGGGCGACACCACGCCGGCGGCCAGCCCGTAGCCGGTGTTATTCGCACGCACCACCACTTCTTCTTCGGTGGTGTAGGCCAGAATGCTCATCACCGGGCCGAAGATTTCTTCGCGGCAGATGGTCATTTCGTCGGTGCAGTCGGTAAACACGGTGGGGGCGACATAGGCGCCGTTTGCCAGGCCGTTTTCTTGCAAACGGCCGCCGCCCGCAATCAGGCGCGCGCCTTCGCGTTTGCCTTGTTCGATGTAGGCGAGCACTTTTTCCATATGGGCAAAGCCGGCGAGCGGGCCGAAATTCACGTTTTCGTCGAGCGGGTTGCCGATTTTGATGCGCGCCACCCGTTCGAGCACGGCGGATTCGAAATCCGCTTTCAGCTTGGCGGGCACAAACACGCGCGTGCCGTTGGTGCACACTTGGCCGGAGCTGTAAAAATTCGCCATCAGCGCGATGTCGGCCGCCAAAGCCAAATCGGCGTCTTCGCAGATAATCAGCGGCGATTTGCCGCCCAGCTCCATGGTTACGTCTTTCAAAGAAGACGATGCGGCCTGCGCCATCACTTTTTTGCCGGTGGCCACGCCGCCGGTGAACGACACTTTGGCGATTTCGGGGTGTGTGCCCAAGGCTTCGCCCACGCGCCAATCGCCTTGAACCACGTTGAACACACCGTCGGGCAGGCCTGCTTCGGTGAAGATTTCCGCCAGTTTCAGCGCGCCCATCGGCGTGATTTCGCTGGGTTTGAACACCATCGCGTTGCCTGCGGCCAGTGCGGGCGCGGCTTTCCACATGGCGATTTGAATCGGGTAGTTCCATGCGCCGATGCCCGCCACCACGCCCAACGGCTCTTGACGCGTGTAGGCAAACGCGCTTTCGCGCAGCGGAATCTGGCGGCCTTCGACGGCTTGCGCCAAACCGGCGTAGTATTCGATGACGTCGGCGCCGGTAACGATGTCCACATACCGGGTTTCGCTCAAGGGTTTGCCGGTGTCGAGCGTTTCGATGCGCGCCAATTCGTCATTGCGTTCGCGCAGAATGGCTACGGCGTTTAACAAAATACGGCTGCGTTCCGCCGCCGTCATCGCCGCCCAAATTTTCTGCCCGGCCGCGGCAGAGGACACCGCCGCTTCGATTTCTTCGGCCGTGCTCTGCTGAACGAGGGCAAGGGTTTCGCCGTTGGCAGGGTTGGTATCGGCAAAGGTTTCGGCGGCGGGGTTTTCGGCGGCGTAGGCGCCGTTGATGTAGGCGGTGAGTGTGGGCATAGGCATCCTGATCCTTGATAGTAATATGAAAAAGGGTTTGATTTTTTAAGCTAACATATTTTCAGACGGCCTGCACGGCAAAAAGGTTCAGGCTGAGACCTTTGCAAAACCCCCAGATGCGGATGCAGTTCAAGGCGTAGCAGCGCAGCGAGCGCAGACATAACATGGAGTTAGGCAAGCGAGCGAGCAGCGCACAACGCAGAAATGCGCCGCAGATGGGGGTTTTGCAAAGGCCTCAAGGCCGTCTGAACGGGGCAGACTTTAATATCAGTCAAACCGGCGGCCGCTATGCGCAACGGCGGCGGCAAAATATGTTATAAAGCAGGTTTTCAAAACCCGTATTGGAGCAAGCACATGGAATTAGTATTTATCCGCCACGGACAAAGCGAATGGAACGCCAAAAACCTGTTTACCGGCTGGCGCGACGTGAAACTGAGCGAGCAGGGGCTGGCCGAGGCCGCCGCAGCGGGCAAAAAGCTGAAAGAGAAGGGTTATCTGTTTGACATCGCCTTCACTTCGGTGTTAACCCGCGCCATCAAAACCTGCAACATCGTGCTGGAAGAGAGCGACCAGCTGTGGGTGCCGCAAGTGAAAAGCTGGCGTTTGAACGAGCGCCACTACGGCCAGTTGCAGGGTTTGGATAAAAAACAAACCGCCGAAAAATACGGCGACGAGCAGGTGCACATTTGGCGCCGCAGCTACGATACCCTGCCGCCGCTGCTCGACCCGAGCGACGAATTTTCGGCCCACAACGACCGCCGCTACGCCAACCTGCCGGCCGACGTGGTGCCCGACGGCGAAAACCTGAAAGTTACCCTCGAGCGCGTGCTGCCTTTCTGGGAAGACCAAATCGCCCCCGCCATTTTGAGCGGAAAACGCGTGCTGGTGGCCGCCCACGGCAACTCGCTGCGCGCGCTGGCCAAACACATCGAAGGCATTTCCGACGACGACATCATGGGTCTGGAAATCCCCACCGGCCAGCCTTTGGTGTATAAGCTCGACGACAACCTGAAAGTGGTTGAGAAATTCTATCTGTAAGCCTGAGCGGCAATAAAGAAACAGGCCGTCTGAAAATATTGTTTTTCAGACGGCCTTTTCCTTTACACAATTTAAACCGCACCTAATTTTGGCATAAATATCGCACTCTACAATGCGCTGTATCGGAAGGCCGGCAACTGCGGATTCCATCTTTTTTATCTTGATATTTTTTTAGGAGTGCGATTATGAAAACACGCTTCAACACTTTGGCCGCCGCCGGCTTGGCTGCTTTGCTGGCTCTCAACAGTTATGCTTCGGCCGATAATGGCCGGCAGAAAACCGCCGCCGTGGCGCAAACCCAGGTAACGCCCGCGCAGGCCATTGCCGCCGCTCAGAAACAGGCCGGCGGCCAAGCCACCGAAATCCAATTGAAAGGCAAATACGGCACGCCCGTTTACCATGTGGAAGTGCGCAACGGCCAGCAGGAGCACACCGTTTATGTTGACGCCGCCAGCGGCAAAGTTGTCGGCAGCAAAGCCGAAACCGAATGGAAGCCCGCCCGCAAAGCCGCCGTGTCGCTGGAGCGCGCCATCCAAGCCGCCCAAAGCACCGTTCAAGGCCGCGTGATGGAAGCCGAGCGCGACAGCAACCGCGGCCAGCTGGTGTATAAGGTTGATATCCTCGGTGCCGACAATGTGCCGCACAAAGTGATTGTGGACGCCGACAGCGGCAAAGTGCTGAATTCTTTTGTGGATTACGACGACTAACCCGCAAACGGATACAATATGCAGAGGCCGTCTGAAACCCGCCGTGGTTTGATTTTTCAGACGGCCAACAACGGATAGAGTGAATCCACACTTCGGTACAAGGCAGCAAGCCGCAGCAACGCCGTAACGAAGTAAGTGGATTCACGCTATGCAACCCAATCATCAAGCCGCAGCGATGATTGGGTTTGCCGCCGTTAAAGGGAAAGAGCCATGAGGATTTTATTGGTAGAAGACGACAACATGATTGGCCGTGCGGTGGAAGGCAGCCTGAAAGACAGCCGCTACACCGTCGATTGGGTGCGCGACGGCAAAACCGCCGTCGATACGCTGGCCGCCCAGCCCTACGATGCCGTATTGCTCGATTTGGGGCTGCCCTACAAAGACGGCCTGCAAGTGCTGCAAGATATCCGCTCGCGCGGCCTGACCCTACCCGTTTTAATACTCACCGCCCGCGACGACATCACCAGCCGCCTGCAAGGCCTGGACAACGGCGCCGACGACTACATCATCAAACCTTTCGAAATGTCGGAAGTGCTCGCCCGCATCCGCGCCGTAATGCGCCGCACCGGCGGCAGCGCCGTCAACACGCTCGACAACGGCGTGCTCACGCTCGACCCCGCCACCTATTACGCCAAACGCCACGACAGCGGCGAAAACGTGCCGCTTTCCAACCGCGAATTCGCCATACTGCACGCGCTGATGCTGCACCCGGGCACCATACTTTCGCGCAGCGATTTGGAAGACAAAGTGTATGCCTGGGGCGAAGAACCCGAAAGCAACGCCATCGACTACCTGATTCACGCCCTGCGCAAAAAACTCGGCCACGACAGCATCAAAAACGTGCGCGGCGTCGGCTGGCTGGTGTCGAAAAAAAGCGAAAACTAACCGGCGCGGTTCCCGTTTGCTTTCAGACGGCCAAAAGCCTTTGCAAAAATATCGTGAGGCCGTCTGAACATACTTACCGGGACCTTGCAAAATTCTTGCTGACACCATAAAACACTTGCGTCATGCTCGGGCTTGACCCGGGCATCTTGTTGTTTGAAAAGAAACAGCAGATACCCGGGTCAAGCCCGGGTATGACGGAATATAAATATTTCAGACGGCCTTAACGGCTTGCAAAGGTTTCAGGCCGTCTGAACACACCCGTTCCGAAAGGTTTTACCGTTTTATGTCCCGCCATCCCTCGATACAGGCCCGCCTTTCCGTTTTTCTCACGCTGATTATCCTGCTCACCGCTGTGGTTTCGGGGATTTCCACCTTCTACGCCATGTTTGAAGAAGCGCAGGAGCTGCAAGACGACCTGCTCAGGCAGGCAGCCATGCTCACGCAGAAAAACGAGCTGGCGGGCGATACCGGCTACACCGAAATCGACAACGACACCCGCATCTACATCCAGCCCCTGAGCGACAACAGCCGCTTCAACCTGCCCGCAGACGGGCACGAAGGCTTTTCCGACATCACCGACAAACAAAAAGGCAAACCCTACCGCGCCTATATCCACCATTATCCCGACGGCAGCCGCTTCGCCTTTATTCAGGAAACCGAATTCCGCGACGATGTAGCGTTCGACAGCGCATGGCACGCCGTGCTGCCCCTGCTGGTGCTCGCCCCCGTGGCCGTGCTGTTGAGTATGCTGATTATCTACACCACCCTGCGGCCGGTGGCCGAATTGTCGAAACAGGCCGAAACGCGCAACGAAAACGACCTCTCGCCGCTTGCCGCCGCCAATATCCCGCAGGAAATCTACGGCTTCACCGAAGCCATCAACCACCTGCTGCGGCGCGTGGGGGAGGGCGTTTACCGCCAGCAGCGATTTATCGCCGATGCCGCCCACGAACTGCGCTCGCCGATGACCGCACTCTCGCTTCAGGCCGAGCGCCTGAACACCCGCGATCTGCCCGCCGACACCGTACAGCTGGTTAACGATTTGCGCGAAGGCATCCGCCGCAACCGCCGCCTGCTCGAGCAGCTGCTGTCGATGGCAAGGGCGCAGTCCGACGAAAAACGGGTGCATCAAACCATACAGATCAGCCGCACCTGCCGGCGGCTGATACAGGATTTATACCCGCTGGCCGAAGCCAAAAATATCGATCTGGGCGCAGGCTGCAACGACGAAACCGAGCTTTTCGGCGACGAAACCGAAATCTACACCCTGCTTAAAACCCTAACCGAAAACGCCATTTCCTACACACCCGAAAACGGCAGGGTTGATGTATGCGTCAAAGCCCGCAACGGCGGCTGCCTGATAGAAGTGGAAGACAACGGCCCCGGCATTGCGCCCGAAGAGCGCGAACGCGTGTTCGACCCGTTTTACCGCATTTTGGGCAGCGGCACCGAAGGCAGCGGTTTGGGGCTGTCGATAGCCAAAACCATCACCGAACGCTACGGCGGCCGCATCACGCTGGCCGATGCCGAACAGTTCGGCCACGGCCTGAAAGTGAGCGTGTGGCTGCCACACGGGAATATTCAGGAAGAATCAGGAAAGTAAGGTAGAAACCTTTGCAAAAACCCTGCCCTATCCTGAAAAATATTTTTACCCCGTCATACCTGTGCCCAACCCGGGTATCTGTGATTTCTCTTGAAACAAAGAGATGCTTGGGTCAAGCCCGAGCATAACGCAGAGGGTTTAAGATATTGGAAGGTATTTTTGCAAAGGCATCAGGCCGTCTGAAATTTTGAACTGTCCCCCAATACTTGGACAAGTTAAGAATCTTTCTCAAACAGCCTTTTCAAGCTGGGTTCTGTAGCCGACAGGACTCAGCTTTTTCAAGTTTAAACTAATCCGTTCATGATTGTAGTAATGTATGTAATCATCTATTACCTCTGTCAGCTCCGCCACCGACAGCGCACCTTCCTGATAGAAACTCTCCGTTTTCAGTGTACCGAAAAAACTCTCCATCGGCGCATTGTCCCAACAATTGCCTTTGCGCGACATACTTTGCACAATCCCTTTCTCAGCCAATTTCGTTCGATAAGCCTCGGTGCGGTAAAGCACACCCTGGTCGGAATGCAGCAGCGGCGTTTGGCCTTTCAGACGGCCGAATGCTTGGTCCAACATTTGCGCCACCATTTTACTGTTTGCTCTGCGGCCTAAAGAATAGGCCACAATCTCCCGATTAAACACATCGGAGACCTTTGCAAAACCGCCATCTGCGGCGCATTTCTGTGTTGTGCGCTGCTCGCTCGCTTGCCTATCGTGTGATATGTCTGCACTCGCTGCGCTGCTACGCCTTGAACTGCATCCACATCCGGCGGTTTTACAAAGGCCTCATCCAATATCGGCGATAAGTACAGCTTCCCGTCTGTGCATTTAAACTCCGTCACATCGGTCAGCCATTTGTCTGCCGGTTTGTCGGCGGTAAACTCACGATTGAGAATATTGTCCGAAGCCTCTCCTACTGCTTGCGGACGGTAGGTTTTTTTACTGCGGACTTTGGCTTTTAGTCCCAACAAACCCATAATGCGCCGCACTTTCTTTTTGTTCCACGACAATACGGCGGCAATCCGCCGATGACCGTAACGGCCTTTGTGTCGGCGATAGACTTCACCCACTGCGGTTTTGGCCGCCGCATCGGGATCGGCTTTGCCGATATGGTAATGAAAGCTGCTTTTGGGAATGCCGGCACTATGCAGCAGATATTTCAGCGGGTGCTTCGCCCTCAACGTTTGAACGGTTTCGCAGCTTTGGCGGCGTTCTTTTCGTTGAGGGCTTTCATGTGCTTTAGGTAGTCGTTCTCCGCCCTCATGTAACGTAACTCTTCAATCAGTTCCGCCTGGGTTTTTTCGTGGTCGGGTTTGTCGGCGATAAACGGGTTTTTGCGTTGGTCTTCATAGTCTTCATAAACGTAGCCTGCGGGTGTTGAAGTGCGGCAATACCGCCTTGCCGATAGGCGGCTATCCAACGGCGCAGGTGGGTGCGTGAGACGTTGAAGTGCTCTGCGGTGCGCTGTTGGCTGTGCACTTGGTGGTAATGGAGTACGGCTCGGTATTTGAAGTGTAGGTTATATTTGGACATAAGAAAACTGCACCTTTTAAAGTTGGAGGGGGTGTCCAATTTTTGGGGTGCAGTTCAGTTTTTTCAGACGGCCTGATAATGCAGAAAAACCTATTTTTACAGAAGATTGAATATAATCGCAGTTTTCCATTCAACACGGCGGCCACGATGGCAAAACGCATACGCACCCATTACGACAACCTCAAAGTCGCGCAAGATGCGCCGATTGAAGTGATCCGTGCCGCCTACCGTTCGCTGTGCAAAAAATACCATCCCGACCAAAACCGCGACAACCCCGATGCCGAGCGTATCATGAGTTTGGTCAACCGCTCTTATGCCGTGCTTTCCGACCCCGAGCAACGCCGTGCCCACGACGAATGGATAGCCGCCCAAGGTGCGGCTGAAAAACCGGTTTCTTCGCCCATGCCGAAAAACCCCAGCCCCGAACCCGGCCTGTTCGCCCAGGCCCTGTATGCACGGCGTTTGTGGTTGGGATTGCTGTTTTTCGCCGCCTTAATCGGCGCGCTGTTTTGGCTGGCCGGCCAACAGCGGGAGGCTGCCGCCGATATGCCCGTTGCCCGGGCCGACACCGCACCGGCGAGCTACCCCGAATTCGCCCAATATATGGCAGGCTATCCCGTGCTGGCCGAAACCGGCAACGGCATGGTGAAAATCGACAATCAGGCCAACCGCTCCGCCGTGTTGGCGCAGATTTACCCCGAAAACGGCAATACGGCCCTGCGCACCATCTATATCCCCCCGCGCGCCGACTTTACCGCATTCAACTTGCCCTCGGGCAACTACCGCATCAGCTACCGCCAGCTTGCCGACGGCAGCTTGGAAAACACTGTTTTCACGCTTTCAGACGGCCAAACCCAAGCAGCGGTGGTGCAGTTGGAAAGCGCCCGCGCCGGCGTGCCGTGAGGCCGAAACCTTTGCAAAACCCATTGAGGCCGTCTGAAATGTGAGATTCCGTCATTATCGGGCTTAATCCGATAATCCATTGCAATAACAAGCAGATGTTGCCGGACCCCGTGCATTTGCGTTAAGTTTTCAGACGACATTTAGGGTATTTTTGCAAAGGTCTCGGCCTAAAAGAATTTTGCACAGGTCTCAAATAATCTCAAATAATTCAGATAGGAGCCACCCTATGTCGAAATGGGATGAACGCTACCAGCCCGAAGAATATGTGTTCGGCACCGAGCCGAACGAATTTATCGCCCGCATCCGCCCCTACCTGCCCGCACAAGGCAGGGCATTGGATTTGGCCACCGGCGAAGGGCGCAACGGCATTTTTCTGGCGCAGCTCGGTTTGGAAGCCGAAGGTGTGGATATGTCGGCCAGAGGGCTGGAAAAAGCGCAAAAACTGGCGCAGCAAAAAGGCGTGCGGTTTGCCACCCGCTTGGCCAACATCTCCGAAATGGATTTACCGATCGACCATTATGCCGTGATTACCTCGGTATTCTGCCACTTTGCCGAACCCGAGCGCAGCCGCACCCTGCAACGCATGATAACCGCACTGCAAAGCGGCGGCCTGTTTGCCGGTGTGTTCTACCACCCCGACCAAATCGGCCGCGGCACCGGCGGCCCGTCCGACCCCGCCATGCTTGGCACGCTGGAAGAAATGCAGCAGGCGCTGCACGGTTTGGAATGGCTGGTGGCCGAACACAGCCTGCGCGAAATGAACGAAGGCAGCCGCCATCAAGGCGTCAGCTCGGTGATTTACCTGCTGGGGCGCAAGCCGTGATGCGGGGTTTGGCTTTGGCAAAATTCCTTCCAGTATCTCAAAATCTCTGCGTCATACCCGGGGTTAACCCGACTATCCTTTTGTTTCAAAAGAAATAACGGATACCTGGGTCAAGCCCGGGTATGACGAAACAGAAATAAATTCAGAATTAAAACGTATTTTGCAAAGGTCTCGGTATTTAAACATTTCAGGCGGCCTCAAGGCAGTTCTGCAAAGTCTCGGGCTGTTTTGTATCTGGCGCAGAATACGGTTCAGTAAGTTGTTCGGTTTGCAGACAAAAAAAGCGGGCAACCCTTGCGGATTGCCCGAATACCTCAAATCAGAGATTTACGCTTCACAAACAATACAGGCTTGCGCCTGCACTTTATCCGCACAGCTCAACTCTATGCAGATAAAGAGGTCGGTTTCAGACGGCCTTTCGTTGAGGCCGTCTGAAACGGTCTCTTACGAGAATTGGTTCATGGTGTTGTCTTTACCGCCCGCTTTCAGTGCGGCTTCGCCGGCAAAGTATTCTTTGTGGTTGTCGCCAATGTCGGAACCGGCCATGTTTTGGTGTTTCACGGTGGCGATACCTTGGCGGATTTCTTCACGCTGAACGCCCTTCACATAAGCCAGCATACCTTGGTCGGCAAAGTAGCCTTTGGCCAAATTGTCGGTTGACAAGGCGGCGGTGTGGTAAGTGGGCAGGGTAATCAGGTGGTGGAAGATGCCGGCTTGGGCAGATGCATCTTTTTGGAAGGTGCGGATGCGCTCGTCGGCTTCTTTGGCCAAATCGGTATCGTCGTAATCCACGCTCATCAGTTTGGCGCGGTCGTAGGCAGATACGTCTTTGCCGGCCTGCTGCCATGCATCGAACACTTGCTGGCGGAAGTTCAGCGTCCAGTTGAACGAGGGGCTGTTGTTATACACCAGTTTGGCGTTCGGAATGGTTTCGCGGATTTTATCCACCATTTCTTTAATTTGGCCGATGTGCGGTTTTTCGGTTTCGATCCACAGCAGGTCGGCGCCGTTTTGCAGCGAGGTTACGCAGTCGAGCACCACGCGGTCGATGCCGGTGCCTTTGCGGAACTGGAACAGGTTGCTCGGCAGGCGCACGGGTTTGATGGTTTTGCCGTTGGTGTTCACAATCACGTCGCCCGGTTTGATTTGGCTCAGGTCGGTGATTTCTTCGCCGTCTAAGAAGCTGTTGTATTGGTCGCCCAAATCGCCCGGCTGCAATGAGTAGGCAATCTGTTTGGTTAAGCCGGCGCCCAAAGAGTCGGTGCGGGCGACGATCACGCCGTCGTCCACGCCCAATTCCAGGAATGCGTAGCGGACGGCATTGATTTTCGCCAGGAAATCAACGTGCGGAACGGTTACTTTGCCGTCTTGGTGGCCGCATTGTTTTTCATCGGAAACTTGGTTTTCGATTTGGATACAGCAGGCGCCTGCTTCAATCATTTTCTTGGCCAAGAGATAGGTGGCCTCGGCGTTGCCGAAGCCGGCGTCGATATCGGCGATAATCGGCACAACGTGGGTTTCGAAGTTGTCGATTTGGTTTTGGATTTCCTGTTCTTTGGCTTTGTCGCCGGCGGCGCGGGCGGCATCCAGCGCGGTAAACAGCAGGTCGAGTTCGCGGGCGTCGGCCTGTTTCAGGAAGGTGTAAAGCTCTTCAATCAAAGCCGGAACGCTGGTTTTTTCGTGCATGGATTGGTCGGGCAGCGGGCCGAATTCGGAACGCATGCCGGCCACCATCCAGCCGGAGAGATACAGGTAGCGTTTGTTGGTGGTTTTTTGGTGTTTTTTAATCGAAATCAGTTTTTGCTGGCCGACAAAACCGTGCCAGCAGCCGAGCGATTGGGTGTAGTTTGCGGGGTTTGCATCGTATTCGGCCATGTCGCGGCGCATAATGGCTGCGGTGTATTTGGCGATATCCAAGCCTGTTTTGAAGCGGTTTTGCAGCCGCATACGGGCAACGTATTCGGGGGTAATCGCGCTCCAGCCTGAACCCATCTGCTGCTTCAGCTCTGCTGCTTCTTTGATTTCGTTTTGGTAATTTGCCATCTCTGTTAACTCCTTTGTTCTCGCTTGATTTTTGGAATACCGTTTACACGTTATTGATTTCGTGTAGTGGGGTGTAGTCGGAATTTACCCGCTTTTTTTCATCTTGCCAAGCCCTTATTGCAAAGTTTTTGATTTTTATGCGGGTTTTGAATGATTGGCGGCGGGTGGTTTTGGAACTTTATGGCTGTTGTCGGGCGGTTTTTTATATTTTTTGGGGAAATATGCTGTTTTCGGGATATTTATTATCAGGGTTTGAGGTGTCGCATTATTGTTTTCCAACAACGGCAATAGTGTAGTGGTTTGAATTTCAGGGGTTTGTTTTGGATGGTGTTGCTGCCGCACAATATCGGCTATGCCGAAAGCTTAATAGGTAGCGGCGTGTAATCCGGTGTTCGGCAATAAAAAATGCCGCCTTTCTTTAATACGTTAAGAAAGGCGGTTTGTATGGTGTAAAGGCCGTCTGAAACGTTAGCCGTAAAAGCCCGGCTCGCCTTCGGGGCGGGTTTTGAAGCGTTTGTGCAGCCAGAAATATTGCTCGGGGTGTTCGCGCGCGCGCGCTTCGATAAAGTCGTTCATGCGCTGCGTGTCGGCCTCTGCGCTCTCGGTGGGGAAGTTTTCCCAGGCGGGATAAAAACGCAGCGTTACGGTGTTGTCGGCTTCGCGAGTGGGGATGGCGGGGATGACTTTGGCGCCGGTTAAACCTGCGATGCGGCTCAATCCGGCAATGGTGGCGGTGGGAATGCCGAAAAAGTTAACGAAAATCGAATCGTTGCGGCCGAAATCTTGGTCGGGCAGATAGAGAAAGGGGGCGCTGCTTTTGCGGATTTGTTTGATAATCGCCCGCAATCCTTCGTTGCGGCCGATTAAAAACACGTTGTTGTAGCGGTGGCGGCCTTTGAGAATCTGCTCGTCCATCGCCCGGTTTTTCTGGTGGGAATACATGCTGGTAAGCGGCACGTCTTGGTTGAGGGTGTAAACGGCCATTTCAAAGGCGGTGAAATGGGGGTAGAGCAGAATCACTTTTTCGCCCGCCGCCAGCGCGTTGTCGAGATGGTGTTTGTCTTGATAGCGCACGAAGCGGCGCAGGCGTTCGGCGGGGGCGTACCAATAAAGGCCGTATTCGAACATCAGTTTGGCCATATGTTGGAAATGGCGTTTCAGCACGGCGGTGCGTTCGGCTTCGCTCCACTCGGGAAAGCATTTCTGCAAATTGGTTTCGCCCACTTTACGGCGCGGTTTGACGGCGTAATAGGCCAAAAAACCGACAAAGTCGGCCAGTTTGTGAATCAGGCAAAACGGCAGCAGCTGAATTAAATATAAGATAAAGAAAGCGAATTTCATTTGTCGGCTGTCGGGTTGGGCGGGTGGCCGTATTATAGACGCGAACGCTGCTTTTTTATATAAACCTTTTCGGGTTTGGGGCGGGCTTACATCGGCATGGCGAAACGGCGCACAAATACTGGCATCCGGTTTTCAGACGGCCTTTTCAGACGGCCTGAGCAGATTTTGCAAAGGTTTCGGCTTGTTATCATCTGCTCAATAAATCATTTGACTATAAAACGGTGTTTGGGCAATTCTGCCGATAGGCTACAATAAGCCCCGCATTTTTTGTTAAGCGTTTTGAGATGAAAACTTTTTCCGCCCTGCTGCTGTTTTGCGCCGCCGCCCATGCCCACGCCGCCCACGGTTTGGCTTTGGGCCAGCCTGTGCGGCACCCTGCCGGCTTCAAATCGTTCGATTATGTCAACCCCGATGCGCCCAAAGGCGGCACGTTTACGCTGCCTCTGCCCGGCGGTTTCGACACACTCAACCCGTTCACGCTCAAAGGCGACCATGAGGCGGGCACCGCTATGCTCACGCTCGACACGCTGGCCGAAAAAGGCAAAGACGAGCCGTTTGCCATGTATGGTTTGCTGGCGGAAGACATTTCTCCGGCTTCAGACGGTCTTTCCGTAACCTTCAAACTCAACCCCAAAGCACGCTTTCACAACGGCGACCCCGTGCTGGCCAAAGACGTGGCCGCCTCGTTCAACACCCTCACCCGCGACAAAGCCGCCGCGCCCATGTACCGTTTTTATTGGGCAGACGTGGCGCGCGTGGAAACCCCCGATGCGCGCACGGCGGTGTTCCGCTTCAAAAAGCGCAACGCCGAACTGCACATGACTTTGGGCGAGCTGCCCGTGTTTTCGCATAAAAGCTACCCCAAGGGCCTCGCCGCCGCAGCCAACACCCCGCCCATCGGCTCCGGCCCCTACCGCCTGCACAAAACCGATGCCGGCCGCCTGAGCGAATTCGTGCGCGACAAAAATTATTGGGCGCAAAACCTGCCCGTGCGCAAAGGCATGTATAACTTCGACACCGTGCGCTTCAAATACTACAAAGACGACAGCGTGCGCATCGAAGGCATCAAAGGCGGGCAATACGATTTCGTGCAGGAAAACATCGCCCGCAACTGGGCGCGCGCTTATCCCGACGCCGTGTTGTCGAAACGCAAACTGCACAAACACGAATGGCGGCACAACAACACCGCCGGCATGCAGGGTTTCGTGATGAACCTGCGCCGCAAGCCTTTCGACGATATCCGCGTGCGGCAGGCGCTAGTGGAAAGTTTCGATTTTGAAAACACCAACACACGCCTGTTTTACAGCACCTACCGACGCAGCAACAGCTTCTTCACCAACGGCGAAACCGCCGCGCGCGGCAAACCTGCCGGTGCAGAATTGGCCTTGCTCAACGGCGTGAAACAGCATCTGCCCGCCGCCGTGTTTACCCAAAACGCGCCCGAGCCGCCCAAAACCGATCCCGTGCTCGGCGTGCGCCCCAACCTGCTCAAAGCCCGCGCCCTGCTCGAGCAGGCAGGCTACCGCTACCGCAACGGCATCTTGGTCAACCCGCAGGGCAGGCCGCTGGTGATTGAGTTTCTCAGCCCCAACAAAACCTATGAGCGCGTAACCGCAAAATGGCGCAACGATTTGGCCAAAATCGGCGTGCTGATGAACGTGCGCGTGGCCGACCCCGCCGTTTACCAAAAGCGGCTCAACAGCTTCGATTTCGACATGACCATCACGGTGTATGCCAACAGCGAAAGCCCCGGCAACGAACAGTTCGACTACTTCAGCTGCGCCGCCGCCAAAACCGACGGCAGCCGCAACTGGGCGGGCGTGTGCCATCCCGCCGTAGAGGCCCTGCTCAAACATTTCGAGAGCTTCACCAGCCGCGCCGAATTGGTGGCCGCCTCCCGCGCGCTCGACCGCGTCTTGCGCCACCAATACATCATCGTGCCCAACTGGTATGCCGACCGCCACCGCGTGGTGTACCGCGACACCTTGGGCATACCCGCCAACCGCCCCAAATACTATTCCCCCGCAGAATGGGCGTTGAGCACGGGCTGGGTGAAACGGTAGCGCAGGCAGCGAACCACAAAAGGTTTCAGGCCGTCTGAAAACCGGCGGCCGGTTCGCCCTGATGTTCAGACAGCCGCTAACTTGATACAAAGCAAAAGGCCTTTGCGGACAAGCAACTTAAAATACCCGTAGCGGTCTATCTCATATAAACTGAAAACACAAACCGCCCCAAAAAAGCAGACTAACCGTTACCACAAACCGAGGAGGTGCATCATGTATCAACGTATTCTGGTTCCCGTAGACGACAGCACAGCAGCCCTGCATGCCCTGAAAGAAGCCTGCCAACTGGCCAAACAGCTTGATGCCGCCATTTTGGCCGTGCATGTGGTGGACGTAGCCCAGTTTGATTGGGGCGCGCCAACCTTTAACGATGCCGCAGCCTTGCGCAAAGCCGTGGAGGCCACCGGCGTTAAAGTGCTCGAAAAAAGCCAAGCCGAGCTGGAAGCGGCGGGCGTGCGCTACGACAGCCTGATTATGGAAAGCGCGGGCGACAAAATAGCCGATTTGTTGATCGAGCAGGCCGAAGCGGAAAACTGCGACTTAATCGTGATGGGCACACACGGCTTTTCCGGCCTGATGCACCTGCTGATGGGTTCCGTTGCCGAAGGCGTAGTGCGCAAATCCGACGTGCCGGTGCTGCTGGTGCGCCGCAAAGACGATTAAACGTCCGAACCAACCGCCGAAGGTTTCGGTTTGAATATTATATAGGGGCTTAGGAAGCAAAATTAGCCCAAGGGTCGATTTCGCAGTATTTTAAGCAAGACTTTATACAGATCATCATGTCTGTGATTGAAGCGAAATTCGGTTTTCTTTAAGTGTAAATAAAAAGTCTGTTTCGATACACCGTTAAATTTAACCAAGCGGTTTTTGGCATAACCCCAAAACGACTCGATGCCGTTAATGTGTTGTGCACCCCGGGCGAACTCGTCTGCACCATGATGTACCCTGAGGTGCTTTTCATAGCCCATATCAACCAAGCCGTGATAGCCGCGCCAGCCGTCGGTATTGATGACACTTTCAACAGCAATCCGCCCTCGAATAACCTGTTACAGTGTAGCTTTCGAGGTATCCGGCACGATTTCGGTATAGACTTTGTCATCCCGTTTTAAAATGCCGAAAACAATGGTTTTGCCTCCCGCTCCCCGCCCGCGTTTACCTCGGATGCGTTTGGCGCCGAAGTAGGATTCGTCCAGTTCGACCACCCCGGCAAAAGGAGTTTGCCGTTCACATTCAGCGGCCATGCGGCAACGCAGTTTGAGAAACAGATTATTGATACTTCGGATACTGATGCCGGTGAGTCTGGCGGTATCGGAAGTGGTCAAATCAAGTGCGGAAAGGTGCAGGATTTGACGGGATTTTGATTCGGTAATTTTACTGAACTTTTGGTACTTGTTTTTAATAGGCATATCAGAAGTTTATCATCATTTTTGCTGATTTTGCTTCCTAGCTGTAGAAAAAGCTAGTGTTGTTTACAGTATTTGAAAGACAATACTGCATGAACATCCATAAAAATACCCGGCTAACCCCGCATAACCGCCAGGCCATTTGGCGCGCTTATACACAAGACAAAATCAGTGTAACTTCGTTGGCACAACAATACCGTGTCAGCAGAGTAACGATTTACCGCATACTCAAAGCAGCCCGGTTGCAGCTGCTCACCCCGCAAAAAAGCACCAACAACCGCTTTAAACAAGCCAAATACGGCATGAAACGCCTGGCTAAAGTTGAGCGGGAAATCGAAGAGAAACTCAAAAAACAGGCAAAGCGTTACAACCAATCCTATCCCGGCGAAATGGTTCATTTCGATACCAAACGGCTGCCTTTGCTACAAAACCAAAAAGCAACCGACCCTCGGGATTATCTGTTTGTTGCCATTGATGATTTTTCCCGCGAGCTGTATGCTGCAATATTGCCGGACCGTACAGCAGCCAGCGCAGCCAAATTTCTTTTGCGCGATGTGATAGATTGTTGTCCCTATACCATCGAATGCGCCTATTCCGACAACGGTGTGGAAATCGTGGCAATGCGGAGCACCCGTTTGGCATTGCCTGTGTGCAAAACAACATAAGCCAAAAATTCACCCGTGTTGCCCGGCCGCAAACCAATGGTAAAGCCGAGCGGGTTATCCGTACCTTAATGGAAATGTGGCATGACAAGCATCCGTTTAAGGATTCGGCGCTCCGGCAAAAAGAGTTATGTCGTTTTGTTAACTTTTATAACACCGTCAAGCCCCACAAGAGCCTGAAAGGCGACCCCCCTTTTTGAGGTTTTACAGGCTTCATTCCCAACCTGTTGTGTAAACAACCCGACCATTTCCTACACTTAAAGGCCGTCTGAAAACCTGAACTGTCCCCCAATACTTGGACAAGTTAAGAATCTTTATCAAACAGCCTTTTCAAGCTGGGTTCTGTAGCCGACAGGACTCAGCTTTTTCAAGTTTAAACTAATCCGTTCATGATTGTAGTAATGTATGTAATCATCTATTACCTCTGTCAACTCCGCCACCGACAGCGCACCTTCCTGATAGAAACTCTCCGTTTTCAGTATACCGAAGAAACTCTCCATCGGCGCATTGTCCCAACAATTGCCTTTGCGCGACATACTTTGCACAATCCCTTTCTCAGCCAATTTCGTTCGATAAGCCTCGGTGCGGTAAAGCACACCTTGGTCGGAATGCAGCAGCGGCGTTTGGCCTTTCAGACGGCCGAATGCTTGGTCCAACATTTGCGCCACCATTTTACTGTTTGCTCTGCGGCCTAAAGAATAGGCCACAATCTCCCGATTAAACACATCCAATATCGGCGATAAGTACAGCTTCCCGTCTGTGCATTTGAACTCCGTCACATCGGTCAGCCATTTGTCTGCCGGTTTGCCGGCGGTAAACTCTCGATTGAGAATATTGTCCGAAGCCTCTCCTACTGCTTGCGGACGGTAGGTTTTTTTACTGCGGACTTTGGCTTTTAGTCCCAACAAACCCATAATGCGCCGCACTTTCTTTTTGTTCCACGACAATACGGCGGCAATCCGCCGATGACCGTAACGGCCTTTGTGTCGGCGATAGACTTCACTCACGGCGGTTTTGGCCGCCGCATCGGGATCGGCTTTGCCGATATGGTAATGAAAGCTGCTTTTGGGAATGCCGGCACTATGCAGCAGATATTTCAGCGGGTGCTTCGCCCTCAACGTTTGAACGGTTTCGCAGCTTTGGCGGCGTTCTTTTCGTTGAGGGCTTTCATGTGCTTTAGGTAGTCGTTCTCCGCTCTCATGTAACGTAACTCTTCAATCAGTTCCGCCT
This sequence comes from Neisseria dentiae, assembly GCF_014055005.1. Taxonomy (NCBI): domain Bacteria; kingdom Pseudomonadati; phylum Pseudomonadota; class Betaproteobacteria; order Neisseriales; family Neisseriaceae; genus Neisseria; species Neisseria dentiae. Next base: position 2,251,123 of record NZ_CP059570.1, on the reverse strand, counting down.
GGGTTTTTTCGTGGTCGGGTTTGTCGGCGATAAACGGGTTTTTGCGTTTGGTCTTCATAGAGGCAGCCTGCGGGTGTTGGAGTGCGGCGATACCGCCTTGCCGGTAGGCGGCTATCCAACGGCGCAGGTGGGTGCGTGAGACGTTGAAGTGCTCTGCGGTGCGCTGTTGGCTGTGCACTTGGTGGTAATGGGGTACGGCTCGGTATTTGAAGTGTAGGTTATATTTGGACATAAGAAAACTGCACCTTTTAAAGTTGGAGGGGGTGTCCAATTTTTGGGGTGCAGTTCACCTTTTCAGACGGCCTGAAGCCTTTGCAAAATTCCTTTCAGTATCTTAAAACTTCTGCGTCATGCCCGGGCTTGACCCGAGCATCTTTATTGTTTCAAAAGAAATAACAGATACTCAGGTTGGGCACGGGTATGACGAAACATAAATAAATTCAGAATTAAAGCGTATTTTGCAAAGGTCTCGGCCTGAAGTGTGTTTAAACCGGCTTCAAAAGCCTCTGGCTGTTAAGGGCAGCCGCTTACCGGTTAGATCCCGCCACCATATCGATCAGAAACAGGCGGCAGTCGAGGTTACCGTTAAACAGCGGGATTTTGCGTTTGGGCGAGAGGCGCATCAGCTTGGGCATTTCGCGGTCGGCGGTGAACATGCCGGCGCGCCAGCCCGCGTAGTGTTGTTTGAGCCATGTGCCCAGCTGCGGATAAAGCGCGTGCAGCGCCTGCACTTCGGCCAGCCGCACGCCGTAGGGCGGGTTGGAAACCATGATACCGTTGTCGCCGTTGGGGCGGACGGACTGTGCATCCTGCACGCGCCAATCAATCAGGTTGCCGACGCCGGCGGCTTGGGCGTTGGCTTCGGCGGTGCGTATCATGAAACGGTCGTTATCGCTGCCTCCGATGGGGGCGGGCGTTTGCGGCAGCGCTTGCTGTTCGGCTTCGCGGCGCAGGTTCTGCCATAATGCAGCATCAAAATTTTTGAGTTTTTCAAAGCCGAAACGGCGCATCAGGCCGGGGGCGCGGCGGGCGGCTATCCGGGCGGCTTCGATGGCGAGGGTGCCGCTGCCGCAAAACGGGTCTTGAAACGGCTGCGTGCCGTCGTAGCCCGCCAGCAGCAGCAGGCCGGCGGCGAGGTTTTCGCGCAGCGGGGCTTCGCCCGTGTCTTGGCGGTAGCCGCGTTTGAACAGGGCTTCGCCGCTGGTGTCGATAAAAATCTGTACGGTTTGTTCGCCGATAAAGGCGTGTACGCGCACATCAGGGTTGGTTTTGCCCACGCTGGGGCGTGCGCCGAGCGCGTCGCGGAAGGCGTCGCACAGGGCGTCTTTGATTTTCAGGGCGGCGAAATCGAGGCTTTTCACCCGTGCGCGCCTGCCTTCCACTTTCGCTTTGAAGGTTTGTTCCAGCCCGAACCATTCGGCCCAGCGGATATTGCGGGCGAGGGTGTAGATGTCGGCTTCGCTGCGGTAGCTGCCTTTGGTCAGTTGCAGCAGCACGCGGCTGGCGGTGCGCGAATGCAGGTTGATGCGGTAAACCTGTTCCAGCGTGCCTTTGCAGGCCACGCCGCCGTCGGTGGGTTCGGGTTGGCCGCAGCCGAGCGCGGAGAGTTCCTGCTGCAAAACGCTTTCGAGGCCGCGCGGGCAGGTGGCGAAGAGGGAATAGCGGGTCATGGGGGCTTTCGGTGTGGTGGGATTCGGGCCGGAGCCTTTGCAAAACCCCAATCTACGGCGTATTTCTGCGTTGTGCGTTTATGCCTTTTAGGGTGCTGCTTGCTCGTTTGCCTATCTGCTTGATATGTCTGCACTCGCTGCGCTGCTGCGCCTTGAACTGCATCCATATCCGGGGGCAAAGGTCTCAGGCCGTCTGAATCGTTAAAAATCAGATAATGCGGTTGATTATAGCTGTGTGCAGGGCTTTGCGGCAGAATATTTCAGACGGCCTGCCCGGCTGATTTTATAATATGCTTTTTCCATTTCAAGGGTTGTTATGAACGCCACCGAAATCATCCACATCATCGGCACCGCCGCTTTCGCCCTTTCCGGCTATCTGGTCGGCGTGCGCAAGCGGCTGGATATGCTGGGCGTGATGATTACGGCCATGCTGACCGCCATCGGCGGCGGCATGATGCGCGATGCCATTGTCGGCCGCATACCGCTGGTGTTCACCCAAAACACCGCATGGGCGGTTATCGGCATCACGTTGCTGCTTGCCTGGGGGTTCAAGCTGCAAAACACCCGCAAACGCGAGCTGGCGGCGGTGTTTTTATGGGCCGACTCGTTGGGTTTGGCGGCGTTCACCATCACCGGCGCGCAGGCAGGCTTGGCGCTGGATGTGAACATTTTCGGCGTGGTAATGCTCGGCTTTATCACGGCGGTGGGCGGCGGCATTGTGCGCGATGTGCTGGTGAACGATATTCCCATGATTTTACGCAAGGATTTTTACGGCACCGTGTCGGTGATTATCGGCCTTGCGCTCTACGGTTTGGACAAACTGGGCTGGGTAAACCCGTTCACATTGAATCTGCTGCTGTTCGGCGGTTATGTGCTCAGGCTGTGGGCGCACCGCGTGGCTTGGCGGCTGCCGAAGTTTTAATGCAGGCCGTCTGAAACGGTGGCTTTCGAGCGGCCTTATCTTTTATACTTCGCCATCCGTTTGCCAACCCCATACTGTTTCAGACGGCCTAAACGGCTTGCAAAGGTTTCAGGCCGTCTGAAAACCTTATCTAACCGAAAGATTGCCATGCCAGACATCTTAAACAAAATCCTCGCTACCAAAGCCGGGGAAGTGGCCGCCGCCAAAGCCGCGCTGCCTTTAAACGAACTCAAACCGCAGGCGCTGGCGGCCGAGCCTGCGCGCGGATTTGTGGAAGCCATCCGTGCCAAACACGCCGCCGGCCTGCCGGCGGTGATTGCCGAAGTGAAAAAGGCCAGCCCTTCCAAAGGCTTGATCCGCCCCGATTTCCACCCTGCCGACATCGCGCGGGCTTATGAGCGCGCCGGCGCGGCCTGTTTGTCGGTGCTGACCGACGAGCAGTATTTCCAAGGCTCGCCCGAATATCTCAAGCAAGCCAAAGCCGCCGTAAACCTGCCCGTGCTGCGCAAAGACTTCATCATCGACGACTATCAGGTTTATCAGGCCCGCGCCTGGGGCGCCGATGCCGTGCTGCTGATTGCCGCCGCACTCGAAGCGCATGAATTGGAGCAGTTCGAGCACACCGCGCACAATCTGGGCATGGCGGTGCTGCTGGAGCTGCACGACCCCGCCGAGCTGGAAAAGTGCCGCAACCTCACCACGCCGCTGTGGGGCGTGAACAACCGCAACCTGCGCACGTTTGACGTGTCGTTGCAGCAAACGCTCGACCTGCTGCCCGCGCTTGCAGGCAAAACCGTGGTTACCGAAAGCGGCATCCGCAACAAAGAAGACGTAACCTTTATGCAGAACCACGGCGTGCACACCTTCTTAATCGGCGAAACCTTTATGCGTGCCGACGATATCGAAGCGGCGGTGAAAACGCTGTTTTAACAAACAGGCCGTCTGAAACTTAACGCGGATGTGCCGGATATTTCCGAACTATCCGTCTTCCGCCTGAACGGCAAATGCCGGATTATCGGGTCAAGCCCGATAATGACGGAATCCAACATTTCAGACGGCCTCAATGAATTTTGCAAAGGCCGTATAACACAGGTTTTTTCTACCCCGCCGTTTCGGGCAAAGCTTGCGTTTGCCTGTTTTTACGAAAAAACCGCTTTTAATTTAAAGCGGCGCCCACCATTTAGAGGCCGTTAAAACAACCGCATAACACAAGGAAAACACCATGAATGTTCCCGTTTCTTACGCCGCTTCCTACCCGCACACCTGCAACAAAGCCCTTTATGTGGCGATGGCGCTGCTGTTCGGTACGTTCGGTGTGCACAAGTTCTGTGCCGGCCGCGTGTGGATGGGGATACTGTATTTTCTGCTCAGCTGGACGTTTATCCCCACCGTTATCGGCATTATCGAAGGCATTTTCGCCGCCTTCAAACCCACCGACTCGCTGGGCGCCATTGTGGTGTGAACCAAAACGCAGCCGAGGCCGTCTGAAACCTTGTGATTTCAGACGGCCTTTTTACGTTTGTTTTACATTTATAGTGGCTTAAATTCAAAACAGGACAAGGCGCCGAGCCGAGACAGTACAGATAGTACGGAACCGATTCTGTTGCCGCTTCAGCGGCTTACAAAATCGTTCTCTTTGAGCTAAGGCGAGGCAACGCTGTACTATTTTGAATTTAAGCCACTATATTACGTTTATACGATAAAACCGCCGTTCCGTATGGCGGCGCACACAAACGCCAAGCGCGCGGTTATAGTGCCGCATCACGCCTTGCCGGTTTTTCTGAAAGTATGGATTATGAAAAAAATCACTACCGCTTTAGCCGCCGCCGGTCTGGTTGCGGCCTTGTCGGGCTGCCAGGCCCTCACTTCCGTGTTCCCCGCCGATAAAACCACCGCCGCTGCCGACCCCGTGCAGGAAGTGGGCGCCGTAACCGAAGTGTTCGGCGACGGCCAGAAAATCACCGCCGCCGTGGTGAAATACGCGGCCGACATCAGCAACGCTTCGTTGCAGGCCGAAGATTTCGCCGTGGCCGACCGCAAAGTTACCAAAGTGTATGCCAACGATGCCCCCGTTACCGCCGAGCAGCCCAAAAACGGCCGTTATGTGGTGGTCGAGCTTTCCAAAAACGATGAAGACGCCGTTGCCTTCGGCGTGGAAGGGCGCGACATCATCCGCCGCAAACCCGAGCTGAAAGTTACCCAAACCGGCGACATCGCCGACACCGGCGGCAACACCATCGCCCCCACCGGCAACGAATGGCAGAGCAAAACCGCCGTCAATTTAGTGGTGGACGACTTCAAACAAGCCTCGTTCGCCGACCCGCAAACCGGCGTAACCGTTAACTACAACCTGTTTGTGCCGAAAAACTACAACCCGCAGAAAGCCTATCCGCTGGTGCTGTTTATCCACGATGCGGGCGTAACCGGCAGCGAGGTCAAAACCACCCTCCAGCAGGGTTTGGGCGCGGTGGTTTGGGCTTCGCCCGAATCACAGGCCAAAAACGAAGCATTCGTGTTGGCGCCGCAGTTCAACCATAAAACCGTGAACGATAAATCCGAAGCCACCAACGATGCCGATGCCGTGATCAATCTCATCAAACACCTGCAAACCCAATACAACATCGACCCTGCGCGCCGTTACGCCACCGGCCAGTCGGGCGGCGGCATGATGGAAATGGCGATGAACATCAAACACCCCGATTTCTTCGCCGCTTCCTACATCGTGGCCGCGCAATGGGATGCTGCCAAAGTTGCGCCGCTGGCGAAAAGCAAAATGTGGATTGTGGTTTCGGAAGGCGATGAAAAAGCCTATCCCGGCATGAACGCCGTTACCGCCGCCCTCGAAAAACGCGGTGCCAAAGTGGCGCGTAAAACATGGAGCGGCCTCTCCACGCCCGCCGAGTTCGATGCCGAAGCGCGCGCCATGCGCAGCCAAAACGCCAACATCAACTACACCGTTTTGCAGAAAGGCACGGTGGTGCCCGCCGGCCAAACCGACAACAGCGGTGCCAACCACGCCAACACTTGGCGTATCGCCTACAACATCGAAGGCATCCGCGACTGGCTGTTCGAGCAGCGCAAGCCCTAACGAACCGGCTTGTAGTTAACCAACCTGCAACCTAAGAAAAGTAACGTCATACTCGGGCTTGACCCGAGTATAGTGGATTAAAATAAGAATGCCGAAGTAGGGTAAAACGATTCTTTAGCATATCGCCCAATTGCAAGTTTGAATGCAGTTATTTCATTTCGGAGTTTTTATTTGAATTCACTATATCTTGAGTTTTAGCAAGTTTTGAGATACCCGGGCCAAGCCCGGGTATGACGGAATTACTGATGAGTAAGCGGTTTAACTATAACAAACCCAGGCCGTCTGAAACGTTTCAGACGGCCTGAATTTTTCCACGCATCGCGTGCAGAATAACAACACGCTGTGTTCGGAGCTTGACCCGGCTGTTTTTTGTTTGGGAGGGGCAGGCAAAATCAAAACGGCACCACGGCGAGTGTAAACTTCCGAAGTTTGTTTTAAATTAAACGATTTTTCAAAGAAGAGCCATAGAGGAAGGCTATATCGACAATATTCGAAAACCTTTGTGTTTATATAAAGTTACACTAAGAGTTAACAAACGTTATGCAAATTGTAAAGATGTAAATCTTATTGTTAGTTTGTTTGGTTATAATGATAATTTCATTTGTTTAAATTTAAACATAAACTGGAAAATTATCACACACAGTAACAACAGGATTCCGATATGGCTGAAAACAACAACAAAGCCCGCAAAACCGACGGTATGCCGTCTGAAAACCAAGCCGCCCGGCAGGGCGTTTCTTTAGATAACCCGCTTCATGAAGCGGCGCACACCCAAACCGACAACACTTTTAATCAGGAACCGGTATTGTTTTTGGAAAACTTAGACGATGCCGGCCAAGCAGACACCGGCCAAACGGCGGAAGAGGGCGGTGGAGCGCAAAGTGCCGCAACGGAAAGCGGTGCCGTAGCGCCCGGTGGTAGAAAAGCGAAAAAGAAAGCCAGAAGAGCAGCCAAACGCAAAGAAAAAGCAGCGGAAACGGAGCTGACGCCTATTGCCGAATCGGTGGTGCAGATCGGCACCGCCAAAGGCGTGGAAACCATGTTCCGCAACGCCTTCCGCACCGAAATGGAACTGTTGGCGCTGGCGGCCACCAAGGCCAACATCATGATCTCGCTCAACGGCTTTATCGTGTCGGCTCTGATGATTTCGGGTGCGTTTATCTTCTCTACTTCGCCCGAGTTTCTCGTGCCGGCGGGCATTTTTATGGCCACAGCCGCATCTTCCATCGTGTTTGCCTTGTTGTCGGCCTCGCCCGAACGCATGGGTAAATTGCGCGCAACGGCCGAATGGCTGAAAGACGTATTTAAACGCAAAGCCTCGGTTAAAGATTTCAAAGCCCGCGTGTTTGAGCCTGAAGCACACTATGTCGATGAAACGCCGAACATTCTGATTTATGAAGACCGCGTCAAAATCTCGAAAGAGCGCTATTGGGAAATGATGCAGGACATTATGGCCGACCGCGAGCAGGTGTATAAAAAAATGAGCGACGAGCTTTATTGGCTCGGCCAACTCGCCAACAAGCAGTTCAAATATCTGAATATGTCGTATGCCGCCTTCCGTTGGGGGTTGCTGGTTTCGGTGCTGGCCTTTATCGCCATCAAAACCCTGCCCGGTGTGGTGCCTTCCATGCAGGCAAGCAAAGCCGCCGCCGAGTTGAGCAAGGTGGGCATCAATTCTTTCCAGGGGCTGTATGAGCCTTCCGCCGTCCAACAACTGCCCGACGGCCGCCTGCTGGTGGTTGAAGACGAACATTCGCGTGCCGCCAGCATCGTTTCGTTCAAACCCGACGGCTCGCTCGAAGAAAACGAAACGGCCGACACCCGCATCGTTCGCGGCTTCAAACGCAAACTCAGCGATTTGGAGGGCTTGACCATGGATAACGACGGCTACATCTATGCCATCACCTCGCATTCGCGCAACCGCGAAGGCGTGCGCCGCCCCGACCGCGAACACTTTATCCGCTTCAAAATCCGCGGCAACGACGTGGTGGAACTCAGCTCGTTCGACGGTTTGGTGGATATTTTGGAAAATTCCGAGCAGGTGGAGCAGCTTATCCGCAATAAAATCGGCACCATGCTCGATTTCAAAACCGTTAACATCGAAGGCTTGGCTTACGACCCGGTGAAAAACCGCCTGTTGCTCGGCTTCCGCGATCCCGAGTTCAGCGACAAATCCATGGTGCTGTATATCGATAACCCGAAAGAGATGTTTGCCGAAAGCGCACAGCCCAACTTCACCGACGTGGCATTTTTAGATATCAAAGGCGGCGGTATCCGCTCGCTCAACTACGACCCGGTGCAGAAAGCATTCGTGTTAACCAACGAAGTGAAAGACGAGAAGGGCAAGAAATTCCCGCAGTTTTGGGTTTGGAGCGGCGAACCGAATGCAGCGCCCAAATCCATCGACCTGCCCAATATGAACCTGATGACCAACGTGGAAGCCGTGGATTCGGTGAAAATCAACGGCCAAAACCGCCTGATTTTCATGAGCGACGACGGCGACGCCACCAAAAACATCGGCGGCAAATATATGATTGTCGAATACGAGAAATTTTGATCTGCCCCCCCTCCCCCCTGCTTGGGTAAAGGTACTCCGAAGAAAGTACAAGGTGATGTAGTAGAGGGAATAGTTTAGAAATGTTATTTAAATTAAGTTGATTGGCTAAGGTTTAAACCAGTATCTCAGTATTTAAAAGCGGTACGATTTTTTGCAAAAGCCTCCTCCCTTTTGTTATACAATCCGCTTTTCTTTAAACAACTGCAAACCTTTATGAAAGCCATGATTTTAGCGGCCGGGCGCGGCGAGCGTATGCGCCCGCTCACCGACACCTGCCCGAAGCCCTTGTTGAAAGTAGCGGGCGAACCGCTGATAGGCTGGCATTTGCGCCGCCTGCGTGCCGCCGGTATCGGTGAAATCGTGATCAACCATGCCTGGCTAGGCGCGCAAATCGAAGCGGTCTTAGGCTCGGGCGGGGCTTACGGCGTGAATATCCGCTATTCTCCCGAAGGCGAAACCGGCTTGGAAACCGCCGGCGGCATCGCCACCGCGCTGCCTCTGTTGGGTAGCGAGCCGTTTTTGGTGGTAAACGGTGATGTGTTAACCGATATTGATTTTCAGACGGCCTTTGCAGCGGCCGAAACCTTGCGCCGGCAGCGCAAACTGGCCCATTTGTGGCTTGTGCCCAATCCCGAACACAATCCGAAGGGCGATTTCATTTTGCAGGAGAACGGTGCGGTGGCCTCGGCGGATGCGGCCGGCCGGGCGCTCACGTTCAGCGGCATGGGGGTTTACCACCCCGATTTGTTCCGCAACACGCCACCGCGCCAAGCCGCCAAACTCGCTCCGCTGCTGCGCGAAGCCATGTCTGCGGGCTTGGTTTCCGGCGAAAACCACACCGGTTTGTGGTTGGATGTGGGCACGGCGGAGCGGCTGGCCGAAGCGGATAAATTGGCGCAGGGCTGGGTTGGCAACTTTTGAAGAAATTATGGTTAGAAAATACCCTGTAGCTTTTTTAAAGCTATTGTCATACTTGAAAATTGGCCCGATCTTATTGATATAGCTTATAAAATCGTCGTGTTTGTTTACAATTTTCATTTTTTACATGAAAACCCATTTTGGTATTCTTGAGGATTGTCAAGCATATCCAAAGTCACGCAAAGCCGCGTAGTTTTTGAGAATACTCAAAAATCGCAAAATAATCATTTCAACAAAAATAAAAGCTATGGGTATAAAAGTGTAAGCAAACCAAGCTTTCCAACATTTTCTCAGGCCGTCTGAAAACAAGCGCAATGCGGTTTCAGGCGGCCTTAAAACATTTTAAACGCTATTATAGCGAATTCAAATAAAAACCCCGAAATGAAATAACTGCATTCAAACTTGCAATTGGGCGATATGCTAAAGAATCGTTTTACCCTACTTCGGCATTCTTATTTTAATTCACTATATTTAAACCACGATTTGATTTTTTGGAACAACGACATACTTTGTTTCTCAAAGCCGTCGTCCGGCTGCACGGCGGGCGGCGGGGCTTCGCGGTGTACGGGCAGTGCGCCGAAGCTCTGCGCCACCGGCATGATTTCGATGCTGTTCACATTCATATGGGCGGGGCGCTGGTAGAGCCACAAAGCCGTGTCGGCGATATCCTGCGGGCGGATAAACTGCACGTTTTCATACAGTTTGGCCGCGCGTTCGCCGTCGCCCTTGAAACGCACGTTGGAAAACTCGGTATCGCCGCACAAGCCCGGCTCGATGTTGCTCACGCGCACGCCCGTGCCCGCCAAATCGGCGCGCAGGTTGAGGCTGAACTGGCGCACATAGGCTTTGGTGGCGCCATACACATTGCCGCCCGGGTAGGGATAAGTGCCCGCAATCGAGCCGAGGTTGATGATATAGCCGCTTTTGCGCGCCACCATCTGCGGCAGCACTTGGCGGGTTAAATAGCTCAAGCCGATGATATTGGTTTGGATCATGGTTTCCCAATCGTTGAAATCGGCTTTGTCGGCCCCGTCGAGGCCGAGCGCCAAACCGGCGTTGTTGATCAGGCAGTCGATTTCGGCGAAGTTTTCCGGCAGGCTCTGCAAAGCATGATAGATGGATTCGGTGCGCGTCATATCCATTTCCAGCGGGTGGAAACGTTCGCCCAACTCCGCCTGCAAGGCTTCCAGCTTGTGCAGCCGACGCGCGGCACCGATAACTTTATACCCCGCTGCCACAAAGCTGCGGCACATGGCTTCACCGAAACCGGCCGATGCGCCGGTGATTAAAATCGTCATATCCTTCTCCTCAATAAAATGCAAACGGTTTGATGCACGCCGCTTGCGGAACACCCGCCGCCGCGCGGTTTCGGGTATGATAACGGAACCATAACAACCATAGTATAGTGAATCCACTTACTCCGTTACGGCGTTGCTGCGCCTTGCCGTACTATTTGTACTGTCTGCGGCTTGCTGCCTTGTACCGAAGTAATTGAATCCACTATAGCATAAGGAAACACCAGCATGAAAACCAAACTGACTGCGGCTTGGGCGGCCGCCGCCGCATTTGCCCTCTCTGTCTGCGGCGGTGCGCCCGCCGATGCGGCCAAAGGGCCGATATCCGAAGCGCGCACCACCGCTTTCAAAACGATGATGCCCAATTTCAGCAGCATGGGCAAAATGGTGAAAGGCGACGAAGCTTACGACGTTGAGAAATTCAAAGCCGCCGCCGCCACGTTTGCCGAAGAGAGCAAAAAACCGTTTGAATATTTTCAGAAAGACGAACAGGGCGACGGCGACACGCTGCCGGTAACGTGGGAAAAACCCGATGCCTTTAAAGCCGAACAAGAAAAATTCTACGCCGCCGTGGCCGAATTGAACGCGCAGGCGCAAACCGGCAAGCTCGATGCCATCAAAACCGCTTATGACAAAGTGGGCGCGAGCTGCAAATCCTGCCACGACACCTTCCGCCGGCCGAAGTGATTTTCAAGCATTTGCTTTGTTTGTTTATTTTTCACCATGCTCGGGTCTATCCTGAGCATTTTATTGTTTTTGAAAGAAATAGCAGATACTCGGATCAAGCCCGAGTATGACGGTACATAAATTGAAGCCTTTATAAAATCTGTTCGGGCCGTCTGAAAGGCTTAAATCCTGTCATTCCCGCGCAGGCGGGAATCTAGATGGAAATATTAAAGTATTGATTAAACAATCACTTGAATTCCATACACCATATTGAAAAGGCCGTCTGAAAACTTTTCAGACGGCCTTTGCTGCCAATCGGCTAAGGTGGATAACGCTTATTTCTTCAACCGCCCGTGCAGCTCCTGCACGCTGTACACGCCCAGCGCGTTCATGCTTTTGGCGCCTTCGCTCATGGCTTCGCCGCCGGCGATGGTGGTGTATTGCGGCACGCGCTGGGTGAGTGCGGTGCGGCGGATGCTGTGGCTGTCGGCCACCGACTGCGCATCGCTGCTCACGGTGTTCACCACCACCGCGATTTCGCCGTTTTTAATGGCGTCGACAATATGCGGGCGGCCTTCGAGCACTTTGTTGATCACGGCCACGTCTTCCACGCCGTGCTCTTTCAGGTAGGCCGCAGTGCCGCGCGTGGCGACCAGGCTGTAGCCGAGCTGCTGGAAGTTTTTGGCGGTTTTCACCACCAGCGGTTTGTCTTCGTTGCGCACGGCAAGGAACACTTTGCCGCTTTCGGGCAGGCGCTCGCCCGCGCCCAGCTGCGATTTCAGATAGGCTTCGCTAAAGGTGGCGCCCACACCCATCACTTCGCCGGTGGAGCGCATTTCGGGGCCGAGAATGGTGTCCACGCCGGGGAATTTGATAAACGGGAACACGGCTTCTTTCACGGCATAAAAGTCGGGAATCACTTCTTTTTCAACGCCTTGCTCTTTCAGGCTGATGCCAGCCATCGCGCGCGCGCCCACTTTGGCCAGCGGCACGGAAGTGGCTTTCGACACAAACGGCACGGTGCGCGAGGCGCGCGGGTTCACTTCGAGCACGAACACCACGCCGTCCTGTACGGCAAACTGCACGTTCATCAGGCCGACCACGTTCAGCGCGTAGGCCATCGCTTTGGTTTGGCGGCGGATTTCTTCCTGCACTTCTTCGGAGAGCGAATACGGCGGCAGCGAGCAGCCGGAATCGCCGGAGTGGATGCCGGCCTGCTCAACGTGCTGCATGATGCCGCCGATCACTACGTCTTTGCCGTCTGAAACGCAGTCCACATCCACTTCGATGGCATTGTTCAGGAAGAAATCGAGCAACACGGGGCTGTCTTCCGACACCTGCACCGCTTCGCGCATGTATTTCTGCAATTGCTCGGCCGAATGCACCACCTGCATGGCGCGGCCGCCCAACACATACGACGGGCGCACCACCAGCGGGTAGCCGATTTCTTCGGCCAACACCAGCGCTTCTTCTTCGTTGCGGGCGGTGCGGTTGGGCGGCTGGCGCAGGCCGAGGTCGTGCAGCACTTTTTGGAAGCGTTCGCGGTCTTCGGCGGCGTCGATGCTGTCGGCAGACGTGCCGATGATGTTCACGCCGTTTTCCACCAAGGCATTGGCCAGCTTCAGCGGCGTTTGGCCGCCGTAGTGCACAATCACGCCCCACGGGTTTTCGGTGCGCACGATTTCGAGCACGTCTTCCAGCGTGAGTGGCTCGAAATAGAGGCGGTCGCTGGTATCGAAATCGGTGGACACGGTTTCGGGGTTGCAGTTGACCATAATGGTTTCAAAGCCCGATTCGCGCAGCGCCAAAGCCGCGTGCACGCAGCAATAGTCAAATTCGATGCCCTGGCCGATGCGGTTGGGGCCGCCGCCGAGAATCATCACTTTCTTGTTTTCAGACGGCCTTGCTTCGCACTCTTCTTCATAAGTGGAATAGAGATAGGCGGTGTCGGATTGGAACTCGGCCGCGCAGGTGTCCACGCGTTTGTAAACCGGATGCAGTTTCAGCGCATAGCGGTGTTCGCGTACTTCTTTTTCAGACAGGCCTAACAATTGCGCCAAACGCTTGTCTGAAAAACCTTTGCGTTTCAGGCGGCGCAGGGCGGCGTAATCCAAATCGTTCAGACGGCCGTCTGAAACCTTTTGCTCTTCGGCCACGATGTCTTCGATTTGCGCCAAAAACCACGGGTCAATCGCGCAGATTTCATGGATTTCTTCTTTGCTGAAACCGGCGCGGAACGCATCGGCCACATACAGAATGCGGTCGGGGCCGGGGTTGGCCAGCTCGCGGCGGATTTCGGCCTTGTCGTCGGTTTTCGGGTTGAAGCCGCACAAGCCGGTTTCCAAGCCGCGCAGGGCTTTCTGCATCGATTCCTGAATGGTGCGGCCCATCGCCATTACCTCGCCCACCGATTTCATCTGCGTGGTCAGGCGGTCGTCGGCGGCGGGGAATTTTTCAAAGGCGAAACGCGGGATTTTCGTTACCACATAATCGATGCTCGGCTCGAACGATGCCGGCGTGCGGCCGCCGGTGATGTCGTTGCGCAATTCGTCCAAAGTGAAACCCACCGCCAGCTTGGCCGCCACTTTCGCAATCGGGAAACCGGTGGCCTTGGAAGCCAGCGCCGAAGAACGGCTCACGCGCGGGTTCATCTCGATCACAATCATCTCGCCGTTGGCGGGGTTCACGGCAAACTGCACATTGGAGCCGCCGGTGTCCACGCCGATTTCGCGCAACACCGCCAAGCTGGCATTACGCATAATTTGGTATTCCTTATCGGTGAGCGTTTGCGCGGGCGCAACGGTAATCGAATCACCGGTGTGCACACCCATCGGGTCGAAGTTTTCAATCGAGCAGATGATGATGCAGTTGTCGTTTTTATCGCGCACCACCTCCATTTCATACTCTTTCCAGCCCAACACCGACTGCTCGATCAGCAATTCGTGCGTGGGCGAGGCATCGAAACCGCGCTCGCAAATCGCCATAAATTCGTCTTTATTGTAGGCAATGCCGCCGCCCGAGCCGCCCATGGTGAAAGACGGGCGGATCAGCGTGGGAAAGCCCACCTGCTCCTGCGCCGCCAGCGCCTCGTTCATGGTGTGGCAAACGAATGATTTCGGGCAATGCAGGCCGATTTTTTCCATCGCCTCTTTAAAGCGGCCGCGGTCTTCGGCTTTGTCGATGGCGTCTTCCGTGGCGCCGATTAACTCGACGTTATACTTCGCCAGCACACCGTTGCGCGCCAAATCCAGCGCACAGTTCAACGCCGTTTGGCCGCCCATGGTCGGCAGCACCGCATCGGGGCGCTCCTTGGCGATAATCTTTTCCACGGTCTGCCACATAATCGGCTCGATATAGGTTACATCGGCCATATCGGGGTCGGTCATAATCGTGGCGGGGTTGGAATTGACGAGAATGACTTTATAGCCCTCCTCACGCAAAGCCTTGCACGCTTGCGCGCCGGAATAGTCGAACTCGCAGGCCTGGCCGATCACAATGGGGCCAGCGCCGATAATGAGGATGGATTTTAGGTCGGTACGTTTGGGCATGGTAGAGCCTCTATTGGGATTGTTTAATTTAAATTAAGCGAACTTGTGGCAACGCAATTGTCTTGAGATAAGCATTCCCTTTATCTTGAATTTCACCCATAAGTTTCTCATCTGTGTAATCAATAAGATCTTGCAATTGCTCTATTGATTTAATCTTTATAAATTGTTTGTTGGGTGCAAAATAAACCAAGGAAAATTTATTCTGTTTAAGTAATTCAGCAATATTATTTAATGAGCCAATACTTTTACCATTCCACAAGACAAATCCATAATCTGCTATTTCTGCCATTTTTTTATCTTTTTCAGCATGCAACGCCCTGCCTTTTTGATTGGAAAAGATAAAATTTACCTTCCATCTTCCTATATTATTGCGTGGCTCTGCTCCCGAACAAAAAACTTGTACAGAAAGATAACCATGTTCAGCGAATAGTTTTTGAAATGCTTTATCAGCACCGTTAGCATCGCCAACAATAATATTAAATTCATTTTTAAGAATATTATCAATAATTCGATTACGTATTTCTGTACTCAATTTACTGATACTTCTTGAACCTGAAAAAAATACGGTATTCATAGAATTTAACCTTTGGTCTTAGTCATTGCCAAGACAAACACTTGGTTTGCTCTTTTGGCAAGTAGTTTCTCAGTTGAAATTTCTAGAGTAGCCCCGCTATCGAATAAATCATCTACAATTAGGATGTTTTTATTATTTAAATCAATATCATCTACTAAAATGCATTTTCTCAAAATTTCTAGCTTTTCACTTTTATTTTGAATATTTTTTAAAGGCTCATGAGTATGAGATTTCTTTAAAATAGAATAGCACGGAATATTTAGACGGGAACTCAATTCCTGTGCAATTAATTGAACTGGTTGATTAGCACGCTCTAATGTAAAAGGGGCGGGAACAATCAAATTTAAGGACTCCAACCCTTTAAATTGATTTAGAATAAAATCTACCAGCAAAGCAACATTTTGGATTTTATTTCGGTATTTTAACTGGTAAATCCATTCTCCAACCATACTTCTTTGATTATCAAACTGAGGGTGACCAAGCTCATTGTGCCCCAAAAAAATACTTTGTTGCATATGATTATCCAAAGCAAACCCTTTTGTCCAATTTCCATATAATTCAATTGCCATTTATTAATTCCTTTTGATTAAACTCGTTTATTTGTACTAGCAAGCGTAGCCTGCGTGTAGCACGCGTTGCTATTTTTCTGACAAGACCCAACCGCCGCGTGCGTGCCGATGGCACATTTATGCCCTTTAGGGTACACCCTACCACGTATTTGATATTGCTTGTATCGGCAAACCGTTTCATGCCTGCCTGAAACGGTTGGGCTTGCCGGTGTTTCGGTATTTGTCGGATTCGGAAATCCGACCTGCTTGGTGCGGCGCAAACCACGATCGCCGTAGCAACCGTAGGTCGGGCATTTATGCCCGACTGTTACTTGGGTGCGGATTGTGTCGGGCATTAATGCCCGACCTACCAAAAGCGTAGCCTGCGTGCAGAATGTGCGGCGCAGCCACGCACGCGTTGCTATTTTTCTGACAAGACCCAACCGCCGCGTGCGTGCCGTTGGCACATTTATGCCCTTCTGTAGCCGTAGGTCGGCCATTGAAGCCCAACCTTCTATCATTCGTCTTTCCGCCCCAAAGCATTCATCACCCGTTCACGTTCCCATTCGAGCTGCCGTTTTAATTCTTCTTCGCTGGGCAGGTAGGGCAGGTATTTGGCGGCAAACAGTTGTTTTTGTTCGGCCAATACCGAATAGCGTACTACGGCTTCGCTCTTTTCGCTGCACAAAACCAAGCCGATGGTGGGGTTGTCGTCGGTGCTTTTGTATTGCTCGTCATACAGGCGGATATAGGTGTCCATTTGGCCGATGTCTTGGTGTTTCAGACGGCCTAATTTCAAATCGAGCAGTAAAAAGCATTTGAGTTTGAAGTTGTAAAACACCAGGTCAATGTAAAAATCTTCGTCGTCAAAACGAATGTGCTGCTGGCGTTCGACAAAAGCGAAACCTTTGCCAAGTTCGAGTAAAAACTGCTGCAAGTGGCCGATAATGGTGTTTTCGATATCGCTTTCCTGATAGCTTTTGTCCGACAGGTTCAAAAAATCAAGTATATACGGATCGCGCAGGTAATCGTGGATGCTTTCGGCCTGCTCCTGTATTTTCTGCCCGGCTTCGGCGGCAACAGCGGCTTTGTCGCGGCTGCTGAGCAGGCGTTCGTAATAGGGTACGCCGATTTGGCGGTCTAGCGCGCGAACGCTCCAGTTTTGGCTGACGGCTTCTTGTGCATACCATTCCCGTGCGCGGGGATTTTCTACCCGCAGCAGGCGGCGGTAGTGCGTCCAGCTCAATTCGCGACGCACTGCGTCGCGAATTGGAAACAGTAGATAAAACTGGCGCATATTGCGCAAATTGGTTACGTCAAAGCCTTTGCCAAACTGTGCGGTTAACGCTTCTGAAATACTCTGCAACTGCTGTTTGCCGTAAGCCGCGCGCTTTTCGCCCTGTTGCTCGTGCTCGACGATTAAGCGGCCGATTTCCCAATAGCTCTGCACCATTGCGCTGTTAACCGCCGAGCGCACCTGATTGCGCGCTTGTTGAATCACGTCAGCGATGTGTTGCAGCAGGGCGTGGTGGGCAGGCGTATTCATAATATCTTGTATTTTAACGATATATTTATTTGCTGGATAGTTTGCTTCTTTATGCCTGTCTGAAAATCTTTGTTCCGACAGGCATATCCCTACAACCCCGCCGTCCACATTTTTACGGCGAAACCGATAAACAGCACGCCGACGGCGGCCATGGCGGCGGCGGATATTTTGGTGTGCCGTTTAAACGCGCGGGTGAGTGTGTGGCCGGCGAACACCAGCGTGTTTAAATAAAGCAGGCTCACCAGCTGCAAAATCACGGCCAGCGCGAGAAAACTCAGCGCAAGGTGCGGGTAGGCCGGATCGACGAACTGCACGAAAAACGATAAGAAAAACAGTATCGCTTTCGGGTTGGTTAGGCTCAACAGCAGCGCGCGTTTGAAAATGTGCTGCGGTTCGGGCGGGTTGTTTGCGCCGCTCGCCGCGGCCGTTGCGCCCGGCCGGAAGTGCCATTTTTTGGCGGCACCGCGCAGCAGGTTGCAGCCGATATAGGCCAAGTATAACCCGCCGGCAAGCTTGATGCCGTGAAACAGGGCGGGATAGAGCTTGAGCAGGGTGCCGGCGCCCAATACGGTGGCGAGTATCAGCAGGCTGTCGCCCAGCAAGATGCCCGCCACGGCGCGGTAGGCGGCCTTGGCGCCGTGTTGCCCGGCAACGGTGAGGCAATACATGGAATTGGGGCCGGGCAGCAGGATAACGGCGATGGTGCCGATAATATAGGCGGCAAGGTCGGTTATGCCGAACATTTTCAGACGGCCTCAGGGCGGGTTATCAAGTTAAAGAACGGCGGCCTGCGCGTTAAAAGCTGGTGATAAACGTGATCAGGCCGAGAAAAATGCCGGGCGCGTTGGCCAGCGCCACGGGAATATCGCGGTTTTTTTTAAACAGGGCGTAAATCACCCATAAGGTGCAGTTGATCGCGGCCACCAAAGGTTGCAGCCATGCGCCTTTCTGGCCGGCCAGATTCATTTGTATCTGCGGAATATAGGCTACATACATGCCCACCGCCATCATGGTGGCGACGATGGATAAGATGCGGATTTGTTTGTCGGTAAATGCCATGGTTGTTCTCTGTTTTTGAAGCTTTTTGTTGTTTTTTGTTTTTCAGACGGCCTATGTTGAGTTGAGGCCGTCTGAAAATATAGATTCAAATATAACGGCTGATTTCTAATAAATTGCCGTCGGGGTCGCGCAGGTAAACCGATTCGATCGCCCCCACTGCGCCCGTGCGCGGCACGATGCCGCTCAAAGCCCGAATGCCGTGCGCCTCCAGCTCGGCCAGCACCTGCTCCGGCGGGGTGTCGGTGAGCAGGCATAAATCGGCCGTGCCGCAGCCGGCGTTTTGCGCATTGGGCAACACTTCGGCGCCGCGTTGGTGCAGGTTGATTTTCTGGCGTCCGAACAGTAGCGCCTTGCGGCCTTCGCCGAACGTGATTTCCTGCATCCCCAAAACCTGCGTGTAAAACGCGATGCTTTTTTCGATATCGGCAACGGTCAGCACCAAATGGTCGAGCGCGGTAATGTTCATTTCAAGCAGGCCTTTTCAGACAGGCATTTCAGACGGCCTTGGCCGCTTTCATGCTGTCGATAAATTTATCAAACAGGTAAGCCATGTCGTGCGGGCCGGGGCTGGCTTCGGGGTGGCCTTGGAAGCTGAATGCCGCCTGTCCGGTTAACTCGATGCCTTGCAGCGAACCGTCGAACAACGAGCGGTGGGTGACTTTAACGTTTTCGGGCAGGCTGTCGGCATCCACTTCAAAGCCGTGGTTTTGGCTGGTGATCATCACTTTGCCGCTGGCCAAATCCTGCACGGGGTGGTTGGCGCCGTGGTGGCCGAACGCCATTTTGCGGGTTTTGCCGCCCACCGCCAGCCCCAGCAATTGATGGCCCAAACAAATACCGAACAGCGGTATTTTGCTTTCCAGCAGGGTTTTCACGGCGGCGATGGCATAATCGCAAGGCTCGGGGTCGCCCGGGCCGTTGGAAAGGAACACACCGTCGGGGTTCATCGCCAACACTTCTTTGGCAGGCGTTTGCGCCGGCACCACGGTCAGGCGGCAGCCGCGCTCGGCAAGCATACGCAGAATATTGGTTTTCACGCCGAAATCATAAGCCACCACATGATAAGGCTGTTTTTCGGGGCTGCCGAAGCCTTGGCCGAGCCGCCATTCGCCTTCAACCCACTCATAAGATTCACCGCAAGTTACCTCTTTAGCCAAATCCTTGCCTACCATGCTGCCGAACGCGGCAATCAACTCGCGCGCCTTCTCTTCGGTGGCATCCGCACCGGTGAGAATCGCGCCGGCCTGTGCGCCTTTGTCGCGCAGAATACGGGTGAGGCGGCGGGTGTCGATGTCGGCAATCGCCACGGTTTGGTTGCGCACCAGATAGTCCTGCAAACTTTCGCTGCTGCGGAAATTGCTGTGCAACAGCGGCAGGTCGCGGATAATCAGGCCGGCGGCATATACGGCACGGCTTTCCGTGTCTTCGCCGTTGGCGCCGGTGTTGCCGATGTGCGGATAAGTGAGGGTAACGATTTGTTTGCAGTAAGAAGGGTCGGTGAGGATTTCCTGATAACCGGTCATGGAAGTATTGAACACCACTTCGCCGGAAGTCGTGCCGTTAAAACCCACCGAGGTGCCGTGAAACACGCTGCCGTCGGCGAGCACTAAGATTGCGGGTGTGGTCATGATGGGTATCCTGTGTTGGCTGGGTGTGGAACGGCTTTAGAAGGGTTAAGGCCGTCTGAAAAGAATCCGGCTAAAAAAAAACACGCCGCACGGCTTGCTAAAAAACCGTGTTACGTGCTTTTCGGGGCATAACTCTATGCCGTAGAAGCAAGATATTTTAAGCGAAATAGCGCACAGGCTCAAGCAGAAATCAGGTGTTGATTTACAGAAACTGCAACTACCCTTTAAAAAATCAAGTTTCAGCTCTATTTGTGAAAACTGTTGCATTTTAAGAAAACGCTATCTTTATCTGCCTTAAAAAATACAGAAAACTCAATCAGCATGATAAAATTTGAAAAGCTGATTTTACATAAAAATTACATACAACCCGCGAACTTAAAACTGCCAGCGAACAGTTTGCGTGTTTCAAACCATACGAGAGCGACTTATGAAAACTCCTACTCCTTTCTCACGCCCTAAAATTTTAGCCCGCCTAACCGCTGCGATTTTTTCGCTTTATGCCGTTAATGCAAGTGCGACCTCATTCGAACAAAGCCCGATGTTGGGCATCGGAAGCTCATACCCTCCCAATGTGCTGCTGGGGCTCTCGGTGGAGTTTCCTACCGCGGGGGCTGCCTATCAGAAAGTAGGAGTCGGTGGTACTATAAATAATCATATGGTCTTGACTGATAAAGACTTTCAAGAGAATACTTACTTAGGCTATTTTGACCCTGATAAGTGTTACAGTTATAACGCTGGCGGCGGATATTTTACACCGACACGGCTGGCACCTGCCAACCGCTATTGCACCGGGGAATTCAGTGGCAATGCTCTAAACTGGATGACCATGACTACCATCGACATTTTCCGCCAAGCCATGACTGGAGGAAACCGTGCATTAGGCTTAGCTAATACGCCACAAACTTATCAAAGTGGTGATGTGGAAGGCAAGACCGTTCTACGTCGTGCATTTGTAAACAGGGAACAAAATGGAAAAGATGAATATAATTTATGGTTGCGGGCAGTAGAGAGCAGCCTTGCCTCTAAAATTTTCCCGAGTTCAGTATTGCCTGCAAGCGGTAACCTATTGTTACGCAACGAAGGTTTTCAGGTGGCATTCAACCCTTCTACCGGAAGCCAGAGAGTATACAATGTTCAGGTTGAAGTTTGTAATCCCGACATGCCCGAAAAGAACTGCCGAGCCTATAGCGCAACCAATCTGAAACCGGAAGGTTTGATGCAGGAATATCGGCAAAAAATGCGTTTTAGTGTATTTGGTTATCTGAACAACAGTAACTCACAAGCTGGCAATCAAATAAACGGCGGTGTAATGCGCGCCCGCATGAAATCGCTAGCCGGCGAAACAACTGCCGACGGCATAGTATTAGGCAATGAAATCAACACACAAACAGGGCAGTTTGAAACAAACCCTGATCAACAGGACGCCTCCGCCAGCGGGGTAAGCAATAGCGGTGTAATCAACTATCTGAATAAATTCGGAGACAGCGGACAATATCGCGGTTCGGATCCCGCTGCGGAGCTTTATTATGCAGGTTTGCGGTATTTCAGAAATAAAGGCAGCCTATCTGAATATACAAAAGCAATTAAAACCGGCAACACGGCAGCTAACAATACCGCCAAAGATAACTTTCCGGTGATTGAAAACTGGAACGATCCTTTACTGCGCCAAGGGGAAACCGAAGCCAGCAAAGAGGCGGTTTGCCGTCCTAATTTTCTACTCTATATCGGTGATACCTTCACCCATCACGATAACGATCTGCCTAATGCCTATAAGCCGAATGCTAGTGGCCTTCCAACACCGGCCATTCCCAATGACGATGTTGAAACGGAAAAATATCTGCAAAAAGCTGCCAATGCCGAAAGTGCGTTTATCCTAACTGGCTCCGATGGAAGAAAACAATTCGGTGCGTGGGGTGGATATTCGTACGGCAGTATTGTCGGCTTAGCTTATTGGGCGCGCACCAATGATATCCGCACAACCATGCCGGGCAATCAAACCATCCGTACCATCATGGTAGATGTATTGGAAAGAAATAACTATCGAAGTGAAGGTACCTCTTGGAACGACAACGTTTTCTATTGGGCAGCCAAATATGGCGGCTTCAACGATCAAGAAAATGAAGACAAAGGCTTGCTGCCGGTATTGAAACCCAATTCGGATCCCAAGTCGCGTGCACAATGGACCAGCGACCCTGTAGGCAGCACAAGCCTTCCTGCCTTCAAAGACGGCGTGCCGAATACTTACGGTGCGGCAGCAGACCCGGAGAGTCTGACTAATGTATTGAGAAAATCGTTTAAAAATATCGGAGCAAAATCCGACACCCCCACTCAAACCGCATTGGGATTAGATTTAAATGCGGCTGGCGTGATGGATGTATCGGCCAACACTCTGATTATGCAATCGAGCTACAAACAAAATGAATTCGGCTGGCAGGGTGATGTAATTGCCTACCGCTCTTCGGATGTGTTCGGCAATCTCAGTAATAACCCGCCTACACCGGCATGGAAACTAAGCGACCGTTTGACAAACTACCGTTATAACTGGAACAACCGTAATGTTTGGGCGCGTACCACCGGCGGGGTGTATCAATTTTCCCGCGCCAATGCCACAACATTCGCACCAGCTTTGGCACTGGGCAACCAAGGCCGCCCTATCGATGATCCTGCCAACTTAATTGAATATGTTTTGGGATCGGATCAATATGAAGAGGGTGCCGGCGCATCATTTAGAAAGCGCCCCGATAACGGTTTGCTTGGCACCGTTGTCAATTCTGCTATTGCGGTGGTTAAAGCGCCACAGAGTGAAAGTTTGAAAGAGTGCAAATACACTAATTTCAACACCGTTCAAAACAGAAAAACACTTTATGCGTTTGCCGCGAATGACGGTATGCTGCATATCGCCGATCACGACGGCAATGAGCAATTTGCCTATCTGCCTGCCGATACACTACCCAAGTTGAAACAGTTTGCCGAAACAGGGCAGCCTCACTTCTTTATTAACGACGGTTCGCCCGTGGCTGCGGAAGTATGCTTTGCATCCGGCTCTCTTAAAGAGGCTAAATCGGTTATCGTCGGCACAACAGGCCGTGGCGGTAACAGTGTGTATGCCGTTGATGCAACGAATATGGGCGCAAGCACAACGCCCGGTCAAGCAAACGTTATGTGGGAGTTTAACGCTTCTGATGATTCCGGCCTCGGCCTTACCGTACACAAACCGGTTATCACCAATGTGAAGATTGGCGAACAGTCTGTTCCGGTTGCGGTAGTCAGCAGCGGTTATAACGCGGCAGGCGGTGAAGGTTATATTTATATCTTGAGATTGGATAAGAGCAGCAATAATTGGTCTTTAGGTACGAATTATTGGAAAGTGAAACTCGGAACAACCGGCGTAGGTATGCCGAAAGTGGTAGATACCGATAACGACGGTAACCTAGACCGCATTTATGTGGGCGATGAATCGGGTGTAATGTGGCGTATCGATTATGCCAACGGTGCATGGCAAGCGGCAAAAAAACTGTTTAGCGGCACACAACCGATAACCGGCGCACCCGACGTATTTAAAAATGCAGACAATTACACGGTTGTATTCAGCACCGGCAAATATTTCGATGCAAGCGATGCATCGGCAATACAACAAAACTATGCCTATGGCCTTTTTGATAAAGATGGTTCAACAATAAGTGACAGCCAGTTATTGGCGCAATCGGCCACACTGGCAAACCCTGTTGCATCCCTTAGCAGCGCAGGCAACAGTAAAGTATATTATAGCACCACTCAAAACACCTTGACTGCGGGTACACACAAAGGTTGGAAATTGCAAATGCCCGAGGGTTTTATCAGCATTTCCGATGCTTTGATACGCCGCAACAGAACAGCCCAATTTTCTGCCTTCAAAGTAGGCAGCGGCGGCACAATCGATGCCAATGCAACCGGCAACGTGTGTGTAGCCGATTCGGGTGAATCTGCAACCATTGAAGTTGATGTTCGTACAGGTGCGATGTATAAGGATGCCGTTTTCGATACCAACAACGATAAGAAATTTGTTCTTAAAGATGGTGACATGCTTGCCGGCATGGTGGTAGAAAAAGGCAGGATTGCTTTATTTCCTGCTGTTGCTACGGTTAACATAAACGGCAAACAATACGATGTGGTGCTCAAAATGGGCGACGATGGTAAATTCAGCGTTGAGTTTCTGAACCGGTTTGCCAAAGGCGTGCGCCGCATCAGCTGGCGTGAAATTTTTTAAGGGAGCATCTGTTAAACAGTAAATAAAACTGTTGACAACACAATAGAGTTTTCATATTATGCGCACTCTTTCGGGTCGTTAGCTCAGCTGGTAGAGCAGCGGACTTTTAATCCGTTGGTCGAAGGTTCGAATCCTTCACGACCCACCAAAATTTGAAAAGCCAAGTTTATCCGACTTGGCTTTTTTCTTTAACAGTAAAAGTATTCTTGTCTTTAATAAAAAAGAATGCGAGCCTTGTAAGAGGCTAATTCAAAATTTCTTGTCAAGCCCGAGTATGACGTAAGTGTTTTAAAAACCGGTACGGGTGTTGCCAAAATATCAGGCCGTCTGAAAAAATATTTTCAGACGGCCTTTTATGCGGCATAGCCTTACAGGCCGCTATCAACCGCGCACGGTGAAGATTTGCAGCATATTGGTAGAGCCGGCCTCGCGCATACGCGAGCCGCTGGTGATGATGTATTGGTCGCCGGCTTCGAGCACCTTGCGTTCGACCAGCATGGTTTCCACTTCGTTAATCGCCGTATCGTGGTCGGTGCTGGTGGTGATGATCAACGGGCGCACGCCGCGGTACATCGCCATGCGGCGTTGCGCCGACTGGCTGGGGGTGAGCGCGTAAATCGGCAGCTGGATGCTGTGGCGGCTGATTTCAAACGCGGTGGAACCGCTTTCGGTTAAGGCCACGATGGCTTTGGCGTTCACCGCGCGCGCCACTTGAACGGCGCCGCCGGCGATCGCCAGATTGCTGCTCACAGGCGCTTCGATATGCTCTTCGCTCACGCCGTTGAGCGAATCCTGCTCGGCTTCGGCAGAGGCGCAAATCAGAGCCATATAGCGCACGGTTTCAAACGGATAAGCGCCCACGGCGGTTTCGGCGGAACACATCACCGCATCGGTGCCGTCGAGCACGGCGTTGGCCACATCGCTCACTTCGGCGCGGGTGGGCACGGGGTTGGTGATCATGCTTTCCATCAT
Organism: Neisseria dentiae; assembly: GCF_014055005.1. Taxonomy (NCBI): domain Bacteria; kingdom Pseudomonadati; phylum Pseudomonadota; class Betaproteobacteria; order Neisseriales; family Neisseriaceae; genus Neisseria; species Neisseria dentiae. Next base: position 2,225,886 of record NZ_CP059570.1, on the reverse strand, counting down.
TTGCGTGGCGGTGATGCTGAAACGGCGCAGCTCGCGGGCGCGGCGTATCATGCGTTTTTGCAGGGCGGGCACGGCGGCGTTGCCCACTTCCACGGCCAAATCGCCGCGGGCAACCATGATGCCGTCTGAAGCCAGAATGATTTCGTCGAGGTTGGTAATCGCTTCCACGCGCTCGATTTTCGCCACCAGGCCGGGGCGGACAGCATTGCTGCCCTGCATTTCGCGTTCGACCAGTTCGCGGGCGGTTTTCATGTCTTCGCCCGATTTGACGAAGCTCACGGCCAAATAGTCGCAACCGATGCTAACGGCGGTTTTCAGGTCGCGGAAGTCTTTTTCGGTGAGCGCGCCTGCCGAAAGGCCGCCGCCTTGTTTGTTGATGCCTTTGTTGCTTTTGAGTGTGTGGCTGTTTTGCACGGTGGTGAGGATTTCGCTGCCGTTAACGCTGTCCACAATCAGGGTGAGCAGGCCGTCGTCGAGCAGCAGCACGTCGCCCGCTTTCACGTCTTTGGGCAGATCGCGGTAGTCCAAGCCTACGCGGTCGCGGTTGCCTTCGCCTTCCAGTGCGGCATCGAGCAGCAGTTTTTCGCCTGCTTCGAGCTTGATGCCGCCGCCTTCGAGTTTGCCCACGCGGATTTTGGGGCCTTGCAAATCGGCCATAATCGCCACTTCGCGGCCGGCCAGTTTGGCGGCTTCGCGCACGATGCGGGCGTTTTCCTGATGGAATTCGGGGGTGCCGTGGCTGAAATTGAAGCGCACAACGTTTAATCCGCCGATGGCAATCATGTCTTTGAGCAAATCGACGTTGTTGCTGCCCGGGCCGAGTGTGGCCACGATTTTGGTGTTATGGCGGATACGGGTTAGGTCGCGTTTGGAAGCACTCATGGAGGATATCCTTTCGGTTTTTTGGATATTAAAGCTGATGCCTTTGCAAAGGCACCAAGGTTATGTTGTTGATTTGAATACTTAGCGTGGGATTGTAACCCGAAAGATATATGCTTGTCGGAAAATTACAGTTTTTTATGATTTAGGCCAAAGATTTTCGGCATAGGCGGATGCCCGGCCGGGCGGCGCGTTTGCCGGCTTTTGAAAAATCCGCCGGCAACTGTCTGTTTTTCGGTTAAAACAAATTGTCGGATAACGCATTTGGCCGTCTGAAAGAATATTTCAGACGGCCGAGGCGGATTGTGCGCAAGCCAGGGGCGGGTTCAAGGCAGCAGGCCGGCCAAATCTTCGAGCCTGTTCAGGCTGCCTTGGGCGCGGTATTCGGCGGGGAAGCGGGATTCGTCGGCAGTGTAGATGGCATCGGGCATGCCGGTGATTCTTAAGGTTTTCCAGCCCAAGCGGTTGGGGGTGACGAAATCTTTGGCGGTGTTGTCGGCGATGTAGAGATACTGTTTGCCGGGCCAGGTTGCTTCGATTTGCAGAAAACGTTTGCCGTCGGGCTTGTCGGCGCCGGTGGCTTCGGAAATCAGCACCAAATCAAAGCGTTCGAGCAGGCCCAATGCGGCGAGTTTCAGGCGTTGGGTGAGGCTGCGGCCGTCTGAAATCAGCGCGGTGGCGCTGAAGCGCGCCATCAGGTTTTTCAGTTGTTCCGACGGCATACAGTTTGCCAAATCGGGGGTGTGCAGGCGGTAGTGCCACAGCAGGGTTTGTTTTTCGGAGTCGTTCAGGCCGCATTCGCTGCACAACCGGTCGAGCCATGGGCCGGATGTGTCGAGGTTTTCAAACAGGGTGTCGGCGTTGTATTGCGGATAGAGGGAGGCGATGGTGCGGCAAACCGAGCGGATGCCGGAGATTTTGTAGCAATGTTCGGGATAAATGGTGTCGTCTAAATCCAATACGAGAACGGTGCGTTCGGGTGTGATACTGCTCATATAACATTCTTTCTGTGCTGCGTACCGTAAAACCCTGCCGTGCAGTCTTTGTTTGCCGGGTTTGCGGTGAATAGAAACTGTCAGGCTGCAACGGTTACAGCATAAGCCTGAAAGCTTAAGGCCGTCTGAAAAGGCGGCTAAAACATTTTTTCGGCGCCAAACTGATTTTGTTTTAACGGCAACCGTCAAGCCAACCCGTATGGCTGTTGATTCTGCGGTGCTTCAGGCTCAAAACGGGTTCCGTGCCGGCGCAACGCAGCATTATACGCCTCATGGCTGCGGTGGCGCACTAGGGCAATGGCGGAAATGCCGAACCCGCTACCGAAAAGTTTAGCCGCCCCGAGGTGCGGGTGGCGGGCTGGTGCAGCCGGATATTTCAGACGGCCTGGGCGGATTTTGCAAAAATTTCAAAAGCATCATGCCGTGCCGCAGAGGGAGGGAAAGTGTGCCGATGATATTCTAGGCGGCGAAATTTAGGCTCGGATTAGCCGGGTATTAACGCATGTAAAGATTCATTATATTGATTAAATTTGTTACTTTGGTGAATATCTGCTATTGAAATCAACGCGCAAAATGATTGAGAGCTTTGCAAAACCGCCATCTGCGGCGTATTTCTGCGTTGTGCGTTTATGCCCTTTAGGTTGCTGCCCGCTTAGCCTTGTGTTTGATATGTCTGCACCCGCTGCGCTGCTGCGTCTTGAACTGTATCCACATTTGGGAGCAAAGGTTTCTGATTTTATATAAAAAAGGCCGTCTGAAATTTTCAGACGGCTTTTTCTGCGGTTGGCTAATGCTTATTGTGCAAGTCCGGCGTTACGGACGCTGTTTGCCGTTGCCGCGTTCGTTTTGTTTTTCCAGCCATTTTTGCTGTTGTTCGGGAGTCAGCACTTGGAACACGGCGTGGCGTTTTTTCAATTGCTGCAATTCAAACTCGGCACGCTGGCGGCGTTGCTCTTCCATGCCTTGTTCGCGCTGGGCGATGAGGTTGCGCGCGGCAGCTTCGTCGAAGGCGGGGTTTTTCAGCAGGTTTTGCTCGGCGGCACGGTAATTTTCGATTTGCCGGCGGTGGGCTTCGCGGCGGTTTTCATCGGGTTGTTGTGTGCGGTTGTCGCGGCCTTCTTCCATGATGGCGCGGATTTTGGTTTTTTGTTCTTCAGTGAGGTTCAAATCTTTGAAACCGCGCTCCATGCCGCCCTTGCGGAATTCTTTGCCGGCATGTCCGCGGCCGTCGCGGTCGTGTTTGGGGCCGCGGTCAGACGAGCAGGCAGCCAGGGAAAGGGCGGAAACGCCGATTAAAACGGCGGTGGTTAATGCGGGGGCTTTTTTCATTTTTTATCCTTCAGTCTTGTGGTCAAGAGTAAGCGTGGAAATCCGGGGTTTTCCGGTGTGCGGCGGAAAGATGCTCTGCCGTACAACCGCCGCCATGATAGCGGTTCGGTTTGTTAATGCGGGTGGCAGTTACGTAAATTACATTTTCCGAATGTTGCCGTTTGGGTGGAAACAGCGGCGGATGCGGTATTTAAAGCGGTTTGCGGTAACGATTGTTGAAAAAAGCGGTGGTTTTGCAAAGGCGGCAGCAACGCTCTCGACAACAGACCCTAGCGTGTGCTTTCCCGGGCTATAGTGAATTCACACTTCAGTACAAGGCAGCAAGCCGAAGGCAGTACAAATAGTACGGAACCGATTCTGTTGCCGCTTCAGCGGCTTACAAAATCGTTCTCTTTGAGCTAAGGCGTAGCAACGCCGTAATGGAGTAAGTAGATTCACTATACACCGTTTTTCAAACAGGCGGCAAAGTGGCTGCCGTTGCCCCTCCATTCGGGTTTGGTTTCCGCACAGGCGGCATCGGCCTGCGGGCAGCGGGTGCGGAACACGCAGCCGGAGGGCGGGTTGATGGGGCTGGGCAGGTCGCCGGGCAGAAGCTGTATGGTTTTGCTGCGCTCGGCTTCGGGGTCGGGCAGGGGCACGGCAGACATCAGGGCTTGCGTGTAGGGGTGGGCGGGGCGGTCATATACTTCGTCGTAGCGGCCGAGTTCTACGGCATTGCCCAGATACATTACCAATACGCGGTCGGATATGTGTTTGACCACGGCCAGATCGTGGGCGATGAAAATCAGCGTCAGCCCCATTTCTTTTTGCAGGCTTTTGAGCAGGTTGACCACTTGCGCCTGAATGGATACGTCGAGCGCCGATACGGGTTCGTCGCAAATCACCAGTTTGGGCTTGAGAATCAGGGCGCGGGCGATGCCGATGCGTTGGCATTGGCCGCCTGAAAATTCGTGCGGGTAGCGGTTGATGAGGTTGGGCAGCAGGCCGACTTTCATCATCATTTCTTTAACCTGCGCTTCGATTTCGCTTTTTTTGAGCTTGGGAAAGTAGGTTTTCAGTGGCTCGGCAATGATTTCGCCTATGGTCATGCGCGGGTTGAGCGAGGCGAGCGGGTCTTGGAAGATCATTTGGATTTCGCGCCGTTTGCCGCGCAGGGCTTTGGCGGAAAGGCCGGCCAGTTCGCCGCCCTGCCATAAGATGCTGCCGCCGCTGGTTTTGACCAAACCGATGATGGCGCGGGCGAGGGTGGATTTGCCGCAGCCCGATTCGCCCACGATGCCCAGCGTTTCGCCTTCGGCCAGATCGAACGAGATGCCGTTAACGGCTTTGAGAACGGCGGGTTTCTGCCAGAAGGCGGCGTTGCCGCGCTTGACGTTGAAGCTGACCTGCACGTTGCGTACAGACAATAAGCTCGTCATGGTTGTGCTCCTTGCAGGGTTTCAGACGGCCTGTGGCAGGCGCGGCGGCGGTTGGGGGCGAAGGTTTCCAGCGGCGGCTCGCTGCGGCAGGCTTCGTCGGCGAGGCGGCAGCGTTCCTGAAACGGACAGCCTTGGGGCAGGTTGCTGAGGTTGGGCGGGTTGCCGGGAATGGTGGGCAGGGTTTCGCGGTTGCCGTCCAATCTGGGCACGGCGCCGAGCAGGCCGACGGTGTAGGGGTGGGCGGGGCGGTAGAAAATATCGTTAACGCTGCCGTATTCCATGGTGCGGCCGGCATACATCACCAAAACGTGGTCGCAGATGCCGGCCACCACGCCCAAATCGTGGGTGATGATGATGATGGTGGTGCCGAAATCGCGCTTTAACTCGTTAAGCAGCGCCATAATCTGCGCCTGCACGGTCACGTCGAGCGCGGTGGTGGGTTCGTCGGCAATCAAGAGTTTGGGGCGGCACAGCAAGGCCATGGCAATCATCACGCGCTGGCGCATCCCGCCGGAAAATTCGTGCGGATACATATTGATGCGCTTTTTGGCTTCGGGGATTTTCACGGCTTCGAGCATACGCACCGATTCTGCCCACGCTTCGGCTTTGCCCATGCCTTTGTGCAGGCGCAGCACTTCGGCAAGCTGGCTGCCCACCCGCATATAGGGGTTGAGCGAGGTCATCGGGTCTTGGAAAATCATGGCGATTTGCTCGGCGCGGATTTTGTTTAACTCTTTTTCGGGCAGCCCCAGAATCTCGCGCCCGTTAAACCGGGCGGAGCCGCGGGCTTCGCCGTTTTTCGCCAACAGCCCCATCACGGCAAACGCGGTTTGCGATTTGCCCGAGCCGGATTCGCCCACGATACCCAGCGTTTCGCCTTCGTGCAGGTCGAAATTGAGTTTGTTGACGGCGGTTACCGTGCCGTCTTCGGTGTTAAAGCGCACTTCGAGGTCGCGCACTTGCAGCAGAGGTGTGGTCATTCGGGTTTCCTTTTCAGACGGCCTTTTATACGGACAGGCCGTCTGAAAACGTTTTTTATTTAATGTTTTATAGTGGAACAACACAAAAGGAGACAAGGCAACGCAACGCCGTATCGTTTTGTGTGGTTTCACGATTATCTGTCTTTCGGGTCGAGCGCGTCGCGCAGGCCGTCGCCGATAAAGTTGAAGCAAAAGAGCGTAACCACCAGAAACACGGCGGGCACGAGAAGCTGCCACGGCGCCACCTGCATGGTGTTGGCGCCGTCTTGCAGCATCGCGCCCCAGCTTGTCATCGGTTCCTGCACGCCGAGGCCGAGAAAGCTCAAAAACGATTCGAACAGAATCATGCCCGGCACCAGCAGCGAGGCATACACCACCACCACGCCCAGCACGTTGGGCACGATGTGGCGGAACACGATGCGGGTGTCGGAAACGCCGCCCACATGTGCCGCTTCGATAAACTCTTTGCGCTTCAGGCTCAAGGTTTGGCCGCGCACGATGCGCGCCACGTCGAGCCACGACACCATGCCGATGGCCACGAAGATAAAGCCTAAATTGCGGCCGAAAAACGTAACCAGCAGAATCACGAAAAACATAAACGGAAAGGCATTGAGAATTTCGAGAAAACGCATCATCAGCATATCGGTTTTGCCGCCGAAAAAGCCCGCCACCGCGCCGTAGGCCACGCCGATAACCACCGCCACCAGCGCGCCCGCCGCGCCCACCGTCAGCGAAATGCGCCCGCCGACGGCCACGCGCGCGAGCAAATCGCGCCCCAGCGAATCGGTACCGAAATAGTGTTTGTTTTCAAACGACGGCGCGGTTTGCATGGCGCCCCAGTCGGTGTGGTCGTAGGCAAACGGCGCCAGCATGGGGGCGAACACCACAAACGCGCAAACGGCGAGCAGAATCAGGCCGCCGGCCAGCGCGGCGCGGTTGCGGCGGAAGCGGCGCCAGGCGTTTTGCCACAGGCTGCGGCCTTTAACGTCGGCGGGGGCGAGGGCTGCGGCCAGCGCCGCCGCCGGTTTTTTATTGATGAGCATAAGGCGTGTCTCTTTGCTTAAAGCGTTTCGCTAGAGCCGGCCAACTTAAGAAAAAGTATATCCGTCATACTCGGGCTTAACCCGGGTATCTTGAGTTTCAGCAGATTTTTGGATATTCGGGTCAAGCCCGAGTATGGCGGAACGGTTACTGAATCGGCAGTTCGGCTGTCAACGTTTTCAGACGGCCTGCAACCTTTGCAGGTTGCGCAGGCCGTCTGAAAACATTTTTGAATTTTATAACGGTTTCCGGCCTGCGTTATCGGATAGGGCGTTTCGGTTAATAGCGTATTTTCGGGTCGATAACCGCATAAAGAATATCCACCACGGCGTTGAACACAATGGTTAGCACGCCCACCAGAATCGTGAGGCTCAGCACCATGCCGTAATCGCGGTTGAGTGCGCCGTTCACAAACAGCTGGCCGATGCCTGGCAGGCCGAAGATGGTTTCGATCACAATCGAGCCGGTGATGATGCCCACGAAAGCGGGGCCGAGGTAGGAAACCACCGGCAACAGCGCGGGGCGCAGCGCGTGCTTCCACACGATGTAGCGGGTGGAAAGCCCTTTGGCGCGGGCGGTGAGGATAAACGGGCTGTTCATGGTTTCGATCATCGAGCCGCGCGTAATTCTGGCGATGCTGGAAACATAAGCCATGGCGAGCGCCGCCACCGGTAGGATCATATTGGCGGCGGCGCCGTTGTTCCAGCCGCCGGCGGGCAGCCATTTGAGCCAGATGGCGAACACCAGCACCAGCAGCGGGGCTTTCACAAAACTCGGCACCACCACGCCGGTCATGGCGGTGCCCATGGTGAGGTAGTCGAGCCAGGTGTTTTGCTTCAGCGCCGCCAGCACGCCCAGCGTTACGCCGAGCAGCAGCGCCGCGGCGAAGGCATACAGGCCGATTTCGAGCGACACGGGAAACGCCTGCGCGAGCAGTTCGTTAACCGTGTAGTCTTTGTATTTGAACGAGGGGCCGAAATCGCCCTGCGCCAGTTGTTTGAGATAGTTGAGATATTGCAGCCAGATCGGGTCGTTAAGGTGGTATTTGGCTTCGATGTTGGCCAATACCGCAGGCGGCAGGTTGCGCTCGCCGGTAAACGGGCTGCCCGGTGCGAGCCGCATCATGAAAAACGACACGGTAATCAGCACAAACAGCGTGGGTATGGCTTCGAGCACGCGGCGGAAAATAAATTTGAGCATGGTAGCCCTTTTGGCGGGTGGGGGTTTTAGGGAGCGTAGCCGATCACGTTGCGGCGGTATTTTTTTCAATAAGACAAACGGGTGTCAAGCTGTTTTTATGTTGTTAAATCGGCAGCAATTCCGCACCGCCGCCCGGCGGAAAATAGGCTTGTGCGGGTAAAACGGGGCTTCGGGCGGGGCGGCGTTCCGAGGCCGTCTGAAAAAGTTATCCGGTATTTTTCAGACGGCCGTTTTTCAGGCGGCCGTTTTTCAGGCGGCCTCGAAACGCGCGTCTTCGCCGAACACCTGCCGCCACAGGCTGCGCACGCTTTGGTAGTGGGCGAGCAGCTCGGGGGTGAGGTTGACTTTGCCGGCGTCGCGCAGTTTGGTGTTGTGCTGCTGCTGGCGGTAGAAGCGGTAGGCGGTGCGGCTTTGCCCGGCCAGGGCTTTATCAATCAGGCCGCAGTCGGCGGCGATGTTCAGCAGGGCGATGTTGCCGTAGTTGTCGAGCAGCCCGGGGTGTCGGTGCGAATGCGCCAGAATCAGATACTGCACGATGAATTCCACATCGACCACGCCGCCGCGGGCGTATTTGACGTCGCTGTCGGCAGGTGGGTGGGTGGGGAACATTTTTTCGCGCATGGCGATGATTTCGCGGGCAAGTTCGGCGGTGTCGCGCGGCTGCGTGAGCACTTGTTGGCGCACGCGGTCGAAAAAGGCGCCGATTGCGCTGCTGCCGCAGATGAAGCGGGCGCGGGTGAGGGATTGGTGTTCCCATGTCCACGCGCTTTCGTGCTGGTATTTTTCAAAGGCGGCGGTGCTGTGGGCGAGAAAACCGGCGTCGCCGTTGGGGCGCAGCCGCAAATCAACGTCGTAAAGCGTGCCTGCGCCGGTGGCGGCGGAAAGCCAGTTGGTGAGGCGGCGCACGAAGCGGCCGTAGATGTCGGGTGCGTCGGGGTGGGGGTCGTCGTAGAGATAGACCAAATCGAGGTCTGAAGAATAACCCAGCTCTTTGCCGCCGAGTTTGCCGTAGCCGATAACGGCGATGTTGGGTGTGCCGGTGTGGGTTTTGGGGGTGTCGGCCCACACGGCGGGCAGGGCGGCGGCGAGTATGGTGTCGGCCAGGGCGGAAAGTTGGTCGGATAAGGCTTCAACCGTCCACAATCCGGCCAAATCCTGCACGGCGAGGCGGAACACTTGGGTGTGTTGGAAGTGGCGCAGAATGTCCATCTGCGCTTCGGTGTCGCCGCCGGCATTGGCCAGGCCGTCTGAAAGTTCGGCGGCAAGCGCGGGCCAGTCGTGTTCGGTTTCCATCAACTGCGCGCTTAGGAGTTCGTCGAGCAGTATCGGGTATTTGCACAGGTAGGCGGCCACCCACGAGCTTTGGCTCATGATGCCGGCCAGTTGCCGCAAAGCCTGCGGGTGTTCGTTGAGAAAGGCCAGATAGGCCGAACGGCGGCTGACGGTTTCGAGAAAGTCGAGCAGCCGCAGCAGGGTGGCGGTGGGGTTGGTTTGGGCGGCGGCGGCTTCCGCCAAGGGCGGCATCACGGCATCGAAACGCGGTTGGGCGTGGGCGGAAAGGTGGCGGTATTTGTGGCTGTGCCGCAGCTGCGCGAGCCGTTCGGCCACGGTATCGGCCTCGAAGCCGTGTTCGGCCAGGCGGCTGCGCAGGGTTTCTTCGTCGCCGTTTTCCTGCCACACCCACTGCCAGCTTTCGGCTTTTTGCTGCGGGGTTTCTTCGGGTTCGGCCAGAATTTCGTTGAAGATGGCGTTAACTTGGCTGCGGTGGCGGTTGAGGCCGTCTGAAAAGGCGGGGTAGTCGGCAAAACCCATGCTTTCGGCCAAGAGCTGCTGTTGTTCGGGGTTTTGCGGCAGGGTTTGGGTTTGCTGGTCGTCCCAATATTGCAGGCGGTGTTCGACATCGCGCAAAAAGCGGTAGGCGTCCAGAAGGGTGTTGGCGGTGCGGTGTTCGAGAATGCCGAGGCGGGCGAGTTCGTGCAGGGTTTCCTGCGTGCCTTTCAGTTGCAGGCTGCGGATGCGGCCGCCGCGTATCATCTGGAAAATCTGGGCGATGAATTCGACTTCGCGGATGCCGCCGGCGCCGAGCTTCACGTTGTCGGCCATGCCTTTGCGGCCCACTTCGCTGCGGATTTGGCGGTGCAGGGCGCGCATGGCTTCGTAGGCGTTGAAATCGAGGTATTTGCGGAACACGAAGGGGCGCACCACCGAGGCGATGCCGTTGGGGTAGGGCGTAACCACGCGGCCTTTGCACCAGGCGTAGCGTTCCCATTCGCGCCCCTGCTGGATTAAATATTGCTCGAGTGCGGTTTCGCTCAATACCAGTGCGCCGGAATCGCCGTCGGGGCGCAGGCGCATATCGACGCGGAACACTTGGCCGTCGGCGGTGATGTCGTTCAAAAGCGCAATCAGCTTCTGGCCGGTTTTGGTGAAGAATTCCTGATTGCCGCGCTCGCGTTTGCCGTCAGTGTCGCCCGCTTCGGGGTAAACGAAAATCAGGTCGATGTCGGAGGATACGTTCAATTCGTAGCCACCCGCCTTGCCCATCGCCACCACGCTCAGGTGCTGCGCCTCGCGCGTGTAGCGGCCGATAGGCGTGCCGTACATATCCTGATAATAGGCATAGGCGAAACCGAGCGCGGTGTTGACGGCAAAATCGGCAAACAGCGTGATGGTGCGGGTAACTTCGGCCAAATCGCTGATGCGGTTGATGTCGCGCACGATAATCTGCGCCATCACATAACGGCGCAGCAGGCGCAACTGGCGCGCCAGCTCTTCTTCGTTTTCGTCGGCGCGGATTTTTTCCCAGTCGGCAAAGGCTTGGAAATCGGCGGTGCCGAGCACTTTATCCAGCATGGGGTGCAGGATTTCGGGCTTGAGGTTGCCATTGTCGAGATGGCGGGCGAGATAGTGGGAATGGCGGCGGGCGTTGGCGATGATGGTTTGCATGGCGGATCGGTTTGTTGCGGGGTTGGCAGTCGGTGGGTTACAGGCCGTCTGAAAAAGATTTCAGACGGCCTGTAAATTTATTGAATCAGTTTGGACACGGTTTTAAACGCCGGATGTTTGGCGTCGCCCAACAATTGGAACAGCACGCTTTCCACGTTCGACACCACCGCACCGGCCGCGCGCATCTGCTCCAGCGCATTGGCCTTATTGGCAGGCGCGCGCGAAGCGGTACACTCGAACGGCACATACACGCCCAAGCCCGCCGCGCGCAAATCAAGCACGGTTTGCAGCATGCACACATGCGCTTCGGCGCCGACCAGAACCACGTTTTCGATATTGCGGCTCTGCAAAAACTGCTGCACTTCGGGTATCAGCGCGGAAAAACGCGTTTTTTCAAACACAGGCGCGCCGCCCAGCAGGCTGCCGACATCGGCAACCGTGTGTCCCAAGCCTTTCGGATACTGCTCGGTGGCCGCAACCGGCACATCTAAAGCCTGCAAGCCTTGCAGCAGCGTGCGGCTGTTTTCCACCATCTCTTCGGCCTGATGGAGAGCGGGGTTGAGGCGTTCCTGAATATCAACCACGATGCAGGCGGTGTTGTCGGGGCGGGGGGAAGTCATCGTATTCTCCTGTTCTTTAAAATTATCGGGTTTTCAGACGGCCTATTATTTACCCGAACGGCGGCAGGGGCAAGGGCGAAGATGATTTAATAAAACGGGATAATTCTTCTTTCATTCATATTAAATAGAGTTATTGCCCGAAACGTAACAGTTTTATAGGTTTAGATAAGGCCGCCCATAGCCTGATTTGACCGCTGGGGCAGCTCTTAAGCCATCTTTACAGAAGTTGATATAAGCTGCATCAAAATTTTAAATTGGGTTGATTGTTACGCCCAAATAAATTCTCTTGCATTACTAAAACGCTCTGTTGCTTCTCATCTAAATAAACAACTGCATCATGCTTCCGGTGCAGAAAACCCCGGAATTTCCGAATCATGAGCCGAATTCACAAACTTTCCGTATGCACGGCTGCCGTTTTTGCGTCCGTGCCGTTTGCCGCCGCCCAAGACATACAGGCCGAACGCGAGCGCTGGGCGCTTCATGCGCGCGGCGGCGAGACGCAGCTTGCCGAATCGGTGGCGCAGCTGGGCAATCTGTATGCGCAAAGCGGCGATGCCAAAGTGCGCGCCGATTTGATTGCGCTGCTGATGCGTCAGGGCAAACCGGAAGAAGCATTGGCCGTGTGCGCCGGCTGCGCGCCTGAAACCTATTCCGCCGACGAATTGGAAAACCTCGCCAAAGCCGCGCGCGATACCAAACAATATCCCCAAGCCGCCGCGCTCTACCGCCAATTGCAGCTTGCCGCACCGCAGCACCAAACCGGTTATCTGGGCAGCGCGCTGGTGGCGGTGGACAGCGAAGACTACGCCGCCGCGCAGCAGCAGATCGAAGCCTACCGCAAGCGTTTCGGCGAAGATAAAGGCATCCGCGAAGCCGAAGCCTATCTGAAACAGCGCACGCAGTCGCTCACCGGCCGGCTGGCCGAGCAGCAGCGCCTGCATGAAGCCGACCCCGCTAACCGCGACCATGTTTTGCAGCTTTACCGCACCGCCGCCCAATTGCAGCTTTTTCCGCAGCAGGAGCGGCTGATGGCGCAATATCCCGACCAATTCAACGGGCAAGACCGTTTGTGGCTGCAAGCCGCCAAATCCGCCGCGTTGCTGCGCGGCGCACGCCAAACTGCCAATCCGGCGCAAATCCGCGCGGCTTATGCCGGTTTGAGCGAAGTGGTGGATAAAACGGAAGCGGGCAGCCCGCTGCACACGCAGGCGCTGCGCGACCGCTTGGCCGCCGCCGTGGCTGCGGGCAACGAAAAACAGGCGCTGCGCGACTACCGCGTGCTGGCCGCACAGGGCGAACAGCCCGATTACGTGCAGGACGAATACGCCAAAGCCCTGCTGATGGCCGGCAGCCCGCACCGGGCGCGCAAAGTGCTGCACGGGCGCATGAACCGCCAGATGGCGGCGCAGGGCAAGCTCGATCCGGAGCTGGTGGAACTGTTGGTTGAAAGCGATACCGACCTGATGGAGTTCACACAAACTCAGGAGAAAATGAAGCATTGGAATCCGAAAAAATACACGCCCGATTTCACCCACACCGTTGAAGTGGAAAACCCGTATTACGACACCCAATATTTCTGGAACGCCCGCATCGAAGCCTGGAACGGCAATGTGAAAGGCGCGCACAAGCTGATGAAAAACTGGCTCGACGAACACCCCGCCGACCCGTGGGCGATGATTCTGGCGGGCGAGCTGTCGCAGATGGACGGCCATGAAGACCGCGCCTTAGCCAGATTCGACGGTGCGCGCGAATATTTGGGCGAACCTAACCAGAAATGGGTGGACGGCAAAGCCGCCGCCGCCCATTTGGCGGCAGGCAACTGGCGGGCGGTAGATGATTTATCCAAAGGTTTGAGCCGCGACGATATCAGCCACAGGGGATTCTGGCAGCTTTACGACGAAGAACGCGCCGCGCGCTTGGAAATCGGTGGCACGGTGATGAAAGCCACATCGCCCGAAGACGGCAGCGAATGGGCGCAAACCGCGAAACTCTACAGCCCGCGCAGCAGCAGCGGCCACCGCGCCTATATTGTGCAGCAGCACAATTATGTGCCCAACCACGGCGAGCCGCTGCGCGCCGGCCGCGTGGGGGCGGGCGCCGAAATCAACCTTTATCCGGTGGTGGTGAATGCCGAAGCGGGGCACGGCACGCAGCTGAACGATAAAGCCTACGGCACGCTGGGCGCCGACTGGCGCGTGAACGACTTCGTGGGCTTTACCGCCCGCGCGGCTTTCAACAGCGCCAACACGCCCGTGAAAGCCCTGTGGCAGGAAGTGTATGCCGACGAATACACCTTGGGCGCGGAATACACCCACTCGGCCGCCACCCGTGCGGGCATAGGCGCGGGCGTGATGAAGTTTGACGACGGCAACACCCGCCAAACCGCCAACGCCTGGCTTTCGCACGATATTTTCCAACACAACCGCTGGAAGCTGGGCGGTTCGCTGTGGGCGGATTACAGCCGCAACAAAGATATCCCGTCTGCCTTCTACTACAACCCCGAAAACAGCAAAACCGTGAGCGGCGAGCTGGCGTTTTCCTACACCCTGCCGTTGGACAATAACGTGAAGCTCGTTCAAACCGCCGGCGGCAGCGTAGGGCGCTACTGGCAGGCCGGCCACCAAGCCGAAAACACTTGGCAGATTAAATACAGGCACGACTGGAGCTTCGGCCGCCGCGCCACGCTGGGCTACGAGTTCGGCCGCCGCCAAGCCATGTATGACGGCGACCTCGAATATCAAAACTTCGGCGCAGCCAATTTGAGCGTGAAGTTTTACTGATTGACAGAATGGTTTTCAGACGGCCTCACGCTGCGGCGGAGAGGCCGTCTGAAAACAGCAGACACTTTAAAAAAATACAAGAATGAATGATAGGCAGAAAAACATGAACTGCAAACGCCTGCTCGCCGGCCTCTTCGCCGGCCTCATGCTGCAAAGCGCTTATGCCGCCGACGTGCGCTACGGCGTGATGTGTTACCACAACGTGATCGACGAAACCGCACCCGTTGTCAAAACCAAAGAAGAACAGGAAATGGCGGGCGCAATCCAGCGCCGTTATTTTCCGCAAACCATCACCGTGCAGCGGCTGGCCGCACATTTCAACTGGCTGCGCGACAACGGCTACACCCCCGTGAGTTTCAAGCAGATTCAAGACGCGCGCACCGGCCGCGCCAAGCTGCCGCCCAAGCCCGTATTGCTCACGTTTGACGACGGCTACATGAGCTTCTACACCAAAATCTACCCGCTGTTGAAAGCCTTCAACTATCCGGCGGTGTACGCATTGGTTACCGGCTGGATGGAAACGCCGCAGGGCGGCCGGATCGCCTACGGCAAACAAATGCTGCCGCGTTCGGCCTTCATTACTTGGGAACAGGTGCGCGAAATGCAGAAAAGCGGCTTGGTGGAAATCGCCTCGCACACCCACGACCTGCACCGCAGCATCACGGGCAACCCCACCGGCTCGCAGTTTGCCGCCGTGTTTCCCGAATATAAAAACGGCCGCTACGAAACCCATGCTGCCTACAAACAGCGCGTACACAACGATTTGAAACGCTCGGTGGACATCATCACCGCGCGCACCGGCGTGCGCCCCAACGTGATTGTGTGGCCTTACGGGCAGTTTAACGAAACCGCCCGCGAAATCGCCGCCGGCGTGGGGCTGGACAACGATTTCACCCTGTTCGACGAAACCCTGAACACCACGGAGCAGCGCAGCGTGGGCCGTGCGCTCATCGATAACGAAACCGGCTACCCGCTGATGAAAGCCTACCTCGACGGGCAGATGTTCACCCCGCCGCACCAACGCGCCGTGCACATCGACTTGGACTACCTGCACGACCCCGACCCCGCGCAGGTGGAGCGCAATTTCGACAAACTCATCGAGCGCATCTACAAAATGGGCATCACCACCGTGTATCTGCAAGCCTTTGCCGACGACGACGGCAACGGCGTGGCGGAGGCCGTGTATTTCCCCAACCGCCATCTGAAAGTGAAGGCCGACCTGTTCAGCCGCGTGGCCTGGCAGCTGATTACGCGTTCCAACGTAAAAGTGTATGCGTGGATGCCGATGATGGCTTTCGATTTGGGCAGCGGTTACGACTACGTTACCGACAGCCGCACCGGCAAACCCAGCGCCAACCACTATCTGCGCCTCTCGCCGTATAGCGCCAAGAGCCGCCGCGCCGTGGCCGAAATTTATGAAGACCTCGCCTTCAACAGCCGCTTCAACGGCCTGATTTTCCACGACGACGGCTTCTTAACCGACTACGAAGGCAACACCGCCGCCGGCGCGCGTAGTGCAGAGCAATACCGCAGCGAAGCCGGGCAGAAGGGCGACGATTTAATCGGCTATTCCGATATGCTGAAACAAGCCTCGTTGAAATACAGCTTCAACGGCAAAAACGAAATGAAAACCGCCCGCAACCTTTATGCCGGCGTGATTACCCGCCCCGAATCGCAGCAGTGGTTCGCCCAAAGCCTGCCCAAGTTTGCCGCCGCCTACGACTACACCGCCATCATGGCCATGCCCTATATGGAAAACGAGCAGCCGTTAAGCCGCAAAGAAGCCGCGCGCTGGATGGGCAAACTGGTGGCCGAAGTCAAGCGCAGCAACGTGCCGCTCGATAAAACCGTGTTCGAGCTGCAAGCGGTGAACTGGCGCACCAAACAGCCGGTGCCCGCCGAAGAAATGACGGACTGGATGACTTTGCTGAAAAAAGAGGGCGTGAAAAACCTGGCCTACTACCCCGATAACTTCCTGCAAGACCAGCCGCCGCTGAAAACCATCAAACCGGCATTTTCGGTGCAGCGCTAACCCCGTTTTCAGACGGCCTCTCCGGAGCAGGCCGTCTGAACAACACCAACCACCAAAACAAACGCTTCAAACACAAACAGCAAGGGCAGCAACCCCAATGGACTGGTATGAATATTTAGCCGTATTCGTGATGCTCTATCCGGGCATCATGGCCGTTTATTGGACGGTTTCGGGCATTTTTTATTTTCTGTTTCTCGAGCGGCGGGCGGGCGAACCCGAGTTTATGTATCAGGGCTACGCACCGATGGTGAGCGTGCTGATTCCCTGCTACAACGAAGCAGACAACCTCGACACATCGATACCGCACCTGCTCAATTTAACCTACCCCAACTACGAGCTGATCTTCATCAACGACGGCAGCACCGACAACACGCTCGAAATCATCGAACGCTGGGCGGAAAAAGCCGAAAAAATCGTGGTGGTCGACCAACCCAACGGCGGCAAAGCCTCCGCCATGAACAACGGCGCCCGCCATGCACTGGGCAAATACATCGTCGGCATCGACGGCGACGCCATCCTCGATTACAGCGCCATCGAATACATGATTCAGAATATGGAAAACAACCCCGATTTGGGCGCCGTAACCGGCAACCCGCGCGTGCGCAACCGCAGCACCGTGTTGGGCAAGCTGCAAGTGGCCGAATTCAGCTCGATTATCGGCCTGATCAAACGCTCGCAAAGCGTGGTGGGCACATTGTTTACCGTGTCCGGCGTGATTATGTGCATACGTAAAGACGTGCTGCTGAAAATCGGCGGCTGGAGCGACAACATGATCACCGACGACATCGACGTGAGCTGGAAAACCCAAATCGCCGGTTACAACATCGCCTACGAACCGCGTGCATTGTGTTGGGTATTGATGCCCGAAACCATACGCGGACTCTACCGCCAGCGGCTGCGCTGGGCACAGGGCGGGGCGGAAGTGATTTTGAAATATTTCAAAGACATCTGGCGGCTGCACCATATCCGCCTGTGGCCGCTTTATGCCGAATATTTCATCACCCTGATTTGGGCGTATTCGCTTTTGGGCGTAACCATTGCAGGTCTGGCGGAGCTGGCGCTCGGCCACCCGCATGATTTCACGCTGTTCAAAGTGGCCAGCCTGATTACCTTCATGATGTTTATTTTGCAGTTTTCCGTGAGCATGTTTATCGACAGCCGCTACGAAAGCAACTTATTCCGGTATTTCATCAGCTGCATCTGGTATCCCTATGCCTTCTGGCTGCTCAACAGCATCACACTGATCCACGGTTTCCCCAAGGCGCTTTTGCGCGACAAACGGCGCAAGGCCACCTGGGTCAGCCCCGACAGGGGCGTGCAGTAGCACAGGGCTGCCGCCGACACGGCGTTTTTTATCACCGCAACGAAAGGAGAGGCTTATGTCTGAACAAGTGCAAGACTTGCGCGAACTGATGGTTATCCATAAAGCGCGGAAACCCAATCCGGTTATCAGCACCAAAAGCATATTGATTTTTGCAGTAACCTGGTCGCTGTGGCTGTTAACGGTTTACCTGATTGTCAACGACCACCGCAACCTTTTCTACAACCCCATCGTCGGCACCTGGACGCTGGCCGATCTGGCCAAAGCCGCCGCCGCCGTCGTGCTGGCGCAGCTGAACCTGCTGCTGGTGTGGTCGATATGTATTTCACGCAAACGCAAACACTAACGCCGGCATTATCAAACAGGCCGTCTGAAACCCTTTCAGACGGCCTTTAAACCAACCGCAATCCTGCCCGAGAACTGCAAAAGAAAGTTCCTATTTACACAAATTTGGTTTATGATTTAAAAACTACGCAGCACTACAATGTGCGGTAAACCCAGAAGAAAAACCACTAAAAGGAACAACGAGATGTTAGAAGCCTATCGCAAAGCCGCCGCAGAGCGCGAAGCTCTGGGCATTCCCGCCCTCCCGCTCACCGCCCAGCAAACCGCCGATCTGGTGGAACTGCTGAAAAACCCGCCCGCAGGCGAAGACGGATTCTTGGTAGATTTGCTCGCCAACCGCGTGCCGCCCGGCGTGGACGACGCATCCAAAGTAAAAGCCTCGTTCTTGGCCGCCGTTGCCGAAGGCAGCGTACAAAGCCCGCTGGTATCGCCCGAATACGCCACCGAACTTCTGGGCACCATGCTCGGCGGTTACAACATCCACCCGCTGATTGAGCTTCTCGACAACGACAAACTGGCGCCGATTGCCGCCGAAGGGTTGAAACACACCCTCTTGATGTTCGACTCTTTCCACGACGTGAAAGAAAAAGCCGACAAAGGCAACCCGCACGCCAAAGCCGTGCTCGAATCGTGGGCCAACGCCGAATGGTTTACCTCGCGCGAAAAAGTGCCCGAAAAAATCACCGTTACCGTATTCAAAGTCGACGGCGAAACCAACACCGACGACCTCTCACCCGCGCCCGACGCCTGGAGCCGCCCCGACATCCCGCTGCATGCGCTGGCCATGCTGAAAAACCCGCGCGACGGCATCAACCCCGACAAACCCGGCGAAGTCGGCCCCATCAAACTGTTGGAAGAATTGAAAGCCAAAGGCCACCCCGTTGCCTATGTGGGCGACGTAGTCGGCACCGGCTCTTCGCGCAAATCCGCCACCAACTCGGTAATCTGGCACACCGGCCTGGATATTCCCTTCGTGCCGAACAAACGCTACGGCGGCGTGTGCCTGGGCGGCAAAATCGCCCCGATTTTCTTCAACACCCAAGAAGATTCTGGTGCCCTGCCGATCGAAGTGGACGTTTCCGCGCTGAAAATGGGCGACGTGGTCGATATTCTGCCGTATGAAGGCAAAATCGTGAAAAACGGCGAAACCGTTGCCGAATTCCAACTGAAATCGCAAGTGTTGCTCGACGAAGTGCAGGCCGGCGGCCGCATCAATCTGATTATCGGCCGCGGCTTAACCGCCAAAGCCCGCGAAGCGCTGGGCTTGCCCGCCTCCACCGAATTCCGCCTGCCGCAGGCGCCTGCCGAAAGCAAAGCAGGCTTCTCGCTGGCGCAGAAAATGGTTGGCCGTGCCTGCGGCTTGCCCGAAGGGCAGGGCGTGCGCCCCGGCACTTACTGCGAACCGCGCATGACCACCGTCGGCTCGCAAGACACCACCGGCCCGATGACCCGCGACGAGCTGAAAGACCTCGCCTGCCTGGGCTTCTCTGCCGACTTGGTGATGCAGTCGTTCTGCCACACCGCCGCCTATCCGAAACCGGTGGACGTGAAAACCCACAAAGAGCTGCCTGAGTTTATCTCCACCCGCGGCGGCGTTTCCCTGCGCCCGGGCGACGGCGTGATCCACTCATGGCTGAACCGCCTGCTGCTGCCCGACACCGTCGGCACCGGCGGCGACTCGCACACCCGTTTCCCGCTGGGCATTTCCTTCCCCGCAGGTTCCGGCTTGGTGGCCTTTGCCGCCGCCACCGGCGTGATGCCGCTCGATATGCCCGAATCCGTGCTGGTGCGCTTCAGCGGCAAACTGCAACCGGGCGTAACCCTGCGCGATCTGGTAAACGCCATTCCGCTGTATGCCATCAAGCAAGGCCTGCTCACCGTGGCCAAAGCCGGCAAGAAAAACATTTTCTCGGGCCGTATTCTGGAAATCGAAGGCCTGCCCGACCTGAAAGTGGAACAGGCGTTCGAATTGAGCGACGCTTCCGCCGAGCGTTCCGCCGCCGGCTGTACCGTGAAGCTCAACAAAGAGCCGATTATCGAATACATGAAGTCCAACATCGTGTTGATGAAAAACATGATTGCCGACGGCTATAAAGACCCGCGCACGCTGGAGCGCCGCATCAAAGCGATGGAAGCCTGGCTGGCCGATCCGCAGCTTTTGGAAGCCGATAAAGATGCCGAATACGCCGCCGTTATCGAAATCAACATGGACGACATCAAAGAGCCGATCGTGGCCTGCCCGAACGACCCCGACGATGTGAAATTCATGTCCGAAGTGTCCGGCACGCCGATCGACGAAGTGTTCATCGGTTCGTGCATGACCAACATCGGCCACTTCCGCGCCGCTTCCAAACTGCTGGAAGGCAAGAGCGACATCCCCGTGCGCCTGTGGATGGCGCCGCCCACCAAAATGGACGCGCAAGAGCTGACCAACGAAGGCCACTACGGCGTGCTCGGCCGTGCCGGCGCGCGCATGGAAATGCCCGGCTGCTCGCTGTGTATGGGCAACCAGGCACAAGTGCGCGAAGGGGCAACCGTGATGTCCACTTCCACCCGCAACTTCCCCAACCGTTTGGGCAAAAACACCAATGTGTTCTTGGGTTCTGCGGAACTGGCGGCCATCTGCTCCAAACTGGGCAAAATCCCCACCGTTGAAGAATACCAAGCCAATATCGGCATCATCAACGAGCAGGGCGATCAGATCTACCGCTACATGAACTTCAACGAAATCGACAGCTACAACGAAGTGGCCGAAAAAGTGAACGTGTAATGGTATAAAACTTTTCAGACGGCCTGAGACCTTTTAAGGCCGTCTGAAAAAATAAAAACGGAACAGTTAATGCTGTTCCGTTTTTTGTTTTTTGTTGGAGGCGGCGTTTGCAAAGCTCTCATTCCGTATCCGGCAATGCGGCCGAACCCATGCGGCGCAGGATGATGTTGGTTTTGTTGCGCAGGCTGCGGTCGCGCGGGTTTTCGGCGTAATACAGCGGCCGCGGCACGCGGGCGGCGAGTTTGGCCGCCTGCTGTTTGGTGAGGTTGGCGGCCGGTTTTTTATAGAAGTGCTGCGAGGCCGCTTCGGCGCCGTAAATGCCGTAGCCCCATTCGATTACGTTGAGATAAAGCTCGAAAATGCGGTCTTTATCGGTGGTGGCTTCCATCATGGCGGTGATGGCGGCTTCTTCGGCCTTGCGCCAATAGCTGCGGCTTTCGTTTAAAAACAGGTTTTTCGCCAGCTGCTGGCTGATGGTGGAGCCGCCGCCGCGGATTTTGCCGCTGCGCTCGTTGCGCTTCATGGCGTTGCGGATGCCGCCCCAGTCGAAACCGCCGTGTGCGGCGAAGTTGGCGTCTTCCGAAGCAATCAGGGCTTTTTTGAGGTTGGTGGAGATGCGATCATAGGGCACCCAGCGGTAATCCAGTTCGACTTCTTTGCCTTTGGCACTAAAATCGCTCATGCGCATACTCATAAACGCGGTTTTGTGCGGCGCCACGGCGCGATAGGTGATGATGTTGCCGTACACGTAGGCATTAAACAGGATAAACGCCGCAAAAGGCAGCGCAAGCAGCCATTTAATCATTTCAGACGGCCTCTTTCATATAACGGATAACGGGTTTGATATCGGGCGAAAAACCGCGCCAAAGCCGGTAGGAAAACGCGGCCTGCCCCACCAGCATACCCAAGCCGTCGGCAGTTTTTTTGGCGCCGCTGCGGCGGGCATAATCCAAAAACGCCTGTGCCGCCGCGCCGTACACCATATCGTAGGCCAGCTCACAGATGCCGAACACTTCGGGTGCAACGGCCGGTATTTCGCCGCCCAAACCGCCCGAGGTGCCGTTGATAATAATATCGAAACGGCCGGCGGGCAGGCCGTTTAGCGGTGCCGACCGAACGCCGAAACGCTCCGCCAGCTCCCGCGCTTTGGTTTCGGTGCGGTTGGCGATGGTGATGTCGGCAGGCTGTTGTTGCAGCAGCACGGGCACCACGCCGCGCACTGCGCCGCCCGCACCCAAAATCAGAATGCGTCGGTTTTTCAGGGCGGTTTCCTGCGCTTCGGTGATGTCGCTCACCAGCCCCACGCCGTCGGTGTTGTCGCCGCGGAAGCGGCCGCCGCCCAGCGGGATAATGGTGTTGACTGCGCCGGCGGCTTCGGCCCGCTCGGAATGCTCGCTCACCCAATCATAGGCATCGGTTTTAAACGGCACGGTAACGTTTGCGCCCAACCCGCCTTCGGCAAAAAAACGTTCGGCGGCTTCGGCAAACGCTCCCGGCTCGGCCAAGATGCGTTCGTATTCGATCCGCACCTTTTCCTGCAAGGCGAATTGCCGGTGGATTTGCGGCGATTTGCTGTGGGCAATCGGGTTGCCGAAAACGGCATAACGGGGAAGTGTGGCGGCCATGCGGCAGGCTCCGTAGCAATGCGGTCGGATTAAGGGGCGCGCAAAGGCACCCGCTTGGGTAACAGCGCATTATATATATCTGCTTAAAAATAAAACAATAGGGCAGGCCGTCTGAAAAATTTCAGACGGCCGCTATTCTTTACACATCGGATTGTTGACAATTTTACAAACAAAAACTATATTGGCTTCCATCACGGCGCGGTTTTTATTTGCGCCCCGCCCCCTTTTTCCGACGGTTGTGGCACAATGTTCCGCTGCCGCCTGCGGTGCAGATTTGGTTGTTTTGAAATCGCTTTCCCCTTCACTATCCTCTCAGGAGCAGATTATGTCAGTAAAAGAAGTAGTCAAACTTATCGAAGAAAACGAAGTGCGCTTCGTTGACCTGCGCTTCACCGATACCAAAGGCAAACAGCAGCACGTTACCGTGCCCACCCATGTGGTGCTGGACGACCCGGAAGAGTGGTTTGAAAACGGCCAGGCGTTCGACGGCTCGTCTATCGGCGGCTGGAAAGGCATTCAGGCTTCCGATATGCAGCTGCGCCCCGATTCAAGCTCCGCCTATATCGACCCGTTTTACGACGACGCCACCGTTGTGATTACCTGCGACGTTATCGACCCCGCCAACGGCCAGGGCTACGACCGCGACCCGCGCTCCATCGCCAAACGCGCCGAAGCCTACCTGAAATCTTCAGGCATCGGCGACACCGCCTATTTCGGCCCCGAACCTGAGTTTTTCGTGTTCGACGGCGTAGAATTCGAAACCAGCATGAGCGGCACCCGCTACAAAATCCACAGCGAAGAAGCCGCGTGGAGCAGCGGCAAATCATACGACGGCCAAAACACCGGCCACCGCCCCTTCGTGAAAGGCGGCTATTTCCCCGTTGCCCCCGTTGATTCCGGCCAAGACCTGCGCTCGGCCATGGTAAACCTGCTCGAAGAAATCGGCATT
This sequence comes from Neisseria dentiae, assembly GCF_014055005.1. Taxonomy (NCBI): domain Bacteria; kingdom Pseudomonadati; phylum Pseudomonadota; class Betaproteobacteria; order Neisseriales; family Neisseriaceae; genus Neisseria; species Neisseria dentiae. The sequence continues at coordinate 2,202,656 of NZ_CP059570.1, read as the reverse complement.
CCCGTCGAAGTGCACCACCACGAGGTGGCCACCGCCGGCCAAATGGAAATCGGCACCAAATTCAGCACCTTGGTGCGCCGCGCCGACTGGACGCAGGATATGAAATACATCATCCACAACGTTGCCCACAACTTCGGCAAAACCGCCACCTTCATGCCCAAGCCGATTATGGGCGACAACGGCAGCGGCATGCACGTTCACCAATCCATCTGGAAAGACGGCCAAAACCTGTTTGCAGGCGACGGCTACGCCGGCCTCTCCGACACCGCCCTTTACTACATCGGCGGTATCATCAAACACGCCAAAGCCCTGAACGCCATCACCAACCCCTCCACCAATTCCTACAAACGTTTGGTGCCGCACTTCGAAGCGCCGACCAAGCTGGCTTATTCGGCCAAAAACCGTTCGGCTTCCATCCGCATTCCTGCGGTGAACAGCGCCAAAGCCCGCCGCATCGAAGCGCGTTTCCCCGATCCGATGGCCAACCCCTATCTGGCTTTCTCCGCCCTGCTGATGGCCGGTTTGGACGGTATCCAAAACAAAATCCATCCGGGCGACCCCGCCGATAAAAATCTTTACGACCTGCCGCCTGAAGAAGACGCATTGGTGCCCACAGTTTGCGTCTCTTTGGAAGAAGCGCTGGAAGCACTGAAAGCCGACCACGAGTTCTTAACCCGCGGCGGTGTGTTCAGCAAAGATTGGATCGAGAGCTACATCGCCTTCAAAGAAGAAGACGTGAAACGCATCCGCATGGCGCCGCACCCGTTGGAATTCGAAATGTATTATTCGCTGTAACCACGGCAACGGCAAAACACCCCGCACAGCAAAATGCGGGGTGTTTTTTATGCCGGCGCCGCTGTTTGCGCCAATCAACCTGAGAAAAAGCACACTCGTCATATTCCGGCTTGCAAAGCTGATGACGATAATCGGATGTTTCAGACGGCGTGAGACCTTTGCAAAATTCTTTTCGATACCTTAAAACACTTGCGTCATGCTCGGGCTTGGTCCGGGCATCTGTTTGTTTTAGAAGAAAAAGAGATACCCGGGGCAAGCCCGAGCATGACGAAATACAAATAAATTCAGGATTAAAACGGCTTTTTGCAAAGGTTTCGGCCTTAAGGTGTTTTTGCAAAAGCCCCGATCTGCTGTTTTCCTTTACAATGCCGTAACTTCCCGCACAAACCGGTTGATTGCCATGCCCCTGCCCAAACCCGCCGCCACCCTGCTGCTTGCGCTGCTGCCGCTCGGCTTTCTTGCCGTGATGGTGGCCGCCCCCCTGTTTGCGCTGGTGCTTTATGAAAACGGGGGAATGGTTTGGCAGATGCTGCAAGACGAATATATCCGGTGGCGCATCGGCTGGACCACGCTTCAGGCGGCGGTTACCTGCGTGTTGGCGCTGCTGGCGGGCGTGCCGGCGGCTTGGGTGTTGGCGCGGCTGGCGTTTCCCGGGCGGCGTTGGATTCTGCGCCTGTTGATGCTGCCGTTTGTGATGCCCACGCTGGTGGCCGGTATGGGCGTGCTGGCGCTGTTCGGCCCGCACGGTCTGTTGTGGGCGGGTTGGGAAGACACGCCCTATCTGCTGCTTTACGGCAATGTGTTTTTCAACCTGCCCGTGCTGGTGCGCGCGGCGTATCAGGGGTTTCTGCAAGTGCCTGCGGCGCGGCTGCATACGGCGCAGACTTTGGGCGCAAACGCGTGGCAGCGCTTTTGGCACGTCGAACGCCCCGTGTTGCAGCCTTGGCTGGCGGGCGGCGTGTGTTTGGTGTTTTTATATTGTTTTTCGGGTTTCGGGTTGGCGCTGCTGCTCGGCGGCAGCCGTTATGCCACGGTGGAAGTGGAAATCTACCAACTGATTGCGTATGAACTCGATATGGCGCAGGCTTCGGTGCTGGTGTGGCTGGTGCTGGCGATTACCGCGCTGGCGGGCGTGCTGTATGCGCATTGGAGCCGCCGCGCCGCTTCGGGCCGCACCATCCGCCCGCTGCCGCCCGAGCCGCCGCGCACATTTGCCGCCAAAGCACTGTTGGCGGGTTCGCTGCTGCTTTTGGCCGCCTGCTGCGCCCTGCCGCTGCTGGCCGTGTTATGGCAGGCGGCGCAGGCAGGGGATTCTTGGGCGGTGTGGCGGGAAGCCGAAACTTTACACGCCGTTTGGAACACCTTGCGTTTCACTTTTTGGGCGATGCTGCTGGCGTTGCTGCTGGGGGTTTTGCACGCCGCTTTGGCCCGCCGTGCCGCATGGGTGCGCGCGCTGACGTTTCTGCCGTTTATGGTGTCGCCCGTGTGCGTGGCGTTCGGCCTGCTGCTGCTTTACCCCGAATGGACGGCATCACTGCCGCTTTTGGTGTCCACTTACGCGCTGTTGGCCTATCCTTTCATCGCCAAAGACCTGCTCGCCGCCTGGGATGCGCTGCCCGCCAATTATGCCGCCGCCGCCCGCAGTTTGGGCGCCACGCCGTTTCAGACGGCCTTAACCGTTACCGTTCCGCTGCTGCTGCCTGCGTTGAGGCGCGGGCTGACTTTGGCCGCCGCTACCTGCGTGGGCGAATTTGCCGCCACCCTGTTTTTGTCGCGCCCCGAATGGCAAACGCTCACCACCCTGATTTACCGCTATCTCGGCACCGCAGGCGCAGAAAACCACGACAGCGCGATGGTGCTCACTGCGGTGCTGATGCTGCTGGCTTTGCTGGTGTTTTTATTGCTGGATGCCGCCGAGAAGCAGGAAAAGGCCGCCTGAAAACCGCGCGGGTAATTAACTTGGCTTGGTTTGTTGATAATCATTCTTATATCGGCTATAATGTTATATTATAACATTCAAGGAAGGATTGGATATGAAACCGAATCTGCACCCCGAAAATTACCGCACCGTTTTGTTTTTCGACAGCGGCGCCAATGAAGGCTGGCTGATACGCTCTTGTGCCGACACACACGGTAAAACCATGGTTTGGCACGACGGCGTTGAATATCCGGTGTTGATGCTCGACACCTCTTCCGCATCACATCCCGTTTATACCGGCAAACAGCGCGAATACCACAACGAAGGCCGCGCCAGCAAGTTCAACCAGCGCTATCAAGCCATGATGAATACTTTTAGAAAGGATAAATAATGCAGGTATTGTCGTCTTTGAAGTCTGCCAAAAAACGCCACCGCGATTGCCAAATTGTGCGCCGCAAAGGCAAAGTTTATGTGATTTGCAAAAGCAATCCTCGTTTTAAAGCGCGGCAGCGCTGATTTTCCCTCGGCAAAACTCCGGCAAACACTTGGGCCGCCTGCTTGGCGGCTCTTTTTTCGTTTGAAAATACGGCAAAAGCCCGAGGCCGTCTGAAAACTTTTTCAGACGGCCTCGGTGTATTTCAAATGTTGTCTCACGCTGCCCCAAGGGCATTATTGAATCCGCGCCCTTTCGCCGCGCACGGCGGCGGCAACGTCCATGCCGAAGAGGGCGTTGATGTCGGTTTCGTCGAACACATATTCGGCGTTGCAGAAATCGCAGTCGATTTTCACGCTGCCTTGTTCTTCCAACACCGAGCCGACTTCTTCTCCGCCCAGCATCAGCAGCATATCGCTAACCTTGCCGCGCGAGCAGGTGCAGGCAAATTCGATGGGTTCGGCATCAAACACGCGCGGCGGGGTTTCGTGGAACAGCCGGTAGAGCAGGTGGTGCGCGTCGAGCTGCACCAGCTCTTCCGCGCCCACGGTTTGCGCGAGCGTGGCAACGTGTTCCCACGCCTCGGGGGCGGGAGCCGATTCGGGCAGACGCTGTACCAGCAGGCCGCCGCACGCTTCGTCGGAAGCGGCCAGCGTGATGTGGGTGTCGAGCTGCTCCGAGCGTTTCATATAGTTCATCAGCATTTGCGCGATGCTTTCGCCCTCGAGCGGCACCACACCCTGCCACGGTTCGCCGTCTTGCGGTTGCAGGGTAATCGCAAAAATACCGTTGTCGCCCAGCAGGCTGCGCAGGTTTTCATCGTCGCCCACGGCCGCCTGCGTGTCCCAGCGGGCGGTGGCGCGGCAGGTGCCGGCGGAAGTGGCTTCCACCACCAGCATTTTCAAACGGCCTTGCCCCTGCACCTGCACAATCAGCGTGCCTTCGGTTTTCAGGTTGCTCGAAAGCAGCGCACCGGCGGCGAGCAGTTCGCCCAATGCACGGCGGATGGCGGCGGGATACTGTTTCTGGCCGGCGATGTGGCGCCACACTTCTTCCAAGCGCACATGCTGGCCGCGCACGGGCATATCGTCGAAAATAAAACGGGTGCGGCAATCGGCGCTGCGGGCGGTTGCGGCGGGTGTTCGGGTTGTCATTTAAGCGTTTCCTGCTCGGTTTTTCAGATGGCCTCAATATGGTTACAGACCGTCTGAAATCAAGAGCGGCGTTTTAAAATGCTTTTTCACTATGTTAAAATAGCGGCCTTTAAAAATAACCGGCCGCAATCAAACGGTTGCGGAAATTGAAAGGAAAATTATGGCCGGCCACAGCAAATGGGCGAATATCCAACACCGTAAAAGCCGTCAGGACGCCAAACGCGGCAAAATCTTCACACGCTTAATCAAAGAAATCACCGTTGCCGCCAGAATGGGCGGCGGCGATCCCGCATCCAACCCGCGCCTGCGCCTGGCGATGGACAAAGCCACCAGCAACAATATGCCCAAAGACAACATCCAGCGCGCCATCGACAAAGGCACCGGCAATCTGGAAGGCGTGGAATACGTAGAACTGCGCTACGAAGGCTACGGCATCGGCGGCGCCGCGCTGATGGTGGACTGCCTCACCGACAACAAAACCCGCACTGTGGCCGATGTGCGCCACGCCTTCAACAAAAACGGCGGCAACCTCGGCACCGACGGCTGCGTGGCGTTTAACTTCGTGCATCAGGGCTACCTGCTGTTTGCGCCGGGCGTGAGCGAAGACGCGCTGATGGAAGCCGCGCTCGAAGCGGGTGCGGAAGACGTGGTTACCAACGACGACGGCTCCATCGAAGTGATTACCGCCCCCAACGACTGGGCGGGCGTGAAAGCCGCACTCGAAGCCGCAGGCTTTCAGTCGGAAGACGGCGACGTAACCATGCGCGCACAAAACGAAACCGAACTGAGCGGCGAAGACGCCGAAAAAATGCAGAAACTCATCGACGCGCTCGAAGATTTGGACGACGTGCAAGACGTTTACACATCGGCCGTGCTGAATTTCGAATAAGCAGGTTAACGGTAAAACAGTTCAGGCCGTCTGAACCTGAACTGTCCCCCAATACTTGGACAAGTTAAGAATCTTTATCAAACAGCCTTTTCAAGCTGGGTTCTGTAGCCGACAGGACTCAGCTTTTTCAAGTTTAAACTAATCCGTTCATGATTGTAGTAATGTATGTAATCATCTATTACCTCTGTCAACTCCGCCACCGACAGCGCACCTTCCTGATAGAAACTCTCCGTTTTCAGTATACCGAAGAAACTCTCCATCGGCGCATTGTCCCAACAATTGCCTTTGCGCGACATACTTTGCACAATCCCTTTCTCAGCCAATTTCGTTCGATAAGCCTCGGTGCGGTAAAGCACACCTTGGTCGGAATGCAGCAGCGGCGTTTGGCCTTTCAGACGGCCGAATGCTTGGTCCAACATTTGCGCCACCATTTTACTGTTTGCTCTGCGGCCTAAAGAATAGGCCACAATCTCCCGATTAAACACATCCAATATCGGCGATAAGTACAGCTTCCCGTCTGTGCATTTGAACTCCGTCACATCGGTCAGCCATTTGTCTGCCGGTTTGCCGGCGGTAAACTCTCGATTGAGAATATTGTCCGAAGCCTCTCCCACTGTTTGCGGACGGTAGGTTTTTTTACTGCGGACTTTGGCTTTCAGTCCCAACAAACCCATAATGCGCTGTACTTTCTTTTTGTTCCACGACAATACGGCGGCAATCCGCCGGTGGCCGTAACGGCCTTTGTGTCGGCGGTAGACTTCGCTCACTGCGGTTTTGGCCGCCGTATCGGGATCGGTTTTGCCGGTGTGGTAGTAGAAACTGCTTTTGGGAATGCCGGCACTGTGCAGCAGGTATTTCAGCGGGTGCTTTGCCCTCAGCGTTTGGACGGTTTCGCAGCTTTGGCGGCGGCCGCTTCCTTTTCGTTGAGGGTTTTCATGTGCTTTAGGTAGTCGTTCTCCGCCCTCATGTATCGCAATTCTTCAATCAGTTCGGCCTGTGTTTTTTCGTGGTCGGGTTTGTCGGCGGTAAACGGGTTTTTGCGTTTGGTCTTCATGGGGTTAGCCTGCGGGTGCCGGAGTGCGGCGATGCCGCCTTGCCGGTAGGCGGCAATCCAACGGCGCAGGTGGGTGCGTGAGACGTTGAAGTGCTCTGCGGTGCGCTGTTGGCTGTGCACTTGGTGGTAATGGAGTACGGCTCGGTATTTGAAGTGTAGGTTATATTTGGACATAAGAAAACTGCACCTTTTAAAGTTGAAGGGGGTGTCCAACTTTTGGGGTGCAGTTCAATCTTTTTCAGACGGCCTGAGATGTAGGAAATGGTCGGGTTGTTTACACAACAGGTTGAGAAAAGGGGTTTTAGGAAGCAAAATCAGCAAAAATGATGGTAAGCTTCTGATATGCCTATTAAAAACAAGTACCAAAAGTTCAGTAAAATTACCGAATCAAAATTCCGTCAAATCCTGCGCTTTTCGCACTTGATTTGACCGCTTCCGATACCGCCAGACTCACCGGCATCAGTACCCGAAGTGTCAATAATCTGTTTCTCAAACTGCGTTGCCGTATGGCCGCTGAATGTGAACGGCAAACTCCCTTTGCCGGTGTGGTCGAACTGGACGAATCCTACTTTGGTGCCAAACGCATCCGAGGTAAACGCGGGCGGGGAGAGGGAGGCAAAACCATTGTTTTCGGCATCTTAAAACGGGACGACAAAGTCTATACCGAAATCGTGCCGGATACCTCGAAAGTATCATCAATACCGACGGCTGGCGCGGCTATCATGGCTTGGTTGATATGGGCTATGAAAAGCACCTCAGGGTACATCATGGTGCAGACGAGTTCGCCCGGGGTGCGCAACACATTAACGGCATCGAATCGTTTTGGGGTTATGCCAAAAACCGCTTGGTTAAATTTAACGGTGTACCGAAAAAGACTTTTTATTTACACTTAAAGGGAACCGAATTTCGCTTCAATCACAGGCATGATGATCTGTATAAAGTCTTGCTTAAAATACTGCGAAATCGACCCTTGGGCTAATTTTGCTTCCTAAGCCCCTATATAAAAATCCCCGTAACCGAACTCACCAGCGTGATAATGCCCGCCACAAACGGCATCATGATTTTGCCCAACAGCCCCGTTACCAGCAGAATCAGGATAATCCAAGTGCCGTAAGGCTCGATTTTCTGAAACTGCATCGACGCACGGGCGGGCAGAAAACTGTCGACGAAGCGGCCGCCGTCGAGCGGCAAAACCGGCAGCATATTGAGCACGAACAGCACGGCGTTAATCAGCACGCCGTATTTGGCCATTTCGCCCAGCGGGTATTGGAACGACTCGGGCACATGGGGCGCCAGCGCAAACACCAAGCCCCAGCCGAACGCCATCACCAGGTTGGACAGCGGCCCGGCCACCGCCACCATGCGCAGCCCCAGGCGCATATTGCGGAAATTGCGCGGCACGATGGGCACAGGCTTGGCCCAGCCGAATAAAAACGGCGTAAGCAAAAACGTTATTATCGGCACCAAAATCGTGCCGATGGGGTCGATATGCGCCAGCGGGTTGAGCGTGAGCCTGCCGAGCTGCTCGGCGGTGCGGTCGCCCCAATAACGCGCGGCGTAACCGTGGGCGGCTTCATGCACGGTTATCGCCAGCAACACCGGCACCAATGCGAGTAAGAAAATGCCTAAATCGAAGTTTTGAAACATGGTTTTCCTTTTGAATTAAATTAATCCCGGCCGTCTGAAACCGGCCGAGCCGTAAAACCGTTGCAGGTTTTCAGACGGCCTTACAACCCGAACAGGCTTTTATCGCCCCTGCCTTCGCGCACAAGTTCCACGCCGTCGGTCATATCAATAACGGTGGTCGGCTCGGTGCCGCACCAGCCGCCGTCAATCACCAAATCGACGCTGTGCTCCAAGCGGTCGCGGATTTCGTAGGGGTCGGTTAAGGGTTCGCTGTCTTCGGGCAGCATCAGGGTGCAGCTCAACAGCGGCTCGCCCAGTTCCGCCAACAGGGCGAGTGCGATTTTGTTGTCGGGCACGCGCAGGCCGATGGTTTTGCGTTTGGGGTGCAGGGTGCGGTTGGGCACTTCTTTGGTGGCCTGCAAAATAAAGGTGTAGCTGCCCGGGGTGGCGGCCTTGAGCTGGCGGAACTGGCTGTTGTCGACTTTGGCGTAAGTGCCAAGCTCGCTCAAATCGGCGCACATCAGCGTGAGGTGGTGTTTCTGGTCGATTTGGCGGATGCGTAAAATGCGCTCCATCGCTTCTTTGTCGCCCAAGTGGCAGCCGAGCGCGTAGCAGGAATCGGTGGGGTAAACCACGATGCCGCCTTGTTTGATGATTTCCGCCGCCTGTTTGATCAGGCGTTCTTGCGGGTTGTCGGGGTGGATGGCGAAAAATTGTGCCATGCTGTGTTCCTTCGTATTTCATGAAAACAAAGGGCATCGGTTTTACCCGATGCCCCAATCACGCAGGTAGGCAGCTTGTCATCGCTTGATGCCTACCTACGGCTGTTCGTTTTTCAGAACAGTCTCACAAGCCCCTTAAAGGGAACACTTGAAGTTTAGTATAGCTTGAGTGCATTGGCAACCGCTGATTTAATCGCCTGAAAATCCTCATAGCTTATTTGTGGCACGCAACGCTGACCGTTGGCGGGTTTATAGCGATCCAATCTGTTTAAACTAACCGTTGCCACCATGTCACATTTTGCCCAGCACTCAATATGTTGCTTATCAGGCAGCGGATTATTACTCATTTTGTGATGGTAATTATCATATATAGACGGTTCTGTGGAACTCAAGGGCACAATACTAACCAATTGACTGTTATGTTTATGTTTTGCAATAACGACTACCGGTCGTTTTTTAATCATTTCAGGTACTTCATAACCCCGAAAGTCGCATATAACCACGCAACGTTCTTGCGGCTGAAATTTTAAGGCCATTCTTTAAAATATATTGGAATAACGATATCGTTATAATAACTCAAGATATATTTATAAATCAATCAGATAATAATCAGGCCGTCTGAAAAAAATCCCACACGGGTTTGCAGTTGCCGGGCAGTTCGGGGCAGGCGCCCAAAATGCCGCCGCTGTAATCGCCCTGCCGGTGGAAATCGCTGCCGGCGCTGGCCAGAAGGCCGTAGCGTTCGGCCAACAGGGCATAGTTTAAGCGGTCGTTTTTATCGCTGTTGCCGCTGTGCACTTCGATGGCCGCGCCGCCCGCCGCTTTGAATTCTTCAAACAGGTTGCGCTTGGCGGTGGCGGAAAAGCCGTAACGCATGGGGTGGGCGATAACGGCCAAACCGCCCGCGCCGTTGACGGCGGCCACGGCTTCGGCCAAGCCCGCCCATTCGTGCGGCACGGAAGCCGGTTTGCCGTCGCCCAGATATTTGGTGAACGCCTGTTGTTTGTTGCGCACATGGCCTGCGTTAATCAGAAACTCGGCCACATGGGTGCGCGACACCATTTCGGGGTTGGCGGCCAGGGCGAGCGCGCCTTCGTATGCGCCTGAAATACCCCTCTTTTCGAGCTTGGCGGCAATCGCTTCCAGCCGTTTCAGACGGCCTTTGCGCACACCGGCCAGCAGCTTTTGCAAATCTTCGTTGCCGTCGTCGAAATCCAGCCCGACGATATGCACGGTGCGCTTGCGCCAGGTAACGGAAATTTCCACGCCGTTAATCAGGCGGATGCCGCATTTTTGCGCTTCGGCGCGTGCTTCGGCCAGCCCGCCGGTATGGTCGTGGTCGGTGAGCGCGATCAGGGTGCAGCCGTTGGCGTGCGCCAGCCGCACCACTTCGGCGGGGCTTAACAAGCCGTCTGAAATATTGGAATGGCAGTGCAGGTCTATCATCATCGCCTTTCAGACGGCCTTATCCGTGCCGCCCGTTTGTGCGGCGGCTTCTTCGGCAAGCTGCGCCTGCCACTGTTTCTGCTGCGCATCGTAGGCGGCTTTTTCGTTCCAATAAATCGTTTGGATACACGCATCTCCGCAATCGCTGCCGCAGCATTCCCACGCTTCGGGGCGCACGGGTTCGGGGAGCAGATCTTCGGATTTAAGTTTCTTCGGGGTCATAACCGTTTTCGATTTCCAGCACCGCGCCGTTAAACTCAATTATTTCGCCGCCGCGTATTTTGGCGGTTTTGCGGGTTTCGGTTTCGCCGTTACGCAACACCAGCCCGCCGGCAATCGCCGCTTTGGCCTGGCCGCCGCTGCCGGTTAAGCCGGCCAGTTTGAGCAGGTCGCATAAGGCGATGTATTCTTTATCTTCCAAATATACGGTTGCGTGCATGATATTTCTGTTTCTTTACGGGCAATATAGTAACCCACTTACTCCGTTACGGCGTTGCTGTGCCTTGCCGTACTATTTGTACTGTCTTCAGCTTGCTGCCTTGTGCCGAAGCAAGTGGATTCACTATAGACAAATGAAGGTCGTATTTTACGCGAAAACAGACTTTGCCGCCGTTAGTTTAACATTGCCTATTAATAATCAATTATTAATTAAAAATATCTAAAATTAATCGCAATCATAGTTTTACCGGTTGCGGAGTTGGCGTATAGTGCAAACACCGCAGCACAAAAAGGTGGCAAACAAGTCCGCCTACACCCAAATACACACTCAAGACCCGCGCCGTTATAAGCGTTTCAACAAACCACCACCAACTAAAAGGAGCACAACCATGAGCAAATGCCCGGTAACCCACCTCACCATGAGCAACGGCGCGCCCGTTGCCGACAACCAGAACAGCCTCACAGCCGGCCCGCGCGGCCCCCTGCTGGCGCAGGATTTGTGGCTGAACGAAAAACTGGCCGACTTCGCCCGCGAAGTGATCCCCGAGCGCCGTATGCACGCCAAAGGATCCGGCGCGTTCGGCACGTTTACCGTCACCAACGACATCACAAAATACACCCGCGCGTCCATCTTCAGCCAAGTGGGTAAGAAAACCGAAATGTTTGCCCGCTTCACCACCGTGGCCGGCGAGCGCGGCGCGGCCGATGCCGAGCGCGACATCCGCGGCTTTGCGCTGAAATTCTACACCGACGAAGGCAACTGGGATATGGTGGGCAACAACACGCCCGTGTTCTTCCTGCGCGACCCGCGCAAGTTCCCCGATTTGAACAAAGCGGTGAAACGCGATCCGCGCACCAATATGCGCAGCGCCACCAACAACTGGGATTTCTGGACGCTGCTGCCCGAAGCCTTCCACCAAGTAACCATCGTGATGAGCGACCGCGGCATTCCGAAATCCTACCGCCACATGCACGGCTTCGGTTCGCACACTTACAGCTTTTGGAACAAAGACGGCGAGCGCTTCTGGGTGAAATTCCACTTCCGCACCCAGCAAGGCATTGAAAACCTGAGCAACGCCGAAGCCGAAGCGGTAATCGGCAAAGACCGCGAAAGCCACCAGAAAGATTTGTATGAAGCCATCGAGCGCGGCGATTTCCCGAAATGGAAAATGTATGTGCAAATCATGCCCGAAGCAGATGCCGAAAAAGTGCCTTATCATCCGTTCGACCTCACCAAAGTGTGGCCGAAAGGCGATTATCCGCTGATTGAAGTGGGCGAGTTCGAGCTGAACAAAAACCCCGAAAACTTCTTTGCCGACGTGGAGCAATCCGCTTTCGCACCGAGCAACCTCGTGCCCGGCATCGGCGTGTCGCCCGACAAAATGCTGCAAGCGCGCCTGTTTAACTATGCCGACGCGCAACGCTACCGCCTGGGTGTGAACCGCAACCAGATTCCGGTCAACGCACCGCGCTGCCCCGTGCACAGCAACGCCCGCGACGGTTACGGCCGCGTCGACGGCAACTACGGCAGCACCCTGCACTACGAACCCAACAGTTTCGGCCAATGGCAGGAGCAGCCGCAATACGCCGAGCCGCCGCTGAAAATCAACGGCGATGCCGCCCATTGGAACTTCCGCGAAGACGATGATGATTATTTCAGCCAGCCGCGCGCGCTGTTTAAGCTGATGAACGCCGAACAGCAACAAGCCCTGTTCGACAACACCGCCGCCGCCATGGGCGATGCGCCGGACTTCATCAAATACCGCCATATCCGCAACTGCGTGAAATGCGACCCGGCCTACGGCGAAGGCGTGGCCAAAGCCTTGGGCTTAACCGTGGCCGATGCCGAAGCCGCCCGCGCGAGCGACCCTGCGCTGGGCCAGCCGGGGCTGCTGTAATGTGGCTTGAAATCGGCGAATTATTGGCCGAAACCGTTAAGCGTTACCGCAAACGTTAAGGTGGCCGTTCCATCTGAAACAGGCCGTCTGAAAACCATGCTGCATAGGTTTTCAGACGGCCTGAGCCTTTTGTAAAAAAGCCGTTTTAGTCCTGAATTTATTTATATTTCGTCATACTCGGGCTTGACTCGAGTATCTCTTTTCTTCTAAAACAACCAGATGATCGGGGCAAGCCCGAGTATGACGACAGGAAGCAGATAAGCCGATTCTGCTTATTCTTCCGGCAGTTTGGTGATGTTCACCCGCTCGATGCGCTGGCCTTCTTTTTCGGTTACTTCAAACCGCCAGCCGTGGAAATCGATATGGTCGCCCACATCGGGAATACTTTGCAGCTCTTCCATAATCAGCCCGGCCACGGTGTGGTAGTCGGCATCTTCCGCAGGCGGCGGCAGATTGAGTTGCGGAGCCAGCTCCACATATTCGAGCGCGCCGTCCACCGTCAGGCTTTCGTCGGGGTTGGCTTGCAGCATAGGCTCTTCTTCGCGCTCGAAGGCTTCGGGAAATTCGCCGGCAATGGTTTCCATCAAATCTTTCATGGTTACCATGCCGAGCACGGCGCCGAATTCGTCCACCACCAGTGCGTAGTCGGCGCTGCTTTTGCGGAACAGCTCGATGGCGTTGAGCGCGCTGGTGCTGTCGGGCAGAACCAGCGGTTGGCGCAAGGCCGCCTGAACGTTCATTTCCCCGTGCTCCAGCAATTGGGTGAGCAGGTCTTTTTTGTTGATGTAGCCCAGCGGTTCGTCCACTCCGGCCTTGCCCACCACCAGCAGGCGGCTGTAGGGGGTGTTTTGCAGTTGGGCGTGCTGCTCTTCTTTGCTTTGCGAAATATCGAGCCGCTCGATGTCGCGGCGCGGAATCATCACGCCGAGTATCGGGCGTTCGGCCAGCATCAGCACGCTGCGTATCATGGATTTTTCGTTTTCTTCAAAATGGCCGCTGTCGTCGGGACTGCCGCCGGCGGTTGCCAGCACGCTTTCGCGTATGCCCATCATGCCCAGCACGTTATCAGCCGTGCGCTGCCGCCACGAGCGGCTGATGTAGTCGTTTTTGCGCACGTTTTTCTGCGAAATCTGGTTGAATATTTCAATCAGAATCGAGAAGCCGATAGCAGCATAGAGGTAGCCTTTGGGGATGTGGAAGTGGAAGGCTTCGGCAATCAGGCTGAAACCGATCATCAGCAAGAAGCCCAAACACAGCATCACCACGGTGGGGTGTTTATCGACAAATTCGGTGAGCGGTTTGCTGGCCAGAATCATCACCGTCATCGCCACCACCACGGCGGCCATCGCCACGACGATGTGGTCGACCATGGCCACGGCGGTAATCACCGAATCGATGGAAAACACCGCGTCCAATATCAGGATTTGCGCCACCACGCCCCAAAACGGCGAATGTTTTTTGTGGGTGTCGGCAATCGTAATCTGGTTATGCCCTTCCAGGCGCTCGTGCAGTTCGGTGGTGGCTTTGTAAAGCAGGAACAGGCCGCCGGCAAACATGATGAGGTCTTTGCCCGACACGGAAAGGCTGCCCCATTCCAAAAACGGTTTGGTGAGCGTGATGATGTGCGCCATAAAGCCGAGCATCACCACGCGCATCGCCACGGCCAGCGCAAGGCCGGTGATGCGGGCTTTGTCGCGCAGCGAGGGTTTGACTTTGTTGGCCAGAATCGCCACAAACACGAGGTTGTCGATGCCGAGCACCACTTCGAGTATCAACAGCGTTGCAAAGCCTATCCACGTTTGCGGCTCGGCCAACCAACTGAAATCCATAATGGGTTAAATCCTTGTTTTTAGAATACAAACAGGCAGGCCGGATGGTTTCTCGGCCTGCCTGTGGAAACGGCGCATACACGAAGGGCGTCGGTATAACTGCTCTGCTCCGCGTCTTTCATAAAAGTGTATGCCTTAAAATAATATGGAATCAGCAGTTTATCATTTTCATACTTTTTAAGGAAGAGAAAGGACGTCTGAAAACCTGCCGCCGGTTTCAGACGGCCTTTGCAAACCGCCGGCAGCGCCCGACGAAAATCGGATTTCCGCCGCACGGCGGCGGCCGGTATCAAGTTATGCCGCTATACCTGCACGGCCGCGCGTTTTTTCGGTTATCATTCACGCTTTATCTACCCTTCTTGCGGCTTTGCGCCCAATATTGATTATGTCTGATATACAACACAACACGCAGGTAAAACGCCGTTTGAAAACGCGGCACTTATCCATGATTGCCATCGGCGGTTCCATCGGCACCGGCCTGTTTATGGCCAGCGGCACCGCCATCAGCGCGGCGGGGCCGGGCGGTGCGCTTTTGGCTTATGCCGCCATCGGCCTGATGGTGTATTTTTTAATGACTTCTCTGGGCGAAATGGCCACCTACCTGCCCACTTCCGGCTCGTTCAGCACCTATGCCTCGCGCTTCGTCGATCCGTCGCTGGGCTTTGCGCTGGGCTGGAACTATTGGTTCAACTGGGTGATTACGGTGGCTGCCGACGTGGTGATTGCCGCGGTGGTCATCACCTATTGGGAGCCGATGCGGTTTATGGCGCCGTGGGCGTGGAGCCTGCTGTTTTTCGCGATGATTTTCCTGCTCAACACCTTGTCGGTGCGCGCCTACGGCGAATCGGAATATTGGTTTGCGCTGATTAAAGTGATTACCGTGATTGTGTTTCTCGGCGTGGGCCTGCTCACCATTTTCGGCATACTCGGCGGCCAATATGTCGGCCTGAGCAATATGACGATGGGCGATGCGCCGTTTTTGGGCGACGGCATCGGCGGGCAGTTTCTCACCGTGTTGGGGGTGTTTCTGATTGCCGGTTTCTCGTTTCAGGGCACCGAGCTTATCGGCATCACCGCCGGCGAATCGGAAAACCCCGAAGAAAGCATTCCCAAAGCCGTGAAGCAGGTTTTCTGGCGGATTCTGATTTTCTACATTCTCGCCATTCTGGTTATCGGCCTGCTGATTCCCTACACCAGCCCGCAGCTGTTGGGCGCCGATGTGAACGAAATCGCCAAGTCGCCGTTTACGTTGGTGTTCGAGCGCGCCGGTTTGGCTTTCGCCGCCGCCGTGATGAACGCCGTAATCCTCACCTCGATTCTGTCGGCGGGCAATTCGGGCATGTATGCCTCCACCCGTATGCTCTACGCCATGGGCAAAGACGGCCTTGCCTACAAAACCTTCGCCCGCACCAACGCCGCCGGCGTGCCGGTGGTTTCGCTGCTGGCCACCGCTGCCGTGGTGCTGCTGGTGTTCACGCTGCAACTGGTGAGCGACAAAATGTATCAATACATTCTGGCCGCTTCGGGCTTAACCGGTTTTATCGCCTGGCTGGGCATCGCCGTGAGCCACTACCGCTTCCGCCGCGCCTATATCGCGCAGGGCAAAGATTTGAACGCCCTCGTTTACCGCGCCAAATGGTTCCCCTTCGGCTCGCTGCTGGCACTGGCCTTGTGCGTGTTGGTGATTATCGGCCAAGACACGGAGCTGGTGCTCAAAGGCAGCTTCGATTGGGACAGACTGGTGATTACCTATATGGGCCTGCCGGTGTTTTTGGGCTTTTATTTCTACCACAAACTACGCTACAAAACGCGCAAGGTTCCGCTGGAACAGGTGGATTTGAGTCAAGACGCGCATTAACGGCACAACTGTAAATCGATCAGGCCGAGACCTTTGCAAAAAAGCTGTTTTAATCCTGAATCTATGATATTTCGTCATACCCGAGCTTGACCCGGGTATCTCTTTTTCTTCTAAAACAAACAGATGCTCGGGTCAAGCCCGAGCATAACGCAAGTGTTTTAAGGTGTCTAAAAGAATTTTGCAAAAATCTCAGGCCGTCTGAAAATATTTTTTCAGACGGCCTGAGATTTTTTCAAATTCAAAAAAGTTATAGTTAAAATCTTTGCAGCATCATTTATTTTATTTCAAACCACGATACGGCTTCGCCCAATCAATGCTTACAGCCGTCTGAAAACTTTTCAGACGGCCTCTTCCTCCGCATTCATCGCTTTAAGCAGTTTTTCCACCTTTTCAGGGTCTTCGTTGCGCATCAGGCGGGCGGTTTCGTTTTCAAGTTCGAGCGTGTTGCTGTGCAGCACGATGTCTTTTACCGCCAAGAGATTGTTGGGGTTCATCGAAAACCGCCGCAAACCCATGCCCAAGAGCAGGCGGGTGAACTGGGTGTCGCCGGCCATTTCGCCGCACACCGACACGGTTTTGCCCATGCGGTTGGCGGTGCGGATAACGTGCTGTATCAGCTTGAGCACGGCGGGATGGCCGGGCTGGTAGAGGTAGCTGACGGCATCGTCGCCGCGGTCGACCGACAGGGTGTATTGGATTAAATCGTTGGTGCCGATAGAAATAAAATCAATGTGTTTGAGCAGGCTGGCCACGGTGAGCGCGGCCGACGGGATTTCTATCATGCAGCCTGCCGACACTTCGCCGAAAGGTTCGTCGCGTTCGGCGAGCTGACGCTTGGCGGTTTCCAAATGCACCAGGCATTGCTTCAGCTCGGTGATGTCGGTAATCATCGGCCACATCATTTTCACCGGCCCGTGCACGGCGGCGCGCAGGATGGCGCGCATCTGGGTGCGGAACATCACCGGCTCGGCCAGGCACAGGCGGATGCCGGTCAGCCCCAGCGCGGGGTTGAGGCTGCCGTTGGGGGTGGCGTTTTGGCCGAACCAGCGCGGGTTTTTGTCCACGCCCAAATCCACGGTGCGGATAGTGAGGTTTTTGCCTTTGAGTTTTTTCACAAATTGGGCATATACGGCGTATTGCTCGTCTTCAGACGGCATGGTGTCGCGGTTGAGATAGAGAAATTCGCTGCGGAACAAGCCCACGCCGTCGGCACCCATATCGTTCAGGCGTTTGATGTCTTCGGCCGATTCGATGTTGGCGAGCAGTTCGATATTCACGCCGTCTTCGGTGGTGGCGGCGGTTTTTTTGATTTTGTTCAGCTCGCGGGCGCGGGCGCGGTATTCGCGGGCGCGGGCGCGGTATTCGTTGAGCACCAGCTCGTCGGGGTTGATGATCAGCACGCCGTTGATGCCGTCCACAATCACCCATTCGTTTTCGCTGATGAGTTTGCGGGCGTTGTGCAGGCCGATAACCGAGGGAATGTTCAGGCTGCGGCCGAGAATGGCGGTGTGGCTGGTGGGGCCTCCGATGTCGGTAACGAAGGCGGCGATGCGCTGTTCTTTGAAATACACCGTGTCGGCGGGCGAGATGTCGTTGGCCACCAGCACGGTGTCGTCGAGCAGGTTGCCGTCGAGGTTCAGTTCGTTGCCCTGCCCGGCCAGGTTGTTGTGGATGCGCTCGACCACTTGCAGCATATCCTGCTTGCGCTCGCGCAGGTAGGCATCGTCGATTTCGTCGAACTGGGCGGCCAGTTTGTCGGTTTGCAGCTTCAGCGCCCATTCTGCGTTGATGTGCTGCTCTTCGATGATATCGACGGGTTCGCGCGACAGGGTTACGTCGGTTAACAGCATCAGGTGCAGCGAGATAAACGCGCCCAGCTCGGTGGGGGCGTTTTCGGGAATCGCGCTGCGCAGTTGCTCGAGTTCGCGGCGCGTGGCTTTAACGGCGGCTTCGTAGCGGGCGGTTTCGCCTGCAATGCCGGATGCGTCCAAATCATATTGCGGCACTTCGTGCATACCGCGCGTAACCAGATGGGCGCGGCCGATGGCTATGCCTTTGCCTGCGCTCACGCCGTGCAATACGATGCTCATGATTATTCGCCTTCGCCGAAATAGTCGTTAATCAGCGCGGTGAGCGCCTGCATGGCGGCGGCTTCGTCGGCGCCGTCGGTTTCCAGTTCGATAACCGTGCCTTTGGCGGCGGCCAGCATCATCAGCCCCATAATGCTTTTGCCGTTAACGCGCCTGCCGTCGCGGCTGACCCACACTTCGCTTTGGAACTGTGCGGCGGTTTGGGTGAATTTGCTTGATGCGCGTGCGTGCAGGCCGAGTTTGTTGATGATTTCGATGGGTTGTTTCATCATACGGGGCATCCTTCGGGCGGGCTGGTGATGTCGATAATGCCGTTAACGGCGGCTTCTTTAACCAGTTGGGTAAAGGCGGCCAGATTGTCGGCGGCGGGGGCGTAGTTGGCGGCTTTCACCATCATGGGTGCGTTCAAGCCGGTAAGCATGGCGGTTTTGCCGCTTTCCACCAGTTGGCGGGCGGCGTTGCAGGGGGTGGCGCCGAAGATGTCGGTCATAATCAGCACGCCAGCGTCGCAGTTCAAGTCTGCCGTCATTTGGCGCGCGCGGGAGATGATGCTGTCGTGGTCTTCGTGGGTGTCCACGCCGAGAATGCGGATATTCTGCGGTGCATCGCCCAAAAAGAAATGCTGTGCCAGGCTGCGGTAGGCTTCGCCTATGGCTTCGTGGGTGATGATCAATAAGCCTATCATGGTGTGTTCCTCATGAAGATATTTTCAGACGGCCTGTTGCGGTTATGTGATAGCCGACACGCTATATATAGATATGGCTGCGGCTTTATTCAAGGCCGTCTGAAACGATGGTTTACTGCCCGCGCAGGGCGTAAACGGCGGCGAGGTTGCGCCATGCGCCGGCGGCATCCATGCCGTAGCCGAACACATAGCGGTTGGGCACGTTGATGCCTATATAGTCGGCGTTAATCGGTTTTTCTTTACCGGTTAATTTGTTGGCGAATACGGCGGTGGCGCAGGAGGCGGCGCCCAAATCCAGCACCTGCCGTTTGATAGCGGCCATGGTGTGGCCTTCGTCGAGTATGTCGTCGAGCACCAGCACATGGCGGCCGGCCACGCTTTCCTGCGGCGCGCGCAGCCAGTTGAAGTTGCCGCCTTGCAGTTTGTCGCCGTAGCGCGAAACGTGAACGTAGTCGAAGTCGAGCGGAAAATGCAGCAGCGGCAGCAGCTGTCCGGTAAACACCACCGCGCCGCCCATCACGGGCAGAATCAGCGGGTATTTATCACCCAAATCGGCGGTGATTTCACCGGCCAGGCGCAAAAGTTCGCGGCGGCAGGCATCTTCGCCGAACAGCAGTTCGGCATCGTCGAGCATGGCTTGGGTGTGCAGCCGTTTGGTTTCGATATCCATCATGTTTGGGGTTTTCTGCAAAATAAAGTGCCATTATATAGGCAAGCCGCGCGCGAATCATACGGGTTTCGATTCGGCCGTCTGAAAACCGCTGCGGCGGTTCTGCCGATGCCTGCCATATCCCGTATAATCCGCCCCTGTTTCCACTTTTCAGACGGCCTCACCGTGAACACCGCCCCGCACGACCCTTATGCTTTTTTAGAAAACCTGCACAGCGCCGAAACGCAGCGTTTCGCCGCCGAAGCCCATGCCGAAACGCAGGCGCGCTTTACCGCGTCGGAGGCGTTCGGGCAAACCGTTGCCGAGATGGTGAAGCAGCTGCAAAACCCGCGCCAGATTGCGTTTTGCCAGGAACACCGCGCGCGCATGTACCACTTCCACCAAGACGACGACTACCCGAAAGGCGTGTATCAGGTGTGCAGCGCGGCTTCTTACCGTTCGGGCTACCCCGAGTGGGAAACGCTGTTTTCGGTGGCCGACTTCGACAATGTGCTGGGCGACGATGTGTATCTCGACGGCGTATCGCACTATGTCGAACAGCCTGAGCGCGTGTTAATCAGCCTCAACCGCGCGGGCGGCGACGCGGCCTACACGCTCGAATTCGACCTTGCCGCGCAAAAACTGGTGGCAGACGGTTTTCATTTTCCCGCCGGCAAAAACCACATCGCCTGGCGCGACGAAAACAGCGTGTGGGTCTGCCCCGCGTGGCACGAAGAGCAAACCACCGCCGCAGGCTACCCGCGCGAAGTGTGGCTGGTGGAGCGCGGCCAAACCTTTGAGGAGGGCACGCCCGTTTACCGCATGGATTCAGACGGCATGATGGTCAACGCCTGGCGTTATCTCGACGCACAAGGCGCACCCGTAGATTTAATCGAAGCCGCCCGCGGTTTCTACACCAAAACCTATCTGCAAGTGCTGCCGGGCGGCGAAGCCCTGCCCCTCAACCTACCCGAAGACTGCGAAATCTCCGGCTACCTCGCCGGCCACCTGCTGCTGCACCTGCACAGCCCGTGGCAGCGCGCCAACCAAAGCTACCCCGCCGGCAGCCTCGTGGCCGTAAAACTCAACAAAGGCGAAACCGGCGCCGCACAGCTGCTGTTCGCCCCCAACGAAACACAGGCGCTCGAAAGCGTGGAAACCACCAAACGCTTCGTCGTCGCCAGCCTGCTTGATAACGTTTCAGGCCGTCTGAAAGCATGGCGGTTTTCAGACGGCCGCTGGCAAGAAGAAACCCTGCCCAAACTGCCGCAGGGCGCGCTCGAACTGACCGACCAGCCGTGGGGCGGTGATGTGCTGTATATCGCCGCCAGCGACTTCACCACCCCGCTGACCCTGTTCGCACTCGATCTCAACGTGATGGAACTCACGGTGATGCGCCGCCAGCCCGTGCAGTTCGACACCGCCGGCATCACCGTGCAGCAGCTTTATGCCGAATCCGCCGACGGCGAACGCATCCCCTATTACCACGTCGGCAAAAACCACACGCCCGACACCCCCGCAATCGTTTACGTTTACGGCGGCTTCGCCGTGCCCGAACTGCCGCACTACATGGGCAGCATCGGCAAATACTGGCTCGAGCAGGGCAAATCGTTCGTACTCGCCAACGTGCGCGGCGGCGGCGAATTCGGCCCGCGCTGGCACCGCGCCGCACAAGGCATACACAAACACAAAAGTGTGGACGACCTGCTTGCCGTTGTTCGCAACCTGCACGAGCGCGGCCTCAGCAGCCCCGCACACACCGCCATACAAGGCGGCAGCAACGGCGGCCTGATCACCGCATCCGCCTTCGTGCGCGAACCGCAGGCAATCGGCGCATTGGTGTGCGAAATGCCGCTCACCGACATGCTGCGCTACCCCTACCTTTCGGCAGGCGCAAGCTGGACCGACGAATACGGCCACCCCGGTCAGCCCGAATTTGCCGCCGCCCTCGCCGAACTTTCCCCCTACCACCGGCTTTCAGACGGCCAAACCTACCCGCCCGCCCTGATTACCACCAGCCTGAGCGACGACCGCGTCCACCCCGCCCACGCGCTCAAGTTTTACGCCAAACTGCGCCGCAGCAGCCCCCGCACCTGGCTCTACGCCCCCGCAAACGGCGGCCACACCGGCAACACCACCCAAGAAGACTCGGTTACCGAATTCACCTGCATCCTGCAATTTCTCAACGAAAGCCTCGGCGCCGCCCCGGGCGCGCAAAGGCCGTCTGAACATGCCGTTCTGCAACAACACCCATAAACGCACCCGAAACACCGGAAAACCGCCCCAAAAAACGCCCCTTCAACAGAATAAAAAAACCTAACAAATTGAAAATAAAATAAAATAAAAAGCCTATTGTGATTCAAAATAAGCCTATGCTAATATGCCGCCTAACCCCGCGCGGTTTAGGCGGCGCGCCCGCCCCGCATTTTTCGATAGAAAACTCTAAAAGGATTCGGTACAATCCGACCGAGTTTATTTTTTAAAACCCGCCTTTCCCGATAAGGCATTTAAGGACCGACCGATATGTCAAACATTGAACAACAAGTTAAAAAAATTGTTGCCGAACAACTGGGCGTTAACGAAGCCGAAGTAAAAAACGAATCTTCCTTCCAAGACGACCTGGGCGCGGACTCTCTCGACACCGTTGAGCTGGTAATGGCTTTGGAAGAAGCTTTCGGCTGCGAAATCCCCGACGAAGAAGCCGAAAAAATCACCACCGTGCAACTGGCTATCGACTATATCCAATCACACTCCGCCTAAGCGCGCAGTGCCTTAAACCATACCGAATCAGCCTCTGCTGCGGGTCTGCCTGCCGACAGAGGCTTTTTGGCTTGCACACCCTTCACAACAAAACCTTTCAGACGGCCTGCCCGCCGCAGACGCAGGCCGCATAAACCGAAAACAGCGAGAACATTATGAGTCAGCGAAGAGTCGTTATCACAGGTTTGGGTCAGGTATCGCCCGTGGGCAACGATACCGCCACCGCTTGGAACAACCTTTTGGCCGGTAAAAGCGGCATCGGCACCATCACCCGCTTCGACGCCTCCGACATCAACAGCCAAATCGCAGGCGAAGTGAAAGATTTCGACATCGGCGCCTACATCAGCCCCAAAGAAGCCCGCCGCATGGACGCATTCATCCACTACGGCATCGCCGCCTCCCTACAAGCCATCGCCGACGCCGGGTTGGACGAAACCGAAAATCTCGATAAAGACCGCGTGGGCGTCAACATCGGCTCCGGCATCGGCGGCCTGCCCAGCATCGAAGCCACCGGCACCGTGGTGCAGGAAAGCGGCGCGCGCAAAATCAACCCGTTTTTCATTCCCGGCTCGCTGATTAATCTGATTGCCGGCCACGTAACCATACTCAAAGGCTACCGCGGCCCCAGCTACGGCATGGTTTCCGCCTGCACCACAGGCGCGCACTCCATCGGCGACTCCGCCCGCCTGATTAAATACGGCGACGCCGACGTGATGATTGCCGGCGGTGCCGAAGGCGCCATCTGCACCTTGGGTGTCGGCGGATTCGCCGCCATGAAGGCACTTTCCACCCGCAACGACGATCCCGCCACCGCCTCCCGCCCGTGGGACAAAGGCCGCGACGGCTTCGTTATCGGCGAAGGCGCCGGCATTCTGGTGCTGGAAGAGCTGGAACACGCCAAAAAACGCGGCGCCAAAATCTATGCCGAAATCGTCGGCTTCGGCATGAGTTCCGATGCCTACCACATCACCGCGCCCAACGTCGAAGGCCCCGCTATCGCCGTTACCCGCGCCCTCAAAGACGCCGGCCTGAACCCCGGCGATGTGGATTACGTCAACGCACACGGCACTTCCACCCCGTTGGGCGACGCCAACGAAACCAACGCTCTGAAACTGGCGCTGGGCGACCATGCCTACAAAGTCGTGGTCAACTCCACCAAATCAATGACCGGCCACCTGCTCGGCGCCGCCGGCGGCGTGGAAGCCGTGTACAGCGTATTGGCCGTGCACCACCAAAAATCGCCGCCCACCATCAACATCTTCGAGCAAGACATCGAATCCGGCTGCGACTTGGACTACTGCGCCAACGAAGCCCGCGATGTGAAAATCAATGTGGCGATTTCCAACTCGTTCGGCTTCGGCGGCACCAACGGCACTTTGGTGTTTAAGAAATTCGAAGGTTGATTTCTAAATATAGAGGCCGTCTGAAAACCGTTGAACTGCTCCCCAAAGGTTGGACACCTTAACCAACTCAGACAGGAGCAGTTTTTTATGACCAAGCTTCCAGAATACCTTTAAAATCGAAGTCGTTTGCCATTATCTTCATAGTAAGCCCCATAGAAATCAGAGAGTATTTATATAAAGCTGCTAGTCTAGAGCCTAAAGTATAGTGGATTAAAATAAGAATGCCGAAGTAGGGTAAAACGATTCTTTAGCATATCGCCCAATTGCAAGTTTGAATGCAGTTATTTCATTTCGGAGTTTTTATTTGAATTCACTATATAAACAACCCGACTTTTTTCAACAGACACTAAATCTATTTCACTTGGAAACGCCCGCGTTTGATTTGCAGGCCGCCTTGCTGCAACTGCGCGGCCAGGCCGTGGTTGCGCAGGGCGTGGGTGAGGGCGACGGCGAGGCCGTCGGCGGCATCGGCCTGCGGCGTACCCGACAGGGCCAGCATCTGCACCACCATATGCTGCACCTGCTCTTTGGCGGCTTTGCCTTTGCCGACCACGGCTTGTTTGACTTGCAGGGCGGTGTATTCGAACGTGGGCAGGTTGTGCATCACCAGCGCCGCCAGCGCCGCGCCGCGCGCTTGGCCGAGCATCAGCGTGGCGGCGGGGTTGACGTTCACAAACACCTGCTCCACCGCCGCCTGTTGCGGGCGGTAGGCGGCGATGATTTCGTCGATATGTTTCACAATCACGGCGATGCGTTCGGCCAGCGGCGCGTTCGGCGGGGTTTTGATGCAGCCCGATGCCACATAGAAATGCTCGCGCCCGCGCACGTCGATAACGCCGAAGCCGGTAACGCGGCTGCCGGGGTCGATGCCGAGGATGCGGGTGGGGCGGGTGTTCATGTTTTCAGACGGCCTGTGGAAAGATGCGGATTATAGCAGGGATAAACGGCAGGCCGAGGCCTTTGCAAAATTCTTTCCGATACCTTAAAACACTTGCGTCATGCTCGGGCTTGACCCGAGCATCTGTTTGTTTGTGAAGAAAAAGAGATACTCGGGTCAAGCCCGAGTATGACGACAGTCGGGTATTCGGCAGTCGGGTATTTCAGACGGCCTGCGCTTTTTTAAAACAGGCGCGGCGCCTAACTCGAACAGCTCACGCAAATGCCGCCTGCCCATTCCGGCGGCCGTTCGGCGAAGTCGGCAAATTCCCGCCGCGCTTCAAACGGGTTCTGCATACAGCGGTGCAGGCGTTCGATTTCGCGGAAGTCGCCGTTTTTGGCTTGTTCGATGGCCTGTTCGAGCAGGTAGTTTCTCAGCACATACAGCGGGTTGACGGCGTTCATGCGTTCGGCGCGCGTTTCGGGGTTGCTGTTTTCGGCGCGCAGTCTGCCGCGGTAGCGCCCGATCCAGTGGACAAAGGCATCGGCTGGGCCTTGGAACAGGGCGGCCAAATCTTGCGGCAGCGGTTCGCCGTGCGTGTTGCCCACATTGGCCAAGTGCCTGAAAAACAGGGTGAAATCTACTTTGCTGCCTTGCAGGGCGGCAAACATATCGCCGATGAGTTCGCCGTCGGTTTTTTCTTCGGTTTGCAGGCCGATTTTGGCGCGCATTTTGGCGGTATAGGCCGTCTGAAATGCTTCGGGAAAGCGTTCCAGCTCGTCGATTAATGCGCCCTCCGGCACCAGCGGCAGCAGGCACGAGGCGAAGCGGCTCAGGTTCCAATGCGCCACATAGGGTTGTTCGTTGTAGGCGTAGCGCCCGCCGGAATCGGAATGGTTGCAGACGTGGCGGCGGTCGTAATGGTCGAGAAAGCCAAACGGGCCGTAATCTATGGTTAAACCGAGCGCCGACATATTGTCGGTGTTCATCACGCCGTGGCAGAAGCCCACGCTCTGCCAGGCGGCTATCAGTTCGGCGGTGCGCTGCGAAACGGTTTGGAAAAATGCCAGATAAGGGTTGTCGGCTTCGCGGCATTCGGGGAAGTGGTGTTCGATTAAAAAGTCGGCCAACACGGGCAGGTTGTGGTGCTGGCCGGTGTGGTAGAGGTATTCGAAGTGGCCGAAGCGGATAAAGCTCGGGGCGATGCGCGTAACCACGGCGGCGGTTTCGGCTTCTTCGCGGTAAACCGCATCGTTGCTGCCGGTGAGCGCCAACGCGCGAGTGGTGGCGATGCCCAGGCCGTGCATGGCTTCGGAGCAGAGGTATTCGCGTATGCTGGAGCGCAGCACCGCACGGCCGTCGGCAAAGCGCGAATAAGGCGTTTTGCCCGCGCCTTTGAGCTGCCATTCCCGGCGCTGCCCGCCGCCGGTGCTGTCGCCCAGCAAAGCCGCGCGCCCGTCGCCGAGCTGGCGCACATACACGCCGAACTGGTGGCCGCTGTACACGGTGGCTATGGGCACGGGGTCGTAGGCGGGCGCACTGCCGGCGAGATAGAGCAGGTTGTCGGGGTTGTCGAAGATTTCAGACGGCCTCAAGCCCATTTCTGCCGCCAACGCGTGGTTTTGCGCCACCCAATAAGGTTGGGCCAGCGGTTCGGGGCGGATGCGGCTGTAAAAGGTTTCGGGCAGGCTGCAAACAGCGGGCGCGGTTAGGGGGAGTGTGTGCGGCATGGTTTTTCCTTTTTTTATCGTTTGAGGCCGTCTGAAAAATATAATGCGGCGTTTGTGCAGGCTCGGCGCTGCGTTTCAGACGGCCTATCCTGAGACCTTTGCAAACCCCCCATCTGCGGCGCATTTCTTCGTTGTGTGCTGCTCGCTCACTTGCCTATCCACTTGATAGGTCTGCGCTCGCTGCGCTGCTACGCCTTGAACTGCATCCACACCTGGAGGTTTTGCAAAGGTCTCATTCTATATATAGCCTTTGCATCATTTCCGCAACCCTGCCGCCTGCGGGCCGAATTCCTATTGAAAACAAAGGCTCTGTCTTAGCCGTTGTGCTATAATCCGCCGCTGTCTTACTCACATTACGGCAGAAAAATATGATGAAAAAACTGTTTACCCTGTTGATTTTATTGTTTTCTTCTCTAACCTGGGCGCAGCGCGCCGTGCCGGCCGATATGGAAGTGGCGGTGTTGAAGCAGGTGGCTTACCCGCAAATCGTGTTGAGCGACGGCGGCCTATCCTGGCTGAAAATCCTCACGTTGGGCTGGCTCGACGGCAACGCCGCCGCATTTGACACCACGCCCGATTTACGCATCAAAGACGAACGCAACCGTTTCATCGTGCGCGGCAAACTCACCGGCCACACCGGCAAAGCCGTGGCCGTGCGCCGCAACGAAGCCGGCAACATCAGCGAAATCTGGGTGCTCACCGATGCCGAAAAGCAGGCTTTCGAGCAGCGCGCCGCCCGCCAATAAACCATTTATCCGTTTGATATGAAAAAAGTATTTATCCGCACCTTCGGCTGTCAGATGAACGAATACGACAGCGAAAAAATGCTTTCCGTGCTCGCGGAAGGCGATGATTTGGTGCAAGTGAGCGAGGCCGAAGAGGCCGACATCATTCTGTTCAACACCTGCTCCGTGCGCGAAAAAGCGCAGGAAAAAGTGTTTTCGGATTTGGGCCGCATCAAGCCCCTGAAAGCCAAAAACCCCAATCTGATTATCGGCGTGGGCGGCTGCGTGGCCTCGCAGGAAGGCGAAGCCATCGTGAAACGCGCGCCCTATGTGGACGTGGTGTTCGGCCCGCAAACCCTGCACCGCCTGCCGAAAATGATTATGGACAAAGAAACCACCGGCCTCTCGCAGGTGGATATTTCCTTTCCCGAAATCGAAAAATTCGACCACCTGCCGCCCGCGCGCGTGGAAGGCGGCTCGGCGTTCGTGTCGATTATGGAAGGCTGTTCCAAATATTGCAGCTTCTGCGTGGTGCCCTACACCCGCGGCGAAGAGTTTTCGCGCCCCTTAAACGACGTGCTCACCGAAATCGCCAACCTTGCCCAGCAGGGCGTGAAAGAAATCAACCTGTTGGGGCAAAACGTGAACGCCTACCGCGGCGAAATGGACAACGGCGAAATCTGCGACTTCGCCACCCTGTTGCGCATCGTGCACGAAATTCCCGGCATCGAGCGTATGCGTTTCACCACCAGCCACCCGCGCGAATTTTCCGATGCCATCATCGAATGCTACCGCGACCTGCCCAAGCTGGTTTCGCACCTGCACCTGCCGATTCAGAGCGGCTCCGACCGCGTGCTCTCGGCGATGAAACGCGGCTATACCGCGCTGGAATACAAATCCATCATCCGCAAACTGCGCGCCATCCGCCCCGATTTGTGTTTGAGTTCCGACTTTATCGTCGGCTTTCCCGGCGAAACCGAGCGCGAGTTCGAGCAAACCTTGAAGCTCGTGAAAGACATCGCCTTCGATTTGAGCTTCGTATTCATTTACAGCCCGCGCCCCGGCACACCGGCGGCCAACCTGCCCGACGACACGCCGCACGAAGAAAAAGTGCGCCGTTTGGAAGCCTTGAACGAAGTGATCGAAGCCGAAACCGCCCGCATCAACCAAACCATGCTCGGCACGGTGCAGCGCTGCCTGGTGGAGGGCATCTCGAAAAAAGACCCCGACCAGTTGCAGGCGCGCACCGCCAACAACCGCGTGGTAAATTTCACCGGCTCCGCCGATCTGATCAACCAAATGGTCGAGCTGGAAATCACGGAAGCCTACACGTTTTCGCTGCGCGGCGAATTGGTTTGAAACCCTCCGCTTATAAAGGCAACAGGCCGTCTGAAAAGGTTTTCAGACGGCCTGTTGCCTTTATCAAAATACTTAAGATCGAGACTTTTGCAAGTTGTTTCGGTGTTTTAAAGGTTTGAGACCTTTGCAAAAATACCCTGAGTGCCGTCTGAAATGCTTAAATTCCGTCATTCCCGCGTAGGCGGGAATCCAGCCTTTAAACCATCAAGTATTTTATTTCAATAGCTTACAAAAAAACGACTGGATTCCCGCCTACGCGGGAATGACGATAATCTGATGTTTCAGACGGCCTAAATGAATTTTGCAAAGGTCTCGGTTTCTCTGCATTATGCTCGGGCTTGACCCGGGCAGCTCATTGTTTGAAAAGAGAGATACTCGGGGCAAGCCCGAGTATGACGCGGGTGCTTTAGCAACCCGTCGGCGCGCTGTTATTTGTTTGCCGAAAAATCATGCCTTGTTTGCGGCTGCCGGTTCGGTTTCGGCGGATTCGGATGCCGCAACCGCCGCATTTTCCTGCCCCTCGGTTTCCGCCTGCCCTGCTTCAGACGGCGCGGCGGAATCGTCGGCCAGCGGCGGCGGGGTGATCACGGGCGCGTCGCTCACGGGGGTTTGTTCGTCTAAATCAACATCAGCCGGCGCGGTGGCAACGGCATCTATGGTTACGGTGGCAGCGGCTTCGGGGGTATGGTCTGCCGCAGCGGCGGTGCCGGCAGCCAGATAGGCCACGGTAACCGAGGCATTGCCGCGTTTGGTGAGCTGCTCCTGCAAGGTTTCTTTGCCCATCAGGGTGTGCGCGCCGCTGCTCAGGTGTTGGATAACTTTCTGATAGCTACGGTTCAGTTCGTCGACGGCGGCGGCGGTTTCAACGAAATGCTCGTCCACTTTGCGGCGGTATTGGCCGAATTCCTGCATCAGCGTTTCGCGCTCTTTTTTATGCTGGTTGGCTTTCGGGCGCATCAGCAGCCACATCAGCAGCAGGCCGGCGGCAAAGCCGATAACGGCGGCTAAAGCGAGTTGTGCTTCCCAGGGTAGCGTATTCATTTTGTTCTCCTTGTGTTCGGCGGCATAACCGGAAAACTGCCGCCCGTATCTTACCAATGAAACGGGTGCGGGAACAATGGCGGGCAGATAAACACAGGCCTGGACCTTTGCAAAAAGCCGGGTTACTCCTGAAAATATTTGTATCCCGTCATACTCGGGCCTGACCCGAGTGTCTGTGTTATTTCTTTTGAAACAAAAAGATGCCCGGATCAAGCCCGGGCATAACGCAGAGGTTTTAAGATGTTGAAAGGAATTTTGCAAAGGTTTCAGGCCGTCTGAAAAACATTTGTTTTCAGACGGCCTGTGTCGCATGGCATGGGCGCCGTTACAAACCTGCGGCGGCTCTCAGCGCGGCGGCTTTGTCGGTGCGCTCCCAGGTGAATTCCGGCTCTTCGCGGCCGAAGTGGCCGTAGGCGGCGGATTTGCCGTAAATCGGGCGCAACAGGTCGAGCATTTGGATGATGCCTTTTGGGCGCAGGTCGAAGTGTTCGCGCACGAGCTTGATCAGTTCGGCTTCGTTCAATTCGCCGGTGCCGAAGGTGTCGATGGCGATGGAGGTCGGCTCGGCGATGCCGATGGCGTAGGAAACCTGAATCTGGCATTGGCGCGCCAAGCCCGCGGCCACGATGTTTTTGGCAACGTAGCGGCAGGCGTAGGCAGCGGAACGGTCGACTTTGGTGGGGTCTTTGCCTGAAAACGCGCCGCCGCCGTGCGGGGCCGCGCCGCCGTAGGTGTCGACGATGATTTTACGGCCGGTCAGGCCGCAGTCGCCCTGCGGGCCGCCGATAACGAAGTTGCCGGTGGGGTTGATCAGGTATTTGGTTTCTTCGGTGAGCATTTCTTTGGGCAGCACGGGGAAGATGATGTGTTCTTTCACGGCGGCAATCAAATCTTCGCGGCTGATGTCGGGATCGTGCTGGGTGGAGAGCACTACGGTGTCGATGCGTTTCACTTTGCCGGTTTCGCTGTCGTAAACGCAGGTTAGCTGGGCTTTGGCATCGGGGCGCAGCCATGGCAGGAGGCCGCTTTTGCGCACTTCGCTCTGGCGCTGCATCAGGCGGTGGCTGTAGTAGATGGCAAACGGCATCAGCACGGGGGTTTCGTCGCAGGCGTAGCCGAACATCAGGCCCTGGTCGCCCGCGCCCTGATTCAAATCTACGCCTTCGCCCTCGTTCACGCCTTGGGCGATGTCGGGCGACTGCTGGCCGTAGTTCAAAACCAGTTTGCAGGAATCGGCCGAAAAGCCCCATTCGGGGTTGTTGTAGCCGATGCGGGCGATGGTTTCGCGGGCAATCTGTTCGTAATCGACTTTTGCGGTGGTGGTGATTTCGCCGGCCAGCACGCACAAATCGGTGGCAACCAGGGTTTCGGCGGCCACGCGGCCTTTAGGGTCTTGCGCCAGAATGGCGTCTAAAACGGCATCGGAAATCTGGTCGGCAACTTTATCGGGGTGGCCTTCTGACACGGATTCAGAAGTAAACACATATTCGCTCATGGTGGTTCTTTCGTAAAAGAAGCAAACCGGCAGCCTGCCGGTTTGCATGGTAGCTAAACGGTCCAAATTATAGCAGAGATGGCGGGCCGCCCCGGCCATACCTGCATGAATAATTCATCAGGCCGTATGAAAAGGGTTAATGGCTTTTGTGGCTGGTGCCGTAGAGAACTTTGTCGGTGTAGGCCATCGCCAGCGCCGAGGCCAGAAAGCCCAAGTGCAGCAAAAGCTGCCACATCATGGTTTTTTCGGGCAGGTTGGCGGCGTTCACAAAGGTTTGCAGCAGGTGGATGGAGGAAATGCTGATAATCGACATCGACAGCTTCACTTTCAACACCGAAGCGTTCACATGGCTGAGCCATTCGGGTTCGTCGGGGTGGCCTTCGGTGCGCAGTTTCGACACGAAAATTTCATAACCGCCCACAATCACCATTACCAAGAGGTTGGCAATCATCACCACGTCGATCAGGTTGAGCACCGCCAGCATGATGGTGTTGGCGTCCATCTGGTTCAGGTTCACAATCAGGTGCCACAGCGATTTGATGAATTTGTAGGCATAAACCGCCTGCACCACAATCAGGCCGAGGTAAATCGGCAGTTGCAGCCAGCGGCTGGCGAAAATCATCTGGGCAATCCAAGAGGGCGGTTGGCCCAGCGGGGCGGGGGATTGGGGTTGGTGTTCCATAGTATTTCAAACAGAAAGTTGGCAAAAGTGCAGAAATTACCCTGTTTCAGCGCCGAATTCAATATTTTCATCCCGGGCCGGCGGTTTTGCCGGGGTTTCGCCCGGCCACCCGCCGGCGCGGTTTTCCATTACAATGCCGCTTTTACCAACACTTACCGCCACCGCCATGCAAACTCTGGTTTTTCTGCTGTTCCGCCTGTTTGCCGCACTGCCGCTGCGCACGCTGCACGCCATAGGCGATGCGTTGGGCAGCTTGGGTTTTTATCTTGCCCGCAAAGACCGCGAAAGGATACGCCGCAATTT
Organism: Neisseria dentiae; assembly: GCF_014055005.1. NCBI lineage: Bacteria > Pseudomonadati > Pseudomonadota > Betaproteobacteria > Neisseriales > Neisseriaceae > Neisseria > Neisseria dentiae. Next base: position 2,170,797 of record NZ_CP059570.1, on the reverse strand, counting down.
GCAGATTGCCGGCCTGAATGCAGACGATGCCGCCGTTAAAGCCGTGCTGCGGGAAACGGCCAAAGGCGGGTTGGAGCTGCCGGTGGCTTTTTTCAGGCGGCCTGAGCAGGTGGCGGGGCTGTTCAGGGCCGCACACGGTTGGGAGCATATCCGGCAGGCGGTGGAAAACGGCGAAGGTTTGCTGCTGATCACGCCGCACATCGGCAGCTACGACATTGCGGGGCGTTATATCAGCGAGCAGTTGCCGTTTCCGCTCACCGCCATGTATAAACCGCCGAAAATCAAAGCGTTCGACCAAGTGATGCAGGCCGGCCGCGTGCGCGGCAAAGGGCGCACCGCCCCCACCAATATCCAAGGCGTGAAGCAGATTATCAAAGCCCTGCGCGCGGGCGAGGCCACCATCGTGCTGCCCGACCATGTGCCCGACCCGCACGAAGGCGGCGAAGGCGTATGGGCCGGTTTTTTCGGCAAACCTGCCTACACCATGACGCTGGCGGGCAAACTCGCCCAAGTGAAAGGCGTGAAAGCCTTGTTTTTCGTGGGCGAACGTCTGCCCGCAGGGCAGGGGTTCGTACTGCATATCGAGCCGTTACAGGGCGAACTCAACGGCGATAAGGCTCACGATGCGCAGGTGATCAACAGCAATGTGGAATATTGGATCAAACGCTTTCCCCACCAATACCTGTTTGCCTACAACCGCTACAAACACCCCGCCGGCGCACCGGAACCGCCGCTTGAAAGCTGAACAAACTTCACGTTTTAAATAACAAACAAACCGCGCCAAAGGCCGTCTGAAACCATGCCGAACCGTTTCAGACGGCCTTTTCCAACAGCGCGAAGCCTTCCGTTTTATTGCGCGGACGGGCGCCTTCCCACAGCAGATGCCAGCCGTCGGGAATGGCGCTGCCTTTTGGCTGCTGCACTAAACGGTAGGCGCACGAAGCATCGTTCACGCGCAGCTTCAGCGTGCCGTATTGCTGCCACACGATGCGTGCGGTAGCGGCGCCGGCATCCACGCTCACGCAGCTTGCGCCCTCGGCCAGGGCGGTTTTCAGACCGGCGGGCAGCGACGCTTCCATCTGCCGCACCACCGGCGCATGGCTTTTAGCGGCATCGAGCCACGGCAGAAACAGCGTCATCATCAACGCCCACACCAGCGTTACCCCCGCCGCCCAATTGGTAACGGCCTGCCGCCCGCGGATGTGTTTGCGCGTAATCGCCCACAGCCACACGGGCGTGAACGACACGGCCACCAGCATGGGCATGATGTTGATGTCGGGAATGTAATACGGGCTGAAATAATAAGAACGCTCGGCCAGTTTCGCCGGCCAGCCGTAGTTCATGGCAAAAAAGCCCAGCCATAAAAACACCGCAAACAGGCCGAAAGCCATAATGCCGAACCAGTTGATAAACGCCGCCGCGCCGCGCCGCAGGCCGTCGAGCTGCGCCGCGCCGAGCAGCGCCAGCGGCGGCAGCAGCCAAACCAGATGGTCTTGGTAGCGGTGCGGGCTGAACGTGAGCAGCACGGTGGCGGCGGCCAGCCAAACCAGCGCAAGCACGCCCCAGCGTTGGCGGGAAAGCTGCATACGGGTGGCTGTCCAGATTGCCAGCGGCCAGGCGGGAAAGGCAAACCACAACAGGTTTTTCAAATAATAAGGCAGCGAAAAGGCCGTCTGAAAACTCTGCGTGCCGCCGAACGCGCCGAACGCATAATGGTGCAGCCAGACTGCAAAAGCCGCCGCATCGGTTTTAAACAGCGCAAACGGATACACCAGCATCATCGGCAGGGCAAACGCAAACGCGCCCACCAGCGTGAGGTAGTAGCGTTTGAACTGCCATTGCGGATGCGCCAGCAAACCCAGTGCCGCCAGCATCAGCGCGGCGGGCAGCAGCAGCCCGGCCGACACCGACAGCAACGCCCAGCCGCCGCCCAGCATCAGCGCGGCCATAATCACGCGCGTCTGCGCCAGCGAGAAACCATACAAACACATGCCCAGCGCGGCAAACACCACCGACTGCCCGCCGAGAAAGTGCGCCATCGTAATCAGCCCCGTGCAGCCGATTAAAATCAGCGCCACGCTGCGCCCCTGATGGCGGCCCAAAAAGCGGAAACCCGCGCTGCCGCAGCACAGCAGGCCGACGGCGGTAAACAGCACGCTGGCGAAACGGGCGGCGGAATAAGCATCGGCCGCCCACGGCGAGAGCAGCCTCTCGAACAGCGCCGCCACCCACACATATACGGGCGATACGTTGAAATAAGGCTGGTCGAGCACGGTGGGCAGCCATGCGGCGGCACCGTTTAAAAACGCTTCTACGGCCGTGAAAACCGCCGGTTCGGCCGGATTCCACAAATCGCGCGAAAAAATGCCCGGCCACAGCCAAGCAAACGCCAGCAACAGCAGCAGCCAAGGTTTTTCGCGGGTGGGCGCGGGCGAACGGGATTCGGGCGGGGTGTAGGTCAGCATGGGGCGGGAAATGAAAAGTCAAACGGGTTTAAGTGTAACAAATAACGGCGCGGGATAGGGAGGCGTTGCGAAGATAATGACAATAGGCCGGGGCCTTTGTAAAAATATCTTGATGCCGTCTGAAATGCTTAACACCGTCATTAGCTTCGCAAGTTCGCTGCGCTACCCCCGCGTAGGCGGGAATCCAGAGGTAAACATTGAAGTATTGGTTAAACAAAAACTTATATGCCAAGCAACTGGATTCCCGCCTACGCGGGAATGACGGGAATCAGGTTTTCAGGTAGTAATTTGAATTTTGCAAAGGTATCAGGCCGTCTGAAAAAAACTGCTTTATCTTTTGGGAGGATAGTTCGGTTTTTCAGACGGCCTCATGGCGATATACTCTAAACCGTTTTGGAATATTGGGCCGTGGTTTCTTTGTGGCGCAGGTGGTAGTCGAACACCATGGCGATATTGCGGATTAAAAACCGCCCTTTCGGCGTAACCTGCAAGCCGTGCGGTTTGAGCACCAGCAGGCCGAGGCCGGCCAGTTGCCGCAAATCCGCCAGCTCGGTTTGGAAATAGTGTGCGAACGAGATGCCGAACACGCTTTCATACACCCGGAAATCCAATGCGAAACGGCACATCAGGTCTTGGATAATGTTGCGCCGCAGCAGGTCGTCCTGGTTGAGGCGGTAGCCGCGCATCACGGGCAGGCGGCCGGCGTCGATGGCGGCGTAGTAGGCATCGATGTCGCGCTCGTTCTGAACATAGACATTGGCGATTTTGCCGATAGACGACACGCCCAAGGCAATCAGATCACAGTCGGCATAAGTGGAATAGCCTTGGAAATTTCGTTGCAGCCAGCCTTCTTTCAACGCCAGCGAGAGTTCGTCGTCGGGTTTGGCGAAATGATCCATGCCGATAAATACATAGCCGCGGGCGGTGAGCGTTTGCACGGCGTATTGCAGAATATCGAGTTTTTCTTCGCTGCCGGGAACGGCGGCGGTGTCGATGCGGCGCTGCGGTTTGAAAATATGCGGCAGATGGGCGTAGTGGTAAAGCGCCAGGCGGTCGGGGTCGAGCGAAAGCACGGTTTCGAGGGTGGGTTTGATGCTTTCGAGCGATTGGTGCGGCAGGCCGTAAATCAGATCCACGCTCACCGATTTGAACCCCGCTTCGCGTGCGGTCTCAATCACTTCGCGCGTTTCTTCAACAGTTTGCACGCGGTTGACTGCTTCCTGCACTTTCGGGTCGAAGTCCTGAATGCCCACGCTCATGCGGTTGAAGCCCAGCCTGCCCAAATGCAGCACGGTTTCGCGGCTGACCTTGCGCGGGTCGATTTCTATCGAATATTCGCCGCCGGGAATCAAATCGAAATAGCGCCGTATCATCGCAAAAACGCGCTCAAGCTGCCCGTCGCTCAAAAACGTGGGTGTGCCGCCGCCGAAATGCAGCTGCGCCAACTGATGGCGGCCGTCCAGATGTGGGGCGAGCAGCGCCATTTCTTTTTCGAGGTATTCGAGGTAGGCATCGGCGCGGGTTTTGTCTTTCGTGATGATTTTGTTGCAGCCGCAGTAATAGCAGATGGTATTGCAGAAAGGAATATGGATATAAAGCGACAAGGGTTTGTTTAAAGCCCCTGCGTGACGCATATTGAGTGATTCCAAATAGTCGGTTTCGCCAAAACCGCTGTGGAAGCGGTCGGCGGTCGGGTAAGAAGTGTAGCGGGGGCCGTTGGAAGGTAGAGAAGCAATCAGCCCGCGGTCGAATTCAGGCTCAGTGTTGTTGTGTATCTTTATGATTTTCATTAAATAATTTTCTTGATTCGGAATGGATAGGCAAACCAAAGGTAGTTTGATAGAATACCTGCACTATCATAAACAAGCCTTGACTGGAGTCAATAGTCCTTAAGTCGCGGCTTAACTATATAAAAGTTGCTCAGAAGAAAAGGTGCCCGCTATGCCCGCACACACTGCCCAACATCAGATGAAAACGCTGTGTTCAACGTGTTCCTTACGCGAACTGTGCCTGCCCGTTGGGCTGATGCCGACCGAGTTCGCCCAACTGGATGCCGTTATCCGCCAAAGCCGGCGTTTGAAAAAAGGCGAATATCTCTTTCGTGCGGGCGAGCCGTTTACCTCACTGTTTGCCATCCGCACGGGTTTCTTCAAAACCACCATCGCCAGCCAGGACGGGCGCGACCAAGTAACCGGCTTTTTCATGTCGGGCGAACTGATCGGCATGGACGGCATCTGCACACACACCCACAGTTGCGATGCCGTGGCCTTGGAAGACAGCGAAGTGTGCGAGCTGCCGTTTTCGCATATGGAAGAGTTGGGAAAGAATATTCCCAGCCTGCAAACCCACTTTTTCCGCCTGATGAGCCGCGAAATCGTGCGCGACCAAGGCGTGATGCTGCTGTTGGGCAATATGCGCGCCGAAGAGCGGTTGGCGGCTTTTCTGCTCAACTTGTCCAACCGCCTGTATGCCCGCGGTTTTGCCGCCAATGATTTTATTTTGCGGATGTCGCGCGAAGAAATCGGCAGCTATCTGGGGTTGAAACTGGAAACCGTCAGCCGAACCTTGTCGAAATTCCATCACGAAGGGCTGATTTTGGTCGAACACAAACACATCAAAATTTTAGAGCCGCAGGCTTTGAAGAAAATGGTTTCCGGCTGCGAACACGCCGTATAACTATTTGAACCCCAAAAGGCCGTCTGAAAAATATTTTTCAGACGGCCTTTAAATATTTCCGTTTAGGATTTTAGATGGAAAAATCTTCCTCAATCGGTTCATATAACATTTTGTCAATCTGCGTGCGGGTGAGTTTGGGTGCAAACAGATTAATAAAGTCATAAGTATAGCCGCGCAGATAGGTATCCGGCCGCAGTGCGATGTAGGTGTGGGAAGGCTCGAACAAATGCGAAGCATCGATCAGGTGCAGATCACTGTCGGTTTTGACATCGTAAGCCATTTTCGCCATCAAACCCACGCCCAGGCCCAGCCTTACATAGGTTTTCAACACATCGGTGTCGGCCGACGACAACGCCACGGTAGGCAAATCCAAGCGGGCTTTCTGAAACGCACGGGCAATATTATTGTTGTGGTTAAGGGCAAATTCGTAAGTTACCAGCGGAAAAGCCGCCAAGTCTTCGATTGCCAACGGATGGCGGCAGTCTAAAAGCGGATGGTCGTCCGGCACAACCACCGCATGTGTCCACGCTTCGCAGGGCAGTTTGCGCAACTCGCCGTTTTCCTCCAGCGCTTCGGTGGCAATTGCAAAGTCGGCTTCGCCGTTAACCACCATTTGCGCCAGCACGTCGGGGCTGCCCTGCTTGATGCTCAGGCGCACTTTGGGGTAGCGCTGCACAAATTCCGCCACAATGGCCGGCAGCGCATAACGTGCCTGCGTGTGGGTGGTGGCGATGGTTAACGAACCGCTGTCGTGTTCGGTAAACTCGCTGCCGATATTCTTAATATTCTGCACATCGCGCAAAATCCTTTCGGCCAGCTCTAAAACCGCCTTGCCCGGTTGCGAAACCGAGACCACGCGTTTGCCGCTGCGGATAAATATCTGTATTCCCAACTCTTCTTCCAGCAGCCTGATTTGTTTGGAAATGCCCGGTTGGGAAGTAAACAGGGCTTCGGCGGCTTCAGATACATTCAGATTGTGGCGGTAAACTTCGAGCGCGTAACGCAATTGCTGTAATTTCATCTTAAAAAACCAAGCGGCGGGAGTTTATGGGTTTTGTAGATTCTGTACGACAAACGCTTGGCAATGTAGCACACTTTGGCAAAATCTGCCCGATTGTCTCGGTGAAAGGGTTAAAGCTTTTGTTTTTTAATAAACAATCTGTTATTGATATTAACTAGTCATGGCTGGCTGGCGGCGTTAACTGTTGCTTCCGTGCAACGGGATTGCCCCGCAAATGTTGATTTGCTTGCTAATACATGACACGGGCTTGATTTTTCGGCATGATTCAGAAACAGGAAGCGGGTCTTTGCCGTTGTGCACGGGCAGTTGTGTATTGACAGTTTGCCCTCCGTTTCTTTATAGTGCAAACTGATATATCCGATTTGCCGCCGTTTACGACAGTGGCCTGTATATTGGTGATTTGCAGCGGTTACGCTCTGCGCCCGTTGTATAACAATCTTTGATGAGGGAATAAAATGACCAAACAGCTGAAATTAAGCGCCTTGTTTGTTGCCTTGGTTGCTTCAGGTACCGCAATGGCCAGCGAGGCGCATACCAAACACGGTTACACCGTTGACCGCGAACAAACCGTAGTACGCAACAACTACGGCGAGTGCTGGAAAAATACCTATTTTGATAAAGAAACCCAAGGCCGTATCGAGTGTGGCGACGCTACTCCTGTAGCTACCGCTCCCCAATACGCCGATGAAACCGTTTCTCTGTCTGCCAACACTCTGTTCGGTTTCGATAAAGACAACCTGCGCCCCGAAGCCACCGAAACCCTGAACGCTTTGGCACAACGTTTGAGCAACACCAATGTTGAAGCCGTTCGCGTTGAAGGTCACACCGACTTCATGGGTTCCGAGCAATACAACCAAGCCCTGTCTGAGCGTCGCGCTAATGTTGTTGCCAACTACTTGGTTGGCCAAGGCGTTGCTTCCAACAAGATTTCTGCCGTTGGTTTGGGCGAATCTCAAGCGCGCATGACCGCTTCTTGCGAAGCTGAAGTTGCCAACTTGGGCAAAAAAGTTTCTAAAGCTAAGAAACGCGCTGCTCTGATCGCTTGTATCGAACCCGACCGCCGTGTAGATGTTAAGATCCGCACTTTGGTAACCAAACAGGTTGCTCCCGGCCAAGTTGAGGGCGAGCGTCCTGCTACTGAAGAAGGTTGGATTCCCGGCCCCGCTTCCAACTACCACGGTTACACCCGTCCTTAATCAACCTAAGGTTGGAGAGCAAACCCCGCTTCGGCGGGGTTTTGTTTTGAAAGGTGTGGTATAGCTTGTTTGGAAACGGTTTATAATCATTAACCGAACCGGTATTAACGGTTGTGATTTTCGAAGAAATAATCTGTTTTTCAGACGGCCTGATCTTATGAAAGAATTTGATTTTATCCGCCGCTATTTATACCGTGCGCAAACCGATGCAGACGTATTGCTCGGTATAGGCGACGACGCGGCCGTTGTCCGCCCGCGTGCAGGGTATGATTTATGTTTCAGTAGCGATATGTTGCTGAAAAACAGGCATTTCTTTGAAAATGTTGCGCCTGCTGATTTGGCATATAAGGTGCTGGCGGTGAATATTTCGGATATGGCGGCGATGGGTGCGGCTCCGCGCTGGGCGTTGTTGAGTGCCGGGCTGCCGCAATTGCAGGAAAGCTGGTTGGCCGAATTCTGCGACAGTTTGTTTGCGCTGGCGCGGCGTTTCGGCGTAACGCTGATCGGCGGCGACACCACCAAGGGTGATTTGGCATTTAATGTTACAATTGTCGGCGAGCTGCCGCAGGGTAGGGCATTGCGGCGGGATGCCGCACAAATAGGCGATGATGTGTGGGTGTCGGGGCGGTTGGGTTTGGCTGCCGCCGCATTGCACCATCATTGGCAAACGTTTGCTTTGCCCGACTCGGTTTTTGATTTATGCGAACGGGTGAGGCTGAGACCGGAGCCGAGAGTGGCTTTGGGGCAGGCTCTGCTGCCGTTTGCCCGGGCGGCACAAGATATTTCAGACGGCTTGGCGCAAGATTTGGGGCATATTTTGCAGGCCTCGGGTGTGGACGCAGAGATTTTTGCCGAAGAAGTACCCACCTTGCCGCAGTTGCGCGATAACTTGGATAAAACGGCTTTATACGGCTGCGTGTTGGCGGGAGGGGACGATTATGAGCTGGTGTTTACCGCCCCCCAATCGTGCCGCGCTGCCGTGCTTGAAGCCGGCAGGGCAAGCGGTACGCCGGTAACGCGTATCGGCAGAATAACGGAAGGTTGCGGCCGTCTGAATATCTCAGATGCTGCCGGCAGGCCGGTTGTGTTGGCTTCTTTAGGATTCGATCATTTTGAGTGATTTCAAACCTACTTTTTCATGGCTGAAATCGCGGCCGTTGTGTTTGCTCGGTTTCGGTTTCGGCAGCGGTTTGGCTCCGGTGGCTCCGGGCACGTTCGGCACGCTGCCTGCGCTGCCGATGGCGTTTGTTTTGTATTTAATCGGCATCACGGGCTGGTGGTTGGCTGCGTTGTGCGTTATCCTTTTTGTGTGGGGCATACGGATTTGCAGCCATACCGAGCGCGAACTCGGTATTCAGGATTACGGCGGCATTGTGTGGGACGAAATCGTTGCCATGCTGCTGGTGCTTGCATTTGTGCCGTTTCATTGGACGTGGTGGCTGGCTGCGTTTGCCGTGTTCCGCCTATTTGATGCGCTCAAGCCCTGGCCGATAAAGTGGTTGGATAAGCGCGTGCACGGCGGTTTGGGCATTATGCTCGACGATGCGGTTGCCGCCGGTTTTACCTTGGTGGTGCTACATATTGCCGCATGGGTGCGGTAACACAAAAAATATAGGCCGAGACCTTTGCAAAACCGCCATCTGCGGCGCATTTCTGCGTTGTGCGGTTATGCCCTTTAGGGCGCTGCCTGCCCGCTTGCCTAACTTTATGTTATGCCTGCGCTCATTGCGCTGCTACGCCTTAAACTGTATCCGCATCTGCCGGTTTCGCAAAGGTCTCAGGCCGTCTGAACGTAACCATACGGAAAGTTGCATTATGAACGAAATCGAAATTATCGTAGAGCCGAGTTTTTCGGCGGAACAAAGCAATATCGCCAAAGATAAATATGTGTTCAGTTACGACATTACCATCCGCAACAACAGCGATGAAGTGATTACCTTGCGCAACCGCCATTGGCGGATTACCGATGCGCACGGCGAAGTGGAAAAAGTGTCGGGCGTGGGCGTGGTGGGTGAGCAGCCCGTGCTGTATCCCGGCGAAGATTATTATTACAGCAGCGGCGCGCATCTCAACACGCCGTGGGGCTGCATGGAAGGCAGTTATGAGTTTGAAGACAGTTACGGCGAACGGTTTTCGGTGCCGATTCCCAAGTTTGATTTAAGGGCGGACGTGGTGGTGCATTAACCGTTTGCCTGCCTGATACCGTTTGTTTGCATTTGAGGCCGTCTGAATATTTTTCAGACGGCCTCGGTGTAAATGGGGCGTTGAAGCGGTTTAACCCCTGCTTGCAATTCTTTACGCCTTGTGCTGAAATGCCGAACATCAGAACAAAATGTCAACAATCAGGAGTTAACATGGAAGCCTTGCATAATTTTTTCGATACCGTAGGCGGCTGGGTTTGGGGGCCGGTGATGCTGGTGTTCCTCGTCGGCACCGGTGTGCTGCTCACCGTGCTGCTCAAGGGTTTGCAATTCAGTATGTTGGGCTATGCGCTCAAACAGGCTTTTATGCCGCATCATAAAAAAGGTGACGGCAGCGACCACGACGGCGATATTTCGCATTTCGGCGCATTGATGACCGCGCTGTCGGCCACTATCGGCACGGGCAATATCGCCGGCGTGGCCACCGCCGTGGTGGCGGGCGGCCCCGGTGCGGTGTTTTGGATGTGGATTACCGCCATTTTCGGTATGGCCACCAAATACGGCGAGGGCGTGTTGGCGGTGAAATACCGCGTGGTCAACAAAAAAGGCGAAATGTCGGGCGGCCCGATGTATTACATCGAACGCGGCTTGGGCAGCAACTGGAAATGGCTGGCCTATGCGTTTGCCTTATTCGGCACGATAGCCTCGTTTGGCATCGGCAGCTCGGTGCAGTCTAACTCTGTGGCGCAGGCCGTTCATGCCAGCTTCAATATCGACACCGTTTACACCGGCGTGGCACTAACCGTGTTAACGGCCATCGTGGTGTTGGGCGGTATCCGCAGCATCGCCAAAGCCTCTTCGCTGATTGTGCCGCTGATGGCCGTGTTTTATGTGGCGGGCGGTTTGGTGATTATTTTGGCCAACCTTGATTTGGTGGTGCCCGCCTTGAAACTGATTCTCACCGATGCCTTTACCGGCCAAGCGGTTGCGGGCGGTGCAATCGGCAGCGTTATCCGCTACGGCGTGGCGCGCGGCGTATTTTCCAACGAAGCCGGTATGGGTTCTGCACCGATTGCGGCGGCGGCTGCCAAAACCGACCACCCCGTGCGTCAGGCACTGGTGTCGATGACCGGTACTTTCCTCGATACCATCATCGTGTGTTCGATTACCGGCATCGTGTTGGTGATGGGTTTGCTCGGTGCGGGCGGTGAGTTTGTGAAGCCTGAAATCACCGGCGCGGCACTCACTACCGCCACTTTCGACCGCCTGTTGCCCGGCCCCGGCGGTTGGGTGGTAACCATCGGCCTGATGTTCTTTGCTTATTCAACCATTTTGGGTTGGTGCTACTACGGTGAAAAATGCGCGGCTTATGTGTTCGGCGACGGTTTTGCCAATATTTACCGCGTGGTTTATGTGGCCTCTGTAATGCTCGGCACCGTGGTCAGCTTGGATTTGGTATGGCTGGCTGCCGACACCTTCAACGGTTTGATGGCTATTCCGAACTTGATTGCTTTGGTTCTGCTTTCCGGCGTGATTGTGAAAGAAACCAAAGATTTCAAAGCCAAACGCAAGAGCGGCGAGCTGCCTTAAACCGCAGAGTATTTTTCAGACGGCCCGAACATTGGTTCGGGCCGTTTTTATTCTTAATCAAAACGAAATCGGGATCAAAACGAAATCGGGTTGCCGGATTGCTGCCTTGAAACGGGCTTGCCATCACATTCAGGGTTGAATTGGTTTTTTTGCAAAGGTTTCAACTTAAGAAAAAGCATGCGCACCATAATCGGGTTTGGCCCGAGCCTGACGGAACTGTTGCTAAGTAAGCAGTTTGACTATAATCACCTTCCGCAATCAAGCAAAGGCCGTCTGAAACCATGCAGCAGCAAGTTTATTTCGTTACCGGCACCGACACTGAAGCAGGCAAAACATTTTGTACCGCCGCGATGCTGCAAGCCGCAGCACGGGCGGGGCGGCGCAGCATCGGTTTCAAGCCCGTGGCTTCGGGGGAGGATGGTTCCGGCATCAACACCGATGTAGCCGCTTTGCAGGCTGCATCCGCCGTGTGCCTGCCTTATACCCTGCACAATATTTACACCTTTGCCGAAGCCACCGCACCGCATCTGGCCGCCGCCGATAGCGGCACGCTTATTGAAACGGCGGCATTGGGTCGCGGGTTGGCCGAAATCAAAAAACATGGTGATTTCGTGTTGGTGGAAGGCGCGGGCGGCTGGCTGACTCCGTTGTGCGGGCAAACCGATTTTGCCGATTGGGTGGCGGCAGAGCGGCTGGCCGTGATATTGGTGGTGGGTTTGAAGCTCGGTTGCATCAATCACGCCCTGCTAACTGCGCAGGCCGTGCGGCAGGCAGGTTTGCCGCTGGCGGGGTGGGTGGCAAACTGTTTGAGCGCACAACCCCACCGTTTTGCAGACTACCTGGCTGCTTTGCAGGCGCGTATTCCCGCGCCGCTGCTCGGTGTGATGCCGTTTCTGCCGCAGGCGTGTGCGGCAGAAGCCGCTGCTTATGTGGACGTGTCGGCTTTATTGTCGGCACCGGCATATGCGGCGGATGGATTAAACGGGTTTGCCCGGTGAGAGGCCGTCTGAAAATGAACATAACCGTACAACGTATTTACGATTACCAAACCGATGCGGCGGGCACGGAAACGGCGGTGTTGGTTGACCGCCTTTACCCGCGCGGCGTACCCAAAGAAAAAATGGCCGGGGTGCAGTGGTTGAAAACTTTGGCGCCCAGCGCAGAACTGCGCCGCTGGTATCACGAAAATCCCGAACAACGGTTCGACGCATTTGCCGCCCGTTATCAGGAAGAATTGCAGGGCAGCGAACAGCAGCAGGCGGCAGGCCGTCTGAAAGCGTGGGCGCAAGAAGGCGGCGTGGTGCTCTTAACGGCGGTGAAAAATCCCGAACGTTCGCATGTTTCAGTGTTGCTGGATGTTTTGGGTGCACCGTTTGTGCGCGCGTGAAAGATGCGGTGCGCCCGCATACTATAACTTGCCTGAATAACGGCAGAGGCGATAAAATACCAACGTTTTTTCAGGATGTTTTTTAGCGGTTGGTTTCCTGAAAAATCAATAACTTCAATATGATACAAGCTCCGATGCGTATGTTTCAGACGGCCTTCGGCCGGGTGCGGAATATTCGGCGGCATCGGGGCGGAACCGGATACGGGTATAGATGAACACTCCGCAAAACACCGGCGGCGCGCCCAACAAGCGTAAATTGTCGCGCCGTAAGCGTAATCTGACGTTGGTTACGCTGTTTTTTATTGTGGTGGCGCTGGCAACCGCCATGGTTTATTTTTTGGTTTGGCAGCACGAAGAAGAAACCGACGATGCTTATGTGGCCGGCCATTTGGTGCAGATTACGCCGCAGGTGGCCGGCACTGTGCGCAAAGTTTTGGTGGACGACACCGACATCGTGAAAAGGGGCGACGTGCTGGTGTCGCTCGACGACAGCGATTTCCAGCTTGCCTACGACCGCGCCCAAAACGAGCTGATCCAAGCCATACGCCAAAACAAACAGCAAACCGCCGTTTCGTCGCAGGCCAAAGCGCAGGTGTTGATGCGTAAAGCCGATTTGGCCAAAGCACAGGCAGATTTGCGCCGCCGTGAAAGTTTGGCGGGCACCGATGCGGTTTCGGGCGAAGAATTGAGCCACGCCCGCGCCGCCGTGGTGCAGGCGCAGGCCGCGTTGAAGGCGGTGGAAGCCGAAGAAACGTCGGCACAGGCTGCATTGGGTAAGAATATCCCCTTGCGCCAGCAGCCTGCCGTTCAAACGGCCGTCAGCCGTATCAAAGATGCCTGGCTGAATTTGCAGCGCACGCAAATCCGCGCGCCGATGGCGGGGCAGGTGGCCAAGCGCAATGTGCAGGTGGGCCAGCGCATTGCGCCCGGCGCACAGATGATGGCGGTGGTGCCGATGCACAATCTATGGGTGGACGCGAATTTTAAAGAAGTGCAGCTGCGCAAAATGCGCATCGGCCAGCCGGTGGAAATGACCGCCGATTTATACGGCAGCCGCGTGGTTTACCGCGGCAAGGTAATGGGTTTGTCGGCCGGCACCGGCAGCGCGTTTTCATTGTTGCCGCCGCAAAACGCCACCGGCAACTGGATCAAAGTGGTGCAGCGCGTTCCGGTGCGTATCAGTTTAGACCAGCAGCAGGTGCGCGCATATCCTTTGCGCGTGGGTTTGTCGATGTCGGTTAAAGTGGATACGTCCGACACCGACGGCAAAACCATGGCCGAAGCGGGCGACAGAAGCGCGGTGGTGGCCGAAACCGATATCGTGGATTGGGCGGCGGCCGATGCGTTGATCGAACAGATTTTTGAGAAATACGCCAAATAACGGGCGCAACGAACAGGCCGTCTGAAACCCTTATTTCAGACGGCCTCAATATCTTCAAGGCCGGTGCTTTTATAAAATCGGCCGAGACTTAACAAAAACGCCGCATACGACTTGAGGCCGTCTGAAAAACATAACCGCCGCTTAGGCAGCGGGCGGATCGAAACTTATGAACCAAGCAAAAACCTACCCGCCTTTAAAAGGCGCCAGCCTGGTGCTGGTTACGCTGGCGCTGAGCCTCGCCGTGTTTATGGAAGTGCTGGACACCACCATTGCCAATGTGGTGGTGCCGGTGATTGCCGGCGATTTGGGCGCGGCCGCCACGCAGGGCACTTGGGTAATCACCGCGTTTGCCGTGGCCAATGCCGTTTCGGTGCCGTTAACCGGATTCGTGGCGCGCCGTTTCGGCGAAGTGAAAGTGTTTTTGGGCGCGGTTATCGGCTTTGTGATTACCTCGTGGCTGTGCGGCCTCGCGCCGAACTTGCAGATGCTGGTGCTGTTCAGGGTGTTGCAGGGCTTGGTGGCGGGGCCGCTGATTCCGTTGTCGCAAAGCCTGCTGATGGCCTCGTATCCGCTCGAAAAGCGCACGCAGGCGCTGGCGTTATGGGCGATGACGGTAGTGGTGGCGCCGGTTTTGGGGCCGATTTTGGGCGGTTGGATTTCCGACAACTGGCATTGGGGTTGGATTTTCTTTATCAATATCCCCGTCGGCATCGCCGCAGCCTGGATAACGTGGAAACAGCTCGGCCACCGCGAAACCGAAATCAAGAAAACGCCGATAGACTATACCGGCCTAGTGCTGATGGTGTTGGGTGTGGGTGCTTTGCAGATGATGCTTGACCGCGGCAAAGAGTTGGATTGGTTTGCCTCGGGCGAAATCATCGCCTTGGCCGTGGTGGCGGTGGTGTGCCTGACCTATTTTGTGGTGTGGGAGCTGGGCGAAGAACACCCCGTGGTGGATTTGTCGCTGTTTAAAGACCGCAACTTCACCGTGGGTGTGATTACCACATCGCTGGGTTTTATGGTGTATATGGGTTCGCTGGTGCTGCTGCCGCTGGTGTTGCAGTCGAATCTGGGCTACACCGCAACCTGGGCGGGCTTGGTGGCCGCACCGGTGGGCATTCTGCCGATTATTCTGTCGCCGGTTATCGGCAAATTCGGCGGACGCCTCGATATGCGTTGGCTGGTAACCGCCAGTTTTTTGGTTTTTGCCTTCACCTTTCATTGGCGCACCAATTTTTATGCCGGTATGGACATGGCCAACGTGGTTTGGCCGCAATTCTGGCAGGGCTTGGGCGTGGCCATGTTCTTTCTGCCGCTCACTGCCGTTACCCTGTCGCGTATGCAGGGCGCGCAAGTTGCCGCCGCCAGCAGCCTGTCGAATTTTCTGCGCGTATTTATGGGCGGGGTGGGCGTATCGGTGGTAACAACCATGTGGGAACGCAGGGAGGCTCTGCATCATGCCCGGCTTGCCGAAGCGGTTACGCCTTATTCGGCAGCAACCCAGCAGGCCGTACAAAATATGGTGCAGGCAGGCATCCGGCCGGAAGAAGGCTTGGCCAATATCGTCAAAAATATTACCCAGCAAGGCTTTATCATCGGGTCGAACGAGATTTTCTGGGCGGGCAGCCTGCTGTTTATCGTGATGATTGCAGTTATCTGGTTTGCCAAGCCACCCTTCGGTTCTTCGGGCGGAGGCGGGCATTAAGGTTAAGTTTAAAGGCCGTCTGAAATATTTTCAGACGGCCTTTAAAATATCTACAACAGTAGTTTATCGGAAACTGAGCAATAAATCCCGAAACGCATTCGGATCTTTGATAAACGTCATTTCACCTTCTTGCGGAAAGTGAAAGTCCAATAAACGCGAAACCCAAAAACGGATACAGCCCGCACGTTTGGCAATCGGATAATAACTGCGCTCGGCTTCGCTTAACGGGCGTATGTTTTCGTATCCGGCTAAAAAAGCGGTTTCCAACCCCGTATTCAATTTATTGTCGGCGGTGCGCGCCCAATCGTTTACGGCAATAGCCAAGTCATACATAAAATTACCGTTGCAGGCATAGTAAAAATCAATAAATCCCGCAACTTGGTCGCCATCGAGCAACACATTATCTTTAAACAGGTCTGCATGAATAATGCCGGAGGGCAGGTGGTCGCCGCTATTGTTGTCTAAAAAAAGAATTTCGCTTTGAAGCAAATCAGCGTCTTCGCCGTCGAGCACCGGCCGTAATTTGATGCTGGCATCGTGCCACCATTGCGTATAACGCGGATTGTTCATTTTTAAAGGGAAATCCTGTCCGGCCAAATGCATTTTGGCCAGCATGGCTCCAGTATGGAAACATTGGTTTTCAGTCGGCCAGCTGGTGTCCGAACCTTTCAAACAAGTAACCAGACAGGCAGGTTTGCCCACCAATACCGAGTCGAACCTTCCGTCCTTACGGGCAATCGGTGCAGGGCAGGCAACCCCGTTTTTGCTCAAATGCTGTTTGAGCATCAGAAAAAAAGGCAGCTCTTTCTGTTTGAGCACCTCGAACACCGTCAGCACAAAACGCCCGGCAGTAGTGGTGAGGAAATAATTACTGTTGGTGATTCCTTGGGCAATGCCTTGTAAAGAAATAAAATCACCCAAATCGTAATCAGTCAGAAACTGGCGCATTTCATCATCGGAAACACTAGTGTAAACAGACATAGCCGAACCTTATTAAAGCGAACTTACTATCATATCAAACAAATGCGCCATCGGGCAGGCGAAGATAAGAAAGAAACGGCCGCAACCAAACAGTAACAACAAACAGCATCCAAGTTGGTAAAGAAAATTTTCAAATAAAACATCAATATGCAATTTTTTGTAAAAAAATGGAGCTCCAAGAGTTGACTGTTTTGTTGTTGGTTGTGTATAGTTCGCCTTCTTCGCTGCTTCGGCGGCAGGAAACGCTCTTTAACAACACAGATTACCGATAAGTGTGAGTGCCTTAGTGCCTCACACTGCGACAAAAAACAGACAAGATGTAGATATATCTATTCTTTGTCGGTTTCTTTGAAGCAGACCAGAAGTTAAAAGTTAGAGATTGAACATAAGAGTTTGATCCTGGCTCAGATTGAACGCTGGCGGCATGCTTTACACATGCAAGTCGGACGGCAGCACAGAGAAGCTTGCTTCTTGGGTGGCGAGTGGCGAACGGGTGAGTAACGCATCGGAACGTACCGAGTAGTGGGGGATAACTGTCCGAAAGGATGGCTAATACCGCATACGCTTTGAGAAGGAAAGCGGGGGCTCTTCGGACCTCGCGCTATTCGAGCGGCCGATGTCTGATTAGCTGGTTGGTGGGGTAAAGGCCTACCAAGGCGACGATCAGTAGCGGGTCTGAGAGGATGATCCGCCACACTGGGACTGAGACACGGCCCAGACTCCTACGGGAGGCAGCAGTGGGGAATTTTGGACAATGGGGGCAACCCTGATCCAGCCATGCCGCGTGTCTGAAGAAGGCCTTCGGGTTGTAAAGGACTTTTGTCAGGGAAGAAAAGCTTCGGGTTAATACCCCGGGGTGATGACGGTACCTGAAGAATAAGCACCGGCTAACTACGTGCCAGCAGCCGCGGTAATACGTAGGGTGCGAGCGTTAATCGGAATTACTGGGCGTAAAGCGGGCGCAGACGGTTACTTAAGCAGGATGTGAAATCCCCGGGCTTAACCTGGGAACTGCGTTCTGAACTGGGTGACTAGAGTATGTCAGAGGGGGGTAGAATTCCACGTGTAGCAGTGAAATGCGTAGAGATGTGGAGGAATACCGATGGCGAAGGCAGCCCCCTGGGATAATACTGACGTTCATGCCCGAAAGCGTGGGTAGCAAACAGGATTAGATACCCTGGTAGTCCACGCCCTAAACGATGTCAATTAGCTGTTGGGGTACTTGATACCTTAGTAGCGTAGCTAACGCGTGAAATTGACCGCCTGGGGAGTACGGTCGCAAGATTAAAACTCAAAGGAATTGACGGGGACCCGCACAAGCGGTGGATGATGTGGATTAATTCGATGCAACGCGAAGAACCTTACCTGGTCTTGACATGTACGGAACCCTCCAGAGACGGAGGGGTGCCTTCGGGAGCCGTAACACAGGTGCTGCATGGCTGTCGTCAGCTCGTGTCGTGAGATGTTGGGTTAAGTCCCGCAACGAGCGCAACCCTTGTCATTAGTTGCCATCATTTGGTTGGGCACTCTAATGAGACTGCCGGTGACAAGCCGGAGGAAGGTGGGGATGACGTCAAGTCCTCATGGCCCTTATGACCAGGGCTTCACACGTCATACAATGGTCGGTACAGAGGGTAGCCAAGCCGCGAGGCGGAGCCAATCCCAAAAAACCGATCGTAGTCCGGATTGCACTCTGCAACTCGAGTGCATGAAGTCGGAATCGCTAGTAATCGCAGGTCAGCATACTGCGGTGAATACGTTCCCGGGTCTTGTACACACCGCCCGTCACACCATGGGAGTGGGGGATACCAGAAGTAGGTAGGCTAACCGCAAGGAGGCCGCTTACCACGGTATGCTTCATGACTGGGGTGAAGTCGTAACAAGGTAGCCGTAGGGGAACCTGCGGCTGGATCACCTCCTTTCTAGAGAAAAGAAGGGGTGCTTGGGCATTCACACTTATCGGTAAACTGTGAGACGAAGATGCGGGCAAGGGTTTCGGATGGCGGATGGAGACATTTGTTGTTCGAGGCACGACCTGGGTTTGTAGCTCAGCTGGTTAGAGCACACGCTTGATAAGCGTGGGGTCGGAGGTTCAAGTCCTCCCAGACCCACCAAGATTGGGGGCATAGCTCAGTTGGTAGAGCACCTGCTTTGCAAGCAGGGGGTCATCGGTTCGATCCCGTTTGCCTCCACCAAAAAACGCTGCAAATGAAAGCGAATTGAAGAGTTTGCTTTGATTTGCGCCGTTAGGAATAAAGCATTCCGAATAACGCATCGATCTTTAACAAATTGGAAAGCCGAAATCAACAAACAAAGACAATGTTGGTCGGATTGGGAAGCGTCAAAGCGCGGCCCGCAGGCGGTTGAAGCCGTCTGAAAAGAATCCGGCCACAGTATTTGGGTGATGATTGTATCGACCGTATCCTGAAAGACAAAAGGCGGGATACGGTACACAACAAAGCAGTAAGCTTTATCAGATTAGGGAATCTAAGCTAGCCGGCTAGTCAACGGTTGGGTTAGCGAAGTCAGAAGGTTCTTCAAATGATAGAGTCAAGTGAATAAGTGCATCAGGTGGATGCCTTGGCGATGATAGGCGACGAAGGACGTGTAAGCCTGCGAAAAGCGCGGGGGAGCCGGCAATAAAGCAATGATCCCGCGATGTCCGAATGGGGAAACCCACCGTATTCTGTACGGTATCCTTATCTGAATACATAGGATAAGAGAAGCGAACCCGGAGAACTGAACCATCTAAGTACCCGGAGGAAAAGAAATCAACCGAGATTCCGCAAGTAGTGGCGAGCGAACGCGGAGGAGCCTGTATACGATAGCCGTTGGGATAGAAGAACAAGCTGGAAAGCTTGGCCATAGTGGGTGATAGCCCCGTATTCGAAATCCGAATGGTGGTACTAGGTATACGACAAGTAGGGCGGGACACGAGAAATCCTGTCTGAAGATGGGGGGACCATCCTCCAAGGCTAAATACTCATCATCGACCGATAGTGAACCAGTACCGTGAGGGAAAGGCGAAAAGAACCCCGGGAGGGGAGTGAAAGAGAACCTGAAACCTGATGCATACAAACAGTGGGAGCCCTAAGGGGTGACTGCGTACCTTTTGTATAATGGGTCAACGACTTACATTCAGTAGCGAGCTTAACCGGATAGGGGAGGCGTAGGGAAACCGAGTCTTAATAGGGCGACAAGTTGCTGGGTGTAGACCCGAAACCGAGTGATCTATCCATGGCCAGGATGAAGGTGCCGTAACAGGTACTGGAGGTCCGAACCCACGCATGTTGCAAAATGCGGGGATGAGCTGTGGATAGGGGTGAAAGGCTAAACAAACTCGGAGATAGCTGGTTCTCCCCGAAAACTATTTAGGTAGTGCCTCATGTATCACTTCCGGGGGTAAAGCACTGTTATGGCTAGGGGGTCATTGCGACTTACCAACCCATGGCAAACTAAGAATACCGGAAAGTGCAATCATGGGAGACAGACAGCGGGTGCTAACGTCCGTTGTCGAGAGGGAAACAACCCAGACCGCCAGCTAAGGTCCCCAATGACAGATTAAGTGGTAAACGAAGTGGGAAGGCCCAGACAGCCAGGATGTTGGCTTAGAAGCAGCCATCATTTAAAGAAAGCGTAATAGCTCACTGGTCGAGTCGTCCTGCGCGGAAGATGTAACGGGGCTCAAATCTGTAACCGAAGCTGCGGATGCGCTTGGCGCATGGTAGGGGAGCGTTCTGTAGGCCGTAGAAGGTGTGTTGTAAAGCATGCTGGAGGTATCAGAAGTGCGAATGTTGACATGAGTAGCGATAAAGCGGGTGAAAAGCCCGCTCGCCGAAAGCCCAAGGTTTCCTACGCAACGTTCATCGGCGTAGGGTGAGTCGGCCCCTAAGGCGAGGCAGAAATGCGTAGTCGATGGGAAACGGGTTAATATTCCCGTACTTTGATTCAATGCGATGTGGGGACGGAGAAGGTTAGGTTAGCAAACTGTTGGAATAGTTTGTTTAAGCCGGTAGGTGGAGTGTTTAGGCAAATCCGGACGCTCATAACACCGAGAAGTGACGACGAGTATCTACGGATACGAAGTAACCGATACCACGCTTCCAGGAAAAGCCACTAAGCTTCAGTTGGATCAGAACCGTACCGCAAACCGACACAGGTGGGCAGGATGAGAATTCTAAGGCGCTTGAGAGAACTCGGGAGAAGGAACTCGGCAAATTGATACCGTAACTTCGGGAGAAGGTATGCCCTTCGATGTTAAGCCCTTGCGGTGTAAGCATTGGAGGGTCGCAGAGAATCGGTGGCTGCGACTGTTTATTAAAAACACAGCACTCTGCTAACACGAAAGTGGACGTATAGGGTGTGACGCCTGCCCGGTGCTGGAAGGTTAATTGAAGATGTTAGCGCATCGGATCGAAGCCCCAGTAAACGGCGGCCGTAACTATAACGGTCCTAAGGTAGCGAAATTCCTTGTCGGGTAAGTTCCGACCCGCACGAATGGCGTAACGATGGCCACACTGTCTCCTCTCGAGACTCAGCGAAGTTGAAATGGTTGTGAAGATGCAATCTCCCCGCTGCTAGACGGAAAGACCCCGTGAACCTTTACTGTAGCTTTGCATTGGACTTTGAAGGCACTTGTGTAGGATAGGTGGGAGGCTGAGAAGCAGAGACGCTAGTCTTTGCGGAGCCGTCCTTGAAATACCACCCTGGTGTCTTTGAGGTTCTAACCCAGGTCCGTGATCCGGATCGGGGACCGTGCATGGTAGGCAGTTTGACTGGGGCGGTCTCCTCCCAAAGCGTAACGGAGGAGTTCGAAGGTTACCTAGGTCCGGTCGGAAATCGGACTGATAGTGCAATGGCAAAAGGTAGCTTAACTGCGAGACCGACAAGTCGAGCAGGTGCGAAAGCAGGACATAGTGATCCGGTGGTTCTGTATGGAAGGGCCATCGCTCAACGGATAAAAGGTACTCCGGGGATAACAGGCTGATTCCGCCCAAGAGTTCATATCGACGGCGGAGTTTGGCACCTCGATGTCGGCTCATCACATCCTGGGGCTGTAGTCGGTCCCAAGGGTATGGCTGTTCGCCATTTAAAGTGGTACGTGAGCTGGGTTTAAAACGTCGTGAGACAGTTTGGTCCCTATCTGCAGTGGGCGTTGGAAGTTTGACGGGGGCTGCTCCTAGTACGAGAGGACCGGAGTGGACGAACCTCTGGTGTACCGGTTGTGACGCCAGTCGCATCGCCGGGTAGCTAAGTTCGGAAGAGATAAGCGCTGAAAGCATCTAAGCGCGAAACTCGCCTGAAGATGAGACTTCCCTTGCGGTTTAACCGCACTGAAGAGTCGTTCGAGACCAGGACGTTGATAGGTGGGGTGTGGAAGCGCGGTAACGCGTGAAGCTAACCCATACTAATTGCTCGTGAGGCTTGACTCTATCATTTGAAGGACTTTGGACGGAAACGTAAACAAAGCATCAAAGAGAAAGCTTACTGATGAAGATACTTCGTCACCGAAAAGTTGATTAAAGAATAAATAAGCGGAGCAAAAGCTCCGTAACGGCTTACCGATTTGTACAGTTTAAGTCTGGCGGCCATAGCGGGTTGGTCCCACGCCTTCCCATCCCGAACAGGACCGTGAAACGACCCAGCGCCGATGATAGTGTGGATACCCATGTGAAAGTAGGTCACTGCCAGACACCCATTCAGAGCCCCCGGTACGGAAGTATCGGGGGCTTGTTCCATGGGAAGTGTTGCCGGGCGGCGACAACGGTTACCATAGTTATTATAGTGAATTAAAATAAGAATTCCGAACTTTACTCCCCCTTACCAGCAGAAAAAAATGGCCTACCCGATAGAACTCCGACAAAAAGCAATCGAATATTACCGGCAATGCCAAAATGCAAGCCAAGTCTGCCGTGTATATGGTATCAGCGACAAAACGCTGAGCAGTTGGCTGCGACTCTATGAACAAACAGGTTCACTGGCGCATCAAGTCAAAGGTGGTAATGCCACAAAAATAGACAGGCAACAGCTTTCAGACTATCTCGAACAGCATCCTGATGCCTACCTGCACGAAATCGCAGAACATTTAGGGTGCAGCGCCCCAAATGTCAGCTACCTGCTCAAAGTCATGGGCATCACACGAAAAAAAAGACCACCACATACAAAGAACAAAAACCCGAACAAGTAGCCGCTTATCAACAAGCATTGAGCCAATATACTGACTATCAAGCAGTTTTTCTTGATGAAACAGGGTTCGACACCTTTTTTTACCGCCCTTACGCTTACTCGAAAAAAGGCGTACCCGTCAAAGCACAAATCAGCGGCAGAAAATACCAACGTATTTCATTGGTTGCGGCACAAATCCAAGGTAAAGGCAGCCTGATTGCCCCCATGACCTATTGCGGCACCATGGACGGCAGCCTGTTCGAAGCATGGTTTGAGCAAATGCTGCTGCCCGAACTGACGGAGAAATCCGTCATCATTATGGACAATGCCCGTTTCCACCGTATGGCGGTTTTGACTGAAATGGCGCAGAAGCAGGGACATAAAGTATTGCCCCTTGCTCCTTATTCACCCGAGCTTAATCCGATTGAAAAGGTATGGGCGAATATTAAAAAGCATTTACGGAAAGTTTTACCTGCCGTGGGAGATTTTATGACTGCACTGCTACGTAGTTCTTATTTTAATTGACTATAATTGAGGGGGTGGAAGTGTTTGAAAAGCGGCAGTCATCGCTTATGATAGACGGCGTGCCGGAAAAGACCGGCACGGTTTAGAGACATTCATTACGGAGGAAAAGCATGAAACTGAAACATTATCTCTTCGGTGCCCTGGCGGCACTGGCGGCACCGCTGCTGCTGGCGGCGGTGAACATCAACACCGCGACGGCGGAGGAGCTGAAGGCGCTGCCGGGGATAGGGCCGTCGAAGGCGGCGGCGATCGTGGCGTACCGTGAGCAGAACGGGCCGTTCAAGAGCGTGGACGATTTGCAGAACGTGAAGGGGATAGGCGCGGGGATACTGGCGAAGCTGCGTGAGGAGGCGACGGTGGGGGCCGGGGCGGCGAAGAAGGCGCAGCCCGCGGTGAAAAAACCGGCTAAGTAGGCCTCGGCCTGATTGTTTGGCGGGCAAGCAATGTGCTTTAGCGTTTCATCTCTGCCTGAATGGCGCGGATGCTGGCTTCGCGGTCGCGGACTTCCTGCTCGAGACGGCTGGTTTTGGCTTTGTCGCCTTTTTTCTTGGCAACGTTTAGCTGCGCCTTGGTGCGTACCAGTGCGGTTTGTTCGTTGCGGATTTCGTTTTGCAGAATCTGATTGCGCGAAAGCTGCTGTTTGGCAGGGGCGGTGGTGATGTGTGGCACGATAATGGGTTTGCGCGGCGCCTGCTTTTTCGCCTTGTTGGCGTTACGGATTTTCACTTGCAGCGAAGGCGAGGCGGCTTCGGCGGTGTTGGTAACGGTGGTGTCGCGTGAAGAAGGGGCGATTTTAATATCGTTTTGTTCTGCTTCCCAGATTTGTCCTGTGCGGTCTGCTTCTGTAGAAGAGTTTGCCAATTTGGCAGCTGCAACATGTTGTTCATCGCTACTACCGTTCATTTGAGAAAGGCGGCAACTTGAATTGATGCGATCTGACGAAAAAACAGCACGGTCATCACTTTGACAGATATAAGTGGAGGCCTTGGTAGGAAGAGTAACGAAACCTACAATTATAACGATAATGAAAAAAATAGTTTTCATGTGTAGAGTGTTTAATACTTCGGGAGAAAAATTATAACTAAAAATAAGTTTGGGTGTTTAGTAGGGAGAAACTCTTGTTAACCCCAATAAAAAAACGACAGGTGAAGTTTCAGGGTACATATTTTACCTGATATTCACCTTTATTCTCCCTCAAAGCGTTTAATCATTAGTCTCTCGACATGCATCAGTTTCTTTTTATATCCAAAATTGATAAATATTTCGTGACTAGAAGTCGCAAACAGTATAAATATAATTAATAAATTTAACTTAAAATGACATTCCCAAGCAACTCATACACATATCATTCTGAGCTTTCGCTGAAGCGTCTTTATCCTGGCCCATTTTTTTCTATCGGATTCAGGTTGGGACTGCCAAGCAGCAGCCATAAAACGGTATGCCCTTTCCTTTCAGCAACGCTCCAGCCTTACCCTTATACAAACCACCATATTGTCCATTACAACCACACTGATGATTAGAAGCTGAGGTATCAGCATTTGCTCCAACCAAGTATCGAATATCCTGCAGTTGAATGCTACATTCAAATAAACCGACTAAGACCTTTGCCCACATAACCATAAGAGCGGAAGGTGGGGGCCTTGGATTCACTTTCATACAGACAGACAATCGGACGGTCTTTCAGATGGAGACAGTGTTTGGGTTTGATAAACGCTTGCTGAGCCTGGCATCGGTTTTGGGATGTTTCTTGGTTTTTATTTTGGCTGATTCTTTATCTTTTCAATGTCTTGTGGATAGCATTGGCTGAGCAGTCGAAGCGTTTAGCTCGCTCGGTACGATAAGCGTCGGGGTATTGTTCTACATCCTGAAGCAATTCTGAAGCAGTACCTGTTTGCTGATTTTGTGAGGCTTTCTATTTTTGGGGATAGCCTTTAGAAGCGGGGTTCTTTTTTCATTTGAACACCGTATCGGTACTGAGCTACTTTGCAGATGGGGATGCATTGTTCAAGTTTTGCAAAGGCGAGTTTGCGGAAGTCTATTGGATAGGTCATGAGCAGATTGTAATTTAAATTAGGGGCTTAGGAAGCAAAATCAGCAAAAATGATGATAAATTTCTGATATGCCTATTAAAAAGCAGGAGGCAAAACCATTGTTTTCGGCATCTTAAAACGGGACGACAAAGTCTATACCGAAATCGTGCCGGATACCTCGAAAGCTACACTGCAACAGGTTATTCGAGGGCGGGTTGCTGTTGAAAGTGTCATCAATACCGACGGCTGGCGCGGCTATCACGGTTTGGTCGATATGGGCTATGAAAAGCACTTCCGGGTACATCATGGCGCAGACGAGTTCGCTCGGGGTGCGCAACACATTAACGGCATCGAATCGTTTTGGGGTTATGCCAAAAACCGCTTGGTTAAATTTAACGGTGTACCGAAACAGACTTTTTATTTACACTTAAAGGGAACCGAATTTCGCTTCAATCACAGGCATGATGATCTGTATAAAGTCTTGCTTAAAATACTGCGAAATCGACCCTTGGGCTAATTTTGCTTCCTAAGCTGTAGGTAATTCTAGCGTTGTTTATACTTTCCGTTTTTTGCATGCAGACCCATTTTGGGATTTTTGAGGGTTGTCAAGAATGCCGAAAGGCACGGCGAAGCCGCATCGTTCTTGAGAATGCTCAAAAATCACGAAACCATCATTCCAGCAAAAAAAACAAAAGTCGTTTGGCATAAAAAATGTAAACAACCCGACCTTTTCCCACACCACCAGCCCCTCGCAAAAAACTCCTCTAAATTCCCTTAAAGAATTCAGAGGAGTTTTTTGATGAGCTGCTTATTCCACCAACAAGCCCAAATCATGATGGGCAAACATATCGACAGCTATCCATTGCTCGGCCAATGGCGCAGCCTCTCCGATCCGGAATTGGAACGCTGTTTAGCCACCCGTCTGGATTTCTACTTCTTCTGCGGGTTTGATGAGGTCTCCTTACCTGACCACAGCACCCTCTGCCGTTTCCGCAATTGGCTGGCACAGGATGACACCTTAGCCCGGCTTCTCGAACTGATTAACTGCCAGCTGACCCAAAAAGGCTTAAAAATAGAGAAAGCCCCGGCGGCAGTGATTGATGCCACCATCATCCAAACCGCCGGAGGCAAACAGCGTCAGGCTATCGAAACCGATGAAAACGGTGTTACCGCCGAAACCTTGCCCAGCAAAGACAAGGATACGCGCTGGGTGAAGAAAGACGGCAAATTCACCTTGGGCTACAAACAACACACCCGCACCGATTCGGAAGGCTATATCGAGAAACTACACATCACTCCGGCCAGCGTCCACGAGTGCAACCATTTCGAACCGCTATTGGCCGGCCTCGCACCCGAAACAACCGTCTATGCCGATAAGGGGTATGACAGTAAAGCCAACCGGGAACATCTGCAAAGCAAACGGCTATCCGACGGCATTATGCGTAGGGCACACTGGGGCAAACCTTTAACGGAGCAGGAGAAACAGCGCAATACGCAGCTATCGAAAGTGCGTTATGTGGTCGAGTAAACCTTCGGTACGCTGCACCGGAAGTTCGGCTGTAAAAGAGCGCATGTGTTGGTTTACGGAAAGTACGGGCGCAAAGCCATTTGAAAGCGGTGTGCCTGAACCTGCTAAAGGCAGCCAACAGGCTTCGTGTGCCTGCTGCTGCCTGAAAGAAAAGGCAATCAGTACCCCGATATGAGGGTTAATTGGGGGCAATATGGACGAAAAACACGTCTTAAAATGAAAAAACGGTTACTTGATTGTTCAGATAACCGCCCGGATGGGGTAGCTGGTATTTCGAAAAGGTCTCAGGCCGTTTGAAAGCTTTCAGACGGCCTTTGCTTTTCTCGTTTGTTAAAAATAAGCAAGTCAATTTTCATATGGCACGCTAATTGCATGTATAGTGTTTATATTTTATAAGAAATGTTAAAAATCAAATGGTATTTGATAATGATGTTTCGATAAACGGCTGATTTGTATCGCAAACGGCAATAATATCAATTTCAATACTATAAATTAAGATATAGATTGAGTGTACATATTTTGCCACCAAGTGACAATAAACGTCAGTTGTAATTTTGTAGATGGGGTGCTGCTTCGGAATTGGCCGGAGGAGTATTGAATAGTTTGAATCCACAGGAATAAAACTTATGAACAAGAATTACCGCAGTATTTGGAACGAGGCATTGGGCGCATGGGTTGCCGTGTCTGAGATTGAAACCGCCAAAGGCAAACCCGTCGGCAGCAGCGTGAAAGCAGCGGGCGGTATCGCCGCGCGCGCAAAACTGGTATTGCGCGTGATTCCGCTGATGTTGGGCATGGTGTTCGGATTGGGCAGTCAGGCGGTTTATGCGGCAGAAGCAACGGTGCTTGTTCCGGGAATCGCCACAACAGCTCCTATTATTGTTAGCACAGTCTCTACCACAAATAATACTGTTACCTCTGAAACGGCAACCTTAATCGGTGCATCAAGAGTGTCTACTTTGGTAATGAACAATAATCCGGCCAACCCGAGACAAGTCGGCTCCACCGTAACAAATGTATGGAGTCCGGACGGGCAAAGCTTGGCTGGCTTGGTGATTGGCCACTCAGCAACCGCCACCAATCACGGCGGAACCGCAGTAGGTGGTGCCGCGGAGGCAACAGGAGATGGCTCTTCTGCTTTCGGTATTTGGGCTAAGGCAACCGGTGGCTATTCAATGGCACTCGGCCCCGGTGCCTTGGCAAGCGGTTATGCCTCTTTTGCCGCACAACGCCAAGCGGCTGCCACAGCCAATCAAACCATCGCTATGGGCACGGTTTCCCGGGCAACCTCGGCAGGAGCCATAGCGATGGGTCAATCTGCAGCTGCTACCGGCCAACAGTCGATTGCAATCGGTGCTGCAGATAATGCAGCATACTCCGACGAACGATATCCTGTTATGAGTTCACATTATGACGAGAGTACTAACACCGAAGCTTCAGGATTAAAGGCAATTGCTATTGGTAGCAGAAGCATCAGCAGTGGCACTCAATCTACAGCCATTGGTAGTGGAAGCAATAGTAGTGGTGCCCAATCTACAGCAATAGGTGAGAGTGCGTTGTCCTCTGCGTTGAAAAGTACAGCCGTAGGCCAAGGTACACAAGCAACTGCCGATGCTACTTTCGCTGCCGGTTCGTCATCATTGGCTTCAGGAGCTGCTGCTTTGGCCATTGGCGATCGTGCCAAAGCAGTTCGTGCGCAAGGCATTGCCATCGGCCAACTTGCTGAATCTTCTAACTCATGGGATATCTCTATCGGTCGTTTTGCGGGTGCTAATCCTGTTGCTCTTGCCATTGAAGGGCGCAATGTTGCCATTGGCGACGGTGCATTAAGATACGGCAGCAATGCAAATAACAACATCGGTTTAGGTACTGATGCGGGTGCCGGTTTGAACGGTGCAGGCAATGTGATTTTAGGTACTTATGCCAATGCCGCTCAAGCGATTGATTCGGCAGTTAGTGCAGGTTCCACAGAATCCCAAATGGGCGTTCAATCCGTTGCTGTTACCTTACCCGGCACAACCAATACGGCGACAGTAAAGGCAGTTTCCGCAAACCACTCGGTAGCAATCGGTTCCCGTGCAATAGCGATTAATTCAGGCTCGGTGGCGCTTGGCCAAATGGCTAAAGGCTTGGGCGCAACAACAGTTGCGGTCGGCAATAGCAGCCGCAGCTTGGGTAGTAATGCTGTTGCTGTGGGTAATACCGCTAATGCGGGAGCAGCCGGCGCAATCGCTATCGGCCAGCAGGCCAATTATCAGCAGGCAACATCAAGTTATAGAATCACCGGACCCAATTCAATTGCCGTTGGTGTAAAAACAAACAGTTCGGCCACGCGTTCGATTGCTATCGGTACTGAAGCGCTTGTGGAAAAAGCCACTGTTACCGGGGGTAAAATTTATGACAAAGCTGGCACTGAATATAATGCATCCGTTACAGGAAGTCTTTTAACAGGTGAAAACTCAATTGCCATCGGCGCATTTAGTGTGGTACGAGGTACCAATGCGGCGGCTATCGGTCAAGCTTCTGAAGCGGTAGGGCAGAACTCTTTTGCGGGGGGTAATGATGTTCATGCAATTGGAAAATCTTCATTAGCCTTGGGGGATGGTGCACGTTCAGAAAATGACAGCACTATTGCCATTGGCTATGTAGCCCGATCTACGCATCAAAATAGCACGGCTATTGGTAATGATGCCCAATCTTCAGCAACAGGTGCTCTAGCTATCGGTAAAGGAACCAGGGCTACAGGGACTGGTAACGTAGTCTTGGGGGTTGACAGCAAAGGTGAGGCGGCCAGCGTTGTGGCTATCGGCAATACCAGCTTGGCCAATCAAGAAAATAGTGTGGCTATCGGCAATAAAGCGACGGCGCAAGGTACGGGCAATGTCGCTATCGGCACTAACTCAGGTAACGTGGATACCAAAACATATAGCGGTACCGTAGGCAGTAATACAGTATTTGTCGGTGTGGATGCAGGTCGTAATGCAACTGGTAACCAAGGACAAGTAGCGGTTGGTTGGCAGGCTGGGCAAGGTTCTATTGGAACCTTTAACGTGGCGTCCGGTTATCAGGCGGGTCAGTTTATCAATGGCTCGAACAATGTTGCTATTGGCAAGCAAGCTGGACAAGGTACGGGTGTGCCACGTGTGAGCGCAAGCGATACAGTAGCTATCGGTACGGAAACCAAAGCAACTGCTAATAATGCCATTGCTATCGGTAAAGGTGCTCAAGCCACTGGCTTGCAATCTATTTCCATCGGTGTGGGCAATATTGTTTCCGGCGCCAACTCCGGTGCACTGGGTGATCCTTCTCATATCACTGGCATCGGAACCTATGCCATCGGTAACGATAACGGATCGGCAGACAATCCTATTGCCGCCGATAATGCAGGTGTGTTCGGTAATTTGAACCGGATGACAGCTGATGCCGACAATAGCCGTGCAATCGGTAACTACAACCACATCACCACCGACAGCACTTATGTATTGGGTAGTGGCATCAACTCCGATCCCGCCGGCAATACATTGGGCGTCACCGTGGCCAATTCGGTATATTTGGGTAATGACAGCCAAGTTGCCGGCGGTGCAGCAAATGCGGCGGGCACATTGTTTAACACCGATATTCTGAATGCGACCGGCAGCACAACCAGTGCTGGTGCCACAGGCACGGTAAGTTCGGCTACGGTTAACAATATAACCTATGAAGGCTTTGCCGGCCAAACAGCTGTTGGCGCCGTAACGGTGGGTGCGGCAGGATCCGAGCGCCGTATCCAGAATGTGGCCGCAGGCGAAATTTCTGAAACCTCAACCGATGCCATCAACGGTAGTCAGTTATATTTCGTGGTAGAAAAGCTTCAAGATGCCCAAACACATTATTACAGTGTGAATGACGGTGGAAGCCAAGGCGCCAACTACGACAATAAAGGCGCAACCGGAACTAACTCACTGGCGGCCGGTGTAGCAGCACAAGCAGTTGCGCTTAATGCTACGGCGGTCGGTCATTTGGCCAATGCTGCGGCAGACAATGCAACCGTATTGGGTAATGAGGCAACGGCCACAGCTAAGGATACCGTAGCCGTCGGCCAAAGTGCCGATGCAACTGCCGACAGCGCGGTTGCCGTGGGTAAAAATGCCCAAGGTGCGGGCAACTTTGCCGTATCTATCGGTTTGGATTCTCAAGCAACCAACGATGGTGCCGTGGCCATGGGTTCGGGTGCGGCTGCAGACAATACCTATACTGTGGCTATTGGTAATGATGCCAAAGCCCTGCAAGATGGTGCAACGGCACTTGGCCGCCTGGCTAAAGCCGAATCGGAGAAAAGCTTGGCGTTAGGCACTGAAAGCCAGGTTACCAGCCTGAAAGGTATTGCCATCGGTGTTAATGCCAAAGCGTTGGGCGGAACTGCCGGAACCACCAAAACAGGTAATATTGCTATCGGTAATGCGGCTCAAACCGAATCCAATGATTCTGTGGTAATCGGCACCAATGCCCAAGCAACGGTTAGCGCTGAAAATGCTATTGTTATCGGTAAGAATGCAGCAGCAAACAATGGTGGCGGCAATAATTCTGTTGCTATCGGTAAAGACGCCGTGGTTACTGCCGACGGCAGTATCGCCTTGGGTGAAGAAGCAAAAGCAACCGCATTCACTACCACAACAGGAGTGAGCGTGCCCGCAGCCGGTATGATTACCGCCATCGGCTATAAAGCATCGGGCAGCGGTATGGGATCTGTAGCGTTGGGCAGCAATGCTTCCACTACCCAAAACGCTGTTTATAGCGTGGCCATCGGTAACGGAGCGACCGCAGGGTCAACCGATGCATCCGGTGCGGCTCTGCGAGGCGGCCGGTATGGTGTGGCAGTAGGTAATGGCGCAAAAGCAATAGCTGATAACTCGGCTGCTTTCGGCCCGAGCGCTCAAGCTCAAAACACCGGTTCTTTGGCACTCGGCCATTCTGCTATAGCAAGCGTGGATAGCGGGGTTGCATTGGGCGCAAACAGTTTGGCCGATGTAGCCGGCGGAATGGTTGGTGCTGATCCTCTGCTCGCAGCAAGCGATAAAAACAACAGCACTTGGACATCCAGCGCATTATATGGTGCGGTTTCCGTAGGTAGCAGCGCGCATGGCATTACCCGCCAAATTACCAATTTGGCAGCCGGTACACAGGATACCGATGCCGTTAACGTTGCCCAATTGAAAGCGGCAGGCTTTAATTTGGCCACTTCCGCTTCAAGCGGCGAACAGGTTGACAATACTGCCTCCACCGCAGATAAAAAGGTTCAAAACGGCGAAACCGTTACCGTTGATGCGGGCAAAAACATCAAGATCACCCAAAATGCCAACACAATCTCAGTGGCTACCAAAGATGATGTCAGCTTCACCACCGTTACCGCGCAAGATGCACAAGGCAATAGAACCGTGTTGGGCGCCAACGGCGTAACCATTACCCTGGATGGCAGCCAAACGCCGGTAAGCCTGACTTCAAGCGGTTTGAACAACGGCGGCAACGTGATTTCCAACGTGGCTAACGGCTCGGTTGCGAAAGGCAGCACAGAGGCGGTTACCGGCGACCAGCTGTATGCCATTCAACAGCAGTTGAGTAACAGTGTCGGTTCAGTCAATCAAGGTTTGAACTTCACCGGCAACAGCGGCAACTTCAACCGCAAGATGGGTGAAAACACTACCATCAAAGGCACATTGGCGAACGACGTAGCCGCATCGAGCAGCAATATCCGCACTGTGGCCGACAGCAGCGGCAATATCGAAATCATGTTAGCCAACGCGCCGACCTTTACAGGCAAAGTAACGGCCCAGGGCCTGGATGCGGGCGGCCAGAAAATCACCAATGTGCAGGCAGGAAGCGATGGTTTAGATGCGGTTAACGTTCAGCAATTGCAAAGTGCCATGAATAATATATCAGTGGCAACACAAAACGTGATTAATGCCAATTCGCCGTTTTCTTATGTGAACAGCCAAGGCGAAATGCTGCACCGTTCTGTTAATCCGGACGGTAGCGTAACATTTACAAAATCTGCCGATAACACTCCCTATACCGGCTCCGATATCAGCATTGCCGCCTTAAATGCACAAGCTCCGCAGTCAACCATACCGACAACGTTGGGCAACATCAAAGCCGGTACGCAGGCCAACGACGCAGTAAACGTTAGCCAGCTGCAAAACACCGTTGCCGCTCTCGGCGGCGGCGCAGCCATCAATAGTGACGGCACATTCAAAGCTCCGGTTTACAACATCACCGGCACCACCGGTGCGGTTGCTACCGTTAACAGCGTGGGCGATGCGTTAACTGCATTAAACACTGAAGTAACCAAAGCGTTAACCTTCTCGGGTGACAACAGCATCGTAAAAGTTGGGCGCAAACTGGGCGAAGAGCTGGCCGTTAAAGGCGGTGCCGCCGGCAATCTCACCGACGGCAACATCGGCGTTACCGGCAGCACAGCCGACAACAGCCTCTTGATCAAGCTGGCCGAGCAAATCAATCTCGGCGCGGCAGGCAGTTTGCAAACCGGTGGTACTACGGTAAATAACGATGGTATTAAAGTTGAAGAGGCGGGCAAACAAACCGTCAGCCTCACTTCAGACGGCCTCAATAACGGCGGCAACAACATTACCAACGTGGCCGCAGGCAAAGCACCTGCCGATGCTGTTAATGTATCTCAGCTGACCCCGATTGCCCAAGCATTGGGCGTAAGCGTGAACAGCGCAGACGGCACGGTAGCAGCCCCGTCGCTGGTGGTAACCAAGGCCGACGGCAGCAAATACGACGGCTCCACTACCATCCAAGGCGCATTGGACAACATCGGCACCGAAATCCAGAAACCGATCAACTTTGCCGGCAACAGCGGCAGTTTGGCCAAAAAGCTGAGCGAAACCTTTACCATTAAAGGCGGCTTGGCCGACGGCGCGTCAGCTTCAAGCGGTAACATCCGCACCAAAGTGGATAACGGCGAAATGGTAATCGAGCTGGCCGAAAGCCCGAAATTCGGCGGCGTAACCATTAACGATAACGGCAAAATTACCGGTGTAACTTCCGGCAATGTGGCCCAAGACAGCAAAGAGGCCGTTAACGGCGGCCAGCTGTATGCCCAAGGCGAAGGTGTGAAAAACATCATCGGCGGCACGACCGTTTATAACCCCGATACCGGCGCCTACACCAACACCGATATCGGCGGCACCGGCCAAGGCAACATCAACGATGCCATCGCCACAGTTAAATCTATTGCCGATGCAGGTTGGAACCTGACTGCCCAAGGAGCAAACAGCAGCAAGGTTGGCGCAGGCGAAACCGTTGATTTGCGTAATGCAGACAACAACATCACCGTAACCAAAGCCGCTGATGCCGACACCGTTACCTTCGATCTGGCCGATGCCATCACAGTAGACAGCGTAACCGCAGGCGGCACCGTGCTGGACGGCAACGGCCTCAAAGCAGGCAGCTTAACCGTAGGCACTAACGGCAAGATCAGCGGTTTGGAAGCCGGCAGCATTGCCGCCGGCAGCAAAGAAGCCGTTAACGGCGGCCAGCTGTACGGCACGGCCGACAGCGTAGCCAACGCCTTGGGCGGCGGTTCGACAGTGAATGCCGACGGCACCGTCAGCGCACCGTCCTACACCATCATCGACCCGGCCACCGGCAACAGCAGCGTTGCCAACAACGTAGGTGATGCCCTAACCAAGCTGAACGGCGCGGTAAACAGCCCGTTAACCTTTGCAGGCGACAGCGGCAGCAATGTCGAGCGCAAACTCGGCACCACCGTTAACCTCAAAGGCGGCGCCACCGGCAGCTTAACCGACAACAATATCGCGATTGTGGCCGACGGCACCGACACGCTGAACATCAAGCTGGCCAAAAACCTGAGCGGTTTGGGCAGCATCCAAACCGTAGATGCAGACGGCAACAGCACTACCGTTAACGGCAAAGGCATCACCGTAACCCCCGCCGACGGCAGCAGCCCCGTCAGTCTGACTTCAGACGGCATCAATGCCGGCGGTAAAACGGTTGCCGGCGTAGGCGAAGGCAAAGCAGACACCGACGCCGTTAACGTAGCCCAACTGAAAGCCGCAGCAGCAGCTTCGGCCAACAAAGTGGCAGCGGGCGACAACATCGAAGTGGCTGAAAAACAGAACGACGACGGCAGCACCACCTACACCGTGGCAACGGCCAAAAACGTCAGCTTCGACAGCGTAACCGCAGGCGGTACCGTGCTGGACGGCAACGGCCTTAAAGCAGGCAGCTTAACCGTAGGCACGAACGGCAAGATCAGCGGTTTGGAAGCCGGCAGCATTGCCGCCGGCA
The DNA here is from genome assembly GCF_014055005.1 of Neisseria dentiae. NCBI lineage: Bacteria > Pseudomonadati > Pseudomonadota > Betaproteobacteria > Neisseriales > Neisseriaceae > Neisseria > Neisseria dentiae. The sequence goes on along the minus strand of NZ_CP059570.1, from coordinate 2,135,696 downwards.
GCAAAGAAGCCGTTAACGGCGGCCAGCTGTATGCCCAAGGCGAAGGTGTGAAAAACATCATCGGCGGCACGACCGTTTATAACCCCGATACCGGCGCCTACACCAACACCGATATCGGCGGCACCGGCCAAAGCAACATCAACGACGCCATTGCCGCAGTTAAATCTACTGCCGATGCAGGTTGGAACCTGACTGCCCAAGGAGCAAACAGCAGCAAGGTTAGCGCGGGCGAAACCGTTGATTTGCGTAATGCAGACAGCAACATTACCGTAACCAAAGCCGCCGATACCGACACCGTTGTCTTCGACCTGGCCGACGCCATCAGCGTAGACAGCGTAAAAGCAGGTAACACCACCGTAAACAACAGCGGTGTGCAAGTAGGCGACAAGGTTGCGTTGGCTTCAGACGGCCTCAAAGCGGGCGACTTAACCGTAGGCAGCAACGGCAAAATCAGCGGACTGGAAGCCGGTAGCGACGACAAAGACGCCGTCAACGTAGCCCAATTGAAAACCGCAGCAGCAGCGTCGGCCAACAAAGTGGCAGCGGGCGACAATATCGAAGTGGCCGAAACGAAGAATAACGACGGCAGCACCACCTACACCGTGGCAACGGCCAAAAACGTCAATTTCAACAGCGTAACCGCAGGCGATACCGTGCTGAACCAAGACGGCGTCAAAGTCGGCAACGATATAGCCCTGGCTTCAGACGGCCTCAAAGCAGGCAGCTTAACCGTAGGCACGAACGGCAAGATCAGCGGTTTGGAAGCCGGCAGCATTGCCGCCGACAGCAAAGAAGCCGTTAACGGCGGCCAGCTGTACGGCACGGCCAACAGCGTAGCCAACGCCTTAGGCGGCGGTTCGACAGTGAATGCCGACGGCACCGTCAGCGCACCGTCCTACACCATCATCGACCCGGCCACCGGCAACAGCAGCGTTGCCAACAACGTAGGCGATGCCGTAACCAAGTTGAACAGCGCGGTGAACAGTCCGTTAACCTTCGCAGGCGACAGCGGCAGCAATGTCGAGCGCAAGCTCGGCACCACCGTTAACCTCAAAGGCGGCGCCACCGGCGATTTAACCGACAACAACATCGCGGTTGTGGCCGACGGCACCGACACGCTGAACATCAAGCTGGCCAAAGAGCTGAGCGGTTTGGGCAGCATCCAAACCGTAGATGATGCCGGCAACAGCACTACCGTTAACGGCAAAGGCATCACCGTAACCCCCGCCGATGGCAGCAGCCCCGTCAGCCTGACTTCAGACGGCATCAATGCCGGCGGTAAAACGGTTGCCGGCGTAGGCGAAGGCAAAGCGGACACCGATGCCGTCAACGTAGCCCAACTGAAAGCCGCAGCAGCAGCGTCGGCCAACAAAGTGGCAGCGGGCGACAACATCGAAGTGGCTGAAAAACAGAATGACGACGGCAGCACCACCTACACCGTGGCAACGGCCAAAAACGTCAGCTTCGACAGCGTAACCGCAGGCGATACCGTGCTGAACCAAGACGGCGTCAAAGTCGGCAACGATGTAGCCCTGGCTTCAGACGGCCTCAAAGCAGGCAGCTTAACCGTAGGCACGAACGGCAAGATCAGCGGTTTGGAAAACGGCAGCATTGCCGCCGACAGCAAAGAAGCCGTTAACGGCGGCCAGCTGTATGCCCAAGGCAAAGGCGTAGAAACCATTATCGGCGGCGCCACCCAATATGATCCGGCCACCGGCACCTACACCAACGCCGATATCGGCGGCACCGGCAAAGGCAACCTCAACGATGCCATCGCCGCAGTGAAAGCCACTGCCGACAAGGGCTGGAACCTGACTGCCCAAGGAGCAAACAGCAGCAATGTCGGTGCGGGCGAGAGCGTTGATTTGAACAACAGCGACGGCAACATCGTTATCAGCAAAACCGCAGCCGACGATAACGTAACCTTCGATCTGGCCGATGCCATCACAGTAGACAGCGTAACCGCAGGCACGGGCGTCAACCGCGTGGTATTGGATGATGCAGGCGTGAGCGTAGGCGGCAACACCTACATCAGCGGCAACGGCATCAACGCCAACAACCAGAAAGTAACCAATGTGGCTTCGGGCAGCGTAGCCGCAGGCAGCACCGATGCGGTTAACGGCGGCCAGCTGTACAACACCGCTGCTTCCGTAGCCAACGCCTTAGGCGGCGGTTCGACAGTGAATGCCGACGGCACCGTCAGCGCACCGTCCTACACCATCATCGACCCGGCCACCGGCAGCAGCAGCGTTGCCAACAACGTAGGCGATGCCTTAACCAAGCTGAACGGCGCGGTAAACAGCCCGTTAACCTTCGCAGGCGACAGCGGCAGCAATGTCGAGCGCAAACTCGGCACCACCGTTAACCTCAAAGGCGGCGCCACCGGCAACTTAACCGACAACAATATCGCGGTTGTCGCCAACGGCACCGACACCTTGAGCATCAAGCTGGCCGAAACCGTCAACCTGGGCAGCAACGGCAGCGTAACCACCGGCCAAACCGTGTTGAACAACGACGGCGTTAAAGTCGGCAACGATGTAGCGCTGACTTCAGGCGGCCTCAAAGCAGGCGATGTGAATATCACATCGGCAGGCATCGACGCCGGCAACAAACAAATCAGCGGAGTGAAAGCCGGTGAGCAAGACACCGATGCCGCCAACGTAGCCCAACTGAAAGCCGCAGCAGCAGCGTCGGCCAACAAAGTGGCAGCAGGCGACAACATCGAAGTGGCCGAAACGAAGAATAACGACGGCAGCACCACCTACACCGTGGCAACGGCCAAAAACGTCAATTTCGACAGCGTAACCGCAGGCACGGGCGCCAACCGCGTGGTATTGGATGACACAGGCGTGAGCGTAGGCGGCAACACCTACATCAGCGGCAACGGCATCAACGCCAACAACCAGAAAGTAACCAATGTGGCTTCGGGCAGCGTAGCCGCAGGCAGCACCGATGCGGTTAACGGCGGCCAGCTGCACAACACCGCAGCTTCCGTAGCCAACGTGTTCGGCGGCAACGCCACGGTTAACACCGACGGCAGCGTGAGCATGAGCAATATCGGCGGCACGGGCGCAAACAATGTGAACGATGCCATCGCAGCGGTGAACCAGGCGGCGGTTGAAGCCAAAACCACCGTAAGCGCAGGCGACAACATTGTGGTGGCGCAAAGCACCAATGCCGACGGCAGCACCAACTACACCGTTTCAACCGCTAAAGATTTGGCGGTGGACAGCGTGAAAGCCGGCGATGCCGTGCTGAACAACAGCGGCCTGAGCATCGCCAACGGCCCGAGCATTACCGCAAGCGGTTTGGATGCGGGCGGCAAGAAAATCACCAACGTAGCCGACGGTGAGATTTCCGCCACCAGCAAAGACGCCATTAACGGCAGCCAGCTGTATCAGGCTTACCAAGTGCTGGGTGGCAATGCCAACGCCATTAATACCATCACGGCTCCGGCTACCGAAAACGCCGACGGCACCACCACTCCGGCCGGCACCGTAGTAACTGTGGTAACCAACCCCGACGGCACGAAGACGACCACCACCGAAACCAACCAAACCGTGGCGGTTTCAACCGATAAGGGCGGCAACCAATACACGCTGACCACTTATAACGTGGAAGGTCAAAACACTTACGTTACCAACGACGTGATTCAGGCCGTGGGCAAGATGAACGAGCAAGGTATCAAGTTCTTCCACACCAACGATGGTGTAGTGGAGCCCGTGGCACAAGGCCATAACACCGAAGACTCCAGTGCTTCGGGCGCATATGCCACAGCCATCGGTTACCAATCGGTAGCCAGCGGCGAAGGTGCGGTGGCGATGGGTAACACCTATACCGCATCCATTCAGGTTGACGGCGCGCAAGTAACCGAAGTGAAAGATGCCGGCGGCAACGTAACCGGTTACGCACAGAGCACTGTAGCCAGCGGCACCCGTGCCATCGCCATGGGCACAGGCTCGCAAGCACTGGCTGAAGACAGCATCGCCATCGGTACCGGCAACGTGGTAACCGGCAAGCAGTCAGGCGCTATCGGCGACCCGACCGTAGTTACCGGCGACAGCGCTTACTCTATCGGTAACAACAACACGGTTTCCGCCGACAATGCCTACGCATTGGGCAGCAATATCAAGGCTACTTTGGCGAATTCCGTGTACTTGGGCGATAACGCTTCGGCAACCGCCGTACACACCACCGCCGGCGGCGGCAACTACACCTTCGCAGGTGCCAATGATGCCAACGTGGCCGGTGTGCAAGATGCGGTCGGTGTGGTAAGTGTGGGCACCGAAGGCGAAACCCGCCAAATCCAAAATGTGGCCGCAGGCGTGGTGTCCGCCACATCAACCGATGCCATCAACGGCAGCCAGTTGTACTACACCAACGAAGCCATCAACAGCGTGGCCAACTACACGGTGAACATGGGCAACCAGCTCAACCAGCGCATCGACGATGTGGAAAACCGCTCGAACGCAGGCGCAGCCACCGCCATGGCCGTAGCCGGCCTGCCGCAGGCTTATATGCCCGGTAAGAGCATGGTGGCCGTAGCAGGCGGCGTATATCGCGGCGAAAGCGGCTATGCCGTGGGTTACTCCAGCATTTCCGACAACGGCAACTGGGTAATCAAAGGCTCCGCCACCGGCAACTCGCGCGGCCATTACGGTGCCACCGCAGGTGTAGGTTATCAATGGTAACAAGGCTTTCAGACGGCCTGTTGGCGCAGGCCGTCTGAAACAACAAGGAAAACGATATGAAAACAAAAACCATCATTCAGGCGGGCGCGAGCCTGCTGCTGGCGGCGGCTTTGTCGGCCTGCGCCACCAAAAGCAACGTGAGCAGGGACGGCACCACCGACAACCCCGTGTGGCCGAAACTGAGCAAAGTGTCCCCTTCGTTTGCCCATAACCGAGGCACCTTCCCCACCGCCGACGAATTGAGCAAAATCAAAGCAGGCATGACCAAAGACGAGTTCTACAAACTTCTCGGCCGCCCGCACTTTAATGAAGGCATGTTCAACGTGCGCGAATGGGATTATGTGTTCCACTTCCACACCCCGGGGCAGGGCACAAACGACGTAACCACCTGCCAGTTCAAAATCATTTACGACAGCAAAAAATACGCCCGCAGCTTCTATTGGAAAGCCGTCGACCCCGAAACCGCTTCCTGCCCCGTTGCGGAGCCGGAACCCGAACCGCAAATCATTGTGCGCGAAGTAGAAACCTCCAACAAGCGCATCCGCCAGTAACCGGGTAAGGCGTTTGAAACGTTAAAGGCCGTCTGAAAAAAATTTTTCAGACGGCCTTAGTATAGTGTAGCCACAATCCACAAAACATGAGACTATCCTGCTCTCATCACCCTAAACAAGCCTTCCATGAAATAGCCTGCTCATCACCGACACGAACTCACCGATCAATAATGGAGCCTTATTGAAACCCACCTGTCAGGGTGAAAAGGCGGCCGAGGTGATCAGGCGGTGGATAACATGCAATTCATCAATACCGTTTTCTGGATACTGTGAGCCGACGCACCATCGCGCGATCTGCCTCCCGATTGCGACGGCTGGAGCAACCCCCACCGCCATTTCATTCGTTGGCACAACAAAGGCATTTGTACGAAACTGGCGTTCATCCTTTCGGGAGAAAAAATAGATATAGTGGTTGATGCCACCCATATCAAAGTTCATCCCTATGCGATGGGAGCTAAAGGCGACAATGAAGGCATGAGTAGTACAAAAGGAGGGTGAATACCAAGTTGCATTTAGTGGTGGATGCCCACGGGATGCCGGTAAAATTCGTATTAAGCGAAGGCAGTGTGGCAGATTGCCTGTATGCCGAAACACTGATTATAGATATGGCAACCAACAAGCGGTTGGCTGATAAAGCTTGAGACCTTTGCCGCGCCTACATCAGCACGATATCGTATTGTTCCTGCGTATAGGCCGTTTCAACTGCCAGCGAAATCGGTTTGCCGATAAAGTCGATCAGCATGGCCAGTGATTGCGATTCTTCGTCGAGAAACAGGTCGATAACATTCGGCGCGGCGAGAATGCGGAATTCTTTGGCATCGTAACGGCGGGCTTCGCGCACGATTTCACGCTGGATTTCATAACACACGGTTTGCGGGGTTTTCAGACGGCCTCTGCCTTGGCACGAGGGGCAGGGTTCGCACAAAACATGGCTGAGGTTTTCGCGGGTGCGCTTGCGGGTCAGCTCCACCAGACCGAGGCTGGTGAAACCGTTGAGGGTAACGCGGGTGCGGTCGAAGCTCAGGGCTTTGGCCAGCTCTTGCAGCACGGCTTCTCGGTGGGTGTCGTGCGCCATGTCGATAAAGTCGATGATGATGATGCCGCCGAGGTTGCGCAGGCGCAGCTCGCGGGCGATGGTGTGGCAGGCTTCGAGGTTGGTGCGGAAAATGGTTTCGTCGAAATTGCGTGCGCCCACGAAACCGCCGGTGTTCACATCGATGGTGGTCATGGCTTCGGTGGCTTCGATAATCAGGTAGCTGCCGAAGTTGAGGTTGACGCGCGGTTGCAGGGCGCGGTTGATTTCCTGCTCGACGTTATGGCTTTCAAACAGCGGCCGCTCGCCTTTGAACAGGCGGATTTTGCCGGCTGCGCCCGGCACATACAGCTCGGCGAATTCCTGCATGCGTTGGTGGTTTTCTTTGGAATCGACCAGGATTTCGCGGGTGTTGTCGCTGAACATATCGCGCAGTACGCGCAGGCTTAAGGGCAGATCTTGATACAGCAGGGTTTCGGGCGGCCGGGTTTTAGCCTGATGCTGGATGTTTTCCCACACTTTGGTGAGGTAGCCGATATCGGCCTGCAATTCGGCATCGCTGGCGTTTTCGGCGCTGGTGCGGATGATATAGCCTTGCCCCGCGCCGTTTTCGGGCAGCAGGTTTTCCAAGCGGCTGCGCAGGCTGTTGCGCTCTTCTTCGTCTTCGATGCGTTGCGAAATGCCGATATGGTCTTCTTGCGGCAGGTGAACGAGAAAGCGCCCGGCCAGCGAAATCTGGGTGGAAAGGCGCGCGCCTTTGGTATTGATGGGGTCTTTGATCACCTGCACCAATACCGACTGGCCTTCAAACAGCATATGTTCGATACGCTGGGTTTCGTCGGGGTTGCGGCGCTGTTCGAGCACATCGACGATGTGCAGGAAGGCGGCGCGCTCCAAGCCGATGTCGATAAACGCGCTCTGCATACCGGGCAGCACGCGGCGCACCACGCCCAGATAGATGTTGCCTACCAGGCCGTGGCCGCTGTTGCGTTCGATGTGCAGCTCGCAGATATTGTTTTCTTCCAACACCGCCACGCGCGTTTCCTGCGGCGTGATGTTGACCAGCACGGTTTCGGGCGGGCGCACCGTGTCTTTGGGCAGGGGGATACCGTTTAACATAAATCACTCGTTAAATATAAAAATACTTTTGCAATCGGCTCTCGGAAAAAGCCGATTGCAAAAGTGTTTTCGGGTTTTGGGGCAGGTGTGAATGATACGCTAAAGGCATGGTTTAAGCAAAAAATCACAGGCCGTCTGAAATATTTTCAGACGGCCTGAAGCATAATGGCTGCGGTTTACAGGGTGCCGTAAGAGTGCAGGCCGCTCAAAAACATATTCACGCCGATAAAGGCGAAGGCGGTGATAAACAGGCCGATAATCGCCCACCATGCCAGCACTTTGCCGCGCCAGCCAGCCACCAGCCGCATATGCAGCCACACGGCGTAGTTCAGCCACACGATAAACGCCCAGGTTTCTTTAGGGTCCCAGCTCCAATAACGCCCCCAGGCATCGGCCGCCCACAGCGCGCCGAGTATGGTGGCGATGGTGAAAAACAGAAAGCCGACGGCGATGGCTTTATACATCACTTCTTCGATGGTTTGGGAATCGGGCAGCCAAGATTTTTTACCGGCATTTTCACTGCGGATGGCCAGCAGTTCGGCAATACCGAGCATGGCGGAAATACAGAATGCGCCGTAGCCGATAAAGTTGGCGGGCACGTGGATTTTCATCCACCACGATTGCAGCGCGGGAATCAGCGGCTGGATGGCATGCGCTTCGCGCGACAGGCTGTACCACAACACAAACACCACCACGGCGGCCATAAACGAGAGCACGAAGCCACCGAGTTTCTGCACGGCGAATTTGCTTTCGTAATAAAGATACATCAAAGCGGTAATCACCAGAAACAGAATAAACACTTCATAAAGGTTGGAAACGGGGATGTGCCCTGCGTCGGGGCGCAGCAGATAGCTTTCGTGCCAGCGCACCAACAGGCCGGTGAAGCCTGCCAGCGCAGAAACCCAGGTGAGCGCGGTGCCGATGCCCAGCAGCGTGTTGGTGGCGGTTTGCCGCCTGTTGGCTGTGAACGCGCCGGCGATGTAGCAAAACAGGGCCAGAAACACGGTGGCGCACTGCCACATGATTGCCGACTGGCTGCTTAAAAAATATTTCAGCAAAAAGCGGTCGGCGCGGGCGATGTCGCCGCCGTAAAGCTGCACGGCGCCGTAGGCCAGCAGCACCGAAACCACGGTAAACCAGCGCAGGGGTTTGAAAAACCAACCCAGCAAAACGGCTGAAGCGGCGCAAAACCACAAAATCACCACTTCATAAATATCCATGTGGTGGCCGACGTGAAACTGTGCGAACACCGCCGTTACCGCCACGGCCAAAGCAAACAGCCAGTCTAAAACGTTGAGGCGGCGCAGAAACGGTTTGTGGGCCAAGAGGGCGTGTTCGGATAATTTTCCGGTGTTGTTGATGGTTTGGTTCATGGTGTAGGGCCTAAATGTGCGTGATTTTTCAGACGGCCTGTTTATAGTGGGTTTACTTAATCAAATTAAGTGCCGGAGGCCGTCTGAAAAAGCAGCCGTATTAATCGGTTTTCTTTAAATCGGCGGCAAGGGTTTCGAGGGCTGCCGCGTGTTTGGGAAACTCTTTCTGCAAATCGCGTTCACTGCGCGACGACGACATCGAAAAGCGAACGCCGTCTTTATCGAATAACACCCATGCGCGTTTTTCGCGGATGTAAAACATAAACACCGTACCCAAAACCAGCAGCACCGAGCCGAGGTAAACCAGCGATGCGCCGGGGGCGCGGGTCATTTGCAGGCCGGAAGAGCGCACTTCTTTGTAGCCGTTCAGTTGCAGCAGCACGGGCGCGGGATATTCGGTAAGGCCGGTGTAGGCGTCCATGCTGTTGAGCAGGAAGCGGTTGCGCGCTTCGCCGGGCTGCCAATCGGGCAGCCGGTAGGTTTTGATGGTGTCGTCGAGCAAAACGTTCATGGCGCCGTAGAGTATCTGGTAGAAAAAGCCCTGCATTTTTTCTTGCTCGGCGGGCGGAATGTTTTTTTCGAGATAGTCGTTCAGCGCCAGATAGCCGCCTTTGGCGAAAATCGCCAGCGTGTTTTCGGCGGCTTGGTTGAACACCGCGCGTATGTTTTCGGGCGCACCGGCGGCGGAAACCGCAATCACGCGTTTGCGCACTTCGGGGTTGCTCAAATGCTCGCGCAAGGCCATGAAGGTGTCGATGCTGCCGCTGCCGTCCATGGGAATGCGCAGCCAGCGGTATTGCTGCTCCAGCCCCGTGCGCGTGCCGGTGATGTAGAAATAGTCTTCTTCCTGCTTCACCGGCAGCATATAGTTTTTATATTCGACGGCCTGCCCGGCCTTATCGCGGATGCGGTACACAATCGAGGGGCCGATGTTGGTGAATTTTTTATCCTGCCGCACGCTGCGCACATCGTTGATGGCCGTCTGAAAGCTCAGTTTGCCTTTTTCTTGCGGTGCGCTCATGTCTTCCACGTTCATCGCCGTGAATTGGTCGAATTCTAGGCGGTATTGCTCGCTGCCCAGGTTGAGGGGGAAGGCGCTCATCGACACCGCATCCATTTCAGCGGGCGTGCGGCCGGGGTTGCCGAGGTTCCAAACCTTGAATTTCAAGCCGGAGCCGCCGTCGGCAAAGCTGGCCTGATAGATGGTGATGCCGTCGACCGTGAGCGGATGGTTGACGCGTATGGTTTTTTCGGTTTTTCTGCCGCTGGCTTTGTCGGTTACAACCAAATCGCTGGCAAAATCTTTGGGCATGCCGGTGTTGTAGAAGTCGATATGGAATTTTTTCAATTCGACGCTAAACGGCAAGTCCTGCACCAGCATTCCTTTGTCGGCATTTAAAAACACCACGTCGGCGCTTTGGCCTTCGGTGATGTTCACGTTGCCGCGAAACGAAATATTGCCGCTGCCCAAAATGCTTTCGGGTTTGAAATCTTTGGCAAACATCGAATCGTTGTCGGGCACGATTCTGCCGGTGAGCATACCCGCTTTGAGCAGCAGGTTGCTGTCTATCAGGCCGCCCAAACAGATAACGATGATGGCGGCGTGGGCGAAAATATAGCCCCATTTGTTCATCGCCCCTTTTTTCGCCGCCACCAGCACCGAGCCGTCTTCACGCTCGACGGTTTTGCTGCTGAAACCCTGCACGTTTAGATAGCGTGCGGCGATTTCTGGGGAAAGGCCGCCGCCGATAAGCGCGGTGTGTTTCATCGCGGCCAGCGATTTTTTGCCCGCATTCACGCGGAACGACTTCATTTCGCGCACAAACGGCGGGATATTGCGCCACAGGCACAGGCCGGTGGAGAGCACCAGAAAAATCATAATCAGCACGAACCAGGCCGAGGCATACACATCGTAGAGGCCCAAAAATCCGAAGATTTCCGACCAAAACGGGCCGAACTTCACCACATAATCGGTGGGCTGCTGGTTTTGCTGCAATACCGTGCCGATAACCGATGCCACGCCCAATAGGCTGAGCAGGGCGACGGCAAAGCGCATGGAACTTAAAAAAGCGAACCACGGGCGGCGGATTAACGGAACGTGAGCTTGGGGTTTTGCCATAAGGTTTATGATTCGGATGCCGGGTAGAAAAGCCGCTGCCGCAAGGTAATGAATTTGTGCGGGCAGAGGCCGTCTGAAACCAGCGTAAACGGGTTTGCTTAAGAAATTCTGAAGTATAGCCTACAACCGTGAAAAATTCACGGCGGCAGATTTGCGGCGGCGCAGGCAAAAGCAGCCGTTTATTGCAGCCGAAGGCCGTCTGAAAAAATGTTTTCAGACGGCCTTCGGAAAAAAACACAATCAATGCAGGCCTTGGATAAAGTTGGCTACTGCGTTCAATTCTTCGTCAGACATACGGCCCGCTATATCGGCCATAATGGTATTGGTGCGCTGGCCCGATTTATATGCCTGCATCTGCGTAATGATGTAATCTTTGTGCTGGCCGCCCAAACGCGGATAGGCCGTAATATCGGTGCCGCCGCCGGGCATACCCGCACCGTTGGGGCCGTGGCAGGCCATGCAGGCGGGGATTTTTTTATCGGCCAGGCCGCCGCGGAAAATCTTGGCACCCAGCTCGGGGTTGTCTTTCGGGTTGGCTTCGCCCTGTTTCGGTGTTTGTTTGGCATAGAAAGCCGCCACGTCGCGCATATCCTGGTCAGACAAAGCCGCCACCATCGGCGCCATTGCAGCCGAAGCGCCGGTTGTGCGTTTGCCTTCTTTGATGGCCTTGGTTTGCACGAACAGATAATGCGCATTTTGCGCCGACAGTTTCGGATACATGGCAATGCCGCTGTTACCGTCGGCCGCGTGGCAGGCCGCGCAGATATTGGTTGCGATTTCTTTGCCTTTGGCAAGATCGGCCTTCGGCGCCGCCGTTACCGCACCCGCTGCCAAAGCCAGCGCCAACAAGGTCAAACGTTTCATGGAGTGCTCCTGAATAATGGCACGGCGGCCTGCGCCGCCCCTGCCCTTTACGATACTCAACACGGGTGTGCAGCCACCCGACTAAACCGATAAATTCTTAATCGTGGTATTCTATACCAAATTCACACAATTTTACCAGTTATGAACCTATTTCAAAACGCAAAATTCTTCACCACGGTCAATCATCTGAAAGATTTGCCCGACACGCCCGCCGAAATCGCTTTCGTGGGGCGCAGCAATGCCGGCAAATCCAGCGCCATCAACACGCTGACCAACCATGTGCGGCTGGCTTATGTGTCGAAAACCCCCGGCCGCACCCAGCATATCAATTTTTTCGAGCTGTCCAACGGCGGCTTTATGGTGGACTTGCCGGGCTACGGTTATGCCCAAGTGCCCGAAGCCGTGCGCGCGCATTGGGTGAAACTGCTCGGCGATTATCTGCAACAGCGCAGGCAGCTTATCGGCCTGGTGCTGATCATGGATGCCCGCCATCCGCTCAAAGCGCTGGATATCCAAATGTTGGACTTTTTCCACGCCACCGGCCGGCCGGTGCATATTTTGCTTTCGAAAGCCGATAAATTATCTAAAAACGACCAAATCAAAACCTTGAGCGCAGTCAAAAAAATGCTCAAGCCATATATGGCGCGCCAGCAAATCAGCGTGCAGCTTTTTTCGAGCCTGAAAAAGCAGGGTATAGACGAAGTGGACAGGGTGGTGGGCGCATGGTTTGCGAAAGAAGCGCAGGCGGAAGGCGGGCACGAAGAAGGTTGATTGAAGAAGGCTGATTATAGAAGCCGGACAATCAAACAGGCCGTCTGAAACATTTCAGACGGCCTGCGGTTTTATCAGCCCAACGGTGTTTATTCGGCCATTTGCACGGCCTGAATGGCGGTGAGGGCGATGGTGTAAACGATGTCGTCAACCAATGCGCCGCGCGACAGGTCGTTTACGGGTTTGCGCAAACCTTGCAGCATCGGGCCTACGCTCAACACGTTGGCGTTGCGCTGTACGGCTTTGTAGGTGCAGTTGCCGGTGTTGAGATCGGGGAACACCAACACGGTGGCCTGGCCGGCCACTTTGCTGTCGGGCGCTTTGGATTTGGCTACGCTGGGCACGGTGGCGGCATCGTATTGCAGCGGGCCGTCCACATCGATATCGGGGCGTTTTTCGCGCACAAGGGCGGTAGCCTGCGCCACTTTTTCCACGGCGGGGCCTGCGCCCGAAGTGCCGGTGGAGTAGGAAATCATCGCCACTTTCGGCTCGATGCCGAAGGCTTTGGCGGAATCGGCGGATTGGATGGCGATGTCGGCCAATTGTTCGGGCGTGGGTTCGGGGTTAACCGCGCAGTCGCCGTAAACCAGCACTTGGTTGGGCAGCAACATGAAGAATACGCTGGATACGAGGCTGGCGCCGGGCGCGGTTTTAATCAGTTGCAGGGCGGGGCGGATGGTGTTGGCGGTGGTGTGCACGGCGCCGGATACCAAGCCGTCCACATGGTTCAGCGCCATCATCATGGTGCCCAGCACCACGGTGTCTTGCAACTGTTCGCGTGCCTGTTCGGGGGTTAGGCCTTTGCTCTTGCGCAGTTCGCACATCGGCTCGACATATTGCTCGATCAGGGTCGCCGGGTCGATGATTTCCAGCGAATCGGGCAGAGTGATGTGGCGTTCTTTGGCGACTGCTTCCACTTCGGCGCGGGGAGCCAGCAACACGCAGCGGGCAATGCCTTTTTCGTGGCAGATGGCGGCCGCCTGAACGGTGCGCGGTTCGGCGCCTTCGGGCAAGACGATGCGTTTGTTGGCTTTGCGGGCAGATTCCATCATGTTGACGCGGAATTGCGCGGGCGACATACGGCCGGTTTTTTTCAGCAAAAGGTCGGTGTTGCCGATGTTTTGCGACGAGCCGAAATAGGCCAGGCCGGTTTTTTCGGCAACGGCGGCACCCAAGCCCGCGTCGGCATTACCGTCGAGAATGAAACCTGCCAGCACGCCCGGCGCGGTGGCGTAGGCTTGTTTGGCGATGTTCAGTTTGTTGGTGAGGTGTTCGACATCTTCGTTGTCGGTAAACACGGAAAACACCACATTGGCATCGAGCGATTGGGCCAACTCGAGGTTGCGGGTGGAAAGGAACAGTTTTTCCGCATCGGGTTTGATGCCTTTGATAACGATATTTTGGGCGTTTATTTTGGCAACGCGGGATACCAGCATGTCGAGCCAGTCGTCGCATTTGCCGGCGCACAGCATTTTTTCGGCTTCGCCGGTTTCGTCGAGCGCGCGGGATGCGGCGGCATCGGGCAGGGCGGCGGCTACGGCTTGGGTTACTGCCCAGCCGTCTGAACGGGTAGATACGGGAACAATCAATACGGTAGCCATGAATAATCCTTTTGTAAACTAAAACCGGAAGGGGAAATCGGGGTCATTCTATCACTTTGGTCGGGCGGTTTATACCTGTAATTTTTGCGCAGCTTAAACTGGCTGCCGGCTTATTGTTTTAAATCAAGCCGCTGCGGCGGGCGCAAAAAGTATATACGTCATACTCGGGCTTGAGCCGAGTATCTTGGATTGCAGTAAGTTTTGAGATACTCGGGTCAGGCCCGAGTATGACGGAACGGTTGCTGAAACTGTTACTAAGTAAGCGGTTTCAGACGGCCTCAAGGCAGCTTTGCAAAGGTCTCGGCCTTTTAAGGTATTTTTGCAAAGGTTTCGATTTTAACCATATTCGCCGCCGCCGGGCGGTTGCAGGTTTTATAGATAGGGTTGCAGGGTTTCGCGCAGGATTGCCATATCGGTGATTTCGGTGATATTGGCTTCGCCCAAGCGGTTGAGTCCCACAAAGCGCATGGTGCCGCTGTCCACTTTTTTATCGTGCCGCATATGTTCTATCCATTTTTCAAATGTGAAACGGGGCGGGGCTGCGGGCAGGGCGGCCTGCTCCAGCAGGTTGGCGATGCGTTGGGTGTCGGCGGGGTTCAGACGGCCTAAAGTTTCCGACAGGCGGCAGGCCAGCACCATGCCTGCGGCCACGGCTTCGCCGTGCAGCCATACGCCGTAGCCCATTTCGGCTTCGATGGCGTGGCCGAAAGTGTGTCCCAAGTTGAGCCATGCGCGGATGCCTTGTTCGGTTTCGTCTTGGGCGACGATGTCGGCTTTCATTTTGCAGCAGTGGTACACGGCTTCGGCCAGCGGGGCAGGCTCCTGCCGCATCAGCTCGGGCATATGGTTTTCGAGCCAATTCAAGAAATCGAGGTCGCCCAGTGCGCCGTATTTGATCACTTCCGCCATACCTGCGGAAAGCTCGCGCGCAGGCAGGGTGGCCAGCGTGCTTAAATCGGCCAGTACGGCGCGGGGCTGGTAAAACGCACCGATCATGTTTTTACCCAGCGGGTGGTTGATGGCGGTTTTGCCGCCCACCGACGAATCTACCTGGCTTAACAGGGTGGTGGGAACTTGGATAAACGGCACGCCGCGCTGGTAGGTGGCGGCGGCAAAGCCGACGATGTCGCCGATAACGCCGCCACCCAGGGCAATCAGCGTGGTTTTGCGGTCGGCGCGGTTCTGCATCAGACCGTCGAAAATCAGGTTGAGGGTTTGCCAGTTTTTGTGTTGTTCGCCGTCGGGCAGCACGATATCGAAATGTTCGATGCCGAGCTTGTTTAAGGCCGTCTGAACAGCAGGCAGGTATAGGGCGGCAACGGTTTCGTTGGTAACGATGGCTGCTTTTTTGCTCAAATAAGGTTTCAGCAGGGTGTCGGCTTGGGCAATCAGGTTTTTACCGATAAAGATGGGATATTGGTGGGAGGGCGTGGCTACGGTTAGGGTGCGCATGGTGGTGTCCGTTTATATCGGGTGGCGGAAAATACAATAACAGGGTTGCGATTATCATAGGCCGGAACCTTTGTAAAACCGCCTTAAGGCCGTCTGAAAACTTAACGCGAACACACGGTTTCAGGTAACATCAGCCGGCCATTGCCGGGTTTGACCCGATAATCCAGTGCCGGATGATTCTGAAATACCCGCCTTTCGCCTGAATGGCAAATACTGGATTATCGGGTCAAGCCCGATAATGACAAAATCAAATATTTCAGACGGCCTTAAGCGGTTTTACAAAGGTTTCGGCCTAAGCAACTTGAAAAATCTACAGGCCGGGAATCCTACAAAGAATTCATTTCAGAATCTTAAAATATCTTCGTCATACTCGGGCTTGATCCGAGTATCTTCTATTTTTTAACAACAAAAAGATGCTCGGGTCAAGCCTGAGCATGACGGTGGTTGGATGTTTCAGACGGCTTGAACGACTTGCAAAGGTTTTAGAGTTTGAGACCTTTGCAAAAATACCTTAAGGCCGTCTGAAATGCTTGGATTCTGTCATTAGCTTCGCAAGTCCGCTGCGCGGGAATGACGAGACACCAACGCTTTCAAGTTCGAATTGTTTTTTGCAAAGGTCTCAGTTTGCAAAAAACAGTAGGGCAACACGGCTATGCCTGTTTTTGCGCCCAAGCTTGCAACAGGTTTTCGGCGGTTTTGTGGCAGTTTTGCCGGTTGGCTTCGATAACGATATGGGCGGCGGAGCGGTAAACGCTGTCGCGCACATTGTATAGCTCTTGCAGTTTGGCCAATGGGTCTGCCACTTGCAGCAGCGGGCGGTTGGTGTCGCAGCGGGTGCGTTCGAGCAGCACGTCGGGGCAGGCGTGCAGATACACCACAGTGCCGCGTTCGCGCAGCCTGCGGTGGTTTTCCTCACGCATCACCGCGCCGCCGCCGGTGGCCAGCACAATGTTATCCAGCGCGGTCAGCTCGTCTATCATCGCGGCTTCGCGGTCGCGGAACCCCTGCTCGCCTTCCAGCTCGAAAATAGTCGGAATCGACACGCCGGTGCGTTTGCAGATTTCTTGATCGCTATCGTAGAAAGGGCGGTTCAGTATTTGGGCGATATGCTTACCCAGCGTGGTTTTGCCCGCCCCCATCAGTCCGATTAAAAATAAATTGCCTGCTATGTTTTCCATAGCAGGCATTGTAAACGAAAATATACGCAAAGTGTTTAAAGTGTATATTTTCCCAAAAGGTTTTTAGACGGCCTTAGTAGCGCAGGTTGCTGCCCACATGATCCATAATGCGCGGGGTGATGAAAATCAGCAGCTCGCGGCGTTTTTCTGAACGGGTGCGTGATTTGAAGAGGTTGCCCACCACGGGAATATCACCCAGCAGGGGAACTTTGGCCACGGTATTGCCGTTTTCTTCTTCATAAATGCCGCCCACGATCAGTGTGCCGCCGTCTTCCACCATCGCTTGGGTTTGCAGCTGTTTGGTGCTGATACATTTGGTGGTTACGCCGCCGGTGATACAGTCTTGCGGGCTGTCTTTATTGATTTTCACGCTCATAATCACTTGGCCGTCGGGCGTGATGTTGGGGGTAACGGTCAAACCCAATACGGCTTTTTTGAACGTGATGGAAGTGGCGCCGCTGGAGGTTGCCTCTTCATAAGGAATTTCCGAACCCGATTCGATTTTGGCTTCTTTGCGGTCTTGGGTTAACACGCGCGGATTGGAAATAATTTTGCCTTTGCTTTGTTCCTGCATGGCTGCCAGTTCCAAACCCAATGCACCGGAAGAGACTGCACGCACCAGCGCAATGCTGGAAGTAGCGGCGGCAACCGGCAGGCTGATGTTCGGACTCATTTCCAACGGGGTGGTGGTGGGAATGGTTGACGAACCGCTGAGAACGGCATTAGCCAGCGTTACACCGTTGTTATAAGCAGTGCCGGAGTTATTAACTGCATTCGTCCAGTTCGAACCCCAAGTAGAACGGCCGTTTACGCCGGTGTAGCCGAATTTGACACCGATATTGCGTGAAAAACCGTCTTCTGCTTCAACAATACGCGCTTCCACCATTACTTGGCGGGTGGGCACATCCAACTCTTCAATCAGTTTTTGGAATTTCTGAATAACGAGACGGTTGTCGGTAATAATCAAGGTGTTGGTGGCAGGGTCGATGAGGGCGCTGCCGCGTCCGCTCAACAAGGTGTTGCGGTCGCTGCTGTTGCCGCTCTCGTCCAAGCGCAGGATTTTGCGGAACTCTTCCACGTTTTTGTATTTTAATTGGAAGGTTTGCGACAACAGAGGGCCGAGATCGTCGATTTCTTTTTGGGCCTGCAAAGTGGCTTTGTCTTTTGCCAGCAATTCTTCGCGGGGCGCAACGTTGATAATGTTGCCTTGGCGGCGCATATCGAGATTACGCGCCTGCATCACCAAATCCAACGCCTGATCCCACGGCACGTCTTTCAGGGAAAGGGTCATTTTGCCGCTAACGGTGTCGCTGGCAACAATGTTCATGCCGGATTCTTTGGCGAGAATCTGCAAAATGGTGCGCACTTCCACGTCTTGGAAGTCTAAAGAAATTTTGCGGCCGTTAAACGATTTGTTGGGTGTGGCGGACAAACCCTGCGAGGCGATATTGGTTTTCTGGCTGATTTCAAAGCTGAAGCGGCCGTTGGCGGATTGCGTGTTCACATCCCAGCTGCCGTGGTTGCGGATAACCAATTGGGTGTCGTTGCCGATGCGTTTCATCGTAACGTTGCGGACAGGCGTGTTGAAGTCGCTTACATCCAAGCTGCGTTGCGCTTGGGCGGGCAGCGGATGGTTTTTCAGGGTAACGGTGATGCGGTCGCTTTGCTTTTTGATATCCGGTTGGCCGGTAAAGCCGGGTGCGCTCAGCTCAATAATGCCTGAGTTGCGTGCACCTTTGCGGAAGTCGATATTGGCAGATGCGGCCGCCTGCTCGCGGCGGGGCGCGGTAACGGCAGCAGGTGCGGCAGGTGCGGCGGCAACAGCCGTATGGTTGCGCTGCTGCGGCGTGCGGGTGGTTTGGTCAGCCGCTTCGCTCACATATACCCATACTTCGTTGCCTTTGATTTCGGTGTTGTATTGGCTGGCTTTGTTCAGGCCGAGCAGAATACGCGCACGGTTGTCGTTTTGGGCGGCGGTAATCTGATTGATCAACGGGTCGGCATATTCCAAAACGGGTTGCGGCAATTGCACGTTGGTGTTGCTGAAGTCCAAGGCAATGCGCGCAGGGGTGGTGGTGATGAAGCCGCGCGGTGTGGCTACATCTTTATCAAATTTGATTTTGATGATTTTTTGGTTGTTGGGCAAAGACGATACGTTGATATCGGTGATATTGCCTGCAAAGGCCGTCTGAACGGCAAAACCGACGCTGATAGCGGCGAATATTTTTTTAATGTTGCGTGAGTTCATGAGTAAAGCCCCTTGTTATTTGTTGTTTTGAGCGGCGTTGTTGTCGGCGCTGCTCAACGGTAGTTCTGCTTTTCGGTAGGTCCAGTTGCCGTAGGTGTCTTCTACAAGCTCCGTAATCGTAATCAGGTCGGGTGTGATGCTTTGAATCCGACCGTAATTTTGGCCGATGTAGTTGCCCGGTTGTACGGTGTAAACGTGGCCGTCGGCTTCTACATAACCGGTAACCCGGTTTCCTTTACTTAAAGTGCCTACATATTTCAGCGTTTCCAAACTAAAGTTTTCCAGCACTTCTTTCGGGCGGTTGGTGTTTGGTGCGTTGGCCCCCTGTTGTGCTGCATTCAAACGTTTGCTGTCGAAGGCATTCAGGCCGCTGTGGTTGGGTGGTGTGTAGGTTTTGGCCTGGCTGACCGAGGGTGCTTCAAAAGGAATCACTTTAGATTTGGCCTGCTGGCGGGTATCGTTCATCCATTGGTTCAAATCTTCGTGGGCCGGTGTGCAGGCGGATAACGCCAATATGCCTGCGAGCAGTATTTTGTTTTTCATGGTGGTTCTCTCAGGGGTTATTGGGGTTTCTGTGCCTCGCTGGCTGCTTTGGCGGCTTCAAGCTCGGCCGCTACTTCTTCGGCAGGGCGGGCTTTATAGGTGTTGGCCGTAGCACTCAGGGTCAGCAGGTTGTTTTTGTCGTCCTTATTGCTGATTTTCAGCGATTCCAAAGTAATAATCCGTGAAAGCGTGCCGACGTCGCGGGCAAACTGGCTGATTTGGCCGTATTTTCCGGTGATGGCGATTTCATACGGCAAAACCTGAATGGGGCCGTCGTTTACCGGTGCGCTAGGGGTAACGCTATCCATACGCAGTCCGTTGGTTGCGCCGGCCTGATGAAGCTCCTGAATCAG
Source organism: Neisseria dentiae (assembly GCF_014055005.1). Classification (NCBI taxonomy): domain Bacteria; kingdom Pseudomonadati; phylum Pseudomonadota; class Betaproteobacteria; order Neisseriales; family Neisseriaceae; genus Neisseria; species Neisseria dentiae. The sequence goes on along the minus strand of NZ_CP059570.1, from coordinate 2,115,800 downwards.
ATTGGGAATCTCGGCATCTGTGGGCAACTGTTTGAGCAAAACGTTGAATGACGAACGGATGGCGTCTAATTCGGCTTTCAAGTTATCCAAGTTTGCCGCTTCGATGCTTTTTTTCGTGTAGGTTTCTTTCAGTTCGATCTCCTTGGCGTTGGCGGCATCCAGCGTTTCCAATTGGGAGCGGAACAGGGCGATGTAGCCCAAGCCCAAAACGCCTGCAACCAGCAAACCTGCCAAAGCCAGCTTGGCAGGCATGCCCAACAAGTGGAGGGTTTTAATATCTAGGTTTTTCAGTGTGTTCGCGGCCATGTTTTATTTCCCTTGTGCGGCAGTTGCGGTTTGGGCGGGTGCTTGGCCGTTTGCTGCCGGTAATGTGTAGTAAGCCTGGTTTAAAAGCACTTTCAGTGTAAATTCTTGGGCGTTGTCCACTTTTTTGATGTTTAGCAGTTCCGGTTGCATGAAAATACCCGTGCTGGGAATGGAGCGCATGAACATGGCGATTTTGTTGTCGCTGGTGGCTTTGCCGCTTACGGTGTAAGTGGTGGGGTTTTCGGCGTTAATTGCGGTGAGATAGGTGCCTTCGGGAATCAACACGTTAAGCGTGTCGATGATATAGGCCGCCTGAAACCTTTTTTCCTGCAACTCTTCAACCTTTTGCTTTCTGGCAAGAAAATCTTCTTTTTCTTTTTGCAGCTTGTTGATTTCAAGCAGGTCTTCTTCCAGCTTGGTAATTTGCTGGCTGAGAAACTCGTTGCGTTTTTCTTGGCTGCTGACGGCATTGCCGATACCTAAATAGGCCAGCGCCGACAAGCCGATGCCCACGAGCAAGGCGAACAGCATCAGTGTTTTGAACTGCTGCTTTTTCTTTTGTTGGATCTCTTCCCGATAAGGAAGGAGATTGATTTTGGTTAATTCAATCATGTTACAGTCCCCTTAATGCCAAGCCGAAGGCCAGTGTTAAAGTCGGTGCGTCGATTTGTAGTTGTGAAATATCTATTTTGTTGCTGTTGGTTGCATACAGAATCGGATGGACACATTCGGTGGCGGTGTTGGTGTGCGAAAAAATGGTTTCCGCCAAACCGGGCTGCTGCGACGCGGTGCCGGTGAGCAGAATGTGTTTTACGTTGGAATATTGTTCGCTCGACTGTGTGGCGTAGTAAAACTGCAATACCCGTTGTATTTCCTGAGCCACTTGGATGTTGAAGCGGTCGGCTACGGCGCTTTGGTAGTCGGACGGCTTGGTGGCCGCATTCATCATTTGCGCGGCTTTTTCTTCGGTAACCTGATAAGTGCGCTGGATCAGCTGGTTGAGCTGTTCCGTGCTGACCGGGGTTTCCTGTTTATAAAGAATCTGGCCGTTTTGGGCGATTGCTGCATACATTTGTGTGGCATGAATACCGAAAACGGCGATTTTTTCATGCTCCAGTTCGGGCGCATGCTGGTTGATCCAGAAAGAAAAAGCATTATTCTGCGCAAACAGGTCGATATCCATGGCCGCAAGCGGCAAGTCGGCATTTTCAAAGGCTTCGATGCGCGGTTCGACGTCGTCTTTGCGGGCGGCGGTGAGTAAAACGCGTTGGCCGACGGGCACGACTGAGGTGCCGACGGTTTGATAGTCGAAGTTCATTTCTTCAACGGGGGCGATTTGGGAAACTTCGAATTCTGCGAAGCCGTCTAAATCCAAATCGGTTTCTTTTTCGTTGTACACAACGGTTTCGATGGTGGCCAAACTTTGTGGCAGAGCCGCAACGAAATTCTTAGCGGAAGTGTGAAGTTGCGCATAGGAATGTTGCAGATATGTAACAAGTTGTTCGTAGTCTTGTATTTTATTGCCCTTGATAATATTTTTAGGCAGTTTGGTAATAACGTATTTTTCCAACTGGATTTGGTTTAAACTACGCCCTGACAATTGCACCATCTTGATGGCGTGCTGTCCGATATCGATGCCGACCGCCGAGCGGTTGCTGAGGTTGGATGACGTTTTACTATTTGTATTCTTTTGTTTTTTTGCTAATCGCATGATGTAACGTCCCTGTTATGTGGGGTGAGTAACAGTTTTATATTCCGTAACGGATTCCATCTGGGTTTACAAAAACATAACCTTGTATTGATGAATCTTTACCTATTTTACTTTATTTAATGCTTTTGATGGTAAATTTATTAATTAGTCATGATTAAAAAAATTATAACGACCTGTATCGGTTTGATTTTGGGCTTGGTTCTTTTTGTTGTAGGTTTGGTTGCAATAGCTATTTTGGTTACCTATCCGAAGCTGCCCTCATTGGAAGCCGTGCAACACTACCAACCCAAAATGCCGCTGACGGTTTACTCTTCCGACGGTGAAGTCATCGGCGTTTACGGCGAAGAAAGACGCTCGTTCACCAAAATCGGTGATTTTCCGAAAGTGTTGAAAGATGCCGTGTTGGCTGCCGAAGACAAACGTTTTTACGACCACTGGGGCGTGGACGTTATCGGCGTGATGCGTGCGGCGGTGGGCAATCTGACCGGCGGTGTGCAGTCGGGCGCGAGTACGATTACCCAGCAGGTGGCGCGTAACTTCTATTTGAGCAACGAGCGCACTTTCACCCGTAAATTCAACGAAGCGCTGCTGGCTTATAAAATCGAGCAGTCGTTGAGCAAGGATCAGATTCTCGAGCTTTATTTCAACCAAATTTATCTGGGGCAGCGCGCCTATGGCTTTGCCGCTGCTTCACGGATTTATTTCAATAAAGACGTCAAAGATTTGACTTTGGCCGAGGCCACGATTTTGGCCGGTTTGCCGAAGGCGCCCTCTACATTTAACCCGATTGTGAATCCCGAACGCGCCCAGTTGCGTCAGAAATACATTCTCAACAATATGGTTGAGGAAAAGATGATTACGCCGCAGGAGCGCGACGAGGCGTTGGCGGAAGAGCTTCAATACAAGCGCTATGTGCAGAAAATCAACCAAAGCGCCCTGTATGTGGCGGAAATGGTGCGCCAAGAGCTTTACGATAAATATGGCGAAGAGGCTTATACGCAGGGTTTCAGGGTTTATACCACGGTTCATTCCGCCAACCAGCGTGCGGCAACCGAAGCATTGCGCAAAACCCTGCGCGGTTTCGATCGCGGCAGCAGCTACCGTGGTGCGGAACACTATTTGGATTTGAGCAAAACCGACGATGCCGAAGAAATGGCGGGGCAATATCTTTCAACGCTTTATGCGGTTGACGGCATGATGCCTGCGGTGGTGTTGGATACTTCCAAAAAAGGCGTGAGAATCCAATTGCCCAACGGCAACCAAACCACATTGGACAATGCCGAGCTGGGTTTTGCGGCCAAGGCCGTAAACAACAAAAAGATGGGCGATGCGCAGATACGCCGCGGGGCGGTTATCCGGGTGAAGCAAAACGGCAAACGCTGGTCTGTGGGTCAGGAGCCGCTGCTTCAAGGCGCGCTGGTGTCGCTTGATGCCAAAACCGGCGCGGTTCGCGCGCTGGTGGGCGGTTACGATTTCCACAGCAGAACCTTCAACCGTGCCACACAGGCGCAACGCCAGCCGGGTTCGTCGTTCAAACCTTTCGTTTATTCGGCGGGTTTGGCCAAAGGCATGACCATGGCCACGTCGATCAACGATGCGCCGATTAATCTGCCGGGGCAGGGCAAAAACGGCGCGGTTTGGAGCCCCAAAAATGCAGATGGCCGCTACGCCGGTTTCATTACCCTCCGCCAAGCCTTAACGGCTTCGAAAAATATGGTGTCTATCCGCATTCTGATGTCTATCGGAGTGGGCTATGCACAAGAATATATCCAGCGTTTCGGCTTCAAGCCGTCTGAAATCCCCGCAGGGCTTTCGATGGCGCTGGGCACGGGTGAGACGACGCCGATGAAGATGGCCGAAGGCTATACCGTGTTTGCCAACGGCGGGTATAAAGTGTCTTCTTATGTGATCGACCGCATTTACGACGGTCAGGGCCGTCTGCGTGCGCAGATGCAGCCGCTGGAAGCCGGTAAAAACGCTCCGCAGGTAATCGATCCGCGCAACGCCTATATCATGTATAAAATGATGCAGGATGTCGTGCGTTCGGGCACGGCCACGGGTGCCCGCGCATTGGGCCGTTCGGATATCGCCGGCAAAACCGGTACCACCAACGACAACAAAGACGCATGGTTTGTGGGCTTCAACCCCGATGTCGTTACGGCGGTGTATATCGGTTACGACAAACCGAGAAGCATGGGTAACGCAGGCTACGGCGGCAGAATTGCCCTGCCGGTGTGGGTGGAATACATGCGTTTCGCGCTCAAAGGTGTGCCTTCGACAGGTATGAAAGCCCCCGAAGGCTTGGTTACCCGCGGTAACGACTACTTCTTGAAAGAGCGCCAAACCACCAACCCCGATCTGGCTTTGGATAACCGTTCGAGCCGCCCCGTGCGCAGCGAAGAGCGCGATACCGAAGTGGGTGAGGGCAGCAGGCAGCAAAGACCCTCCGCATCGGAATACCGTGCAATAGAAACGCCGGTTGAGCCGCTGAACGCAGGCCCGGAAGGTGGTGAAAGCGGTGAGCAGCAGGCACCGGCAAGACAGCCGGCGCAGCCTTCGCAGTTGGATAATCTATTCTGACAAGCCGTTATACCGAGGCCGTCTGAAATGTTTTCAGACGGCCTTTTGCTATTTTTCTATTTGGTTGACGCCCTAATCTGCGGCTAACTCTGTTTGTGTAAGATGCTTGCAAAACCAATGCGGAACAGCATGTTCCTGTTTAATAACCTTTGTGAAAGGCAAACCATGACAGCTATAGTGAATTCAAATAAAAACTCCGAAATGAAATAACTGCATTCAAACTTGCAATTGGGCGATATGCTAAAGAATCGTTTTACCCTACTTCGGCATTCTTATTTTAATCCACTATAAAAAGATTATCGCCACAATAACCGCATCCGCCATTCTCGCCCTGATTGCCGGCGTTGCGGTTACCGCCTTTTCTTTCGGCTTGTTCGCACCCGTTTCGGGCAAGCAGGCCGCAGCTGCGGCAACAGCCCAAACCGGCGGCTATGCCGATGATGTAGAGTTTGAATACGATTACCACACCGGCAGCCGCTACGAAGTGGATGTGATTGCCGGCGGCCAAAAACATGAAGTGATTGTGGATGCCAATAACGGCAAGGTGTTGGCGGTAAAAAGCAAATATAAAAAACAATATGATAACGCCCGTGATCCCGCACCCGCAGTTCCCGCCCCGAATAACGGCTAAACTGTGTTCGAACGCGTAAAGCGTGTTGTTTTAAGGCCGTCTGAAACTTTCAGGCGGCCTTAAAAGCGCGTACAATCACGCTATTTTTCCCAACGCATTCAACATCATGATTTACCCCAAAACCTACGACGTGATCGTGGTCGGCGGCGGCCATGCCGGCACCGAAGCCGCGCTGGCCGCCGCACGCATGGGCGCGCAAACGCTTTTGCTTACCCACAACATCGAAACCCTCGGCCAAATGTCGTGCAACCCTTCTATCGGCGGCATCGGCAAAGGCCATTTGGTGCGCGAAGTCGATGCGCTCGGCGGCGCGATGGCGCTGGCCACCGATATGTCGGGTATCCAGTTCCGTCGCCTGAACGCCAGCAAAGGCGCGGCGGTGCGCGCCACCCGCGCGCAGGCCGACCGCATTCTTTATAAGGCCGCCATCCGCGAAATGTTGGAAAATCAGGAAAATCTCGAACTCTTCCAACAGGCGGTGGAAGACATCACGTTGGCAGGCGAGTGCGTGTCGGGCGTGAAAACCGCGATGGGGGTGGAATTCAAAGCCCGCGCCGTGGTGCTGACCGCCGGCACGTTTCTGGCGGGCAAAATCCACATCGGTTTGGAAAACTACGCCGGCGGCCGTGCCGGCGACCCGGCCGCGCAAGGTTTGTCGGGCCATCTGAAAGAATTGAATCTGCCGGTGTCGCGCCTGAAAACCGGCACGCCGCCGCGCATTGACGGCCGCACCATCGACTTTTCGCAGCTCACCGAACAACCCGGCGACACGCCCGTGCCGGTGATGTCCGTGCGCGGCAATGCCGCCATGCACCCGCGCCAGGTTTCCTGCTGGATTACCCACACCAATCTGCACACGCACGAGATTATCCGCTCCGGTTTCGACCGCAGCCCGATGTTTACCGGCAAAATCGAAGGCGTGGGGCCGCGCTATTGCCCGTCGATCGAAGACAAAATCAACCGCTTCGCCGATAAAGACAGCCACCAGATTTTTCTCGAGCCGGAAGGCCTGACCACCCACGAATACTACCCCAACGGCATTTCCACCAGCCTGCCGTTCGATATTCAATTGGCGCTCGTGCGCTCGATGAAAGGCTTGGAAAACGCCCACATCCTGCGCCCCGGCTATGCCATCGAATACGACTATTTCGACCCGCGCAACCTCAAAGCCAGTTTGGAAACCAAAACCATCGCCGGCCTCTTTTTCGCCGGCCAAATCAACGGCACCACCGGCTACGAAGAAGCCGCCGCACAAGGCTTGCTGGCCGGTGCCAACGCCGTGCAATATGTGCGCGAACAAGAGCCGCTTCTGTTGCGCCGCGAGCAGGCTTATTTGGGCGTGTTGGTGGACGATTTGATTACTAAAGGCGTGAACGAACCCTACCGCATGTTTACCAGCCGCGCCGAATACCGCCTGCAATTGCGGGAGGACAACGCCGATATGCGCCTCACCGAAGAGGGCCGCAAAATCGGCTTGGTCGGCGAAGCGCAATGGCGTGCGTTCAACGAAAAACGTGAGGCCATTGAGCGCGAAATCCAGCGCCTGAAAACCACTTGGTACACCCCGCAGAAACTGCCGGAGGGCGAACAAGTGCGCGTGTTCGGCCAAAAACTCTCGCGCGAAGCCAACCTGCACGATTTGCTGCGCCGCCCCAATATCGGTTACGCCGAGCTGATGACGCTGGAAGGCGCCATGCCGTCTGAAAACCTGGCCGATGAGGTAACCGAGCAAGTGGAAATCCAAGTGAAATACCAAGGTTATATCGACCGCCAAAACGACGAAATCGAAAGCCGCCGCGACCTCGAAACGCTGAATCTGCCTGCCGACATTGATTATGGCAAGGTCAAGGGCTTGTCGGCGGAGGTGCAGCAGAAACTCAACCAGCACCGCCCCGAAACAGTCGGCCAGGCCAGCCGTATTTCCGGTGTAACGCCCGCTGCGGTGGCTTTGCTGATGGTGCATCTGAAACGCGGGTTTAAAGACGCGAAGTAGGCAGAGACTTTTGCAAAAATATTTTCAGACGGCCTAAACGAATTTTGCAAAGGCCTCCATTTGCTAAAAAGCCGAATCCCGTCATTCACGCCTGTGCGGAAATGACGGGATTCAAGCATTTCAGACGGCCTTGAGGTATTTTTACAAAGCCCGTGGCCGGCGTGTTTTTTATATGCTGGTGTTTTCAGCGGTTTGGTTCCGTTTTTGCACCCACGCCCTCACCCATACGAAAAACACCGGAACAAACAGCAAACCGAGCACGGTCGAAATCACCGTGCCGCCGAGCACCGCCGTGCCGATGGCAACCCGGCTGGCAGCACCCGCGCCGGTACCCAGTGCCAGCGGCAGCACGCCGAAGCCGAAGGCGAGCGAGGTCATCACAATCGGGCGCAGGCGCAGGCGGGCGGCTTCGACGGCGGCGGCAAAGGCGGTTTTGCCCTGCGCTTGCAGCTGCATGGCGAATTCCACAATCAGAATGGCGTTTTTGGCGGCCAAGCCGACGGTGGTGAGCAGACCCACCTGAAAGAACACGTCGTTGTTCAGGCCGCGCAGCGAGGTGGCGGCGAGTGCGCCGAGTACGCCCAATGCGGCGGCCAGAATCACGGCAAACGGCACGCTCCAGCTTTCATACAGCGCCGCCAGGCAGAGAAACACAAACAGTATCGAAATGGCGTATAACAGCGGCGCTTGGCTGCCGGCACGCTGCTCTTGCAGCGAAGCGCCCGTCCATTCGTAATCAAAGCCGTTCGGTAATTGCGCCATGATGTTTTGCACTTCGCGCATGGCGTCGCCGGAGCTGGCGCCGCTTTTCACGCCGGCCTGCATTTCCATGGCGAGGCTGCCGTTGAAGCGGATTAATTGCGGCGGTGCGATGTCCCAACGGATGGTGCTGACGGCGGAAAGCGGAATCATCTGCCCGGCCGTATTGCGCACTTTCCAGTTGCCGATATCCTGCGGCTGCATACGGAACGGCGCATCGGCCTGCACATACACGTGTTTGATGCGGCCGTTGTGAATGAAGTCGTTCACATAAGTGCCGCCGAGTGCGTTGTTGAGCAGCTGGTTGACGGCCGCCGGTTCGATTTGGTGGGCGGCGGCTTTGAAGTTGTCCAAATCCACCTTCAGCTGGGTGCGGGCGTCTTGGTTGTTGGTGCGCACGCTGTCCAGATAAGGGCTGTTGCGCGCCAGCTCGATGAAGCGGTCTTTGGCGGCCACCAGCGCATCGTAGCCTGCGCCGTTCATGTCTTTGATCATAAAACTCACCCCGCCGGCCGAGCCCAAGCCGCGCACCACCGGCGGCAGGCTCACGAAAATGCGCGCATCGGTGCGTTTGCGCATTTCAGCAGCGATACGGCGCGCCAGTGCGGCGGCAGTGTGTTCCCCGCCCGTTCGCTCGTCCCACGGTTTGAGGCGCAAGGTGATTTGGCCGTAGCCTTGGCTGCCGCGTATGCCGGTGAGGGCGTGAACGGTGGCGACTTCGGGCTGCTGCATAAAGTAGTCGGTTAGCTCGGCCACGATTTTCTGGGTGCGCGCATCGGTGGCGCCGGGCGGCAGCGTGATGCTCACCGAGAGAAAGCCTTGGTCTTCTTCGGGCAGAAACGAGGTGGGCAGCCACACAAACAGGGCGGCACACACCGCCAAAATGCCCGCAAACGCCGCCAGCATGATTTTGCCGCGCTGCAAGAGTTTGCCCGCCGTGGCGCCATACCATGCCGACGCACGCTCAAAACCGCGGTTGAATGCCCGCAAAGGCCGTCTGAACAAACCGCCGCCGGGGTTGTTGTGCGCTTTGGCTTTCAAAAACTGCGCGCACATCGCCGGCGAAAGGGTTAGCGCCACCAGCACCGAAAAACCCATGGCGGCGATAATGGTAACGGCAAACTGGCGGTAAATCACACCGGTGGAGCCGGGAAAAAACGCCATCGGCACAAACACCGCCGACAACACCATGCCGATGCCCACCAGCGCCGATGAGATTTCCTGCATGGATTTTTCGGTGGCGGTTTTCGCGTCCAGCCCTTTTTCGTGCATCACGCGCTCCACGTTTTCCACCACCACAATCGCATCGTCCACCAGCAGGCCGATGGCCAGCACCAGCGCAAACATGGTCAGCATATTGATGGAATAGCCCAACAGCGCCAACACGCCGAGCGTGCCCATCAGCACCACCGGCACGGCCACGGCGGGAATCAGTGTGGCGCGCCAGCTCTGCAAAAACACATACATCACAATCACCACCAACACCACCGCTTCCAGCAGCGTTTTGAGCACTTCTTCCAGCGAGGCTTTCACAAACGGCACGCTGTCTTGGCTGGTTTGCGCTTTCATGCCGTAGGGAAAACCCGGTTCCATGGCACGGATACGCGCTTCCACCGCCGCCGCCACATCCAGCGCATTGGCATTGTCGGCCAGAACCACGCCGAACGCGCCGGCTTCTCGCCCGTTGAGCCGGTTTTGCACGTCGGCGCTTTCTGCGCCCAATTCCACCCGCGCCACGTCTTTCAGCGTAACCGCCGCGCCGCCGGCCGTGCTTTTCAAAATAATGTTTTCAAATTCGGCCACGGTGGAAAATTTGCCGCGCGCCTGTATCGGCACGTTGAGCATTTGGTTTGCCGCCGCCGGCAGCTGGCCGAGCTGCCCGGCCGATACCTGCACATTTTGGCTTTGGATCGCCGCCACCACATCGGAGGGAACCAGTTGGTAAGCCTCGAGCTTATCGGGGTTGAGCCACACGCGCATCGCATAGGGGCTGCCGTAGAGCGTGATTTCCGCCACCCCGTCGATGCGCGCCAACACATCCACCAGATTGCTGGCCAGATAATCGGTGATCATCACCCGCGACACATCGGGATCATCGGTGGTGAACATCCAGGTAACCAGATTGTCCTGTCCGCCTTTGGTCACCGTTACCCCGCGCTCCTGCACTTCGTTGGGCAGCCGCGAAAGGGTTTGCTGCAAGGCATTTTGCACCTGCACCTGCGCCACATCGATATCGGTGCCCGGCTCGAAGGTGAGGGTGGAGCGCGACTGCCCCGAAGAGTCGGCGGTAGAGCTCATATACATCAGGTCGTCCAGCCCCTTCATCTGCTGCTCGATAACCTGCGTAACCGAATCGTTGACCGTTTCGGCCGACGCGCCGGTATAGCGCGCCACCACCGAAATCTGCGGCGGCGCAATATTGGGATACTGTTCCAGCGGTAGCGCCAACAGCGACAAAGCGCCGGCAAAGGTGATGAAAATCGCCAATACCCAGGCAAAAACCGGGCGGCGGATAAAAAAGTGAGCCATGATGGGGACGGATAAATTGTGAATGTATTATGGCTTGCATTCTAACGGATATTGAAACCGGCAGGCGGCAAACGCGGGTTGCCGAAAAGTAAAAGGCCGAGACCTTTGCAAAAAAGTCGTTTTAATCCTGAATGTATGATATTTCGTCATACTCGGGCTTGACCCGAGTATCTCTTTGTCTTCTAAAACAAACAGATACTCGGGCCAAGCCAGAGCATGACGGAAGTGTTTTAGGTGCCTAAAAGAATTTTGCAAAGGTCTCAGGCCGAAATTTTTGTAAAGCGCGAGAGCTTTGCAAAAATACCTTAGAGCTAGAAAAGGTCGAGTTGTTTACATAACAGGCTGGGAATGAAGCCTGTTGTGTAAACAACTCGACCTTTTCCTACAACTTACCCAGGCACAAAGGTAGCTGAGGTGGTTAGGCGGTGGATAACAGGCGATACATCAATGCCGTTTTCTGAATACTGTGCACCGGTGCACCATCGCGTGATCTGCCGCCCTATTACGGCGGCTGGAGCAACACCCACCGTCGCTTCATCTTGTTGGTACAACAAAGGTATTTGGACGAAACTGGTACTCATCCTTTCGGGAGAAAAATATGGAGTGATTGATGCCACCCATATCTAAAGTTCATCTCTATGTGGAGGGAGCCAAAGGCGGCAATGCGGGCATGAGCCGCACAAAAGGGTACTGAATACCAAGCTGCATTTAGTGATGAACGACGGGATGTCGGTAAAATTCGTGTTAAGTGAAGGCAGTGTGGCAGATTTCCTGTCTGTCGAAACACTTAATTGTATAGTGAATTCAAATAAAAACTCCGAAATGAAATAACTGCATTCAAACTTGCAATTGGGCGATATGCTAAAGAATCGTTTTACCCTACTTCGGCATTCTTATTTTAATCCACTATAGATACGGAAGCCAACAAGTTGTTGGCTGATAAAGCCTATGATATTGATACGATCAGGAATTTGGCTGTTTTTTGGGAATGGACGCCGTTATCCCGTCAAAGGTTAACCGCAAGGAGTAGCCGTTTTTTGACCGCTATCTTGTACCGTTACCGTCACTTGGTAGAAAACTGCTTTTGGGGTTTTATAGTGAATTCAAATAAAAACTCCGAAATGAAATAACTGCATTCAAACTTGCAATTGGGCGATATGCTAAAGAATCGTTTTACCCTACTTCGGCATTCTTATTTTAATCCACTATAAACGTTGGTGGGGCATTGCCACGCGTTATGAGAAAAGCTTCATTTGCTGCGGCAATAGAAATCCGGATTATTACAATGTGGTTGAAAATATTGTGACTATACTATTTAGGGTTTTCTATACCTCAACCGTTTGCGCCCGTGTGATACACAAACACTTTCGATTTGCGCCCGCTTTCGTGGTATTCGCTCAGGCGTTCGGGGGGGAGGGCTTCGGATGAGGCCGTTTGAAAGCCGCGTTCGAGAAACCATTCGCCGGTGTGGGTGGAAAGGGCGTAGAGGGTGCGGATGTTGCGGCTGCGGGCCTGCCCGAGCAGATGTTCGAGCAACAGTTCGCCGTAGCCGCTGTCTTGCGCTTCAGGGGAAACCACCAGGCAGGCCAGTTCGCCGATGTCGGGGTCGGCAAAGGTTTTGAGGGCGACGCAGCCGTAAATGCGGCGGTCGTGTTCCAACACGGAAAACTCGCCGATGTGGTTTTCAAGGTATTCGCGGCTGCGGCGCAGTAGGATGCCCTGTTCTTCGAGCGGGCGGATAAGGGCGGTGATGTCGGGAATGTCGCCGGTTTGGGCCTGCCGGATGTTCATAAAGGCGTTGCGCGCCACGGAAGTGCCGACGCCGTGGCGGGTAAACAGTTCGGCAATCAGGCTGCCGTTTTGGCGGCCGCTGAGAATCTGGGTGCGCTGCACGCCGTTTTCCACGGCGTTTACGGCCGATTGCAGCAGCCTTTGCTGGTTGCTCTGCACCCGTCCGCCGGCTAGCAGGGCGCGGGCCTCTTGGCCGGAAAGGTTGGGCAAAACCTGCCCGTGCTCGTTTAAAATGCCTTCCTGTTCAACCAGATAAACCAGTTTTTCGGCCTGAAGGGCAACGGCGGCGGCTTCGGCGATGTCGCCCATGCTGAGGTTGAAGGTTTTGCCGCTGAGCGAATGGCCGAGCGGGCTGATTAACACTAAGGCACCGTCGTTGAGGCGTTGGCGCACGGCTTCGGTGTCGATTTTGCGCACGATGCCGGTGTAGCCCATGTCGATGCCGTCGATGATGCCGAGCGGGCGGGCGGAAACGAAATTACCGCCGGCAATGCTCAGGGGCTTGCCGCGCAGCGGGGTTTGGGAGAGGCCGAACGAAAGGGCGGCTTCGATGTCGCTGCGCACCATGCCGCAGGCCTGTTTGGCGTGGGCGAGGGTGGTTTCGTCGGTGATGCGGCGGCCGTTGTGGTATTGCGGGGTAAGGCCGTGCGCTTCTGCCAGAGTGTTGATTTGTGTACGCGAACCGTGCACCACAACCAGGCGCACGCCGAGGCTGGCGAGCAGGTTTAAATCGGCGGCGAGCGTTTGGAGGGTGGAGCCGGAGAGCAGGCTGCCCGCAATGCCGATTACCAGCGTTTTGCCGCGCAGGTAGTGGATATAGGGGGCGGCTTCCCGGAAGTCGCGGATAAAATCAACAGGGGCGGTCATCTCAAAGCATTAATATCAAATAGAAAAGCTGCATGATCAGCACGGTGAGCGCGGTGAGTGCGGCCAAAGTCCAGTTAAAGCCGTCTTTTGCAGGCTCGGCGGTGCCGGTTGCGGCGGCCTGCGCTTTGGCGGAGGGTTTGTTTTTGCTTTCGGCGGGAATCATGCTGTCGAGCAGGTCGGCGATTTCGTTTTTCGACAAGGCCTTGTGGTTGCGCACGGCGGGGCCGATGGAGCGCACCAGTTTGGTGTCGGTGGCGGCGCCGGGCAGCTGCTCGGGCGAGGCTTTGTGCGGGGTGTTGCTGATGTGGTGCTTGGCTTGGAACAGGCCTTCGCATTTGGTGCAGACCACAAAACCTTGCGCCAGGTTCAGTTGGGTATCTTTAACGGCAAGCCGTGCTTTGCAGTGGGGGCAGACGCAGATGGGCATAATAGTGATTTAAGACGTTTATTATAGAAACCGGTATTTTAAGGTTTTTCAGACGGCATGGGAAGTTTGCGCGGGAGTTCGGCGGTTTTTCGGGTTAAACGGAAACAGGCCGTCTGAAACAAATCTTTTCAGACGGCCTGTATGCTTCGTTGATACAATAGCCGTTTTATTTTTATGCAACCGTGTGTTTGCGGTTTAAGTGCTTGATATGCAGCAGACTTCTTCTAAAAATTGGCTGGCTGCGGCGGCTGCCTACACAGACCGCCGCGCCGTTACGCTGTTTTTTCTCGGCTTTTCGGCAGGTGTGCCGATTTTGCTGATTTTCTCGAGCCTGTCGCTGTGGCTGCGCGAAGCGGGGGTAGACCGCAGCACGGTAACTATGTTCAGTTGGGCGGCACTGGCTTATTCGTTCAAATTCGTGTGGGCGCCGCTGATTGATTCGTTGCCGCTGCCGCTGCTGACCCGCCTGCTGGGCAAACGGCGCGGCTGGCTGTTGTTGTCGCAATTGCTGGTGATTGCGGCGGTGTGCAGTATGGCCATGGTCAACCCCGTCAGCGGCACGGCATTGACTTATATGGCCGCAGGTGCGGTGTTGCTGGGTTTTTCGTCGGCCACGCAAGACGTGGTGATTGATGCCTACCGCATCGAAGCGGCGGCAGACGATGTGGCGATGCAGTCGGTAACGGCCGCCACTTATAACGCCGGCTACCGCGTGGGCATGATTGTGGCGGGCGCGGGCGCGCTGTTTCTAGCGGCGAGGTTGGGTTCGCACGAAAACGCTTATGTGTATGCGGCCTGGCAGCAAACCTATTTCATTATGGCCGCCGTGATGGGCGTGGGGGTGGCGACGACGCTGCTGATGCGCGAGCCTGCCGTGTCGGAACGCCACACGGCAGCGCGCTCCACCGCCGACAACCTGCGCCTGCTGTTGTTGTTTTTGGTGTCGGTGGCGGCGTTTGTGGCGGCGTTTTCGCAACTGGGCAAGGTGTTGCCGCAGGGCGGCGGCCCGCTGGCAGCGTTCGGTTGGGAAGCTGTGCGGTTGCTGCTTTCCGCCTCTGCCGCCTCGGCGGTGGGTGCGCTGACCGTGAAAAGCGGTTTGGTGCCCAAACAGCTGGCCGTGGACACTTGGATACACCCCGTTACCGATTTTTTCGAGCGTTACGGCAAATCGGCGCTGCTGCTGTTGGCCTTAATCGGCGTTTACCGTATTTCCGACATTGTGGCGGGCGTGATTTCCAATGTGTTTTATCAGGACATGGGCTTCAGCAAAGAAGAAATCGCCGCGGCGGTGAAAACCTTCGGCGTGGTGATGGCGGTGGCCGGCGGTTTTCTCGGCGGGCTGCTGTCGCAGAAATTCGCCCTGATGAAAATGATGATGACCGGTGCGGTGCTGGCGGCGCTAACCAACCTGCTGTTTGTGGCGCTGGCCTACCGCGGGCACGATGTGGCGTTTATGTATTTGGCGGTGGGGTTCGACAATCTTGCCGCAGGTTTGGCAGGCGCGGTGTTTATCGCCTTTTTGTCGGCGTTGACCAATATCCGCTTCACCGCCGTGCAATATGCGATTTTCAGCTCGCTGATGACACTGCTGCCCAAAACTTTGGGCGGCTATTCGGGCGCGATGGTGGATAAAATCGGCTATCCGGGTTTCTTTACGCTGACCGCGCTCTTGGGCGTGCCGGTGTTGCTGCTGGTGTATCTGGCCGAGAAAAAGCTGTTCGGCAAAAACGGCGGGGCAGGGTAGGGCTGCTGTTTTGTGCGGACATAAACTTTTCCGCTTTATTGGTTTGTTAAAAATTGAGGCCGTCTGAAAACCTGTTTTTAAAACGGGTTTTCAGACGGCCTGTGGTTTTGCCGACGGAATGTTTTAACCAACCTGAAATCTTTGCAAGTCGGTTTAGGCCGTCTGAAACATCCGATTATCGTTATTCCTGCCTACGCGGGGGGTAGCGCCGGGCTTGCGAAGCCAATAACGGAGCCTGAGCATTTCAGACGGCCTCAAGATGGTTTTGCAGAGGTTTCCTGAAATCGGCGGGCTGTTTCCCGGCAACCCCTGCCGTCAGCCGATTAAATTAACCGGTGCGGATTCGTCGGGCTTGGCCGGTGCCGAAGGTGCGGCGTTATACGCATAAGCTGCGGCGGGGGTGTTTTGCGCAGCGGAAGCGGCGGTTGCGGCACCGTTTGTTTTTTCCAGTGCGGCAGCCAGTTTGGCTTCGGAGATTTTCCCTTCGAGCACGTCGTTGCCGAATGTGCCCGAATCGAAAACGAAGCGGGTAACGGCGGCGCTTTTGCCGGTGTTCTGCCGTTCGATAATCAGTTTGTCGCTGCTGCCGCCGATGCTGATTTCCCAGTTGCTTTCGCCTGAAAACCACGGGTGGGCGGTGCGGGTAACGGTTAGGTCTTCGGGGGCGATGCCTGTGCCGAAACGCACCGTATTGCTGCCTTCGGTGTCGGAAACGGTGTCTTGGCCGCTGCCTTTGGCAAACATAAACGTGTCGTTGCCTGCGCCGCCGTGGAGTTTGTCGTTGCCGCTGCCGCCGTCGAGAATGTCGTTGCCTGCGCTGCCGTGCAGGGTGTCGTTGCCGCCGTGGCCGTTGAGGCGGTCGTTACCCGTCCAGCCGTCGATTAAGTCGTTGCCGCTGCCGCCGTTGACGGTGTTGCCGTTGACGTCGCCGAACAGCATACGGCCGCCGTTGCCGGATGTGTCGTGCAAATCGAATTTGATGGTATGGGTGGCGTCGTCGATGCGGCCGCTGCGTGCGGCGGTGCTGCCGTCGAACTTGAATTCTATGGCAGCTTCGGTGGCGCCGCGGTTGGGGATAAACACCAGGCTTTCGGCGTCGGAATAATGGAACTGGCCTTTTTTCACCCATTCGATAACGTGGCCGTCTGAAGAAAGATAGGCCAAACGCCCGCCGGTTACTTTTTCGATATCGAAACGGTATTCGGCCAGTTCGTTGTCCTGCCCTACGCCGAAATCAGCCCTGCTCATGCGGTAGCCGCTTTGGCTGCCGATGGCGATGGTTTTGCTGTTACCGATGATGCCGATACGGTCGGCCAGCTGCCACGGGCTGAGGGTTTCGTTGGCGAACTCGAAGCGGGTGATGGCGAGGTTGTGGTCTTCGTCGGCACTTTGGTTGTGGATGGTGAGTTTGTCGTTGCTGCCTTTGACGGCGATATGCCAAACGTTTTCGATGTTGCCGCCGGCCTCAACGGCGGCGGTGATGGTTAAGTCTTCGGGGCGGATGCCTGCGCCGAAGCGTACGGTGTTGGTGCCTTCGGGGTCGGAAACGGTTTCTACGCCGGGCGTGCGATAGTCGATGATGGTGTCGTGGCCGTAGCCGCGGGCGAAGAAATAGGTGTCGTCGCCGTTGCCGCCCATTAAGATGTCGTTGCCTGCGCCGCCGTCGAGATAGTCGCCGCCGTCGCCGAAGTCGGGGTAATAGAGTTCGCCCAAGCTGTTTTCAATCAGGCCGACGGCTTTGCCGCCGATTAAGCGGTCGTTTCCTACGCCGCCGTAGAGTTTGTCGCTGTCGTTGCCGCCGGTCAGCAGGTCGTTGCCGCCGTGGCCGAACATCGAGTCGTTGCCGTTGTTGCCGGAAAGATGGTTGTTACCGTGGTTGCCGTGCAGGGTGTTGTCGGCATGGTTGCCGCTGCCGTTGGTGTTGCCGCTGCCGGTGAGCGTGAGGTTTTCTACATAGGCCCGCAGGGTGTAGTTCACGCTGCTGAACACGGTGTCGGTGCCGTGGTTTTGCAGTTCGGTTACCGTGTCGCCGGTGTTATCTACATAATACACGTCGTTTCCGTTGCCGCCGTGCATGGCATCGGCGCCGCTGCCGCCGTCGAGCGTGTCGTTGCCGCCGTAGCCGTAAAGGGTGTCGCTGCCGGCCAAACCGCGCAGTTGGTTGCGGTTGTTGTTGCCCGTGAGCACGTTGTTTTGGGCGTTGCCGGTGGCGTTGATGGCATCTCTACCCACCAGTGTGAGGTTTTCCACATAATCGGGCAGGGCGTAGTTCACGCGGCTGTAGGCCGTGTCTGTTCCCTGGTTGGCTTGCTCGATGATGCGCTCTTGCGGGTGGCTGATGTGGAACACGTTGTCGGAACCGTCGCCGTAAAACACGCCGGGCGTGCCGGTTGCGGCGGTTTCCGCCAATGTTGCCGCATTGGCGGCTCCTCCCGTGGTGCCGGATTGTTGGCTGCTCATGATAGCCTCCTTATTTGAATCGATATTAATGATGATATTCGGGTAAGACGCCGGCATGTGGTTTTGCTTTTGGTTGCCGCAGATGGGAATGTATTACAAAAATTGATTATATACAATATTTTAAACTAAATTATTATTAGTGTAAAAACCATAGTCATATTCGCTGCTTTTATTTGTTTCTATTTGAATGGTTGTTGGGATTCCTGCATGATGGCGGCCGTCTGAAAGCCCCTTGCGGCAAACTCTGTTAGAATATCCGGCCAACTTTGAAGGAGCCGACCATGACCTGCCCTTTGTGCGCCCCCGCCGGCGAAGATGTGCTGCTGCAAACCGCCAACCTGCGCGTGATTGCCGTGCACAACGAAGCCAATGCCCCCGCGTTCTGCCGCGTAATCTGGCAGCACCATGTTGCCGAAATGACCGATCTGCAACCGGCAGAACGCCAAGAGCTGATGGATGCGGTTTACCGCGTGGAAGCCGCCATGCGCGAAGTGTTCAAGCCGGCCAAAATCAACTTGGCCAGTTTGGGCAACGTGGTGCCGCACCTGCATTGGCACGTTATTGCCCGCTTCGATAACGATGCCAACTTTCCCGCCCCCGTTTGGGCGCCGGCCGTGCGCGAACTGCAGGCGGTTTTGCCGGAAAACTGGCCGCAGCAGATAAAAGCATTGTTGTAATACACACAATGCAGGCCGTCTGAAAACCGTTTGCTCCTTTCAGACGGCCTGCATTGTGCAATACCGCGCAACACCTTTAAAATACACGCCTTTATCAGGCCGTCTGAAAAGGCGGCGCATATGAGGAAACTTTATGACCTGGCAACCTTCCCGCCGCAATTTCCTGAAAGCCTCTGCCGCAGCCGCCGGTGCCGGTATGCTCGCCGCCTGCGGCAGCGGCACAACCACCCAGCCCGCCACCCAATCCAGCAAAGCCCAAACCGTGCCACCGAAAACCACCCAACCCAGCCGCAGCGGCGACAATATCCTGCGCGTTGTCGCCCCGTCCGGTTTCGCCGACAGTGCCGCCCGTTCCGAAGCCGGCCTCTCCCGCCTTCATCACGCCGGTTTCGCCGTAACCAACCAGCAGGCCGCTTTCCGCCGCTACCAGCGTTTCGCCGGCACCGACAGCGAACGCATCGCCGACTTCCAAGACGTTGCCACCGGCCGCGTCGCCACCCCGAAAGTGCTGATGGGGCTGCGCGGCGGTTACGGTGCCGTGCGCATTCTGCCGCATATCGACTTTGCCAATCTCGGCGCCCGTATGCGCGAACGCGGCACGCTGTTTTTCGGCTTCAGCGACTTGTGCGCCGTGCAACTCGCCCTGTTGGCCAAAGGCAATATGGCCAGCTTCGCCGGGCCGATGGTGTACAGCGAATTCGGCAAACCCGCTCCCAGCACCTACACCATGGAATCGTTTATACGCGGCGCCACCAATGCCGCCAACACCGTCAGCGTGTATAACGTGCAGCGCCGCAGCGTAAACGCCGAAGGCACGTTTTGGGGCGGCAACCTAAGCGTGCTGGCCTCGCTCGCCGGCAGCCCCTATATGCCCGACATTCAGGGCGGCATCCTGTTTCTCGAAGACGTGGGCGAACAGCCCTACCGCATCGAGCGTATGCTGCAAACCCTGCATTTGGCCGGTATTTTGTCGAAACAGCAGGCCGTGGTGCTCGGCGACTTCCGCATGGGCACCATCCGCGACGTGTACGACAGCAGCTACGACTTCAGCGCCGTGGTCAACAACATCAGCCGCATCGCCAAAGTGCCCGTGCTCACCGGTTTTCCGTTCGGCCACATCACCAACAAAGCCACCTTCCCGCTGGGCGCGCACGCCAAAATCACCGGCGAATCCAACGGCGGCTATTCGGTAACATTCAGCGGCTATCCCACCCTCAACGCCGCCGGCCTGATGCTCGATACCCTGCTGCCTCCGCCCGTTCCCGCCTACCAGCCCGTGAATATCGTGGAAGACCCGATGCAGGAATAAATTAAGGCGGTTTAAACCCCTGTTACAAAGGTCTCAGGCCGCCTGAAAAAATTTCAGACGGCCTAAATGATTGAACTTCCCATAAAAGCCGTTGTCCTAAGCCGGAATCACCAAACAGTCACAGGAGCCTTTAAATATGGAACTTTCATTCGGGCGTTCCCAAAGCCTGAGCCAAGAGCAGCAATTACAGCAGCAGATGGAGCGGCAGCAGCAGCGGGAGCAGGAAATAGAACAAAGCATACCGAAGCTGAAACAGGAAGCGGCAGGGCTGTTTAAAAGCAACGAAGAAGTCCGCAGCGCAGTTTCCCGCTATACGCCCGAACAGCAGGAAGCACTGAGCAGCGCGGTTGGAGAGGCCGCGGCCAGGGCAGGTGCCCGCAATCCCCATATCACCGGCATACGGGTAGACGAAGACAACAACATCGTCGGCAGGGTCAACAAACACTACCCGTTCAAAACCAATATAGACCAAGCCGTTGCCACCGCCCGCAGGACAGATATGCCGGAAGAGGTCGTAGAGCTGCCCAGTATCACCGTTGTAGGCAAACGGCGCACGCCCAAAGAGCAGGAACAAAACATATGGGACCAAGCCGGCAGCTGGCTGGACAAAAACCTTGCCGAGCCGGTAGCCGAAGGCTACCGCAACTATATCAAAGAGCCGCTGGCCGAAGCCGTTAAGATAGAAGAAGACGACTGGGAGATTACCCGCAGCTTCAAACGCGGTGCCACCGCAGTAGGCGGAGCCGCACTGAGCGCAGTCGAATCGGTAGGGGAAGGCATAACCGAAACAGGCAGGCTGGCCAAAGAAGGCGCATCGCTGCTGCACGACAAAGCCGCGCTGGGGCTGGACAGGCATATAGACGTACTCGACGATAACGAAGCCCGGGCGGCACAGGAGCGTACCGACAGCCGCGAGCAGGCCATAGCACAGACATGGGAACACACCAAAACCACCGCCCAAGAATATTGGAACAACCCCGAACAACTGAAAACAGACCTTTCAGACGGCCTCGAAAGCATGAAGGCAGGGGCGGAGCGCTGGCAACAGGCAGTGGATGCTACCGATCTGCACCAAGCGGTGGAAGAGAGCAAGCCGGTAACCGATATAGCGGGGATAGCGCTGGGCGGTCTGGGGGTA
This sequence comes from Neisseria dentiae, assembly GCF_014055005.1. Classification (NCBI taxonomy): domain Bacteria; kingdom Pseudomonadati; phylum Pseudomonadota; class Betaproteobacteria; order Neisseriales; family Neisseriaceae; genus Neisseria; species Neisseria dentiae. Next base: position 2,094,878 of record NZ_CP059570.1, on the reverse strand, counting down.
GCCAAAGGAGCCGGCGCATTGAGCAGGAAGATGGCGCGGGAAGCAGCGGAAGAGGCGGCGGAAAGGGCACGGGCGGAGCTGCATCGTGATAACCTGAAAGACATAGGGGAATGGGGCAGGGACAAAGGGTTGCCGCAGGAAAGCTTTGTATATAAAAACCTGCCCGACTCGCTGACGCGGGAGAACCTGCAATTCGAAGAATTCAAAACCCTGACGCGCACGCATATGGACGATATGACGGAGGAGCAGGTCAGGCAGATGAAGCGGATACGGGACGACGTTCCGCCGATTACCCGCGATACGGTGGTAACGAAGGTGATGCCTTATGAGTATTTGGAGGGGTATCTGAAAGAGGAGAATCCGTATAATACGATAGGCGGTTTTGTTACGCGCAAAGACGATTACGGCCATCTGATGGGGCAGAATCTTGAAAATACCTATAAGCATTTGGCACTGGATTATTCCGGTTCGCCGTATACCGAGGCGTTGGAAAACGGGCAGGACAGGTATTTGGTGTTTGAAGGAAGGCTGACTAAACCGAAACAGTCGGAAATTCCATATGGAGAAAGGTTCGGCGGTATTCATGATGATGCCTTACCATGTACATTAAACGGCTTTATCGCCTGTAGAAGCAATGAGATTATTCCTGAGTTTTATGTTAAGAGTCAGCCAAAATCTCCACAATATCCTGAACACGGTTCAACGATTTGGGTGGTTGAAGACGGGGTGAAGCATAAGGCAGCGGTGTTTGATGATAATGAAATGAAATTTGTTCCCTATGAAGATGCAAATAAATAAAGGAAGTTAAAATGGCAATCAGAAATAATACTTATACGATTTATCAAGGAAAAGAATGCCGTATTAGCAGACGTGAAGGGTATGCAAGGCTGTTTTCTCATGATGCTATGGATTTGGCAAACGGTTTTACGGAATATAAGCCTGAAAAAAACCTGAATCCGAGGATATTTTTCAAAATGGTTTCTCCGGAAGAAGTGGGTGATGTTTATGATATTGGTACATTTTGCATATACCAAGGATATGAATTTCCAATCATTCATGAAGAAGGTGACGGATGCTATATATTACAGTCAGCGTGCACAATTACTATGCCGTTGAGATTATTAAACCAGCTAGGTTTTTCTCAAGTGGACAAAGGTGTTTTTGAAAAAAAAATCAAAAGAGAAGAAGCTGATTTGATTTACGAAAAGAAAGAGTTGGTAACTGATTTTTTTGATTGATACAAATGCCTGTCTGAAAATTTTCAGACAGGCATTTTCATGTGCAATACCATCGGCGGTTTTGTTGCCCGACAAGCTGACACAGGGCATTTAGCCGGACAGAGTTTAAAGCAAACCATCGATAATTTTGCTCTGGATTATAAAAAATGGGACGGTTCGGATTCTAATTTCGTTCAAGCATTAAATCGTGGTGAAAACCGTTATCTGGTTTTTGAAGGCAGATTGACTGAAGTTGAAGACACTGTTGATATTCCCAGAGGACACCGCTTCGGAGGTAATCATGAAGACGAACTTCCTTGTACGTTAAATGGTTTTATAGCGTGCCGATCTGACGAGATATTACCGGAATACAAAATACTGGAGAAAAAGGAACGGTATCCTGAGAACGGTTCGGTAATTTGGGCTGTTGAAGACGGGGCGAAGCGGAAAGCGGCGGTGTATGATGAAGAAAACGAACGGTTTATTCCATATGTTAACAAATAAGGATAGAAATAATGATTAGGTATAATATTTATACAGTGTATCAAGGTAAAGAATACCGTGTTCGGAATAATAATGGTTTGGCAAAATTAATTTCAAATGATGCTGATGATTTGAAAAAAGGCTTTATAGAAAAAATCCCTGATACTAAGAATTTGAAATATACCCCTGAACAGTTGGCAAAGAAAGTCTATACTTTAAACGTATCCCCGTCTGAAATAGGAGATGTTTATGAAATTGCAACCTTTGCACTCTACCAAGGTTATGAGTTCAGGATAAAATATGAAGAAAATGGAAACTATATTTTAGTTGGTGAATATAGCCCGTTGCTTAAAAAATTGGAGTTTGAACGGGTAGATAAATATGGCTATGAAAAATCAGTAAGAAAAGAAGATGTTGACTTGGTGTATGAGAAAAAAACCTTAAGACCTAATTTTTTCAAATAATTTATAGGCCGTCTGAAAAATAATTTTCAGACGGCCTTTATTTATTATCTTGTTATGGATATTTTTTGAATGGTTTTATCGCTTGCCGTTCGGATGAGATTATTCCGGAATTTAAATTTGAAAGAGAGAATGCGCAAACCCCTGAAGACGGGTCGGTAATTTGGGTAATTGAAAACGGTGAGAAGCGTAAGGCAGCGGTGTTTGACGGTGAGAATAAACGTTTTTTCCCATACAATAATGAATAAGGATATTGAAGATGACCATTAGAAATGATACTTATACCATGTACAAAGGTAAGGAATATCGTATTTTATATCATGATGGAATGGCTAAATTAGTTTCCAAAAATGCTGAGGACTTAGAAAAAGGATTTGTTGAAAAAGTTTATGATGCAAAGCAATTCAAATATACTCCTAAACAATTAGCAGAAAAAATTTATACCTTGATAGTTCCTCCTAATGAAGTGGGAGAAGTTTATTCAATCAAACCATATTGCCTGTATCAAGGTTATGAATTTTTCATTCTTAGGGAAGAAAATGGCCATTATATTTTATCTGAAAGCCACACGGTTACAGGTGGGCCGTTAATCGAAAAATTCGATTTTAAGAGGGTGGGGAAATACGAATATGAAAAAGCAGTGAAAAAAGAAGATGTCGATTTGGTTTATGAGAAAAAGACACTGATGCCTAATTTTTTCAAATAACCCAAAATGCCTGTCTGAAAAATTTTCAGACAGGCATTTTGTTCGGTAGACAGCTTCGGTTATTTCGGAAGGTTTGGGAAACGCCAAAGAAGGTTTCGAACGGTGGCATCAGGCAGTCGAAACCGGTGATTTGAACCGCGCGGTGGAAGAAGGCAAACCCGCCGCCGATATTGCCGCCGCGGCGCTGGGCGGGGCGGGACTGGCCAAAGGCGGTATCAGCCTGAGCCGTAAAATGGCGGAAGAAGCCGCCGAGAGGGCACGGGCGGAGACTTACCGCAACAATCTGCAAGACATAGGCGAATGGGGTCGGGACAAAGACCTTGCACCGGAAAGCTTCGTTTACCAAAACCTGCCCGACTCGCTGACGCGGGAGAACCTGCAATTCGAAGAATTCAAAAACCTGACGCGCACGCATATGGACGATATGACGGAGGAGCAGGTCGGACAGATGAAGCGGATACGGGACGACGTTCCGCCGATCACCCGCGATACGGTGGTAACGAAGGTGATGCCTTATGAGTATCTGGAGGGTTATCTGAAAGCAGATAATCCGTACAATACCATCGGCGGTTTTGTTACGCGCAAAGACGATTACGGCCATCTGATGGGGCAGGGTTTGCAGGATACTTATAAGCATTTGGCACTGGATTATCCGGATTCGGCCTATACCAAGGCGTTGGAAAACGGACAGGACAGGTATTTGGTGTTTGAGGGGAAACTGACAGCCCCTTCACAATCTGAAATTCCATATGGCAAGAAATTTGGTGGGACACGTACTGACCCTTGTACTTTAAACGGTTTTATTTCCTGCCGTTCTGACGAAATCTTGCCGGAATTTTTTATTAAAGAAACCGATAAGGTTAAACAATATCCCGAGCATGGTTCGGTGATTTGGGCTGTGGAAGACGGGGTAAGGCGTAAGGCTGCAGTGTTTGACGATGAAAAAATGAAATTTGTGCCAGCAGATGAGCATGACAGAAGGAATTGAAAAAATGAGGGATAATATTTATACAGTATATAACGGAAAGGAATATCGTGTTGTTAGACGTAATGGGTATGCGCGATTGATTTCGAATGATGCAATAGATTTAAAAAATGGTTTTACTGAAAGAGAGCCGGAAGCAAACTTAAACCCTAGGATATTTTTCAAAATGGTTTCACCGGAAGAAGTAGGAGATGTCTATGGAATTGTTACATATTGCATCTATCAAGGTTATGAATTTCCAATTACTCGCGAAGAAAGTAACAGGTTATATGTATTGCAGTCGGGCTGTACAATTACCATGCCGTTAGAATTATTAAATCGGTTAGGCTTTTCCCAGGTTGAAAAAGGGGTTTTTGAGAAGAAAATCAAAAAAGAAGAAGCAGATTTGGTTTATGAAAAGAAAACGCTAATTACAGATTTTTTTGATTGATGCAGATGCCTGTCTGAAAATTTTCAGACAGGCATTTTCATGTGCAATACCATCGGCGGTTTTGTTGCCCGACAAGCTGACACAGGGCATCTAGCCGGACAGGATTTAAAGCAGACCATCGATAATTTTGCTCTGGATTATAAAAAATGGGACGGTTCGGATTCCGATTTTGTTCAGGCATTAGGCAAAGGGGAAAACCGTTATCTCCTGTTTGAAGGTCGACTGACGGAACCCAAACAATCAGAAATTCCGAGAGGCGAAAAATTCGGCGGAGATTACCATACAGCGCCGCCCTGCACTTTAAACGGATTTATTGCCTGCCGCTCCGATGAAATTCTGCCTGAATTTTTTATTAAAGAAACAGAAGATACTAAGCAGTATCCCGAGCACGGTTCAACGATTTGGGTAGTTGAAGACGGAGTGAAGCGGAAAGCGGCGGTATATGATGAAGAAAATGAGCGGTTTATTCCATATGTTAATAAATAAGGATGGAAATAATGATTAGGTATAATATTTATACGGTGTATCAAGATAAAGAATACCGTGTTCGGAATAATAATGGTTTGGCAAAATTAATTTCAAATGATGCTGATGATTTGAAAAAAGGCTTTATAGAAAAAATCCCTGATACTAAGAATTTGAAATATACCCCTGAACAGTTAGCAAAGAAAGTCTATACTTTAAACGTATCCCCGTCTGAAATAGGAGATGTTTATAAGATTTCAACTCACGCGCTTTATCAAGGATATGAATTTTGGATTGAACACGAAACCAATGACGGCTGCTATATTTTATCGGCAAGTACCACAAGGCAGCCATTATTGGACAAATTGGGCTTTACCGAAGTTGAACGCGGGCTTTTTGAGAAAAAAATCAAGAAAGAAGAAGCAGATTTGGTTTATGAAAAGAAAAGGCTGATTACAGATTTTTTTGATTGATACAAAAGGCCGTCTGAAAAATAATTTTCAGACGGCCTTTATTTATTATCTTGTTATGGGTATTTTGAACGGCTTATTGCGTGCCGTTCAGATGAGATTATTCCAGAATTTAAATTTGAAAGAGAGAATGCACAAACCCCTGAAGACGGGTCGGTCATTTGGGTGATTGAAAACGGAGAGAAGCGTAAGGCGGCTGTATTCGACGATGAGAAAATGAAATTTGTGCCAGCAGATAAGTATGACGGAAGGAATTGAAAAAATGAGAAATAGTATTTATACAACATATAACGGCAAAGAATACCGTGTTGTCCGACGTGACGGATATGCCCGATTGATTTCGAATGACGTAATAGATTTGGAAAATGGTTTTACGGAAAGAGAGCCTGAAGAAAACCTGAATCCGAGGATTTTCTTTAAAATGGTTTCTCCGGAAGAAGTGGGGGATGTTTATTCAATCAAACCATTTTGCCTTTATCAAGGCTATGAATTTTTCATTCTTAGGGAAGAAAATGGCCATTATATTTTATCTGAAAGCCACACAGTTACAGGTGGGCCGTTAATCGAAAAATTCGATTTTAAGAGGGTGGGAAAATACGAATATGAAAAAGCAGTAAAAAAAGAAGATGTCGATTTGGTTTATGAGAAAAAGGAATTAATTCCGAATTATTTCAAGTAGCTCAAAAATACCTGTCTGAAAACTTTTCAGACAGGCATTTTCATGTGCAATACCATCGGTGGTTTTGTTACGCGCAAAGACGATTATGGCCATCTGATGGGGCAGGATTTGCAGGATACCTACAAACATTTGGCACTGGATTACTCCGATTCGCCGTATACCAAGGCGTTGGAAAACGGGCAGGACAGGTATTTGGTGTTTGAGGGGCGGTTGGCTAAACCGAAACAGTCGGAAATTCCATATGGGAATCGTTTCGGAGGAACGCATAATGATGGCTTGCCTTGTACATTAAACGGTTTTATCGCGTGCCGTTCGGATGAAGTTTTACCTGAGTTTTATGTTAAGAGTACGCCGGAGTATCCGCAATATCCCGAACACGGGTCGGTGATTTGGGCTGTTGAAGACGGGGTGAAGCGTAAGGCGGCGGTGTATGAATTTAAAGATAAGAGATTTGTTCCGTATACTGAAGAGTAAGGATATTGATATGGCTATCAGATATGATATATATACTATATATAAAGGTAAAGAGTACCGTATAGGCAGAGTAGACGATCATTATGAGATTGTAGGCTATGACCCGAGTGATTTGGATTTAGGGTTCATTGAATACAAACCTGAGAGGAAGAGTAACCCGAGAATTTTTTTCAAAGAAGTTTCCCCGTCTGAAATAGGAGATGTTTATGCAATTGTAACCGTTGCAATTTATCAGGGATATGAATTTCCAATTATTCATGAAGAAAGTAACGGGATGTATGTATTACGGTCAGGCTGCACAATCACAATGCCGTTGAAGCTGTTAAACCAATTAGGTTTTTCCCAAGTAGATAAAGGGGTTTTTGAGAAAAAATCAAACCGGAGGAAGCGGATTTGATATTTGAGAAAAAAACACTAATGACCGATTTTTTTGATTGATGAAAAAGGCCGTCTGAAAAAGTAATTTTCAGACGGCCTATATTTATTATCTTGATTATGGATATTTTTTGAACGGTTTTATCGCGTGCCGATCGGATGAAATCTTGCCGGAATTTGAAGTTGATAGTAATGAGCAATATCCTACGTAAGGTTCGGTGATTTGAGCTGTTGAAGACGGGGGGCGAAGCGGACGGCGGCAGTTTTTAATGGATATAAAAGCCCCATCGACCGTTTCCAAACTACTTTATAAAATCTTAACAGCCATCTAAAAACTAACTGTTACCGGATATCGGAATAATTTTGTAAAAGCCCCGGCCTGAGCGAATGGTATAAAAATATCCGCCACCCCACCCTATGCCTTGCGGCATCTGAAAATGCTGTGCCCCAACCCCAAGCCGTCGAAGGTTTCGGCTACGGTGAGGCCGGCAGCGGCCACGCAACGGGCCATGTCTTCGGAATGGTAGATTTTACTGTTGCCGTTGGCCATAACCGTAAAATAGAGGCTGGTTTGGGTGAGGCAGTAGGCGGCGGTTTCGTATTGCTGTCTGTCCCAAAACGGTTCCATGATGTAGAGGTCGGTATCTGCGCTCATGGCGGCGGCGGCGCGCCTGAGGATGCCGGTAACCTCGGTTTCGGAAAAGCAGTCGAGAAACTGGCTCATCCAAATCGCATCGAAACCTTGTGGAAAAGGCACGTTATCGTCGAGCAGGTTGGCCGGGTGGCCGTGAATGCGCTCTGCACCCGGGCGCCCTTTCACAGCTTCGCGCATCAGGCCGAGCTGTTGCGGCAAATCCATAATGGTTACTTCAACGCCCGGATTATGGGCAACGCACTGCAAGGCCCAACGGCCGGTGTTGCCGCCCACATCGAGCAGTTTTTTCACGGGGCGGGAGAAAACAACGTTTAATGCCTGAGGGAAGGAGCTGTCGGAATAATAATGGTCGAAAGCCAGCCATTTTTCGCGTGCGCTTTCGGGAAGCTGCGAAAGGCCTTCGTAAATCGTGGGCCAGTTGCCGAACACTTTCAGGCCTTCCGGTTTGCCGCTTAACAGGGTGGCTTCCAAATCAAACAAGCCCTGATAGCAGATTTCCTGCACGAAATCCATGTTAACGCGCGCCATTTTGTCTTTCAGCAGAAACCAACCGGCCTTGCTGATGGTGTAGCGGCCGTTTTGAAACAGCACGGTGCCGATGGAAAGCGAAGATTCGAGCAACACTTGGGCGGCATAGCGGCTCAAACCGGCGGCTTCGGCGGCTTCTTCCAAGGTGGCGCCCTCGGGGGTGTTGTTGAGATATTCGAGTATGCCGGTTTTCACCATCAGCCGCGATACTTGGAAAACGACGGGGCCGAAAGCGATTTCTTGCGCCAGCCGTTGGGCTGCACCCGCTGTCAATTGTTCTTGGGTATAACGTTGTGCCAAATCGGGGAATAGGTTCATGGTGTTTCGGAATTAACGTTTGAAATAGGGGGAATGTTAAACGATGTACCGCTCATCGTCATCATTTATCCGGTATAGCACAGTGCGTGGGATATGCTGCTGTCCCAAATGGCCGGAAACTTTGCTGATGTTGTTTAAATCAGTATCTTGTCCACGATTTCGGCAACGTCTTTCGATAAACCACTTTGTGCCCGAATCCGCTGCAATTGCGCCTGCATCAGGTTTTTGCGGTGTGGTTCGAGTTTGTTGCAGAGGTTGAACGCCTGCACCAGCCGGGAGGCCACTTGCGGGTTGAAGCGGTCGATTTCCATCACTTTGCCGGCGATAAAGGCGTAACCCGCGCCGCTTTCGGCGTGGAAATGCGGCACGTTGTGGCTGAATGCGCCCAAAAGCGCGCGGGCTTTGTTGGGGTTTTCGAGGCTGAACGCGGGGTGGTTTAAGGCCGCTTGGACTTGGGCGGGGGTGTCGCTGCGGCGGCTCAGGGCGATCAGGGTGAAGTATTTGTCCATCACCAGCGCATCGTTGCGGAATTTTTCGGCAAACTGTTCCAGCATTTCGTTGCGTTTGTTGCTTTCGTTGTGGTTGACGGCCGACAAAATGCCCCATTCGTGGGTCATGTTTCGTGCCATTTCGGCATATTTTTCGGCAACGGTGTCGATGTGGGCGGGGTCGGCGCGCAATACGAAGGCGCGGCAGGTGTTGCGCAGGGTGCGCCAGCCTGCTGTTTCGGGGCTGTATTCGTAGCGGGTGGCGGGATCGGCCTGTTGCTCGGCTTGGGCGGCTTTTTGGTTGAGCGCCAGAAATTGCGCTTGGAAGCGGGTGGCGATTAAGTCGAGCAGGGCTTCGCGGGCGCGGTGGACTTGCAGTGGGTCGATGTTGTCGCGCTCTGCCCACAGCTCGGCTTCGGCGGGCACGGCCAGCAGCATGGCTTGGAATTCGGCGTCGATGCCGTCTGCGGCCAGCACGTATGCCACGGCTTCGAGCAGCCCTTGGTGTTCGGGTAGCGGCAGGCCTTGCGCGAGCGCGGTTTCGTTGGCGGCGATGGCGCGGCGGTAGAGGGTTTGGCCGGCTTCCCAGCGGGCGAAGGGGTCGGTGTCGGCAGCCAGCAGCACGGCCAGCTCTGCGTCGGTGTAGGGGTAATTGAGGTGCACGGGTGCGGAAAAGCCGCGCAGCAGCGAGGGTACGGCGTTTCGGTGTACGTTTTCCAGCGTGAAGGTTTGCTCGGCTTCGGTGAGCAGCAGCACGGTTTCGGTGGTTTCTTCGCTGCTGCCCGGCCGTCTGAAAGCAACCGGCCGGCCGTTTTCCGCATCGAACAGGGCAACTTTCAACGGCATGGTCATGGGTTGTTTTTCGGCCATGTCGGGTGTGGGCGGCACGGTTTGTTTGACGGTTAATTCGTAGCCGCCGCTGCCGTTCAGACGGCCTTTCACGTCTAACACGGGCGTGCCGGCCTGGCTGTACCACAGGGCGAAGCGGTCGAGGTTGGTGCCGTTGGCATCGGCCATGGCGGCGCGGAAGTCGTCGCAGGTAACGGCTTGGCCGTCGTGGCGTTCGAAATAGAGCTTCATGCCTTTTTGAAAGCCTGCTTCGCCCAATAGGGTGTGATACATCCGCACTACTTCGGCGCCTTTTTCATACACGGTCATGGTGTAGAAGTTGTTCATTTCTTCGTATGAGGCGGGGCGGACGGGGTGGGCGGTGGGGCCGGCGTCTTCGGGAAACTGGAGCGCGCGCAGCATGGCAACGTTTTCGATGCGGCAGGTGGCGTGGCTGATGCGGTCGGCGGAAAACTCTTGATCGCGGAACACGGTGAGGCCTTCTTTGAGCGAAAGCTGGAACCAGTCGCGGCAGGTTACGCGGTTGCCCGTCCAGTTGTGGAAATATTCGTGGGCAATCACGCTTTCGATGGCGGCGAAGTCGGCGTCGGTGGCGGTGCGGCTGTCGGCCAGCACATATTTGGTGTTGAAAATATTGAGGCCTTTGTTTTCCATCGCGCCCATGTTGAAGTCGCCCACGGCCACAACCATGTAGACATCGAGGTCGTATTCGAGGTTGAAGCGGGTTTCGTCCCATTTCATCGCGTGTTTGAGCGATTGGACGGCAAAACCGACTTTGCCGGCATCTTCGGCGCGGGTGTAAAACTCAATGGCCACTTCGCGCCCGCTCATGGTGGTGAAGCTGTCGCGAGTGAGGCTCAAATCGCCCGCCACCAAGGCAAACAGATAGCTGGGTTTGGCAAACGGATCGGCCCATTTCACCCAATGGCGGCCGTCTGAAAGCGTGCCGCTGCCGACTTTGTTGCCGTTGGAAAGCAGCACGGGATAGCGTTCGGCATCGGCGGTGATGGTGGTGGTGAACACCGACATCACGTCGGGGCGGTCGGGGTAGAAGGTGATTTTGCGGAAGCCCTCCGGCTCGCATTGGGTAAACAGGTTGCCGCCGCTTTCATACAAACCCATCAGCGATTTGTTTTCAGACGGACTGATTAAGGTTTCAACCGTTACCGTAAATGGCTCTGCGGGCACGTTTGCCAACACCAGTTTTTCGTCGGCCAGCGTGTAGTCTGCTACCGCTTGGCCGTTAACGGCAACCGACAATAATTGTGCGGAGCCGTTGAGCACCAGCGGTTCGCCCGCCTGCTGCGGTAATACCGATAAATGCGCTTTTACATGGGTGTGCGCATCTTGGATATCGAAATATAGGTCGGTGGCAGAAACAAGGTAGGCCGGGGCTTGGTAGTCTTTCAGATAATGTATGGTTTTGTTCATTGTGGGTTCTTTCGCGAAAGGGCGGCAAAAGCGGCATTATATAACGGCCGCGTGGTTTTTCAGACGGCCTCAACTGTTGCAAAGCCGGGTTCAGGGCGTGGCCGCCGATGCCGCATTCGCTTTGCGCATCATGGCTTTGAGCGGGGCGGCGGTGTTGCGGCGTATGGTTTCGTTTTTCATTTTGCCCGTGTTTTCGCCCCACACCGCCAGCGCGGCGCCGATGATTCTGCCCGTGTCGGCGGTGGCGTTGCTGCGGTTTTCGCCGTCCCACACGCCCAAGTGCCAGCGTTTTTCGATGTCTTGCGCCGAAAAACCGGCATCGTGGGCGAAATCGCGTTTGCCGTTGGGCACCAAATAAAGGTAATACGAATTGTAGTTCAACACCGAAAAACCTTTGGCGGTCAGCTCGGGCAGCGAGGCGCGCATGGCGCGGCGCGTTTGGGCGGCCTGTTTGTCGGCGGGGTTGCCGTCGTAACTCCAATAGGTGATTTCGATGTCGCGGTTCAGTTTGCCGACCGTGCTGTTGATCAGGCCGTCGTTCCACATGCGGGTTTTCAGCCCTTTGGCCGCCAGATGCGCGGCCAGCGTGTTGGCATAATCGATAAATTCATGATTGCTCTCGGCGCTGTAACCGAATTCGTCGCCGCCGATGTGGAAGTGCTTGCTGCGGTTGAACGTTTCGGCCGTTTCGTCAATCAGCGCCTTCACAAAAGCCACGCTCTCGGGGCGGGTGATGTCGATTTCGTCGTCGGCCATTTTCGATTTCAGCGCGCGCACATAATCTTTGCCGTGTTTGTGGGTTAACAGCGTGAAGATGCCGTTCATATGGTTGGGGCTGCCCACTTCGGGCACGATCTCGATATTTTTAGCGGCGGCGTAGCGGATAATCGTGCGCATCTGCCGGCGGCTCAGAAACGGCTTGCCGGTTTTGGGGTTGGTATAAACACCGCTGCGGCTGCGTTTGGCGGTTTCAACCGTTTGGCCGAGCAGGGCGCTTTCGAGCGCGTAGTTTTCATGGTCGGAAAAATGCAGGTGCAGAAACTGCCCGCCCGAAGCGGCCAGCATGTCGATGAATTTTTTGATTTCGCGCTCGGAATAAAAGCGGCGGGCGGTGTCGAGCATCAGGCCGTTTTGCTTGGCTGCCTGCCGGGGTTGTGCCGCGGCGGGCGCAGATTGCGCTTTTTGCGGCTCGGGTTCCGCGCCGTGGCAGGCGGCGGTGGGGAAGATTAGGGCAAACAGCATCAGGCCGGCAGCCAGCCGGCGGGAGCGTGAAAAGGGCAGTTGCGGAAACATCAGTTATCGCTAAACGTTTGGTATGGGGTGAAACTTATAACGCATATTGTTTTTAAATTATGCTAAATTTGTTAATAATTTAATTAGGTGTACGGCATAAACGGCGGTGCAGGCCGTCTGAAAGCCGGTTATGCCCTTATCCGCTGCTTGCCGCATATCGGGCTGATTTCGATAAAAACAATTTAAAAACATATTGTTATAACGATTTTCTTGGCTCGGTTGGCGCAAATCGGCTATAATCCCGCTTATTTTCGATTCTGTAACACACAGGCCGTCTGAAACCGTTCAGGCGGTTTTCAGCCGGAGCAAAACCATTATGATGACACTCTATTCGGGCATCACCTGCCCGTTCAGCCAACGCTGCCGTTTCGTATTGTTTGAAAAAGGCATGGATTTTGAAATCAAAGATGTCGATATCTTCAACAAACCCGAAGATTTGGCGATCATGAACCCCTATAACCAAGTGCCCGTTTTGGTTGAGCGCGACCTGATTCTGCACGAATCCAACATCATTAACGAATACATCGACGAACGCTTTCCCCACCCGCAGCTGATGCCCGGCGATCCGGTGATGCGCGGCCGCGGCCGTTTGGTGCTGTTCCGCATGGAAAAAGAATTGTTCAGCCACGTGAAAGTGCTCGAATCGCCCGAGGCAGGCAGCAAAGAGCAGGCCAAAGCCCGCGAAGCCATTGCCCAAGGGCTTACCATGCTGGCGCCGTCTTTCGCCAAAACCAAATACATCATGGGCGAAGATTTTTCGATGATTGATGTCGCCCTGTCGCCGCTGCTGTGGCGTTTGGATCACTACGACATCAAGCTGGGCAAATCGGCCGCGCCGATTCTGAAATACGCCGAACGCATTTTCCAGCGCGATGCCTTCATCGAGGCGCTCACCCCCGCCGAAAAAGCTATGCGCCGTTAAACCCCGCAGGGGTTGGCCGTCTGAAGCCGCCTTTATCGAAAGGAATGCCGTCATGACCACTACCACCAGCACCAAACCCTACCTGCTGCGCGCGCTTTACGAATGGTGTTTGGATAACAACCAAACCCCGCACATCGTTGCCTGGGTAAACGAACACACCCGCGTGCCCATGCAATATGTGCGCGACAACGAAATCGTGTTGAACATCGGCACCATCGCCAGCCATGCGCTGACGATAGACAACGAATGGATACACTTTTCCGCCCGCTTCGGCGGCGTAGCGCACGAAATTTGGATTCCCGTCGGCCACGTGATCAGCATTTTCGCCCGCGAAAGCGGCGAAGGCATGGGGTTTGAAGTAGAGCCTTATCAAACGGAAAGCGAGAAAAAAGGCGGCGACGCGCTGCATCTGGTGGAAAAAGAACAGCAGGAAACCGAACCTGCCGATCCGTCCGAAAACGGCGGCGGCAAACCCAAAAAAGGGTTGAAGCTGGTGAAATAGATAGTGTAGTCTCAATCCACAAGGCATGAGATTATCCTGCCATCACTAAACATCCCTCATCCCCATAAAACAACCTGCCCACCGCCGCCACGATCTCATCGACCGCCAATAGCACCTTATTGAAAACCACTTACCCGGGAGCAAAGGTAGTCGGAGCAGTCAGGTAAGCAGATAACAGGCGATTCATCAATGCCGTTTTCTGAATACTGCGCACCAGCGCACCTCGAGCGACCTGCTGCCCAATTACAGCGGTTGGAGCAGCATCATTTCAGCAGGTTTTGAGATACTCGGGTCAAGCCTGAGTATGACGTGTGTGCTTTATCCTTAAGTCGATTCACTAACATAACATCGGCGGCCCTGCTCGCTGCCGCCTCTGATGCCGGCGTTTTACCCGCATGGCTCTACATTGCCTGAAAGCTGCGCATTGCAAGAAACTGTTTGCCGCTTCCGTCGGGCTTGTTCGGGCCGTCTGAAAACATTATTCGCTTTATTGGTAAAGGATTTGATATGTTCGACCACCGCGCCATGCTCAAACTCTATTTTATTGCCGGCACGCAAGACTGCCGCCACCTTGCGGGCCGGCCTGCGCAAAACCTGCTGCACATACTCGAGCAAGCTCTGCAAAGCGGCATCACCTGCTTTCAGTTTCGGGAAAAAGGGCAGGGCGCCTTGCAGGGGGCGGTGCAAATCCGCCAAGCTGCCGCCGACTGCCGCGATTTGTGCCGCCAATACCGTGTGCCTTTTTTTATCAACGACGATATCCGGCTGGCGCTTGAATTGGGTGCGGACGGCGTGCATATCGGGCAGCAAGACACCCCGCCCGGGCAGGCGGCCGCGTTATGCAAAGGCAGATTGATGTTGGGCTTGTCGCACAACACATTGGCCGAGCTGGCGGCCAGCCGGCAGAATGAGGCTATGGATTACGCCGCCGTCGGCCCGATTTTTTCCACGCGCTCGAAAGCCGATGCCGAGCCTGTGGTGGGAACGGATTTTATCCGCCGTATCCGCAGCAGCGGTTTTCTGCGCCCGCTGGTTGCCATCGGCGGCATCACCGAAAACAATGCCGCCGCCGTGCGCGCCGCAGGGGCGGACGGCGTGGCGGTGATTTCGGCCATTACGCAGGCGGCGGATATCGGAGCGGCGGTGGACAAATTGTTGGCGGATTAAGGGCAGCGGGCAGCATATGGCTGAGACCTGACTACATATTTCAGACGGCCTTGTGCGAAGCTAATGACGGTAATCGGATGTTTCAGACGCCTGGGACCTTTGCAAAAATATTTTCAGGCTGTCTGAAATGCTTAAATCCCGTCATTCCCGCCTACGCGGGAATGACGGGATTCAGGTTTTTTCAGATAGTAATTTGAATTTTGCAAAGGTCTCGGTCTAAACGACTTGCAAAGGTCTCAGGCCGTCTGAAATATGCAGCCAGACCTTTGCCCGATTTGTTTTGATACTGTTCCCGCCATATTTGTGCCGGCCCCGAACACCGTACCTTTTTAGGAAAGAAAAATACTCGGGCAGGCCCGAGTATGGCAGCAGTTTTAACAAACTGCCGGGATGTTGTTTTGCCGCCAATTGAGTGTTTTTTATTTCAATTTCTTCAACAGCTCTTTGGCCAAGTCTAAATAAGCCAGCGTGCCTTTGGCTTTGGCATCATAGGCTAGGGCGGGCATGCCGTGGCTGGGTGCTTCGGCCAGGCGCACGTTGCGGGGGATGGTAGTGGTGAAAAGCTGTTTGCCGAAATGCGCCTGCAACTGCTCGGAAACCTCTTGGGAAAGGCGGCTGCGGCTGTCGTATAGCGTGCGCACGATGCCGATAATATCCAATTGCGGGTTGATGGCCTGGCGGATTTTGCGCACGGTGGCCACCAAGTCGGAAATGCCCTCGAGCGCATAATATTCGCACACCATCGGCACAATCACACCGTTGGCCGCCACCAGGCCGTTGAGCGTGAGCAGCGTGAGTGTGGGCGGGCAGTCGATTAACACGAAATCATAATCGCCGGCCACTTCGGCCAGCGCATTTTTCAGGCGCATTTCACGGGCGATTTCCTGCACCAGCTCCACCTCGGCACCCGCCAGCGCACGGTTGGCGGCCAATACGTCGTATGCGCCCGATTCGCTGCGGATCAGCGCATCTTTGATTTCGGCCTCGCCCAGCAGCACTTGGTAAATGCCGCTGTGGATATTGCTTTTATCGATGCCGCTGCCGGTGGTGGCGTTGCCCTGCGGGTCGAGGTCGATAACCAAAACCCGTTTTTTTTGCGCCGCCAGCGAAGCGGCAAGGTTGACCACGGTGGTGGTTTTGCCGACGCCGCCTTTTTGGTTGGCGACGGCGATAATCTGTGTGCCCATGTGTGAAACCTGTGAGATTTTGCGGTTGGCCGAATTGTACCGTTATTTTCGGCACAATGGTATGAAGACGGCTTGTCATTGAAACCGCCTGTGTTTTCAAGCAGAATGGCAGTCTTGCAAAGGTATCGGCATACCTGCCCCCTGTTTTCGGCACGATTATGGAACAACTCGAATTCTTCGCCATCCCCAGCCCCTGTATCGGCGTGTGTGAAGCCAACAGCAAAGGCTTCTGCAAAGGTTGCCTGCGCAGTCGCGACGAGCGCCTGTATTGGCTGCAAATGAGCGATACGCAGAAACACCAAGTGATGCGTTTGATTGCCATGCGCCGCCAGAAACTGCAAAAGCTGGCGTGGGAAAAGCAGCAGGCATCGGCGGAATTGCCCGATCAGATGGGGTTTGAGTTTTGACCGCTGCGGGGCGTGTTTTCAGACGGCCTGTGGTGTATTTGCGATAAAAGTGGAACAAGGTTTTACCGTATGGGCAAATCGGTGGCTTTTACGGTTTCAGCCGAATCTGACCACTTGGCTTTCATCTACCCCCAGCGGCCATTCGCTGCCCGGTTGCAGGTTTAAGTTGCCGTATTTTGCCGGATCGAGATAAAGCCGGATGTCGCCGTGCTGCGGGTGGCGGAGCGTAATCAGGCTGCGGTCGGGCAGGCGGGTGTGCGACACGATTTTGCTGGCCGCACCGTGGGGATGGTTGAAACAGAGCGCCTGTTGCGGAATATAGCGCTCGTTGCTAACGTTTTCTGCGCCGATCAAACGTGCCGCGCGGGCATCGGCAGGGGCGGCAATCAGCGCGTCGGGTGCGGCCAGTTGGATAATTTTTCCGTTGTGCATCAGTGCGATGCGGTCGGCCAGAGCAAATGCTTCTTCGGGGTCGTGCGTAACCATCACGGCAGGGATGTTGCGGCGGCGGATATTGTCGGCCGTCAGCTGCCTGAGCTGGCTGCGCAGGCCGGTGTCGAGACTGGAGAAAGGTTCGTCGAGCAGCATCAGCTGCGGTTCGGTAACCAGCGCACGGGCGAGTGCCACGCGTTGCTGTTCTCCGCCGGACAGGCTTTCGGGGCGGCGTTCCGCTTCGTCGGCCAAACCGACTTCGGCCAGCATGGCTTCGGCGTGCCGCTGCGCTTCGGCTTTGCCAACCCCACGCATTTTCAACCCGAAAGCAACGTTTTGCAGCACATTTAAATGCGGCAGCAGGGCATAGTCTTGGAATACGAGCGAAATATGGCGGCGCTCGGGCGGGACGCGGGTGCGGTTTTCACCGTTTATCCACACTTCGCCGCTGTCGGGTTCCACCAAACCTGCGGCGATTTTCAGCAGAGTGGATTTGCCGCAGCCGGAACGGCCGAGAACCGCCAGCAGCATGCCGTCGTTTACTTCGAGGCTGATGTCGTCGGCCACGGTTTTACCGCCGTAGCGTTTGTTGATGTGTTTGAGTTGCAGCATGTATTTCTTTCAGACGGCCTCGGGTTGCAGATAAGCCATTATGTTGAATAAGCTTGTTTGGGGCAAGAGACCTTTGCAGGTTGCCCCGGCCGTCTGAAAACTTAACGCGAATATGCGGCTTCCTGCAATACCCCGCCATTATCGGGTCAGGCCCGGTAATGAAGGGGAATAAATATTTCAGACGGCCTGAGCGGATTTCGCAAAGTTTCAGGCCGGGAGTTTTGCAAAATTCCTTTCGGCATCTTAAACCTTCTGCGTCATGCCCGGGCTTGATCCGGGCATCTTTTTGTTTCAACAGAAATAACAGATACCCGGGTTGAGCACGGGTGTAACGAAATATAAATAAATTCAGGATTAAAACGTATTTTGAAAAGGTTCTTAGCCGTCTGAAAAACTTGATATGGCGGCTTAAATTTAAACCACTATTAAAGTGGCGCCGCAACAAAATACCCGCCTGTGTGGCGGGTATTTGTTTGGGCTGCCGTTGGGCTTAACCTTTGCGGGCGGGCAGTTTTTCTTTGATGCGGGCTGCTTTGCCGGTGAGGCCGCGCAGGTAGTACAGCTTGGCACGGCGCACATCACCGCGGCGTTTTACTTCGATTTTTTCTACGTTGGGCGAATACAGTTGGAAAGTACGCTCAACGCCTTCGCCGCTGGAAATTTTGCGCACGATGAAGTTGCTGTTCAAACCGCGGTTGCGGCGGGCGATAACCACGCCTTCGTAGGCTTGCAGACGGCTGCGGTTGCCCTCTACCACGCGCACGGAAACCACTACGGTGTCGCCGGGGGCGAATTCGGGGATTTGTTTGTTCAAGCGGGCGATTTCTTCCTGCTCTAATTGTTGGATCAGATTCATGTTTTTTCCTAAGTTATGATTGGCTTTCCCGTTGCTCTTGCAGGATTTCGTTTAAGAGGCGGGATTCCTGTGGGATTAAACTGCGCTTTTCGAGTAAATCGGGTCGGCGCGCCAAGGTGCGTCGCAGCGATTCTTTCAACCGCCACTCGGCTATCAGGCCGTGGTTGCCGGAGCGTAATACTTCGGGAACCGTCATGCCCTGAAATTCTAAGGGTTTGGTGTAGTGGGGGCAGTCGAGCAGGCCGTCTGAAAACGAATCCTGTTCGGCGGACTGCATATCGCCCAATACGCCGGGTATCAGCCGTAAAACGGCGTCCATCAGCATCATGGCGGGCAGTTCGCCGCCGGAAACGACAAAGTCGCCGATGCCGATTTCTTCGTCGACGCTGCTTTGCAGCAGGCGTTCGTCTATGCCTTCGTAGCGGCCGCAGAGCAAAATCAGGTTGTCGAGCTTGGCAAGCTCCGCTGCTTTGTTGTGGGTGAGCGGCGTGCCTTGCGGGCTGAGGTAAATCACTTTGCTGCTGCCGCTGCATTGTGCTTCGGCTTCTTCGATGGCGGCCTTAAGCGGCGGCGCCATCATAATCATCCCGGGGCCGCCGCCGAAAGGGCGGTCGTCGATGTAGCCGAGTTTGTTGTCGGCAAAGCGGCGCGGGTTGATGGCGTTGAAGCGCCACAGGTTTTGTTTGAGCGCCCGCCCGGTTACGCCGTAGCCGGTAATGCTTTGGAACATTTCGGGAAACAGGGTGACGGCCTGAATCAGCATCAGTAGTCCAAGCCCCAGTCGGCGGTGATGGTTTTGTTTTCGGTATCAACGGCCAGGATATATTGCGAAACGAAGGGTATCAGTTTCTGGCCGTATCCGCCTTCCACCACCAATACGTCGTGCGCGCCGGTTTCCATCAGGTTTTTAACCGTGCCCAAGGTGATGCCTTCGGTGTTGGCTACGGTCATGCCCACCAAGTCTGCCCAGTAGTATTCGCCTTCTTCGGCGGGAGCGAAGGCTTCGCGGGGGACTTCTATGGTATAGCCGCGCATGGCGAATGCTTCGTCGCGGTCGTCTATGCCTTCGAGTTTTACCAGCAGCTCGCCGTTGGCGGTTTTTCCTGCTTCGGGGATAACGCTGCGGTATTGGCCGTTTTTGTTGAGCCGCCACTCGGGGTAGTCCAACAGGCTGTCGGCGTATTCGGTGCCGGCGGCGATTTTGAGCCAGCCTTTAACGCCGAATACGCCTTTGATGTAGCCCATGGCTACCCATTGCTGAGTGTCGGTCATGGCAGTCGGTGTAGGGGTTAGGCGGCGGCTTTTTGCTCTTTAACCAGCTTGGCTACGGCTTCGCTGACTTGCGCGCCTTGGGCGATCCAGTGGTTCAGGCGCTCGGCGTTCAGGCGCACGCGCTCTTGTTTTTCGTTGGCAACGGGGTTGTAGAAGCCTACGCGCTCGATGAAGCGGCCGTCGCGGCGGTTGCGCGAGTCGGTTACGATAACGTTGAAAAACGGGCGGTGTTTCGAGCCGCCGCGTGCTAAACGGATAACTACCATGAAGAAATTCCTTTTGTAAAAATCGGATGTATAGAAAACCGCTGATTTTAAGGTAAATTAGGATTTTAGTGCAAGTATTTGTTGTTTTAAATTGCGCTTGATGTTGTTTACGGGCGTGTTTTTCGGTTCGGCCAGGTTTAAAACGGCTTCGGCGAGGGCGCTGTCGTGCGGCGAGGGGGTGAGGGCGAAACCGAGTTTTCCGGCCAGTTTCTGCATGGCGGGGTTGCTTTGCAGGATTTCGGCGCTCATTTCGCGGTAGCCTTGCTGTTTGGCCGTCTGAATGATTTGTTCCATCAGATGCACGGCCAGCCCTTGGCCTTGTGCGGCGGGGGCGACGCTGATGCCGAATTCGCAGCGCCCGGCCGTGTCGGTGGGGCCGAAGCGGGCCACGCCCAGCCAAGTGCCGTCTTCAGCTTCGGCGATGATTGCGCCTTCGCAGGCGTAGTCGAGGTTGCAGGCGCGGGCGAGCATGGCGGGGCTGAGTTCGGCAAGGTGCATCATGTAGCGGGTGTAGCGTTGCTCTTCGGGCAGGCTGCGCACGAAATTTTGTTTGGCTTCGGCATCTTCGGGCAGCAGCGGCCTGATGCGGACGGTTTGGCCGTTTTTCAGGGTGAAGGTGTGTGCGGGTTTGGCGGGATAGGGGGCGAGCACGTTTTCGACGGTTTCGGCCTGCGGGTCGGTTTGGATGTCGGAAGCGGTGCCCGCGCTGCCGGCGGAAACGGTGATTCCGGTGATAAACGGCACGACGGTGGCGGTGTTCAGGCTGTGCAGCAGTTGGTGTATGGTTTTTTGGTGGCGTTTCAAATCGGCTTGGCGGATGAGGTATTCGGCGCCAAGCGTGGTAAAGGGCGGCAGCACGGCCAGCGTGCACGCGGGGGTGCGGGCGTAGAGTACGGCGCCGTAACGGGTGTGGCGTTTGAACGAGAGCACAAACTGCGGGTTGGCTTCGGGTGTTTTGTATTCGGGCAGATATAGGGCTTTGGCCAGCTGCGGCAGGTCGGCGGAGTTTTTTTGTATTTCGCGCACCGAAGGTGTTTTCAGATGGCCGGGCAGGGGTTTGGCGGTTTGGTTCTGCTGCTGTTTCAGGCCGGTGTAAACGTTTTGGCAGCGGAACGCCTGCAAGGCTTGCGCGGGGCGGGTAAATTGCAGCAGGCCGTCTGAAAACGGGCTGCTGATGAAGAGGGGTTTGTCGGTTTGGCGTTGCAGGTTGGCCATCAGCCGGGTGATGTTTTCGGCGGTGTGGTCGGCAGTGGGGGCGACAACGGCCAGCAGGGCTTCGGTTTGGCTGTGTTGCAGGCAGCTTTCCGCCAGTGCGCGGTAGCGTGCGGGGGCGGGGTGGCCGCCGATGTGGCCGTAGGGGTTTTCAGACGGCCTGCCGTCGTCGGGCAGCGGGTGTAGTGTGATGCCGAGTTGGTCGGCTTGGGTTTGCAGGCTGCCGCAGGGTTCGTTGGCGATAATGTGCAGCTTGCGGGCGGATTTGTCGGCGGCGGAAAGGGCGTGGAGGGCGGCGGCGGTTTCGTCGGGCGTGAATGCCGGCACGCAGCCGCAGCGGCGCGAGAGTGCCTGCAACACGGCGCGTTCTTCTTCGTCGGCATAATGGCCGACCGACAACAGCACGGGTTTGCGGCGGGCGGCGCGGCGTATGGCGCTGAAGAGCCGGCGCTGGTTTTCGTGCGGGTTGTGCGATACGGCAATCAGCCGCGTGGCCGGGTCGGCGGCGAGCATATCGATAAAGTCGGCCGAAACGGTGGGGCTGAGCGGGTAATGCAGGCCAATATGGCAGGAAACGCCCAGAGAGGCCTGCGCCATTTGGGCCGACAGGCGCGCGCTTTCCGAGGGGTGGCCGCTGATGATGCCCACGCCGCCTGCGGGCAGGTCGGGATAGATGCCGGTGTTCAAGCCCGAAGCGGGCGCCTGCAAGGCGGCGGGGTGGCATACGGTGATGCGCACGTTGGATTTGCGCGCTTTCCGCAACGCCTCCTGCGCCTGCTCCAGCGCTTCGGGGGTGAGTCCGTCCCAATCCTGCACCAAAACGGCATGGGGGATATTCTGTTTGTGGCAGGCTTTCAGCACGGCTTCGTAGCTTGCGGGCGGGGTGAGCACCAGCGCCATGTCGGCCGCGTCGGGCACGCGGGTCAGGTTGGCGTAGGCCTTCATGCCGCCCACGGTTTTGTGGCGCAGGTTAACCGGCGTTATCTGCCCGCCGAAAGGGGTGCGCAACAGCGCGGTCAGCACGCGCTCGCCCAAGCTGTGCGGGCGTTCGCTGGCGCCGATAACAATCAGATGGCGGGGGGTTAAGGAAACGGGCTGGCTGTGCATGGCGTGGCCTCCTTGCGGGTGGGTGGCGGCGGGGCGGCTGTGTGTTGTTTGGTTTGACTGAAGATATTATGCCGAAATTGTTTTTTTAAACAGCCTGCCGTAACAGGCCGTCTGAAAACGGTTGTATTTTTCAGACGGCCTGTAGGGAGTGTAGTCGGCCGCGTTGCGGCGGTGTTTTTGGTCAAAATCTGCATCTGCGGCGTTTAAAATGCTCGCAAGATGTCCAATCTTGCTGCGCTTTTTGCCTGGCATCTGCGGATTTTTCCTCAAAAAACCGCTTCGCAAGCATTCTGACTACACTCCCTATGGCTTGTGTTGCAGAATTGTGGTTTTTTACGGCTGCGTGCTTGTGCCGGTGCGGGGCGGCAGGGTGTCGCGCAGTTTTTTCAGCTCTTCCCATGCCTGTTTTTTCAGTTGCGGCTGCCGCAGCAGGCGGGCGGGGTGGGGAACGGTGAACGCGGGTATGCCGCCGCACAGTTGCGCGATGGTGTCGGCGTAGTGCGGCTGCGCGAACACCTGCCCCAAAAACAGCACCGCCTGCGCCTGCGACGCGGCAAGCTCGGCCTGCATCTGCGGCAGCGCGGCGGCCACTTGTTCGGGCGGCGGCTCGGGGGTGAACGCGGCGGCGGCTTTTACCCAGCTGGTTTTGTGGGCATCGGCCGCTTGCAGGCCGATGGCGGCGAGCATATTGTCGAGCAGCACGCCCGCGCTGCCGCTGAACAGTTTGCCGGTTGCGCTGTCTTCGGGGGCGGGGCAGATGCTGACCACCATCACGGCGGCGGGCTGTATGGCGGCCAGTGCGGCGGGGTCGGCAGCCGTTCGGGCGGCGGCGTTTGTGTTTTCAGACGGCCTTTCGGCAGGCGCGGGCGGAATATTTTCAGACGGCCTGTTGTGTGCGGAATGGCCGTCTGAAACTTTGGCGGCGGGGTTGACGGCAGCCATCGCTGCCAAGCGCGCGGTTGCGGCGGCAGGCGTGCGGGCTGCGGGTTGCAGCGCGGCAGTGGTTTGCGGCGGCGTTTGGGGCGCGGCTTGCGGGGCGTGCGCGGCGGCGGTTTCGGCAGGCAGCACTTTCGCGCCCCGGTTCAGCCACATCGGCCCCAAACCCAGCGCTTCGTGTAAATGCAGATAACGGCTGCTTAACATGATTTCTCCATTAAAACAGCATCTTCCCTGCCGCCGTCGGGCAGCGGGTAATAGGCTTTGCGGCGGCCGCATTCGGTAAAGCCGTGTTTGCGGTAGAGCGCCTGCGCGGCCAGGTTGGTGGCGCGCACTTCTAAAAATAAGCGTTCGGCGCGCTGTGCCGAGGCCGTCTGAAACCATGCCGCCATCAGTTGCGAAGCCAAACCGGCGCGGCGGCGGGCGGGGGCGGTGGCGATCAGGTGCAGCTCCGATTCGCCGCACAGGGTCTGCCACACGGCAAATCCGCCGATGGTGCCGTCGGCTTCGGCCAAAACGGTTACGCTGTCGAAACGGTTGTTTAAGGCCGTCTGAAACTGTGCGGCCGACCACGGCGACGGGTTGCATTGCGCATCAAGCGCGGCCAGCGCGGGGCAGTCTGCGGGCAGGGCGGGGCGGATAATCACGGCGCACCTTTCCGTTCGGCCTGCTCTTTGGCGGTGAGCGCGATTTTGTTGCGTACATACAGCAAACCCGCATGGGCGGCATCGGTGGCGGGGTAGCGCCCGCCGGCGGCCAAATCCAGATAGTTTGCGGCGGCGGGCATCTGCGCCGTGCCGTTAAACGGCGGTTTGTCGCCGAGCGCAAACGCATTGCCTATGCCCTGCGGTTCGGCACAGCCTGCGGGCGGCACGATATCCGCTGCTTGGCCTACTTGGTAATCGCTCAGGCGGCGGTGGTTTTCGGTGTCGAACCAGGCGTAAAACACCTCGCCCATGCGCGCATCGGTGGCCGCCAGCACGCACGGCGCGCTGATTTGGCAGGCCACCGCGTCCAAACACGGCACGCCGACGAGCGGCAGGTTGAACGGAGCCGCCAAACCCTGCGCCACACCCGCGCCGATGCGCAGGCCGGTAAATGCGCCCGGGCCTTGCGCATACACCACCGCGCCCAAGTCGGCCGCCGTGATGCCCGCTTCGGCCAGCATGGCGCCGATTTGCGGCAGAATCAGGGCGGATTGGCGGTTGCCCGCGTCTTCGTGGAAAGCAAACGTTTGCCCGCTCGCGCGCAGGGCCAGCGACAGAAACGACGTGCTGGTGTCGATGGCTAAAACGGGGCGGGAAAAATCGGCTTGCATGGCGGAAAAATCGGGGTTGGTCGGAAGGGCATTATACCCGAGGAGGGCGAAACTTATCGCGGCCTTTGCACAAGGCCGTCTGAAACGCATTGCGGCAGGAATAGGTAATTTTGATACAGAATAATCTTCGTGTTGATTGTTTTTCAGGTGGTAATGTAAGGGTTGTGTAGGGTTGTGTTAAAATGCCGCAGCATCAAACAAGCGCACAGGCCGTCTGAAAACGCTTTCAGACGGCCTGAATTGACCGCAATACTTTTAAAAACATCATAATGAATACCGACATACAACACGCACTGCAACAGCTCAACACGCTGATTTTG
Source organism: Neisseria dentiae (assembly GCF_014055005.1). Classification (NCBI taxonomy): domain Bacteria; kingdom Pseudomonadati; phylum Pseudomonadota; class Betaproteobacteria; order Neisseriales; family Neisseriaceae; genus Neisseria; species Neisseria dentiae. The sequence continues at coordinate 2,070,055 of NZ_CP059570.1, read as the reverse complement.
GGGAAAGAAAACGTTTTGCAGCAACTGTTTACCGCCGTGCTCGCCGGCGGCCACGTTTTGCTCGAAGACGTGCCGGGCGTGGGCAAAACCACGCTCTCGCACGGCGTGGCGGCGGTGTTGGGGCTGGATTACCGCCGCGTGCAGTTCACCAACGATATGCTGCCTTCCGACCTGTTGGGCATCAACGTTTACCGCCCCAACGAAGGCCGGTTCGAGTTCCACCCCGGCCCCGTGTTCCACGCCTTCTTATTGGCCGACGAAATCAACCGCGCCTCGCCCAAACTGCAATCCGCGCTGCTCGAAGCGATGGAGGAGCGGCAGGTGTCGGTGGACGGGCAAACCTACGCCCTGCCCGAGCCGTTTATCGTGATGGCCACCCAAAATCCCGCCGAGCAGCTCGGCACCTTCCCCCTTCCCGAATCGCAACTCGACCGCTTTATGATGCGCCTGAGTATGGGCTACCCCGCCGCCGACGCCGAAAAACGGCTGTATGCAGAAGGCGGCGGCCGCCGCAACCTGCCCGCTTTGCAGGCCGTTTGCGACGCCGCAACGCTCGCGCAATGGCAGCGGCAGGCCGCGCAGGTGAAATTTTCGCAGGCCGCCGCCGATTATGTTTACCGGCTCGTGCAGGCCACGCGCCAGCCCGGCCGTTTCGTGCTCGGCTTAAGCCCGCGCGCGGGTTTGGCGGTAGTGGCCGCGGCCAAAGCGCGGGCATTTATGCTGGGCAGGCCGCACGTGCTGCCCGAAGACGTGAAAGCCGTGTGGGTGCCGGTGGCCAACCACCGACTGCAACCCGTGCAGCAGGGCTTGACCAGTACGCAGATTCTGGCGGATATGCTCGACCATGTTGCCGTTGCGTAAACGCCGTCTGAATGCCGCGCAGGGCGAAACCGCTTCTGTGGCCGCCCTGCATTGCCGCCCCACCCGTTTGGGCGTGGGGCTGGCGGTAACGGTGGTGCTGCTGTGGCTGGTGGGGCTGAACTATCAGGTGAATCTGGCTTATGCCGCCGCTTTCTGGCTGGCGGGCTTTTTGCTGGTGTCGGTGCTGCTCAACCTGCGCCAGCTCTCGGCTTTGCAGATAACGGCGGATATGCCTGCAGAAGTGTTTGCCGGCGGCTATGCCGTGCTGGAGCTGGCCGCCGCCGGCAACACCCGCGGCCGCTGGCTGTGGCTGTGCAGCGAAAACGATTTTGCTAACCCGCGCACGCCGCCGGCGAAATTGTGGCGGGCGTGGCATATCGGTTCGGACGGCCTGCCTGTTTTCCAATGGCGTATCCCCGCCGTGATGCGCGGTTATCTGCGCATACCGCCGTTGCGCGCCGCTTCGGTGGCGCCGTTCGGCGTGAGCATGGTGCAGTGCGTGTGGCGCTGGCCGGGCGAAGCGGTGGTGTTTCCTGCGCCCGTTCCCCACGATTTGCCCGATATGCCCGCCCGCAGCGGCGAAACCGACCGGCAACGCCCGCCCGCGCAGGGCGGCGATGATTTGGCTTATTTGCAGGCGCACCGGCAGGGCGCGTCGTTGCAGCACGTTGCCTGGAAAACCTATGCCAAAACCGGCGAAATGCTCGACAAACGCTTTGAAGAGCCGCAACACGCCGCCCGCAACACCGTTATTTCTTATGCAGACTACCCCGCCGGCACCGATAAAGACCGTTTGGCGGGCTTGTTGTGTTTCCGCGTGCTCGAAGCCGAACGCCGCGGCCTGCCGTATTCGCTGGAGCTGCCGCAGCGGCTGATTGCACCGCAGCACGGGCAGCGGGAAATCTGTCTGACGGCGCTGGCATTGTGGTAGCGGCAAGCGGTATGAAACCCTTGCAAAACTCATTGAGGCTGAGACCTTTGCAAAGCTGTCTTCAGGCCGTCTGAAATGTTTGATTTCGTCATTCCCGCGCAGGCGGGAATCCAGATAGAAAATTTTAAGTATTGATTAAACAAATACTTGGATGCCAAGCGTCTGGATTCCCGCCTGCGCGGGGTAGCGCAGCGGACTTGCGAAGCTAATGACGGCAAATAAACTTTTTTGGGTCTTGCAAAGGTTTCAGGCCGTCTGAAAAAACTATTCATCCATAACATTATGCTGATTCCCAATCCTTCTTTCCTGCAACAGCCGCCGCCGCGCACGGTGGCGTTTGCCGTGCTGCTGGCTTTGCTGTGGACGGCGCTGCCGTTGGCCGCATCGCTGCCCGCCGCGGTTACGGCGGTGTTCGGCGGCTTGTGGCTGCTGCGGCTGGCCCTGCTGAAAGCCGGCATCGGCCGCGTGCCGAAAGCCGCGCTGCTGTTGCTGGCGGCGGTGGCGGGGCTGCTGGTGTGGCAGCAGCTCGGCACGGTGTTCGGGCGCGAAGGCGGGGTGGCGTTTCTGCTGTTGCTGGTGATGCTCAAAGCGTTCGAAGGCAACAGCCAGCGTGATTGGCAGGTGCTGCTGCTGGCCATGCTGTTTTTAATCGGGTCGTCGGTGCTGCTCAACCAGAGCCTGTTTATCGGCGTGTGGCTGCTGCTGGCGCTGGCGGCCGTCAGCATATGTTTCGCCGTATTGTGCGGATTGGGCGGCAGGGAAGCCTTCAAACGCAGCGCGCAGGCGCTGCTGCTCACCCTGCCGCTGACGGTGGTGCTGTTCGTGGCGGTGCCGCGCCTGAACGAACCCTTGTGGCGGATTCCGCAGCAGACGCAGCAGGCCAAGACAGGCTTGTCAGACACCATGGAGCCGGGCAGCATCAGCAATCTGGTGCAGAGCGACGAATGGGTGGCCAACATAACTTTTTCAGACGGCCTCAAGCCGCAGCGCAGCGATTTATACTGGCGCGCCATCATCATGGGCGAATTCGACGGCACGCGCTGGCAGGCGTTTAACGGCAACTATATCGACGAAGCCCGCACCGCCGCCGCGCCCGAACGCACCGTTGCCTACCAGATGATTATCCGCGACCAAAACGGCGTTTTACCCGCATTGGACTACCCTGCGGCAGAGCTGCCGGCGGGCGTGGAGAAAAGATTGGGGCAGACCATACGCGCAAGCCGCAGCCGCGAAGGTTTGCGCCGCCTCAGCCTGCAAGCGTCGCTGAGCGACACCCTGCCGCATGCCCTTGATGCCGGCGGGCAAAACTTCTACACCCGCCTGCCAGGCGGCAACCCGCAAACCCGCCGCCTGGCCGAAACGCTGGCGCAGCAGTCGGCCACCCCGCGCCAGTTTGTCGGCAAAGTGCTCGAACACTACCGCCGCCAAAACTTCGCCTACACCCTGCAACCGCCGCGCACGGCCGGGCGCGACGGCATCGACGAATTTATGTTCCGCACCCGCCGCGGCTTCTGCGAACATTACGCCCAGAGCTTCGTGGTGATGATGCGCGCCGCCGGCCTGCCCGCGCGGGTGGTAACCGGCTATCTGGGCGCCGACTATAACGAACAGGCCGGTTTTTGGCAGATTCGCGCCAAAGACGCCCACGCCTGGGCCGAAGTGTGGCTGCCGCAGGAGCAGGTTTGGCTGCGCGTCGACCCCACCGCCGCCGTGTCGGCCGTGCGCGCAGCAAGCGGCATCAGCCAAGCCCTCGCCGCCGACGAGCGCGGCATGGTGGCCGACAGCGGCAGCCTGTTTGCCCGCTGGCGCGATACGGGGCAGTTTTACTGGCAGCAATGGGTGGTGAACTACGACCAAACCAAGCAAAACAGCCTGTTTGCCCGAATCGGCCTCGGCGGTTTCAACTGGCAAACCCTGCTGCTGGTGCTGCCCGCCGCCCTCGCCGCCGCCCTGCTGCCGCTGGCGCACTGGTGGTTCCGCGGCCGCAACCGCGAGCGCGATTTTCTCAACGAAGGCTTTGCGCTGGTTAAAAGCGCGGTTTTGGGTAACGACGATGAAACCGCCGCCGCCGTCAGCGCGGGCGAACTCAACCGTATGCTGCACGAAAACGGCATCGCCGATCCGGCCTTGTCGCGCCTGCTGCAACAATACGAACACTGGCTATATGCCGCCGAAAGGCCGCCGCAGCGCACACAGAAACGCTGGTTTGCCGCCGCACGCAGAACGGCGAAACGCTACGGCACCGGCCGGCGGGGGTGATGCTGCGGGTTGAAGCGAAAGGCCGTCTGAAATACCTTCAACTGTAGAGATCCTAGCATTGTTTACACTTTTCGTTTTTTGCCTGAGGACTCTTTATTGAGATTTTTGAGAGCTCTCAAGAATGCTGAAAGTAATGGTGAAGCCACGTAGTTCTTGAGAATACTTAAAGACCACGAAACAATCATTTCAGCAAAAAAAATAAAACCGTTTGGCATATAGAGCACCCCGCCCCACACCACTACCCAACCCTTCCACACCAACCTTTTCCAACATCTTTTAAGTCGTTTTGCTTTAAGTTTGATGAAAGGTCGTCTGAAAAATAGGCTTAATGGACATTTGGGTTGGTTTTCCAACTCTTTTTATCATTCAAATGTCAAAGAAATTGTCTATAAACAATCATTTAGTCTCTTCATTCATGCCTGCATGGCAGCGTTTTTTGGTCTTCAATTCGCCAAATTTCCCTTCCAGCATATTGGTCGTGTTCGGCATACACAATTCCTTATTTTGTTCAGAAGTAAATAAATACGGCAGGTTGCATTTCAAACTGTTATAGGCGTTTCTTAATTTTTTATGGGTGTACCACTTTTGTGTGCCGTCCTCATTGCAGCTGACTTCATTTAAGTATAGTGGATTAAAATAAGAATGCCGAAGTAGGGTAAAACGATTCTTTAGCATATCGCCCAATTGCAAGTTTGAATGCAGTTATTTCATTTCGGAGTTTTTATTTGAATTCACTATAGTTTTTATGGGTGCCATACCAATCGTTTAACTGTGCTTTAAACTCCGCTTCTTCCAATGTAAAATGCTGTCCGCCAGCTTCTTTAACGTGCGCGCAGTGTCGGATTTCGGTTTGCGGGTCAGGTAACGGCGTATGGTTTGCTGCTGGTGGAATTGGCATAGTTGAAAGGGAATATCGGGAAAGAACTGGGCAATGCCTTTGAAGTCGTCGGCGGTAATGCTTTGAATGTGTATGCCTTTTTTCGGCTTAAGGGACATTTTGGTTGGTAAAAATCGCTGCAAGCATTACCATGCAAGGCTTTCAGCGATTTTTTGCCAATGAACATAAAAAATGCCCGTTTTGTCACCAAAACACCCTAATAAAATACGGCCGCAAAAACGGTCGGCAAAGATATAAATGTTCTGCCTGTCAAAAGTTCCTTCCCACTTCCAAACCACTCGATAACGACAATCTGCTGTACGAATACATCCACCTCAAACAAACCTGTGCACAAATCGCAAAACGCTATCAATGCAGTGCCAAAACCATCCGCCGGCGCATCAAACAAGGCAGCTTAATCACCAACAAACCCCTTAAGCCTGTTGCCAATATCATAATGGACGCCACTTATTTCGGCAGATCATTCGGCGTTATGGTTTTCATAAACCAACTGGACGGCAACATCATCCACAAACAATACGTCATCAAAGAAACAGCCGCTCTTTACGAGGCAAGTTTAACCACCATCATGAAAAAAGGGCTTAATGGATATTTGGGTTGGTTCTCCAATCCTTTTTTATCGCTTAAAAACAAAATAAGTTATATATATATGAACAATCGTTTCATACCCTCATAGCAGTGTTTTTTTGGTCTTTTAATTCGCCAAATTTCTATTAAGCCGATAAACAGGGTTCGCCGATAAACAGGGTTCTTTGTTCCATGATATTCATTTCTTGCCATGGTATCGGCAGGCTCCTATATGGATGATACCGTGTTGTGGATGTAAGCGATGTCTTAAGGTTAGAATGTAAGGGATGTTATCAGGTTGTACCGTGCACAGCATACCCATTACCTTGAGAGAGAGGTGGCACATTCTGCTATTTCAGACGGCTGAGATGAGTAGCTGGATTGGGACAAAGAAGAGACTTTCACGCAGATGCACTGGGCTGTATTGCGTGCTTAAGGTTTGGACGATATGGGCTTTATTTAGCCGTTTCTCCTTTTTCTCTGTATTTTGCTGAGGTACATATTCTATTTCTTGGGAAGGCATTCCTGCACGCAGGTATTCGGGCTTGCGAGCTATTTGTTTAGGCGTTGGGGTTTGCTGTCTGGCCTTCTCTACATGAGAATTTGCCATAAAGGTCGGTGGCGGCGTGCTGTTTGGGTTATCGGTGTAAATGAATGTGTGATACACCCGTTAAGGCAACAGTGACTCTATTGTTTCTTACTGTGGAGATAACGGCGAGCGGCTTCAGTTGAAATTTGGTTGTAAAAAACTGCTCCTGTCGGAGTTGGTTAAGGTGTCCAACTTTTGGGGAGCAGATCAGATTTTCATGTGGCCTGCAGCCTTTACCTTGCAACATAATCCGTTATCAGGCGTAGTGGCGCTCTTCGCCTTTGCCGCCGATATTTTCCGCGCAGCGTTTGCAGATGCCGGGGTGGGCGGCAACGGCGCCGATGTCGTCGGTGTAGTGCCAGCAGCGTTCGCATTTTTCGCCGCCGCTCACTTTGGCGGTTACGGCCAGTTCGCTGCCTTTCGCAACCGTGGCTTTAGACACTAGGAGGGCAAAGCGTAATTCGTCGCCAAGCATTTTCAGGTAGCCTGCCAATTCTTCGGGGGCGGTGATTTCCACTTCGGCCTGCAAAGAAGAGCCTACGGTTTTGTCGGCACGCAAAGGCTCGATGGCGGCGGTAACGGCTTCGCGCACTTGGCGCACGGCCTGCCATTTTTCCATCAGGGCGGCTTCGCTCTTTTCGTTGATGGGCGGGAACTCGTGCCAAGTGTGGAACAGCACGCTGTCTTCTTCGCCGCCGCCGATGATGTCCCACGCTTCTTCGGCGGTGAAACACAGTATCGGCGAAATCAGCAGCACCAGGCTGCGGGTGATGTGGTAGAGCGCGGTTTGGGCGCTGCGGCGGGCGTGGCTGTCGGTTTGGGTGGTGTAGAGGCGGTCTTTCAGAATATCGAGATAAAACGCGCCCAAATCTTCCGAGCAGAAGGCGACGATGTCTTTCACGGCGAAGTGGAAGGCGTAGCGCGGGTAGTAGTCGCCCGCCAAACGTTCTTGCAGGCGGCGCGCCAGCACGAGGGCGTAGCGGTCGATTTCCACCATCTGGTCTTGCGGCACGGCGTGTTCGATGGGGCGGAAGTCGCTCAGGTTGGCGAATAAGAAGCTCAGGGTGTTGCGGATGCGGCGGTAGCTTTCGGTAACGCGCTTGAGGATTTCTTTGGATATCGCCAGCTCGCCGCTGTAATCGGTGGAAGCCGTCCACAGGCGCAGGATGTCGGCGCCGAATTCGTTATACACTTCTTGCGGGGCGACAACGTTGCCCAGCGATTTCGACATTTTTCTGCCGTTTTGGTCGACCACGAAGCCGTGGGTGAGCAGTTGTTTGTAGGGCGCGCGCTCCATCGAGGCGCAGCCGGTGAGCATGGACGATTGGAACCAGCCGCGGTGCTGGTCGCTGCCTTCGAGGTAGAGGTCGGCGGGCCAGGCCAATTCTTCGCGCTGTTTGAGCACGGAAAAGTGGGTGCTGCCCGAATCGAACCATACGTCCATGGTGTCTTTCAGTTTTTCGTATTGTGCAGCTTCTGCGCCCAGCAGTTCGGCGGCATCGAGCGCGAACCAGGCTTCGATGCCTTTTTGCTCGATGCGCTGCGCCACTTCTTCCAGCAATTCGGCGGTGCGCGGGTGCAGCTCGCCGGTTTCTTTGTGCACGAAGAAGGTCATCGGGGTGCCCCAATAACGCTGGCGCGACACTACCCAGTCGGGGCGGCCTTCTATCATGGCCTGCAGGCGGGCGCGGCCCCACGAGGGGAAGAATTCGGTGTCGTCCACCGCTTTGAGGGCGTTGTTGCGCAGGGTTTTGCCGTTGGTGCCGGCTTTGTCCATGCCGATAAACCATTGGCCGGTGGCGCGGTAAATCAGCGGGGTTTTGTGGCGCCAGCAGTGGGCGTAGCTGTGTTCGATTTTGTTGTGCGCCAAGAGTTTGCCTGCTTCTTGCAGCCATTCGACGATCACGGGGTTGGCTTCCCACACGGTCAAACCGGCCACGCGCGGCACTTCTGCGGTGTAGCGGCCTTCGCCGTTCACGGGGTTGTAGAGTTTGATGCCGTATTTGAGGCAGACGAAATAGTCTTCCAAACCGTGTGCGGGCGCGCTGTGCACGAGGCCGGTACCGGCATCGGTGGTAACGTGGTCGCCGTTGAGCATCAGAATGTCGCGCTCAATGAACGGATGGGCAAGGTGCAGGTTTTCGAGCCTGCTGCCGGCGGCTTCGGCCAGCACGGTTGTTTGGCCGTCTGAAAAGCCGTAGCGTTCCAATGCGTCTGCGGCCAGCTCTTTGGCCAGCACCAGCTTGCCTTTGGGTGTATCGATGAGTTGGTAGGCCACGTCTGCGCCGGCGGCGATGGCTTGGCTGGCGGGCAGCGTCCACGGAGTGGTCGTCCAAATCACGGCAAAGGCCGGGCCTTCGATTTGCGGCAGGCCGAAAGCGGCGGCCAGTGCGGCGTTGTCTTTAAACAAATAGGCTACGTCGATGGCATCGGAAATTTTGTCTTTGTATTCCACTTCTGCTTCGGCCAGCGACGAGCCGCAGTCCAAACAGAACTGCACGGGTTTTTCGCCACGGTAGAGATAGCCTGCTTTGTAGATTTCGCCCAGCGTGCGCACGGTGTCGGCTTCGGTTTTGAAGTCCATGGTGAGGTAGGGGTTACCCCAGTCGCCCAGCACGCCCAGGCGGATGAAGTCTTTTTTCTGGCGCGCGATCTGCTCGGCGGCGTATTCGCGGCAGAGTTCGCGGAACTTGGCATCGGGCATGTTTTTGCCGTGCAGTTTTTCCACCATCACTTCAATCGGCAGGCCGTGGCAGTCCCAGCCCGGCACATAGGGGGCGTCGAAACCGGCCAGCGTTTTGCTGCGGATGATGATGTCTTTGAGAATTTTGTTGACCGCATGGCCGATATGGATGTCGCCGTTGGCATAGGGCGGGCCGTCGTGCAGCACGAATTTGGGGCGGCCTTTGGCTTTGGCGCGCAGTTTTTGGTAGCGTTGCTGCTCCTGCCAGCTTTTTACCCAGGCCGGTTCGCGCTTGGCCAGGTTGCCGCGCATGGGAAAGGGCGATTCGTAGAGATTGACGGTTTTGCTGTAATCGGTCATGGTTTTCTCGTGGTTGCGGATTTTTCAGACGGCCTCAGAAGCGTTGTGGCTTCTGAGGCCGTCTGAATAAAAATAGAGATTCTTTAGAAATGCTATTGTAGCCTAATTACGTTGTTTTTATAAGGGTAACGGGCTGTTTGGCCGTCTGAACTCCGTTATAGTGAATCCACTTACTCCGTTACGGCGTTGCTGCGCCTTAGCTCAAAGAGAACGATTTTGTAAGCCGCTAAAGCGGCAACAGAATCGGTTCCGTACTATCTGTACTGTCTGCGGCTTGCTGCCTTGTACCGAAGTAAGTGGATTCACTATGGTTTTTGTGCGGCCAGAAACGCTTCCAACTCGGCCGACACGGGCATACCGCCCTGCGCACCCGCTTTGGTTACCGACAATGCGGCGGCGGCGTTGGCCTTGCGCACGGCTGTTTCCATACCTTCGGCACGGAACACGGCGAAGGCGCCGTTAAACGTGTCGCCCGCACCGGTTGTGTCCACGGGGGTAACTTTGAAGCCGCCCTGCCGGTGCAGCGCGCCCTGCCCGTCGTTATACAGCGCACCTTCGCTGCCGCGCGTCATCAGCACCGGGCAAGGGGCGCGGGCGATTAATTCTTCCGCCGGCGTGTTTTCGGGCAAACCCAAGCTGATGGCCAGCTCGTGGGCGTTGGGCGTGAGCAGCGTAACCAAATCGAGCAGTTCGGCGGGCAGCTTCTGTGCGGGCGCGGGGTTGAGCACGAACGGTTTGCCGTGTTTGTGCGCCAGCTTGGCGGCGGCAATCACACATTCCATGGGGATTTCCAATTGCGCCAGCACCACGTCGGCAGCGGCGATTTGCTTTTCGCAGGCTTCGATATGCCCGGGTGTGATGCCGAAATTGGCGCCGGAAACCACGATGATGTGGTTGTCGCCTTCGGCCACGGTGATGTTGGCCATGCCGGTCGGCGCATCTTCCAACACGCGCACGCCCGCAATATCGATGCCTTCCCGCTTCAGGTTTTCCAGCGCCTCGCTGCCGAACCCGTCGTTGCCCACCGCGCCCACCATGCCGACATCAGCACCCAAACGTGCCGCCGCCACCGCCTGGTTGGCGCCTTTGCCGCCCATAAAACGCCGGAACGATGTGCCCAGCAGGGTTTCGCCCGGCTGCGGAAACCGGGGCGACGATGTAACCAAATCCATATTGATGCTGCCGACTACGGCGATTTTCGGTGTTTGCATGGCGGGTTTCCTTTAACGGGTTGATGCATCGGAATCGGGTTGTTTTTTTCAGACGGCCTACGGTTTGAACGGAAAAGCCGAGGCCTTTGCAAGTCGTTTAGGCCGTCTGAAAAAAACCTAAGGCTGCCGTTTGGCCAACACCGCCGCCGCATAATCGCAGCTGGCGGTTAAGGCAACGTTTTGTTCGGCCGCCTCGGCTGCGGCGGCTTCCACCAACAACCGCGCCAGCCCTTTGCCGCGATAGGCCGGGTTAATAACGGTGTGGTCGATATCCCATGCACCGTTTTCGATGCGGTAGGTGAGATAACCTGCTTCGTCGAAATCTTGCAGCAGGGAGAATTTCTGTTGGTCGGGAAAATATTTAACGGTGCTCATTGTGATGCCTGCCTTTTGAAAATGGCGAACGGTGCGGTTTCATTGTACCAGCAAGCGGCGGCCGGCGGTTTTTCAAACGGTTAACCGCCGTGCAGCAGAAACGGGTTGGCGCCGCCGCGTTCGTAGCCGGCTTCGCCCACGGCGATATCCAAGCCCAGCGTGGCCAAATCGTCGGCAACGGGGTCGGCGTATTGCTGTTTGTCGTGGCGGTAGAGTTTGCGGTAGGTGCGGCAGGCTTCGCAGCTTTCGGCATGGGCGCCGCTGAAAACGGGCGGCAGCCCGGGAGCGGATGCGCCGTCAACCTGCTGGATGCGGATGCCGCCGCTGTCGCCGCAGGTGGTGCATTTGGCGCGCAGGGCGTTCCAGCGGCTGTTGCACAACGGGCAGTGCATATAGCGGAAGCCGCTCAAGTCGCTCTGAATCAGCACGACGCTGCCGACGGCTTCGGTGCCGCAGCAAGGGCAATGCACGCGTTCTTCAACGGGCGGCACATCGTCTTCGGCCAACTGCGCGGCCCATGCCGTCCAAACAATTTGCAGCGCAGCCTGCACCCAGATTTCGGCGGGACGGTCGGCTTCTTCTCCGGTTTGGGCAAGCACGCGCCGCGCCAGCGCCTCGGCTTCGGGTTTGCCCAACGCGGCCAGCCGTTGGGTTTCAGCGGCGGCGGTGTGCGTGATGTTGCCGCGCACTTCGTTTAACAAGTCTTGAAACACTTCATAGAAAGCGGCAGGCACTTCCCCTGCCGCCGCTTCGGGCAACACGGTGGCGCCGCTGTGCTTTTCGGGCAGCGGAAAGGTGTGCCTGAGCGCCACCTTATGCTGGGCGGCGCAAACGGCTGCCAGCAGTTCGAGATAAAGGCGCCATTCGCCCGGCTCGGCCGCCGCCAGCTCTTGAAAGCGCACGCTGCGGTTTTCGAAGGTGTTTTTCTCGGGCGCAAGCCAAAACGGGGTGTGGAACAGGCCTTTTTTAATCGGCTCGGCGGTGGTGTTCATTGTGTTTCCTTGTGTGTGTTTTTTCAGACGGCCTCCAGCCAGTTGCGGTGGCTGTATACCGTGAATTGCTGCGGTTTGGCAAAACCGATTAAGGTGATGCCCGCCTGCTCGGCCAGCCGCACGGCCAGCGCGGTGGGGGCGGATACGGCGGCCACCGCGCCGATGCCGAGCATGGCGGCTTTGGCCACCATTTCGTAGCTGGCGCGGCTGGAAATCAACACGAAGCCCTGCTGCGGGTCGGTTTCCTGCCCGGCCATAAAGCCTAATAGTTTGTCCAGCGCGTTATGGCGGCCGACATCTTCAAACAGGCGCACGATACGGCCGTTTTCCACCCAGGCGGCGCCGTGCACCGAGCCGGTGAGGTTGCGCAGGGTTTGGTGTGCTTCCAGCCCGTTTAAGGCCGTCTGAATATCCGTGCTGCGTATGGCCCGGCTTCTGGCCACGGCGGGCAGGTCGGGCTGCACGGCGGCAAGGCTGTCGATGCCGCACAATCCGCAGCCGCTGCGGCCGCCCATATTGCGGCGGCGTGCTTTGAGCGCATGAAAACGGGCGGCGGCGATTTCCAAATGAACTTCTATGCCGTTGCAGGAAGGCTTGGTTTCGATGCCGTAAAGCTCGCCCGCTTTGGTGAGAATGCCTTCGCTCAGGCTGAAGCCCAACGCCAGCGCTTCCAAATCGGCCGGCGTGGCCATTAAAACAACGTGGGAAATGCCGTTATAAACCAATGCGACTGCGGTTTCTTCGGCCAAAACGTCGGCTGTTTCCGCCGCTTCGGCGGCCGCGCCGCTGCGGATGCGGCAAACCGTGTGTGTGATGTGGGTGTTCATTGAATGGATAATCGTTATTGCGGGGCCGTCTGAAAACAGGCGGTAAAGGCGGTTATTATAAACGTTTTGGCCGCCGCCGGCATACCGTTCGGGTTGGAACTTTCAGACGGCCGCATAGGTCTCAAATAAGATTTCCAACCTTCATCCAATCTTGTTTCTAACGGAAAAAACCATGAAAAAAACCACCCCTGCCCTGATTGCCGCTTCGCTTGCCTTCGGCCTGGCCGCCTGCTCTTCGCCCAAAACCGGCACAGCGCAAAACGGCGATTTGGATTTCGCCAAACAAACGTCCACCAAACAAAGCGCCGAAGTTAACGGCCAAACCGTGCGCTACCGCGCTTTCGAAGGCATCGTTTATGTGAAAAACCCGGCCGATGCCAAATACGAAACCATCAATATTTACGTGCCCGAAGCCTATTATGCGGGCGGCAGCATCGAAGGCTACACCGCCGACACCGCGCCGATTTTCTTCCCCAACCAAATCGGCGGCTATATGCCCGCCGAAGCGGGCAAACCCGGCTTGGACAAGCGCAACAACAACCAGCCCAACGCCATGCTGGTGGCTCTGTCTAAAGGTTATGTGGTTGCCTCGGCCGGCGCGCGCGGCCGCACCGCCGCCAACGGCAAAGCGCCTGCCGCAATTGTTGATTTGAAAGCCGCCGTCCGCTACCTGAAAGCCAACGACCGCGCCATGCCGGGCGATGCCGGTAAAATCATCTCCAACGGCACCAGCGCCGGCGGTGCCTTATCTGCCCTGCTCGGCGCCACCGGCAACAGCAAAGATTACGAAGGCCATCTGAAAGCCTTGGGCGCAGCCGACGCCCCCGACGATATTTTCGCCGTTTCCGCCTATTGCCCGATTACCGACCTCGACCACGCCGACATGGCCTATGAGTGGCAGTTCAACGGCGTGAACGACTACAAAAAAATGAACGTTACCATGCTCGACTACAACGTGAAACGCGAGCTGGTGCCCGGCACGCTTACTGCCGCCGAAATCAAACTTTCCAACCAGCTCAAGCCGCTCTACCCCGCCTACATCAACAGCCTCAAGCTCAAAGACGCGCAAGGCCGCCTGCTCACGCTCGATAAAAACGGTAACGGCAGCTTCAAAAACCATGTGGCAGGCCTCTTGGCCGCATCCGCCCAAAAGCAGCTTGATGCAGGCAAAAACCTCAACGACCGCAACTGGCTGACCATTAAAAACGGCAAAGTAACCGCCGTGGATTTCGATAAATACGCCAAAGCCGCCGGCCGCCAGAAAACCCCGCCCGCCTTTGACGCGGTGGATTTAAGCGCCGGCGAAAACCAGCTTTTCGGCACCGCCACCGTCGATAAACAGCACTTCACCGATTTCAGTATGCAGCACAACACCGCCGAAGGCGCCACCTTGGCCGATGCGCAAACCGTGAAAATCATGAACCCGCTCAACTATATCGGCAGCTCTGAAGCCAAAGCGCCGAAGCACTGGCGCATCCGCGTCGGCACCAACGACCGCGACACATCGTTGGCCGTATCCGCCGTTTTGGCGGCCAAACTGCAAAACCACGGCCACAGCGTCGATTATTTCCTGCCGTGGGACGTACCGCACAGCGGCGATTACGACTTGGACGAACTGTTTGCCTGGATGAAGCAGGTTGCCGCCGCCAAATAACGGCGGGCAAATATTTTGCGGTAAAAAGGCAGCAAGCCGGATACCCCGCGCAGATTGATGCAGCACAAACACAGGCCGTCTGAAAACCGTTTTTTCAAACGACCTGTTTATAATCGAACATCTTATAATCGAACATTCCTACCGAAAGGAAAATCATGGAACATTTCCCGAAAGACATCTATACCGAACCCGATCCCGACACCAACACCCTAGCCAATCTCGGCCCGCTCGCGCCGATGGCCGGTATTTGGCAGGGCTCACGCGGCACCGATGTCAACCCCAAAGCCGACGGCCCTGAAACCGATGCCTATATCGAACATTACGAGCTGCAACCGATAGATGCGCAAACCAACGGCCCGCAACTGTTTTACGGCCTGCGTTACCACACCCGCATCGTTCAGCCCGACGAAGTGGAAACGTTTCACGACCAAGTCGGCTATTGGCTGTGGGAACCGGCCACCGGCAACATTATCCTCACCTTAACCATTCCGCGCGGGCAAACCGTGATGGCCGCAGGCAAAGCCGCTCCCGACAGCAAAACCTTCACACTCAAAGCAGAGCGCGGCTCGACGGTAAACGGCATTTTATCGAACCCTTTTCTCGAACACGCCTTCCGCACCGAAAGCTACACCATTACCGTTACCCTCAACGACGACGGCACATGGTCATACGAACAAAACACCGTGCTGGTGATTCCCGGGCAAAAACACCCCTTCCACCACACCGACCGGAACACGCTGCACAAAATCGGCGAAGCCACGCCCAACCCGACTGCCCGGGCGGCGGCCGAACGGGCAAAACAGGGCTGAACAGGGGCGGATTTCCGGCCGGCAACACCGCCGTTATGCCGAATCTCAACGCAGCTTTTAGCAATACCGCCCGAGACCTTTGCAAGTCGTTTAGGCCGTCTGAAATATTCAACCATCGTCATTAGCTTCGCAAGTCCGCTGCGCTACCCCCGCGTAGGCGGGAATCCAGTCATTTTTTATAAGTTATTGAAATAAAATACTTGATAGTTTTAAGGCTGGATTCCCGCCTGCGCAGGAATGACGGAATCTAAGCATTTCAGACGGCTTCAAGGTATTTTTGCAAAGATCTCCACCCGTTAAATATTCCGCCCGAACCACTCCACCCTACCGATAATGGCCACATCGTCGGTCATATTGTTGAGATTGATTTCAAACGTGGGGTAAGCCTCGTTGGCGGAAATCACGTTCACGATTCCGCCCGGCATCAACTGCAACCGCTTGACCAGTAGGTTTTCGTTCAGGCGCAACACATAAAGGCCGTCGCGCGGGGTGGTTTCGCCGTGATTGATTAAAATCGAATCGCCGTCGTTCAACACCCCCTCCATCGAATCGCCTTTTACCGAAATCACCGAAAGGTTTTTGGTGTCGCGGGTTACATAATTTTCTATCCAATAGCGGCGGAAAGCCATGGTAAACACAGGCGTTTCGTCGCCCACCAAACGGCCGTGCCCCGCCGCCGCCTGAATATCGTAACGGGGCACGAACACAAATTCGTCGATGTCCACAGGGTTGCCCAGCGTATCTTCCGCCGTTGCCGCCGAAGGTGCGGCAGCGTTCGGAAACGGCTCGCCCTCGCCCGTTAGCAGCCAATCGATGCTACAACCTTTCAATTGCTTGATTTTTTTCAGTGTTTCAGCCTTCGGCAAACCGCCTTCGTTCCAAATGCGGCTGAAGCCCGCAATCGTCATATCGATATCCGCCGCGATTTTGGCCTGCCTGGCTTCGTTTTTCCAAAGAAAAGCCAATCTGTCTTTAAACGTGTTCATATATTTTCCTTTTTTCAGGTGTGGTTTTGCATACCATCCTGCAATTTGGCTTTATTTTACTTTAGTTTCGTTCAAAAAGTAAGATAAATTTTAAAAATAAATAAGAAAAAGTATTGCAATTTCAGATTTAGATGAGTAATATTCACCCAGGCTTAGATTTTTCATTATCTTTTTTGCTTCAATAAAATATTATCTTACGATTTAAAACAACTGTTCGGTTTTACTTAGCCGCCTTTAGATTGAGCACTCGGATCGGCTAAATAAAATCTTAGCAAACCGGTTAACTGAGAAAGGAAAGAATCATGCAAAGCAAGCAACGCAAAGGATTGGTGTTATTCAGCACATTGGCTGCAATGGCGGTGGTGTTCTCTTCCGGCTATACCGAAGCCCAATCGGCTGAAATGCCGCTGTCGGAATTGGGCTGCGACAAACTGAATACGCTGCGGATAACGCAAATGAACGGCAAACAACAGGCTTTTGCACGCGAATGCTCCGCCGCAGAAGCCGCCCAAGCGTGGGAACAGTCTTACGGCGCATTGGATTCCGAAAGCCTGATTGCCGGCGTGGTCTATGAATAACGTATAAAACCGCCGCGCCACAAACCGTACCCGGCGGTTTCGGCAATTTTTCAAAAACAAAAACCGATGCCTTCGCAAAACCTTCCGGTCGTGCGCGCCGTTCAAGGCATGGCCGGAGACCTTTGCAAAACCCAGAAAAGTTTAAATACCGCCACTCACGCGCAGGCGGGAATGACGGTATTTAAACTTTTCAGACGGCCTCAAGGCGGTTTTGCAAAGGTCTGATACGGTGCTTCAAATACACGGCTTAATAGCGTTTTTTGCAAAAGCATCCGGCTTAGCAAGCCGCCCGATAGGCAGCGGCGGCTACAGTTTTACAATTTATTTAGCGCCAGCCATTTTTCCAAATCTTCGGCGCTGATACCTTTGTTGTCTTCAAAATCCAGCTTGTTGATCTGGCGGCCTTTTGCATATTTAGCCAACACCGGCGTGCCGCTCAAACCGTATTGCTGTTTGAACGCCGCCCAAGCAGGTTTATCTTGGTGCAAACGGTGCACGTTTACAAAATAAATTTTGCCGCCCAGTTTGTGCGAAGCAATATACCGCTTGAACATCGGCTCGAACGCATTGCAGTCGCCGCAACTCGGCCGGCCGATATAGGCGTAAAACGTATCGCCGCCCGCCACTTTGGCTTTAAAATTTTCAACGGTTAAGCTGTTGAGTTCAAAATAAATATCAGAATAGGTGCTTTCCAAACGCTTGCTGTTTTCGGCAGAAAGCCTCACCGCCGTTTCCGCCTCAGCCAGTTTGTTTTGCAACGCTTGCGTTTCACGGTGCGGGCTGCCGCAAGCTGCCAGCAGGCAGACCAATGCAGCGGAAATCAAAATTTTGGCAGACATCGCAAACTCCTTTATTTTAAAGATTGGCAATAATCGGATTATAAAACCACCCGCCCAAACGAAGCAGCCAACCCGCTCTCTATTTGCTTATGCTCAACTATTTATTTAGAGATTGAGCTGCTTCAGCCTCTTTTGATTTTTCAGCAACAGTAGCTATTTGGTACCGACATGTACCATTTCGCAGGGATAGGGTTTATTTGTAACGTACGGCTTGGTATTTGAAGTAAGGTTATATTTGCCATAAGAAAACAGCACCTTGGTTGGGTTGGGGTTTATTCAATGTTTGGGCCACAGCTCAATGTTTTCAGACGGTTTGGTTATTGTGCCAAATAAAATCAGGAAAACTCTTTCATAAATAAACAATAGCATTTTCGGGCAGCCCGAGAGTCAGGCGGAGCAAACGTAACGCAAGGGAAGTTTTGCGTCGGGTAACAGCAAAAATTTATCCCGGAGTGGATTTTTTGTGCTTGAAACAACAAATATTTTATGCTGAATAAATATTTTATTTAAATAAAATCAAAATTACATAAATGCGGAAGGCTTATGCCATATTGCTCATGGCTTCCCTAAAAATACATTGTCATTTCAATAATTTGCGTAAACTTTTGCTTAAGATAACTTTATAAAGGCAAATCTTTCTACATTTTTTGAAAAAGTATAAGATAGTTTCAACGTTAGAAAGTTAACGTTATCCCTGTGATTAATAATGTTTTAATATTAAGGAGAGAAATCATGGATGCCAATACAGTAATCGTGAACGGCACCCCGAACGACGACGTACTTTTCGGCAGTTTGGGCGGCACCGTTATCTACGGCAACGGCGGTAACGACACCATTTACGGTTTTTCGGGCCTGGATACCATGTATGGCGGAGAAGGCAACGACACATTCCATATCGCGGGAAGCGGCGACACCATTATTGAAGAATCCGGCCAAGGTTCCGACACCGTGCACAGCAGCGTCAGCTACACCGCATCGCGCAATGTGGAAAACCTGGTGTTAACCGGCGATGCCCGTATCAACGGCACCGGCAACAACAGCGACAACACCATCACCGGTAATGACAACTACAACCGCTTAAACGGCGGCCGCGGCAACGATACCATCTACGGTAACGGCGGCGAAGACACCATCGACGGCGGCGAAGGCAACGACAAACTCTACGGTGGCGCCGACCGTGACAACATCTTCGGCGGTGCGGGTAACGACCTGCTCGACGGCGGCACCGGCAAAGACGTGATGCGCGGCCAAACCGGCGATGACGTTTACTACGTTGATAACGTTGACGATACCGTTATCGAAGAAGCGGGCGAAGGCACCGACACCATCCACAGCAGCGTCAGCTACACCGCATCGCGCAATGTGGAAAACCTGGTGTTAACCGGCGATGCCCGTATCAACGGCACCGGCAACAACAGCGACAACACCATCACCGGTAACGACAACTACAACCGCTTAAACGGCGGCCGCGGCAACGATACCATCTACGGTAACGGCGGCGAAGACACCATCGACGGCGGCGAAGGCAACGACAAACTCTACGGTGGCGCCGACCGTGACAACATCTTCGGCGGTGCGGGTAACGACCTGCTCGACGGCGGCACCGGCAAAGACGTGATGCGCGGCCAAACCGGCGATGACGTTTACTACGTTGATAACGTTGACGATACCGTTATCGAAGAAGCGGGCGAAGGCACCGACACCATCCACAGCAGCGTCAGCTACACCGCATCGCGCAATGTGGAAAACCTGGTGTTAACCGGCGATGCCCGTATCAACGGCACCGGCAACAACAGCGACAACACCATCACCGGTAATGACAACTACAACCGCTTAAACGGCGGCCGCGGCAACGATACCATCTACGGTAACGGCGGCGAAGACACCATCGACGGCGGCGAAGGCAACGACAAACTCTACGGTGGCGCCGACCGTGACAACATCTTCGGCGGTGCGGGTAACGACCTGCTCGACGGCGGCACCGGCAAAGACGTGATGCGCGGCCAAACCGGCGATGACGTTTACTACGTTGATAACGTTGACGATACCGTTATCGAAGAAGCGGGCGAAGGCACCGACACCATCCACAGCAGCGTCAGCTACACCGCATCGCGCAATGTGGAAAACCTGGTGTTAACCGGCGATGCCCGTATCAACGGCACCGGCAACAACAGCGACAACACCATCACCGGTAACGACAACTACAACCGCTTAAACGGCGGCCGCGGCAACGATACCATCTACGGTAACGGCGGCGAAGACACCATCGACGGCGGCGAAGGTAACGACAAACTCTACGGCGGCGCCGACCGTGACCATATCTTCGGCGGTACCGGTAACGACTTTATCGACGGCGGCACCGGCAACGATTTGTTGCGCGGCCAAGCCGGTAACGACACCTATTATTTCGCCCAAGGCTACGGCCATGACGTGGTGCGCGATACCGAGGGCAGCAACATCGTCCGTTTCGGCAGCGGCATTACGGTTGACGATATTACCGTTCGCGAAGAGGGTGCCAATTGGGTGATTACGCTGAAAGAAACGGGCGACACCTTAACCCTTGAAAACCAAACCCAAGCCGGTGAAGCCGCAGCGGAGTTTGTGTTTGACAGCGGCAGCGTAAGCAGCGCTGCTTTGGCAGAAACATTCGGCCTTGTGCCCGCTGCTTCAGGGTTGGTGTTGAATGACGATTATCTGTCTGTTACGTTTGATTATAACAATGAAGGATTTGCTTATTTTTCTGTGTTGGATAACGACAGCACCTCTTCGGGAAATGGTTTAACGCTGCTTAATGCAGAAGTGGTTTCCGGTAGCGCCGAGATTTACTTTGATGAGAAAGGTATTGGTTATTGGACTAACTTCGAGCAAGCCGGTGATCACGAGGTGGTGATCGAATACACGGCAACCGACGGCATCGAAACCGGCACGGCAAAAGTGTATTTAAGCGCTTTCAATGATTTTGACAGCTTCTATCATCCTGATTACGGCTATCCCGACGCTTATCTGTACAGCGGTGATTTAGGCTCTACCACCATTTTGTCGGCATCTACCGAAGGCAGCGTGTTAACCGTTCACAGTGCCAACCTGCCTGCTGAGGAAGGCAGCACGGCAGCCGTTTCAGACGGCCTGTTGGAAAGCAACGGCGCACAAGTGCTTGAAAACGGCTTGGCCGCCTTGTCCGACGGTTCGCAAGCCGCTGCGGGTGCGGGTGTCGGCATGGCAGATACAGCCGCCTATGCCGCCAACGAAATGGCTTTCTACACCGAAGATACCGTGCAGAATGCTGCTGTTATTTAAGCAGTAAGATTCTGCCTGTAACAGGTTGAAGCAAAGGCCGCCTGAAAATATTTTTCAGACGGCCTTTGCTTTATCTGTTTTGCGTTTGCAACAGGTTAAACCGCCACCACCACGCGCCCGCGGATTTCGCCGTTAATCAGGCGTTCGGCGGTTTGGGGCACTTCTTCCAAACCGATTTCATGGCAGCCTATCGCTTGCAGCAGGCTTGAGCCGCCGAGCAGGGCGGCCAGTTCGCTCCAGGCGGTCAGGCGGTCGGCGGCGGGGCGCATCACGCTGTCGATACCGGCAAGCGTGATGCCGCGCAGGATAAACGGGGCGACCGTGCCGTCAAAATCCATGCCCTGTGCCAAGCCGCAGGCCGCCACGGTGCCGCCGTAGCGGGTGGCGGCGCAGATGTTGGCCAAGGTGTGGCTGCCCAGCGTATCGACGGCGCCCGCCCAGCGTTCTTTGGCCAGCGGTTTGCCTTTGGCGCGGTATTCGCTGCCATCCATTACGGCGGCGGCGCCTAAAACATCGGTTAAATAGGCGGATTCATGGGTGCGGCGGGTCAGCGCGGTAACGGTGTAGCCGAGTTTGGCGAGCAGGGCGGTGGCGAAGCTGCCCACGCCGCCGTTGGCTCCGCTCACCACGATGTCGCCTTTGTCGGGGGTAACGCCGTTTTTCGCCAGCGCCTGCACGCACAGCATGGCGGTGTAGCCTGCGGTGCCTGCGGCCATGCAGTCTTTCAGGCTGAGTCCGTCGGGTTTGGGGGTGAGGTATTGCGCAGGCACACGGGCGAGTTCGGCCAGCCCGCCCCAATGGTTTTCGCCTACGCCCCAGCCGTTGAGAATCACTTCGTCGCCCGCCCGGTAGGCGCTGCTTTGGCTTTCGATCACTTCGCCGGCGAAATCGATGCCGGGCACCATGGGGAAGTTGCGGATAATCAGCCCCTTGCCGGTGATGGCGAGGGCGTCTTTGTAGTTGAGGGTGGAATATTTCACGCGCACGGTTACATCGCCTGCGGGCAGGTCGCCTTCGGAAATGTTGCTGCTGAACACGGCGCGGTAGTCGGGGTCTTTCAGAATCAGAATGCCTTTCATGGCTGGCTCCTTTCGGGGTAGGTTCCGGCACATTGTAGGCAGACGGGGGAGGACGGGCAATGGTTGGTTGGGGAGGAATTGAGAAAAGTCATGTTCAGGCCGTCTGAAACATCCGATTATCGTCATTCCCGCGCAGGAGGGAATGACGGAATTTAAGCATTTCAGACGGCCTCAAAGAATTTTGCAAAGGTTTCGGCTTATTTTGCCAAGTCCACCGCAAACACACCGCGCAGGGCGTTGCTCAGGCGGATTTCTCCGGCATCGCGCAGCATGGCGCGGGTGATGCGGCTTTCGCGCACGGTTGCCGCACCCAGATAGCGTTCGGGGTCGGCCAGCACGGCTTGGCGCATCACGCCGTTGAGTATGTCCAAATCGAGGGCGGGGGTGTGCCATTCGTTGCCGGTTTTCACAAATACGTTGCTGCGGCCGCCTTCGAGCAGGAAGCCGTCGCGGTTGAAAAACAGGCTGTCGAACGCGCCTTGCCGTTCGGCCTGCCGCCAGCCTGTATCGTAAATTTCGCGGCGGGTGGTTTTGAAGCGGCGCAGATAGTCGTGCGCGGGCAAAACCGTTTCGGCCAGGCACACCTTCGGCAACGGCGGCCCGCCGTCCAGCGGCGCGTGGCTGAAGGTGAGGCCGCTTGAGGCGGTTAATTCGGCTTTCACGCGGAAAGCGCCGTTGTCGGGCAGGGTGTTCAGGTAGGCGCGGATATGCGCTTCGGGGTGATCGGGGCAGGGCAGGTTGAGGGCGGCGGCAGACTGTTTCAGACGGCCTGCATGAAGGTGCAGCAGGGTGCATTGTTTGTGTTGCGCGTGCAGGGTTTCAAAAATGCCGAATTCGGGCTGGAGGCGGTTGAGGAAACGGGCTTTCCATTGGCACTCGGTGTATTCGGCCTGCGCCTCGCTGTCGGCCACGATGCCCGAGCCTACGCCGTAAACGCCGTGGTAGAGGCCGTCTGAAAGCGGGGAGAGTTCCAATGTGCGGATCACCACGTTGAGCGTGCCGCGAAAGCCCAGGCCGCCTTCGCAAGGCTCGAGAAAGCCGATGCTGCCGGTGTAAAGCCCGCGCGGCGCGGTTTCGGTTTGGCCGATAATCTGCATGCTCATGCGTTTGGGTGCGCCGGTAATCGAGCCGCAGGGGAAGGCGGCGCGGAAAATATCGGCGGCGCGGGTTTGCGGCTTGGCTTCGGCTTCTATCAGGCTGGTCATCTGCCACACGCTGCCGAAGCGGCTCACTTTAAACGGCTCGGGTACGCGCACACGGCCGGTTCGGGCGATTTTGCCCAAATCATTGCGCAATAAATCCACAATCATCACGTTTTCGGCGCGGTTTTTCGGGTCGGCCTGCAAGCTGCGGGCGCGTTGGCCGTCGAGGCCGTCGTTCAGAATCGGCGCCGTGCCCTTCATTGGTTCGGTGCGGATGAGGCCGTCTGAAGAAATATCGAGAAACAGCTCGGGTGAAAAACACAATATCCAGCGCGGCTTGCCGTGCACGTCGGGCAGGCAGGCGCAGGCGCCGTAGGGAACGGGCTGGCGCAGGCGGCGGTAGAGTTCGGCGGGGTGGCCGTAGGCCGTGAGGTGCAGGCGTGTGGTGTAGTTGATCTGATAGGTGTCGCCGCGCGCAATCGCCGCCTGTATGTCGTGCACGGCCTGTATATAGGCTGTTTGCGGGGTGTCGCTTTGCGGGGCGGAAATGCCGGCCGGCGCGTTTTGCGGGCAATGTGCCGCCAGCCACGAGGCCGCGTCGGTTTCGCGTTTGTGTTTAAACCAATGCAGGGCGAGGCGGGCATCGGCGCGGCCGGGCAGATCGGCCAGCGGCAGGCCGAATTCGTAGTCGGCGCAGATGAAAACGTGCAGGCCGCGCTGCCAGCCTTCGTGCAGGCAGGCATCGAGCGTGCCGAGTTCGGCGGCGGTGAGAAAACGGCTGTGGGCATAGCCTTCGTAACAAACGGCACGGCCGTTTACGGCATCGTCGAGCAGCGCGGAATAAGGCATGGCGGGCAGGGTTAAAAAACCGCCATTATAGCCGACTGCGGGGCGTTTGGCGGCGGCGGGGCGGAAATCTAGTCGCGTGTAGTTTTTTTGTTCGTTTATGTAAAAAGTAGTAGAATAACCCTATAAAGTTTACAGATTCCGATTAACCCTTTCTATATAAGGAGCACACATGTCCGACCACCAATTAAAACCGTTTGAACAAGTGAATCTCGGTGAAAAAAAAGAAGAGCTGCAAGTGTTTGAAAAAGCCGTTTTGGAACACAAAGGCCGCGTAACCAAAGAAGATTCGGGCACCGCGCCGCTGCCGGAAAGCTACCCCTACCGCACCCGCATGAGCCGCAGCGTTTACGAAAAAGAAAAGAAAAAGCTGCAAATCGAGCTTTTGAAAGTGCAAAGCTGGGTGAAAGATTCCGGCCAGCGCATCGTGTGCCTGTTTGAAGGCCGCGACGCGGCAGGCAAGGGCGGCACCATCAAGCGCTTTATGGAACACTTAAACCCGCGCGGCGCGCGCGTGGTGGCTTTGGAAAAACCCACCGAAACCGAAAAAGGCCAATGGTATTTCCAACGCTATATCCAAAACCTGCCCACGGCCGGCGAAATGGTGTTTTTCGACCGCTCTTGGTATAACCGCGCCGGCGTGGAGCGCGTGATGGGCTTTTGCGAGCCGCACGAATACCTGCTGTTTATGCGCCAGACGCCCGAGTTCGAACGTATGTTGGTGGCCAGCGGCATCCATCTGTTTAAATTCTGGTTTTCGGTGAGCCGCGAAGAGCAGCTGCGCCGCTTTATTTCCCGCCGCGACGATCCCCTGAAACATTGGAAACTCTCGCCCGTCGATATCCAGTCGCTCGACCGCTGGGACGACTACACCGATGCCAAAAACGCCATGTTCTTCCACACCCACACGGGCGATGCGCCGTGGACGATTATCAAATCCGACGATAAAAAACGCGCCCGTTTGAACTGTATCCGCGCGTTTCTGCATTCGCTCGACTACCCGGGCAAAGACGTGAAAGCCATCGGCGCGGCCGACCCGCTGCTGGTAAAAGTGCCCGACACCAAATTCTCCGACAACAACTTCGATGTGATTGCCGACTAACCAGGCAAAAGCCGTTGCACAGGCCGTCTGAAAACCTTTGAATGTTTTCAGACGGCCTGTTTTTTGGCAGCCCTGATTTCTTAAAATATGCAGTTAAGATATAATAGCCGCTCCGATAACATAAAAAGCCGAAACATCATGACACGATACGCCCTCTTACTTACCGCCGCCGCTTTTGTGCTTACCGCCTGCGGCACGCAAAAAGCCGTCCGCCCTAATGCGCCCGCTCCCGCAGTGGCCGAATCGCAGGCACAAACCGTTCACTACAAAACCAAAAAAGGCAAACGCTTAACCGCCGTTTACCGTAATGACCACAGCCCGTTAACCGTCGAGTTAAAGCAGGGCAACAGCGTGGAAAAACTGAAACAGGTTCAGTCGTGGGCAAAAGGCGTGGAATACGCCAACGGCACAACCCGCTGGCATGTTCAGGAAGGCCGCGCCACGCTCAAGCGCAAAGGTGTGATCAGCGTTTATTACGAAACGAACTGATGCCGCTTTGTGCGGGTTAAACATAACACAGGCCGTCTGAACACATATTCAGACGGCCTGTGAGCTTTTGGGTTGGCGGGCAGCCATGCCGTGGCGGAAGTTTGCGGGTTAAGGGTTCATAATCCGAGCAATCAACGCGTTTTCTTTGCCCTGCATATGCGGGATTTTCACCTGAATGCCGTTGCCGGGCGCGGCCTCCACCGCTTCGCCTTTGCGCGTGATGGCTTCCAGCACCAGCGTTTGGTTGCCTTGGGGGTGGATGATTTCCAGCGTGTCGCCCACCGCGAAGCGGTTTTTCACTTCTACCGTGGCCCAGCCTTCGGCGTCGATTTCCAGCACTTGGCCGACAAACTGGCTTTGTTTGGCGAGCGAATGGCCGGCCAGATAGTTTTGGTAGTCCTGCGTTTGGTGGCGCTCCAAAAAGCCGGAGGTGTAGCCGCGGTTGGCCAAGCCTTCCAGTTCGGCCAGCAGGCCGTAGTCAAACGGTTTGCCGGCCACGGCATCGTCAATCGCCTTGCGGTAGGCCTGCGCCACGCGGGCGACGTAGTAAACCGATTTGGTGCGGCCTTCCACTTTGAGGCTGTCCACACCGATTTCGGCAAGCTTGGCCACCTGCTCGATGGCGCGCAGGTCTTTGGAATTCATGATATAGGTGCCGTGTTCGTCTTCCATAATCGGCATGTATTCGCCGGGGCGGTTGGCTTCTTCGATTAAAAACACTTTATCCGCGGCGGGGTGGCGCTGCTGGCCGTTGATGCCTTCGAAGGCGGCATCCGCTTCTTCTTGCGCGCGGTTGAAATCGAAGCCTTGCAACAGCTTGGCATCGCCCGCTTCGTCTTCCGTGCTGCCGTGCACTTTGTAATCCCAGCGGCAGGCGTTGGTGCAGGTGCCCTGGTTGGGGTCGCGGTGGTTGAAATAGCCCGACAGCAGGCAGCGGCCGGAATAGGCGATGCACAAGGCGCCGTGTACGAACACTTCCAATTCGATATCGGGGCATTGCTGGCGGATTTCGGCGATTTCTTCCAAACTCAGTTCGCGCGAGAGAATAATGCGCTCCACGCCGATTTTCTGCCAAAACTGCACGCCCCAATAGTTGGTGGTGTTGGCCTGCACCGATAAATGAACCGGCATATGCGGCCATTTTTCGCGCACCTGCATAATCAGGCCGGGGTCGGCCATAATCAGCGCATCGGGCTTCATGGCGATTAAGGGTTCCATATCGGCCATAAAGGTTTTCAGCTTGGCATTGTGCGGCAGGGTGTTGACGGTTAAAAAGAATTTTTTGCCGCGCGCGTGCGCTTCGGCTATGCCTTGCTCGAGCACGGGCAGTTTGGCGAATTCGTTGTTGCGGGCGCGCAGGGAATAGCGCGGGCTGCCGGCATAGACGGCGTCGGCACCGTAGTCGAAAGCCGCGCGCATACGTTCGAGGCCGCCGGCGGGAAGGAGCAATTCGGGTGATTTCATGATGTGTTTTGTTTTGAAAATAAATATATTTCAAACGTTTAGGCCGTCTGAAAAAAGAAACGGGAAAGGGTTGGGATTATCCGCTTTTTCGCAGGAGCGGTCAATTTGGGCGGCGGCCGGCGTTTTCAGACGGCCCGGGCCGGAAAGGTTTGCCGGTGCCGGCAATGCAGCGGTTCGGCCGTCTGAAATAAATCATCTCAACGAATGTGTTTTCTTGTAAAATAGCCCGCTTCACGCTGCGGCCGCACGCCGTTTTTTTGTTTCTTTTTCTGAAAAGCCAGGCATGAATTTCCGTTTCGACATTATCTACGAATACCGCGAGATGTTTTTCTACGGCGCGCTGACCACGCTGGGGCTGACGGTGGCGGCCACTTTGGGCGGCACGGTTTTGGGCTTGTTCGGCGCGCTGGCGCGTTTGACCCGTTTTGAAAAAGGCAACCCGCTGCTGCGCGCGTTGGCGTGGCTGCTGCGCACCGTTTCGCTGGTGTATGTTACGCTGTTTCGCGGCACGCCGTTATATGTGCAGATTTTCATTTGGTATTTCGTGTGGGCGGTGGCCTTAATCCACCCCACAAACGGCTGGCTGATCAGCGGCGATCTGGCCGTGGAACTGCGCCGCAATTACGGCGCCCTGATTGCCGGCACGCTGGCGTTAACCGTGAATGCGGGCGCCTATATCACCGAGATTTTCCGCGCGGGCATCCAGTCTATCGACCGCGGCCAAATCGAAGCCGCGCGCTCGCTGGGGTTAACTTATCCGCAGGCGATGCGTTATGTGATTCTGCCGCAGGCGCTGCGCCGCATGCTGCCGCCGTTGGCCAACGAATTCATCACGCTGCTGAAAGACAGCTCGCTGCTGTCGGCGATTGCCGTTACCGAGCTGGCTTATGTGCAGGCCACCATTTCGGGGCGGTTTTCGATTTATGACACCCCGCTCTACACCGTGGCGCTGATCTATCTGGTGATGACCATGTGTTTGGGCTGGCTGTTTTCGTGGCTGGAAAAACGCTATAACACGGCAGGGCAGCGTTAGCATAAAGGCCGTCTGAAAAGAAAATATTTTCAGACGGCCTTTCACTTGATTTGATTGATAGGGAAGGCTGTTTTAGACATGAGGGCCGTTATCCAAAAAGTTACCCGCGCCGCCGTGGAAGTGGTGGGCGCAAACGGGCGCGAAACCGCCGGAAGTATCGGACACGGCTTCGTGGTGCTGCTCGGCGTGGGGCGGGGCGACACCGAAGCCGACGCCCGCTATATCGCCGATAAAACCGCCAACCTGCGCATTTTTGAAGACGATGCGGGCAAGCTGAACCTGTCGCTGCAAGACACCGGCGGTGCGGTGCTGCTGGTTTCACAGTTCACACTTTACGCCGACGCCCGCAACGGCAGACGGCCGTCGTTTTCGGAAGCCGCCCCGCCGGAAGAGGCCAACGCACTCTACGAACAGGTTGCCGCCATGCTGCGCGGGCACGGCATCACGGTGGAAACCGGCTGCTTCCAAACCCATATGCAGGTGGACTTGTGCAACGACGGGCCGGTTACGCTGCTGCTGGATTCCCGAAAACAGTTTTAAAGTTCTCTTGCCGATAACAAACTTGAAGGCCGTCTGAAAAGTTTTCAGACGGCCTGTTTTATCGCTTGCAGGCATCAATTGCCCAGCAGGCTTTCGTCTAATGTCAAATCTTCGCTTTTGTTCACGCCCACCTTGCGTTCGATGATGTTGCGGGCGATGCCTTGCGCCTCGGCCAGCGAGTGCATCTGATAAGTGCCGCACTGGTATTCGTTCAGCTCGGGGATTTCGTTTTGGTTTTGCACGTTTAACACATCCTGCATCGAAGCGAGCCACGCATCGGCCACGCGGGCTTCGTCGGGCGTGCCGATCAGGCTCATATAAAAGCCGGTGCGGCAGCCCATCGGCGAAATATCGATGATTTCCACATCGGCGCCGTTCAGGTGGTCGCGCATAAAGCCCGCAAACAGATGCTCCAGCGTGTGTATGCCTTTTTCGGGCAGAATTTCCTGATTCGGCACGCAAAAGCGCAAATCGTAAACAGTGATGTCGTCGCCTTTGGGCGTGCGCATGGTTTTGGCCACCCGCACCGCTGGCGCGTGCATACGGGTGTGGTCTACTTTGAAACTGTCGAGCAGCGGCATGATTGTTCCTTTGAGAAATTGTGGCAAAACCGAATCATAGCATTTTCGGCCGCAGGCCGTCTGAAAACAAAGCTTCTGCTGGGTTATGGCCAGTCAAATTAAAAGTATGCGCGTCATGCCCGGGCTTGCCGGGTATCTCAAAACTCGCTGAAACCCAAGATGCCCGAGTTAAGCCGCGATTATGGGGGGTTGGCTATTAAATAATTGTTTTAAAAAATAAAATTAAATAATAGTTTCTGCAAAACCAGAGCAGGTGCAGTTTCAGACGGCATGGCTGCCGTTTGTTACGGTATAAATGTAAAAATCTAAATCTAATAAAAACTATTATCAATATCTATGTTAAACTGGATAACACTAATTTATTCCAGAGTGTGTAGGCGGAAGGTTTGAGAAGCGGATTTTAACCAAAAATACCGCCACAACGCGGCCGGCTACACGCCCCGGTTCAAACATCTTGTTGGAAACATTCGGAAAAAGGAAGAAGCCTGTGCCCCGCATCATCAGCAATCCCCTGTTTACCGTGGCCGTCCTGCCCTTGTCGCTGGCCGCCGCATTTGCCCACGCAGAAGAGCGGCAGGCCGCCCAAACGGCCGAACTCGACACCGTTTATGTTACTGCCGAACGCCAAGTGCAGCAGCAGCTCGGCGTATCGAAAATTTCGGCGGACGACATCGCCAAGCGCCCCGTTGCCAACGATATTTCCGAGCTGGTGCGCACCATGCCCGGCGTTAACCTCACCGGCAACACCGCTACTGGCCAGCGCGGCAACAAGCGCCAAATCGACATCCGCGGCATGGGCCCCGAAAACACGCTGATTTTAATCGACGGCAAACCCGTTACCTCGCGCAATGCCGAGCGCATCAGTATGCGCGGCGAGCGCAACACGCGCGGCGATTCCAACTGGGTGCCGCCCGAAGCCATCGAATCGATTACCGTGCTGCGCGGCCCGGCGGCGGCGCGCTACGGCTCCGGCGCGATGGGCGGCGTGGTCAACATCACCACCAAGCGCATTACCAACGAATTCGAAGGCTCGGTGAACTACTACACCAATCAGCCGCAAGACAACAAAGAAGGCGCTACAAACCGTGCAGGCTTTTATCTGAGCGGGCCGATTGTGAAAGACAAGTTGTCGTTCCGCCTTTACGGCAGTGCCAATAAAACCGAGGCCGACGCGCGCGACATCAACCAAGCCGCCACCGGCAATCTGGCTTCGGCCGGTGTGGAAGGCGTGCGCAACCGCGACATAGCCGGCCGTCTGCACTGGCGTATCAATCCGGCCAACGGCCTGACCTTCGATTCCAGCTTCAGCCGTCAAGGTAATATCTATAACGGCGACACGCAAAACAGCGTGCTGCACCCGGCCAATGCCGCGCTGATCAATGATTTGGCCGATAACAAAGCGGAAACTGCCCGTATTTACCGCTCCGCCTTCTCGCTGACCCACGACGGAAGCTATGAATGGGGCGACACCAAAAGCTACGTCAGCTACGACCGCACCACCAACAGCCGCTTCCCCGAAGCCTTGGCCGGCGGTCCCGAGGGCAGCTACAACGCCGACACCTATACCGACAGCGACCTGAAAAACCTGCGTTTGAGCAGCGAAGCCTACGTTCCTTTTGAATTAGGCGTGCCGCATGTGTTAACCGTCGGCGCGGAATACAACAGAAGCACACTGGACGATGCCGCTTCCAATTCGCAAGGCTTCACCGACCAAGGCCGCACCGACGTATTCAGCGGCATTTCGTCCACCCGCGACGGCAAAATCTCACAAAGCAACTGGGCGGTTTATGCCGAAGACAACATCTCGCTGACCGACAGAACCAAGCTGATTCCTACGCTGCGTTTCGACCACAACAGCCACAGCGGCAACAACTGGAGCCCCGCACTCAACTTCTCGCACCAAATCGGCCAAAACTGGACAGTCAAAGGCGGCATCGCGCGCGCCTACAAAGCGCCCAACCTGTATCAGGCCAACCCCGATTTCATTCTCTACACGCGCGGCAACGGCTGCCCGCTCAACATCGGTACCACCGTCCGCTGCTACTACATGGGCAATGCCGATTTGAAACCCGAAACCAGCCTCAACAAAGAGCTGGGTGTCGAGTTCAACCGCAACGGCTGGCAGGCATCGGCCACCTATTTCCACAACGCCTACCGCAACAAAATCGTGATCGGCGACACCTTGATCGCCACCAGCAATATCGGCAACCCGATTTACCAATGGTCGAACACGCCCAAAGCCACGATTTCCGGTTTTGAAGGCAATCTGGTTGTGCCGCTGCACGAAAAACTCAAATGGAGCAACAACTTCACCTACATGAAGGAATCGGAAGACTACCAAGGCAACCCGCTGTCGTTGGTGCCGAAACACACCATCAACAGCACGCTGGCTTGGACACCGACCGAAAAATGGGACGCCAACCTCACCTTCACCCACTACGGCCGCCAAAAACCGCGCACCGTCGCCATCAACCGCACGGAAGCCCGCAACGGCTTGAGCAATGACGAAATAGGCAGCTACGGCATTTGGGGCATCAACGCCGGTTATCAGTTCAACAAACAAACCCATGTGCGCGTAGGCGTGAGTAATATCGGTGATAAAAAAATCTACCGCACCGGCAACGGCGCCTACACCTATAACGAACACGGCCGTGCATTTTACGGAAGTTTGAAAGTGGGGTTTTAACCGGCAAAGGCCGTCTGAAAAGATTTCAGACGGCCTTATAAAGCAGTTTTTCCATATTGGAAGAATCTAACCGTTTATTTTGAGAATTAAAAAATGAACAAATCTCTTCGCACACTCACTCTGGCGGTGTTGCTCGGCGGCAGCATCTTCACTGCGCAAGCCGAAGGCTTCGGTCATCTGCAAACCCTGTCGGTGGCAGGCCGTAATCTGCCGCTGACAGATACTTCGGCGCGCATTCTGGGCAACAAAGGGGGGACGGCGCCGCAATTGGTTGACGATATCACCGACGGCTTGGGCAAAAATAAAATCCCGGGTTACAAAATCCAAATCATGAGCCGCGCCTATTCGCTGGCACACCAAACCCGTGCCCCCCGCCAGGGGCAAACCGCATGGAGCGACAACCGCCATATCCACCGTGGCAGCAAGCTGTTGGTCGGAATTCCGGTGAAAGGCGGCCAAATGGATTTGGCCGGCGCCCAACTGCTGGGCATGGCGGTTATCAGCGATGCGGCGGTTCCCGATAACTTTAAAGCCGAAGACAAAATCCGCCCGCGCGGCAAGCAGTTGGCCACGCGTGAGGCCAAAATCAGCTCGGGCAAGCTTAAAATAGAGCGCTTGGTGCTGCCCGATATGGCCAGCGGCGAAAAAAGCGGCGGAGGGGTAAAACTGAGTGCCTCGGTGGTGATTGACGGGCAAACCGCCGTTACCGACGTCAACAGCACCTTTACCGAATTCGATACCGCCAAAGGCGACGCACGCGGTTTTGCGGCGGATAAGCGTTTGTTCCAATGAATAGGCGATATGGTACCATAGCACTGCTGTCGGGCCTGCTTGCCGCCGCACCGTCTGCTTGGGCGGCACCGGATCTGACCCGTCCCGCCGATCTTTCGGTGGTAACGGGGGTTCACCCTGTTTACCGTTTTGAAACGCTGCACTTCCGTTCGGCCGACGGCAGGCGCGGTTACCGCGTGTTTCTCGGCATTCCCAAACAGCCTGTGCCGCCGCAAGGTTTTGCCGCGCTTTATGCCTTAGACGGCAACGCCCTGCCCGAACACTTGCCAACGGAAGATTCAGGCCGTCTGAAACATCCGCCCGTGCTGGTGTTGCTCGGTTACGATACGCCGCTGCGCTTTGCTACGGCCGAACGCGCTTGGGACTACACGCCGCCCGCAGCAGACGGCCGGCCGGCGGCGGATACCTCCGACCCGGCGCGGCTCAACGGCGGTGCTGCCGACTTCCTGCGCTTACTGAACGACACCATACGCCCGGCCGTCGAACGGCGCGTGCGCCTGAATCCGCAGCGGCAAACCCTGTGGGGGCATTCCTACGGCGGTTTGTTTGTGCTGTATGTGTTGGGCGTGCGGCCGCAGGCGTTTACGCATTATGTGGCGGCCGATCCGTCGTTGTGGTGGCAAAACGGCCTGTTTCTCTCGCGCTACGCCCCGCAATGGCGCAAGCAGAATATGGCCGGCAAACAATTGTTGTGGCTGCAAAGCGGCGGTGCCAAGCCTGAAAATGCGCAGGCGGCAAGCGAACGCGTCCGCCGCCACCGCGCGGCAACGGCCGCCGTTTCCGCCGAAACACTGGCCGCATGGCGGGCGCAGTTGGCCGAACGCGGCGACCTGCATTTCGAATACCGCCTGCTGCCGCAGCACAACCACGGCAGCCTGCTGCCTTTTTCGTTTTTATATACATTGGATTTAGAAAGCCGACCATGACCAACCCCGACAACAACGATCCCCACCGCATCCGCCTGATACGGGTGCAAAGCTGGCACGACGTCGGCAAACACCTGCGCCGCATCGTGTTCCACAGCCCCGAATTGGCCGATTATCCGTTCCGCTGCAACGGCGCGCCGTTCAAGCTGCTGCTGCCGCGCGAAGGGCAAAGCGCGCCCGTGCTGCCCGAAAGCTTTGAAAAAGGCCGCCCGCGCTGGGCCGATCCGGCCGACAAGCCTTATTCGCGCACCTACACCGTGCGCGCGTTTAACCGGCAGGCCTGCACGTTTACCGTTGATTTCGTGCTGCACGG
The DNA here is from genome assembly GCF_014055005.1 of Neisseria dentiae. Lineage (NCBI taxonomy): Bacteria > Pseudomonadati > Pseudomonadota > Betaproteobacteria > Neisseriales > Neisseriaceae > Neisseria > Neisseria dentiae. The sequence goes on along the minus strand of NZ_CP059570.1, from coordinate 2,036,346 downwards.
CGATAACGGCCCCGCTTCGGCGTTTGCCCATCATGTGCAAACCGGCCAAACCGTGGGCATCACCGCCCCGCGCAACACCCGCGACCCGATGCTGCTGCCCGCCGCCGAATACCTGCTAATCGGCGACTTAACCGCCGTACCCGCCATTCAATCGATGCTGGAAGAGATGGCGCCCGACGCGCGCGGCCATGTGGTTTTATTGCTGCCCGAAGCCGCCGACCTGCCTGCCGATTTCGCCTGCCCGCCGCAGGTGGCGCATAGCGTATTCACCGGCGGCAGCGAGCAATATTCCGCCGTAATCGCCGCCGCCCGCCAAGCGCGCCCGCAAAGTGAAGACTGCTATGTGTGGATTGCCGCCGAAGCCGGGCTGACCGCCCCTTTGCGCGAGCTTGCCCGCAAAGAATGGCAACTGCCGCTTGGCCGTTGCGTGGCCGTGCCTTATTGGCGCCTGGGCGAGGCCGAAGAGGATTATCACGCCAAACGGCATGAATTTATCGACGGCGATGCCGATGAAGGCAGGCCGTCTGAAAACCATTGATTTTGATTACCCGCTTGAGGAGCATTGAACATGAAAAACTTCCGTTTCACCCTGTCTGCTTTGGCCTGCATCGCCGCGCTGGCCGCTTGTTCGCAACAAGAAAACAAAAACGCGGCCGCTTCCGGCGCCGCTTCGCAAACGGCGGCAGCCGCTTCCGCTCCGGCTACCGCCCGTAAAATCGAGGGCGAGAGCGTAACCGTTGCCACTGCGCGCGGCGAAGCCGCCGTGCCGCTCAAACCCGAGCGCATCGCCGTTTACGATTTGGGCATGATCGACACCTTGAGCAGGCTGGGCGTGCCCATCGGCGCATCGATTGACCAATCGCGTTTGGACTATCTGAAAGACGCGATTAAAGACGCCAAAAAAGCCGGCACGCTGTTCGAGCCGAACTACGAAGCGCTCAACGAATACCAGCCGCAGCTCATCATCATCGGCTCGCGCGCCGCCAAAGCGTTTGACCAACTGAACCAACTGGCGCCCACCATCGAGATGACCGCCGACACCAAAAACATGAAAGAAAGCGCGAAACAGCGCATTGATGTGTTTGCCAAAATTTTCGACAAACAGGCCGAGGCCGACAAGCTGAAAGCCGAAATCGACGCCGCGTTTGACGCCGCCAAACAGGCAGCCGCGGGCAAAGGCAAAGGGTTGGTGATTCTGGTGAACGGCGGCAAAATGTCGGCCTTCGGCCCCGATTCCCGCTTGGGCGGCTGGCTGCACCGCGACATCGGCATACCGGCGGTAGATGAAAACATCAAAGAAGGCAGCCACGGCCAGCCCATTTCGTTTGAATACATCAAGCAGCAAAACCCGGATTGGCTGTTTGTGCTCGACCGCAGCGCCGCCATCGGCGAAGAAGGCCAGGCCGCCAAAGACGTGCTGAACAACCCGCTGGTGGCCGAAACCACCGCTTGGAAAAAAGGCCAGGTGGTGTATCTGAAGCCGGAAGCTTATCTGGCGGCCGGCGGCGCGCAGGAATTGCTGAATTCGGCCAATCAGGTGAAAGAAGCGTTTGCGGCCGCGAAGTAAGCCGCGTTTTCAGACGGCCTGAACAGCATGGCGGGCAGGCCGTCTGAAAACATTTATTCGGCGTTATATGGATTCACCGCCATACCCGGGCTTGCCCCGAGTATCTTTCCGTTTCATAAAAAATAACAGATACTCGGGTCAAGCCCGAGTATGACGCAGAGTGTTTCGTATGATGCAGAGGTTTTCAGACAGGCATTTGGGCATCCTACCCTACGCAAACTGCTTGAGTGACGCCTGTCTGAAAATAAGCATCGCAGGGCTGATTGCTGTGTAACCAAACGAACAAACAGGATTTACCATGTATCGAACCGTATTCCGCATTGCCAAAATGGATTGCCCTTCGGAAGAAGCGCTGATCCGCATGAAGCTGGACGGCCTGGACGGCATCCGCTCGCTGGATTTCGATATTGCCAACCGTCGTTTAACGGTGTGGCACCAAGGCGCTTACCAGCCGATTTTGCAGCGGCTCGACAGTTTGAACTTCGATACTTCGCTGCTGGAGAGCACCGAAACGGATTCGGACACCGCTGTTTTGCAACCTGCCGCCGAGCGCAAACTGCTGTGGCAGGTTTTGGCCGTCAATCTGTTTCTCTTCGTGCTGGAAGCGTTGAGCGGCATTTTGTCCGGTTCGATGGGGCTGTTGGCCGACAGTTTGGATATGCTGGCCGACACCTTGGTTTATGCCCTCGCCCTGCTGGCGGTCGGCGGCACGGCGGTGCGCAAGAAACACACGGCCAAAGCGGCGGGCATCTTGCAATTGGTGTTGGCGTTGTGGGGCTTTTTCGAGGTGCTGCAACGTTTTTTCGGTTGGGCATTCCTGCCCGATTTCCGTCTGATGATAGGTATTTCCTTGCTGGCCTTGGCCGGTAACGCGTTGTGTTTGTATCTGCTGCAAAAAAGCAAAAGCCGCGAAGCGCATATGCAGGCGAGCATGATTTTTACCGCCAACGATGTTCTGGTGAATTTGGGTGTGATTGCCGCCGGCGTGCTGACCTGGCTGAGCCATTCGAAATATCCCGATTTGTTGGTCGGCACGTTGGTGTTTTTGCTGGTCGGGCGCGGTGCGCTGAATATTTTGAAATTGTCGAGATGAGTATGGTGTGCCGTATCTATCCGCCGTCATACTCGGGCTTGACCCGAGTATCTGTTGTTTTGTTTTGAAACGGGAAGATACTCAGGCTAAGCCCGAGTATGACGCAGAGTGTTTCGTATGATGCAGAGATTTTCAGACAGGCATTGGGGAATCCTACCCTACGCAAACTGCTTACGGCTTGACGATGATGCCTGTCTGAAAAAATATCCGAACGCCTGATTAACCGTTCAGACGGCCTATTGAAGCAGGCCGTCTGAAAACCATTTTCCTTTTATTAAACCGTGTGATGCCGCAAAAAACCTTACCTTTTCTCGCGCTTAATCTGATCATGCTGATGCTGCTGTTTGCCGCCAGCCTGTCGGTGGGCGTGGCCGATTTCAGTTGGGCGAAGCTGTTTGAGTTTTCCGACGATATGCAGCTGATGCTTACCAGCCGCCTGCCGCGCACGTTTGCCATCGTGCTCACCGGCGCGTCGCTGGGGGTGGCGGGCATGATTATGCAGATTCTGATGCGCAACCGCTTTGTCGAGCCGTCGATGGTGGGGGCGAGCCAGAGCGCGGCTTTGGGGCTGCTCTTGATGGCCTTGTTTTTTCCTGCTGCCGCGCTGATGGTGAAAATGTCGGTAGCGGCGGCGGCGGCGCTTGGCGGTATGCTGGTGTTTATGGCCTTAATCCGCCGCCTGCCGCCCACCGCGCAATTGATGGTGCCGCTGGTGGGGATGATTTTCGGCGGCGTGATCGAATCGGCGGCGGTGTTTATCGCTTATGAAACCGAAATGCTGCAACTGTTGGGCGTGTGGCAGCAGGGCGATTTTTCCGGCGTGCTGCTGGGGCGCTATGAATTATTGTGGCTCACCGGCATTCTGGCGGTGGCGGCCTATCTGATTGCCGACCAGCTCACCATTGTGGGGCTGGGCGAAACGGTGGCGGTAAACCTCGGCCTGAACCGCAACACCATTCTGTGGGCAGGCTTAATCATTGTCGCGCTGATTACCTCGCTGGTGGTGGTAACGGTGGGCAATATCCCGTTTATCGGCTTGGTGGTGCCCAATATCGTTTCGCGCATGATGGGCGACAAGCTGCGCCAAAGCCTGCCGGCGGTGGCCTTGATGGGCGCGGGCATGGTGCTTTTGTGCGATATCATCGGCCGCTTAATCCGCTTTCCGTTTGAGATTCCCGTATCAACGGTGTTCGGTGTAACGGGCACGGTATTGTTTTTGTATCTGCTGTTGAGGAAGCCTGCCCATGCCGTCTGAAAGCAAACGATCTTTGTGGCTGGCCGCCGCTTTGCTGCTGGCTTCCTGCACGCTGTTTCTCACCTTAAACGCCCACGGCAATTGGGATTTCATCCTGCCCTTGCGCGCCGCCAAGCTCGCTTCTCTGCTGCTGGTGGCCTATGCGGTGGGCGTGTCGACGCTGCTGTTCCAAACCATTACCAACAACCCGATCCTCACCCCTTCGATACTCGGTTTCGATGCGCTGTATGTGTTTTTGCAAACGCTGCTGGTGGCGCTGTTGGGCGGCGTGGGCTATACCCATCTGCCGGTGCTGGGCAAATTCGGCTTCGATCTGGCGGCGATGATCGGCGGCTCGCTGCTGCTGTTTCAAATGCTTTTGCGACAAGGCGGGCGCGATCTGGCGCGCATGATTTTAATCGGCGTGATTTTCGGCATTCTGTTCCGCAGCCTTTCCTCTTTGCTGCAACGCTTGATCGACCCGGAAGAATTCGCCGTGGCACAGGCTTATACCTTCGCCTCGTTTAACAGCGTCAACCGCAATCTGCTCGCCATCGCCGCCGTGATTCTGTTTATTAGCGCGTTTTGGATTTGGCGCGAACGCCACCGCCTCGATGTTTACCTGCTCGGCCGCGATCAAGCGATTAATCTGGGCATACCCTATGCCCGCCATACTTTATGGTTGTTATCGTGGGTGGCGGTGTTGGTGGCCACTTCCACCGCACTGGTCGGCCCGGTCAGCTTCTTCGGGCTGCTGGTGGTGGCGCTGGCCAATCACTTCGCCCCCAATATGAAACACAGCGTACGCCTGCCGATGGCGTTTCTCACCGCCGGCGTGTTGCTGGTGGCGGGGCAGACCGTGTTCGAACATGTTTTGGGCATGAAAGCCGTGTTGAGCGTGGTGGTGGAATTCGCCGGCGGGCTGGTGTTTTTATGGCTGGTGTTGAAGAAGCGGCGTAGTTAATCAGCTTAAGTACAGACGTCATACTCGGGCTTGACCCGAGTATCTTGAGTTTCATCAACATGAGATGCCCGGGCCAAGCCCGAGCATGACGGAACAGAGGCCGTCTGAAAGCCATTGAAACCCTATTCAATAAAAACACAACCATTGGATAACCATGATTGAAATACGCAACGTCAACCACGCCATCGGCGGACAAACCATTTTAAACAACGTCAGCCTCGATATTCCGCAAGGCGGCATCACCGCGTTAATCGGCCCCAACGGCGCGGGCAAATCGACGCTGCTGTCGCTGATGGCGCGGCTGCAACCGCTGCACGGCGGCCGCATCGCCTACAACGGCAAAGACGTTTCCCGCACCCCCACCGCCGAGCTGGCGCGGGTGTTGTCGATACTCACGCAGGAAAACAGCATCATCAGCCGCATTTCGGTGCGCGATTTGCTGATGTTCGGCCGCTATCCCTACCATCAGGGCAGGCCGTCTGAAAGCGACAAAGCCATCGTGGAAAACGCGCTGGCCGAATTCCAGCTGTTGCCGCTTGCCCACCGCTACCTCACCGAATTGTCCGGCGGCCAGCGCCAGAGGGCGATGATTGCGATGGTGTTCTGCCAGAGCACCGAATATGTTTTGCTCGACGAACCACTCAACAACCTCGATATGTATTACGCCCGCAGCCTGATGCAGCTGTTGCAGAAACTCACCCGCGAACACAGGCGCACCACCGTGGTGGTGGTGCACGACATCAACCAGGCCGCGGCCTATGCCGATTTCGTGGTGGCGATGAAAAACGGCGAAGTGGCGCTGCAAGGCCACCCCAACGAGGTGTTTACGCCGCAAAACATCAAAACCCTGTTTGATATGGAGGTGGAAGTATTGGACTACGGCGGCAAAAAGCTGGTGGTGCATCATGTTTGAGGCCGTCTGAAAACGTTTTCAGACGGCCTCGAAGAGGGTTTTGCATTAATTTCATTCATCAACTCCATGCAAATTTAGCGTTTGCAATATGGCGTAAAAACATTCAATATGCCAGCCTGACAAATTGTTCCACCGAATATTCCCGTAAAGGATACCTTATGAATACTTTTCACCTGTCCGGCTATCCGCGCATCGGCGCGAAGCGCGAACTGAAATTTGCCGTCGAAGCCTTTTGGAAAGGCGCGAAAACCGAGGCCGAAGTTGAGGCCGTTGCCGCCGAAATCCGCCGTTTGAACTGGGCCGCCCAAAAAGCCGCCGGCGCCGATTTGGTGCCCGTGGGCGATTTTTCTTTTTACGACCATGTGCTCGATTTGCTGTGCACTTTGGGCGCGATTCCGAAACGCTTCGGTTTCGACGCAGCCAAGTTGACCCTGCCCGAATACTTCCAACTGGCGCGCGGCAACGCCACCCAGTTTGCGATGGAAATGACCAAGTGGTTCGACACCAACTACCACTACATCGTGCCCGAATGGCACGCCGACACCGAATTTTCGGTTAACGCCGGCCGCCTGATCGCCCAAATCAAAGAAGCCAAAGCGCAAGGTTACGACATCAAGCCCACTCTGGTCGGCCCCATCACCCTGCTGTGGCTGGGCAAATCGAAAGACGAAGGCTTCAAACGCCTGAGCCTTCTGCCCAAACTGCTGCCCGTTTACGCCCAACTGTTGCGCGAGCTGGCCGCCGAAGGCGTGGATTGGATTCAGATCGACGAGCCGATTCTGGCGGTGGATGCCGACCAAAACTGGCTGAACGCCTTTGCCGACACTTATAAAGAATTGGCCAACACCGGCGTGCGCATCATCATCGGCACTTATTTTGCTTCCGTTGCCGAACACCTGAACCTGCTGAAAAACCTGCCGGTGCACGGCGTGCACATCGACGCGGTGCGCGCTCCCGAGCAGCTGGCCGTATTCGCCGATGCCTGGCCGGAAAACAAAGTGCTTTCCGTCGGCCTGATCGACGGCCGCAACGTATGGCGCGCCAACTTGAGCAAAGTGATTGACACCCTGAAACCCGTTGCCGACAAACTGGGCAACAACCTGTGGATTGCGCCTTCCTGCTCGCTGCTGCACAGCCCGCAAGATTTGGCCGTCGAAGAAAAACTCGATGCCGAAATCAAATCCTGGATGGCCTTTGCCGCGCAAAAACTGGTTGAGCTGGGCGTGGTGAAACAAGCCCTGGCACACGGCAAAGACAGCGTGAAAGAAGCCATCGCCGCTTCCGACGCCGCCGCCGCCGACCGCGCCACCAACAAGAAAATCCACAACGAAGCCGTGCAAAAACGCGTGGCAGATTTGCCCAAAGGCGCCGACCAGCGCAAATCACCGTTTGCCGAGCGCATCAAAGCCCAACAGGCTTGGATGAACCTGCCCGTGCTGCCCACCACCACCATCGGCTCTTTCCCGCAAACCACCGAAATCCGCCAAGCGCGCGCCGCCTTCAAAAAAGGCGAACTCTCCGCCGCCGATTACGATGCCGCGATGAAAAAAGAAATCGCCTACTGCGTACAAGTGCAGGAAAAACTGGAACTCGACGTGCCCGTGCACGGCGAAGCCGAGCGTAACGACATGGTGGAATACTTCGGCGAGCAACTGGCCGGCTACTGCTTCACCCAGTTCGGTTGGGTGCAAAGCTACGGCAGCCGCTGCGTGAAACCGCCCATCATTTTCGGCGACGTTTCCCGCCCCGAGCCGATGACCGTTTACTGGTCTTCTTATGCCCAAACCTTAACCAAACGCCCGATGAAAGGCATGCTCACCGGCCCCGTTACCATGTTCAAATGGTCGTTCGTGCGCGACGACGTGCCCTTGAGCGTAGTGGCCAAACAAATCGCGCTGGCCTTGAACGACGAAGTGCTGGATTTGGAAAAAGCCGGCATCAAAGTGATTCAGATCGACGAGCCGGCCATCCGCGAAGCCATGCCGCTGAAAAAAGCGCAATGGGACGAATACCTGGCCTGGGCCTGCGAATCTTTCCGCCTGTCGTCCACCGGCGCCGAAGACAGCACCCAAATCCACACCCATATGTGCTACTCGGAGTTTAACGACATCCTGCCCGCCATCGCCTCTATGGATGCCGACGTGATCACCATCGAAACTTCGCGTTCCGATATGGAATTGCTGACTGCGTTCGGCGACTTCAAATACCCGAACGACATCGGCCCGGGCGTGTACGACATCCACAGCCCGCGCGTGCCGACCGCCGCCGAAATCGAGCACCTGCTGCGCAAAGCGATGGAAGTGGTGCCGGTTGAGCGCCTGTGGGTCAACCCCGACTGCGGCCTGAAAACCCGCGGCTGGAAAGAAACTGTCGAGCAGTTGGAAGTGATGATGGAAGTAACCAAAAAACTGCGCGCCGAATTGGCCAAATAATGCCGAGTCTTTGAAATAGAGCAACAAAGGCCGTCTGAAAGTTTTCAGACGGCCTTTTAAACATCCGGCCCGCCCGCTCTTTTCGGGATAAAATAGCCGCACCGGATTATTTTCTGAAGAGAAGGCAACCGCCATGGGCAAAATATTTGAAACCGAAGAAACAGGCGTAGGCAAATGCCCCGACTGTACTGTTGAGGTAGGCGCTGTTTTCGATAATGAAAACCGTACCATTGATATTGTGAAGGTGTTTCCTACCGAAACGGAAGCCAAAGACGCTTTGGCGTTTTATACGCAGAAAGCCCGCGAGACCGAAAGCGAACCGTGCGCCATAACCGGCACCGTCAGCGCCGTCGAAGGCGGCTGGCAATTGCGTGCCCGTTTTGATTTTTGCTGCCAGGCCGAAGCGGTTATCTTCCGGTTTTCCGCCCGCTGAACTTTCCGGCAACCCGACACACAATGAAGCAGGCCGTCTGAAGTTTTTCAGACGGCCCAAACGAGTTTTGCAAAGGCATCGGCCTGATTGGGTTTCAAAAGGCCGCAGCCCGATTCGCAATGCCATATCTTTTTGGTATCCCTCTGTAATCAAAACGGTATTTCTCCATTTTTCCACTCCCTCCTATACTGAAACCGTTTCCCGTGTATCTGAATGAGGAGTTGAAAATGTCGCAACAATCCAATCAAGTTCATGATTTGCGCTCTGCCTTGGCGTTTCTGCAAACGCTGCCGGGCGAGCTGGTTTCCACCGATGTTGAAGTCGATCCGACCGCCGAGCTTTCGGGGGTGTACCGTTATGTGGGTGCGGGCGGCACCTGTAAGCGCCCGACCAAGAAAAACGGCCCGGCCATGGTGTTTAACAATGTGAAAGGCTTTCCGGGTATCCGCGTGGCCATCGGCCTCTTGGGTTCGCGCAAACGTGTGGGGCAGTTTTTAAACTGCCCGCCGGAGCGCTTGGGTTTTCTGCTGAAAGATTCCGTGCAAAACCCTATTCCGCCCGTTTTATAGTGGATTAAAATAAGAATGCCGAAGTAGGGTAAAACGATTCTTTAGCATATCGCCCAATTGCAAGTTTGAATGCAGTTATTTCATTTCGGAGTTTTTATTTGAATTCACTATAAAGCAAGGAACACCCGAATGTCAGGAAGTGGTGCATCTGGCCAGCGACCCGGATTTCGACCTGCGCACGCTGCTGCCCGCACCGACCAACACTATCGAAGATGCAGGCCCTTATTTCACCATGGGGTTGTGTTATGCCTCCGACCCTGAAACGGGCGAATCCGACGTAACCATCCACCGCTTGTGCGTACAGGGTAAAGACGAGCTGTCGATGTGGCTGACGCCCGGCCGGCATATCGACGCTTTCCGCCAAAAAGCCGAGGCCATGGGCAAACCGCTGCCGATTTCCATCAGCATCGGCGTGGATCCGGCCGTGGAAATGGCCATCTGTTTCGAGCCGCCCACCACGCCGCTGGGCTACGACGAATTAGGTATCGCCGGCGCCTTGCGCGGCCGTGCGGTCGAAATGGCGAAATGTTTGACCATTAACGAGCGTGCCATCGCGCATGCCGAAGTGGTTATCGAAGGCGAACTGCTGCCCGATGTGCGCGTGCGCGAGGATCAAAATTCCGACACGGGCAAATCTATGCCTGAATTTCCGGGTTACACGGGCGATGCCAAACCTGCCTTGCCGGTTATCAAAGTGAAGGCCGTTACCCACCGCAAAAACCCGATTCTGCGCACCACGATGGGGCCGGGCGAAGAACATGTGAACATGGCCGGTATTCCCACCGAAGCCAGTATTCTCGAGATGGTGGAACGGGCGATGCCGGGCAGGCTGCAAAACGTGTTCGCCCACACATCCGGCGGCGGCAAGCTGCTGGCCGTGATGCAGTTTAAGAAAACCGCACCGGTGGACGAAGGGCGCCAGCGTCAAGCCGCTATTTTGGCGTTTGCCGCCTTCCCCGAACTGAAACATGTGATTTTGGTAGACGAAGATGTGGATATATTCGATACCGACGATGTGTTGTGGGCGATGCAGACCCGTTATCAGGGCGACATCGACACCTTGTTTATCCCCGGCGTGCGCTGCCATCCGCTTGATCCGTCGCAAACGCCCGAATTCAGTTCCCGCCTGATTGCCGAGGGCACTTCGTGCAAAACGATTTTCGACTGCACCGTGCCGTTTAAATTGAAACCCGAATTCGAGCGCTGCAAATTCAAAGAAGTGGATGTCAAACGCTTCCTGCCCGATTTCGAGCCGTAACGGAGGTAAAAAAATGGCTGAACGACGCATCATCATCGGCATCAGCGGTGCCAGCGGTTTTCAATACGGCTACAAAGCCCTGCAACTGCTGCGGCAGCTTCCCGATATCGAAGTGCATTTGGTGGTATCGAAAGGCGCCGAAACAACCAGGGCTTTGGAAACCCCCTACAGCCGGGAAGAAGTCTGCGCGCTGGCCGATGTGGTGCATTCCGCCCAAAATCTGGCCGCCGCGATTTCCAGCGGTTCGTTTAAAACGGCGGGTATGTTGGTGGCACCGTGTTCGATGCGATCTTTGGCGGCGATTGCCCACGGTTTTTCCGACAACCTGCTGACCCGGGCGGCCGACGTGGTGCTGAAAGACCGCCGCCGCTTGGTGCTGATGGTGCGGGAAACCCCTTTGAATCTCGCCCATCTCGACAATATGCGCCGCGTAACGGAAATGGGCGGCATCATTTTCCCGCCCGTGCCGGCTTTGTACCAGCAGCCCGAAAGCGTTGACCAAATCCTTACCCACAGCGTCGGCCGTGCTTTGGATATGTTCGACATTCACCTTCCCGGGCTGCCGCGTTGGAGCGGAGGCAGCAGGGCGCAATAAACCCGTGCCGATTTTCAGGCGGCCTGCCTCCTGCCTGAAGCGCAACCGGTGCAGGCTTAAACGGCACGGCGGTTTTCCGGCCAAGCGGTATTTCAGGCCGTCTGAAAACAGCGACCCGGAAGGCATGACGTTACCGCACCAACACCTTTTCATTGCTATTTTTAGGAGAACGATATGGTTATCGGTCCTTTTGTCAACGGCAGCGCCGTGGTTATCGGCGGGCTGCTGGGTGCATTTGCCGGCGCGAAACTGCCGGAACGGGTGCGCGTGGGCCTCAACCCTTTATTTGGTTTGTGTTCTATGGGGTTGGGCATTATGGTTATCCCCGGCGTGAAATATTTCGCCGCCGTGGTGCTGGCTTCGGTTATCGGTTTGGCTATCGGCGAGTTGTGCTATATCGAAAAAGGTATCAACAAGCTGGCCGGCAGTGCACGCGGCCTGATTGATAAAGTATTCCCGCCCGTCGGCGGCCTGTCGCAGGAAGAATTTTTGGATAAATATGTGGCGATTCTGGTGCTTTTCTGCGCCAGCGGCACCGGTGTGTTCGGCTCCATGCACGAGGGCATGACCGGTGATCCGTCCATTCTCTACATCAAAACTATTTTGGACTTGTTTACCGCCGGCATTTTCGCCATCACGCTGGGCTATGCCGTTGCCGTTATTGCCGTGCCGCAACTGGTTATCCAATTGAGCCTTGCCGCATTGGCTGCTTTTATCGTGCCGATGACCACGCCCGAAATGCGTGCCGACTTTTCGGCGGCCGGCGGCCTGATTATGCTGGCCACTGGTTTGCGGATTTGCGGGATCAAATCGTTCCCCGTCGCCAATATGCTGCCTGCCTTGGTATTGGTGATGCCGATTTCGTATCTGTGGGGAACCTATATCGCTTGATACCGGTTTTCAGACGGCCAGACACCTTGCAGCATTTGCGTTTAGGCCGTCTGAAAACAAGGCAAACAAACAGGAAAGAGAATTTCTATGCAGCCCGTTTCCCGACCCGTTGCCAAATTTATCGCCGATAACCATGTTGTCAGCTTGGCCGTACATGATGCAGACGGCCTTTGGGCGGCAAGCTGTTTTTATGTGTTTGACGAAGAGAAGATGTTGCTGGTGATATTGACCGACACAGGCACCCGCCACGGCCGGGCCATGCTCGAACATCCCGCCGTTGCCGGCACCATTGCCGGCCAGCCCGAACAAATACGCGATATCTGCGGTATCCAGTTTACCGCGCGTGCCGAATGCCTGCCGGAAGGGGCGGCGCACCAAGCGGCACTAGCACGCTACACCCGCTCCCATCCGATGGCCAAATTGGTTCCCGCCGATGTGTGGGCACTGCACTTTGAAAGCATCAAATACACCGACAATAAATATGTTTTCGCCCATAAAATATATTGGCGGCGCAACGGTGCCGACGGGTAAGCACCGCCCGGGCATACAATGAAACGGCTGCTTTATCCGGCAAAGGCCGTCTGAAAAAAAGTATGCCGCATCAGCCGCCGTTTATGCCGATCAACTATTCTCTCCGGTATATCCTTCTTCCAATACGGCCAGAATTTCCCCGATCTCCGGCGTCGCTGCCAACTTGACTAACGTAGGGAAAAACATCAGCACTTCCGGCAACAGGCGGATTATCCGGCAATGGGCCAGTTTTGCCGCACGAACCTCTGATTCCGGCAGCAAAGAGGCCGCTTCCACGCCGCTTTCCAGCCAATCCAAAATCACATTAGGCTGGGAAATGTGCATGATAACGTTTGGGTTCACCCCGTTTTTCCGCAATTTGTCCTGCAAAAATTCAAACGTACCCGTGCCGTTAATCCGCCGCAGCAACACCAGCGGGAACCTGCCTAAATCGTTCAAGTGTATCGAATCCCCGTTAAAGCCCTCCAGCAGACTGTTATGCGCCACCACCACGGTATTGACTGCCGGAAATGAAATACAGTCATACCCTTCCAGATTATAAGGACGCTGAATCAAGGCAATGTCAATCACGCCGTTATGCAGCAACGTTTCCAAATGGCTGGAGTCCGACACCACTACGCCTATTTCCAAGTGCGGGTACTTTTGGTGCAGCTTGATCAGAAGCGGTTGAAAATACCGCTGAAACAGATGGGTCAGCCCGATTTTGAGCGTTCTGGTCTGCCTGCCTGCAAATAGCTGGGTTTCGCGTTCGATGTTTTGGATATTTTTTAAGACTTCCACAGCATGGTTGTAAAGGAAAAAGCCTGTCGGCGTTGGCTCGATTTTTCCACTTTGCCGCAAAAACAGGGGAGCGCCCACCTCTTCCTCCAGCTCCTGCAACCGCTTGCTTAGCGGCGGCTGGGAAATATGCAGCGCCTGCGCCGCCTTGCTGATACTGCCGTGCTCAACCACGGCGCAGAAATATTTCAGTCTTTTCAAATCCACTTTCCGCTCCTTATCTGCTTCTTTTTACTTGCTTACGCTGTGCCAAACTCAGCCCTGCTCATTTTCAGACGGCCTGAAACCATATTGCATGAATGATGCCGGCCTGACAAATTGTTTCAGCGGATATTCCCGTAAAGGATACCTTACGAATACTTCCCGTTTGTCCGGCTATCCGCGCGCCGGCGCAAAGTGCGAACTGAACTTTGCCGTTGAGGCCTTTTGGAAAAGCGCAAGAAACGGAGCCAAGTCCGTCGCAGCCGAAATCCGCCGCGCCAACCGGGCCGCCCAAAAAACTGCATGCCGGGTCGGCCGCCAAATAATGCTGAGTTTTTGAAATAGGGAAACAAAGGCCGAGACCTTTGCAAAAAAACCAATTCAACCCTGAAAAGGTTTGTGCCTCGTCATTCCCGCGTAGGCGGGAATCCAGCCTTTAAACCATTAAGTATTTTATTTCAATAGCTTACAAAAAAACGACTGGATTCCCGCCTACGCGGGAATGACGATGGTTGAATATTTCAGACGGCCTAAATGAATTTTGCAAAGGTCTCAGGCCGTCTGAAAAGTTTTCAGACGGCCTTTTTGTGCGTGTTGCCTTTGTTTGAGGGTTAGGCATCGGCATCGCCCGCCAGCCCGGCGGCGGTTTGGTCGGGGGTGAAGCGGACGGATTGCGGGTAGGGGAAGAAGTCGTCATACAGCCCCTGTTGCAGCCGCTCTTTTTTACCCTGCCAGAATTCGGGGGTGAGCAGGTCTTTGTGGTGTTGCAGGAATACCTGCCGCACGTCGGGTTCGCCGAGCAGGAACGGGCCGAATTCTTCGGGGAAAACGTCGCCTTTGTTGACGGGATACCAAACTTCGCCCGACATTTCGTATTCGGGGTTGGGCGCGGGCGGGATTTTGCGGAAGTTGCAGTCGGTCATGTATTCGATTTCGTCGTAGTCGTAGAAAATCACGCGGCCGAAACGGGTCATGCCGAAGTTTTTATAGAGCATGTCGCCGGGAAAGATGTTGGCCGAGGCCAGCTCTTTGAGCGCGTAGCCGTAGTCGATAACGGCGGCGGCTTTGTCGGCGGGTTTGGCACGCTGCATAAAGAGGTTGAGCGGTTTGAGGCGGTATTCGACGTAAACGTGTTTGATAATCGCCCATTCTTCGTTTTCTTCAAACTGGCTCGGCGCGAGCGTGCGCATTTCGTTGAGAAACTCTTCGTCGCAGCGCGATTTGGGCAGGGCGACGTTGGAAAATTCGAGCGTGTCGGCCATGCGCCCGACGCGGTCGTGTTTTTTCACCAGCAGGTATTTTTGGCGCACGTATTCGCGGTCGAAATCTTTGTTGGGGCCGAATTTGTCTTTAATCACTTTAAACACATAGGGAAACGACGGCAGCGTAAACACGCTCATCACCAGCCCTTTCACGCCGGGGGCGAGGATGAATTTGTCGTGCGAGTATTCGAGGTGTTGGGCAAACTCGCGCCACCAGATGTTTTTGCCTTGTTTTTGCAGGCCGACCATGGTGTAGAGGTCGCCGGGTGCGCGCATCGGCAGCATATCGTGCAGAAAGCGGATGTAGCCGCTGGGCACGGGCATGTCCACCAGAAAATAGGCGCGGGCGAATGAAAACAGCACGGCAATCTGCTGGGCTTCAAACAGGGCGGCATCCACTTTCAGACGGCCTGAGGCTTCGTCGTGCAGCACGGCCAGTGCAAACGGGTGGCGCACGGCGCCGTTGACAATCTGCCCGAAAATGTAGGCGCCTTTGTTGCGGTAAAACGGTGAGTTGAGCACGCGCACGTGCAGGTTCATTTCCTGCGGCGGCCATTCGGCCTGAAAGTGCCGGCGGGCGGCGCGCAGGATATTGCCGATGTCGCGGTTGAGATCGGCAAACGGCACGTTCCAGCCGAAGTGGCGCAGTATGTTGCGCAGGCAGCCGCGCAGCCCTTGCGTTTCGGGATAAAACGAGCGGAACGTGGGCGGATTGGAGTCGATGTATTCGGTGCTGGTGGAGGGTTTGACGAAGATAAACTGGTTGTTGAAATATTCTTTGGCCAAGAGTTTGGTGGAAACCGAGTTGAAAAAGGTTTCCGCCAGCTCGGGTTGTTTGTGGTTGACGAGCAGGGCGATGTATTCGGTTTTGGCCGCCGCCCATACATCGTCGCTTAAGGCGGTGGCGGCGTGTTCGCTGCGCAGGGCATCGACGGCTTCGCGCACACGCTGGTCATACATCTGGATGCGCTCGGCCACCAAATCTTGAATGCCGCGCCAGTTTTTCTGCTCGAAAAGCTCTTTGGCGCGCTCGGTAACTTCTCGGAAAAGGCGGTAGTGTTTGTTGAAACCGGCGAGCATGGTTTCGGCCACTTCCCGCCCAAGTTGCTGGGTGAGTTGTCGGGGCATTTTTATTTTCTTCCTTTGCGGTTGCCGTTATCGTGAACCCAATTACTCCGGTACAAGGCGGCAAGCCGCAGAGAGTGCGAATAGCACGGCAAGGCGCAGCAGCGCGGTAACGGAGTAAGTGGGTTCACCATAGGCGGCTGTTTGTAGTTTGGTGTAACCTTATGATGTTTTAGGCAGCTTGGCAAGTGCGCGGAAACGGTTCGGGCAAAACGGCAGCGGCCGTCTGAAAGTATATTCAGACGGCCGCTGCCGTTTGGCAAAAGGCGGGTTAAGTGCTTTGGTTGTCTTGCAGGATTTTGTCGTACACCGCCACGGGCACATAGCGGCGTATCATGTCGCGCCAGCCGTCGGGGCCGACCATGCCTTTCACCATGGTGGAGGAAACTTCGGCGAATTCGCGCGGCGGCATCAGAAACACCGTGGCGATATTGGGGTGAAGGTCGGAATTGATATAGCGTATGGTGCGCTCGTATTCGTAGTCGGAAGCCGTGCGTATGCCGCGCACGATGAATTTGGCGCCGACGCTGTGGGCATAGTTGACCAGAAACTGGTTTTCAAACGAGGTGATGCGCACGTTGGGAAATTCGCTGGAAATGGCTTCGAGCATGGCTTGCCGTTCCGCCACGGTGTAGGTGCTTTTTTTGTCGGGGTTAACGCCGATGGACACGATTAACTCGTCGAACAGGGCTTGTGCTTCGCGTATCATCCACAAATGGCCGTTGGTCGGCGGATCGAAACTGCCGGCATAAACGGCGCGGCGCAGAACGTGGGTAGTCATATCAAAGAAATCAGGTGGGCGTGCAATGCAGGCAAGATGGTCGGCAGGATAAAGGCTGGCAGGGAGGATGTCAAAGAAAAAGACCGAGACCTTTGCAAAACCCCCATCTGCGGCGCATTTCTGCGTTGTGCGCTGCCCGCTCGCTTGCCTAACTTCATGTTATGTCTGCACTCGCTGCGCTGCTACGCCTTGAACTGCATCCGCATCCGGGGGTTTTGCAAAGGGCTCAGGCCGTCTGAATGCGTTTCAGACGGCCTTTTACGGCTGTTTGTGCGTTAAATCAATCTTCGCCGCCCAAAGAGAGCAGAATGTTCAGCAGGCTGCTGAAAATATTATAGATAGAGATAAAGATGGTTAACGCGGCACTGATGTGGCTGGTTTCGCCGCCGTCGATAACGGTGCGGATCTGCCACATAATCATCAGCGAGCTGAAAATCACGAAAGCGGCAGAAAGGGCGAGTGAAAACGCGGGTATTTGCAGGAACATATTGGCCACCACGCCCACCATCAGCACCACCGCGCCCACCAGCAGGAAGCGGCCGAGGCTGTTCATATCGGCTTTGGTGCGGCGCGCCACGGCGGCCATGGTGAAGAACACGGCTGCGGTCATGGCGGCGGCAAGGCCGACGATTTGCGCGCCGTTGCTGAAGCTGAGGCTGTATTGCAGCAGCGGGCTGATCAGCACGCCCATGCCGAAAGTGAACGCCATCAGCAGTGCCGCGCCGGTGTTGCTGTAGCGGTTTTTCTCGATTAAGAAACACATACCGTAGAAAAAGGCCAGCACCACGCCGAACGCAATCCAGCGGTTGCCGAACATGGCATACAGGTTGATGCCGGCCTGGCTGCTGAGAAACGCACCGATGGCGCAGGGAATGAATGAAATGCCGAGCAGGCCGTAGGTTTTGCGCAATACGGTATTTTTCTGCACCGCGCCGGCGGTTTGGGTGTAGTCGTAAACGTCGTTTTGCATGGCGTTTGTCCTATTGTGGTGTGAAAATGATTAAGGAAACGGATTTTAACAGCAAATCAAAGATTTTTGCTGGAAATTATTACGAACGGTTGGCGTGTGGCCGTTGCCGGGCTGCGCTGTCTGCCAAACAAGGTTGCGCCTAAAGCGGCGCATTCAGCCATAACAGCAATATCCACAGCAAAACCGTGATGCTCCATTGCGGCAGGAGCTTGTCCAACTCGGCAGAAAATTGGGCTTTTTTCAGCAAATACAAGTGGATGGCCGAAGCCGCCAGCAATGCGGCGCATAAAAGAAACAGGCCGCCGCCAAAATGCAGCGGCAGCCACAGCGCCCATGCCGCCGCCGCCACCAGCAGCAGCACGGTATGGTAGATTTTGGCACGCGGCAGCCCCAAGCGTACGGCAACGGTGGTTTTGCCGGCCAGCCGGTCGGAGGCGATGTCGCGCATATTGTTGATATTCAACACCATCGCGCACCACAAACCCAATGCCGTAGCAGGCAGCCACGAGGCGGCGTTCAGACGGCCTGTGTGCAGGTATTCCGTGCCCAGCACGCCCAGCCAGCCGAAAAACACCAACACCGCCAAGTCGCCCAGCCCGATATAGCCGTAGGGCTTTTTGCCGGCGGTGTAGGCAAAAGCGGCGGCCACGGAAGCCGCGCCGAGCAACAGCCACAGCAGCCAGCTTTGCGGTTCGGCGGCCGAAATCGCGGGCAGGGCGGAGCAGAGCAGGGCGATGCCGAGCAGGCACGAAACCGCTGCCGTCAGCTTCACCCCGCGCGCCATAGCCGCCGGGCTGATGCGGCCGGAACTGACCATGCGTGCGGGGCCTTTGCGTGCCAACGTGTCGGCCCCGTTGCAGGCATCGCCGTAATCGTTGGCCAGATTGCTGAGGATTTGCAGCGACAGGGCGGTGAGCAGGCACAGGGCCGACACGGTTAAGTTGCCCCGGTGTTGCAGCGCGGCGGTGAGCATGCCGCACAATACCGAAGCGGCGGCCAGCGGCAGGGTGCGTAAACGGGCTGCGGCCAGCCAGTTGCGTACAGACATAACGGAAAATCAATCAGAAGAAATGATGCGATTATAATTTAGGCCGTCTGAAAAAAGTTGACGTCGGTTCAATAACCTTGGATTACAGTCTGAGCCTTTGCAAAATTCTTTTAGGCACCTTAAAACACTTGCGTCAAGCCCGGGTATGACGAAATACAAATAAATTCAGGGTTAAAACGGCTTTTTTGCAAAGGTCTCAACCTGATTCTTCCGACAGCCGGCGCCAAACGGCAAACAGGCCGTCTGAAACGTTTCAGACGGCCTGTTTGCCATGCAGCCTTTATTCCTGCGGCACATAACCCTGCACTTGGTCGGCACCGTCGCCGAAGAAATAGTTTTCCATCTGCTGCGCCAAATATTCGCGCGCGCGCGGGTCGGCAAGGCTGAGACGGTTTTCGTTGATCAGCATGGTTTGGTGGCGCGTCCAAGCGTCCCACGCCTCTTGCGACACGTTTTCGAAAATACGCTTGCCCAAAGCATTGGGCAGCGGGGCGAATTTCATGCCGGGGGCTTCTTTGCCCAGCTTCACGCAGTGAACCATACGGGTCATGGCGGTTTCCTTATGATGGGGTTTTCAGACGGCTGCAATTCTAACGGAGCAGTGCGGGTTTGTATATAATGCGCCTTTTGCCGCCGGGCGGCGGCTTGTTAAACGGCGGTAAAATGTAGTGCCGTGTAGTCAAAACCGCAAAAATTTCGCACGCCTTTGCTCACCGTCAAAGTTCCGTTTGAAAAAATCCGCACAATAACGCCTTTCACGCAAGGAAAAAGCATGAGCGCACGCCAAACCATACTCGATTGGTGCAATCAAACCCTGCAAACCGACTTATATAAAGATTACGCCCCCAACGGCCTGCAAATCGAAGGCAGGGAAGAAATCCGCAAAATCGTTACCGCCGTTACCGCCAGCCGCGCCGCCGCCGCTTATGCGGTAGAGCAGGGCGCCGATATGCTGCTGGTGCACCACGGGCTGTTTTGGAAAAGCGAGCCGGTTACCATCACCGGCTGGAAAAAAGACCGTATCGCCACCCTGCTGGCCTACGGCATCAACATGGCAGGCTACCACCTGCCGCTGGACGCTCACCCCGTTTTAGGCAACAACGCCCAACTGGCCGCCCGCATGGATTGGACAACCGAATATCGGTTCGGCGAACAAAACCTGCTTAACGCAGGCCGTCTGAAAACCCCGCAAACGCTGGCGCAACTGTGCGCAGGCCTGCAAAACCGCCTCGGCCGCACGCCGGTTGCAGTGGGCGGGGAAGGCCGGGTTATCGAACGCATCGTATGGTGCACCGGCGGGGCGCAGGGCTTTTTTCAGACGGCCATAGACGAAGGCGCCGATGCCTATATCACGGGCGAAATCTCCGAGGCGCAATACCACCTGGCCAACGAAACGGGCGTCGCATTTATCGGCGCCGGCCACCATGCCACCGAGCGTTACGGCATACAGGCGCTGGGCACTGCGCTGGCGCAGGAATTCAATATTGAAACGGTATTTTTTGACGAACAAAACCCCGCATAAAATCAAGAAACACCGTAAAACTTTTACCTTATTTTAAATAATACTTTAAGTATCCCCATAAAATCAGGTAGAATTAAAGAGTTTAATGGCTCGGTATTCCCATATCATTAGGATGACTGAAATAATGGAAAATCAAGAAATCAACCAAAGCCGCCGCCGCTTCTTAACGCTGGCGACAGCCGCTGCGGGCGGTGCCGCCGCCGCAGGCGTTGCCGTGCCGTTTCTGGCGAGCTTTTTCCCGTCGGAAAAGGCTAAAGCCGCAGGTGCGCCCATTGAAGTGGATGTCAGCAAAATCGAAGCAGGCCAACTTGTTACCGCCGAATGGCAGGGCAAACCGATTTGGGTGTTGAACCGCACCGAACAGCAGCAGAAAGACCTGCCCACGCTCAATAACGCCGTGGCCGATCCGAAATCGGAAGTCGATCAGCAGCCCGAGTATGCCAAAAACGAGTTGCGTTCCATCAAACCCAATATTTTCGTGGCCATCGGCATCTGCACCCACTTGGGCTGCTCGCCGACTTTCCGTCCCGACGTCGCCCCCGCCGATCTGGGCGCCGATTGGAAGGGCGGTTTCTTCTGCCCGTGCCACGGTTCCAAATTCGACTTGGCGGGCCGCGTGTTCAAAGGCGTGCCGGCACCGACCAACCTGATTATTCCGCCCTACAAATACCTGAACGACACCACTATCCTGGTGGGCGACGATAAATAAAGGGACTTATCATGGCAAACCAAACCAATAACAAAGCAAAGGCATTGTTAGACTGGGTGGACGCACGGTTCCCTTTGTCTAAAATGATGAAAGAGCACGTAACCGAGTATTACGCGCCGAAAAACTTCAACTTCTGGTATTTCTTCGGTTCGCTGGCCATGCTGGTGCTGGTGATTCAAATCGTCAGCGGTATTTTCCTGACCATGAACTACAAGCCCGACGGCAACCTGAACCAATACAACCTGCCCGCCGCCTTTACCGCCGTGGAATACATCATGCGCGACGTTTCCGGCGGCTGGATTATCCGCTATATGCACTCCACCGGCGCCTCCATGTTTTTCGTGGTGGTGTATCTGCATATGTTCCGCGGCCTGATTTACGGCTCGTTCAAAAAACCGCGCGAACTGGTGTGGGTTTTCGGCTCGCTGATTTTTCTGGCGCTGATGGCCGAAGCCTTTATGGGTTACCTGCTGCCGTGGGGTCAGATGTCGTTTTGGGGTGCGCAGGTGATTATCAACCTGTTCGCCGCGATTCCCGTTATCGGCCCTGATTTGTCCACTTGGATCCGCGGCGACTTCAACGTTTCCGACGTTACTCTCAACCGCTTCTTCGCCCTGCATGTGATTGCCGTGCCGCTGGTGCTGGTCGGTTTGGTTGCGGCGCACTTGATTGCCCTGCACGAAGTGGGCTCCAACAACCCCGACGGCGTGGAAATCAAAAAACTGAAAGACGAAAACGGCATTCCGCTCGACGGCATTCCTTTCCACCCCTACTACACCGTGAAAGACATCTTGGGCGTGGTGGTATTTCTGATCGTGTTCTGCGCCATTATGTTCTTCGCCCCCGAAGGCGGCGGCTACTTCTTGGAAAAACCGAACTTCGATGCCGCCAACCCGCTGGTAACGCCCGCACACATTGCGCCGGTATGGTATTTCACACCGTTCTACGCCATTTTGCGCGCGATTCCCTCGTTCTTCGGCACGCAGGTTTGGGGTGTAATCGGTATGGGTGCGGCCGTGGTGCTGATTGCCCTCCTGCCGTGGCTTGACCGCTCTCCCGTGAAATCCGTCCGTTACCGCGGCCCGATTTTCAAAACCATGCTGGTGCTGTTTATCATTTCCTTCATCGGTTTGGGCATTTTGGGTGCTTTGGTGGCCACCGACACCCGCACCATCGTGGCGCGTATTCTGTCTATCATTTACTTTGCATTCTTCCTGGGTATGCCGTTCTATACCAAAATGGATAAAGACCGCGAAGTGCCTGCCCGTGTAACCATGAGCACCACCAAACAGAAGGTGATGTTCTTCGTTTACACCATCATCACCGTGGTAGGCGCATACCTGTTTGCAATTCTGATTTAATGAGGGCAGCGAAAATGAAACAAACATTGAAAAACTGGTTTGCTGCCTTATTGCTGGCAGCTCCGATGAGTATGGCAGTCGCGGCAGGCGGCGGAAACTATGAGCCGGTTGAAATTGATTTGCGCAACCAAGAGAGCCTGCAGCGCGGTGCGCAGATTTTCACCAACTACTGCTTGTCGTGCCACTCGGCTACCGCCATGCGTTTCAACCGTCTGCAAGACATCGGCCTGACCGAAGACGAAATCAAAAACAACCTGATGTTCACCACCGATAAAGTGGGCGACGTGATGCATGCCGCCATCAACCCTGCGGATGCGAAAAAATGGTTCGGCGCGGCTCCACCCGACCTGTCGCTGATCGCCCGTTCGCGCGGTGCGGACTATCTCTACGCCTATATGCGCGGTTTCTATAAAGACCCGACCCGCCCGACCGGCTGGAACAATACCGTTCTGCCGAATGCCGCCATGCCGCACCCCCTGTGGCAGCAACAAGGCGTACAGGCGGTTGAGCTGGATGCGAAAGGCCAACCCGTGATGGTGAAAGACGCACACGGCAATCTGGTGCCCAAACTCCATTGGGAATCCACCGGCTTGCAAACCCGCCAACTGCCCAACGGCAAAGTGATTACCAAAGAATACGACGATTACGCTCGTGATTTGGTTAACTTTATGGTGTATATGGGCGAGCCTGCACAGCTGCAACGCAAGCGCACGGGTTATATCGTGCTGATTTTCCTGATGGCCGTGATGCTGCCGCTGGCGTATTTCCTGAAAAAAGAATACTGGAAAGACGTTCACTAAGCAGCGGATTATTGAAAAGGCAAAACCGAAAGGTTTTGCCTTTTTGTTTTTTCAACCGGCCGTCTGAAAAATACGGCTGAAAATATATTTCCGGTTCGACCCGGTTTTGCCGTTTAGCGTGCAAAATCGAGTCGGTCGCATTGTTTTTCAGACGGCCTGAGCCCCTGTGTGATTTCGTAAAGATTACGGCTTGAATAAGCTGCCGGCGGCCTTATATTAAAGCCCTATCGAAATAACCAACCGCAAAGGATTCACCCAAATGACCGAACAAAACCAAAACGTAGAAAATAACGAAACCGCAGAAATGCCTCAGGCGGAGCAGGGCGAAGCACAGGAGAAACCTTCTTACGAAGATTTGGAAGCCAAAATCGCCGAACTCGAAGGCATGTTGAAAGACGAACAACTGCGCGGCTTGGCCAACGAGCAAAACCTGCGCCGCCGCCACGCCGAAGAAATCCAGGCCACACACAAATACGCCGGCCAGAAATTTGCCGCCGAAATGCTGCCGGTAAAAGATTATCTGGAAATGGCGCTGCTCGACCAAAGCGGTAATTTCGACGCCTTGAAAATGGGCGTGCAGATGACGCTGAACGAATTGAACAAAGCTTTCGAACACACCCAAATCACCGAAATCAACCCGCAGCCGGGCGACAAACTCGACCCCCACCACCACCAAGCCATGCAGGCTGTGGAAAGCGATCAGGAACCCAATACCGTGGTGAGTGTGTTGAAAAAAGGCTACCAACTGGCCGACCGCGTGCTGCGCCCCGCTATGGTAACCGTGGCACAAGGCGGCGAGGGCGGCAACTGAAAGCACCGCTGCGGCCGTTTCTTTAGAAACAAAATTTTCAGACGGCCTTTTCGCTGCCGCACTAAGGCCGTCTGAAAGCAAAAAACAAAAGTACGGCTTGTGGATAAGTAAATCAAGCACTTGAATTAAAAATGATTATTTTATCAAAAAATTTAAGCGCACATACTTGAAAAGTTAAAAACACACCTTATTTACGAACCCGACAGGGCAGAGGCCCGGATAGAATTTCAGAAATCATTTAAGGAGCAATAACACAATGGCAAAAGTAATCGGTATCGACTTAGGTACAACCAACTCATGCTTGGCTATTTCAGAAAACGGCCAAACCAAAGTGATTGAAAACGCCGAAGGCGCGCGCACCACGCCTTCCATCATCGCCTATTTGGACGGCGGCGAAATCTTGGTCGGCGCACCGGCCAAACGCCAAGCCGTAACCAACGCGAAAAACACCATTTACGCGGTAAAACGCCTGATCGGCCACAAATTCGAAGACAAAGAAGTTCAGAAAGACATCGACCTGATGCCTTTCGACATCGTGAAAGCCGCCAACGGCGACGCTTGGGTGAAAGCGCAAGGCAAAGAGCTGTCGCCCCCGCAGGTTTCCGCTGAAGTGCTGCGCAAAATGAAACAGGCCGCCGAAGCCTATTTGGGCGAGCCGGTAACCGAAGCTGTGATTACCGTTCCGGCCTACTTCAACGACAGCCAGCGCCAAGCCACCAAAGACGCAGGCCGCATCGCCGGTTTGGACGTAAAACGCATCATCAACGAGCCGACCGCAGCCGCCTTGGCTTTCGGCATGGATAAAAACACCAAAGGCGACCGCAAAATCGCCGTGTACGACTTGGGCGGCGGTACCTTCGACATTTCCATCATCGAAATCGCCGACATCGACGGTGAAAAGCAGTTTGAAGTGCTGGCCACCAACGGTGACACCTTCTTGGGCGGCGAAGATTTCGACCAACGCTTGATCGACTACATCATCGCCGAGTTCAAAAAAGAACAAGGCATCGACCTGAAAAACGACGTGATGGCGCTGCAACGCCTGAAAGAAGCCGCCGAAAAAGCCAAAATCGAACTTTCCAGCGGCCAGCAAACCGAAATCAACCTGCCCTACATCACTATGGATGCCGCAGGCCCGAAACACTTGGCGATGAAAATCACCCGTGCCAAATTCGAAAGCCTGGTGGAAGACTTGATCGAGCGTTCCATCGAGCCGTGCAAAGTGGCCGTTAAAGACGCCGGCTTAAGCGTGGGCGATATCGACGACGTGATTCTGGTGGGCGGCCAAACCCGTATGCCCAAAGTGCAGGACGCCGTGAAAGCCTTCTTCGGCAAAGAACCGCGCAAAGACGTCAACCCCGACGAAGCCGTGGCACTCGGCGCCGCGATTCAGGGCGAAGTGTTGGGCGGCGGCCGCAGCGACGTTTTGCTGCTCGACGTAACCCCCTTGTCGCTCGGTATCGAAACCATGGGCGGTGTGATGACCAAACTCATCAACAAAAACACCACCATCCCGACCAAAGCGTCGCAAGTGTTCTCAACCGCCGAAGACAACCAAAGCGCCGTTACCATCCATGTGCTGCAAGGTGAGCGCGAGCGTGCTTCCGCCAACAAATCGCTGGGTAACTTCAATTTGGGCGACATCGCACCGGCACCGCGCGGCATTCCGCAAATCGAAGTAACCTTCGATATCGACGCCAACGGTATCCTGCATGTGTCGGCCAAAGACAAAGGCACCGGCAAAGAGGCTAAAATCACCATCCAGGGTTCTTCAGGTTTGAGCGAAGAAGAAATCGAACGCATGGTGAAAGATGCCGAAGCCAATGCCGAAGAAGACAAAAAACTGACCGAACTGGTGGCTTCGCGCAACCAAGCCGAAGCGCTGATTCACTCCGTGAAAAAATCACTGGGCGAATACGGCGACAAGCTCGATGCCGATGAAAAAGCCAAAATCGAAGACGCTTTGAAAGCCGCCGAAGAAGCCGTGAAAGGCGAAGACAAAGCCGATATCGATGCCAAAGCCGAAGCTTTGGGCACGGCCAGCCAGAAACTAGGCGAGCTGGTTTATGCCCAAGCACAGGCAGAAGCCAACGGCGCGGGTGCGGAACAGGCAGCCGACAGCGGTGCGAAAGGCAGCGACGATGTTGTTGACGCCGAGTTTGAAGAAGTGAAAGACAAGAAAGACTAAATCTTGACGGCAGTAAAAAAGGGCGCTTGGGAAAGCGCCCTTTTCTTGCGTTTAAGCATTTCAGACGGCCTGAGGCCTTTGCAAAATTTGTTTAGGCACCTTAAAACGCTTGCGTCATGCTCGGGCTTGACCCGAGCATCTTTTTGTTTCAAAAGAAATAACAGATACTCGGGTCAAGCCCGAGTATGGCAAGTGGTGTCAAACGGTAAAGCTCATTTTTTCGGTTTCATCACCACCATATGCCGCTCGGCGTTGAGCATGGGCACATGGAGTTTTTCCACTTTCACCACTTCTACCGAAGCGGGCACGTGTTCCAGCTCTTCATAAGGATAAACACCTTTCATGGCCGCCCAATAACCGTTTTCGTTCAAGAGGTGTTTGGTGAGCGAAATAAAGTCGGCCAGCTCGGCAAATGCGCGGCTGGTAACCACGTCCACTTTTTTATCGTGCATCGCTTCCACGCGGCCGGCGGCAACGGTTACGTTGTTCAAGCCCAGCTCGATAACGGCCTGTTGCAGGAACGAAGTTTTTTTAGTGTTGGAATCCAGCAGGGTAATCTGCAAATCGGGGCGGCAGATGGCGGTGGGAATACCCGGCATCCCGCCGCCGGAACCGACGTCCATCAATGTTTTTGCGTCTTGCACAAACGGCAGCAGGGTCAGGCTGTCGAGAATGTGGTGGCTGATAATCGACGCTTCGTCGCGCAGGGCGGTTAAGTTGTAGGTGCTGTTCCATTTGGTGAGCAGGGCAACATATTCAAGCAGCAGCAGTTGTTGCGGTGTGGTGAGCGTGAGGCCGAGTGCCTGCAAGCCTTCTTGCAGTTGTTGTTTGTTATTCACTATGCGTGTTCCTTTGGGGTTGAAGCTGCTCCGGTCAAACTGATGTACAGCCGGACAGATACAGATTCCAAATTTTCGATTGGCCGTAATCTTATCTGAAAACGGGCGTTTGCGTAAATTGTTTGCACGATTCAAGGCCGTCTGAAAAAAGATTTGCGGTGATGCCGAACTGCGTTTTAGCTTCGCAGAAACTTGTTTTCTTTCTGGAACTGCGTTTTCAGACGGCCTTTACCGCCCGAATGTTAAGCAGGCTGGTATGGGCGGCAGGATTATTAATATGCTTAAAATCCTGTTTGGTAACAGTGATTAGTTTTCCGGCATACGGTATGAATCATATCGAATGTGTGCCGGTATGTTTATATCATTGAATAAACTTAAAATTTTTTTACCGCTTAAAATCGCAGCTGTTGCGAACTTTTCTTTTTCTCTGCTTTCTCACCAACACATGTTTCGCAACATGATGTTTTTTATTAACTTCAAAAAAGAGGATATACAGATGAAAAAGTTTATCGTACTCGTATCAGCCGCAATGATGTCTGCTGCCGTGATGGCCGCTCCTGCCGAGAAAGCCGCCAACAAAGTGGAAGACAAAGTGAGCACCAGCAAAACCACCAAATCTTCTAAAACCAAAGCCGCTACCGGCACTGCTGCCACCGGCGCAGCCGCTACCACTCTGGATGCTTCAGGTGTGAAATCAGCCAGCGGTATCAAGTAAGCTTTAGGACGTTTCGGAATATAGTGGATTTAATTAATTTTCGATACAAGGCAGCAAGCCGCAGACAGTACAAGTAGTACGGCAAGGCGCAGCAACGCCGTATCGAAAGTTAAGTGAATCCACTACAACAGCCGTGGCATAATTGTGTGACGGCTATTCTGAAACTTCTTAATCAAGCCTTACGCAACACCCGCCCTTCAATAGGGCGGGTGTTGTTTTAATTACAAACAGGTGCAGATTAATCACCCAAGAAACCGATATTTTTACGCGCAGGCAACGCCTGTTTACATCAAAGCGGTTAAGATGGCGCCGTCAAGCAGAGCAAACCGTAACAACGGTTGATTTGATATTTTGCTTCCATAACGTCTTCTTGAAAGAGAAAGAAAACCAATCATGAAAAAACTGACCAAACTCGCTTCACTGTTGATGGTTTCCGCCGGCTTGATTGCAGCGCCGCTGGCTGCGCAGGCCGCCCCCGCCGGTGCGAACGTAACGCACCAGGCCGAAAAACCGAAAGCGCAAAAACAAAGCGTGAAAAAACAGGCTCCCAAAGCGAAAGCGCCCAAAAAAGCCAAGCAGGCCAAAAAGGCCAAAAAACCGGTGAAAAAAGCCGTGAAAAAGCCCGCCCCGAAAAAACAGCAAGGCCGCTAAACCGGTATGGTTTGGTCAAGCGCCTCCCCTAATACCTTAGTAATTGTTCCCGAAAGGAAAACCGAATGAAAAAATTAGCTTCTTTTGCCGTTTTGGCGATGATGTCCGGCAGCCTGCTGGCTGCCCCGCAACCCCAGAAAGAGGAACCGCGCCGCGAGCCTGTACAGGCCGGCCAACCGCACAAACCGGCCGAACCGCATAAAGCAGAGCCGCGTAAACCCGAACCGCGCAAAGAAAAACGGGCAGAGCAGCCGAAGCCGCCCAAAAAAGCCAAACCGAACAAAAATGTGAAAAAAGCCAAGAAAAAACCGCCCGTGCAGCAGCACAAACCGGCACCGCGCCCCGATGACCGCCGTTAAGGTAGGGGTGTTGTGATGAAAAGGCCGTCTGAATGTTCAGACGGCCTTGATTATTGGCGGTTTGCGGCGGGCCGGAATCTTTGCAATTCAGGCATCGGGCAGCCGCCACATCCACACGGCTACGGCCGAGCAGAACAGCGCGGAAGCGGCGCTCCACCACCATTGTTCGGGAAAGCGGTAAAGCAGCCAGCCGCACGAAAGCGTCATCATCGTAAAGGCCAGGTATTTGGCGCGGCGGGGAACGGCGCGGCGTTCTTCCCAGTCTTTCACCATAGAGCCGAAAACGCGGTGTTGGTGCAGCCAGCGGTGAAAACGCGGCGAGGCGCGCGCCCAGCAGGCGGCGGCGAGGATAACGAACGGTGTGGTGGGCAGCACGGGCAGAAAGATGCCGATAATGCCCAGCAATAAGGCAACGGCGCCAAACAGCCAGAAAATAGAGCGTAATATCATGTTTTCCCTATTTTTATATATAGCAAAACCGCTTATTTAATAAAAGTTTCGTTATACCCGGGCTTGACCCGAGGGCCTCAAAACTTTCTGAAACTCGAGATACCCAGGTCAAGCCCGGGTATGGCGCGAGTATTTGTTATTCATTTGATTCACTGTGATGCGGGCAGCGCGGAATCTGCAAAGCATCCCAACCCTGCTGCCCCATTTCTTCCAGCAGCGCCATATTGCGCCCGAAAATCGCTTCGGCATCGGGAAAGGCTTCGGTGGCTTTGCTGATGCTGCTTTCGCGTATCAGATGCAGGGTGGGGTAGGGCGAGCGGTTGGTGTAGTTGGTGATGTCGTCGGCTTCGGTGCCTTCGAAGCGGAAATCGGGGTGGAACGGCGCGATTTGGATAATGCCTTCCAAACCGTTGTCGGCAACGGCTTGGTCGGCCAAATCAAGCATATCGTTAAACACCAGAAAATCGCCGAACAAATCGGGGTGAACCAGCAGCGTGGTTTCGATTTCTTCGGGCGGTGCGCTGCCGATGAGTTGCAGTTCGCGGTCTAAATCTTCCAAAAAGCCGTCGAGATGCTTGGCGCGGCTAACGCTTATCCGCACCAGCCCTTTCACATAAGGCGCTTTGGCGAAAGGGCACAAATTCAGGCCGATCACGGCTTTTTCGAGCCACAGGCGGGTGTGGGCGGTTACGGTTTCGTTGCTGGCAGACATGGTTGCGGCGCTTTTTAATAATGGTTCGCAATCATAAGGTTTTTTGGCGGCGGTGTGAACAGGAGGGCAGGCAAAACAGGCCGAGACCTTTGCAAAATTCTTTTCGATAGCTTAAAACACTTGCGTCATGCTCGGGCTTGATCCGAGCATCTGTTTGTTTTATAAGAAAAAGAGATACTCGGGTCAAGCCCGAGTATGACGAAATATAAGTAAATTCAGGACTAAAACAGCTTTTTTGCAAAGGATTCAGGCCGTCTGAGCGCTTTCAGACGGCCTGTTTACGGTTGGCGGTTACGGTTTAATCCTGCTGCAAATGCCCCAGCGGCAGCGCGGTGGTGTTTTTGATTTCTTTGAGCACAAAGCTCGATTTCGCATCCTGAACGCCGGGGTGGGAGAGCAGGGTATCGAGCACGAAATGCGAAAACGCATTCATATCGGTGAAGAAGGCGTGCAGCAGATAGTCGGTTTCGCCCGTTAGCGCAAAGCAGCTTAACACTTCGGGCCATTTCTGCACGGCGGCCGAAAAATCGTCGCGGGCTTCCACCGCTTTATCAATCGACACGCGGATAAATGCCTGCAGGCCGAGCTTCACCGACACGGGCGAGAGCAGCGCGGCGTATTGGCGGATGATGCCCGCGTCTTCGAGTTGTTTCAGGCGGCGCAAACAGGGGGAGGGCGACAGGGCTACGCGTTCGGAAAGTTCCACATTGGTTAAACGGCCGTTTTCCTGCAACACCTGTAGAATTTTGAGATCGGTTTTGTCTAAAGTGATTTGTGCCATGTCGTGCCCTTTCTTCTTATCGCGGTTGTTTTATTTTATAGTGGCTTAAATTTAAAAGAGGACAAGGCGGCGAAGCCGCAGACAGTACAGGTAGTACGGCAAGGCGAGACAACGCTGTACTGTTTTAAATTTAAGCCACTATAGTGTTTTTGCTTGAAACACGGCCTTAATATAAGATAATTTAAATTAACGCACAATAGTTTAAAAAACATATTTTTTTAAAATAATCTGTGAGGGTGTTTGCTGTTTTGGGTGGCATTATTGTTTTAGGCCGTCTGAATAAAATCAGGGAGGCGGTTTTACCTACAAAACGTAAAGAATACCCTTGCCCCGGGGAGGGATTAAGGCCATAATCCGAACCGTGTGCAGGAGAGGGCTACATCGGATTATAGTGGCCGCCGAAGGCGCAGACACCCTTAAATCGCTCAGGCAAAAGGACTGTGCACACCATCACAAACATCTGGAGAGCGGCGCAGCTGCGCCCACCGAAGGGGAGAAGGCCGTCTGAAAACCCAAGCCCGAAGCGGCGTCAAAACGGGTTCAGGCACACAAGCCGGTTTCAGACGGCCTGTGTTTCCGTTGCAACCGGAAAAGCCGAAAATCTCAGGTTCAAGGACAGATAGGGTCGCGTGCAAAGCAAACGCCATCCTTAACCTATGGAGAACCGAGACATGACCGCCCTCAAAACCACACCTTTCAACCAAGCCCATAAAGACGCCAACGGCAAATTAATCGACTTCGCCGGTTGGGAGCTGCCGATTCACTACGGCTCGCAAATCCAAGAGCACGAAGCCGTGCGCACCGACGCCGGCATGTTCGACGTATCCCATATGCTGGTAACCGATGTCAGCGGCGACCAAGCCAAAGCCTTTTTCCGCAAACTGATTGCCAACGATGTGGCCAAGCTCGGTTTTGTCGGCAAAGCGCTGTATTCCGCCATGCTCAACGACAACGGCGGCGTCATCGACGACTTAATCGTTTACCGCACCAACGAAGCCGAAACGCAATACCGCATCGTATCCAACGGCGCCACCCGCGAGAAAGATTCCGCCCAGTTCGCCAAAATCGGCGCCGAGTTCGGCATCAAACTGAACCCCCGCTACGACTTGGCCATGCTGGCCGTGCAAGGCCCCAAAGCCGTTGAAAAACTGTTGAAAGTGAAGCCCGAATGGGCCCAAACCGTGAACGGCCTTGCCGTATTCCAAGGCGCCGATTTGGGCAACGACTGGTTCGTCGCCCGCACCGGCTACACCGGCGAAGAAGGCGTGGAAGTGATTCTGCCGGGCAGCGAAGCCAACGCCTTTTTCGCCGCCCTGCGCGAAGCCGGCGTGCAGCCCTGCGGCCTCGGTGCGCGCGACACCCTGCGCATGGAAGCGGGCATGAACCTCTACGGCAACGATATGGACGACGACACCAGCCCGCTCGAAGCCGGCATGGGCTGGACGGTGGATTTGAAAGACGAAAACCGCGATTTCGTCGGCAAAGCCGCACTGGTTGCCCTGAAAGAAAAAGGCGTTGCCTATAAACAGGTCGGCCTCTTGCTCGCCAAAGGCGGCGTGCTGCGCGACGGCATGGAAGTGATTACCGAACAAGGCCAAGGCATCACCACCAGCGGCGTGTTTTCGCCCAGCCTGAAACAATCCATCGCCATCGCCCGCGTTCCGAAAGATTTCAGCGGCGACACCGCCAAAGTGTTGATGCGCGGCAAAGAAGTGGAAGTGCGCGTTTTGAAGCTGCCGTTTGTTCGTAACGGGCAGAAGCAGTTTGATTAAACCGGTTTGATGCCGCAAAGTTTTCAGACGGCCTTCGCTGCAAACAGGCCGTCTGAAAACGGCGCAGGCAATCCTTCATTTGCCTTAATCAAAAGCTGAGAATATGATGAAACAAATTGTTTTTTCTATTGCTGTTTTATCTTTTATCACAGCCTGTTCTTCTGCGCCGCAGCCAAAATCGAAACTTCCCGTTCCTGATAACGGTGATGTTGCCCAATTAAATTGCGAACGTTTGGCTGATGAATTGAGTCTGACGGCAGACATGCTGGACAGGCTGAAAAAAATTCGTAATTTGGAAAATTCGGCTAACGCGGTCAGTGTGGTTGGCGCATTATTGAGTTTTAACCCGTTTTTGTTAACCGATTTAAAAAGCAATCAAGATACGGTGCTTTCAGAACAAGCGTTCAAAGAAAGGCAGATGCTTTTGCAGCGGCAGCATGAAAAATTGTCTTGCCCGTTAAAATAAAGATGACAGTTCATTTTTCAGATGGTCTGCAAACCCGACAGGCAGGCCGTCTGAAAACCTATCCCACAAACCCCATTCCAAGGAGCTTGACCATGAGCAATATCCCAGCAGAACTGAAATACGTTGCCAGCCACGAATGGCTGCGCCAAGAAGAAGACGGCACGGTAACCGTCGGCATTACCCACCACGCCCAAGAATTGCTGGGTGATGTGGTGTTTGTCGAGCTGCCCGAAGTCGGCGCGGTGTTGGCAGCCGACGAGCAGGCGGGCGTGGTGGAATCGGTGAAAGCCGCTTCCGATGTGTACGCACCGATTGCAGGCGAAATCGTGGCCGTGAACGAAGACTTGGCCGGCGCGCCTGAAACCGCCAACAGCGACCCATACGGCGCGGCTTGGTTCTTCCGTATCAAACCGGCCAACCCTGCCGATTTGGACGGTCTGCTGACTGCCGAACAATACGCCGCCGAAATCGGCTGAACCCGCTGCAACGGTAAAGGCTGTCTGAAATGTTTTTCAGACGGCCTTTATGGTTTAAAACACCTGCGTTATATTCGGGATTCGTCCGAATATCTTGGGAGATATTCGGGGCAAGCCCGAACAGGCCGCACAAAAGCGTGCGCCGTTAACCGTATCCCGTTACTTAATATCCGAATATAAGGCCGTCTGAAACATGAAAACCCTCGGCATTATCGGCGGCATGAGTCCCGAAAGCACCGTATCGTATTACCAGATTATCAACCGCGAGGTGAACCGCCGTTTGGGCGGCAACAGCAGCGCCGATATTGTGATGCACAGCGTGAATTTTGAAACCGTCGCCGCCATGCAGCGCGCAGGCGATTGGGCGGGTGCGGGCGGAATGCTGGCGCAAAGTGCGCAGAAGCTGGAACGCATGGGCGCGCAGGCATTGGTGCTGGCCACCAACACCATGCACAAAGTGGCGCCCGCCATCGAAGCGGCGGCGGGCATTTCGCTGATTCATGTGGTGGACGCAACCGCCGCCGCCGTTCAGGCGGCAGGGCTGGAGAAAGTGGCCTTGCTGGGCACGCGCTTCACCATGAGCGACGGTTTCTACACCCGCCGTATGCAGGATTTGGGCGTGGAAACCGTGGTGCCGTCCGAAAGCGTGCAGCACGAAATCCACCGCATTATTTTTGAAGAATTGTGCCGCAACCGCTTTACCGAAGCGGCCAAGCGCGATTATCTGCACGCCATCGGGCAGTTGCAGGCGCAGGGCGCGCAAGGCGTGATTTTCGGCTGCACCGAAATCGGCCTGCTGCTGAAGCCCGAAGACTGCCCGCTGCCGGTGTTCGACAGTGCCGCAATCCACGCCTTGGCGGCGGTGGATTTTGCGTTATCCGATATGTGAAAAGGCCGTCTGAAAATGAATTATTGTGGATTCTGCAACGCGCTGCCCGAAAACAGCGCCAACCCCAACAAGCATTATCATGACCATGACTACGGTTTTCCGATTGAAAACGACAACGAGCTGTTCGGGCGGCTGGTGTTGGAAATCAATCAGGCGGGTTTGAGCTGGACGACGATTTTAAACAAGCAGAAAAATTTTCAGACGGCCTATTCGGGATTCGACATCGCCGCCGTGGCCGCTTACGGCGAGGCAGACCGCGAACGGCTGCTTGCCGATGCGGGCATTATCCGCAACCGCCTGAAAATCGATGCGGCCGTTTATAACGCGCGGCAGATTTTGGTTTTGCAGCGGGAATACGGCTCGTTTAAAAACTGGCTCGATGCGCACCACCCGCTGGATTTGGCGCAATGGGTGAAGCTGTTCAAACGCCATTTCAAATTTGTGGGCGGCGAGATTGTGGGCGAATTTCTGATGAGCTGCGGTTATCTCAAAGGCGCGCACGAAGAAAGCTGCCCGATTTATGCGCAAACGCTGGCAGCGGGGGCGAAGTGGGCAGAGGCCGTCTGAAAACGGCGTTTGAATCAAATCGCATGGACTGTCGGCATGACAAGCCAGCAACCTATGGCCGCCATTAGCTGCGCAAGTCCGCTACGCTACCCCCGCGCAGCTAATGACGAATTAAAGGCGGCTGAATATTTTTAGGTCTTGCAAAGGTCTCAGGCCGTCTGAAAAACAAGCCCTGACCC
The DNA here is from genome assembly GCF_014055005.1 of Neisseria dentiae. NCBI lineage: Bacteria > Pseudomonadati > Pseudomonadota > Betaproteobacteria > Neisseriales > Neisseriaceae > Neisseria > Neisseria dentiae. The sequence continues at coordinate 2,001,455 of NZ_CP059570.1, read as the reverse complement.
GATACCAAAAGTGAACCATGAAACCCAACGCCCTTCTCAAAACCGCCATTTTCCTAATCGGCATGTCGGCCTTCTTGCAGGTGTATTCCGTGCAGGCGGTGTTGCCCGTGCTGATGGCCGATTTGCGCGCCAGCGAAGTGCAGGCGGGTTTGGCGGTGGGGGCGACGGTGCTGGGTATTGCGCTGATGTCGCCGTTTATGGGCATGCTCTCCGACGCGTTCGGGCGCAAGAAATTTATTGTCGGCTCCGTTCTTTATCTCACGCTGCCCACCGCGCTCTTGGCCGCCGCGCCGAACATCGAAATGCTCACGCTGCTGCGCTTTCTGCAGGGCTTGGCCGTGCCGGGGATTACGGTGGTGCTGATTGCCTATATCGGCGAAGAATTTGCCAAGCATGAAGTGGTGCGGCTGATGGCGGTGTATGTGTCGGGCACGGTGTTCGGCGGTTTCCTCGGCCGCTTCCTGCTCGGCTATTTGAGCGACTGGTTCGGCTGGCGCGGCGCGTTTGCCGTGATGGCGGTTTTGAGTCTGGCCTGCGCGGCGTTTGCATGGCGGCAGTTGCCCAAATCGCAGAATTTTACGGCCAAACCCGATTTTCAGACGGCCTTGTCCACACTCAAATCGCATTTGCACAATCCTTATCTTCTGGCCGCCTGTGCGCTCGGCGGCTGCGTGCTGTTTTCGCTGGTGGGCTGCTTCACCTACATCAACCTGCATTTGGCCGCCGCGCCTTATGGTTTGGGCAGCAGCGCGCTGGCGGATATTTTTGCCGTGTACTTAATCGGCATGGTGATTACGCCTTTGTCGGCGAAACTGATTAACCGTTTCGGCAGCACCGCCGCCGTGATGCTGGCCGTGGGCGTGTCGGCGGCGGGTGTGCTGCTCACTTTGAGCGCGCCGCTGTGGCTGATTGTGGCGGGTTTGACGCTGATGTCGTCGGGCGTGTTTGTCACCCAAGCGGCCACAATCAACTACATCGCCGCGAATGTGGCCGAAGGCCGCTCGCTCGCTTCGGGTCTGTATTACATGTCTTATTACAGCGGCGGCACCCTCGGCGCGTGGCTGTGCGGGCTGGCTTATGCCGCAGGCGGCTGGACGGGCGTGGTGTGGGTGTTGCTGCTGGTGCAGGCGGCGGCGCTGCTGATTGCGGGCAGGGGCATGACAAAGGCCGTCTGAAAAGGGTTTTAGCTTCGCAGAAACTGCGCTTCGCCTGTTTTCAGACGGCCTGAAGTTTTTAAAAATATAGTGGATTAAAATAAGAATGCCGAAGTAGGGTAAAACGATTCTTTAGCATATCGCCCAATTGCAAGTTTGAATGCAGTTATTTCATTTCGGAGTTTTTATTTGAATTCACTATACCTTACGCCCGATTTTGCAAAAGCCTCACCTTGCAAATATTCTCTCCGGCGCGCTTTTCCGTTTCGGTTTTTTTATTCGGTTTATCACCAGTTTACCCTTACCGCCCGCTCGCCCAGCAGCTCTTCCAGCCCGCCGAACAGCTCCGCGCTCGGCGTTACCGCCCATTTCGGGGCGATGCGCAAATCGCCGGATGCGGCATCGTTGCCGTAGGCCAGGCGCAGCGGGATATGGGCGGTGCCGGGCAGTTTGTGGGCAGAGAGCAGTGCTGCCAATTGCGCGATGTCGTGTTCGGGGCGCAGCATCAGATTCAGGCTGCGGGCGTAGCGTTCACGGGCGCTTTGCAGGGTCATCACCTGATTGGCCATGATGCGCAGGGCGTCGCCGCCGCTGTAGTCGTCGCGGCTGATCTTGCATTCCATAATCAAAACTTGGTCGGCTTTCAGACGGCCTGCGCTTTCTTCCAACACTTGCCCGGTTACCATCACTTCCACTTGCGCGCTTTGGTCTTCGAGCGTTACGAAGGCGATTTTGCCGCGCTTGCCCATCATGGTGCGCACGGCGGTGGCGAAACCGGCCACGCGCACGTTGTCTTGCGGTTTCAGACGGCCTAAGCGGGTGGGGGCGATTTGGCGCACTTCTTCGGCATAGGGGCCGAACGGGTGGCCGGAAAGATAAAAGCCGATAACGGTTTTTTCTTCGGCGAGTTTTTCCGATTCGTTCCAAGCGGGGGCATCGGCCAATTCGATGGCGGAGATGGCGTCTTCCATCGTGTCGAACAATCCGCCTTGGTTGGCGTTGGCGGCTTTTTGGTCGGCATTGTTCATGGCTAAATCGATATTGGCCAGCAGCATGGCGCGGTTGGGTTCGATGCCGTCGAACGCGCCGCCGCGTATCAGGGCTTCGAGGGTGCGGCGGTTCATGTGTTCTTTGCCGACGCGTTCGCAAAAATCGAGCAGGCCTGTGAATCTGCCTCCAAGCCGGCGGGCTTCGATGATGGCGGCCACCGCGCCTTCGCCTGTGCCTTTGATGGCGCCGAGCGCGTAGCGGATTTGTTTTTGGTTGTTTGGCGTAAACAGATAATCGGATTCGTTGATGTCGGGCGGCAGGAAGGTGATGCCGTTGGCGCGGGCATCGTCGTAGAAATGCTTGAGCTGGTCGGTGTTGTCCAGCTCGCTCGACATGGTGGCGGCCATAAATTCGGCGGGGTAATGCGCTTTGAGCCAGGCCGTCTGATACGAAATCAGCGCATAGGCGGCGGCGTGGGATTTGTTGAAGCCGTAGCCGGCGAATTTTTCCATATAATCGAAAATTTCGTCGGCTTTTTTGCGCGGAATGTTTTTTTCTTCTGCGCCTTTGGCGAATATTTCGCGGTGCTTCACCATCTCTTCGGGCTTTTTCTTGCCCATGGCGCGGCGCAGCAGGTCGGCGCCGCCGAGCGAGTAGCCGCCGATAATCTGTGCGGCCTGCATCACTTGCTCCTGATACACCATGATGCCGTAGGTCGGCTCCAGCACGGGCTCCAACAGCGGGTGGATATATTCGAATGCCTGCCCTTTCATACGGGCGACGAAGTCGGGAATATTGTCCATCGGGCCGGGGCGGTAGAGCGACACAAACGCAATCAGCTCTTCAAACTTGGTGGTGTGCGCCGTTTTCAGCATTTTTTTCATGCCGGTCGATTCAAACTGGAATACGGCGGTGGTGTTGGCATCGCGGAAAATCTTGTAAGCCGCTTGGTCGTCGAGCGGAATGGTGTTGACGTCCACGGTTTCGCCAACGGTTTTTTTGATGTTTTCCTGCGCCATTTCGATAATGGTTAAGTTGCGCAGGCCCAGGAAGTCGAACTTCACCAAGCCCACGTCTTCCACGTCGCCCTTGTCGTACATCGACACCGGCGAAGCCGATTCGTCGGCCTGATACACGGGGCTGAAATCGGAAATTTTGCCCGGCGCAATCAGCACGCCGCCCGCGTGCATACCGAGGCCGCGGGTGAGATCTTCCAGCTTTTTCGCCAACCCGATTAACTCGCCCGCATCTTCGTTTTCAATCAACTGTTTGATTTCCGGCTCCATTTCCATGGCCTTATCGAGGCTCACGGGGCGGTTGGCTTCGAGCGGAATCAGTTTCGAGAGGCGGTCGCACAGGCCGAACGGCAGCTCCAGCACGCGACCCACATCGCGGATAACCGCTTTCGACGACATGGTGCCGAAAGTAACAATCTGGCTGACTGCATTCGCACCGTATTTCTCGCGCACATATTCAATCACGCGGCCGCGGTTGCTTTGGCAGAAATCGATATCGAAGTCGGGCATAGACACGCGCTCGGGGTTCAAAAAACGCTCGAACAGCAGCGCGTATTTCAGCGGGTCGAGATCAGTAATTTTCAACGCATAAGCCACCAGCGAACCTGCGCCCGAACCGCGCCCCGGTCCCACCGGGCAGCCGTTGTTTTTTGCCCAGTTGATGAAGTCTTGCACGATGAGAAAATAGCCCGGAAAACCCATCTGGATGATGATTTTCAGCTCGAAATCCAAACGCACCTGATATTCGGGCATTTTTTCGGCACGCTCGGCCTCGTCGGGGTAAAGCTGAACCATACGCTCCTGCAAGCCTTCATTGGAAAGCTGCACGAGATAATCGTCCAACGACATACCGTCGGGTGTGGGAAACAGCGGTAGAAAGTTTTTGCCCAGCGTGAGCGTGAGATTGCACCGCTTGGCAATTTCCACCGTATTTTCAAGCGCTTCAGGCAGGTCGGCAAAACGCTCGGCCATCACCTCGGGCGCTACGAAAAACTGGCTGGGCGAAAAATCGTGCGGGCGCTTTTTATCTGCCAGCACCCAACCGCCCGCAATACACACCCGCGCCTCGTGTGCTTGGAAATCTTCGCTATTCAAAAATTGCACCGGATGGGTTGCAACGAGCGGCAAATCAAGCTCTCCGGCGATTTCCACGCTGCCTGCAACCGAAATTTCCCACTGCGGGCGCTCGGGCAGACGCTGCAATTCCAAATAAAACGCATTCGGAAACCACGCCGCATATTTGCGCGCCGCCGCTCTGGCCGCCTCCGGATGGCCGTTCATCAGATGCGTGCCCACTTCGCCGTAATGTGCGCCGGATAAGCAAATCAAACCGGTGTTATCACCCTCGGCCAACCATGCTTGGCGAAGCTCCGCATGATCCGGATTGCGATCCTCCCCCACATAAGCTGCCGTGAGCAGTTCGCTTAAACGCCGGTATCCCTCATCGTTTTGCGCAATCAAAACCGCCCTGAAAGGCTTATCGGCTGCTTCGGGGTTTTCAACCCACACATCAGCCGCCATCACAGGCTTAATGCCCGCGCCGCGGCAGGCTTTATAGAACTTCACCAAACCAAACGTGTTCATTAAGTCGCTGATTCCCAGTGCGGGAATGCCGATGGCCGCTGCTTTTTTAACAACATCTTTGATGCGCACCGTGCCATCGGTGATGGAAAATTCGGTATGCAGGCGCAAGGGGATATAAATGGGTTTGGTCATGATGATGTAACAACAATTGGAGAAAGAGCTATTGTAACAGCTTTGCCTAAATAGGCAGTTAGCTTGGAAAAAGATAAAGCGGTTCAAAGCGAATAAAGTATATAGCCAATGTTTGGTTTAATAGAAAACAAAAAGAGCCTGCATTTGCAGGCTCTTTTGCACTAATCGCAAGATTAGAATTTGTGACGCAGACCAACCAAACCGGCGGTGTTTTGGATCTTGTTGTCGCCGCGACCGGCTTTCAACCAACCGGCAGATACCATAGCGGTAGTGCGTTTGGAGAAGTCGTAGTCGGCACCTACAACCACTTGGTTGTATTGAGTGCTGTTCAATTTCTCTCCGCCAGTAGTTTTGGCTTTAAAACCGTGAGCATAAGACAGGCGGGGAGTAACATTACCAAAGCGGTAAGCTACAGTTGCAGCCAGCTCGTGAGTTTTAATCGGGTTACTTGTATCATCATTAGCCAAGTTACCATCTTCTTGTTCAGCTTCATACGCATCAAATGCATTTGCAATGCGTGCACGATAGCTGTTTTCTGTATCAAAACCTTTAGTATATTGATAACCCAAGCCTGCAAACAGATTGTTAGCATCGTAACCACCTTCTACGCGATGAACTTGACCATTGCGACCTTCACCACGTTGGTTAGTGTAGCCATTTTTCTGAATTTTTGCACCATATTGGGCAAAGAAACCAGAATTTTCATAGTTCAAGCCAGCATAGTAAGCGTCACGAGAAGCCTCTTCATGAGTATATTTGTCATCGGGATTAGCATTGTCACGCGGCGTATACTGCACATTCGCACTAAAACCACCAAATACGGGGGTATCGTAGCGAGCAGATACGACTTTTTCACCAGTACGGGTAAACACACCCAAACCTAAAGCGTTGTTGTTGTATTCCCACGGATCGATAGTACCCATATCATCAAGTTGGGTAGCGATTTTACCGGCACGGAAAGTACCGAAGTTACCTTCCAAACCAATGTAGGCTTCACGGTTACCCCAGCCCGCATCGCTACCGGCAACAGAAGTTTTTTGCTCAACTTTCCAAATGGCATTCAGGTTGTTGCCCAAGTGCTCGTGGCCTTTGAAACCGATACGTGAACCGAAGTCGGCGATTTCGGTTGCAGTTTTAGAGCGAGCAGCATCATCACCAGAACCTACTTTTACTTTAGAAACTTCAACACCAGCTTTGATTTGGCCGTACAGGGTTACGTCGGCGAAAGCGGCAACAGGCAGGGCAGCCAGGCTCAAGGCAATCAGAGATTTTTTCATTGCTGTATTCCTTTTCTATCGTTTAAGAAAACAAACTCAAATGGGCATGAAACCATCCAAGCTTTGGCATTCATCGCAAGGTTAGCGATTTCATGTCTGCTAATATAATTGCTTCGTTGCAAAAAAACAAACTTTATCGGCTTTAAATGCGCCATCACTTGGCAGAATGTGTGGGGTTTATTCCACACCATGAAGCAAATTCCTTTTAAATCATTGCCATACAAAAAAACCAGCGAGATTTGGCACATTTGCAACAAATTGTCAGTTTGTGTTGTTTTTCGGCACCGTAAGGTTTTATCGGTTTTCAGACGGCTTGAACGGTAACGGTTTCGGCTACATCAAGCCTAAACTTCTTAACGCTACGATGCCTGCGGCGGCGGTAAACATGGCGCCGAACGTGGTGATGCCGGTGATGTTGGCGGCTGCGGTGTCGTTACCGCCCATGGCTTTGGCCATCACATAGGCTGCGGCGGCTACGGGCGTGGCCGTCATCAGGAACAATACGCCGAACGCTACGCCGCTCAGGCCGAAAGCCAAACCTGTGATAACGGCGATAACGGGGGCGGCAAACAATCTTCCGATGCTGGCTTGCAAGGAGATATCCGACATTTTCAGCATGGAACGGATATCGAATGCTGCTCCGGCGCAAATCAGCGCCAGCGGCAATGAGATATTGGCAACATACCCTGCGGTTTTCATAATGGGTTTGGGTACGGGAATATGGAAGTGTTGCAGCAGCAAAGCGGCCACGATGGCGAGAATCAACGGGTTGGTGAAGATTTTTTTGAGAATGTTGCCTGCTTTTTTATGCCATCCGCTGCCTTCTGCCCTGCTGAGGGTGATAACTGCCAAGATGTTGAACAATATGGTTATCACGCCGGTATAAACTGCGCCGGCGGCCACGCCGCTTTCTCCGTAGGCGTTGAATACGAATGCCAGGCCCATAATGCCTAAATTGCCGCGGAATACGCCTTGTACGAACACGCCTTTGTCGCGCGGATCGGCAACGAATTTCCATGCGTAAAGTTCGGCGGCGGCAAAACAAACCAGCACGGATACGGCTCCTGCCGCCAACAGCAGGGCTTGTTCGCCGTAGTTGATGTTGCTTTCGGCAAGATTGGCAAACAGCAGACACGGCAGGCCGTAGAGGTAAACCAGTTTGGAAGCTTGTGCGATAAAGTGTTCGTTGATTTGTGCCGCGCGGCGCAAAAATATGCCGAAGCCAAGCAGCAGGGTGCTGGGCAGGGTTACATTGATGGCGAACAAAACGGCGTCGGTAAAATTCTGCATGGATGGGTGGGAACCGGTTGGTTGGCGGGAGGCAGTGGGTACTCTATATATGATGTTGGTCAGGCGGCTTGGCGGAGGTTTCCGGCCGTCTGAAACATGGTATATTCCGCCTGCCCCGCAAGGGCTTTGCGGCAGGCGTTTTCAGACGGCCTCAACGGTGTTTGCGCCTGCTTCGGCTTTAATCGGATATTGAAACATATATTATATAGTATGAACGACACTCTGCTTTATCTGTTGTTTGCCGCGTTTGCCGGCATCGGTTTGGGCGTTTTGTTTGCCTGGCTGTTTCTGCGCGCCAAGCACCAAGCCCAAGCGCACCGTTTGCACACCGAGCTGGCCGCCGCCGAAACCCGCGCCGCGCAGATCGGGCCGCTGCAAAACGAGCTGGATGAAAGCCGCCGCCGCGAGCAGGAAATCCGTGCCGAGCTGCAAGAAACATCAAGCCGTTTCGCCGCCGCCCGCCAGCATATCGAAAGCCTGCAAGAGCGCGAAAGCGAATTGGGCCGTCTGAAAAACGATTACCGCGATTTACAGCAGGCGCTGGCCGAAAGCCGAATCGGTTACGAGCGTTTGAACACCCAAATCGGGCAGGAGCGCCTCGCCCACGAAGAAAAAATGGCTCTGCTGGCCGAGGCGCGCCAAAGTTTGGCCGACCAGTTTCAAAACCTTGCCAACACGATTCTCGAAGAAAAAACCAAGCGCTTCACCGAACACAACGCCGAGAGCATCAACCGCCTGCTTACCCCGCTCAACGAGCGCATGGGCAAATTCAGCGAACTGGTGCAGAACACTTATGAAAAAGAAGCCAAAGAGCGGCTGACTCTGGAAAACGAACTCAAACGCCTGCAAAGCCTCAACAACCAGCTTCATGCCGATGCCAAAGCGCTCACCGACGCGCTTACCGGCACGCAGAACAAAACGCAGGGCAATTGGGGCGAGATGATTTTGGAAACCGTGTTGGAAAATTCGGGTTTGGTAAAAGGGCGCGAATACTTCGTTCAGACGGCTGCTACGCGCACCGAAGAAGACGGCAGCATCCGCCGCCTGCAACCTGATGTACTTGTGAACCTGCCCGACAACAAACAGATTATCATCGACAGCAAAGTATCGCTCACGGCTTATGTGCGCTACACCCAAGCGCAAACGCCCGAAGCCGCCGAACGCGAACTGGCCGCCCACACCGCCAGCGTGCGTGCCCACATCAAAAGCCTGTCGCTCAAGCAATACAGCGATTTGGAAGGGGTGAACACGCTCGATTTCGTGTTTATGTTTATCCCCGTCGAGCCGGCCTATTTATTGGCCTTGCAGCACGACGACAGCCTGTTTCAAGAATGCTTCGACAAGCGCATTATGCCCGTCGGCCCCAGCACACTGCTGGCAACCCTGCGCACGGTGGCTAATATCTGGCGCAACGAGCAGCAAAACCAAAACGCGCTCGCCATCGCCGAAGAAGGCGGCAAGCTCTACGATAAATTCGTGGGCTTCGTTACCACGCTCGAAGGGGTGGGCAAAAACATCGAGCAGGCGCAAAGCCAATACCAAGCCGCCTACAAACAGCTTTACGAAGGGCGCGGCAATCTGGTCGGCCGCGCCGAAAAACTGCGCAAACTGGGCGTGAAAGCCAGCAAACAGCTCGAAAAAAGCCTGGCGGAAAAAGCGGCCGGCGAAATGCTCGAAGCCCCTGAGGCGGAATCGGAAAACGGGGAAGGGAACGTGTAAATATGGTTCCATTCTATTCGGATTAAGCCGTCGTATGGCGTGTGTACTTTTTCTCAGGTTGGCTGACTGTAGCCCGAAGGGAAAAAGGAAATACGGCAGCATTTGCCGCAGTCTGCCATCGGTGTTTTGTGCGGATTTTGTTTGCTTGGGCTTGAGGTGGTGCCGACTGTTTTTTATATAGCCGCAGGCCGTCTGAAAGATTTCAGACGGCCTGCGGTCTTTGCAATATTCAAAAAATATCACAAAAAGTTTGAGGCCTTTGCAAAAAAACAATTCAAACCTGAAAACGTTTGTGTCTCGTCATTCCCGCGTAGGCGGGAATCCAGCCCTAAAATCATCAAGTATTTTATTTCAATAACTTATGAAAAAGTGGCTAGATTCCCGCCTACGCGGGAATGACAGAAGTTAAGCATTTCAGACGGCCTCAAAATGGTTTTGCAAAGGTCTCAGTTTATTTGCCGCTATTTAGATTCAAGCGCGGCAGGCGGCGAAAATATCTTGTTCTTTGCGGTATTCTGCGGTTTGCACATCGAAAACGCCCAGCAGCGAATGGAACAGGTTGTCGTGCGAATAGCTGCGGCCGGCGTTGCTTTTCAGACAGGCGGCCGACACGCCGCTGCCTTGGTACCAGCCCTGCTTCGCCCAAAAAATCATCGGCACTTGGGTTTGCGTTTTCAGAGCGACGGCGTAAGGCGTGCCGTGCAGGTAGATGCCGTTTTCGCCCAATGATTCGCCGTGGTCGGAAACATACCACAGGGCGCTGTCGGTATCGGTTTGCCGGTCGAGCAGTTTGATGGTGGCGGTCAGCATATGATCGATATAGCGGATGGTGTTGTTATAGGTGTTTTGCAGCGCTGCGGAGCTGCAATCTTGCAGCTGGTTGGTGTCGCAAGTGGGTTGGAAGGTTTTGAATTCGGGCGTGTAGCGCTTGTAATATGCGGGGCCGTGGCTGCCTATGGTGTGCAGCACGATGATGCCGTCGCCTTTCATCGCGCGGATTTCTTCTTCCAAACCGTTGAGCAGAGCCATATCGAGACAGCCGTCGCTGCCGCATTGGCCTGCTTGGGCGATGTCGCCGATATTGATGTGTTTGATGCGGTCGCACACGCCTTTGCAGCCGCCGTCGTTTTCACGCCAAGAGGCGTAGAGGCCGCTGCGTTGCAATACATCCATCACGTTTTCTTGGTGCTTGGCGCGGCTGGCGTTGTAATCGTTGCGGTTCATATTGGAAAACATACACGGCAGCGATACGGCGGTGGCCGTGCCGCAAGAAGATATGTCGGGATAGTTGATCACTCCGGCGGTTTGTTTCAACTCGGGCGTGGTGTCGGGCGCGCCGGGGTTCAACCCCCAGTTTTGCGCGCGGGTGGTTTCGCCCACCACCAACACCAGCAGGCGCTTGCGCCCGTGCGGTGCGGCATGGCGTTTGGCATCATTGGCGATGGTTTCAAACGGGCGGTTGGCATCGTAAGCGCTGTGGGCGGTTTTGATGCCTGCACCAATCAGGTTGGTGGGGGTGATCTGGTGGCTGATTTTGGAATGGTTGCGGAAAAACGAGGCATAGTGCGAATACGATGTTGCCGCCAATGCGCCGATAACGGCCAGCGATGCGACTGCGCTCAAAACGCGCCAGCCCAGTGCTTTATACCATTTGGCCGTATGCCGGATTTTGCCGTAGCGGGCATACAGCACGGCCGGCAACACGCCGGTTAGCGCCACCCACAGTATGAATTTCCACGAAAGCCATGCGCCGGCTTCCGCCGGATTGGTTTGCAGCAGGTTTTGAATCATATCGGCATTGAAAAAAATGTTTTGCGTCATCACCGCAAACGACGCGCCTGCACCGGTAAGCAGCAGCAGGGGGATGGTGAGCCGGTGCACTTTGGGCCAAAACAAAAGCTGCATAATCAGGTTTATGGCAGCCACCAGAAACAGCGGCATGGTGAGTATCAGCAGCCAGTCGCCGGTTTGGAAAACCGACCGCCAATAACCGATATTGAACACGGCGGCAACATAAAGGCTGAACAGGAAAACGGCTCGGTTGGCAGTAAAACGGAAGCGCATGGAAACTCTTGCCTCAGATAGTCGGGTTAATGAGTGCGCGATTGTGCGCCGGCGGCATTAAGGCATTCTTAAGGCATAAAAAAGGTGGGAAATATTTTGATAAGACGGCTTCAACAGAAATTTCTAGCAGCCCGATTGAAAAATATTTTCTAAAAAAATCAATTTATTACTTTTTATTCTCAGGCCGTCTGAAAAAAACGGCGGCTTTAAGGTTTGCTTAAGACGGGTTTGTTTTAATAACACCACAGCAACAGAGACCGAGACCTCGGCAACCCAACCATCTGCGGCGCATTTCTGCGTTGCACGCTGCTCGCTCGCTTGCCTAACCATATGTTATGTCTGCACTCGCTGCGCTGCTGCGCCTTGAGCTGCATCCGCATCCGGCTGGGTTGCCAAGGCCTCATGCTGTTTCATTTTCCCCTTATCAATCATTTTGAATAACCCGTTTCCCCAAGGAGCACACCATGTTGAAACAAACCCTTTTCGGCCTGATGGCCGCCGCATCTTTAACCGCTTTTGCCGAAACCACCTGCACGGCCCACCCGAAAAACGAGCAGATTCCGCCCGCCAAATTCCAAGAGCAGCTCAAGCAGCAGGGCTACCAGATCATGAAATTCAAGCAAACCAAAGGCAATTGCTACGAAATCTACGGCAAAAACAAAGAAGGCAAGAAAGTTGAAATCTATTTCGACACCAAAACCGGCAAACCCGTGAAAAGCGAAATCGACGATTGATTTCAGACGGCTTTCACACCGTTATATACGCAGAACCAAGCAGGCCGTCTGAACAACCTTTTCAGACGGCCTTGAAACACCGAGAAAGGACGTATCATGCAAACCGTTAAAGTATGGGATTTACCCGTTCGCCTGTGCCACTGGGGGCTTGCCGCCTGCGTGCTGGCGAACTTGGCGTTTACCGAAGAGGGCAGCGACATCCACGAATATGTTGGTTATACTGCCGCCGGTATTGTCGCCTTCCGCCTGTTGTGGGGCTTTATCGGCAGCCGTTACGCCCGTTTCAGCAACTTTTTCCCCACCCCCTCGCGCCTGATGGCGCACGGCAGCAACATCATACGCCGCCGACCCGACACCCATCTCGGCCACAACCCTTTCGGTGCACTGATGATGTTTGCCCTGTGGGCGGCGGTTGTCGGCCTGGGCGTGAGCGGCTACCTGATGACGACCGACCGCTTCTGGGGCGACGAAACCGTAGAAGAAATCCACGGTTTTCTGGCCGACAGCCTGATTCCGCTGATTGCCCTGCACGTTACCGCCGCGCTGGCCATGTCGTTTCTGAGCAAAACCAATCTGGTGCGCGCCATGATTACCGGCAAGAAAAACGTGCCCGACGATGCCTTCGGCCAGCCGCAGATTTTTGATAAAGATTAAAGCCTTAACCATTCAGTTAAGCGCCCCCGATAAAGTTTTCAGACGGCCTCACCATCAGGCCGTCTGAAAACACACCACCGAACACACAACCGAACAAGGCTGCCATCATGCGTATCCTCTTAATCGAAGACGACCCCCACATCGGCGACGGCCTCTATCACGGCCTCACCAAACACGGCTTTACCGTCGATTGGCTGAAAAACGGCAAACACGGCCGCGACGCCCTTTCCAACGCACCTTACGATGCCGTGGTGCTCGATCTCGGCCTGCCCGACATCGACGGCATGGACATTCTCGCCGGCTGGCGGCAGCAGCGGCACAACACGCCCGTGCTGATACTCACCGCCCGCGACGCCCTGCCCGACCGCCTGGCCGGCCTCAACGGCGGCGCCGATGATTATCTGTGCAAACCCTTCGCACTCGACGAAGTTACCGCCCGCCTGTCGGCACTGGTGCGCCGCAGCCAAGGCCGCGCCGCTTCGCTGATCGAATACGGCAGGCTGAAGCTCGACACCTCCGCCAAATCCGCCGAGCTGGCCGGCGAGCCGCTCACCCTCACCCAGCGCGAATACGTTCTGCTCGAAATGCTGCTCTCGCAACCCAAACACATCCACAGCCGCGCCCAAATCGAAGACAAACTCTACGGCTGGGACCAAGAAGTCGAAAGCAACGCCGTAGAAGTGCACATCCACAACCTGCGCAAAAAATCGGCAAAGACTTTATCCAAACCCGCCGCGGCTTGGGCTACCAAATCGGAACCGCGCCGTGAAATTCTTTTGGAATATGTATCCCGCCACCAGCCTGCGCTACCGCCTGTTTGTTTATATCAGCGGCGGGCTGCTGGCTTTATGGCTGTTTTCGGTTACCGCCGGCAGCCTCTCCTCGCTGCACGAAATCAACGAAGCCGCCGACAGCCAGATGGCCCAGCTTGCCCAAACCCTGATGCAGGTGTCGCACGACAACGACACCGTGCGCAATATCGTCGATATCGAAACCCTGCTCGCCAGCAACCACGGCGATGCCAAAAGCAACAACCACGGTTTCGCCGTGTGGGATAAAGACGGCACACGGCTGATTGCCGACCGCCACGGCAAAGACATTCCTTTTCAGACGGCCTCGGGCTTCAGCAACAGCGGCCCCGTTTGGCAGAGCGGCTCATGGCGCTATCTCTACCTGCACGATAAAGTCGACGGCCACACCGTGGCCGTGTCGCAACGGCTGAAAGAACGCTTTTCCACCCTGATCAGCGCCTTATGGGCGCAGTTTGCCGTATCGCTGCTGGCACTGCCCGCGCTGTTTTTTCTGATTCACTACGGCATACGCCGCGGCCTGGAACCGCTCGACAAGCTTTCCGCCGAACTGCGCACCCGCGATGCCGACAGCCTGCACGCCGTATCCGAAGATGTGCCCGTCGAAGCCCTGCCCATGGTGCAGTCGCTCAACGGCCTGCTCACGCGCGTGTCGGCCGCCATCGGCCGCGAACGCCGCTTCACCTCCGACGCTGCCCACGAACTGCGCAGCCCGCTGGCCGCCCTCAAAGTGCAGGCCGAAGTGTTCTCCCTGAGTAACGAGCGCGAACAGCCCTACCACTTGGCCAAAATGCACGAAAGCATCGCCCGCGCCCAACGCCTGACCGAGCAGCTCTTGGTGTTGTCGCGCATCGACCCCTTGAGCGAAGTGCCCGATGCCGAACCCGTCAACTGGCAGCAGATTGCCCACCAAGCCCTGAAAAGCGCCAACCTGCAAGCCCGCGAAAAGCGCGTGCGCCTGCAACTGAACAGCCCCTGCGGCATCGAAAACGTCCTGCCCCTGCGCGGCAACGCCGTATTGCTCGAGCTGATGCTGCGCAACCTGCTCGACAACGCCGTGCGTTACAGCCCCGAAAACAGCCGCGTGTCGCTAACCCTCAACCGCGACGGCATCTGCATGTGCGACGAAGGGCCGGGCATCGCCCCCGAACACATGATGCGCATCTGCGAACGCTTCTACCGCCCCGCCGGCCAAACCCAGCAGGGCAGCGGTTTGGGCTTGTCGATTGTAGAAAGCATCGCCGCCCTGCACGGCCTGCGGCTGGATTTGCAAAACCGCCCCGAGGGCGGTTTGTGTGCGGGCTTGGAAAAGGCCGTCTGAAACACCCTGCCGCCGTCATGCCCAGGCTTGACCCGGGTATCTGTTATTTCTTTTGAAAAAAAGATGCTCGGGTCAAGCCCGAGCATGACGTAACGGTTGCCAAGCAAACAGAGACCTTTGCAAAAATACCTTAAGGCCGTCTGAAATGCTTAAATACCGTCATTCCCGCGTAGGCGGGAATCCAGATGGAAATATTGAAGCATTGATTAAACGAATACTTGGATGCCAAGCGTCTGGATTCCCGCCTACGCGGGAATGACGGAGTTCAGATTTTTAGATAGCAATTTGAATTTTGCAAAGGTCTCGGCCTAAATGAATTTTGCAAAGGCCTCAAGTGGTTTTACTATATAAAAAACGGCTGCGTATAAACGCAGCCGTTACCGTATGTTTCACCATACCGGTTGATCAGTTCGAACCCACTTTGATTTTCTGCCACAGGTTGACGGTGAGTTTCTTCGCATCGCCTTCCATCTGCGGCATCACGAAGCCGTTTTTCATGTCTTCCTGAGTCGGGAAGATGGAACGGGTGGCCACCAGTTCTTTCGGCAGTTTCTCGCGTGCAGGCAGGCTGGCCGGAGCGAAGGTTACGGCTTTGGCGTTTTTCGCGGCAATTTCGGGGTCAAGGGTGTAGTTGATGTATTTGTGTGCATTCAGCACGTTTTTCGCATCGGCGGGAATCAGCCACGATTCAATCCAGAAACCCATGCCTTTGGGGGTGAGCACTTCGATGCCGACGTTGTTTTTCACTTCTTCGGAACGCGCTTTGGCCATATTCAGGTCGCCGCCGTTACCGGCCGCCAAACACACATCGCCGCGTGCCAGCTCGTCGATAACCGAGGGGCTGAAGCGTTTCACGTCGGGGCGGACGGCCTGCAACACGCCGGCTGCCGCTTTGATATCTTCGGCATTGCTGCCTTTCGGGTCTTTACCCAAATAGTTCAACACGATAGGGAACATTTCAGACGGCGTGTCCCACAGGGCGATGCCGCATGATTTCAGCTTGTTGGTGTATTCGGGTTTGAACAGCAGATCCCAGCCGTTTTCAGGCAGTTGGCCGCCCAAAATTTCTTTGCCCTTGGCGGTAATGGCCAAAGTGTTCACGCCTGAAAAATAAGGCACGGCGTATTCGTTGCCCGGATCGGCGGTTTCGAGCATTTTCAAAAGCTCGGGATCGATGTTTTTATAGTTGGGGATTAAATCTTTATGGATTTTCTGATAAGCGCCCGCTTGGATTTGGCGGGGAAGGAACGCGATGCCGGGCACCACCAGGTCGTAGCCCGACTTGCCGGTCAGCACTTTGGCTTCCAGCGTTTCGTTGTTTTCATACAGGTCGTAAGTGAGCTTCAAATTGTTGGCTTTTTTGAAGTCTTCAACAGTGCTCTCGTCAACATAGTTCGACCAGTTGTAGATATTGAGCGTATCGGTAGCGGGCAGGCCGTCGGTGGCAGCAGCGGCAGAACCTGCATCTGCTTGAGGTTGGGCGGGTTTTTGCTCGCTTTGGCCGCCGCAGGCTGCCAAAGACAAGGCTGCGATAACGGCTAATACAGATTTTTTCATACGGGTTGGTTTCCTAATGAAAGGGTTGAATAAACGAAAAACCGCTGCCCCATAAAAACCCCGGCGGCGGCGCGGGCTATTGTAAAGGAATGCTTAATAAAAATCAAAGTGATATGCACGATTTCTTCGCATGGCCGCATGAAGCGGGCGAAGGCCGTCTGAAAACGGCAGGCGGCGGCGGGGCTGTCGTTTTTCGGGCAGGCTTCTGCAAACGGAAAGCGGCAGTCGGTGAAAACACTTGCACAGATAAGGCTAAGTATTTAAAATTACGCGTTTACGAAATTAAATTTTGATTTTTATCAGGAGACATTCAATATGGCCAACAGCGCACAAGCCCGCAAGCGTGCCCGCCAGTCGGTTAAACAACGTGCCCACAACGCCAGCCTGCGTACTGCCTTCCGCACTGCGGTTAAGAAAGTATTGAAAGCGGTTGAAGCCGGCGACAAAGCCGCCGCACAAGCGGTTTACCAAGAGTCGGTAAAAGTAATCGACCGTATTGCCGACAAAGGCATTTACCACAAAAACAAAGCAGCCCGCCACAAGAGCCGCCTGTCTGCCAAAATCAAAGCTTTGGCCTAACCCGGTTCCGGCGCAGTGTCTGCATTCCGCCACGGCGGAAAGCGGAACGTTGCTTGAATACAATGCCCCTGAAGAGCGGATATCGAGCCTTTCGGGGCATTTGCTTTTTGTTTGGCGCGGGGGTAAATTAGACCGCCGAACGGCCTTGAAACCGGTGCGAAATTCGTCTTAACTATTTGAGCAGCAATGGTTTCAGACGGCCTGAACATACCCGACACGCCCAAAGGTAACCCGTATGAATTGGAAACATTTCGTTGCAGCCGGCGCCGGCTTGGCGGCCTTTTCTTCCGCCGCATTCGCCGAAAACAGCAATGCCGCGCTGCAATGCACGCTGATACAGGACAATGCCCTGCGGCTGGCCTGTTTCGACAAAATCTATGCCGCCCAATTTCCGCCGCAAACACCGCCGGTGGCCGAAAAGCAGCCGCCCAAGGCGGTGGATTTGGTGAAGTCGGTGGATACGAGTTTGGCCAAAAAAGAGCCTACGGTTGTGTTCAGCCAAAGCGACGCCGGCAGCGAACCCACCGAAGCCCTGCTCGATGCGGCCGATGCCTATACGCCGCTGAGCCTGATGTATGATTTGGACCAAAACGACGTGCGCGGCATTTTGTCGGTGCGCGAACACAATCCCATGTATCTGCTGCCCGCCTGGTATAACAGCAGCCCCAACCGTTATCCCGAAACATCTACGCGCGGCGTAACCGACGATGTCCGCGCCAAAGACCAGAAGCGGCTGGAAGCGAAAATGCAGGTGTCGTTCAAAACCAAACTGCTGGAAGATTTGTTCCGCACCCGCTCCGACGTGTGGTTCGGCTACACCCAAACCGCTCACTGGCAGTTGTGGAACCAGGGCGAAGAGTCTGCCCCGTTCCGCAACAACGATTATTCGCCCGAAGTTTTCATCACCCAGCCCGTGAAGGCCGACCTGCCCGGCGGCGGCAAGCTGCGTATGCTCGGCTTGGGCTTCGTGCACCAGTCCAACGGCCAGAGCCGCCCGATGTCGCGCTCATGGAACCGCTTATACGGCATGGCGGGCATGGAATGGGGCAAGCTGACCGTGATTCCGCGGTTGTGGGTGCGCGCGTTCGACCAAAGCGGCGACAATGACGACAACCCCGATATCACCGATTATATGGGTTACGGCGATTTGAAACTGCAATACCGTTTCAACGACAAACAAACCGTTGCCGCCACCATGCGCTACAACCCCAAAACCGGCAAAGGCGGCGTGCAGGCCGACTACACCTTTCCGCTCAAAGGCAAGCTCAAAGCCTATGTGCAGGGCTACCACGGTTACGGCGAAAGCCTGTTGGACTACAACTACAAGCACAACAGCATAGGCTTCGGCGTAATGCTCAACGATTGGGACGGCTTTTAAACACCCGATTCGCGGCAAACACTCGTTTCTTACTGCCCGAGCGCGTATAATGGCGCGTTCGGGCGGTATTTACCGTTCACCACATATGGAATACCGATATGGCAAAAAATGCGGCTGAAAGCGGCGGCATCTCTAAGGCATTGAAAAAATACCTGATTACGGGCATTTTGGTGTGGCTGCCGATAGCCGTAACGGTATGGGTGATAACCTATATCGTTTCCGCATCCGACCAACTCTTCCAACTTTTGCCCGAAAAATGGCAGCCGGCCAGCCTGATGGGCTTCAACATTCCCGGTTTGGGCGTGATTGTGGCCGTGGTGGTGCTGTTTGTAACCGGCCTGTTCGGCGCCAACGTGCTGGGTAAGCAGATTATTGCCGCGTGGGACAACCTGCTCGGCCGCATTCCCGTGGTGAAGTCGATTTATTCCAGCGTGAAAAAGGTTTCCGAATCGCTGTTGTCCGACAACAGCCGGTCGTTCAAAACCCCCGTTTTGGTGCCGTTTCCGCAGCCGGGCATCTGGACCATCGCTTTCGTGTCGGGCAGTTTGGCGGGCGCGGTGGCGCGCAGCCTCGATAACGGCGAAGAATACCTTTCCGTTTACGTGCCGACCACGCCCAACCCCACCGGCGGCTATTATGTGATGGTGAAAAAAAGCGATGTGCGCGAACTGGACATGAGCGTAGACGACGCGCTCAAATATGTGATTTCGCTGGGCATGGTGGTGCCGGACGAGCTGCCGGTAAAAGCCCTGCCCGATGCGCAGAGGCCGTCTGAAAACCCCGAAGGGCAAGAATAAGCGCAAGGCAATATTTTTATTGCAGGCCGTCTGAAAAAAAACCGCGCAACCGCTGCGTTGCGGCATCTTTTCAGACGGCCTGCCGATACCGTTTAACACATTTGTCAGAAAATCAAACGAAAACAAACCGAAGGCTTTATTTATGCGTACCAATTATTGTGGCTTGATTAACGAGCAATACCTAGACCAAACCGTTACCGTCAAAGGCTGGGTGCACCGCCGGCGCGACCACGGCGGCGTGATTTTCATCGACTTGCGCGACCGCGAAGGCATCGTGCAGGTGGTGGTTGACCCCGACACCCCCGAAGCCTTCCAAACCGCCGATTCCGCCCGCAACGAATACGTTTTGAGCATCACCGGCCGGGTGCGCAACCGCCCCGAAGGCACCACCAACGATAAAATGATTTCCGGCAAAATCGAGATTCTGGCCAAAGAAATCGAAGTGCTGAATGCCGCCGCCACGCCGCCGTTCCAAATCGACGACGAAAACCTGAGCGAAAACGTGCGTTTAACCAACCGCGTTATCGATTTGCGCCGCCCCGCCATGCAGCGCAACCTGCGCCTGCGCTACCAAGTGGCAATGGGCGTGCGCCGCTATCTCGACGCACAAGGCTTTATCGACATCGAAACGCCGATGCTCACCCGCTCCACCCCCGAAGGCGCGCGCGACTATCTTGTGCCCAGCCGCGTACACCCGGGCGAATTTTTTGCGCTGCCGCAATCGCCGCAACTGTTCAAACAGTTGCTGATGGTGGCCGGTTTCGACCGCTACTACCAAATCACCAAATGCTTCCGCGACGAAGACTTGCGCGCCGACCGCCAGCCCGAATTCACCCAGATCGATATCGAAACTTCGTTTTTAAGCGAAAACGAAATCATGGGCATCACCGAAGGCATGGCCAAACAGGTGTTTAAAGATGCCTTGGGCGTAGAATTGGCTGATTTCCCGCGTATGGAATACCGCGAAGCCATGTTCTACTACGGTTCCGACAAACCCGATATGCGCGTGAGCCTGAAATTCACCGAGCTGACCGACTTGATGAAATCGGAAGAATTCAAAGTGTTCCGTGCCGCCGCCGATATGAAAGGCGGCCGCGTAGTTGCCCTGCGCGTACCCGGCGGCGCCAAACTCTCCCGCAAAGACATCGACGAATACACCAAATTCGTCGGCATCTACGGCGCCAAAGGCTTGGCCTACATCAAAGTGAACGATGTAACCAACCTTTCCAACGGCGAAGACAGCGGCCTGCAATCGCCGATTGTGAAATTCCTGTCTGAAAACGCCCTGAAAGAAATCATCGCCCGAACCGGCGCACAAAACGGCGACATCATCTTTTTTGGCGCCGACAAAGCCAAGATTGTCAACGAAGCCATCGGCGCGCTGCGCATCAAAATCGGCCACGAACACGGCGCCGAAAACGGTTATTTCACCGACGAATGGCGCCCGCTGTGGGTGGTCGATTTCCCGATGTTCGAATACGACGAAGAAAACGACCGCTACGCCGCCATGCACCACCCCTTCACCTCGCCCAAACCCGGCCATGAAGACCTGATGGCAAGCGACCCCGAAAACTGCCTCGCCCGCGCCTATGATATGGTGCTCAACGGCTGGGAAATCGGCGGCGGCTCCATCCGTATCCACCGCGCCGAGATTCAGGAAAAAGTATTTGCCGCGCTGAAAATCACCCCCGAAGAGCAGCAAAACAAATTCGGCTTCCTGCTGGACAACCTGAAATACGGCGCACCGCCGCACGGCGGTTTGGCGTTCGGCCTCGACCGCTTGGTTACGCTGATGACCGGTGCCGAATCCATCCGCGACGTCATCGCCTTCCCGAAAACCCAGCGTGCCCAATGCCTGCTCACCAACGCCCCCAATGCGGTGGACGACAAACAACTGCGCGAATTAAGCCTGCGCCTGCGCCAGAAAGCGGCTGAGAGCAAAGAGGCTTAATGGGATAGCCGGTATTTCACCAAGGTCTCAACCTGAGGCTGTTTGCCGCTGGCGGTTTGGATGATTGTGGCATCAATCACTGCCGCCGGGGCTTTCTCTATTTTTAAGCCTTTTTCGGTCAGCTGGCGATTAATCAGTCCGGGATGCCCGGCCAAGGTGTCATCTTGTGCCAGTCAATTGCGGAAACGGCAGAGGGTGCTGTGGTCGGGTAAAGTGATGTCATCGAAACCGCAGAAGAAATAGAAAGCCAGACAGCGTTCCAATTCCGGATCAGAGAGGCTGTGCCATTGGCCGGGCAATACGGCTTTGAGCATGGGCAGTAGCGGATAGGCGGAGTGGCCCCGGTGGTTGCGGATGTAACGGGTCTTCTGCCGGTTGAGCAGTTGTTAGACGGGCTGCCAATCGAGCAGCCGGTTATAGTGAATTAAAATAAGAATTCCGAACTTTACTCCCCCTTACCAGCAGAAAAAAATGGCCTACCCGATAGAACTCCGACAAAAAGCAATCGAATATTACCGGCAATGCCAAAATGCAAGCCAAGTCTGCCGTGTATACGGTATCAGCGACAAAACGCTGAGCAGTTGGCTGCGACTCTATGAACAAACAGGTTCACTGGCGCATCAAGTCAAAGGTGGTAATGCCACAAAAATAGACAGGCAACAGCTTTCAGACTATCTCGAACAGCATCCTGATGCCTACCTGCACGAAATCGCAGAACATTTAGGGTGCAGCGCCCCAAATGTCAGCTACCTGCTCAAAGTCATGGGCATCACACGAAAAAAAAGACCACCACATACAAAGAACAAAAGCCCGAACAAGTAGCCGCTTATCAACAAGCATTGAGCCAATATACTGACTATCAAGCAGTTTTTCTTGATGAAACAGGGTTCGACACCTTTTTTACCGCCCTTACGCTTACTCGAAAAAAGGCGTACCCGTCAAAGCACAAATCAGCGGCAGAAAATACCAACGTATTTCATTGGTTGCGGCACAAATCCAAGGTAAAGGCAGCCTGATTGCACCCATGACCTATTGTGGCACCATGGACGGCAGCCTGTTCGAAGCATGGTTTGAGCAAATGCTGCTGCCCGAACTGACGGAGAGATCCGTCATCATTATGGACAATGCCCGTTTCCACCGTATGGCGGTTTTGACTGAAATGGCGCAGAAGCAGGGACATAAAGTATTGCCCCTTGCTCCTTATTCACCCGAGCTTAATCCGATTGAAAAGGTATGGGCGAATATTAAAAAGCATTTGCGGAAAGTTTTACCTGCCGTGGGAGATTTTATGACTGCACTGCTACGTAGTTCTTATTTTAATTGACTATAATTTTGAGTAACGGGTAGCTGTCGATGTGTTTGCCCATCATGATTTGGGTTTGTTGGTGGAAGAAGCTGCTCATAAAAAAAACTCCTCTGAAATTCTTTGTAAGGGAATTTAGAGGAGTTTTTGGGCTTTTGCAAAGGTCTCGGGTTGTTTTTGCCCACATAACCATAAGAGCGGAAGGTGGAAGCCTCGGATTCACTTTTATACAGACAGACCATCGGGCGGCTTCTATGAGTGGATTGTAAATTAGATTGATTAACTATGGTCTTAAGCCCCCGCCACCGTCATGCTTTCCACCAGCACCGAGCCGATTTTGTTCGGCGAACGCGGCAGCGCGTCGTCCGCCGCGCCGGCAATGTTAAGATACATATCCTGCAAACGTCCGGCAATGGTGATTTCTTCCACCGGATAGGCAATCACGCCGTTTTCCACCCAGAAGCCCGCCGCACCGCGCGAATAGTCGCCGGTGAGCATATTCACGCCCTGCCCCATCAGCTCGGTTACCAGCAGGCCCGTGCCCATGGCTTTGAGCAGGTCGGCCTGCGAAGCGTGGGTGTGGTTCAGATAAAGGTTGTGCGCGCCGCCGGCGTTGGCGGTGGTTTGCATACCGAGTTTGCGCGCGCTGTAGCTGCTTAAAAAATAACCCTGCACCACGCCGTTTTCCAACACGAAGCGCGGTTGTGTCGCCACGCCTTCGGCATCGAAATAAGTGCTGCCGAAGGCGCGCTTGATATGCGGCTCTTCGCGCAAGCTGAGAAAACCGGGCAGAATCTGCTTGCCGAGGCTGTCGGTAAGGAAGCTGCTTTGGCGGTATAGCGCGCCGCCGCTCAGGCCGCCGATTAAATGGCCGATCAGCCCGCCCGCCACGGTGGTATCAAACAATACGGGATAGCTGCCGGTGGGGATGCTGCGCGCGCCCAAACGGCGTACGGTGCGCAAGGCGGCGGTGCGGCCTATGCTTGCGGGCGAATCCAAATCGGCGTGGCGGCAGGAAGCGTCATACCAATAATCGCGCTGCATGCCGTTTGCGCCGGCGGCCACCACGCTGCACGAAATGCTGTGGCGCGTGCCTTGCTGGTGGGCGGAAAAGCCGTGCGAATTGCCGTAAACATATTGGTAATGGCCGGTTTGCACGCCCGCGCCTTCCGAATTGCTGATGCGCTTATCGTAATCAAGTGCGGCCTGCTCGCATTGTTTGGCAAGGTTCACGGCCTCCTCAGCGGGCAAATCCCACTCGTGGTATTTGTCTAAATCGCCGATATGCCGCGCCATCAGGCCGGCGTCGGCCAAGCCCGCGCACTCGTCTTCGGCGGTGTAGCGGGCGATGTCCACGGCGGCACGCACCGTGTCGTGCAGCGCCTGCGGCGAGAAATCGGCGGTGCTGGCGCGGCCTTTGCGCCGGCCCGCATACACGGTGATGTCGAGCGATTTGTCCTGCTGGTATTCAATCTGCTCGATTTCGCCCAAACGCACGCTCACGTTCTGACCCAGCGATTCGCTCAAATCGGCTTCGGCGGCGGTGGCCCCCTGCTGCGCGGCAAGCTGCAAAACCTGTTCGCAAAGCAGCAGCAATTCGTTTTTACTGTGGTTGAACATATATTTGCCTGTTGGAAAATCTGCGGTATTTTAACCGTTTTCAGACGGCCTTAGTTAAATTACACCTATCGCAAAGATAGTGCGGCGGCTTATGCTAAAATGCCCCGATTGTTTCAACGGATTAAAAATAATGAGCAGCAACGAGCAAGAGTGGGTAAGCAAAACCCAGATGAAAAAACAAATGGACAACCTGCAAGACCTCGGTATGCAGTTAACCAAACTTTCCGCCGACACGCTGAAAAAAATCGGTTTGCCGGAAGATTTATACGAAGCCGTGCTGGCCTATAAAAAAATCACTTCCAACGGCGCCACCAAGCGCCAGGCGCAATATATCGGCCGCCTGATGCGCGACACCGACCCCGAACCCATCGAACGCTACCTTGCCAAACTGCGCGGCGACAACGCCGCCCACAACGCCTTTCTGCAACGGGTGGAGCAGGCGCGCGACCGCCTGATTGCGGGCGACGACGCACTCACCGCCTTTATCGCCGACTATCCGCACGCCGATGCGGGCAAGCTGCGCACCTTAATCCGCAATACCCGCAAAGAGCAGGAACTGAACAAGCCGCCGAAAAACTTCCGCGCCCTGTTTCAGGAAATCAAAGCCGTAATGGACGGCGGCACGACTAACTCTGTGTAGGAAATGGTCGGGTTGTTTACACAACAGGTTGGGAATGAAGCCTGTAAAACCTCAAAAAGGGGGGTCGCCTTTCAGGCTCTTGTGGGGCTTGACGGTGTTATAAAAGTTAACAAAACGACATAACTCTTTTTGCCGGAGCGCCGAATCCTTAAACGGATGCTTGTCATGCCACATTTCCATTAAGGTACGGATAACCCGCTCGGCTTTACCATTGGTTTGCGGCCGGGCAACACGGGTGAATTTTTGGCTTATGTTGTTTTGCACACAGGCAATGCCAAACGGGTGCTCCGCATTGCCACGATTTCCACACCGTTGTCGGAATAGGCGCATTCGATGGTATAGGGACAACAATCTATCACATCGCGCAAAAGAAATTTGGCTGCGCTGGCTGCTGTACGGTCCGGCAATATTGCAGCATACAGCTCGCGGGAAAAATCATCAATGGCAACAAACAGATAATCCCGAGGGTCGGTTGCTTTTTGGTTTTGTAGCAAAGGCAGCCGTTTGGTATCGAAATGAACCATTTCGCCGGGATAGGATTGGTTGTAACGCTTTGCCTGTTTTTTGAGTTTCTCTTCGATTTCCCGCTCAACTTTAGCCAGGCGTTTCATGCCGTATTTGGCTTGTTTAAAGCGGTTGTTGGTGCTTTTTTGCGGGGTGAGCAGCCGCAACCGGGCTGCTTTGAGTATGCGGTAAATCGTTACTCTGCTGACACGGTATTGTTGTGCCAACGAAGTTACACTGATTTTGTCTTGTGTATAAGCGCGCCAAATGGCCTGGCGGTTATGCGGGGTTAGCCGGGTATTTTTATGGATGTTCATGCAGTATTGTCTTTCAAATACTGTAAACAACGCTAGCTTTTCCTACATCTCAGGCCGTCCGAAAAAAGTTTTCAGACGGCCTGAACAGATTTGGCAAAGGTTTCGGCTTTTGATTGCCGCTGTATGTCCGAAGTTTCCGTTTACATCACTTCCAGCGTTTCAATCCCCAACAAATCCAAGCCCTGTTTCAGCGTTTCGCCGGTTAGTGCGGCCAGTTGCAGGCGGGTGTTGCGGGTTTGGCCTTCGGCTTTCAGAATCGGGCAGGCTTCGTAGAAACGGGAAAACAGCGTGGCCACTTGGTAAAGATAGGCGGCCAGATAATGCGGGTAGGATGTGTCGGCGGCGTTTTGCAGCACGTCTTCAAACTTCAAAAGCTCCACCGCCAGCTGTTTCTCCAGCGGCTCGCTCAAGATTAAAGCGGCGGTTTTGTCCCATTCGCCCGCTTTGCGGAACACGCTTTGCACGCGGGTGTAGGCGTATTGCAGATAGGGTGCGGTATTGCCTTCGAAGCTGAGCATCACATCCCAGTCGAACACATAATCGCTGGTGCGGTTTTTGCTCAAATCGGCGTATTTCACCGCGCCGATACCAACGGGGCGGCCGATTTTCGCCGCTTCTTCCGCTGCCAATTCACTGTTTTTGCTTTGCACCAAAGCGGTGGCGCGCTCGACCGCTTCGTCCAGCAAATCCACTAATTTCACAGTATCGCCCGAACGGGTTTTGAACGGTTTGCCGTCTTTGCCCATCATGGTGCCGAAGCCGATAAACTCGGCCGACACGTTTTCGGGCAGCCAGCCGGCTTTGCGCGAAACGTTAAACAATTGTTCAAAATGCAGTTTTTGACGGGTATCGACCACATACAGCAGGCGGTCGGCTTTAAGTTTGCCTACGCGGTAACGCACGCAGGCCAAATCGGTGGTGGAATAGAGAAAGCCGCCGCCTTGTTTCTGCACGATAAAGGCGGCTGGGTCGCCGTCTTGGTTTTTGAATTCGTTGAGAAACACCACTTTGGCGCCGTCGTCGTCCACCGCCAGGCCTTTTGCGCTCAATTCGTTGATAACATTGTGCAAATCGTTGTTATAAATAGATTCGCCCGCCACATCATCGGGGGTGAGCAGCAAGCCCAGCGTGTCGTACACGTTTTGCGCGTGGTGCAGGGAAATTTCGACGAACTGTTTCCACAAGGCCAGCACGGCTTCGTCGCCGCCTTGTAGTTTCACCACATATTCGCGGGCGGTGTCGGCAAAGGCGGGGTCTTCGTCGAAGCGTACTTTGGCATTGCGGTAAAACTGTTCCAAATCAGACAGTTGAAATTCGGCATTGTGTTGCTGCTGCTCAACCATATAGGCCACCAGCATGCCGAACTGTGTGCCCCAGTCGCCGACGTGGTTTTGACGGATAACGGTGTGTCCCAAAAAGCCGAGGATGCGGGCGATGCTGTCGCCGATGATGCTGGAGCGCAAATGGCCGACGTGCATTTCTTTGGCAAGGTTGGGGGACGAATAATCAATCACCACGGTTTGTTTGTTGGCCGTTTCCGCCACGCCGCAGCGTGTATCGTTTAAGGCTGCGCGGAGGTGTTCGGCCAAAAAGCCCGCATTCAGGCGCAGGTTGATAAAGCCGGGGCCGGCCACTTCGGCACTGTCGATAACGGCGCTGCCCGCGAGCGCATCGGCCACTTTTTGCGCCAGCTCGCGCGGGTTCTGCTTGGCCTGCTTGGCGGCGCCCATCACGCCGTTGATTTGGAAATCGCCGAAATCGGCGTTTTTGGCGGGCTGCAAAATCACCGGCGCGCCGGCGATACCGGCGGCGGCAAAGGCTTGTTCGGCTTCTTGGGAAACGGTTTGGTGTAGGTTCATTTGGATAATGCTCGGGTCAATCAAATAGGTAAAGGCCGTCTGAAACGGCCTGCGGGTTCGGGCGTTATTTTAAAAGAAATCGGCGCGGGGTTGTAGCTTTTATTTGGCAAACGGCGGCGGTGGAAAGAACGATACCTTTGCAAGCCGCCCCGGCCGTCTGAAATATTTGAATCCCGTCATACTCGGGTCAGGCCCGGGTATCTGGTATTTCTTTTGAAACAAAAAGATGCTCGGGTTAGGCCCGATCATGACGCAAGTGTTTTAAGGTATCGGAAAGAATTTTGCAAAGGTCTCAAGTTGATTGGCTATGGCAAAGGTTTCAGGCCGTCTGAAAACGGGCGGATGGTTTTCAGACGGCCTGGTTTGGTTTCTATCAGGTGGCGGTAAACAGGCGGGTTTGGATAACTTATTTACGCCCGCTCTTTTGATTTTGGTCGCCATTGTCGAACCACTTCAAGCCTTTGCCGTTTTCTTTGCTGCCGTTTTGGCCGGATGATTCACGGCTGATTTCGGCGGCGAACTGCTCTTCGCAAGGAATGCCGTTTTTATCGCCGTCCATTTTCACATTGGGGCAGTGGTTCAGAAAGAATT
This sequence comes from Neisseria dentiae, assembly GCF_014055005.1. Classification (NCBI taxonomy): domain Bacteria; kingdom Pseudomonadati; phylum Pseudomonadota; class Betaproteobacteria; order Neisseriales; family Neisseriaceae; genus Neisseria; species Neisseria dentiae. The sequence continues at coordinate 1,973,615 of NZ_CP059570.1, read as the reverse complement.
TGGCTTCTTCGTAAGATTTCATTTGCGAGCAGTATTCTCTGCCGTCGCACTTGAATACGGCGGGGATTTTGCTTTTTTCCGTGGCTTCCACCGCTTCTTTCCACGCGCGGCGTTCGGCCATCATTTTTTCGGCCACTTCATCAACCACAACGGCATTGTTGGTTTGGCTTGCGCGGTAGGTTTGCCAATAATCCAGGCCGTAATAGCCGGCGGCGCCGAGCAGGGGGATGCCGATTAGGGCGGCGGCCATGCCTGCAAGCCAGCGGTTCAGGTTTTTGGGGGCATCTTCGTTTGATTCGGCCGCAACGGCGGCGGGTTTGCGGCGGCGGTTGAGGTATTCGATGTTTTTGGCTTCTTCGGTGCCGCGCTGGTTGCTGACGATTTCAAACGATACGGTTTCGCCGTCGCGCGGCGGCGGATTTTCGGTTTCGAATTCGCCGATGTGGGCGAAGATTTCCGCTTTGGTTTGTTCTTCTTTGATGAAGCCGAAGCCGAGTTCGTAGTCCCAGCGCATGATGGTGCCGTGGTAACGCATATTTTCCCTTTTTGATATTGTTGTTATGCAATTGCGTTATTTTAAAAGAAAGCTGTTCAAAACACATCATTTTTTTTGACCAACCTTAAATATGTAAAACGTTTTTTTCAGACGGCCTTGACAAACCCTTTGAAAAGATTATATATAAAATCACTACACAAAATTACAAAACGCAACACAAGTGGTGATTATGCCTACAATTGAGATTATTCCCATCAGCGAATCCGCGCTGGCCTGCGTGCTGCCGCCGCCTGCCGCGTTGCCGAAACAGCAGCGGTTGTGGGCGTTTGCCGATGCGGTGCAGGCGCTGCCCGAAACGGAAGAGGCGGTAACGGGCATGAACAATTTAACCGTGTTTGTGCGTGCAGGCACCGATTTGCAGGTTTTTTCAGACGGCCTCTTGGCATTGTGGTCGCAAACCGAAGCCGTTAAGCGCAAAGGCAGGTGCGTGCGCATTCCCGTGGTTTACGGCGGCGAGTTCGGCGAAGATTTGGCCGAAGTGGCGGCCTTTCACCAAACCAGCGCCGAAGAGATTGTGCGCCGCCACACCGAGCCTGTTTATACGGTGTTTATGATGGGTTTCCAGCCCGGGTTTCCTTATTTGGGCGGGCTGCCGGAAAACCTGCACACACCGCGCCGGGCGGTTCCGCGCATCAAGGTGCCGGCCGGATCGGTGGGCATAGGCGGCAGCCAAACGGGCGTGTATCCGTTTGCTTCGCCGGGCGGCTGGAAGATTATCGGCCGCACCGAAGCGCCTTTGTTTCAGATAAGCGCCAATCCGCCCACCCTGCTGGCGGCAGGCGACACGGTACAGTTTGTGGCAGAAAGGGTTTGGTTATGATGTATGTGGCCGATATTCAGGCAATGGCCCATATACAAGACTTGGGGCGCTACGGTTTGCGCCGCTACGGCATCGGCCACGCGGGCGCGATGGACACGCTGTCGCTGCGGGCGGGCAACCTGCTGTTGGGCAATCCCGAAGGGGCGGCGGCGGTTGAAATCGCCTTGGGCGGCATGAGCGTATCGTTTGCCCACGACACGCCTTTCTGCATCACGGGGGCGGTTTACGAGGCCCAGCTCGACGGCGAGCCGGTTTATTCCTACTGGCGCTACACCGCCCGCCGCGGGCAAACCCTGAAACTGATACGCGCCGTGCAGGGAATGTATGGTTATTTGTGTGTGTACGGCGGTTTCAACGTGCCGGCGGTGCTCGGCTCGCGCAGCACCGATTTGAGGGCGGGTTTCGGCGGTTTCGAAGGGCGCTGCCTGCGCAAAGGCGACGAAATTCCGCTCAAACACCGCGGTTTCGAAGCCAAGCACGTGGGCATCGCGCCGCCCACGCCGTCGCACCGCATCCATGCGCTGCCTTCTTCGGAATACGGCGCTTTCACGCGGCGCGCCCATTCTGTGTTGTGGCAGAACGCGTGGACGCTGCAAAGCGACAGCAACCGCATGGGCTACCGTTTCGACGGCGAAACGCTCGAATTGGCAACCCCGCTCGAAATGCTTTCGCACGCCGTGCAGTTCGGCACGGTGCAGGTGCCGCCGGGCGGCAAGCCGATTATTTTGATGGCCGACACGCAAACCACCGGCGGCTACCCGAAAATCGCCTGCGTGGCCGCGGCCGATTTGGGGCGGCTGGCGCAAATCCGTTTCGGCGGCAAAATCTTTTTCAAGATGACCACGCCGCAGGGAGCGGCGCAACTGCAACGCCAAAACCAGGTTTATTTGAACCAAATCAGAAGGATAGCCGAAAATGCACGTTGATTTGAATGCCGATTTGGCCGAAGGCTGCGGCAACGACGGCGCGCTGATGCAGCGGGTGTCGTCGGCCAACATCGCCTGCGCCCTGCACGCGGGCAGTGCCGCAGAAATGCAGCGCGCCCTTGCTTGGGCGAAGCAATACGGCGTGCGCGTGGGGGCGCATCCCGGCTACCCCGACCGCGAAAATTTCGGCCGCACCGCTATGGCGTTGCCCGAAGCCGAACTGCGCGCCTACCTGCAATACCAACTCGGCGCCCTGCAAGCCTTGTGTGATGCGGCGGGCGTTCAGACGGCCTATGTGAAACCGCACGGCGCGCTATACAACCAGGCCGCCGCCGATGCCGCGCTGGCGGAAATCGTGGCCGACACGGTGCGCCGCTTCAATCCCGGTTTGAAACTGATGGCAATGTCGGACAGCCTGCTGCTGGAAGCGGGCAGGGCGGCGGGTTTGGAGGTGATTTCGGAAGTGTTCGCCGACCGCCGCTACCTGCCCGACGGCAAACTGGTGCCGCGCAGCCGCCCCGATGCGCAAATAGAAAACGACGAAGAAGCCATCGCCCAAGTGTTGCAGATGGTGCGCGAAGGCAGCGTAACTGCGGTGGACGGCAGCCGCACCGCCGTGCGCGCCGACAGTATCTGCCTGCACGGCGACGGCGCACACGCCCTTGAGTTTGCCGATAAAATCCGCGCGGCTTTGCGTGCGGAAGGCATTGCGGTTAAGGCCGTCTGAAAAAACGGAACCGCATGAAACTAATTGTAGGGCGTGTAGTCAGAAGGCTTGCGAAGCGGGTTTTTGAGGGAAAATCCGCAGGTGCAAGGCAAAAAGCACAGCAAGATTGGACATCTTGCGAGCATTTTAGCTTCGCAAGTCCGCTACGCTACCTAACGCAGCAGATGCGGATTTTAACCAAAAATACCGCCGCAACGCGGTCGACTACACGCCCCAATGATGATGGTCTTGGAAGTTTGATATTTTTGCAGCATTTTGATTTGATTGATTCTGCTGCCGGCGCGCCCCGCCCGAGTTATTAAAATAATTTTCGGGGCGAAACCACCCGGCGGCAACTTTGCACAAGGAGCGTCATATGTCTGCCAGCAACCGCCGCAACGCGCTTATCGGCGCCGCTTTCCTGATGGCCACATCAGCCATCGGCCCGGGTTTTCTCACCCAAACGGCCACGTTCACCCAAAACCTGCTCGCCAGCTTCGGCTTTGTGATTCTGATTTCCATCTTGCTCGACATCGGCGCGCAATTGAATATCTGGCGCATCATCGCCGTATCGGAGCAGCGCGCACAAGACATTGCCAACCGTGTGTTTCCCGGCGCGGGTTATTTTCTCGCCCTGCTGATTGTAATAGGCGGGTTGGCGTTTAATATCGGCAATGTCGGCGGTGCGGGCTTGGGCATCAATATCCTCACCGGCCTGTCGCCTGAAATGGGTGCGATTATCAGCGGCGGTGTGGCCGTGGGCATTTTTCTGTTCCGCGAAGCAGGCAGGGCGATGGACCGGTTTGCACAAGTGATGGGCTTTATCATGATTGCGCTCACGCTTTACGTGGCTTGGCGTGCTTCGCCGCCGCTGGGCGAGGCCGCGCTGCGTACGTTTGTGCCCGAAAAGCTCGATGCCGTTGCCATCGTTACGCTGGTGGGCGGCACGGTGGGCGGCTATATCACCTTTGCCGGTGCGCACCGCTTGCTCGATGCGGGCGTGAAGGGTAAGGAGTCGCTGCCCGAAGTGAACAAAAGCTCGGTTTCGGCCATTCTGATTGCCTCGGTGATGCGGGTGGTGCTGTTTCTGGCCGTGTTGGGCGTGGTGTCGCAAGGAGTGGCGCTCGACCCGCAAAATCCGGCCGCAACGCCTTTCCGGCATGTGGCCGGCCACGCCGGGCTGCTGATTTTCGGCGTGGTGATTTGGGCGGCCTCGATTACGTCGGTGATCGGCGCGGCCTATACCTCGGTGTCGTTTATCGCAGGCTTAAGCCCGGCCATCGAGAAAAACAAAAACAAATGGATTATCGGCTTTATTCTGATTTCCACGCTGGTGCTCGCCATGGTAGGCCGCCCCGCGCAGGTGCTGGTGTTGGTGGGCACGCTCAACGGCCTGATTCTGCCCGTTTCGCTCGGCCTGATTCTGCTGGCCGCCTACCGCGCCGACATCATCGGCGACTACAAACACCCGAAATGGATGACGGTGTGCGGCGTGGTGGTGGTAGCGGCGATGGCCGTGTTGAGCGGTATGACGTTGGTGAAATATATCGGCGGTTTAACGGCCTGACGGGTCGGATATGCTAAAAAGTACAGGCCGTCTGAAAAATATGTTTTCAGACGGCCTTATCGTTTTGAACAAATGAATAAACTGCATTTTCGGCCGGAAACCTTTACAAGCCGTGCCGGTATTTTAAAACCCCTGCGTCAGGCTCGGGCATGATGGCAGCCGGGTATTTTAGACAGCCAGTGCCCCTTGCAAAAAAACAAATACAAACCTGAAAACGTTTGTGTCTCGTCATTCCCGCCTGAGCGGGAATGACGGTAATCGGGTTTCAGACGGCCTAAACGGCTTGCAAAGGTTCCAGACACTTTAAAAAGCGCCCGTTTTCCCCCACAATACGGCTTTCAGCGATTGACTCACCAACAAAGGCAACCACCATGTGCCAACTGCTCGGCATGAACTGCAACACCCCCACCGATATTGTTTTTTCGTTTGAAGGCTTCCGCCGCCGCGGCGGTTTGACCGACCACCATGCCGACGGCTTCGGCATCGGCTTTTTCGAAGGCAGGGGCGTGCGCCTGTTTCACGACGACAAACCCAGCGCCAATTCGCCGGTGGCCGATTTGGTGAAAGCCTACCAAATCAAATCGGAAAACGTGATTGCCCATATCCGCAAAGCCACGCAGGGGCAGACTTCGCTTGCCAACACCCATCCGTTTATGCGCGAAATGTGGGGCGGATACTGGCTGTTTGCCCACAACGGCCATCTGAAAAACTTTTTTCCCAAAGAAGGCGGCTTTTACCGGGCGGTGGGCAACACCGATTCGGAGCGCGCGTTTTGTTATATTTTGGAACAACTGCGCCGCCGCTTTTCCGAACGCCCCGACGAACACGCCCTGTTTGATGCCGTGGCGGAACTGACTGCCGAAATCCGCGAATACGGCCTGTTTAACTTTATGATGTCGAACGGCGAATGCCTGTTTGCCCACGCCAGCACGCTCTTGCACTATATCGTGCGCAAAGCCCCTTTCGGCGAGGCGCATCTGATTGACGACGACGTGAAGGTCGATTTCGCCGCCGTTACCACCCCAAACGACAAAGTGGCGGTGATTGCCACCCTGCCGCTCACCGCCAACGAAACCTGGCTGCAACTGGCCGTTAACGAGCTGGTGATGTTCCGCGAAGGCGACATCGTGCGCCGCCATGCGCCCGAACACCCCGTTTACATGAGCGCGGAAGAGGGTTTGGCCATCGCCCGCGCGGCAGGCGTGAGCGTTTGAATTTGTGCGGTTTGGGGGAAATGCTTGCCGCAACAGGTTTCTAAAACACCGGCGCCAAGTTTGGGTATGACGGAAACCTTTGCAAGCCGATTAGGCCGTCTGAAAGTTTCAGACGGCCTGTATTTTGTTTTACAATCCGCCCGTTCTGTTCCGATAATTTTACAGAGGAGACCCTTATGCCGTCCGCACCGTTCCGCCTTTCCGTTTTAGCCGTTGCCGCCGTGCTGCTTGCCGCCTGCGGCGGGCAGGAAAAAAACACCGCCGCTTCGGCTCCGGCCGCCGACACCGTTACCCGCAACAACGTAACCGAGCCGCAGTCGCTCGACCCGCATCAGATTACCGGTGTGCCCGAAATCAACGTGGTGCGTGATCTGCTGGAAGGTTTGGTGGAAACCGACGAAAAAGGCGCCGTGATTCCCGCCGCCGCCGAATCATGGGAGAGCGGCGACAATAAGGTGTGGACATTCAAACTGCGCGAAGGTTTGAAGTGGAGCAACGGCGAGCCGCTCACCGCCGAAGATTTCGTGTATAGCTGGCGCCGTTTGGTCGATCCGAAAACCGCCTCGCAATACGCCACCTATCTTCAGGCGGCCAAAATCGAGAATATCGACGCCATCTTAAAAGGCGAAAAATCGCCCGACACCCTCGGCGTGAAAGCCGTCGACCCGCAAACGCTGCAAATCACCCTCACCGCCGCCGTGCCTTATTTCCCGCAAATGCTTTATCACGCCGCCACCAAGCCCGTGCATCGCGCCACCGTGGAAAAACACGGCGTGAAGTGGACGCAGCCCGGCAATTTCGTCGGCAACGGCCCTTATGTGATCAAAAACTGGGTGGTCAACGAGCGCATCGAGCTTGAGAAAAACCCGCAATACCGCGATGCGGCCAATGTGAAAATCAATAAAGTGGTGTTTCTGCCCATAGGCTCGCAAACCGACGACGTTGCCCGTTACGAAGCCGGCGAAGTCGATATCACCGATGCGCTGCCGCCCGAAATGTATGCCAAGCTGCAAGAAAAATACCCGCAAGAATTGAAGCGCAGCCCCTATCTTTGCACTTATTATTTTGAAACCAACAACCAAAAGCCCCCGTTTGACGACGTGCGCGTGCGCAAAGCCCTGTCGCTGGCCTTAGACCGCGAAACCATCGCCGCCAAAGTGCTGGGGCGCGGCGAAGAGCCGGCCTACAACCTGACCCGAGCAGGCACCGCAGGTTTCGTGCCTTATGTGCCCGAATGGAGCAAACTCGACCAAGCCGCCCGCGTGGCCGAAGCCAAAAAACTGCTGGCCGAAGCAGGGTATAGCGAAAGCAAACCGCTCACCTTCAATTTTTTATACAACACCTCGGAGCAGCATAAAAAAATCGCCGTGGCCGCCGCTTCGATGTGGCAGCAGGCTTTGGGCTTCGTGAAAGTGAACCTTGAAAACCAAGAGTGGAAAACCTATCTCGACAGCCGCCGCAACGGCAACTACCAAATCGCCCGCGCATCATGGTGCGGCGACTACAACGAACCTTCCACTTTTTTAAACACCCTGCAATCGGCCAACAGCAGCAACCGCGCTTTCTATAAAAACGCCGATTACGACGCGCTGCTGGCCAAAACCCTGCAAGCGGATATCGACGATAAGGAACGCGCCCGCCTCTACACTCAGGCAGAAGCGCAAATCGACAAAGACAGCGCGGTGATTCCCGTTTACGGTTATGTGAATTCGCGGCTGGTGAAACCGCATATCGGCGGCTATTCCACCGAAGACGTGTTAAACGAATTGCCGAGCAAGCGTTTGTTTATTCAGAAATAACCTGTTTTAGGCAGTATTGCGGAGGCCGTCTGAAAATATTTCAGACGGCCTTCGGACATTGCAGCAGTATTCAAACCTCTAAAGTTGATTTTAATTATCATTTACTATTGGTTTGTGACATAATAAAACATCTGCGTTTGTTTAACTTACAAATAGGAGAAACAAAATGACCACCCGCACCGAACACGACACGATGGGCAATGTGGAAGTACCCGCCGATGCTTATTGGGGCGCGCAAACCCAGCGTAGCCGCGACAATTTCAAAATCGGCGGCGAAACCCTGCCAAAACCCTTGATTCACGCCATGGCATTGGTGAAAAAAGCCGCTGCCGCCGCTAATGTCGAGCTTGGCCGCATCAAGCCCGAGCAGGCCGATTTGATTACCCGTGCCGCCGATGATGTGTTGGCAGGCAGGCTCGACGGCCAGTTTCCGTTGGTGGTGTGGCAAACCGGCTCGGGTACGCAGTCGAATATGAATATGAACGAAGTGTTGGCCAACCGCGCCAACGAATTGGCGGGAACAGGCTTGGCGGCCTACCAGCCCGTTCACCCCAACGATCATGTGAACCACGCGCAATCCACCAACGATTCTTTTCCCAGCGCCATTCATGTGGCGGCCGCCATCGAAATCAACTGCCTGCTGATTCCGGCCGTAACCGCCCTGCGCGATACGCTGGCTGCCAAAGCAAAAGCGTTTGAGCCGATTGTGAAAATCGGCCGCACCCACCTGCAAGATGCTACGCCGCTCACCTTGGGTCAGGAGTTTTCAGGCTATGTGTCGCAGCTTGATCATGGCTTGGGCCGTCTGAACGATGCCTTGCAAGGTTTGTATGAGCTGCCTTTGGGAGGTACCGCTGTCGGCACGGGTTTGAACAGCCACCCCGATTATGCGGTAACCGCCGCCGCCAAGCTGGCCGCACTTTCCGGGCTGCCATTCGTTACCGCGCCGAACAAGTTCGAAGCCTTGGCCGGCCGCGATGCCTGTGTGTATGCCTCGGGCGCGTTGAAAACGCTGGCGGCAAGTTTGAACAAAATCGCCAACGATATCCGCTGGCTGGCATCCGGCCCGCGCTGCGGCTTAGGCGAAATCAAAATCCCCGAAAACGAACCCGGTTCGTCCATCATGCCCGGCAAGGTCAACCCGACCCAGTGCGAAGCGATGACCATGGTGTGCTGCCAAGTATTCGGCAATGACGTTACCATCGGCATGGCTGGTGCATCAGGCAATTTCGAGCTGAACGTGTATATGCCCGTGATTGCCTACAACCTTTTGCAGTCCGTGCGCCTGTTGGGCGATGCCTGCAACAGCTTCAACGAACATTGTGCCGTGGGCATCGAACCTGTGCCGGAAAAAATCGATTATTTCCTGCACCATTCGCTGATGCTGGTAACGGCGTTAAACCGCAAGATTGGTTATGAAAATGCCGCCAAAGTGGCGAAAACCGCCTATAAAAACGATAAATCGCTGCGCGAAACCGCCATCGGGCTGGGTTTGTTGAGCAGCGAAGAGTTCGATGAATTGGTGAAACCGGAAGATATGGTGGCGCCACGCTGATTATCGGGATTGTTGAATAAAGGCCGTCTGAAAGTTTTCAGACGGCCTGATTGCATGATGCGGTTGAACAAACGGCGGTTATGCCTCTACCGGAATGATGCCGATTTTTTCCTGCCATTGTTTCGGCGCGATGGCGTGCACAGATTTGCCGCTGGCATCCACGGCCACGGTAACGGGCATATCTTTTACTTCGAATTCGTAAATCGCTTCCATGCCCAATTCGGGGAAGGCCACCACTTTGGCCGCTTTGATGGCTTTGGCCACCAGATAGGCCGAACCGCCCACGGCCATCAGATACACGGCTTGGTTGTCGGCAATCGCTTTGCAGGCTTCAGGGCCGCGTTCGGATTTGCCGATCATGCCCAGCAGGCCGGTTTGTTCGAGCATCTGGCGGGTGAATTTGTCCATACGGGTGGCGGTGGTGGGGCCGGCGGGGCCGACCACTTCGTCGCGCACGGGATCAACCGGGCCGACGTAGTAAATCAGCTTGTTGGTGAAATCCACCGGCAGCTGCTCGCCTTGGTTGAGCATATCGGTCATGCGTTTGTGGGCGGCGTCGCGGCCGGTGTAGATTTTGCCGTTTAAGAGCAGCACGTCGCCCATTTTCCAGGTGGCCACTTCTTCTTTGGTGAGGTTGTTTACATCAACACGCTTGCCGTTGTCGGGGCTGTAGGTGATGTCGGGCCAGTCGTCGAGGCTGGGCGGGTCGAGTTTCACGGGGCCTGTGCCGTCCAACTCGAATTCGACGTGGCGGGTGGCGGCGCAGTTGGGAATCATGGCCACGGGCTTGGAGGCGGCGTGGGTGGGGTAGTCGAGGATTTTCACGTCCAATACGGTGGTGAGGCCGCCCAAACCTTGCGCGCCCACGCCCAGTGCGTTTACTTTTTCATAAAGTTCGAGGCGCAGCGCTTCGGTGGTGGAAAGTTCGGCACCGGATTTAGCTTTTTCTTGCAGCTCTTGGATATCTACATGACCCATCAGGCTTTCTTTAGCCATTAAGGCGGCTTTTTCGGGCGTGCCGCCGATGCCGATGCCCAAGATACCGGGCGGGCACCAGCCGGCGCCCATTTGCGGAATGGTTTTGATTACCCAGTCGACGATGCTGTCGGAGGGGTTGAGCATGGCCATTTTGGTTTTGTTTTCGGAGCCGCCGCCTTTGGCCGCGCAGGTAACTTCGATTTTGTCGCCTTTCACGATTTCCATATGCACCACGGCGGGGGTGTTGTCTTTGGTGTTGGTGCGCTTGCCGGCGGGGTCGGCCAAAACCGATGCGCGCAGGGTGTTGTCGGGGTTGGTGTAGGCGCGGCGCACGCCTTCGTTCACCATTTCCTGCACGCTCAATTCGGCATCCCATTGCACGTTCATGCCCACTTTCAGAAACACGGTGGCGATGCCGGTGTCTTGGCAGATGGGGCGGCGGCCTTCGGCGCACATGCGGCTGTTAACCAGAATCTGCGTCATCGCGTCTTTGGCGGCGGGGTTTTCTTCTTTCTGCCACGCTTTGTATAGGGCTTGAATGTAGTCGACGGGGTGGTAGTAGCTGATGAATTGGAAGGCATCGGCGATGCTTTGGATAAAGTCTTCTTGTTTGATAACGGTCATGGTTGTGTTCCTTTTGGGTTTGTTTTATCGAAACTTTGCCGCACGGCTTTCAGACGGCCGGTTTTATCGGCTAAAGCATACAGGTTTGCAATGTTAATTTGTGTTAGCAGGCAGGGCTTGTCTGTTCCGCTTGATTTAGCGCAGTAAAATCCGGTTGTAAAGTTACAGAAAAATGGTGCGGATTGGGCCGGAAGCAACGGCAAACAGTAGGGCCGTCTGAAAAGACAACATCTGATTACATTGTATTATCGTTATATAAAACAAAATCTTGCTTTGTTTGAGGGCGGGTGCTTACTTGGGATACATTTGATTGTAGTCAAATAACACATTTAAATACCGTTGTGCGGTTTCTGGTTAGAATAAAATTACGCCACCAATAGTTGATTAATAAGAAGAATTTTCAAAATGCTGCAAGCCGCCGCTAAAACCGCATGGTTAATCGGGCTTGGCCGGTAGAAAAAATGAAAATTTATTACAGGAACACAAACATGAGTGAAGAATCTTTGAGCCTGATTATCGACGGGCGCGAAATACAGGCTTCGCCCGAGCATTCCATTATTCAGGCCTATGCCCGTTCGGGCCATGTGTTAACCGCCAACGTGGGCTGCATGGGGCAGGGCGTGTGCGGTTCGTGCCGCTGCATGATACGCAGGGAGGGCGAGCGCGAGGTTACCACCGCATTGGGCTGCGAAACCAAAGTGGAGCAGGGTATGCAGGTGAGTTTTATGGATTATTTCATGCCCGAACACGTCCACTACTACGATATGGAAGACATGGGCGACGGCTGGAGCAGGCTCGACGACACCGCGCGCTTTTTCCCCGAAGCCGCCCATTGCCGCCATTGCGGCGGCTGCAACCGCGCCTGCCCGAAAGGCTTGCAGGTGGAAATCGGTGTGGCGCAAGTGGTGGCGGGCGACTTTTCGGCCGCAACCATCACATTCGACGAATGCGTGATGTGCAACCTGTGCACGCTGGCCTGCCCGGAAAACATCCGCCCCAACCATGTGGGGCTGTTTGCACGCCGGATGCGCGCTGCGCGCACATTGCGTCCGGTTGATCTGATGCGCCGTTTGCAGCAAATCAACAGCGGTGCGATGAAAGTGGATATCCGCGCCGACGGGGAGGTGCAGCCATGAACCCTAACGTAACCGGCATTGCCTACGAACAGGCCCTGCAAGCGCTGCGCGACTCCAAACTGGAAATGCGAAGCGATCTGCCGCCCAAAGAAATGCTGCTCAACGGCTACCACCCCGACTACCGCGCCGATGCGCGGGTGAAACTGCCCGTGGGCGCCAACGCAGGCAGCGACTGCCACCCCGAGTTGGCCAAGCTGCTGCTGAGCCGCCCGCTGATTGATGATTTCGACTTGGCCGGTGCCGAACACCTCGATACCGATGTGTTGGTAATCGGCGGCGGCGGTGCGGGCGCGGCGGCTGCGTTGGCGGCCACCGAAGCGGGCGCACCGGTGATTATCGCCAACAAACTGCGCATCGGCGACAGCAACACCGTGATGGCCGAAGGCGGTATTCAGGCGGCCGTCGGCGAAGAAGACAGCCTGCAACAACACTATGAAGACACCCTCAAAGGCGGCCACCATGCCGGCAACAAAGAGCTGATTGCGCAAATGGTTACAGACGGCCCTTCGGTTATCCGCTGGCTGATCGGCATCGGCATGAACTTCGATATGGTGAAAGACGAAGGCAACAGCAAACGCCTGCAACGCAAACGCGCGGGCGGTACAACGATTCCGCGTATTTTGTGCTACCGCGACTTTACCGGCCTCGAACTGATGCGCGTGCTGCGCGAAGCGGTGGAGCTGGAGCGCAGAATCACCCAGCTCAACCGCTGCCCGGCCGTCGAATTGTTGTCTGACGAACACGGCCATTGCGTCGGCGCGGTGTTATACGATTTGGAACGCCGCAAACTACTGGTGGCGCACGCCAAAGCCGTGATTCTGGCTACCGGCGGCAGCGGCCGCCTGCACTTGCAGGGTTTCGCCACCTCCAACCACTACGGCGCCACCGCCGACGGCTTGGTGATGGCCTACCGCATGGGGGCGAAACTGCGCGATATGGATTCCTTCCAATACCACCCGACCGGCGTGGCCTATCCCGCCCATTTGGTGGGCGTGCTGATTTCCGAAGCCGTGCGCTCGGCAGGCACGCATTTGGTGAACGGTTTGGGCGAACGTTTCGTTGACGAGCTGCAACCGCGCGATGTGGTGGCGGCGGCGATTCTGCGCGAAGTGGCCGAAGGCCGCGGCGTGGTGCGCGGCAAGCAGGTGGGCGTGTTTTTGGACACGCCGCGCCTGATTGCCAAAGACCCCGACGTGCTCAAACGCTTGGTATCGCTCGCGCACGTTGCCCACAAATGCGGTATCGACCCCGCCGTCGAACCCATGCTGATCCACCCGACCCTGCACTACCAAAACGGCGGCATGGAAATCGACGGCAACGGCGCCACTTCCATTCCCGGCCTGTATGGTGCGGGCGAAGTAACCGGCGGCATCCACGGCCGCAACCGCCTGATGGGCAACGCGCTGCTCGACATCATCAGCTTCGGCCGCCGTGCCGGCGAGGCGGCGGCAAAAGGCATCGTCCGCTCCGACCATCCCTTCCAGAAAAAGCGCGGCGGCTTCGCCCATGTGTATAACCTGCAACGCGAATTAACGCGCGCGGGCATCAAAAGCGAAACCAAGGCGCCGGTGCTTTATCCCAACTACGGCACATTCGATTTGCGTGAACACGCAGGACTTCAGGAGGGCGCGAAATGAGCGAAGCCAACACCTTATTGATGCACCCTTCGCGCTCGGTGGGTGCCGACTTGCAGGCGTGGATTAAAGTGGGCGGCGGCGAAGGGCTGCTGGCCGCATTGGCAAACGCAGGCAACATCATCAACACCTTGCGCGATGCCAACCTTGCCGGCATGGGCGGCGCGGGCTTTCCTTCGTGGCGCAAATGGGAGGCCGCCGCAGCGGCTTCCGGCTCCAAGGGCGACAAATACATCGTGTGCAACGGCAACGAAGACGAACCCGGCACTTTCAAAGACCGCTACCTGCTGGCGCACACGCCGCATCAGGTTATCGAAGGCATGCTGATCGCCGCCGCCGCCGTGGGCGCCAACCATGTGGTGCTGTATATCAACCCGCACCAAACCGAATCCATCGCCGCCGTTTCCGCCGCCATCGCGCAATGGCAGGGCAGCGGCCTGATGGGCAAGCTGGAAGCCTTTCTCGGCAAGCCCGTGCATTTGAAGCTGGTGGAAACATCAGGCCGCTATATCGGCGGCGAAGAAACCGCCGTGGTTTCCTGGCTCGACGGCGGCTTTCCGTTTCCGCGCCGCAAGCCGCCTTACCCCGCCGAAAGCGGGGTGGACGGCCAGCCCACGTTAATCAACAACACCGAAACCTTCGCCAACGTGCCGCACATTCTGCGCAACGGCGCCGAGTGGTACCGCAGCCTCGGCGAGGGCGAGGCTTCCGGCACCAAGCTCTATTCGCTCTCGGGCGACGTGCTCAACCCCGGCCTGTATGAGCTGCCGATGGGCACCACCCTGCACGATCTGATTTTCGTGCACGGCGGCGGTATGCTCGAAGGCCGCGCCTTTAAGGCCGTGTTTACCGGCGGCCCTTCCAACACGCTGCTCACCGCCGCCGATTTGGATGTGCCGCTCGACTTCGCTTCGGTGCGCGCGCGCCATTCCAGCTTGGGCACGGGCGCGATGATTGTGATTTCGGAAGGCACGAGCGTGGTGCGCAAAGTGGCCGAATATGTGGAATTTTTCGCCACCAATTCGTGCGGCCAATGCCCGCCGTGCAAAGGCGGCACGTTCCAGCTCGCCCGCCTGCTCAACCGCATCGACAGCGGCGTGAGCACCGAAGACGACCTGCGCGCCCTGCAAAGCCTGTGCCGCCTGCTGCCCGGCAGCGGCCGCTGCGCCCTGATAGACGGCGCGGTAACGGTAACGCAAAGTTCGATGCGCACGTTTCCGCAGGAATACGGCCTAGGGTCTGCCGACAATTAACGCAACGGCGGTATTTTTGGTCAAAATCCCCCGTCTGCGGCGTTAAAAATGCTCGCAAGGTGTTCAACCTTGCTGCGCTTTTTGCCTTGCATACGCGGTTTTTGCCTCAAAAAACCGCTTCGCCGGTCAATTATCGACAGACCCTGGAGGCGCGAAGAAGTGCGGTAACACGTTTTCAGACGGCCTGCTTGCAACTTGAGGCCGTCTGAAAAACAAAAATGTTTCCAAATACCCTTAAACCAAGAGGAGTTTCATTATGGGTTTCAAACCTATCCCCACGCTGGTTGCGCTGGCGCTGGCACTGGTTATCTGGTTCATACCGGTGCCCGAAGGTGTTTCGGCACAGGCTTGGCACCTGCTGGCATTGTTTGTGGGCATTATCGCCGCCATTATCGGCAAAGCCATGCCCATCGGCGCAGTGGCCATTATCGCCATGACGCTGGTGGCGCTCTTGGGCATCACCGTGCCCGAAGTTAATCCCGAAACCGGCAAAGCCATCGCCAACCCCGCCGCACAGGCCGCCAAAGATGCCTTGAGCAGCCTCAACAACACCCTGATCTGGATGATCGGTGTGGCGATTATGATTTCGCGCGGCCTGCTGAAAACCGGCCTCGGCACCCGTTTCGGCTATATGTTTATCGCCATCTGGGGCAAACGCACCCTCGGCGTGGCCTACAGCCTGGTGATTTCCGATTTGGTGCTCGCCCCCGTAACCCCCAGCAACACCGCCCGCGGCGGCGCCATCGTGCACCCCGTGATGCGTGCGATTGCCGCCAGCTTCGGTTCCGACCCCGAAAACGGCACCGAAGGCAAAATCGGCAAATATCTGGCTTTGGTGAATTACCACGCCAATATTATTTCCTGCATGCTGTTCATCACCGCCACCGCCCCCAACCCGCTGGTGGTGAAACTGATTGCCGAGGCCACCCATTCCAATATTTCCATCAGCTGGGGCACTTGGTTTACAGCTATGGTGGTGCCCGGCCTGGTGGCCATGATACTGATGCCGCTGATTCTCTTCTGGCTCTACACGCCCGAAATCAAACAAACCCCCAACGCCACCGAGCTTGCCAAAGAAAAGCTCAAAGAAATGGGGCCGATGACCCGCAACGAATGGATTATGCTCGGCATTTTCGGCTTGCTGCTGGTGTTGTGGGCAGGCATTCCCGCCATGATTTTCGGCAAAGCGGCCGAAGTGGACGCCACCACCACCACCTTTATCGGCCTCAGCCTGCTGCTGCTCACCGGTGTGCTCACTTGGGATGACGTGCTGAAAGAAAAAAGCGCATGGGACACCGTTATCTGGTTTGCCGCATTGGTAATGATGGCCACCTTCCTGAATAAGCTCGGCCTGATCGGTTGGTTTTCGGGTGTGTTGGGAAGCAGCATTTCCGGCCTCGGCTTAAACTGGGTGGCCGGCTGCGGGCTGCTCACGCTGGCCTATATCTATTCGCACTATATGTTTGCCAGCGGCACCGCCCACGTTACCGCCATGCTCGGCGCATTCTACGCCGCCGGCCTTGCCCTCGGCGCACCGCCCATGCTCTATGCGCTGGTGCTGGCGGCTTCCACCAGCATCATGATGTCGCTGACCCACTATGCTTCAGGCTCTTCGCCCGTGATTTACGGCTCGGGCTACGTTACCATGACCGAATGGTGGAAAGCCGGTTTCATTATGAGCGTAGTCGAAATCATCATCTTCGCCACCGTCGGCGTGATGTGGTGGAAGGTGTTGGGTTATTGGTAGGAATAGGGAACCTCTGTTTCGTACCGACACGTTGTCTGAAAAATACCCGGGCTTGTTTCGGGTATTTTTGTTTTCAGGCTGAATCGGAAACGGCCGTCCAATTGGCAAACACCATGAATAAGGCCGTCTGAAAATTTTCAGACGGCCTCGTTGGTATGCCGTGCGCGGTTCGGTTTGACTCTTAACTTTAACTCGGGCATTTCAAACCCAGCCATTTCATCGAGCCGTCGTGGTCGGTTTCTTTTACGGTGAGGATGAAGTCGCCGATGTGGATACGGTCGCCTTCCACCGGCAGGTTGCCCTCGAAACGTTTTTTAAACAGCCCGCGCAGGGTGAGGTTGCGCTCTTCTTCGTTAAGCTGCAAGCCGTAGGCGTCGGCCAAGTCGCCCGCCATGCTCGAAGGGTTGACCACAAACTCGCCGAAGAAGTTGAAATTCATGCGCACGGAGCTGCCGGTTTCGGCAAAGCGTTTGGCGATGGTTTCCACCTGCTCGGGCGGCACGATATACCAGGCGATGTCGCCTGCCTGCAAGCGGGTGTCCAAACCCAGCTCTTCGCGTTTGCCGTTGCGGATTAGGGCGAAACAGCGGGTGGAGAGCAAATCCAAATCCTGCGCCACTTCGTCGGGGTGCATACCTTCGGCGTCGGAGTCGGCCAGCACTTCATAGGCCAAAAGCGGCACCGATTCGCTTTCCGAGAGCCAGATTTCGCGGCTGTCGGTCGGCTCGGGTTTGGGCGGCACGGTAACTTTGAGCCAGCGCGCCACCACGGGAATGGTGGTGCCTTGAATCAGCAGCGACAGTATCACCACGGCAAAAGCCACATCGAATAGCATGAGTGCGTTGGGCACGCCCATCACCAGCGGCATCATGGCCAGTGTAATCGGCACCGCGCCGCGCAGCCCCACCCAGCTGATATAGGCCATTTCGCGGCGGCTGTAGTGAAATTTCCAGATGCCGCTCACCACTGCAATCGGGCGGGCCACCAGCATCAGAAAGGCGGCGATGGCCAGGGCGTCCAAGCCTTGTTCCCATAGGCGGTGGGGCGTAACCAAAAGGCCGAGCACCACAAACATACTGGCTTGCGCCAGCCAGGCCAGGCCGTCCATCACGCGCAAAACGTGTTCGGTGGCGTGGCTGTGGCGGTTGCCGACGATGATGCCCGCCAGATACACGGCCAAGAAGCCGCTGCCGCCGATCAGGTTGGTAAGGCCGAAAATCAGCAGGCCGCCCGAAACAATCATCAGCGCATACAGGCCCTCGGCGAGGTTTAAGCGGCGCGTGAGCCGCGAGAGGATTCTGCCGCCGATAAAGCCTGCGGCCAGGCCGAAGCCGAGTTGGAGCAGCAGCATCCATAAAAAAGACAACACGCCCGACTCTTCTGGAGTGAGTGTGAGCGAAATCAGCGCGGTTACCAAAAAAATCGCCATCGGGTCGTTGGCGCCCGATTCGATTTCGAGGGTGGCCTGCACGCGTTCGTTAAGCCGCACGCCGCTGTTGCGCAGCAGGTTGAATACTGCGCCGGCGTCGGTGGAGCCGACGATGGCCGCCATTAAGATGCCGAAGCGCCAGTCCCAATCCATATACCAGGTGGCGAACACACCCAACAGCGCCACGGTGGCGATTACCCCCCAGCTTGCCAAAACGGCGGCGGGTTTGAGGGCGATGCGGAAGCTGTCGAGCTTGGTGCGCAGGCCGCCGTCGAGCAGAATCACCGCCAAAGCCAGCTGGCCGATGGCGGTGGCGGTGAAAAAGTTGTCGAACTCAATGCCGCCTATGCCTTCTTCGCCCGCCAATACGCCCACGGCCAAAAACATCAAAAGCAGCGGCATACCGAGCCGTGCCGACAGCGTGGTGGAAATCACGCTGAGAAACAGCAGCAGCCCGCAGAGCAAAAATAAACTGTTGAGTCCGTCCATAATTTTTTGTGAATGTGTGTGTTTTATGAAATGAAAGAAACGTACGCATTTTAGCATGAAAACGCTTGTTTCTTAATGAAACGCGGCGGTTTCGCCACATTCTTTCAGACGGCCTTGCCACCTTTCGGGAGGCCGTCTGAAAGAATGAGACCTTTGCAAAACCTCCATCTGCGGCACATTTCTGCGTTGTGCGTTTATGCCCTTTAGGGTACTGCTCGCTCGCTTGCCTATCTGAGACCTTTGCAAAAATATAGTGAATTCAAATAAAAACTCCGAAATGAAATAACTGCATTCAAACTTGCAATTGGGCGATATGCTAAAGAATCGTTTTACCCTACTTCGGCATTCTTATTTTAATCCACTATACCTTAAGGCCGTCTGAAATGCTTAGATTCCGTCATTCCCGCGTAGGCGGGAATCCAGATGGAAATATTGAAGCATTGATTAAACAAATACTTAGATGCCAAGCGTCTGGATTCCCGCCTACGCGGGAATGACGGAGTTCAGATTTTTTAGATAGCAATTTGAATTTTGCAAAGGTCTCTATCTTTATGATATGTCCGCACTCGCTGCGCTGCTACGCCTTGAACTGCATCCACATCCGGGGGTTTTGCAAAGGTCTCAGAATGTGGCGAAATCGGCTATAATGCGCGGTCTGTCCGAAACATTTATAGGAATATTATGGCTTTTGCCTCTCTTTTTACTTTGCTCGACGATATTGCCTCGGTGCTCGACGATGTGGCGGTGATGACCAAAATGGCCGCCAAAAAAACCGCCGGCGTGGTGGGCGACGATCTGGCGCTGAATGCCAACCAGGTAACCGGCGTGAGCGCCGACCGCGAGCTGCCGATTGTGTGGGCGGTGGCGAAAGGCTCGCTGATAAACAAAGTGATACTGGTGCCGTTTTCGCTGCTGCTGTCGGTGTTTCTGCCGTGGCTGATTACGCCGCTGCTGGTGATTGGCGGCGCGTTTCTGTGTTTCGAAGGCGTGGAAAAACTGCTGCACAAATTTTTAAACAAACACAGCGGCGGCGACGGCCATCATGCCGCCAGCGACGAAATCGTCGATGAAAAAACCAAAATCAAAGGCGCCATCCGCACCGATTTCATCTTGTCGGCCGAAATCATCATCATCGCGCTGGGCGTGGTGGGCGCTTACGGCCTGCTCACCAAGTCGCTGGTGATGTCGGCCATCGGCATCGGCATGACCGTGGTTGTGTACGGCCTGGTGGCCGGCATCGTGAAGGCCGACGATTTCGGTATGTGGCTGATGAACAAACCCTCTTCCGCCGCGCGCGCGTTGGGCAAGGGCATTATTTTGTTTATGCCGTGGTTTATGCGCAGCCTGAGCGTGGTGGGTATGCTGGCGATGTTTTTGGTGGGCGGCGGCATTATTGCCCACAACGTTGGCTTCGTGCACGATTTCCTGCACGCCCTGCATTGGGACACCGGCCTGATCGGGCAGCTCGCCACGCTGGTGGTCGGCGTTTTAACCGGCGCGGCCGTGTGCGCGGTGGTGTTGCCGGTGATGAAATTATTCAGCAAGAAAAAAGCGCATTAACACCGTAAGGCCATCTGAAAGCAAACAAATGCTTTTCAGACGGCCTTATCAAACAAACCCGCTTATGAACCCGATTCAAAAATTCGAACAACTCTGGCAGAAACCGCTGTGTTACTGGCCGCTGCTGCTGGCGATTGCCGTCGCAACACCGTTAACGTTTGCGCCGTATTACCATTTCTGGCTGATGCCGCTCTTGTTCGGCGCGTTAATCCGCCTGACCGAGCTGCGCCCGCAGCACGCCGTGAAAAGCGCCTATCTGTTCGGCCTGATCGGTTATGCCGCGCAGTTTTATTGGATACACACCGCGCTGCACACCGTTTCCGGCCTGCCCAACCTTTACGCCGTGCCGCTCACCTTTCTGCTGCCCGCGTTTCTCGCCCTGTATCCCGCCGCCGCTTTCTGGCTGCTGAAAAAATTCAACCTGCCGCGTGCTTGGCGCATCGGCGCGGCGCTGCCGCTGTTGTGGACGCTCACCGAATTCGCCCGCGAACGCCTGCTTACCGGTTTTGCCTGGGGTGCGCTCGGCTATTCGCAAATCGCCGACCACAGCCCGCTGGCCGGTTTCGCCCCGCTGGGCGGTATCCATCTGGTTACGCTCGCCACCGCCTGCATCGGCGCATGGCTGGTGTTGCTGGCGGATAATTCAGGCCGTCTGAAACAGCGCGCGGCGGCTTTGGGCGGCATCGTGCTGCTGGCCGCCGCCGGTTTCGCCGCCAAATACACCGACTTCACCCGCCCCGACGGCAGCACCGCCACCGTGGCATTGGCGCAGGGCAATATCCCGCAAACGCTGAAGTGGACGCCCGAACATTTCGCCCCCACGGTCGAGCGTTATTACGCCCAAGTGGCGGGCAGCCGCGCCGACATCGTGATTCTGCCCGAAACCGCCATCCCGCTGATGCGGCAGGATTTGCCGCAAGGGCTGCTGGCGCAGTTTGCCTGGCAGGCCAAAGAAAACGGCAGCGCGTTGGCCATAGGCATCAGCCAATACACTTCAGACGGCCGCGACTATGAAAACGCCGTTATCAATCTCTCGCATTACAGCGAAGAAGCGCCGGACCGCATTCCGTATTACGCCAAAAACCACCTGGTGCCCTTCGGCGAATACAAACCGCTGCCGTGGCTTACCGAGCCGCTCTACCAAATGATGAATATGCCGCTGGCCGACTTCAAGCGCGGCGGCAGCGCCCAAGCGCCGTTTCAGATGGCCAATCAGAAAGTGGCTTTCAACATCTGTTATGAAGACGGCTTCGGCGACGAATTAATCGCTTCGGCCAAGCAGGCCACGCTGCTGGCCAATGCCAGCAATATGGCGTGGTACGGCAAATCCAACGCCATGTTCCAACACTTGCAGCAGTCGCAGGCGCGCGCGCTGGAGCTGGGGCGTTATATGGTGCGCGCCACCAACACCGGCGCCACCGCCATCGTGGACCCGAAAGGCCGCATCGCCGCGCTGGCCGCCCCCGACACCGCCGCCGTGTTGGAAGGGCGCATCGAAGGCTATACCGGCGAAACCCCGTATATGAAACTCGGCAGCTCATGGCCGCTCGTTATCCTGTTGGGCGTGTTGGCCGCCGGTTTGTTTGCGTGGGGCAGATACCGCCGCTAAGCGGTTTTCAGACGGCCGGGGCGTAAAAATTTCCAGCACTAGGGAGTGTAGTCAGAAGGCTTGCGAAGCGGTTTTTTGAGGGAAAATTCGCAGATGCAAGGCAAAAAGCGCAGCAAGATTGGACATCTTGCGAGCATTTTAGCTTCGCAAGTCCGCTATGCTACCTAACGCCGCAGATGCGGATTTTAGCCAAAAATACCGCCGCAACGCTTTCTGACTACACTCCCTAATAAAGCCTTAAGAATAAAACCACACAATAAACCGAAACTGTGTTTTAATAGGGAACTATTCCCGATAAAAACACTCAAATATTTTAAATCAATCGAAAACTTAAAAATACAAAAGTTTACCTATTGAGTATTGAAACCATACAGAGAAACGAGTTTAATAAGCAAGGCCGGTGCAGCAAACCCGAAACCGGCTCCGCACAATATAAGGAAAGCCAATCAATGACCATGAATAACGCCTTTGCATTACCCGTACCCAGCGGTCACGGCAGCTTGGAGCAGTACATTCATACCGTAAACAACATTCCCATGCTTTCTGCCGAAGAAGAAACCCGGCTGGCAGAACGCCAACAGAAAGGCGACCTCGAGGCCGCCAAGCAACTGATTCTTTCGCACCTGCGCGTTGTCGTATCGATTGCGCGCGGCTACGACGGCTACGGCCTCAACCAAGCCGACCTGATTCAAGAAGGCAATATCGGCCTGATGAAGGCGGTGAAACGTTTCGAGCCTACCCGCGGCGCGCGCCTGTTTTCGTTTGCCGTGCATTGGATTAAGGCCGAAATCCACGAATTCATCCTGCGCAACTGGCGCCTGGTGCGCGTGGCCACCACCAAACCGCAGCGCAAACTGTTTTTCAACCTGCGCAGCATGCGTAAAAACCTCAACGCCTTAAGCCCCAAAGAAGCACAGGAAATCGCCGACGATTTGGGCGTGAAACTTTCAGAAGTGCTCGAGATGGAACAGCGCATGACCGGCCGCGACATCGGCATTATGGCCGACAACAGCGACGATGAAGACAGCTTCGCCCCCATCGACTGGCTGGCCGACAACGATACCGAGCCGACCCGCCAAATCGCCCAAAAAGCCCACTACGCCCTGCAAACCGAAGGCTTGCAAAACGCGTTGGCGCAATTGGACGACCGCAGCCGCCGCATCGTCGAAAGCCGCTGGCTGCAAGACGACGGCGGGCTGACCCTGCACGACTTGGCCGCAGAATACGGCGTATCCGCCGAGCGCATCCGCCAAATCGAAGCCAAAGCCATGCAGAAACTGCGCGGTTTCCTTGCCGAAGAGGCCGAAGCCGTTTAACGCTTGAGGTTTTCTTAACGGCAAATGCCCAAACGATTTCAGGCCGTCTGAATGTTTCAGACGGCCTGAAGTTTTTTATAGTGGATTAAAATAAGAATGCCGAAGTAGGGTAAAACGATTCTTTAGCATATCGCCCAATTGCAAGTTTGAATGCAGTTATTTCATTTCGGAGTTTTTATTTGAATTCACTATATCACGGTTTAAACCCAAACCGCGATCAAACGCCAACGTTATGCCGGGGTTTGACCCGGGCATCTTTTTTTTCAACCGATTCCAACACCTGAGACTTTTGCAAAATCCAAATTATAGTGGATTAAAATAAGAATGCCGAAGTAGGGTAAAACGATTCTTTAGCATATAGCCCAATTGCAAGTTTGAATGCAGTTATTTCATTTCGGAGTTTTATTTGAATTCACTATACCACCTAATAAAAAAACCTGAATTCCGTCATTCCCGCCTGCGCGGGAATGACGGAATTTAAGCATTTCAGACGGTCTTAGAGTATTTTTGCAAAGGTTTCGGCCTAAACACTTGCAAAGGCATCAGCCTGCCGAATCCCCAATCAGATATCCAACTCGTCGCTCAAATAAACCTTTTCGCCTTCGTCGCGCGGCATAATCAGGTTCATCAGCAGCGCCGCCGTGCCGCCCATGCAGATGGGGTTTTGGAACAGCTCTTTCACGGGCAGAAGGGCGAACACTTCAGGTTTGAAGCTCACGCCCAAACCCAAGCCGATAGAAGTGGCGGCAATCACGGCTTCGCGGCGGTTGATGCCGTTGGTCATGATGATGCGTACGCCGGCAATGGCGATCAGGCCGAACATCAGCACCATCGCACCGCCGATAACCGGGCTGGGAATGGTGGTAAACGCGCGGCCCACCACGGGAAACAGCCCCAGCAGCACCAAAATGACGGCGATATACTTGCCGACATGGCGCGAGGCCACGCCGGTCATCTGAATCACACCGTTGTTTTGCGCAAACGTGGTCAAAGGCAGCGACCCCAGCGCGGTGGCAATCACCGACACCAAGCCGTCGGCAAACACGCCGCCGCGCAGGCGTTTTTGAAATTCTTCGCCCTCGTAATCTTCGCCGGACACCATCGCCGTGGCGGTTAAGTCGCCAACCGCTTCAAAAATGCTCAGCAGATATACCAAGCCGGCCACCAGAAACGGAACGAATTGGAAATCGAAACCGTATTTGAACGGCACGGGCACGGTAACCGGCGGCAGGTTGTCCAACACCGAAAAATCCACCATGCCCAGAAACAGCGCCACCACATAGCCCGCAATCATGCCCACGGCAATGCCGCTCATGCGCAAGAGCGGGTTTTTCAGGCTGTTGAAAAACAGCACCACTGCCAACACAAAAGCCGCCAGCGCGATGTTTTGCCAGGCGCCGAACGTGCCGTTGCCCATGGCCGCATAGCCGCCGCCGAATTCGGTAATTGCCACGCTGATCAGGCTCAGGCCGATCATCATCACCACCACGCCGCTCACGGTGGGGGTGATCACTTTTTTCAGATAGGGCAGCAGCCATGCCGAGCCGGCCACCAGAAACGCGCCCACAAACGCCACGCCGAGCAGGGCGGAGAGCATGGCGTGTTCGTCCAACCCCTGTTCTTTCATGCCCAAGCCCAGCGAAATCATCACGCCCACAAACGAAAAGTTAACCGACTGAATCGACAACATGCCCGAACCCACCGGCCCGAAACGGTTAACCTGCAAATAAGTGCCGATGCCCGAAGCCACCATCGCCATCGACACCAGATAGGCCGTCATTTCCGGCGGCAGTTTCAGCGCACCGCCCACAATCAGCGCGGGGGTAATCATCGGCACGAAAATCGCCAAAAGGTGGGTGATTGCGCTCAAAAGCGCGTTGGGGAAAGGCGGTTTGTCTTCGAGGCGGTAAACCAAATCGGGCGTATCGCCCTTGCGGGATAGAGGGGCTGCCATCGTAAATTCCTTATATGTAACCGAACGATAAAATTTGTAAGCGCGGATTGTAAGCAATTCGAGCGTTAACTTCAATTTCAAAGCGGCAGGTTCGGTTTGGAAAACCGCGCCTTTCAGCATAACCGCATAAAAACAGGCCGTCTGAAAAGCCGCTGAAACGCTTTCAGACGGCCTCAAAAACCTTTGCAAACCTTTGCAGGGCGCGTGTAATCAGCATTTCCCATCTATTTCAAAGTAGGCTACAATCGGCCTACTTTACCGAACGTTCGAGAAATAAAGGTTTTACCATGTTAAAAGGCAGTTTGGTTGCCCTGATCACCCCCATGAATGCAGACGGCAGCGTTAATTACGGCGAACTTCGCACCTTGATCGACTGGCATATCGAAAACGGCACCGACGGCATCGTGGCCGTAGGCACCACCGGCGAGAGCGCCACCCTGCCGGCAGAGGAGCATCTGGCCGTGGTGGAAGCCACCGTCAAACATGTTAACAAGCGCGTGCCCGTGATTGCCGGCACCGGCGCCAACAGCACCGCAGAAGCCATCGAGCTTTCCAAAGCCGCCGAGCGTTTGGGCGCCGACTACACCCTGTCGGTGGTTCCCTACTACAACAAACCCTCGCAGGAAGGCATTTACCGCCATTTCAAAGCCATCGCCGAGGCCACCGCCATCCCCATGATTATCTACAACGTGCCCGGCCGCACCGTGGTGGACATGAACAACGAAACCATTCTGCGCCTGGCCGAAATCCCCAATATCGTCGGCGTAAAAGAAGCCAGCGGCGACATCGCCCGCGAAACCGACCTGATCAACCGCGCCCCCGAAGGCTTCGCCGTTTATTCGGGCGACGACCCCACCGGCATGGCGTTTATGCTCTGCGGCGGCGACGGCGTGATTTCGGTGGCCGCCAACGTTGCCCCCAAACTGTTTGCCGATATGTGCCGCGAAGCCATCGCCGGCAATATTCCCGCAGCACGCGAGCTGAACAAAAAGCTCATTCCCGTGTATGACGTGATGTTTTGCGAACCCAGCCCCGCCGCCCCCAAATGGGCGCTTTCCCAACTGGGTCTGTGCCAACCCCATGTGCGCCTGCCGATTATTGAACTTTCTTCAGACGGCCAAGACAAAGTACGCAGCGCGCTGAAAAGCGCCCAACTGATTTAACCGGAGGAATCCCGCTAATGAACCGCATCAAAACGGCAGTATCCCTTATCGCCCTTGCCGGCCTTGCCGCCTGCTCGGGCAGCAAAGAACAGCCCAAGCTCGACTACCAAACCCAAAACCGCAAAGTGGTGAACCTTGAAGTTCCGCCCGATTTGACCAATCCCGACCAAGGCAATATGTATCAGATTCCCGCCGGCTCGGGCGCGGTTCGCGCCAGCGATATGGCACGCCGCAACGGCGCACAGCAGCCTGCCAACCAAGCCGTGCTGCAAGGCGTGAAAGGCGTGCGCCTCGAGCGCGACGGCAGCCAGCGCTGGCTGGTGGTGGAGGGCAAACAGCCCGCCGAAATCTGGCCGCTGCTGAAAGTGTTCTGGCAGGAAAACGGTTTTGAAATCAAATCGGAAGAGCCTGCCATCGGCCAAATGGAAACCGAATGGGCAGAAAACCGCGCCAAAATCGCCGGCGACGGCCTGCGCCGCCTGTTTGAAAAAGTGGGCCTGGGCGGCATTTATTCCACCAGCGAGCGCGATAAATTCATTATCCGCGTAGAGCGCGGCCGCAACGGCACCACCGACGTTTTCTTCGCCCACAAAGGTATGCAGGAAGTGTATGGCGATAAAAACAAAGACACCACCATGTGGCAGCCCCGCCCCAACGACCCCAACCTTGAAGCCGCGTTCCTCGCCCGCTTTATGCAATATTTGGGCGTAGATGCCCAACAGGCCGAAAACGCCTTGGGCAACAGCGTTGCCCCCGCAGCGCGCAGCGGCGGCGATTTGGCCTCTATCAGCGGCAATGCCATTCTGGTGAGCGGCGATTACAACCGCAACTGGCGCCGCACCGCGCTGGCGCTCGACCGCATCGGCCTGACCGTGCTCGGCCAAAATGCCGAACGCCACGCTTTCTTGGTGCAACCCGCCCCGCAGGAAGGCGCGGCCGTTTCCACTAAAAAGCCCGGTTTCTTCAAACGCCTGTTCGGCAAAGGCAAAACCGACACTACCGCTACGGCCGCAGCCCGCCCCGAGCTGATTGTGTATGTGGAGCCGGTAAACAACGGCGCACGCATCCGCCTGCTTAACCGCGACGGCAGCGCCTATCAGGGCAGCGACGCTTCGGCATGGTTGAGCCGCCTGCATACCGAATTGCGCTGATAACCGCGCCTTCCGCCTAAATAGCGAACGGCAAATAATCAGGCCGTCTGAAAAAATATTTTCAGACGTCCTGAAACTTTTGCAAAATTCTTTTAGGCACCTTAAAACACTTGAGTCATACCCGGGCTTGACCAGAGTATCTCCAGGCTTGACCAGAGTATCTCCATTTCTGTTTAGACAAAAAGATACCCGGGTCAAGCCCGGGTATGACGACGGTTGGGTATTTCAGACGGCCTCGATGAGCTTCGAAAAGCCCCGACCTGCCGTTTATGCCAAACACCCTTTTACTTCAGCAACATTTCCTGCAACAGCTTCATCCCCCATTGCCAGCCGTGCAGATGGCCGTTCAGACGGCCTGTTTGCGGGGCGGTCAGCAGGCGTGCGCCCCAAAGCTGCGCCTGCCGTTGCGCCCATTCCTGCGGGCATTCGGGATCGCCGGTGCCGATAACCAGCGCGCCCGGGCAATGGCAGCGCACCCGTTGCAGGGTGTGCACCGCATCATCGGGCAGCGCATCTTGGCGGGGCGACACCAATATCATGTTCCGCACCCGTTTCTGCATATTCACATCGGCCAGATAAAGCCATGCCAGCCAGCCCGAAACGCCTGCGCCGTGGGCGACGGCGGCGATGTTGCGGCTGTGGATGCCGGCCACCGCCGCGCCGACAATCCGCTGCCATTCGGTGATAGGTTGGCCACGCGAAACCGCCGCCGTGCGCACGGTGGGGTAGCTCACCGCCCAGCGGTCTATCCACATTTCGGCCTCGTCGGCATCGCGTATCAGCAGCAGGGTTAAGTCTTCGAGTTCTTGGCTTTGCATGGCTTACCCGCCGCAGGCTTTCAGGTTGAAGCGGGCATGTTGCAGCTCGCGTTCGTAGCTTTCACGATAGACAGGCGGCGCGGTGAAACCGCCGGCCATATGTTCGGCCAAAGGTTGCAGCGTGCGGCGGCAGGCCTCAGGGTTGCCGGCGTTTTTGTGGCTCACGGCCAAATCGTTGCGCGCGCGCATCTGCTCGGTGATGTGCAGGAAGCTGTCGCAGCGGTTCAGATATTGCTGTTTGATTTTAACGGCATCGCCGTATCGTTTGCCGCGGTAGGCCGTCTGAAAGCGGCGCTCGGTTTGTGCGGCGGCCTGTTCGGTGCAGGCGGTGGGGAGTTTGCGGTAGGTTCGCTCGAAAGAGGCGTTGTGGCCGCAATAGGCGGAGCAGGCTTCGCGGGCGTGGTCGGGAACGCTCAAGGTGATGCTGTTTTTGGCCGTTTTGAAATGCACTTCGCAGCCGTTGCCGTCGCGCCAGATATGTTGGCGGACGCGGCCCGAAATCTGGCAGAGGTTGCCGCTCGCGCCCACGGCAGAGGCTTCGAAGCGGGAGCGGTTAAGGGTTAGCTCACCCGAAGTATAAGGATTTTGGCTGCGGTAGGTTTGCGCGCAAACGGGCAGGGCGGCGGCAACGAGCAGCAGGGCGGCAAAAGGTTTGTTCATGGCTTGCTCCTTTGTTTTAACGGGCTTTCAGACGGCCTGAGACCTTTGCAAAAAAGTCGTTTTAGTCCTGAATTTATTTATATTTCGTCATACTCGGGCTTGACCCGAGTATCTCCTTTTCTTCTAAAACAAAAAGATGCCCGGGTCAAGCCCGAGCATGACGAAAGTGTTTTAAGGTATCGAAAAGAATTTTGCAAAGGTCTCGGCCTCTTAATCTTGCGAATCGGGCGGGTTCGGGCTTTAAGCCAAACCCGCGCCAACAGCATTGTTTTCATACAAGGGCGTGTAGTCATATTCCACCACCAACGGCGCGTGGTCGGAAAATTTTTCATCTTTATAAACATGGGCGCGAACGGCTTTGGCGGCCAGACCGGGCGTAACCATATGGTAGTCGATGCGCCACCCCACGTTGTTGGCATAGGCTTGGCCGCGGTTGCTCCACCAAGTGTAGCCCGGCTCTTCGGGGTAGAGCGTGCGCCACATATCCGTCCAGCCCAAATCATTGATAACCTTGCCTATCCATGCCCGCTCTTCGGGCAGAAAGCCCGAATTTTTCTGGTTGCCTTTCCAGTTTTTCAGGTCGATGTTTTGGTGGGCGATGTTCCAGTCGCCGCACACCACAATATCGCGCCCCGCCGCTTTCATCTCCGCCAGCATGGGGTAGAAAGCATCGAGAAAGCGGTATTTCAGCTCCTGCCGCTCCGGCGCGCTGGTGCCCGAAGGCAGATAGAGCGAAATCACGCTCAGGTTGCCAAAATCGGCGCGCACGAAACGGCCTTCGCGGTCGAATTCCTCGATGCCCATACCGATCTGAACATTGTCGGGGCGCTGCCTGCTATATACCGCCACGCCGCTGTAACCGCGCTTTTCGGCGCAATGCCACACGCCGTACATACCGTGCGGGTTTTTCATATCTTCCGACAAATCAGGCTCTTGCGCTTTCAATTCCTGCACGCACACAATATCCGCGCCCGATGCGGCGATATATTCGTAAAAACCCTTTTTATAAGCAGAGCGGATGCCGTTTACATTGGCGGAAATAATTTTCAGCATAAAAATGTGTGATCAAGTGAGAATAACAGAAGCGCGCATTTTACCCGAAATACCGTTATTCCGCAGAAAGCCCGTTTGCCGCCGCCGCAGGTTTGCTATAATCGGCGCAATTTCCAACCCGATTCAAGAAAGCCTTTAAATGTCTGATTTCCGCCAAGATTTCTTAAAATTCGCGCTCGAGCAAAACGTATTGAAGTTCGGCGAATTCACCACCAAAGCCGGCCGCCAATCGCCTTATTTTTTCAACGCCGGGCTGTTTAACGACGGCGCCTCCACCCTTGCGCTGGCGCGTTTCTACGCCCAAGCCATTATCGAAAGCAAAATCCAGTTCGATATGCTGTTCGGCCCCGCTTATAAAGGCATCATTCTCGCCGCCGCCACAGCCATGATGCTGGCCGAAAAAGGCATCAACGTGCCGTTTGCCTACAACCGCAAAGAAGCCAAAGACCACGGCGAAGGCGGCGTGCTGGTGGGCGCACCGCTCAAAGGCCGCGTGCTGATTATCGACGACGTGATTTCCGCCGGCACCTCCGTGCGCGAATCGGTGAAACTGATCGAAGCCGAAGGCGCCGCCCCCGCCGCCGTTGCCATCGCACTCGACCGCATGGAAAAAGGCACGGGCGAAAAATCAGCCGTGCAGGAAGTGGAACAACAATACGGCCTGCCCGTGGTGGCCATCGCCAACCTGCGCGACCTGCTTTCGCTGCTCGAAAACCACGCCGAATTCGGCCGTTATCTCGAACCCGTGCGCGCCTACCGCGAACGCTACGGCGTGGCATGATTGGATTGTTTTCCGATAAAAAGGCCGAGACCTTTGCAAAAATACCTTAAGGCCGTCTGAAATGCTTAGATTCCGTCATTCCCGCGTAGGCGGGAATCCAGATGGAAATATTGAAGCATTGATTAAACAAATACTTAGATGCCAAGCGTCTGGATTCCCGCCTACGCGGGAATGACGGAGTTCAGATTTTTTAGATAGCAATTTGAATTTTGCAAAGGTCTCAGGCCGTCTGAATATTCAGACGGCCTAAATAAATTCAGCAAGCCTCGCGGCTTGCCGCCCTCTCCCTAACCCTCCCCCGCAGGGGGAGGGGACTGCATAGTAGTGGTAGGTTGGGTTGAAAACCCAACATAACCCGTTTTATTGCTTTAAGGTGTTGGGTTTGGCAACCCAACCTACCGCCTTCAGGCCGTCTGAAATATTTCAGACGGCCTTTTCCTTTTTATGCCGGCCAACTGACAAAAAACGGTGCATGACAAAAAAATAACCCTCATGTTCGCAAATACGGCACCCTGCTGCCGAAAATCGTCATGTTAAGTTAAGTTAACAATTTGTTGGAATAATTGCTTTAGCATTAACAAAACAAAGTCATAAAATTAAAATATCATAAAATCAATAAAATATAAAAAATCGAACCGAAATTTTTCATGGTGGCACGGCCTTTGCTTGATACCTTGCAACCGCAGCAGGCCAAGCCGAAGCCCAGGCAGAAAGCAAAACCCAAGCGGCAAGCTGTAAATTCCTTCTTCTTTTGGTTGTAGTAACAAGCAGTACAAAACGTGCCAAGCACATTACGGTTTTTATAACTATTAAATAACTTTATTCACTTTTAAATTTTTAACTGGAGTTTTAAACATGAAAGCTATTCAAAAAGGTTTTACCCTGATCGAGTTGATGATCGTTGTGGCGATTATCGGTATTCTGGCTGCGATTGCGTTGCCGATGTATGGTGATTACACCGCCCGCGCACAAGCCACCGAAGGTTATGATTTGATTGGCGGCATGAAAACACCGCTGATTGAAGCAGTTGCTTCAAGCAGCTTGACTAATGCTTGTAATTCATCCGCAACTCCTAAACCTGCATGGTATGAGGGTGCTGTTAAACAGGGTAAGTATGTAAGTGGTATTACGGCCACTACAAAAGATAGCACTTGTGAAGTGGTTGCCACATTCAAGGCAGCTACAGAAGGTGTTAATGATAAGGTTGCAGGTAAAACTATTACCATGACTTTCACGCCCGCAACCGGCGCATGGGATTGCAATACCAACTTGGATAAAAACGTAGCTCCGGCCGCTTGCCAACCGAAAAGCTAATAATCCTTAAATCCAAACATAATCATGCTGAAGCCCGCGTAAGCGGGCTTTTTCTTAAAAACGGGGGGCAAATGAATTACTATAAAAAAACGGCACAAAGCGGGTTTACGCTTATTGAATTGATGACGGTTGTGGCCATTGTCGGTATTTTGGCTGCTCTGGCTTTACCCATGTACACCAACTATACGGGTAAAGCGCAAGTGGCCGAGGGAATGTCGTTGCTCAAGGGCTTGAAAACCCCTTTGGTGGAATCGGTATCTACCGGCAGCATTGAGCAATGCGTTAATACGGCCGCATGGTTTACGGGTGAGGTTACCGAAGGGAAATATGTGGAAGGTATCGGGGTTTCCTCGGATACTACCAATAAACGCTGCCTGCTTACGGCAACGTTTAAATCTGCGGGTGTGAACGACAATATACAAAATAAAAAAATTACCGTGCGCTATTCTATGAACACGGGCATATGGGAATGCGGAACCGACTTGCATGCAGATTTGGTGCCTGCCGTATGTAATAATCCGCTCTTAACGTTAGAGTAGCCGTAGGTCGGGCATTTATGCCCGACTTTTACTTGGGCGCGGATTGTGTCGGGCATAAATGTCCGACCTACCAAAAGCTTGAGACCTTTGCAAAATTCTTTGAGGCCGTCTGAAACATCCAGTTATCGTCATTCCCGCGTAGGCGGGAATCCAGATGGAAGTATTGAATTATTGATTAAACAAATACTTGAATGTCAAGCGTCTGGATTCCCGCCTACGCGGGAATGACGGAAATCAGGTTTTTCAGGTGGTGTTGAATTTTGCAAAGGTCTCAGCTTGTTTTGAGAGTAGCCGTAGGTCGGGCATTTATGCCCGACTTTTGTTTGGGCGCGGATTGTGTCGGGCATAAATGCCCGACCTACCAAAAGCTTGTTTTGAGAGCCGTAGATTGGGTTGAAAACCCAACATAAACCCGTTTTATTATTGCAAGGTGTCGGGTTTGGTAACCCAAACCACCTTTCCGAAAATATTTTCAGACAGCCAAAGCGGTGCATACAAGCCGCTTTTTATCAATGTTTTCCCGAGCGCCAAATCGACCAGATAATCCACACGCTGTTGGCAAAGGCGAGCAGGTAGCCGAGAAAGCCGATGAATTTGGGGCCGGTTTCTATGCTCATCACGATCGACGAGCCGATGATGAGGGCGGCGGTTACGATGCCCATGGTGAGGCGGTTGGTGGCGCGGTCGAGTTGGTGGCTGAAGTGGTCGAAGTGTTTGAAGTCGATGTTGAGGCCGACTTGGCCTTTTTGCAGGCGGCGGCTTAAGCGGAAGAGGTTTTGCGGCAATTCGTCGAGCGCCTGCACGATGGTTTGGGCGTGCATTTTGCTTTTGCGCAAAATGTGTTCGGGCGATGCGCGTTCGGCATACACTTCGGCCACGATGGGTTTGGCCTGCTCTAAAAGTTCGGTGCTGCCGTCGAGCCGTTTCACCACGCCTTCGAGGGTAATCAGGGTTTTGAACAGCATCACGAGGTCGCCCGGCAGGGTGAGGCCGTGGCGGCGCATGATTTGGGTGATGTCGTTAATCACTTGGCTGATGCGCAGGTCGCGTATGGGGGTGTGTTCGTAGTTGAGCAGCATTTCGAGCACGTCGGCGCCGAGCAGGTTTTCGTCGGGCAATTCGCCCTGCGCCCAGTTAATCAGCACATATTGCATGCTGAATTGGTCGTGGCGGCCAAGGGCGGTAATCAGTTCGATGATTTCGCGGCGGCGGGTGTTGCTGAGGTGGCCGACAAGGCCGAAATCGATCAAGGTGATGCGGCCTTCGCTGTTGAGGAAGATGTTGCCGGGGTGGGGGTCGGCGTGGAAAAAGCCCTGTTTCAGAATCATGGTGAACAGGGTGTCGGTGATGCGGCCGGCCAGAGTGCGGCGGGTGGCGGCGTCGAGGCTTTCAGACGGCATGTCTTTGAGCAGGGTGTCGCTGATGTATTCCTGCACAAGGATGTGGCGGTTGGAATATTCTTGGTAAACTTTGGGGATATGGATAAAGCCGTGTCCGGCAAAGGTGGTTTCAAACCGCTGCATATAGCGCAGCTCCACCGATAAATCGGTTTCTTTGGCAAGGCTTCTGGCGAAATACTGCACCATCTGCACGGGTTGGTAGCGGCGGGTTTCGGGGATTTCTGATTCGATCAGGTTGGCCAGATGGGTTAGAATGCGCAGGTCGGCCTGTATGGTCGGCTCGATGTCGGGGCGTTTGATTTTCACCGCCACGGTTTGGCCGCCGGCAAGCTCGGCGCGGTGCACTTGCGCAATCGAGGCGCTGCCTATGGGCTTGGGGTCGATGTGTTTGAACACGTTTTCCACCGGCTGCCCGAGGTGGGAGGCGATTAAGGCGCGGATGTCGGCGCTGGGTATCGGCGCCACGTTGCTTTGCAGCCGCTCGAATTCTTCTATCCACTCGGCGCTGAAAATATCAACGCGGGTGGAAAGCACTTGGCCGAGCTTCACGAATGTGGGGCCTAACTCTTCAAACGCCATGCGGAAGCGGCGCGGCGTGCTCATATAGCGGCTTTCGGGCGCGGGTTCGGCATCGGTGCTGTGCTGGTATGACAGCTTGATGCGCTGCACAAATTCGCCCAGGCCGTATTTGGTTAAAATGGCGATAATCTCGCGCATACGCGCAAAGTCGCGCATGGCCAGTAGCGTTGGAATCATCATGGTTTTTGCAGTATTTTTCAGGGTTCATGCCTTGCACGAACGGGTTTTTACTGTGAAAATCGGGTCTTGCCGCCTGCGGGCGGCAAAAAACACGCAGCAAACGGCGCATATTCCGCCATGTTTCGATCTGTTTTTCGACAGCATGGCGGCCTTATTATTGGCTGCAAATCTGCGGCGTGGCACACAGAATAACATAATCAGGGCGGCATAGGCCGTCTGAAAACCGATTGCACTCCGGCCGCCTGCGGGCGGGACGGCAAACAACGGAATCACCTATGGCAAATTTCAAACGATTTTTTTCGGCGGCGCTGGCCGCTTTCTGCCTGATGTTGTCGGGCGCGGCGCAGGCCGATGATTTGGAAAACCTTATCCGTTTGCAGGCTCCGCAATATGAGCCTGCGGGCGGTTCGGGCGGCAGCAGGCCCATAAGCCGCAGTGATGCCGACGATTTGATAGGCAGCGCGATGGGGCTGCTCGGCGTGGCTTACCGCTACGGCGGTTCGTCGGCGCGCACGGGTTTCGATTGCAGCGGCTTTATGCAGCATATTTTCAGCCGCAGTATGCAGATCAGCCTGCCGCGCACATCGGCCGAACAGGCCAGAATGGGCGAATATGTGAGCCGAAGCAACCTCCAGCCGGGCGACATGGTGTTTTTCCGCACGATGGGCGGCGGCCGCATTTCGCACGTGGGGCTGTATATCGGCAACGACCGCTTTATCCACGCCCCGAGGGCGGGCAAACGCATCGAAATCACCAGCCTGAACAACAAATATTGGAAAGCCAAATACGCCACTGCCCGCCGCGTGAAGAAAAACGACCCTTCGCGCTTTTTGAATTAAGGCTGTTATGATGAGTATGCCCGAAATGCCGAAATGGTATAGCGACAACGGCGAAATCGTTTCCTGCACCGAAAAAATCAAGGTGATGACGGAAAACATGACCGAGCTTTACCAAGCCGCCCAAGATGCTTTTGAAGACGCGCTGCTGATGGGCTGCGGCGAAGCACAGCTACGCGAATACCTGCACCGCTTGATAGACGGCGTGGAAAACCCTTACCGCAAAAGCTGAAGGCGGCGCAGAATAAAAAACGGAATCCGAAAGGGTTCCGTTTTTTTATTTGCGGAAGGAAAGGTTTCAGGCCTGAACCTTTGCAAAATTCGTTTAGGCCGTTTGGAACATCCGATTATCGTCATTCCCGCGTAGGCGGGAATCCAGCCTTAAAACCATCAAGTATTTTATTTCAATAACTTATGAAAAACGACTGGATTCCCGCCTACGCGGGAATGACGGGATTTAAGCATTTCAGACGGCCTTAAGGTATTTTTGCAAAGGTCTCGAACCGCTAAATCTGAAAACCGCCGCCTGTCTTTTCAGACGGCCTGTGCGGGGGTATGATTCCGATTAATTAATAATTTAAAGAAATACGCTTCGAAGCCTGCCTTATGGTGGCGGCGGCGGTTTCGGCAAGTGCTTCAGGCCGTCTGAAAACCACCGGCGCAATAATAAATAAAACAAAAAGGAGAAACCGAACCATGATTAGAGCGTTGAGCATTATTTTCGGCTTTTTGGCCGTGGGAGAGGCGGCGGTGCATTTCACCGGCATCAAGCTGCCCGGCAGCATTATCGGTATGGGTTTTTTGTTTGCCGCGCTGCATACGGGCTGGGTGAAAACCGCTTGGTTGCAGCAGATGGTGGATGTTTTGATGGGCAACCTGTCGCTGTTTCTGGTGCCGCCGTGCGTGGCGGTGATGAGCTATCTCGACGTGGTGGGGCGTGATTTGCTTTCCATCGCCACCGCCACGCTGGTGAGCACGTTTCTGGTGATGTTCGTTACCGGCAAGGTGCACGAGCTGATGCGGAGGTTTTGGTGATGGAAATGCTCGCGCATCCGGCTTTATTGCTGTTTATCACGGTAACCGTGTATTGGGTGGCCAATGTGCTGCGCGCCCGCACGGGCAGTTTTCTGTGCAACCCCGTGGTGTTGAGTTCGGCCACGGTGATTGTTTATCTGAAAACCGTCGGCATCGACTATGAAACCTATCACGAAGCGGCCGCGTTTATCGATTTCTGGCTGAAACCGGCGGTGGTGTCGCTGGCGGTGCCGCTTTATCTCAACTGGAAAAAAATCAGCAGCCAGTGGCTGCCGATTATTGTGTCGCAGGCGGCGGGCAGCGTAACCGGCATCGTTACCGGCGTGTATATCGCCAAGTGGATGGGCGCGGGGCGCGAAGTGGTGTTGTCGCTGGCGGCCAAATCGGTTACCAACCCGATTGCCATCGAAATCACCCGCGCCATCGGCGGCATTCCCGCCATCACCGCCGCCACCGTGATTCTGGCGGGCATGATGGGGCAGA
Source organism: Neisseria dentiae (assembly GCF_014055005.1). Lineage (NCBI taxonomy): Bacteria > Pseudomonadati > Pseudomonadota > Betaproteobacteria > Neisseriales > Neisseriaceae > Neisseria > Neisseria dentiae. Next base: position 1,936,751 of record NZ_CP059570.1, on the reverse strand, counting down.
TGGTCGGCTTCAGGCTGATGAGCGCCAGCACCATCAAGCTGCCCACGTCGCAGGGGATGTCGATGGGGGCGGCTTCGCACGCAATGGGTATCGCCGCATCGCTCGACCGCAGCCGCAAGCTCGCCGCCTATGCCAGCCTCGGCCTGATTTTCAACGGCGTGCTTACCGCCGCGTTGGTGCCGCTGCTGGTTCCGCTGATGGGCGTTTGATATAGTGAATCCACTTAAGAAAAAGTACATACGTCATACTCGGGTCAAGCCCGAGTATGACGAACTGTTACTAAACAAGTGGATTCACTATAGCTGCAACAGGCCGTCTGAAAGAATAACCCCCACGCTTGTTATTCTTTCAGACGGCCTGTATATTCCCCGAAATAACTAGCCGCTAACCACAACGCATCATCAACAAAAAGCGTGCGCGGCCATACAATCAACACACCGCACAACCGAGACTGCCATCATGTTAACCGACGCATTCGGCCGCACCGTAGATTATCTGCGCATATCCGTAACCGACCGCTGCGATTTGCGCTGCACCTACTGCCTGCCCAAAGGCTTCAAAGGCTTTGCCGTGCCCAAAGATTGGTTAACGCTCGAAGAACTGGCGCGTGTGGCGGCCGCATTCGCGCGGTTGGGCACCAAGCGTTTCCGCCTCACCGGCGGCGAACCGCTGCTGCGCAAAGGCTTGGCCGGTTTGGCCGCCGAAATCAACCGCCAGCCCGGCGTCGAAGACATTTCCCTCACCACCAACGGCACGCAATTGGGCAAACACGCCCACGAGCTGCGCCAAGCGGGCGTGCGCCGCCTGAACATCAGCCTCGACAGCCTGCGCGGCGACTGCGTGAAAGACATCACCGGCACCGACTGCCTGCCCCAAGTGCTCGACGGCATCAAAACCGCCAAAGAAGCCGGTTTCGAGCGCATCAAAATCAATATGGTGCCGCTCAAAGGCGTGAACGACACCGATTTGGACGATATGGTCGCCTTCTGTATCGAAAACGGCTTTATCCTCAATTTAATCGAAGCCATGCCCATGGGCGCCACCGGCCAGGCGCATGCCAAGGTGAGCCTGCAACCCGTGTTGGCGCAATTGCAGCAGAAATTCAACCTCACGCCGTTCGAAGGCAAAATCGGCGGCGGCCCCGCGCGCTACTGGCAAAGCGGCAGCGGCGATTTCACCCTCGGCCTGATTACCCCGATGAGCCAGCACTTCTGCGCCACCTGCAACCGCGTGCGCCTTTCCGCTACCGGCAACCTGCACCTGTGTTTGGGGCAGGAAGACAAAGTGCCGCTGCGCCCGCTGTTGCGCGAAGGCTGCACCGACGCCGAGCTGGAGCAGGCCATCCGCGATGCCGTGCAGAAAAAGCCCGAAAAGCACGAATTTGTTGAAAATCCGAAAAAAATCATCCGCGTGATGGCATTAACCGGCGGCTGAACGTTGGGGCGGCAGGTTAGGGCTTCGTGCTTGGCAACACTCACCGCAAATTCCAAAACACTTGCGTCATACCCGGGCTTAACCCGGGTATCTTTTTGTTTCAAAAGAAATGGCAGATACCCGGGTTAAGCCCGGGTATGACGCAGGGGTTTGAAAATACCGACGAATTTTGCAAAGGCTTGGAGGCCGTCTGAAAAATCAGGCATAGGTGTTGCCGGTCTGTTCGGGCAAAAAGCAAAGCGGCGCAATGCCCTTATATTTTTTCAGACGGCCTTGTACAATACCGGCATCAACCCGTCTGCTCCGCCCGTTGCCGTATGGAAAACCAACACGCCCGCCCCGCGCCCCATCCGCGCCGCAGCCGCAAACACGCGCCGCCGTTCTGGCAGGCCGACAAACCCTATCTGCACGAACACAACATCAGCGATGCGCGCTTCCGCCTGCTCGGCTATCTGATGGCCATGCTGGGGGGCGCAATCAACGCGGGCGGTTTTTTTGCCGTGGCGCGCTACACCTCGCACGTTACCGGCGAAATGTCGTATGCGGCGGATATGGCATATTTGGGCGAATGGCGGCTGGCGCTGATCGCTTTTGCCGGCATGGTGTTTTTTATTTTGGGCGCAGCGCATTCGAGCTGGGTGATTCTGTGGGCGAAACGGCACCGCTTCCGCGGCGGTTTCGGTTTTTCGATGTGGCTGGAGGCGGTATATCTGCTGCTGTTCGGCGCGGTGGGCGCCATCGTGGCCGACTGGCACAGCGGCAGCCTGCCCGTTGCGGCCATGCTGCTGTTGTGTTTCATCATGGGTATGCACAACACCGTGATGACAGTGTTGTCGGGCGGTGCCATCCGCTCCACCCATATGACAGGCACGGTAACCGATTTGGGCATAGAAATTTCAAAAATGCTGTATTACCACCGCAGCGACAACCCCAAACTGCCGCACATCCACACCAACAAACCCAAAGCCAAGCTGCTGGCGGGGCTGTTGGCTGCCTTTTTGGCGGGCGGGCTGATCGGCGCGTGGGGCTACCACAGCGCCGGCCATTATTTCGCGTTGCCGGTGTCGGTGGTGCTGTTTGTGTTGGGTTCCGGCTCGGTGGGCTACGATGTGAAACTGCGCCTCAAGCTGAAGCTGGTGCGCCGTTTGCAGCAGCACGCGCGCGGCAGATAAGCGCGGCCTGTGTCGCAAAAGATACGCTTTCGGCGTTCAGACGGCCTTTGCGCCGTGCGGAAAGTAATGAACCGCTGCCGCGTGTAATATCAAGTTAAGCAAACTGTTATGCCGTGCCGATGTTCTATATAGTTTGCATCAGGGCAAACCCCGCCGGGGCGTTTGCCGCATATCGAATGATTTTGAAAGGAACCTCATGAAAATGTTGAAACCCTTAACCGTTTTGGCTGCCGCTTCCGCCATGGTATTGGCAGGCTGCGTAACCGATCCCGTTACCGGCCAGCAGAAAGCCAGCAAAACCGCTATGTATGGCTTGGGCGGCGCGGCTGCCTGCGGCATCGTCGGCGCCCTGACCCACGGCGGCAAAGGCGCGCGCAACTCTGCGCTGGCTTGCGGTGCAATAGGCGCGGGTATCGGCGGCTATATGGATTACCAAGAGAAAAAACTGCGCGAGAGCCTGGCCAACACCAATGTTGAAGTGGAACGCCAAGGCAACCAGATCAAACTGGTGATGCCCGAAAGCGTAACTTTCGCCACCAACAGCGCCAGCCTGAGCGGCAATGCGATGGACGCGCTGAACAAAGCGGCCGAAACCCTGGTGCAATACCCCGACACCACCTTAACCGTGGCCGGCCACACCGACAACACCGGCTCCGACGCCATCAACGAGCCGCTGTCGAAACGCCGTGCGCAAGCCGTGGCTTCTTACCTGAACCAACGCGGCGTGGCCACTTCGCGCCTGAGCACCATCGGTTACGGTTCGCGCCAGCCGGTTGCGTCTAACGCCACCGCCGAAGGCCGCGCCAAAAACCGCCGCGTGGAAATCCTGATCAACCCCGACCAAAACGCCGTGCGTGCGGCGCAACAGCAGCAACAGTAAGCATCGGGCAGAGAGATAAAAAGGTTGAGATCTTTGCAAAATAGCTCTTTACTCAACAGCTGAAATCCGAACACAGAATTTCGGCTGTTTTTACTTCAAGTATTCTCTGAGTTCCTCTTCAAGATACCCTGATTATCGGGTATTTGGGCTGTCTTTCAGGCAATAACAGACGCACGTAGCCTGTTGGTTACTTTTAGCAGGTTCAACAAATCGCTTTCGGTTTACTGGGGTCTGTCGACATTCAAGTTTACCTCAATTTCAATACGGCAGCAGCAAGGTAAATATTGGCAGCAAAAGATTGGTCGGTTTTTTCTGCGCGCATCGCAATCTTTTTGAATTCTTTGAGTTTGCAAAAAAGTTCTCAATCAAATGTCGCCAGCAATACATCATCTTGTCGTGTTCCCGCTGCAATTTGCGGTTGTTACGCGGCGGAATAACCACCTTACTCCCCCTTTCGGTCAACTCTTCGACCAGCCAGTCGGCATCAAAGGCTTTATCCGCCAATAAAGCATCAAATTCCTTTTCTTTAATCAGCGGTTCTACGCCGCAAATGTCATTGCGCTGACCAGGCATCAGTTTGAAGTCAATCAGGTTCCCCAAAGCATCCACCATAGCCAAAATCTTGGTCGTCATCCCGCCTTTGGATTGGCCGATGGCCTGATTTCGAGTCCCCCTTTTGCACCCTGACCGTGGCGGTGAACTTTGACGATTGTGCCGTCAATCATGACATACTCCATATCGAGATCACGGTTCAGTTCTTCAAAAATATCATGAAAACGGTCGGCCAAGACCCATCTGCGGTAGCGTTTGTGGATACTTTTCCAATTACCGAACTCTTCGGGCAGATCGCGCCAAGGACTGCCGGTACGGATAATCCATAGTATGGCTTCTATAAATAATCGGTTATCGACAGCGGTTCGGCCGGCATCGCCAACTTTTCCTTGGCATAAAGGCTCAATTTTTGCCCACTGTGCATCGGTAAGAATATATCTGGTCATGAGGATAGGATACACTGAAAACTTGAATGTCGACAGACCCTGGACATTTTGGTTGGTAAAAACTGCTGAAAGCCTTACGATACGTTTATTTCAGTGATTTGTTATCAAGTTGAATGTAAAAAATGTCCGTTTTCCCATCAAAACACCTTCATCAAATATGGCCGTAGAAGTGGCAAACAAAGATACAAATGCTTTGCCTACGCTAAATTTTCCCCGCTGCTAAGAAGCCTGATGAATACATACCTCTCAAGTAAACCTATGCAATGCGCCTAATTCATCTGAGGCAAAGCACCTTAACTGTCCCGCATCGAGCGGCACCCTATTGCTAACATCATCATGGGTGCCACCGATTTTGGCAGAGTTTTTGGCGTGATGGTGTCTATGAACAGCCTCAATGATCGAGTCATTTACACGCAATATGTCAGGCAGAAGAGGACGGTACTTTATGAATTGAGGTTAAAGACAGTGATGAATCAAGGCATACGCATTCCAATTATTACCGCCAGTGGCTTTAAAGAATTGACTAAACTCTTTCTCGGTGTTCCTTTCCAGTTATGCTAACTCCATTAACAACAAACTATCCGCAAATGCCTGACCCACCGCCCCAAATCTGCTGCGGCTAAAGAATTAAAAGCATCGTGAGATAACTTGTTTACAGCCACCCACACAGACTTCGAACGAAAACTGAAGCTGTGGTATATACGGCATAAAAGTTACTTGGACGAGTTCAGTTACAGTGCAGACGGCCGACGGAAATGGTATATTCATAAGAGGCAGGGAAGTGCTTATAGTGGCCTGAAACGCAAGCTGATGTTTATTTACATATGCAGCAGATCGGACTTGAAGTGCAACTTTCCACAACAGAAAAAGCCAGTACGCGGTAGCATATCCGCTTCCCGACAAGAAAGATTACCATGAGCTACACACAACTGAACCAAGATGGAGAATACCACATCCAATACCTCTATCGTCACCACACCATCACCGAAATTACCAAATAGTTTGACCGCCGCAAAAGCACCATCAGCCGCGAAATCAGACAACTTTGTGCCCAAAGGGGTAATACAACGCTGAAAATACCCAACAGCGAAGCCGCCAAAACAAACAGAGCAAACGGAAACTCTATAAGCTCCATTCCTGGCTGATTCGACAAAATCGCCCCCTTATTCTTCACACACACCACCCAATCACGCTCTATCGCAGCACTGTTTACCGCCGTCTGCACCAAGACAAAAGCAATGGCGGAACTCTGTGGCAATATCTCCGAATAGGCAGCAAACCTTACCGTAAAAAGTACGGCAGCAGTATAGAAAAGCCCCCTGGCCATCGTTGAACAAAAAAATTCAGCATTGGTGATTGGGAGGCCGACACCATCGTCGGCAAAGATCAGCAAAACGCACTATTGACCTTGGTTAAGCGGATTATCTGCTACACCATCATCTGCAAATTGAAGAATTTCAAAGCCAAAGACACTGCCAATGCCGTTATAAGGGTATTGAAGGGTACATAAAGCTGGGGAACATACTATCACTGTGGGTAACGGCAAAGAATTCTACAGGCACATCCAAATAGCTAAAGCATTGGTGGCGGAAACTTATTTTGCTGTCCTTACCATTCTTGAGAGAAAGGGCTGATTGAAAACACCAACGGACCCATCCGTCAATATTTTCCCAACAAACGGTTTTCCGCAACATCAGTTCTCGGCAAATACGCTGGGTTCAAGATGAATTGAAACACCAAGTGTTTTATTCTTAAAATCTGTTCCAACCACTACTACCTGAGTGTTGTGCTTGAAACTCATGATGATGATGTAGGAAATTCTAGCGTTGTTTACACTTTCCGTTTTTGCATGCAGACCCATTTTGGGATTTTTGAGGGTTGTCAAGAATACCGAAAGGTACGGCAAAGCCGCATTGTTCTTGAGAATGCTCAAAAATCACGAAACCATCATTCCAGCAAAAAGCAAAAGTCGTTTGGCATAAAAAGTGTAAACAACCCGACCTTTTCCCACATCTAAGAGGGTTGGAAACACAATCGTTTTGCCCATTAGAAGCTAAGTTCTCTAAAAAATCAGCCAAAATATTAATTAAGCGAAAAATTAGATTGATTAACTATGGTCATATTCATTTCAGAAGTCCATTATGACCGCTAATCTACTTCAGTTCTTAAAAAAAGCCCTGAGAAAATCTCAGGGCTTTTTTTAACGGATGGCAATCAGCCTTCAACCTTCACTTCTACACGGCGGCCTGCGGCATTGTTGCCTTGGGCTGCTGTAGTGTTTTCCGGTTTGCGTAATTCGATGTTTTTGGCATCAACGCCTTGTGCCTTTAAGAAAGCTTCTACTGCTTGGGCGCGTGCTTTCGACAGTTTTTCATTGGCGGCTGCATTGCCGGTGCTGTCGGTGTAGCCGCTGACAACCAGTTTTTTGCCTTCTTTGCCGGCTTTAATCAGATCAGTCAGGATAGCGGCTGCGTTGGCGGCCACTTCGCTTTTACCGGTGGCAAAGTAGAAAGTGCCGACAGGTGTGCCGGATTGGGTGTCGTAAGTTACATCGGCCTTGTCGGCGGCAGGCTCTGCAGGAGTAGAAGCGGCTTGGGGGGCGGAAGCTGCCGGTTCGGAAGCCGGAGTTGTGCCGGCAGACGCAGCAGCGGGAGCAGCTTCGGCAGGTTTGGCCGGCGCTTTACCGTCTTTGTTAGACAAGCCCCACACATAGGCGGTCATGATGTGCAGTTTGTCTTTATCCAAGAAACTGTCCCAAGCGGGCATTTGGTTGTGGCGGCCGTTAGTGATGGTTTCGATAATGGCTTTTTGGGTGCCGCCCCACAACCAAACGCTGTCGGTGAGGTTCGGGCCCAAGCCTTGGATACCTTGGCCTTTGTCGCCGTGGCAGGTGAAGCAGTTGGCGGGCGGGCCGTTAAACAGCAGTTTGCCGCGCTCGGCACGGGTTTCGTCGTATTGGTCTTTGCCTTTGGAGAGCGACATCACATAGTTGGCAACGTCTTTTACGCGCTCCTCACCCAAAGCAGGGCCCCAAGCAGCCATGGTGCCGATGCGGCCTTTTTGAATGGTTTCCTGGATTTTGGCAGGTTCGCCACCCCATAACCAGTCGTGATCGGTGAGGTTGGGGAAGCCTTTGGAACCTTTGGCATCGGAGCCGTGGCATTGGATACAGTAGGTATCGAACAGGTTTTTACCGATGCGTTGGGCTTGCGGGTCTTTGGCTACCTGTTCGATCGGCATATTGGCAAACTTGGCATACAGTTTGCCATATTGTTCGTCTGCTTTTTGAACTTCTTTTTCGTATTGGTTGGTGCTGCTCCAGTTCAGGTAGCCTTTGTAGTCACCCAGGCCCGGGTATAAAAACAGATAGGCTGCGCCGAAAATCCAAGTGGCGATATAGAGCCAAAACCACCAGCGGGGCAGGGGGTTGTTGTATTCTTCGATGCCGTCCCATGAGTGGCCCATGGTTTTAACGTCTTCGCCTTTGGGCGGTGCTTTGACTTTGTTTTGCGAAAGCAGAAGCCAAATCAAGCCGATGAAGCTGAGCAATACGATAACGGCAATGTATATGTTCCAGAAATTGCTGGTAAATTGGGAAGTTGTGTTCATTATTTGCTCCGTTGTCACGGGAAACCGGGTTAGTGCCCGCTTTTTTCGTTATCGGGGGTGTCGTTGTCTTCCATGATGCTGTTGGCGGCATCATCGTAATTGCGCTTATTGCGTTTGTGCAGCACGATATACAGAACCAACATGAAGCTAACGAACACCCATACGGTAAAGAGCGAGCGCGCCCAGTTTATATCCATGATGTTACCTTACGTTTTTCAGTGCCAAACCCAAGCCTTGCAGGTAAGCAATCACAGCATCCAATTCTGATTTGTTGGCCAGTTCTTCGGGTGCTTTTGCGATTTCTTCGTCGCTGTAAGGTGTGCCGATTGCGCGCAGTGCTTTCATATGTTGCACGGTTGCTTCGGCATCGACTTTATTACGCGCCAGCCACGGGAAAGCGGGCATGTTGGACTCGGGCACAACGTCGCGCGGATTCAGCAGGTGGAGGCGGTGCCATTCGTCGGAATAGCGGCCGCCCACGCGGGCCAAGTCGGGGCCGGTGCGTTTGGAACCCCATTGGAACGGGCGGTCGTAAACGGATTCGCCGCCTACGGAGTAGTGGCCGTAACGCTCGGTTTCCGCACGGAACGGGCGGATCATTTGGGAGTGGCAGTTGTAGCAGCCTTCGCGAACATAAATATCGCGGCCGGCCACTTGCAGGGCGGAGTAGGGCTTAACGCCTTTAATCGGCTCTGTTACCGACTTGGTAAAGAACAACGGTACAATCTCAATCAAAAGGCCGAAGCTGATCACCACGAAGGTAAAGATAATCAACACGCCGACTTTTTCTTCGACTAATTGTTGTAATTTCATTTTGGTAGCCTGTCTTTCTTTTATCTTAGTGGTGTTGCGCTTGAGAAACGGCAGGAATTTCGGCATCAACGGGCTTGCCGCCGATAACGGTGCGGTAAACGTTGTAGGCCATGATTACCATACCGGTCAGATACAGCAGGCCGCCGGTGAAGCGAATCATATAGAAAGGCATGCTGCGTTTAACCGATTCAACGAAAGAGTAGGTGAGTGTGCCGTCGTCGTTCAACGCGCCCCACATCAGACCCTGCATCACGCCGGAAATCCACATGGAAGCGATGTAGAGCACAACGCCGATGGTGGCAATCCAGAAGTGCGCTTCGATCAGTTTGGTGCTGTACATTTCTTTTTGGCCGAACAGGCGCGGAATCAGGTAGTAAATCGCGCCGATGGTAACGAAGCCTACCCAGCCCAAAGCGCCTGAGTGAACGTGGCCCACGGTCCAGTCGGTGTAGTGGCTCAATGCGTTGACGGTTTTAATCGACATCATCGGGCCTTCGAAAGTGGACATACCATAGAACGAGAGGGAAACCACCAGGAATTTCAAAATCGGGTCGGTGCGCAGTTTGTGCCATGCGCCGGATAAGGTCATGATGCCGTTAATCATGCCGCCCCATGAGGGTGCGAACAGAATCAATGACAACACCATGCCCAAAGATTGGGTCCAGTCGGGCAGTGCGGTGTAGTGCAGGTGGTGGGGGCCTGCCCACATATAGGTGAAAATCAGCGCCCAGAAGTGCACGACAGACAAACGGTAAGAGTAAACCGGGCGGCCGGCTTGTTTGGGTACGAAGTAATACATCATGCCCAAGAAAGCGGCGGTCAGGAAGAAGCCCACGGCATTGTGGCCGTACCACCATTGAACCATGGCGTCGATGGCACCCGAGTAAAGCGGATAAGATTTCATGGCGCCGGCAGGAATGGCCAGGCTGTTAACGATGTGCAGCAATGCCACGGCCAAAATAAATGCGCCGTAGAACCAGTTGGCTACATAGATGTGTTTGATTTTCCGGGTGGCGATGGTGCCGAAGAACACGATGGCGTAGGCAACCCATACCAACGCAATCAGGATATCGATCGGCCATTCCAATTCGGCATATTCCTTACCCTGGGTATAGCCCAGCGGCAGGGTGATGGCGGCCAAAACGATAACCAGCTGCCAGCCCCAGAATGTGAAGGCGGGCAGCCATTTGCCGCCGAACAGGCGCACGTTGCAGGTGCGCTGCACTACATAATATGATGTGGCGAACAAGCCGCAGCCGCCGAAGGCGAAAATCACCGCATTGGTGTGCAGCGGGCGCAGGCGGCCGAAGTGGAACCAAGGTCCGATGTCTGCAAGGTTGAGGGCGGGCAGGAACAGTTGGGCGGCGATAATCACCCCCACCAGCATGCCCACGATACCCCAAACTACAGTCATGATGGCAAATTGGCGCACCACCTTGTAGTTATATGTTTGCGTTTCCATAAGGGTCTCCATTAAACATGGCAATTTACACTTATCGGTTTGCTCCGGCTTGCTGAAACACACCAAAGATACACCCGATTTTTCTTAATTTAACACCGAGTAGTTGCGCGGATAGGCAATTTACGGCAGCTTAACCCGTGCATTCTAAATCAAAACCCGTGCCGTACCAAGCCGAATCGGCATAAAACCGCAATTTTTACCGAGCGGGGCGGGTTGATTTCGGCCATATTTTGTTAGATTATAGATTCACTACATAAAGTTTCTTGACATAAGTCAAATTTACTCAAGCAGCCATACAAACTTTAACCGTGCCGGTAATGCCATGATCCAATACACCCTCACTCCCGAACCAGCCGCCCATCTGTGGCGGGTTTGTTTGAGTTTTTATTCAAAAGATAACCGTCCTTTACAAATCAAGCTGCCCAATTGGGTTCCGGGCAGTTATCTGATTCGCGATTTTTCGCGCCATATCATCTCTATCGAGGCCTGCTGCAATGGTAGGCCGGTTGCATTGGAACAGGTGTCGAAAAACGAATGGACGGCTGAGAACCCGGGCGGAGAGTGGCAAATCCACTACACTGTTTATGCGTTTGACTTATCCGTGCGCGGTTCGTTTTTGAGTGCGGAGCGCGGCTTTTTCGACGGTGCCTGCCTATTGCTCCGGGTGGAAGGATACGAAAACGGGCTACATCAGATTACTTTCCCGCGATTGCCCGAAAACTGGCAGATTGCCACAACGATGCCGGCGGCGGGCGGGCGTACTTTTCAGACGGCCTCTTATGCCGAACTAATCGATTATCCGTTTGAGCTGGGTTTGTTTGAAACGTTGCACTTCGAGGCTTGCGGTATTCCGCACCGTATCGTTTTGAGCGGGCATTACCGTGATTTCGACCGCGGTCGTTTGCTCGGCGACGTGCAGAAAATCTGCGCGGCCGAGTTGGAAATGTTTGCCGGCGCGGCACCGTTTCAAGAATATCTGTTTCTGCTGCATGTGGGCGATAACATTTACGGCGGTTTGGAGCACATCAGCAGCACGGCGCTCTTGGCCGACCGCAACAGCCTGCCTGCGCGCGGCATGGGCGGGCCGGATGATGCCTATATCCAGCTGCTCGGGTTGTTCGGCCACGAGTATTTCCATGCGTGGAACGTAAAATCCATCAAGCCCGCCGCGTTTGAGCCTTACCGCTTGGACAGCGAAAGCTATACCGAGCAGTTATGGGCGTTTGAGGGCATTACGTCTTATTACGACGATCTGTTTTTAGCCCGCAGCGGCGTGATTGCGCCGGAAGCCTATTTGAAACTGCTGGCGCAAGGCATTACCCGCGTGCAGCAGGGCAAAGGCCGTCTGAAACAGACTTTGGCACAATCAAGTTTTACCGCGTGGAACAAGTTTTACAAGCAAGACGAAAACAGCCCCAATGCCATCGTGAGCTATTATCAGAAAGGCGCACTGGCAGCTTTGTGTCTGGATTTGCAGATTCGCGGCAGAAGCGCGGGCAAGCACAGTTTGGATACGGTGATGCACACGCTCTACCGCAATTGGCGCGAAAACGGCAAAGGCATCGAAGAGCGGCAATGGCAGGCATATTGCCAAGAAATCACCGGTTTGGATTTGAGCGGTTTTTTTCAGACGGCCTTATATTCCACCGACGACCTTCCCCTGCAAAGCAGCTTGGAGCTTGCGGGCGTGAAGTTGGAATGGCTGGCCGCGCCGCACAGCCACGGTGGCGGCTTGGGCGGCGGAGAAGTGATGTGGCCGGCAAGCGATTTGGGCGCACGTTTCAAGCAGGATAACGGCGACATTACTTTAACCCATGTGTTCAACGGCGGCAGTGCCGAGCAGGCCGCGCTGTGCCCGAAAGACAAAATCATCGCCCTAAACGGCTTTGCCTGCACAGCCTTCGAGAAGCAGTGGGCGCAGTTCGATATAGGTGAAACTGTGCATATTCACTATTTCCGCCACGGTGTGTTGCATGAAACTGATTTAACCGTGCAGGCGGCGGAGGCCGATACGGCCATCCTGCATATCGCCGACCGCAGTTTGCTGGCGCAATGGTTGGGTGTGTAGCGGTGGAATGGCAAACGGTTTTCAGACGGCCTGAGACCTTTGCAAGTTGTTTAAGCCGTCTGAAAATATAATAGTGGCTTATTGGGCAGACAAAGCAGCGAAGCCGCAGACAGTGCAGGCGGTGGGGAACCGATTCTGTTGCCGCTTCAGCGGTTTGCAAAATCGTTTTTTGATAAAAAACAGATTGAAAAGATTTGGAAAGGAGCAACCGATGAATATCAGAAAACTGGCCGAAGGGCTGTATATCGCCCCCCAACTCACCCAAGCCGATGCGGCCGATGCGGCGGTGTTGGGCATACGCAGCGTTATCTGCAACCGCCCCGACGGCGAGGCCGACGACCAACCCGCTTTTAACCAAGTGCAGCAATGGCTGGCCGAGGCCGGCATTGCGAATACGGTGCACCAGCCCGTGGTTGCGCCCGCAATCAGCGGGCAGGACACCGCCCGTTTTCAAGTTTTGCTGAACCAAGCCGAAAAACCGGTTTTGGCATATTGCCGCACAGGCACGCGCAGCGCTTTGCTGTGGGCTTACCATCAAGTGCAAAACGGTTTGCCGGTGGCGGAAGCCGTTGCCGCAGCCAAACAGGCGGGCGTAGATTTGGCCAACTTCGAGCAGCGTTTGCAGGAAGCCGCAGCAAACGGTTTGCCCGATAAATAACGCTGCGAGCCGTTTTGTTTCTTGGGGCTGCATCATATATAACCAGAGACCTTTGCAAAATTCATTTAGGCCGTCTGAAATATTCGATTATCGTCATTAGCTTCGCAAGTCTGCTAACCGGCAATAAAAAAACCGTGTAACTTCCAAACAGGAGGGTTACACGGCTTTTTTATTGCGGCGGCCGCTTAGAACAAGGCGCGCAGAATCAGGAAGCACACTACCGACAACACGGCGGCGGCGGGCAGGGTGATCACCCAAGCCAGGCCGATGGGTTTCATCAGCGCCCAGTTGGCGTTGCGGTTTACCAGGCCGATACCCAAAACGGCGCCGACCAAAATGTGGGTGCTGGATACGGGCAGACCCATCAGCGAAGCCAGCATCACCACCGAAGCGGCGGCCAGCTCGGCGGCAAAGCCGGAAGAGGGGTGCATTTCGGCCAGGCTGGTGCCCACGGTTTGAATCACTTCCTTACCGATAAACCACAGGCCGACAATCAGGGCGATACCGAAAGTGAGCATGGCAACGGGCGGAACGGGGGCTTGGGTGCCGATGTCGCCGGTGCGCAAAACATCCATAATCGCGGCAAACGGGCCGATGGCGTTGGCAATATCGTTGGCGCCGTGGCTGAAAGCGAAGCCGGCGGCGGTAAACACCTGCATCCAGCTGAACATCAGGAAAGTGGATTTGCCCAAATCTTTGCGTTTGAGGGTTTTGGCGTAGATGAAAGTGGCCATCCAAATGGCGGCGCCTATCATGAAGATGGTGAGGTAGCTGCTCACATTGCTCATGCCCAGGTGCAGGTTTTTCAAGCCTTTGAAAATCAGCATGGCGGCAATCATCATGCCGCCCAAAGAGGCGATCAGCGGCACCCATGAATGCAGGGCTTTGTAGGCATCGATGCCGCTTTTGCGGTGGTCGATATCGTATAATCCTTTATAGTAGGAAGATTCCAGCTCCGACGGGTCTAAATCGGCTTCGCCGTAAATCTGCGCATCACGGGCCATGGCGGTGGCGCATTCGATTTTGGCCGATTCGTCGAGGCTTTCGAAGTGCAGGCGGTGCTGTTCTTTAAAGGCTTTCTTTTCCTGTTTGATGGCTTTCAGGCTTTCTTCGGCCGAGGTGTTGTAGTCTAAAACGTGTTTTTTAATCTGTGAAAACAGAATATAGGAAACCAAGCCGCCGAGCACGGGTGAGAGCACCCACGAAACGACGATTTCACCCAAGTTGCCCCATTGGATGAGCGAGAACGTGTTGCCGTCGCCGCTGATCATGCCCAAGCACAGCGCGCTGCCGACGATGCCGCCGATAATGGCGTGGGTGGTGGACACGGGAAAGCCTTTTTTGGTGGCGAACAGCAGCCACAGGGCGGCGGCCAAGAGCGCCGACATCATGATATACACAAACTGCATCGGCTCGAGGTGCATTTCGTTCAGATCAACAATGCCTTTGCGGATAGTGTCGGTTACTTCGCCGCCGGCAATCACCGCGCCGCTCACCTCGAAAATAGCGGCAATCAGCAACGCCTGCGGAATGGTGAGCGTGCCGGCGCCCACACTGGTGCCGAACGAGTTGGCTACGTCGTTACCGCCGATATTGAAGGCCATAAACACGCCGAACAGCGTGGCCAGCAGAAACAGCATGGTGTGGTTGTGGTTGGTGTAGCCCAAGCCCCAGAAAATAAAATAGCCGACCATGCCGATCAGCAGGGCGGCAAAAGCAAGGTTGATTTTTTGTATGGAAGATGAGTTCATTTCGGTGTGAACCTCGGGTTATCGAAAAGGAATGCAGGACGTTGCGCCGCAGGCGTGCCCGTTGATAAAAAATAACGCCGCGGGGCGGCAACTTATACGTTCTTAACATTTATTATAAAGCTATTGCCGCATTGCGTCATGAAATACTTGATGTGTGTTTTATATCGGTATTTTTATCGGCGGCAGTCAAATAGGTTACAATTGCAGCTTTTCAGACGGCCTCAAAACCATGAACGAACAACTTTATATCGGATTGATGTCCGGCACCAGCATGGACGGCGTGGATGCCGTGCTGGTGCGAATGGCGGGCGGGCGCTGGCTGGCTGCCGAAGCCCATGCATTCCTGCCTTATCCGGGTCGTTTGAAAAGCGAACTGATCGATTTGCAGAACACGGGCTTCAACGAATTGCACCGCAGTATGCTGCTGGCACAAGAACTCGGCGGATTATATGCACAGATTGTTACAGCTTTATTACAAAACGAGCGTCTCTCCCCGCAAGACATCACCGCCGTCGGCTGCCACGGCCAAACCGTCCGCCACGCCCCCGAAAGCGGCTACAGCATACAGCTTGCCGATTTGGCGCGGGTGGCCGAAACGAGCGGCATTCTAACCGTGGGCGACTTCCGCAGCCGCGACTTGGCGGCAGGCGGGCAGGGTGCGCCGCTGGTGCCCGCGTTTCACGAAGCCCTGTTCGGCAGTCCGCACGAAACACGCGTAGTGCTCAACATCGGCGGCATTGCCAATATCAGTGTGTTGCCGCCCGGCGAAGCGGCCTACGGTTTCGACACCGGCCCCGGCAATATGCTGATGGATGCGTGGGTGCACCATATCTGGCGGCAGCCTTACGACGAAAACGGTGCCAAAGCCGCAGAAGGCAAAGTGCTGCCCGATTTGCTCGCACAATGGCTGGCGCACCCCTATCTTGCCCGCCCGTATCCCAAGAGCACCGGCCGCGAGCTGTTTTCCCTGCCGTGGCTGCTGCCGCAGCTTTCAGACGGCCTCAACCCGCACGATGTGCTGAAAACCCTGCTCGAATTTACCGCGCAAAGCATTTACGACGCCATAACCTCAGCCGCGCCCGCCGCCCGCAATATTTATGTGTGCGGCGGCGGCATCCGCAATACGGCACTGATGGAAAGCCTGAGCAAACGCTTTGCCGCCCGCAATACCAACCTGCACAGCACCGCCGCGCTCAATCTCGACCCGCAATGGGTGGAAGCCGCCGCCTTCGGCTGGCTCGCCGCCGCTTGGGTAAACCGCCTGCCCGGCAACCCTTACCGCGCAACCGGCGCACGCGGGCCGCGCGTTTTGGGTGCGGGCTACCCTGCCTGAAAAGCCTTGGCAAAAATCAAAAACGTTATCAGTTATCAAAAGTATCTGCGTCATACTCGGGCTTGACCCGAGTATGACGGTATTTATGTAAGCATTTCAGACGGCCTTGCAGTGTTTTCTCAAAGGTTTCGGCCTGAAATGCGCAAGCCTCAAACTCTTCTGCGCGCAGCCATGTTTTTTCCGGCTTCGGCCAGCGCTTGCGCGGGCAGGTTTCTGCCGGTTTCAAACAAAGGCTCTTCCAAGGCCAGATGGGCATCGTAGCCGGCGCAGAAGCGTTGGAGCACATCGGCTTGCAGGCGGTAGGCGGGGTCGGCCGAGAGTTCGGCGAATTCGCGCGCTACCGCCGCCCAGTTGGCGTGCAGGCTTTCGTGCTGGTGTTGCAGCGCTTCGATGCTGCTGCGGGTGTACGGAAAATGGCGCAGCAGCAGTGGGAACAAATCCTCTTCTTCGTCTTGGTGGTGCAGCGGCGCGGCGGTGTTGAAGTATTGGCTGATCTGCCTCACGGCCTGCAACACCGCATCGTTGCGTCCGTTGGCGGCAATATAGCCGGGCAGCATCTGCACCTGATTGCAGAAGTTGCGCACTTTGCCGTGGCAGGCGTAGAGCATTTCTATGGGGTCGTCGAAAGTAACGCTGCGGGTATTGAATAAATCCATGGCGGTTTCCTGACGGGAGAGGGGCGCATCACAAAAAGTGCGCGTCGGTTTAATCGGGCGGTGCTTCGGCTGCATCATAAACCTTTCGGCGGCAGATGTTGAGAGGCGGCGCACCAGGCCGTCTGAAAAAGATTCCGCCCGCCGCACGGCACGCCGTTTTGCGCTACAATACGCGCTTAAAACCGAGTTGAAGAAACCGTATGAAAGAACACAAGGCCCGCAAACGTTTCGGGCAGAATTTTTTGCAGGACACCCGCATTATCAACGACATCGTCAATGCCGTGCGCCCGCAGCCCGGCGATGTGGTGATTGAAATCGGCCCCGGGCTGGCGGCGATTACCGGGCCGTTGGCAAAAAAGCTCGACAAACTGCATGTGGTCGAAATCGACCGCGATATCGTGAGCCGTCTGAAAACGCTGCCGTTTGCCGACAAACTGGTGATACACGAGGGCGACGTGCTGCAATTCGATTTCAACAGCGTGGCGGGCAAAAAGAAAATCGTCGGCAACCTGCCCTACAATATTTCCACGCCGCTGCTGTTCCGCCTGAGCGAAGTGGCCGACGATGTGGCCGATATGCACTTTATGCTGCAAAAAGAAGTGGTCGAGCGCATGACGGCGCGGCCGAAAACCAACGACTACGGCCGCTTGAGCGTGATGCTGCAATACTTTTTCGAGATGGAAACCTTGATCGACGTGCCACCCGAATCGTTCGACCCCGCGCCGAAAGTGGATTCCGCCGTGGTGCGTATGATTCCGGCGAAACACCGGATCGGCGAGGCGCAAGATTTCGGGCATTTTGCCAAACTGGTCAAACAGGCGTTTGCCCAGCGCCGCAAAACCATACGCAACAATCTGAAAGACATTGCCGCCGATGAAGATTTGCAGGCCGTGGGCATCAACCCGCAAGACAGGGCCGAACATATCGGGCCGGAACTGTATGTGAAACTGAGCAATTATTTGGTGAAACAGGCCGTCTGAAAACAGGATAATAAAAAATGATCAAATTCAAAAACGTACACAAACACTTTAAAGATTTGCACGTGATTAACGGCGTGAATCTGGAAGTGAAGCAGGGTGAAGTGGTGGTGGTGTGCGGCCCTTCGGGCAGCGGCAAATCCACCCTAATCCGCACCGTCAACCAGCTCGAAACCATTGAGAGCGGCGAAATCTGGGTGGACGGCATGAATGTGGCCGATCCGAAAACCGATTTGAACAAAGTGCGCGAAGAGGTGGGCTTTGTGTTTCAGAGTTTCAATCTCTATCCGCATTTGAGCGTGCTTGAGAACATCATTCTTTCGCCGATGAAAGTGAAAAAGCAAAGCCGCGGGCAGGCCGAGAAAAAAGCGATGGAGCTGCTCGAGCGTGTGGGTTTGGCGCATAAAAAAGACGCCATGCCCGGCCAGCTTTCAGGCGGCCAGCAGCAGCGGGTGGCGATTGCCCGCGGCCTGGCGATGGAGCCGCGCGTGATGCTGTTCGACGAACCGACTTCGGCGCTCGACCCCGAAATGGTGGGCGAAGTGCTGCGCGTGATGAAAGACTTGGCCAACAGCGGCATGACCATGATGTGCGTTACCCATGAAATGGGCTTTGCCCGCGAAGTGGCCGACCGCGTGATTTTCGTTGATCACGGCCAAATCATCGAAGAGGGAACGCCCGAGGAATTTTTCACCAACCCGAAGCATGAGCGTGCGAAGCAGTTTTTGCAGCAGGTGATGAAACATTGAGCTGCGGGCGTGTAAGGAAAAGGGGAATGAGGCCGTCTGAAAGGGTGTGTGGTTTCAGATTGGCCTTTCGGAATTCTGCCGGGCCGTCTGAAACACCGATTGCGTCATACTCGGGCATGACGCAGAAATTGTGAGATGTCGGAATATTTTGTAAAGGTTTCAGGCCGTCTGAACAGGTGAAACAATGAAAAAACTGCTTTATTTTCTGGTTGTATTATTTTCTTTATGCGGCGCGGCACACGCGGAAATCGACGCTTCCAAACTGCTGCCGCCCGAACAGGCGTTTGTGCCGCAGGTAAACGCCACCGCAGAAGGCATCAACGTGCAGTTTGCCGTGGCCGACGGTTATTATCTGTATCAATCGAAAATGATGGCCGACACCGACCCGGCCGGTTTGTTGTCGGCGCCGAAATTCAGCAAAGGCGAAGAAAAAGAAGACGAGTTTTTCGGCCGGCAAACGGTTTACCACCGTGCCGCGCAAGTCAACTGGCCGTATGCCAAGCCCGTGCGAAACTATAAATTAACGTTGCGCTATCAGGGCTGCGCCGATGTGGGCGTGTGTTATCCGCCCACCGAAACCACGTTTGAGATTAAAGGCGAAGGGCTGTACCAACCCGCTGCGGCAGCCGGCGGCAACCCTTTTTTGCAGCCCGCACCGTCGCTTTCAGACGGCCCGGCAGCCAAACCGGCCGCGCGCTCGGGCGACGGCGGCTTCAAACTTTCTTGGGATAATTTGAACGCCAACCTGTTGGCGTTTTTTCTCGCGGGCTTGGGCTTGAGTTTTACCGCCTGTATGTATCCGCTGCTGCCGATTGTGTCGGGCATTGTGGTGGGCGATAAAAACACCGGCAAAGGCCGTGCGTTTGTGCTGTCGATGGTGTATGTGCAGGGCTTGGCGCTCACTTATACCGCCGTGGGCGTGGTTGCGGGGCTGACGGGCGCGCTGCTGACCGTGTGGCTGCAACAGCCGTGGGTGGTGCTGGCGGCGGCGGCGGTGATGGTGGCGCTGGCCTTGTCGATGTTCGGCGTATTTACCGTGCAGCTGCCCGCTTCGGTGCAGGGGTATTTCCAAAACCAAAGCAGCAAACTTTCGGGCGGCAAAATCGCTTCGGTGTTTGTGATGGGTATGCTTTCCGCGCTGATTGTCGGCCCCTGCGTGGCGCCGCCGCTGGCGTTCGCGCTGGGCTATATCGGCCAAACCGGCGATGCCGCCCTCGGCGGTTTGGCGCTGTATGCGCTGGCCGTCGGCACGGGTGTGCCGCTGGTTGCCGTGGGCACGTTCGGCGGCCACATCCTGCCGAAAGCGGGCGCGTGGATGAACGGCATCAAGTATGCGTTCGGCTTTATTCTGCTGGCGGTGGCGGTGTATCTGGCCACGCCTTTCCTGCCTTATCCGCTGGTTGCCGCGCTTTACACTTTATTGATGGTGATTCCCGCCGGCCTGCTGCTGGCCAAAGTGCCGAAAACGGCAGGCCGTCTGAAAAGCGTGTGCGTGTTGCTGGGGGCGTTTTTATTGGCGGGCGGTTCGTGGTTCGCCTATCAGAGCGCCAACCGGCAAACCACCGCGCTGCACCATTTTCTCACCCTGATTCCGCCCGCGGCCGGAGAGGAAGGCGCACACGGGCAGGTTTACACCGATACGGCGCAATTGAAAGCCGCGATGCAAAAGGCCTTGCAGCAAAACCCCGCCAAGCCCGTGCTGCTTGATTTTTATGCCGACTGGTGCATTTCGTGCAAAGAAATGGCGGCCTACACGCTCAACCAGCCGCAGGTGCACGAAGCGGTGGATATGGAACGCTTTTTCCAAATCGACGTTACCGCCAACACGCCCGAGCATCAGGCGCTGCTGAAAGAATACGGCTTGTTCGGCCCGCCGGGTGTGTTTGTTGTGCGCGCCGACGGCAGCCGCAGCGAAGCCCTGCTGGGGTTTGTGAAGCCCGACGCGTTTATCGAGTGGTATCGGCAGAACGAGCGTTAGCCGTACGCTTGGCCGGAAATAACAAATAGGCCGTCTGAAACGTTTTCAGACGGCCTTTCAAGCATTCAGCACGATGGGTTTGAGTGTGCATCAGCTGCGGTAGTCGGCATTAATCGACACATATTCGTGCGACAAATCGCAGGTGTAAACGGTGGCGCATTCGCGGCCGCGCTGCAAGTCGATGCGCACGGTGATTTCAGCGCGGTTCATCACGGCCTGGCCCTGTTCTTCGGTGTAGCCATCGGCGCGGCCGCCGTTTTCGGCCACCAAAACATCGTCGAGCCACAGGCGCACTTTGTCGGTGTCGAAGTTTTCCAGCCCCGCATAGCCGATGGCGGCAAGCAGGCGGCCGAGATTGGGGTCGGAAGCGAAAAAGGCGGTTTTCACCAGCGGCGAGTGGGCGACGGCGTAGGCAACTTGGCGGGCTTCGGCGCGGCCGGCGGCGTTTTCCACCCGAATGGTGATGAATTTGGTGGCACCCTCACCGTCGCGCACGATGGCCTGCGCCAGCTCGAGCGCAAGGCCGGCGAGCAGGGCTTTCAGTTGGTCGTAGCGCGGGTCGGCGATATTGTCGATTTCGTTTTGGCCGTTTTTGCCGGTGGCCACTATCACGAAGCTGTCGTTGGTGCTGGTGTCGCCGTCAACGGTGATGGCGTTGAACGATGAATCGGCCACTTCCTGCGTGAGCATCTGCAAAACGGGTTGCGAAACTTTGGCGTCGCACACGATGAAGCCGAGCATGGTGGCCATGTTGGGGCAGATCATGCCGGAGCCTTTGGCGATGCCGGTGGCGCGCACGGTGTGGCTGTTGCCCACCCTGCCTTCGCGGCTGGCGGCTTTGGGTACGGTGTCGGTGGTCATGATGGCGCGGGCGGCGCGGTCCCAGTGTACGGGTTTCACATCGGGCAGGGCGGCGGTGATTTTCTGCGCGGGCAGCGGTTCGAGAATCACGCCGGTGGAGAACGGCAGCACTTGTTCGGGCGTGCAGCCGACTTGCTCTGCGGCGGCGCGGCACACGGCCAGCACGTCTTCGCGGCCTTGCATGCCGGTGCCGGCGTTGGCGTTGCCGGTGTTGATAACCAGCGCGCGGATGCCGTTTTCGTTGGCCAGGTGTTCTTTGGCGATATAAACGGGTGCGGCGCAGAAACGGTTTTGGGTGAACACGGCGCCGACGGTGTTGCTGCGGTTGAGCACAATCAGGGTTAAGTCGTCGTGGCCGGTTTTTTTTACGCCGGCCTGACCGACGAACACTTGCACGCCGTCAACGGTAAGCAATTCTTCCGCATTTTTTTCTTTTAAATTCACTGCCATTTATAAGGTCTCCTTGGAAACAGCCTGTTGGGCGGCGTTTTCTTCCTGAACACGCTGCCGGTAACGCGCGCCTGCCGCATGGTAAAACGGTTTGGGGGAAAACTGGCGCGACACCTGAGATGCAAAAATAGCACCAATCAGCAGCCAAAACAACAGATTCTGTCCGCCTGTCATTTCCATCACCACCACGCTGGCGGTGAGCGGCGATTGGGTGGCGGCGGCCAGAAACGCAGTCATGCAGATCAGCACCAGCACGTTGATGCCGGTTTGCAGGCCGGCGATGTCGGCGATATGCTGGCCCAACATGGCGCCGACGGTGAGCGAGGGGGTGAAGATGCCGCCGGGAATGCCCGCCCAATAAGAAAGCACGGTGGCCGCCCATTTGGCCAATGCCACGCCGGCCGGGGCTTCGTACATGCGCCGCAGTGCGCCGGAGGCTTCGTGATAGCCCGTGCCGAAGGTCTGCCCCTGATAGAGTGTGCCGATGGCGGCCAGCAGCAGACCGATAATGGCGGCCAGCAGCACGGGGTGGCGGCGTATCAGGCCGCGCCACCGCTCGGGCGCAAACGCTGCCGCGCCCTTATAAAGCAGCCGCGCAAACAGGCCGCCCGCCACGCCGCAAATCAAGCCGCACAGCAGCACCCAGGCGAGCATATGGTTGAGCTGCGTGCCGTGAAAGCCTGAAAAATAAGGGTTGTTGCCCTGTATGGCCACTTGGATGAAACCGGCCGCCAGTACGCCGATGAAAATCTGCCGCTCCCAGCGCAGCATCACGCCGCGCCCCAATTCTTCGATGGCAAACACCACGCCTGCCAGCGGCGCGTTGAACGCTGCGGCCAAGCCGCCCGCCGCGCCTGCGGCAATCAAATCGTTTTCCTGCATGCCTTTAAAAGCCAGGTTGTGTTTTTTACACCACGCGCCCCATGCCGCCATCACCGCTGCGCCCACCTGCACCGACGGCCCTTCGCGACCGATAGATGCGCCCGCCAGCATACCCAAAAAGGTAAACGGGATTTTCAGCATGGTCTGCCCCAGCTTGATCAGGCGCAGTTTCTGTGCGCCGTAGGGCAGGGAAAGCGAAGCCAGCACCTGCGGAATGCCGCTGCCTGCCGTGTAGGGCGCGAAACGGCGCGTCAGCCACACAATCAGCGGCAGACCCAGCGGCAGCGCCACCCAGGCGAACCACGGGTATTTTTTAACCAGCAGCGCGTTTTGCTCCAGCGCGAAGTCGGCCATATGGGCAAACAGCAGCGACACCAACGCCACCATCGCCGCGCCCGCCAGCAGAAAGGCGAAGGCAACGGTTTTGCGCGACAGCCGCTGGGTTTGCCGGATTTTGTGAATGGTTTTTCGCTTCAGGATGCGGTAACGGGTGGTGAAATCGGTGTTCATAGCCAAGAGCCTGCCGGTTTGAAGGGGTGTATGGGAGCCTGCCACAATCGCAGGCGTTATTATGAACCGATTGCGCGGGCGCATCAAAGCCTGAAGGCCGTCTGAAAACAACGCTTCAAACGGCCTTCAGGTTCTGCCAAGTAAATTAATCGGTTACTTAATTTATGCCCTCTGCTATACTTTGCGCCTTATTTTTGATACACGGGTTTTTTTATGCCGCAAACCAGCCGTTTCAACACCACCGGCCCCAAAATCGGTCTGAGCGTGCGCCTGGCCGAAAACCGGCAGGAAATCGAAGCCGCGCAACGCTTGCGCTACCAAGTGTTCGCCGGCGAGTTGGGTGCAGATATCCAAAGCAGCAACGGCTTGGATACCGACGAATACGACCAACACTGCCACCACCTGCTCGCTTTCGACGAAGCCACCGGCGAAGTGGTGGGCTGCTACCGCCTGATTACCGAAGAAGCCGCCCGCACCGTCGGCTCATGGTATAGCGAACACGAGTTCGACCTCTCACCGCTGCACGATATTCTGCCGCAAACCGTAGAGCTGGGCCGCGCCTGCATCCACCCCGAATACCGCAACGGCGGCCTGATTATGCTGTTGTGGACGGGCCTTGTGAAATTCATGCACGACGAAAACCTGCGCTTTATGATCGGTTGCGGCAGCATCAGCACCGCCGACGGCGGCCACGAAGCGGCCGGGCTGTATCATGTGTTGAAAGAAAAATACCTTGCGCCCGAGCAATGGCGCGTGCGCCCGCTCAACCCGCTGAAATGGAGCGAACTCACCCCCGCAGCCAACCCCGAATGCCCGTCGCTGATTAAAGGCTACCTTAAAGCCGGCGCCTGGTTTTGCGGCGAACCGTGCGTGGATGAAGCCTTCAACTGCGCCGACGTGCTGATTCTGATGGACATCACCCAACTCAACGACCGCTACCTGCAACGCTTTGCACCTAAAATCTGAAAACAGGCCGTCTGAAAGCCCGAGTCGCGCAACGCAGCTGCTTGCACATGCCGGAAACCTTTCAGACGGCCTCAGTAAAAATACCGCAACACAAATCTGTTTTACTCACACCATGACCACACTGCGCACCGTTTTCCGCCTGCTCTGCATCGGCATCTGCCTGCTCTACGGCATGGCAGAAATGTTTTTTCTTTTTCCCTTTTACAGCAAACAGCGCAAGCTGCGCGCCATCCAGCTATGGTCGCTGCGCGTGCTCGCCTCCTGCGGCCTGAAGCTCGAAACCTACGGCAAACTGCCCGAAGCAGGGCAGGGGCAGATGATGATCAGCAACCACATTTCCTGGCTCGACATCATGGCCGTTAACGGCGCCTTTCCCGGCCGCTTCGTTGCCAAAGACGACGTGGCCAAATGGCCGGTAGTCGGCTATCTGGCCACGCAGGCGCAAACCGTTTACGTTACCCGCAACAAAGGCACCGAAGGCAACAGCGAAAAAATCCGCCACGTTACCGAAGCCCTCAAAAACGGCGACACCGTTACCCTGTTCCCCGAAGGCACCAGCACCGAAGGCCGCGAAATCCTGCCGTTTAAAACCAGCTTTTTTCAGGCGGCCTACGAAGCGGACGTGCCGCTGATACCGGTGCTGTGCCGCTACCCCAACCCCGACGGCAGCAGCCCCAACCCCGCCATGGCCTACTACGGCGACATCAGCCTGATACAGTCTATCCGCATGATTATCAGCCAGCCCGGCGGCGTGGCCGAACTGCATTTTCTCGACCCCGTGCCCTCCGGCCCCGACCGCCAGGCCATCGCCCGCGACATTCACCGCAGGCTGAGCGAAAAGCAGCGTGATTTGGGGTAGGCCGTCTGAAATATCCGGTTTGCCGTAAAATGGTAGTCAAACCGCCATCAATCATTTTCATTAGTGAAAGGCCGTCTGAAAAAATTGTTTCAGACGGCCTTTATTCATACTGCCCTGTTTTTTCATCCGGTTAAACGGCAAACCGGCATCAGAAGCTATAGTGAATTAAAATAAGAATTCCGAACTTTACTCCCCCTTACCAGCAGAAAAAAATGGCCTACCCGATAGAACTCCGACAAAAAGCAATCGAATATTACCGGCAATGCCAAAATGCAAGCCAAGTCTGCCGTGTATACGGTATCAGCGACAAAACGCTGAGCAGTTGGCTGCGACTCTATGAACAAACAGGTTCACTGGCGCATCAAGTCAAAGGTGGTAATGCCACAAAAATAGACAGGCAACAGCTTTCAGACTATCTCGAACAGCATCCTGATGCCTACCTGCACGAAATCGCAGAACATTTAGGGTGCAGCCCCCCAAATGTCAGCTACCTGCTCAAAGTCATGGGCATCACACGAAAAAAAAGACCACCACATACAAAGAACAAAAGCCCGAACAAGTAGCCGCTTATCAACAAGCATTGAGCCAATATACTGACTATCAAGCAGTTTTTCTTGATGAAACAGGGTTCGACACCTTTTTTTACCGCCCTTACGCTTACTCGAAAAAAGGCGTACCCGTCAAAGCACAAATCAGCGGCAGAAAATACCAACGTATTTCATTGGTTGCGGCACAAATCCAAGGTAAAGGCAGCCTGATTGCACCCATGACCTATTGCGGCACCATGGACGGCAGCCTGTTCGAAGCATGGTTTGAGCAAATGCTGCTGCCCGAACTGACGGAGAAATCCGTCATCATTATGGACAATGCCCGTTTCCACCGTATGGCGGTTTTGACTGAAATGGCGCAGAAGCAGGGACATAAAGTATTGCCCCTTGCTCCTTATTCACCCGAGCTTAATCCGATTGAAAAGGTATGGGCGAATATTAAAAAGCATTTGCGGAAAGTTTTACCTGCCGTGGGAGATTTTATGACTGCACTGCTACGTAGTTCTTATTTTAATTGACTATATAATTCACCCGCGCCGTAACGCCGCGCGGATTGCCGGGCATATCGTTGGAGCGCCAGTATTTCTGGTTGAGCAGGTTGTTCACCGCCAGCGTGAAGTTAAAGTTTTTGTGGTTCCAGCCGGCCAGCGCGTCCACGCGGGCGAAGCCGGGGATGTTTTCCACTACACCGGTGCGCTCGTTGGTGTAATAGCGTTTGCCGGTGCCGGTGATGCCCAGCTCGCCGTAGAGTTTTTCGGTGGGCGTGTAGCGTACAAACAGATTGCCGGTGATGTTGCTGCTGTTGTTCAGATGACGGCCGACACGCTCCGGATTTTGCGTGTCTTCCAAAATTTTAGCTTCCATCACGCCGATGGAGCCGCGCAGATACCATTTGGGCGCGATTTGCCCCAAGGCACCGAACTCGATGCCGCGCGAACGCTGCTTGCCGCTTACCGCCCATTCGTAGGGCGAATTTTCAGGGTCGGGGCGGTAGCGGATGTTGTAGCGCTCGAGCTGGTAAACCGCCAGCGTGGTGCTGAGGCGGTCGTCCAGCCAAGAGCTTTTGATACCGGCCTCGTATTGTTTGGAAAACTCGGGCGAAGTGTTGGAGTTGGCCTGCTCATCCGCCGAACTCAAGCCCAGATAAGTGCGCCCGCCCAGCGGCGAGAAGCCTTTGTTGTAACCGGCATAGAGGGTGTGGGCGGGGTTAAGGTTCCACACTGCGCCGAAATTGGGGCTGAAGGTATGGCCGCTGTAGCTGTAATGGCTGTTGTCGATAAAGGTGCTGCTTACCTTATAGCGGTCGAAACGGCCGCCCGCCACCAGTTTGATATCGGGCGTAACCGAGAAAATATTTTGTGCAAACAGGCCGTATGAATCGGCTTCGTGGCGGTTGTCGGTCGCCATCGGCAATAGGCGGCCGGAAGCGGGCCAGCTGCTGCGGTTGTAAGGGTTGATCGACACATAATTGCCGCGGAAAGCCAGCTGCGGATGACGTTTTTCGCGGCTGGCATCGAAGCCGATGGTTAAATGGTTGTCGAAACGGCCGATTTTGAATTTGCCGTTGAGGGTGAGGTTGCTCGAAAGGGTTTTATTGTCGGTTTGCTGCCAGGCATAGCTGCGGCTGAGCAGGCCGGTGTCGGCGTTAAACGTGCCGCCGTAGAAGTGGTCGAAATCCTGCGATGCGCTGCGGTGGGCAAGCTGCCATTGCAGGTGCCAATCGGGGTTGAACGCATATTCGAGATTGGAGCGCCAAACTTGCAGCTTGTCTTTCACAAAATCGTTGGGATGGGCAAAGCCTTGGTTGCGCGAAATGCCCATTTGTTCATAAACCGTGCGGCTTGGGCTGCGGTCGGGCGTGCGCTCTACGCTGTCGTAGGTGTATTGCCCTGTCCACTTCAGGCCGTTATCCAGTTTTACCGTAACACTGGGCGAAATCATGGCGTTTTTGCTGTCGATGCCGGAACGGAACGAATTGGCCTTGCCGATTTCGCCGCTCAAGCGCACGGCCACGTTGTCGTCGATCACTTCGTTAATATCAAGGTTCAGGCTGCGTGCGGCATATGATCCGTAAGAAGCCCCTATGTTGCGGCTTTGTTTGAAGTTGGCGTATTTGCTTACCATGTTGATCACGCCACCGCCGTTGGTGCGGCCATAGAGAATGGAAGAGGGGCCTTTGAGGATTTCCACCCGCTCGATATTGGCGGTGCTGCGCCGCACTTGGCCGCTTTCGCGCACACCGTCGCGGTAAATATCGTTGCCGTCTGCCTGAAAGCCGCGGATAAACAGGCTCTCGCCGCGCATATCGTAAGCGGCATCAATACCGGCATTGCCTTCGAGAATCGAGCTTAAATCATTGGTGCCGTAGTTTTTGTTTTTCTGGATATTGAGAATGTCGATGCTTTGCGGTGTTTCTTTCACCAATTGGCCGTTGCGGGTAACGGCGGCTTCGTCGTAATTCACATAGCCTTTCAGAATATTGGTATCGGCCTGGCCGACCACCTCTACAGTAGGCAATACGGCTGAATAGGTTTTGGTATCCGCCGTGTTGTTTTCGGCAAAAGCAGCGGGCATAAAAGCTGCCGCCAGCAACAGGGGCAGGCGGCGCGGACATGAGGGGTGATTGGTCATAACAGTTTCTCAAAAGCGGTTAACGGGTTTTGAGTAAGCGTTCTATTTTTGCGGGCATTATAAAAATGCGCACATAAAAAGTAAATATTATTAATAATAATTATTATTAAAATAAAATCAGATGGTTTGAAGTTTTATTTGAGGCGGTTCCGGCCAAACGGAAAAATCTTTCAGACGGCCTGCCGGCGTATCCTTTATAATATTCATCCGTTTAATATTCTTTCAGACGGCCTCGAAAGCATAAGGCCGTCTGAAAACCTTTTTACAGAAAACAGCATCATGAAATTTATCGACGAAGCCAAAATCGAAGTGGTGGCAGGCAAAGGCGGCAACGGAGCCGTGAGCTTCCGCCGCGAAAAATTCGTACCGCGCGGTGGCCCCGACGGCGGCGACGGCGGCAAAGGCGGCAGCGTGTTTGCCGTGGCCGACGAAAACGTCAACACACTGGTGGAATACCGTTTCGTCAAACGTTATCAGGCCAGAAACGGCGAAAAGGGCCACGGTTCCGACCGCTACGGCAAAGGCGCCGACGACATCGAACTGCATATGCCCGTGGGCACCCTGATCCGCGACATCGACACCGGCGAGCTGCTGGCCGACCTTACCCACCACGGCCAGCGCGTGTGCGTGGCGCGCGGCGGCAAAGGCGGTTTGGGCAACATCCACTTCAAATCATCGGTCAACCGCGCCCCCAAACAGTCCACACCCGGTGAGGAGGGCGAGGCGCGCACTTTGCAGCTTGAGCTGAAAGTCTTGGCCGACGTGGGTCTGCTCGGTATGCCCAATGCCGGCAAATCCACCCTGATCCGCGCCGTGTCCGCCGCCCGCCCCAAAGTGGCCGACTACCCCTTCACCACCCTGCACCCCAACCTCGGCGTGGTGCGTATGGACGAAAACCACAGCTTCGTGATGGCCGACATTCCCGGCCTAATTGAAGGCGCCGCCGAAGGCGCGGGTTTGGGGCACCGCTTTTTGAAACACCTTTCGCGCACCGGCCTGCTGCTGCATGTGGTGGACTTGGCACCGTTCGACGAAAACGTCAACCCTGCCGCCGAAGCGCTGGCGCTAATTGAAGAATTGCGCAAATACGACGAAGAACTATACGATAAGCCGCGCTGGCTGGTGTTGAACAAACTGGATATGCTCCCGTCCGAAGAAGCCGAAGCGCGCGCCGCCGAGTTTCTGGCGCAAATCGGCTGGAATCATCCGCAGCCCGACGACAGCTTCGGTTTTGATATGCAAACCCCGCGCCTGTTTAAAATCAGCGCACTCACCCACGAAGGCACGCAGGATTTGGTGTATCAGATCAGCACCTACCTCACCGAGAAAAAGCGCCTGGCCGCTGAAGCGCAGGAAGCGGAGCGTGAAGCCGCAGCCGTAACGGCGGAGCAGCCGAAAACCGATACGGCGGTGTTTAAGGCCGAATAAAGGCTTTAGATGCCAACCCGTTCCGCCCGCAAAAACAAACGGGGCAAACCCTGACGGTTCGCCCCGTTTTTGATAAGCCGAGACCTTTGCAAAATTCAAATTACTATCTGAAAAAACCTGAATTCCGTCATTCCCGCGTAGGCGGGAATCCAGACACTTGGCATCCAAGTATTTGTTTAATCAATACTTCAATATTTCCATCTAGATTCCCGCCTACGCGGGAATGACGGGATTTAAGCATTTCAGACGGCCTTAAGGTATTTTTGCAAAGGTCTCAAGCCGGTTTACAGCTTGTCGGCAGCTTCCGACAAATAGGCGGCCACGCCTTGCGCATCGGCTTTCATGCCTTTGTCGCCTTTGTTCCAGCCGGCCGGGCATACTTCGCCGTGTTCTTCGGTAAATTGCAGCGCATCCACCATACGCAGCATTTCGTCGACATTGCGGCCCAAGGGCAGGTTGTTCACCACTTGGTGTTGCACGATGCCGTTTTTGTCGATTAAGAACGAGCCGCGGAAGGCTACGCCGCCTTCGCTTTCAACATCGTAGGCTTTAGCCAGCTCGTGCGCCACATCGGCCACCATGGTGAATTTCACCGGGCCGATGCCGCCCTGGTTCACCGGCGTGTTGCGCCATGCGGCGTGGGTGAACTGGCTGTCAATCGACACGGAAAACACTTCGACGTTGCGTTTTTTAAACTCTTCCACGCGGTGGTCGTGGGCGATGATTTCAGACGGGCACACAAAAGTGAAGTCCAGCGGATAGAAAAACACCACGGCGTATTTGCCTTTGGCGGCTTCGGCAAAGCTGAAGTTGTCCACTACTTCGCCGTTGCCCAAAACGGCAGAGAATTTTTTATCGGCATCATGGAAAAACGGGGCGGGTTTGCTAACTAAAACGGCCATGAGAAGAGCTCCTGTGTTGATGATGTGAAAAACGGGTTTTCTTAAAAATTGCGCGAAAACGCCGCTATTGTAGGCCGAATCCGCCGCAAAGGTAAACCGTTTGCCGCTTGGGATGTTAAAATCCGCCGGGTCAGCCCAAACCTAACAGGAGAGAAAATGTCTGTTGCCGTACGCCTGCTCGCGCCCGAAGATGAGGCCGCCTGGCTGCCGTTGTGGCAGGCTTATCTCGATTTTTACCGTGCCGTATTGAGCCGAGAAACCACCCGCAACACTTGGCAGAGCATCATGCGGTCGGCCGAGATAAAGGGTTTCGGCGCATTTGATGCCGATAACCGGCTGGCGGGGTTTGCGCATATCGTTATCCACCCGAACACTTGGAACATCGGCAAATGCTGCTATCTCGAAGATTTGTTTGTTGACGCGGGCTGCCGCAGGCAGGGTGCGGCGCGCAGCCTGATTGGGGCCGTTTACCGTTTCGCCGAAGCGGAGGGGTTTAACCGCGTATATTGGGTTACCGATAAAAACAACCTGGCTGCGCAGTCGCTCTATAATCAGATAGCGCGCCAAACCGATATGGTGCAATATCGCAAAGACTTTCCCTAACGGATAATGTTAAACTTCAGGCCGTCTGAAAGATTTTCAGACGGCCTGTATATGGCAAAACCACTTGTTTAATAACCGTTCCGCCATACCCGGGTTAAGCACGGGTATGGCGTGTGCACTTTATTATTAAGTTGCTTCGTTATCGGATATAGAAAGTATTGTTGAGAACCAAGCAAGCCAAATCAAGAAAGCCGCACATGAAAAAAATCACGCCCGTCCTGCTTGCCGCCGCACTGGCGGCCTGCACCTCTTCACCGTTTGAAACCGTTCCCGAAACCGGCGGCGGCCGCGACGCGCACGGCTGCATTCCTTCCGCCGGATACAGCTGGTCGGCGTTGAAACAGCAGTGTATCCAACCGTTCGACAATCCCGACATCACATTCGCCGACCTCGATAACGACACGCTGGCGGTGTATGTGCTGCTGTCGGACGACAAATCCCGCGCCGAAGTGTTCGCCTCCGGCGTGCCGGAAAACACTATTTTGGAAAGCGTAAAAGGCGGCTATGCCTCGCGCGACGGCAAAATCCGCCTGCTGCGTGAAGAGAGCGGCTGGCGGTTGGTGAAATAACGCATTGTTGTTTTTCTTTGGTGGCAGTTGTAACGATATTAGGTTTGCTGTTAGACAAACTCGATATGCTAGTGCCTGAAGAAGCAGAAGCGCGTGCTGTTGAGGTTCTAATACAAATCAGCTGAAACCATCCGCAGCTCGGCCACAGTCGATTTTGATATGCAAATACTATAATTATTTAAGATCAGTACGCTTATCCTCAGTCTCGAAGCTGCGCAGCATTTGGTATGAAAAATAGGCATGTGCTTAAGGCGGAGTGAAAGATTTTCAGACGGCCTGATCTATCTATAAGGTAAAGGTTGTCTGAAAACCAAATAACTTAGTTATTTGGGCTGTATTTAAAACATCATTGCTTAACTTAGTGGATTTATAAATTAGATGGCAACCAATCCCAAAATATGGCTTGATTTTAATGAACAACTTAAACTATTACAATCACGCGGGCTTCAAGTCGATGATGAGCAAAAAGCTAAAGAATACCTATCTCGTATAGGATATTATCGCTTAAGCGGTTATTTTTACTCTCTTAGAGAAATAACTGGTGAATTGGTCATTTTAGAAAACTATAAAAAGCCTAAAAAAGTAAAAACTGATAAGTTGATATTAGATACGTTCAAAGAAGGTGCTTGTTTTAAAGATGCAGTTGATTTATATGTGTTCGATAAACAACTGCGATTATTGGTAATGGATGTATTGGAACGTATCGAAGTTGCCCTACGCACCGATATTGCCCACACATTGGGGAGTCTGGATAAATTTGCTTATCTCAAACCGGAGTGTCTGCATGAAAGTTTTGCTGCTCTTGAAAATTTAGATAGCCAAAAAGGTATTACCAAACATCAAGCCTGGCTGGCTAAGCATGCAGCATTAATCACCCGTTCCAAAGAAGATTTTATTTATCACAATAAAACCAAATATGGTTTACCTATACCTATTTGGGTGGTTTGTGAGATATGGGACTTTGGTACTATGTCTACACTTTTCTCTGGCATGCGTATGCGGGAACAAGATGAAATTTCACAAAAATATGGTGTTAGTAATGGGCGCATTTTTGCCAGTTGGTTGCGAAGTTTAAACTACTTACGTAATGTATGCGCCCACCACTGCCGCTTATGGAATAGGAGCATTAAAGACCAACCGAGGTTGCCAGACGTTAATGACAGCCCTCCTGTTTGGATGGGTGCTTTCCCCAAAAAAGAAAATCAGGAGCAGGCAAAAGCACGCTGTTTCTTACTGCTATTCATCTGTAAGCATTTGCTTAGCATCATTAATCCTTCCTCAAGCTGGTGTGAGAGAATGAAAGAACACTTACTGACTTTTCCTGAGCTTAACCATCTAGGTTTAAATTTACAAGGTATGGGGGCACCCACTGATTGGCAAAACTGGTGGAATAAAAAACTCCCCAGCAGCCATACTGTAAAATAGTACAACCGAGGGGAGCCGTGTTGATTTAAATTTTACCCCCAGCTCACAACTCCTGTCAAAAAAAAGAATCTGAGTATCTGAATCATGAAACCAACTATGCTGACTATCTATAACACGCTAACCCGCCAAAAAGAACCCTTTATCCCCCTCAACCCCGAAAACGTGCGTATGTATGTTTGCGGCATGACGGTTTACGACTACTGCCATCTCGGCCATGCCCGCGTGATGGTGGTGTTCGATATGGTGGTGCGCTGGCTGCGCGCGCAGGGCTATCCGCTCACTTATGTGCGCAACATCACCGATATCGACGACAAAATCATCGCCCGCGCCGCCGAAAACGGCGAAACCATCGGTGAGTTGACCGCGCGTTTTATTCAGGCCATGAACGAAGACGCCGATGCGCTGGGCGTGCTGCGGCCCGATGTCGAGCCGAAAGCCACCGAACACGTCGGCCAGATGATTGCCATGATTGAGCGGCTGATTGCCAACGGCAAGGCGTATCCTGCCGAAAATGGCGATGTTTACTACGCCGTGCGCGAATTTGCCGCCTACGGCCAGTTGTCGGGCAAGTCGCTGGACGATTTGCGCGCGGGCGAACGGGTGGAGGTGGGCGGCTTCAAGCGTGATCCGCTTGATTTCGTGTTGTGGAAAGCCGCCAAGCCCAATGAAGCCGATTCTTGGGACAGCCCGTGGGGCAAAGGCCGCCCCGGTTGGCACATCGAATGCTCGGCGATGGGTGAAGAGCTGTTTGGCGACACCTTCGATATCCACGGCGGCGGCGCCGATTTGCAGTTCCCCCACCACGAAAACGAAATCGCCCAAAGCGTGGGCGCACACGGTGCCTGCCTGCACCACGAGGCGCACGGCAAAACCATCGCCAGCCATGTGAAATACTGGCTGCACAACGGTTTTATCCGTGTGGACGGCGAAAAAATGTCGAAATCGCTGGGTAATTTCTTCACCATCCGCGATGTGCTCAAGCAATACGATCCCGAAGTGGTGCGCTTTTTCATTCTGCGCGCCCATTACCGCAGCCCGCTGAATTATTCCGACGCCCATCTCGATGATGCCAAAGGCGCGCTTACCCGCCTCTACACTGCCCTGAAAAACACTCTGCCTGCCGAAGTGGACGTGCGTGAAGACAGCAATGACTACACCCGCCGTTTTTATGCCGCCATGAACGATGATTTCGGCACGGTGGAAGCGATGGCGGTGTTGTTCGAGCTGGCGGGCGAAGTCAACAAAACCAACAGCGCCGAATTGGCCGGTTATTTGAAAGCGCTGGCGGGCATCATCGGCCTGTTGCAGCGCGATCCGCAGGCGTTTTTGCAGGGAAGCGGTGTTTCAGACGGCCTTTCCAACGCAGACATCGACGCTTTAATTGAACAGCGCAAACAGGCGCGCGCGGTAAAAAACTGGGC
This sequence comes from Neisseria dentiae, assembly GCF_014055005.1. NCBI lineage: Bacteria > Pseudomonadati > Pseudomonadota > Betaproteobacteria > Neisseriales > Neisseriaceae > Neisseria > Neisseria dentiae. The sequence continues at coordinate 1,902,158 of NZ_CP059570.1, read as the reverse complement.
CGAATCCGACCGCATCCGCGACCTGCTCAACGCCGAAAATATTATTCTGGAAGACGGTGCCGGCGGCACCACTTGGCGGCGCGGGTAGTTTCACCGTTAGCCGCAGCCGTTATCAAACCACAGGCCGTCTGAAAACAGGCAACTTGCCATATTTATTTTCAGACGGTCTGAGACCTTTGCAAAATTCTTTTCGATATCTTAAAACACTTGCGTCATGCTCGGGCTTGACCCGAGCATCTTGTTGTTTCAAAAGAAATAACAGATACCCGGGCCGGGCCCGGGCATGACATGGGTGTTTCGCAAGCCGGGGCGGGCTCGAACCTCCCGGCTTGAAGTTTGTCGGCTTGAAAGCGCCTAGTTACACGATATAGGCAGAAACTTCACTTTGCCATTGTTCTTCGTAGATGTTTACTGATTGTGCGTATTCGGTAACGGTGGCGCCGACAGCCAGCCCCGCGCCGCTTTCCGCGCCCAATACGGCAGACAGATCCAATTCGGTAACGGCAAGCAAATCGTTCAGAGCGGGCAGGCCGTCTGAAAGTTGTTCGGAAAGTTCGGCCGTGCTTTCCGAAGCCGTTGCCGTTTCGGCGGTTTCGGTTTGCTTGTATGCCGCTTGGTTGGTGCCGGTGCCCGATATGGTGTCGCTGCCGATGCCCAAATCCAACACATGGGCGGTTTCGGCGGTTTCAGGCGCATAACCGGCGGCAGGTGTGGAAACGATATGCTGCACTTCCGCCAACTCTTTGCCGTTGTGGGTATTGTTGTCGGCGTAAACATCGACAACGGTATTGCGTTCGATCCAGCTGCGGTAGAGGTTGCCGGTTAAATCGGTGGTGATATCGTTGCCGCTGACAAACAGTTCGGGAATTTCGCTGCCGGCACGGCCGAGCAGACTGATCACGGGTTTGTCCATCGTGCCGTGTATTTCGAAGGTGTTGTCGGTAACGCGGTAGGTTTCGGCGTTGCCGATCATCTGCACACCCTCGATGGTGCCGTCGGACTGTTCGCGTATGGTCAGGCTGTTGCCGGATACGGTTACTTCGCCGCGCAGCTGGCCGCTGTTGTTTTCTTCGATGATGAACACGGGCATGGTACCCTTGGGGATGCGGTCGATATCGATGGTGTTATCCACGACATTAATCGTGCCCGAGCCTTGGCCGTTGGTGCCGAGGGTGGTGTTTTTGGTGTTGTTGATCACGGCGATGGCATATTTGGTGGATGCGCCCTCGATGGTGTTGCCGGTGATATCCAGCGTGTAGTGCATATTCGGCTCGTGGTTGCGGAATTCGATACCGTAGGTTTGGGTGGCGTTTTGATAAACGTCCAGATTTTCGATGGTATTGCCGCTGATTTCAAAATGGCCGGTATCGCTGCTGCGCAAATCGCGCAACTGCGTGTTGGTCTGCATATGGATGCCGGCGTAACCGAAATATTTCAACCCTGCGTTATCGTCTTGCGCCAAGCGGAAATCGGGGTCGGCGATAATGGTGTTGTTGTTGATTTTTACCGTATCCATCGTGAATTGGCGGTTATACACGGCAATGCCGTAGAGGCGGTCGCCGATGGATGTGTTGTTTTCGATAACGATATCGTCACCGTCGTGTACATCCAAACCTTTGCGGTAGTTGTGGTCGGTGGTGTTGTTGGTGTAGGTGATGCCGTAGTTGTAGCTGCCTGCCATGCTGGCGATGCCGTAACCCGTGCCGCCGTCGGCTTCGTGGCCGTTCCACGACATGGTGTTGCCGTCGGCGGTGAAGTCTTTCTGGTAGGCCAGCAATACGCCGGCTACGCGGTTATGGTGCAGATTGCTGTCGACGATGCGGTTGTTTTCGCCCAAAGGCAGGTTTTCGTAGGTTTCATCAACCTCGCCGCGGATCAGGCGGGCTTTGTAAGTGCGGCCGTTGGCGCTGTCGGGGTCTTTTTGCAGGGTTTGGGTGGAGGTGAAAAACACGCCGGCACGGTTGGCACCCGATACTTCTACTTTGCTGATCAAGGTGTTGTCGGCATCGTTTACCAGAATGCCGTTCACTTTGCCGAAATAGCTTTGGCCGGTGCGGTAAAAGTCGGGGTTGGTGTATTTCACCGACAAGTCGGCAATGGTTTTGTTGCTTTGGCCGTCGATCAGAATGCCGGCAAACGCGCGGATATCGTCTTCGTTGGTGTCGGAATTGAACACGCCGGTTTGTGCTTTGTCGAACGAAATAGTGGTTTTGCCCATGCCGTCGCCGAACAGGGCGGTTACGCCCGAGTTGGCTTTGTTTAACACGATTTGGTTGGAAATATACAGGCTGCCGCTCAAATAGACGGCGGCGTTTTCTTTGTGTGCGGCGGCTAAAGCGGCGTTGATGGCGGCCAGACTGTCGGTTTGGCCGCTCGGATCGGTGCCGAATTCGGCGGCATCGATATATTTGCCGTATTGCGGGTGTTCATACACACGATAGCCGTTTTGCGTTGCGGTTTGGCCGTCTGAAACTGCGGCGGGGGTATCTGTTGAAACGGTTTCAGACGGCGTGTTTACAGGTGCGGTCGTGTTGCCGGACGCGGTGTTTTTCGCATCGGATTCGGCACTCTCGGATAAGGTTGCGGAATCGGCCGTTGTTTGTTCGGTTTCTTTGTCGGAAGAGGAAACGGTTTCAGACGGCGTGTTTACAGGTGCGGTCGTGCTGCCGGACGCAGAGTTTTGTGTATCGGCTGCGGTGCTTTCGGATGAGGTTGCGGAATCGGTCGTTGTTTGTTCGGTTTCTTTGTCGGAAGAGGAAACGGTTTCAGACGGCGTGTTTACAGGTGCGGTCGTGCTGCCGGATGCAGTGTTTTGCGTATCGGCTGCGGTGCTCTCGGATGAGGTTGCGGAATCGGCCGCGGCTTCTGTTGCTGCATTTGTTTGCGCTGCGGTGTTTGAAGATGTTGCGATTTTGGCGTTAGCGGCCGTATTGGCAGACGAAGCGGCAGCTTGTGCGGTTGTTGAAGATGTGCTGCTTTGGGTTGCCGCAGCTGCCGGCGCCTGATCGGAACCGCCGCCACCGCCGCCACCGCCGGCCAATGCACCGAGCAGGCCGGCACCGGCCAGGCCGCCTAAGGCCACGGCCAGTTTGTTTACGCCGTTGCCGGAGTTGTTTTGGTGCACGGTTACTTGTTCGGCTGTTAAGGGTTTGGCGGGAATTTCGCCGTCATAGGCAGTCAGCGAACCATCAGCCTGCAAGCCTTTGATATTGCCGGTTGCATGGGCGTAGTAGTTTTCGATAACGATGTCGGGGCGGGCGGAAGCAGAGGCTTTGTCGCGAATGTGCAGGTTGTCGCCCACCCGGGTGAATTCCAGATTTTCAGGGGCAAGGCCGGTGGCGGCATCGGCAAGCTGATAGTCGGCGAGTGCGGCAGCCTGTATGTGTAAGGCTTGGCCGGAACCGGCATTTACATTGAAACGGGCGGCTTGCTCGGTGGCTGATGTGCCTTTCGGCCGGATAACGGTGAGAATAATTTGGTTTGACATTTTGAAGCTCCGTAATGTTGTTGGTAAATTTGTTTTAAAACAATAGCTTGAAAAACTTTCGAAATGACGGCAAAGTTGTTTCTCGATTGTTTTGTTTTGTTAAGAAATACAAACTTATTCAGAATTTATTGATTTAAAATAACCAATAAATCTTTTTTAATTTTTATATGTTTTTAAAATAAACATTTATCTTATTGTTTAACATCAATAAAAATATGAAAATAGAGTTTTCAAAAAATGCTTTTTGATTTTATAAATTCCAATTCCATAATTTACAAATGTAAACTAAATTTATCACTCATGATAAAGTAATGCAAATAATTATTTGCCATTTGCAATAAATTGGTAAATTATGCAACAGTGATGATGGTGATGGACTGGCTTGGGCAGTTGGGCGTGCTTGCGGCTCGGGGGAGGGCGGTTGTGAAGGCCGTCTGAAAAAAACGGTTTTGTAGGAGGGGATGGGCAAATGTGGTAGGCGGGAAATATCGATATATCGGAAATCTCCGCAAAAAAACCGGCTGCGGCGTATTTCTGTGTTGCGTGTTGCACGCTTGCTTGGCTTTATATTTGGATATGTCTGCACCCGCTGAGCTGCCTCACCTTGAGAGGGAGGTCTTTTACAAAGGCCCTGTGCCTGCTTTAGCCCGCTGTTTTTTCGGTGCAATTTGCGTTACAATAACCGGCTTTCAAACTGAAGCGGAAGGCTACAGGGGTTGTTTGGATGGGTTTCAGACGGCCTCGGGGGCTGCGGCAATTCCGTTTGCCGTCAGCCCCTAGTTATTTGCCGCATCCTGCCGTATCGTGCGGGACGAACCACAGAATTCAAACGAATCAATATTATGGAAAATGTAAACCGTATCGCCGCGGAAGGCATTGCCGCAGTGGCCGCCGCCGCCGATTTTCAAGCTTTAGAGTTGGTTAAAGCCCGCTACATGGGCAAAACCGGCGAATTGAACGCCCTGCTGAAACAGCTCGGCAGCCTGCCGCCCGAAGAAAAGAAAACCGTCGGCGCGCACATCAACGAATGTAAAAACCGTTTTCAGACGGCCTATAACGAAAAACGCGATGCGCTTAACGCCGCCAAACTGCAAGCGCAGTTGGCAGCCGAAGCGCTCGATGTTACCCTGCCCGGCCGCGGCCAAAAGAGCGGCGGCCTGCACCCCGTTACCCTGACCCTGCAACGCGTGGTCGAACTCTTTCACGGCATGGGTTTCGACGTGGCCGACGGCCCCGAAATCGAAGACGATTTCCACAACTTCCAAGCGCTCAATATCCCGCAAAACCACCCCGCGCGCGCCATGCAGGATACTTTTTACGTGGAAAACGGCGATGTGCTGCGCACCCACACCTCGCCGATTCAAATCCGCTATATGCTGGATAAAAAGAACCCGCCCATCCGCATCATCGCCCCCGGCCGCGTGTACCGCGTCGATTCCGACGCCACCCACTCGCCGATGTTCCACCAGGCCGAAGGTTTGTGGGTGGAAGAAGGCGTAACGATGGCCGACTTGAAAGCCGTGTTCACCGACTTTATCCGCCGCTTTTTCGAGCGCGACGACTTGCAAGTGCGCTTCCGCCCCTCGTTTTTCCCGTTTACCGAACCTTCCGCCGAAATCGACATCATGGGCGACAATGGGCGGTGGCTGGAAGTGGGTGGTTGCGGCATGGTGCACCCCAATGTGTTGAAAAATGTGAATATCGATCCTGAACGCTACACCGGCTTTGCCTTCGGCATCGGACTGGATCGCTTCGCCATGCTGCGCTATGGTGTGAATGACTTGCGGCTGTTTTTCGATAACGATTTGAATTTTTTGAAACAATTCCGATAAGCTCTTGATGAGGCAAGCTTGGTTGTGGCCGTTTGCGGCGATGATGATTTGTGTTGCATTATTTGGCTATTGCAACCATCAAGCCATGCAACTGGCTGATTTGAAAATAGGAAACGGCGATATCGAAGCGGCTTTAAACTGGAGTCGATATGCGGTTTGGTTTGTTGGGCTGGGTGCAGTTTTCGGTTTGTTGGCCTGCTGTTTGCAACCATATTGCAGGCGTTGGGAAAAATTGGCTCTGATTGTTTGCTTTATTTGCATTTACGGCATATTTTTATTGTATCGGCAGGCTTGCTGATTTAGCCTTTATCAATACAAAAATGTGAATAAAAGCTGTTTCAGACGGCCTGCCTATCAAGGTTAAACAATGATGGATAAACTGAACATTCAACCCTTAAGCAACGCCGTGATGCGTTTGCAGGAAGGCTGGCAGCGTTACCTGCAAGACATCAGCGACACCCAAATCCGCGACGGCCTGATACAGCGGTTTGAGTTTACCTACGAAATCAGCCACAAAACATTGAAACGTTATCTGGAATATGCTTCTGCTAATCCTGCCGAAATTGATTTAATGACATTTCAAGACCTGATCCGCACCGCCAACGAACAAGGTTTGCTGCTTGGCGATTGGTCGGACTGGAGGCAATACCGCGATATGCGCAGCCGCACCAGCCACACTTACGACGAAGCGGTTGCCTTGACAGTGGTGCAAGGCATAGAAAAATTTTTGACCGAAGCGGTATTTTTGCAAAATACATTGCAAGAAAAACTGGCGGAGTAAGCCGATGAAAGGTTTGGACGTTGCGCCTGAATATTTGCACATCATCATGCGGATTCTGCAAAAATATGTTCCGCAATATGCGGTTTGGGCGTTCGGCTCGCGGGTGAAAGGCACGGCCAAACCTTATTCCGATTTGGATTTGGCAATAATCACCAAGGAGAAGGCCTTACCCTTATCCGTACACGCCGCTTTGGCCGAAGCCTTTTCCGAATCCGACTTGCCGTGGAAAGTGGATATTGTCGACTGGCAGCTGGCCAGCCCCGATTTCCGCAGGATAATCGAATCCCATTATATTGTTTTGAAATAACTATTTTCCGGCACAGGCCGTCTGAAAATTTGAAATAACCGGTTTGAATATTATTATCACAAGAGATACCTCATGCAATTTTCCTACAACTGGCTGAAAACCCAAGCCGATGCCAATCTTTCCGCCGACGAATTCGCCCATCTGCTCACCATGTCCGGCCTCGAAGTCGAAGAAGCCGACAAAGCTGCGCCCGAGTTTAGCGGCGTGGTGGTGGCCGAAGTAAAGTCGGTGGAAAAACATCCCGATGCCGACCGCCTGAACGTTACCCAAGTCGATGCCGGCACCGGCGAATTAATTCAAATCGTTTGCGGTGCGCCGAATGTGCGCGCCGGCATCAAAGTGCCGTGCGCCTTGCCGGATGCGGTACTGCCGGGCAATTTCAAAATCAAGCCCACCAAAATGCGCGGGCAGGTTTCCAACGGCATGCTGTGTTCCACCAACGAATTGGGGCTGCCCGACGACGGTGTGGACGGCCTGCACATTCTGCCCGCCGATGCGCCCGTTGGCCAAAACCTGCGCGACTATCTGGATTTGGACGACACCGTTTTCACCCTGAAAATCACGCCCAACCGTGCCGACTGCCTGTCGATTAAAGGCTTGGCGCGCGAAGTGGCGGCCTTGACCCAATGCGCCCACACGCCGGTAGCGGTTCAGACGGCCGCCGTGCAAAGCAGCAAAATCCAGCCGGTGCGCATTGATGCGCCTGCCGATTGCGGCCGCTTTTTAAGCCGCGTGATTGAGAACGTGAACGCCGAAGCGCCCACGCCCGATTGGTTGAAACAGCGTTTGGCGCGCAGTGGCATCCGCAGCATTTCGGCGCTGGTTGATATCGGCAACTATGTGATGCTGGAGCTTGGCCAGCCGATGCACGTGTTTGATGCCGACAAACTTTCCGGCAGCATTATCGTGCGCCGCGCCGCAGAAGGCGAAACGCTGGAATGTTTAAATGAAAAAACCGTATGCCTGTCTGAAAACACTTTGGTGATTGCCGACGAACAAGGTGCGTTGAGCATGGCCGGCATCATGGGCGGCGCAGCGAGCGCGGTTTCAGACGGCACCAAAAACATCGTGCTGGAAGCAGCTTGGTTCGCACCGGAAATCATCGCCGGCAAATCGCGCCAATACGGCTTCGGTTCCGATTCGTCTTTCCGCTTCGAGCGCGGCGTGGACTTTGAATTGCAGCGCGACGCCATCGAGCGCGCCAGCGAATTGGTGTTGCAGATCTGCGGCGGCGCGGCGGGCGAAATAACAGAGGCCGTGGGCAAGCTTCCCGAACGCAAAACCGTAGCCGTGCGTACGGCGCGGGTGGAAAAACTATTGGGTGTGGCGGTGGACGAAGCGCGCATCGAAAGCATTTTGGCTGCGCTGGGCCTGCAACCGAAAAAAGTTTCAGACGGCCTGCAAACCACATCGCCGAGCTTCCGTTACGACATCGAAATCGAAGCCGATTTAATCGAAGAAATCGCCCGCGTTTACGGCTATGAAAACATTCCCGACGATGCCACTTCAGGCCGTCTGAAAATGTTGGCACTGCCCGAAACCCGCCGCAACCGCTTTGTCGTTTACAACCAAATGGCCGCGCGCGGCTATCAGGAAGTGGTGAGCTATGCCTTCGTGGACGAGCAATGGGAGCGCGACTTTGCCGCCAACGAAAACCCCATCCGCCTGCAAAACCCGCTGGCCGCGCAATACAGCGTGATGCGCTCCACCCTGATCGGCGGCTTGGTGGAAATCCTGCAAAACAACCTCAACCGCAAACAAAACCGCGTGCGCGTGTTTGAAATCGCCCGCGTGTTCAGCAAAGGTTCAGACGGCCGTTTCGTGCAAAACGAACGCATCGGCGGCCTAGTGTACGGCTCCGCCGATCCCGAACAATGGGGCGAGAAAACCCGTGCGGCCGATTTTTACGATGTGAAAGGCGATGTCGAAGATTTGCTGGGCGGCAAAAACGTGTCGTTCGTGAAGGCCGAACATCCCGCACTGCACCCCGGCCGCACCGCCGAAATCGTGATGGACGGCCATACCGTCGGCTTTATCGGTGAGCTGCATCCGCAATGGCTGCAAAAATACGACCTGCCGCAAGCCGCGCTGGTGTTTGAAATCGACATGGCCGCCGTGCTCGGCAAAGAAAAAACCGTTTACCGCCCCGTGTCCAAATTCCAGCCCGTGCGCCGCGATTTGGCGTTTGTGTTGCCGGAGAATGTATCGCACGATGCTTTGCTGGGCGCACTGAATAGTGTGAAGAGCAGTTTGGTGCAGGAAATCGCCGTGTTCGACGTTTACCGCGGCGCCGGTTTGCCCGAAGGCATGAAGAGTATCGCGGTGAAAGTTCTGTTGCAGGATGCGGAAGCCACGCTGACCGACGAAGCGGTGGAGCCTTTAATCGAAAAACTGGTGAAATCCGCTGAAAGTGCGGGCGCGCAACTGCGGCGTTAAAATTTTCGATATTCTCTTGAATTCTAAAAAAAAATTAGTGATAATCCACATCTGTTGAAAAAACGAAGGTAATAAAATGACACTAACTAAAGCCGAATTGGCCGATATTTTGGTAGAAAAAGTAAGCAGCGTAACCAAAAACGATGCCAAAGAAATCGTCGAACTCTTTTTTGAAGAAATCCGTTCCACTTTGGAGCGCGGTGAAGAAATCAAAATTTCCGGTTTCGGTAACTTCCAATTGCGCGACAAGCCCCAGCGCCCCGGCCGCAACCCGAAAACCGGTGAAGAAGTGCCGATTTCCGCCCGCCGTGTGGTAACTTTCCACGCCAGCCAAAAACTCAAAGGCATGGTGGAGCACTACTATGACAAACAGCGCTAACCTTCCCAACATCCCTGCCAAACGCTATTTCAGCCTGAACGAAATGTGCGAGCTGGCGCAAATCAGCACCGCCCAATTTGCCCAATGGCAGCACGAAAACGGCGTGGTGGTCGGCTACGGCGGCAATAACTACACCCGCGCAGACGTGCTTAAGGTGCTGAAACTGAAAGATACTTTCGCCCCGTTTATCGACACGTTCAACCACAACGCTTTAGATGCTTCGGGCAATCCGGCGATTCAGGCCGAAGAAATGCGCGAAGAGCTGAAAAAAATGTTGGGTGAAGTTGAAAAAACGCTTGCCAGCTAAGCCGCATGATTCTATAATCCCGTTCTCTTTCGAGTCGGAGTGTGGCGCAGTCTGGTAGCGCACTTGCATGGGGTGCAAGGGGTCGAAGGTTCGAATCCTTTCACTCCGACCAAAAACATATTGAAAAGTCAGCTACGCACTAGCTGGCTTTTTTCTTTGCTGTTTGGCTTGAGGCCGTCTGAAAGGTTTTCAGACGGCCTCAACGGAAAAAATCATGAAACCATCTATTTTAGAAAAACTGCAACAATTGGCCGAACGTTTGGAAGAGGTAACCCACCTGCTCGGCCAGCCCGAAGCCGCCGACGATATGGACAACTACCGCAAGCTCACGCGCGAACACGCGGAGATTACGCCGGTGGTGGAAGTGTTCCGGCAATACCGCTTGGCGCAAAGCGATCTGGCCGATGCGCAGGAAATGCTGGCCGACCCCGAAATGAAAGCCTTTGCCGCCGAAGAAATCGAAACGGCCAAAGCACAAATCGAAACGCTGGAAAACGAGCTGCAAAAACTGCTGCTGCCCAAAGATGCCGACGACGATAAAAACATTTTTATCGAAGTGCGTGCCGGCACCGGCGGCGACGAAGCGGCGCTGTTTGCCGGCGATTTGCTGCGTATGTACAGCCGTTACGCTGAGCGCAACCGCTGGCAGGTGGAAATCGTATCGGCCAACGAGAGCGACTTGGGCGGTTATAAGGAAGTGATCGCCCGCATCGTCGGTTTGGGCGCATACAGCAAGCTGAAATTCGAGTCGGGCGGCCACCGTGTGCAGCGCGTGCCCGCCACCGAAAGCCAGGGGCGCATCCATACCTCGGCCTGCACCGTGGCGGTGATGCCGGAGGCCGACGAGTTGGAAGAAATCCAACTCAACCCCGCCGATTTGCGCATCGACACTTTCCGCGCATCCGGCGCGGGTGGCCAGCACATCAACAAAACCGATTCCGCCGTGCGCATTACCCACCTGCCCACCGGCATGGTGGTCGAATGCCAAGACGGCCGCTCGCAGCACAGCAACAAAGCGCAGGCGATGAAAGTTTTGGCGGCACGGCTGAACGATGCCCAAAAGCGCGAAGCGCAAGCCAAAGAAGCGGCGGAACGCAAATCGCTGATCGGCAGCGGCGACCGCAGCGAGCGCATCCGCACCTACAATTACCCGCAAGGCCGCGTTACCGACCACCGCATCAATCTGACTTTGCACAAGTTGGATTTCGTTATGGACGGTGATTTGGAAGAATTAACGGCTGCGTTGATAGCCGAACATCAGGCCGAATTATTGGCGGAAATGGGTGATTAATATGACGTTTGCAAATAAATATTAACATAAGTTCACAAAATAAGACTATTTTGACAAAGTTTCCAACAATTTAAAGATATTTTGTAAAAAGTTCTTGCGCAATTTGTTTATATTTGTTAATATTCGTTACGTAAACAAGGCAACAGTTTCAGCTGGTTTACATTCCTTTTCATCGATTTTATTTTTTAAGGCCGTCTGAAATTTTTCAGACGGCCTCTTTCTATTCTGTGCCTGCGTATGGGTTGAAACCTTTGCACAACCAACATTATAAAATTGAGATATCGGTGAAGTTCATGGCGGCAGTCTATTAGCCAAACTGTAGCGAATCAACTTAATAAAAAGCACACGCGTCATACTCGGGCTTGACCCGAGTATCTCATGTTGCCGAAACCCAAGATACTTGAGTCAAGCCCGGCAATGACGGACAGGGGCGGAAACCGTGTGTCTGCGTTAAGTTTTCAGACGGCCTTGAGGGTATTTTTGCAAAGGCCTCGGCCATATTTGCGTGCGGCGGTATTTCATAAGACAATACACCCACATCTATCACACTATCAGCAAGGAAATGTTATGACCACCTTCCCAATCGCCCGCGCAGGCGGCAACACGCTTGAAATCCAAGGCAAAATGGCCAACCGCCACGGTTTGATCGCCGGCGCCACGGGCACGGGTAAAACCGTTACCTTGCGCCGTATGGCCGAAGCCTTCAGCGGCGCGGGCATTCCCGTGTTTCTGGCCGACGTGAAAGGCGATTTGTCGGGCATCGCCAATGCCGGCGAAAACAGCGGCAAAGTGGGCGAGCGTATCGCCGAATTCGGTTTGGGCGCCGACTGGCTGCAAAGTTTTCCCGTGCGTTTTTGGGACGTGTTCGGCGAAACCGGCATTCCCGTGCGCGTAACCATTTCCGAAATGGGGCCGATGCTGCTGGCGCGCCTGATGAATCTGAACGACACCCAAGAAGGGCTGCTCAATCTGGTGTTCAAAGTGGCCGACGACAACGGTTGGCACTTAATCGATCTGAAAGACCTGCGCGGCCTGCTCAAACACGTTTCCGACAATGCCGCCGAATACCGTGCCAAATACGGCAACGTATCGCCTGCCAGCGTGGGTGCGGTGCAGCGCCAACTGCTCACGCTCGAAAACGAAGGTGCCGAAAACCTGTTTGGCGAGCCGGCCTTGAACCTCGAAGACTGGATGCAGACCGAAGGCAGCAAAGGCGTAATCAATATTTTGAATTCCGAAAAGCTGATGCGCTCGCCGCGCATGTATAGCGCGTTTTTGCTGTGGATGCTGGCCGAACTGTTTGAAACCCTGCCGGAAGTGGGCGATTTGGAAAAGCCCAAATTCGTGATGTTTTTCGATGAAGCGCACCTGCTGTTCGACAACGCCCCCGCCGCGCTGGTGGAGCAGATTGAGCAGGTGGTGAGGCTGATCCGCTCGAAGGGCGTGGGCGTGTATTTCGTTACCCAAAACCCGCTCGACTTGCCCGACACTATCCTCGGCCAGCTCGGCAACCGCGTGCAGCACGCCTTGCGCGCGTTTACCCCGCGCGACCAGAAAGCGGTGAAAGCCGCTGCCGAAACCTTCCGCACCAACCCCAACGTTAATGTGGCCGAAGCCATTGCCGAATTGGGCGTGGGAGAGGCTCTGGTATCGTTTCTCGACGAAAAAGGCATGCCCGCACCGGTGGAGCGCGCCTTTGTGCTGCCGCCGCAATCCAACCTGACCCCGCTGCCCGCCGCCGAGCGCGATGCCAAATACCAAAGCGATATTTTGTACCGCCACTATAAAGATATGGTGGACAATTATTCGGCCTATGAAGCGCTGGCCGAATTGGAAGCCAAACAGGCAGAAGCCGAAGCTGCGGAAACCGCCGCCAAAGAGCAGGCCAAAGCCGAAAAAACCGCTGCCGCGCAACCGCAGCAAAACGGCGTGGTCGGCGGCTTTTTGGGCGGCCTGTTCGGCAGCCGCAAAAAGGCCAACCAGGGTGTTGCCTACGATTTGGCCGATTCGGTGGGCAACCAAATCAACAAACAGGTTACCCGCGCCATTTCACGCAGCGTGATGGGTGTGATTAAGAATATGTTGAAGTAGCCGGCGGTTAGGCTTGGAAGGGGCTGCATTTTTGCAAGACCCGTTTCGAGTGTTGAAGTGGTTGCAAGATACCCGGGCATGGCCCGGGTATCTTATTGTTTATAAAGAAGCAGCAGACACTCCGGTCAAGCCCGGGCATGACGGCGTTTGGGTATTTCAGACGGCCTGAACGACTTGTAAACGCCTCGGCCTGAGCATAACGGCGGGTTATTCGGCCGCAACGGTAAAGCGTTGGTGCAGGTGCGCTTTTTTCTCGGCATCGTCGGCAATGGCCACGGCCAGATCGGCTACGCTGATGCCGGCGGGCACTTCACTGCTTTCCATCAGCAAATCGTCTTTGCCCAAGCGGTAGCGGCCGGTGCGCTCTTCGCTGAAACCGCCGTCGGCACCCAAACGGGCGGGCGGGGAAACGAAAGCCCAGTTCACGTCGCGGCGCGGCAGCAGTTCGGCCAGAAGATTGCGGGCGGCGTTGGCGCCGTCGTAGATTTCTTTGGGGAAGTCGGGCGTGTCGATAACTTGCAGACCGGGCGCAACATACAGGCTGCCCGCGCCGCCCACCACCAAAAGATACGGCACTTGCGCGGCTTTGGCGGCTTCAACGATGGCATTCGCACCGCGGGTGAAGTCCGCGCCGATATTGGGGTTGCTCCAGCCGGGGTTGAACGCGCTCACCACGGCATCGAAACCTTTCAGACGGCCGGCAAAATCGTCGGCGTTCACATCGGCGGCCACGGCATTAACGTTGGGTGCTTGAAACACTTTGCCGGTGTTGCGGGCGAAAGCGGTTACTTCATGGCCGCGTGCGGCCAGCTCCTGCACCACGGCATTGCCTACATAACCTGTTGCACCGATCACTGCGATTTTCATGATGTTTCCTTTCTTGGATGCTGTTTGTTAAGACAGGTGCAGTATAAGGCCGCTCGAAACGCTTGATAATCCCTGATTTACTGATTATATTTTTAAGCAAAACTAAATAATATCCAATAAACATAAAATATGAGGCCGTCTGAAATGCAAAAACAGCCTGTTGAAACGGCATCTGAAACTTTGGCTCGTTTGCGATCGGCAAGTGCCGACGTTGAATGGGCGCAACAGCTTGCCTGCCCGCCGGAGATGGGCATCCGGCAGCCGTGGTTGAGAAGATGTTTGTTTGTCGGGCTTGCATGGGTTTTATTGGGTATGTATTACAGCCCTGATGCCGGATTGGTGTGGCTTGGGGCGTGGCTTGCTGTCGTGATCACTTTGCCGTATTGGCTGGCCAAAATCCGCCTGAGGCAGATTAGGAAATCGGCGGAGTGTTGGCGGCTGGATAACGGCAGACGGGAGTTGCGGCAATGGTATAAGGGCGCGCTTATCCGCCGCATCGGAATAAAAGACAGCGACAAACTGCTGATACACGGAACGGCGGGGAATGGCAAAGGGCGGCTGGAGCGCAATTTTTATTTAAAATACCACCGCCCATATCCTGCTCCCGAAATCTGCCTGATGGTTTTCGCATTCGGCGGAAACGAAGACAAACAAGCGTTTCGGGAGGCTGCGCAACATTTGACCGCGCTGATGAAAATTCCTTTGGAAGACTATTTGGATTGAAAATGCAAGACATCAAACCGCTGCTGGTGTTTGCCGCCGTGCTCGAACACGGCAGCATGAACGCCGCCGCCGCCGCGCTGGGCATGACGCCTTCCGCAGTCAGCCAGCACATTACCCGTTTGGAAAGCCTGCACGGTGTGAAGCTGCTCAACCGCAGCACCCGCCATCTGGCACCCACCGACGCGGGGCGTGCGCTGGCCGTGCATTGCGGCCGTTTGCGCCGCACGCTTGCCGACACGCAAACCGCACTCGACAACCTGAAAACCGAGGCGGCGGGCGAAGTGCATCTGGCGATTACGTCGGGCATTGCCGACACGCAAATGTTTCAGACGGCCTTAAAGCGTTTACAGCGCGAATATCCGAATATCCGCCCCGTGCTGCACGTGGGCGACCGCTTGCTCGATTTGCAGCAGGGCGGCATCGATATCGCCATACGCGGCGGCGAGCATTCGCTCGACAACCCCGATTTGATTGCCCGCCATTTGGTGGCGTGGCCGTGGCAGATTTGTGCGGCCCCCGATTATCTGGCGCAGCATCCGCCGATAACGCGCCCCGAGCAGCTCCACGGCCACCGCTGGCTGCATTTTCTGCCGGTGCGCATCACGCTCAGGCACGGCACGGAAAGCTATCTGCTCGATATTGCCGACAGTATGCCGTGCAACCAGCTTGCCACCGTGCGTTCGCTCACGGCGGGCGGCGTGGGGCTGTCGCTGCAATTGGAAGGGGAGGTGCGGCAGTATGTGCGGCAGGGGCGTTTGGCCGTGGTGCTGCCGGAATGGTCGCTGCCGGTGGTGAATCTTTACGCCGTAACTTCCTATCGCGTGCAGTCGGCCAAAACCGAGGCGGCGCTTCGGGTGTTGCAGGAAGCGTTTGCGGCGGCATCCAGTGAAACAACTGAATAAAAAGTGCATGCGTAATACTCGGGCTTGGCCCGGGTAGCTTGGGTTTCGGCAACATGAGAGACCCGGGTTAAGCCCGAGTATGACGGAACGGTTGTCAAACAAGCGGTTTTACTATGGTACGGCGGCTGTTTGATATGCGGTTGGGTTAATATGTAAGGCCGTCTGAAAACGTTTTCAGACGGCCTGGTTGCGCTTACAGGGGGAAAGGGATGTTTATGATGCGCGGCAGGTGGTTTCCACTTCGTTGCCGTAGGGGTCGGTGAAGTCGAACATGGCGCTGCCGCCTTTTTCATGCCATTGCGCGCCCGTGCCGAACAGGCCGCGGTTGCTGACGTAGCGCGAACCCGAGCCGGAAGGGGCAATAGTCATAACGGTGCGTTTGTCGTCGAGGCGCAGTTCGATGCGGTCACTGTCGAGTTGGCGGATGGCAACGCTCAAGCCGTTGCGGCATGAATAGCGCGTGCTGCGGGCGGATCTGCCGTAGTCGTCGTAACGGTCTCGGCGGTTGTCGCGGTCGTCGTAACGGCGGTCGTCTTCGATGCGGGGACGGTCGTCGTCGTAATAGTCGTAATCATAGGGCACCACGCAGGCGGAGAGCATCAGCGCGGCCGCCACAGACAAACAGAGTTTGGCTTTCATTGTGTATATTCCTTTTTAAAATGAAATAAACGGGTCTGCATCGGCAGTTCACCCGCAGATTATGCTAATCAAAGCGGCCGTACAGGGCAATGTTGCTTAACGTGAATTTGCCGCTTCGGGGTTGCGGTGTGGCTTTTTATTCATTCTGTGTAAAACCGTGCTAAAAGGCCGTCTGAAAAGTTTCAGACGGCCTTTGGTTTTGTTAGAACGTGTGTGTGTTTGAGCGGCTTATTTCACAATCTGGTTGAGTTCGCCTTTGGCATAGCGGGCGGCCATTTTTTCCAGCGACACCGGTTTGATTTTGCCGGCCTGGCCTTCGCAGCCGAACGCGGTGTAGCGGTCGATACAGATTTGTTTCATGGCTTCTACGGTTTTGGCCAGATATTTGCGCGGGTCGAATTCGGCGGGGTTTTCGGCCATGAATTTGCGGATGGCGCCGGTGGAGGCCAGGCGCAGGTCGGTATCGATATTCACTTTGCGCACGCCGTGTTTGATGCCTTCCACGATTTCTTCCACCGGCACGCCGTAGGTTTCGCCGATGTTGCCGCCGTGTTCGTTGATGATTTTCAGCCATTCCTGCGGCACCGAGCTGGAGCCGTGCATCACGATGTGGGTGTTGGGCAGGGCGGCATGGATTTCTTTGATGCGGTCGATGCGTAGCACGTCGCCGGTGGGCGGGCGGGTGAATTTGTAGGCACCGTGGCTGGTGCCGATGGCAATCGCCAGCGCGTCCACGCCGGTGTCGCGCACGAAGCGGGTGGCGTCTTCCACGCTGGTGAGCATTTGGTCGTGGGAGAGTTTGCCGGCCGCGCCCACGCCGTCTTCTTCGCCTGCTTCGCCGGTTTCCAGATTGCCCAAAACGCCGATTTCGCCTTCTACCGATACGCCGCAGGCATGGGAAAACTCAACCACTTTGCGGGTAACTTCGGCGTTGTATTCGTAGGTGGACGGGGTTTTGCCGTCTTCGAGCAGCGATCCGTCCATCATCACCGAGCTGAAGCCGAGCTGGATGGAACGTTGGCATACGTCGGGCGAGGCGCCGTGGTCTTGGTGCATCACCACGGGAATGTGCGGGAATTCTTCGATGGCCGCCAGAATCAGGTGGCGCAGAAACGGCGCGCCGGCATATTTGCGCGCGCCGGCGCTGGCCTGCACGATAACGGGGGCGTTAACTTGGTCGGCGGCTTCCATAATCGCGCGCATCTGTTCGAGGTTGTTCACGTTGAAAGCGGGCAGGCCGTAGCTGTTTTCGGCGGCATGGTCGAGCAGTTGGCGCATGGATACGAGTGCCATAGAAAATCCTCCAAATCTGGGTGAAATATTGAATAACGGGCAAATTATATCAGTTTCGCCCTGAAAACTACACGCGACAACAAAAATAGGCCGTCTCAATAATCTGCCGCCGAAAGCGGGAAGCTGAGGGAGAGGGGTATTGCGCAGGCCGGCGGGTTTTGTGCAGAATCCGTTACAATAAAATTTCGGGCTGTTGCCGGTTGGCAATGGTTTCAAGCTGTTATTTTTGTTTGGAGGGCTTTTATGCCGCGCATTAATCTGCCTTTGCCTGAAAAGGTTTTGTTCCGCACCGGCCTCACGGTGCAAATCGGCGATATCAATTACGGCAACCATCTGGCCAATGATGCGGTGTTGCGTTTGTGCCATGAGTGCCGTATGCGCTGGCTTGCGCGGCACGGTTTCAGCGAGCTGGACGCGGGTGGGGCGGGCTTGATTATGGCGGATGCGGCGGTTCAGTATTTGGCGCAGGCGCATCACGGCGATGGGTTGGCGGTGGAAATGGGTGCAGACGGCATCGGCCGCAGCGGCTTTGCGCTGCTTTACCACATCAGCCGAGAAAGCGACGGCCGCAGTATTGCCAAAGTGCAAACGGGTATGGTGTGTTTCGATTATGCCGCGCAGAAAGTCTGCCGTTTGCCGGAAGGGCTGGGGAAGATATTGCAGGCCGTCTGATGAAAAACGGGTTCAGACGGCCTGTTTGGCAACGAATGCAAATAAAAAACCAAAGCCCTTGAAATCTTCAAGGGCTTTGGTTTTGTATGGCACGCCCACGGGGAATCGAACCCCGGTTACCGCCGTGAAAGGGCGATGTCCTAACCGCTAGACGATGGGCGCGGATAAAATAATTTGTGGCGCACCCGGAGCGATTCGAACGCCCGACCCTCTGGTTCGTAGCCAGATACTCTATCCAACTGAGCTACGGGTGCGTGAAAGATGCGTATTATAGGAATCACGGTTAATGCTGTCAAGCAGCACCCGGCGAAAAAGTTTAGAATGGCGGCCTGTTATTTGAATTTAATCGGAAATATGATGGCGCAAGCCTCTGATCGTTGGCCGCTGTTGGCGGCGTGTTTCGGCCGTTTGGGCGTGCCGGTGGCCGTGGTGGACATCGAATCGACGGGCGGCAATCTGTTTGAAGACCGCATTACCGAGGTGGCGTTGCTGCGCTTTGAAAACGGCAGGGTAGAGCGGCACGAATGGCTGGTAAACCCGCAGCAGCCGCTTTCGGCGTTTATTACCCGTTTAACCGGCATCAGCAACGAGATGGTGGCCGGTGCGCCGCTGTTTGCCGACCTGGCGGCCGAATTGCTGCCGCTGCTGCGCGGTTCGCTGCTGGTGGCGCACAACAGCCGTTTCGATTATACCTTTCTGCGCCACGAGTTCCGGCGTGCGGGCGTGGATTTCGCCGCGCCGGCTTTGTGCAGCGTGCAATTGTCGCGCCGCCTTTATCCGCAGTTTCACAAGCATAATCTCGACAGCATCATCGAGCGTTTCGGCATTCGGGCAGAAAGCCGCCACCGTGCGATGACCGATGTGTTGGCGTTGGCCGATTTTTTGGAGGCCAGCTTGGCGGAGAAGGGCGGCGAATGGGAAAACCACTGCCGCGCGCTGATGAATCCGAAGCT
This sequence comes from Neisseria dentiae, assembly GCF_014055005.1. Classification (NCBI taxonomy): domain Bacteria; kingdom Pseudomonadati; phylum Pseudomonadota; class Betaproteobacteria; order Neisseriales; family Neisseriaceae; genus Neisseria; species Neisseria dentiae. The sequence goes on along the minus strand of NZ_CP059570.1, from coordinate 1,883,198 downwards.
GCCGCCGGCTTGGTTGGGGGCGGATTTGGCGGAGCAGGTTTATGCGCTGCCCGATACGCCGGGCGTGTCGGTTTGGCTTGACGGCAGGGGGCGTGCGCTGGATATCCGCGTGCATGAAAAGGCGTTTGCCGAAGTGGCGGCGATGCTGCATCTTAAAAAGAACCAGCCGTTTGTGTTGGAAACCGGCAGCCTGCGTTTTATACCGGCGTTGGGGGCGCTTCATGCGCTGTGGCTGAAAGCGCAACTGGCACAACAATACGGCATCAGGCCGTCTGAAAGCGCCAACCGTTATTTAACGGTTCAGTTTGCGCCCGACGAGCAGGCGCGTTTGCAGGCGCGGGTGGTGCCGCTGGCGGAAGGCAGCAGGCGGCAGCCGCCCAACGGTTTGTTTATACACAAAAAAGCCGCCAAACGCGCGCTGGCGGAATGGGCGCAGGCGCACGGGTTGTGCCCGTCGTCGCTCGATATTCTGCCGCAAACCCATGCTAAAGGCGTGCCGTGTCCCGTGCGGGAAGTGGGGCGCTGCGATGGCGGCTGCGCCACGGCAGAGGGCATCGAAGTGCAAAACCGCCGTATCTCTTCGCTGGCGCACAATCTGCCGGTGGCGGACTGGGGCAGGGCACGTAAAATCGAAATCGTGGAAAGTGACAATCTGTCGGGGCGGTCGGTGGTGTTGCATTGCGAAGGCGGTGCGCTGGCGCTGCCCGACGGGCAATGGTATTTCGACGAAACCCTGCCGCCGCTGTTGAAAGCCAAATTCAAGCAGGGTAAGGCGGCGGTGAGGGTGTTGGAGGCCGTCTGAAAAAGGTTGGCCGGTTTTCAGACGGCCTTCAGTTATTTTTGCAAAGGCTCAGCCTTATCCGCACGATTGTTGCCCGATATCAAACGGGTGCGGTGCGCATCGGGGCAAACTGGCGGTTTCCGGCGGTTTGCCGGAACCCATTCAGAAAGAAACGCTATGCAAACTCCCAAAATTATCTTTTTCGACATCGACGACACGCTTTACCGCAAATACACCGACACGCTGCGCCCGTCGGTGTTTGAAGCCATGAAGGCGCTGAAAGCGCGTGGCATTCTCACCGCCATCGCCACTGGCCGCCCGTATGCCGCCATGCCTGCCAAAGTGCGCGCCGTGGTGGAAGAGGCAGGCATGGATCTGCTGCTCACCATCAACGGCCAGTTTATCCGCTACCGCGGCGAAGTGCTGCAAAAACGCCCGCTGGAAACCGTCAAAGTGGATGAAATGTGCGCCTATTTCGACCGCGAGGGTATTCCCTATGCGTTTGTGGCCGACCACACCATCGCCGTTTCCGAGCCTGTGCCTACGGTGGAAGATGCGATGGCGCATATTCTGCCCGACCATCCGGTGGATAAGGAATTTTACCGCCGCAACGAAGTGTTTCAGATGCTTGGTTTTTATGCGGCCGACCGCGAAGCCGAAGTGGCGGCCGAGGCGGCGAAACACGGCTACAAAACCGTGCGCTGGCACGAGTTGGCGGTGGACATGCTCGATGCGCAAGGCTCGAAGGCGCGCGGTATCCGCACGGCGGTGGCCGAGCTGGGCATTGATATGCAGGATGTGATGGCTTTCGGCGACGGTTTGAACGATATCGAGATGATGAAAGCCGTGGGCTTCGGCGTGGCGATGGGCAACGGCCATCCCGATTTGAAAGCGGTGGCGGACTATATCTGCCCGACGGTGGAGGAAGACGGTGTGTATAACGGATTGAAAGCGTTGGGTGTTATCTGATTGTTGTCCCGTTGCGGGTGTTTAAAAACTGCCAAGGGTTTGGCAAAGATAAAGACAAGGCCGTCTGAAACCGTATTTTCAGACGACTTTATTTTTGCCGATATTTGCAAAACTCATTGAGGCCGTCTGAAATGTTTGATTCCGTCATTATCGGGCTTGCCAGGGTATCTGTTATTTCTTTTGCAGCAAAAAGATGCTCGGGTCAAGCCCGAGCATGACGCAGGGGTTTTAAGATGCTGAAAGGAATTTTGTAAATGTCTTTGGCTGTAAGCGGTTGCGGTTCGGTTGGGATATGGGAAAATGTCCGCCATACACAAGCCAAATTAAGGGAAGGGATCATGGATATTCTCTCGCGCCTGCAAAACCTGCCGGTGGGCAGGTTTCACTATAAATTGTTGGTGTTAATCGGTTTGGGCTGGCTGTTTGACGCCATGGATACCGGCATGGTGTCGTTTGTGCTGGCCACTTTGGGCGAAGAGTGGCAACTGTCGCCCGCCGGATTGGGTTGGATTGTCAGCACCGGCTTTATCGGCATGGCGTTAGGAGCGGTGTTGAGCGGCAGGATGGCCGACCGCATCGGGCGCAAAAACGTGTTTGCCGGCACCATGCTGCTCTATAGCGTGGCAACGGGTTTGTGCGCGGTGTCGTGGGATTTGGCCAGCCTGCTGTTTTTCCGCTTTTGGGTGGGCTTCGGCTTGGGCGGGCAGCTTCCCGTGGCGGTGTCGCTGGTGAGTGAATATGCGCCGCCGAAAGTGCGCGGGCGGTTTATCGTGCTGCTTGAGAGTTTTTGGGGGCTGGGCTGGCTGGCGGCGGCACTGGTGTCGTATTTTTTCATTCCGCAATACGGCTGGCACAGCGCGTTTTTAATCGGTGCGCTGCCGGTGTTTTATGCGTTTTATGTGTGGAAAAAACTGCCCGAGTCGGTGCCTTATCTGATTCATAAAGGCAGGGTGCGGGAAGCCCATGAAATCGTGTGCGCCTTAGAGCGCGAAGCGGGGCTGCCGGCGGTTCGGACGGCCGAAGCGGCGGGCGCGGAAACCCGAGAAAACGTGCACTTCGCAGAGCTTTGGCGGCCGCCGTTTGCCCGGCGCACGCTGATGTTGTGGCTGATTTGGTTCGGCATCGTGTTTTCGTATTACGGCATTTTCACCTGGCTGCCCAAACTGTTGGTGGAGCAGGGTTATACGGTGGTGAAAACCTTTGAATATGTGTTGGTGATGATTCTGGCGCAGCTGCCGGGCTATTTCGCCGCCGCCGTGCTGGTGGAAAAAATCGGCCGCAAAGCCACGCTGGCGGGCTTTTTGTTTGCCTGCGCGGTGTGCGCCTATTTCTTCGGCCACAGCACATCGGCGGCGGCGGTGGTTTTTTGGGGCTGCTGGATGTCGTTTTTCAATCTGGGCGCATGGGGTGTGCTTTATACCTACACGCCCGAGCTTTATCCGGTGCGCTTCCGCGCATTCGGCTCGGGCTGGGCGGGTGCGGTGGGGCGCATCGGCGGTATTGCGGCGCCGATGGCGGTGGCGGCGATGATGGGCGGCGAAAACGGTTTCGGGCGGATTTTCGTGATGTTTACCGCCGTGCTGGTGGCGGTGGCGGCGGTGATTGTGCTGCTGGGGGAAGAAACCAAAGGCCGCAGCTTGGAAGACATCAGCGGCTAGGTTTTTCAGACGGCCCCGTTTAACGGAAAACGAATTGTTCCGTTTGTGCGTTATCTGTTAAATTACAGTAAAACAGAGACCTTTGCAAAACCCTCATCTGTGGCGCATTTCTGCGTTGTGCGTTTATGCCCTTTAGGGTACTGCCCGCTCGCTTGCCTATCGTGTGATATGTCTGCGCTCGCTGTGCTGCTACGCCTTGAACTGCATCCACATCTGAGGGTTTTGCAAAGGTCTCAACAATAACAATTAAATTGGTTTTGTTTCACGATACAACCGCTTTGAGGAGAAAAATGATGGGCAAACCTTTAGAGCGCGAACGCAGGTTTTTCGGGCACCCGTGGCAACTTTCCTCGCTGTTTCAGATTGAGCTGTGGGAGCGCTTTTCGTTTTACGGCATGCAGGGCATCCTGCTGATTTATCTGTATTACCAAACCGGCGAAGGCGGCTTGGGCATCGATAAGGCGGTGGCGGGCGGTATCGTCGGCGCTTACGGCGGCAGCGTTTACCTTTCCACCATTTTGGGCGGTTGGCTGGCCGACCGTTTGTGGGGCGCGGAGCGCACGCTGTTTTATTCGGGCATGATGGTGATGGCCGGGCATATCGCACTGGCCGTGATTCCGGGCTTGGCCGGTTTGCTGTGCGGCCTGGTGCTGATTGCGCTGGGCAGCGGCGGCGTGAAGGCTTCGGCCAGCTCGATGGTAGGCTCGCTGTATGAAAGCGAAGAATTGCGACCGCTGCGCGATGCCGGTTTCTCGATTTTTTATATTTCCATCAATATCGGCGGTTTTTTAGGCCCGCTCTTAACCGGCCTGCTGCAAAACCGGTTGGGTTTCCACTACGGCTTCGGTGCGGCGGCAGTGGGCATGGCGTTCGGCCTGTTGCAATATGCGCGCGGACGCACATCGCTGCCGCCCACCCCCGCGCCGTATCCGCTGCCCGCAGGCAAGGGCAAAATAGCGGCTGCGGTTGCGGCTGTTTTGATTGCGTCCTTGGCTGTGGCCGTGGGCGCGGGGCTGATTAATCTGGAGAACTTTTCAAAAGTGTTGCTGGGTGCGGTGATTCTGGCCACTTTGGTTTATTTCGTGCGCCTGCTCGGCGGCTCGGGCGTGGAAGCGCAAAACAAGCGCTACATCACCGCCTATATTCCGCTGTTTGTGGTAATCTGCATTTTTTGGGCGCTGTGGTTTCAGGTGTTTACGTCGGTTACGGTGTATTTCGACGAAACGGCCAACCGCAACATCGGCGGTTTCACCATTCCGGTATCGTGGAAAGATTCGCTGCAAAGCCTGTGGGTGGTGCTGTTTTCCGGCCTGATGGCGGCGATGTGGACGAAAATGGGAGAAAAGCAGCCGAAAACGCCGTTGAAATTCGCATTATCGGTGATGGTGCTGGGCGCATCGTATTGGTGTTTCGTGCCGTTTATCGCATCGGGCGCGGTGATGCCGCTGGCAGTGTTTGCGTTGGTGATTTTGGGTATTACCATTGCCGAGTTGCTGATTTCGCCGATTTCCTTATCGCTGGCCACCAAAATCGCGCCGTCCCACTTCAAAACCCAAATGGTGGCATTGAATTTTTTGGCTCTGTCGCTGGGGTTTACGCTGGGCGGTTTGCTGTTTAAAGAATATTTTGCGGTGGAAACCGCCGCTTCGTTTTACCGTTTGATCGGCACGGCAGGTTTGGCAACGGGCGCGGTGCTGCTGGCATTGGTGCCGGTGCTGAACCGCCTGCTCAAAGGAGTGGATTGATGCGTGCCGCAGATTAATTGTAGAAAATATCATTTCCCGGAGAATTTTAAGTATGAATACGCCTTCCCAACGTTTGGCCGCCTTGTGCCAAGCCATGAGCGCGCAAGGGTTTGATGCGTGGATTATCCCCTCGGCCGACCCGCATTTGTCGGAATACCTGCCGCAGCACTGGCAGGCGCGGGTTTATGTTTCCGGCTTTACCGGCTCGGTCGGCACGCTGGTGGTGAAAAAAGACGGCGCCGATTTGTGGGCGGACAGCCGCTATTGGGAGCAGGCCGCGCAGCAGCTTGAGGGTAGCGGTATTGCCCTGCAAAAGCTCGGCTTCGGCAAAACCCATGTGGAAGATTTGGCCGAAAGCCTGCCTGAAAATGCCCGCGTGGGCGTGGCGCCCGATATGCTGTCGCTGGCGGCCAAGCGCCAGTTGGAAAGTGCGTTTGCGGCCAAAAACATCAGTTTGGCGCACGATGGCGATATTCTCGCCGCCATTTGGGAAAACCGCGCCGCCCTGCCGCAATCGCCGGTTTACCCGCACGATGCCGCCTTTGTGAGCGAAAGCGCGGCGGCAAAACTGGCGCGGGTGCGCGCGGCCATGCAGGAAAAAGGTGCCGATTACCACCTGATTTCTTCGTTGGACGACACCGCCTGGCTCACCAATCTGCGCGGCAGCGACGTGCCGTTCAATCCCGTGTTTTTGTCTTACCTGCTGATCGGGCAAAATCAGGCTACGCTGTTTGCCGCACCCGAAGCCTTAACGCCTGCCGCCCGGGCCGTGTTGGCCGAAGCCGGCATCGGCACCGCCGATTATCATGAAGCGGCGGCCGCTTTGTCGCAGATTGGCGGCAGCCTGCTGCTCGATCCCGCCAAAACGGCGGTCAGCACTTTGGCGCAACTGCCCGACAGCGTGCGGCTGGTGGAAAGCATCAACCCATCAACCCTGTTCAAATCCATCAAATCCGCCGCCGACATTGCCCATATCCGCGAAACCATGCGCCAAGACGGCGCGGCCTTGTGCGGATTTTTCGCCGAATTGGAGCAGAAGCTGGCAAACGGCGAAACCGTTACCGAGCTGGACATCGACACTCTGCTGCTGGCGCACCGCAGCCGCCGCCCGCACTTTATCTCACCCAGCTTCAACACCATCGCAGGCTACAATGCCAACGGCGCGCTGCCGCATTACAGCGCCACGCCCGAAGCCAATGCCGTTATCAGCGGCAACGGCCTTTTGCTGATTGATTCGGGCGGCCAATATCAGGGCGGCACCACCGACATTACCCGCGTGATGCCCGTCGGCACGCCTACCGCCGCGCAAAAACGCGATTTCACGCTGGTGCTCAAAGCCCATATCGCGCTGGCGCAGGCGGTGTTTCCCGAAAATATTCTGTCGCCGATGTTGGATGCCATCTGCCGCGCACCCTTATGGCAGGCGCAATGCGACTACGGCCACGGCACGGGGCACGGCGTGGGCTACTTCCTCAACGTGCACGAAGGGCCGCAGGTGATTTCCTACCATGCCGCCCCCAACCCCAACCACGCCATGAAAGCGGGCATGTTCAGCTCCAACGAACCCGGCCTCTACCGCCCGCAGCAATGGGGCATACGCATCGAAAACCTGGTGGTCAACCAAGCGGTGGAAAACCCCGCCGAAACCGCGTTCGGCCGCTTTTTGTGTTTTGAAACCGTTACCCTGTGCCCGATCGACACCCGCTTGGTGGATACGGCATTGATGACGGCCGCCGAAACCGAGTGGCTGAACCGCTACCACGCCGAAGTGCGCGAAAAACTGCTGCCGTTGGTGGAGGACGCGGCGCGTGTGTGGTTGGAAGAGCGTACCGCTGCGGTTTGAGCCGCTTGTTGAATCTCTGCATAACGTTAAAGGCCGTCTGAAAGCAAGTTGAAGGCTTTCAGACGGCCTGAATGTAGGAAAAGCTAGCGTTGTTTACAGTATTTGAAAGACAATACTGCATGAACATCCATAAAAATACCCGGCTAACCCCGCATAACCGCCAGGCCATTTGGCGCGCTTATACACAAGACAAAATCAGTGTAACTTCGTTGGCACAACAATACCGTGTCAGCAGAGTAACGATTTACCGCATACTCAAAGCAGCCCGGTTGCGGCTGCTCACCCCGCAAAAAAGCACCAACAACCGCTTTAAACAAGCCAAATACGGCATGAAACGCCTGGCTAAAGTTGAGCGGGAAATCGAAGAGAAACTCAAAAAACAGGCAAAGCGTTACAACCAATCCTATCCCGGCGAAATGGTTCATTTCGATACCAAACGGCTGCCTTTGCTACAAAACCAAAAAGCAACCGACCCTCGGGATTATAGTGGATTAAAATAAGAATGCCGAAGTAGGGTAAAACGATTCTTTAGCATATCGCCCAATTGCAAGTTTGAATGCAGTTATTTCATTTCGGAGTTTTTATTTGAATTCACTATATCTGTATTACCGGACCGTACAGCAGCCAGCGCAGCCAAATTTCTTTTGCGCGATGTGATAGATTGTTGTCCCTATACCATCGAATGCGCCTATTCCGACAACGGTGTGGAAATCGTGGCAATGCGGAGCACCCGTTTGGCATTGCCTGTGTGCAAAACAACATAAGCCAAAAATTCACCCGTGTTGCCCGGCCGCAAACCAATGGTAAAGCCGAGCGGGTTATCCGTACCTTAATGGAAATGTGGCATGACAAGCATCCGTTTAAGGATTCGGCGCACCGGCAAAAAGAGTTATGTCGTTTTGTTAACTTTTATAACACCGTCAAGCCCCACAAGAGCCTGAAAGGCGACCCCCCTTTTGAGGTTTTACAGGCTTCATTCCCAACCTGTTGTGTAAACAACCCAACCATTTCCTACAGCTGAGACCTTTGCGCAATACTGGTTACCCCATTCAAACGGTTACCTGAGCAATCAAGGTAATCGTTTTTTCATTTTAAGACGTGTTTCTGGTTCGTATTTACCCTAATTACCCCCTTATCGGAATACTGATTGCCTTCTCTTTTACAGCCGAACTTCCGGTGCAGCGTACCGAAGGTTTGCTCGACCACATAACGCACTTTCGACAGCTGCGTATTGCGCTGTTTCTCATGCTCCGTTAAAGGTTTGCCCCGGTGTGCCTTACGCATAATGCCGTCGGATAGCTGTTTGCTTTGCAGATGTTCCCGGTTGGCTTTACTGTCATACCCTTTATCGGCATAGACGGTTGTTCCGGGTGCGATGCCGTCCAACAGCGGTTCGAAATGGTTGCATTCATGGGCGTTGGCCGGAGTGATGTGCAGTTTCTCGATATAGCCTTCTGAATCGGTGCGGGTGTGTTGTTTGTAGCCCAAGGTGAATTTGCCCTCTTTCTTCACCCAGCGCGCATCCTTGTCTTTGCTGGGCAAGGTTTCGGCGGTGATGCCGTTTTCATCGGTTTCGATAGCCTGACGCTGTTTGCCTCCGGCGGTTTGGATGATGGTGGCATCAATCACTGCCGCCGGGGCTTTCTCTATTTTTAACCTTTTTTGGTCAGCTGGCGGCTAATCAGTTCGAGAAGCCCGGTCAAGGTGCCATCTTGTGCTAGCCAATTCCGGATTGGAGAGGCTGTGTCATTGGCCGAACAATACGGCTTTGAGCATGGGCAGTAGCGGATAGGCGGGTCGGCCGCGGTGGTCGCGGATATTTCAACCTGAATGAGCGGTCCCCTGAATGGAACATCCTCAAAATAACCAATCTGCTTGAGGGTTACTTTGGAGATATGAAACGGCTTTTTACATGCCATTCGAGTATTGAAAAGGATGGTAAGATTAAGTTTATTAAGGATTATTTCGTAGATAACTGATCTTTTGAGAAATTTGCAAAGCCCAGAAAAAGTTTATTTGCCGTCATTCCCGCTTAGCTGGGAATGACAGGATTTAAGCATTTCAGACATTTTAAGGTAGTTTTTTTGCAAAGGTTTCAGCCTGAAGTTTGCCCCTTGGAACCAAAAAGGCCATAAAAAAAGGAAACCGAAGTTTCCTTTTTAAATGCAAATATCGGGCGCTTAGGCCAAAGCGGCTTTGGCTTTTTCTACCAATTGGGCGAAAGCGGCTTTGTCGAACACAGCTAAATCGGCCAAAACTTTGCGGTCGATTTCGATGGCGGCGCGTTTGAGGCCGTTCATGAATTTGCTGTAAGACAGGCCGTTTTCACGGGCGCCTGCGTTGATACGCACAATCCACAGTTGGCGGAACTGGCGTTTGCGTTGGCGGCGGTCGCGGTAGGCATATTGGCCGGCTTTCATTACCGCCTGTTTGGCAACGCGGTAGACGTTTTTACGGCGACCACGGTAGCCTTTGGCTAACGCTAATACTTTTTTGTGACGGGCACGTGCGGTTACACCGCGTTTTACGCGTGGCATATTCTAAACTCCTTTAAGCGTAGGGTAACATTTTGGCAACAGCAGCCAAATCGCGTTCGTGCACCATAGAAGTGCCGCGCAGTTGGCGTTTGTTTTTGGTGGTTTTCTTGGTCAGAATGTGGCGTTTGAACGCATGGGCGCGTTTCACGCCGCCGTTACCCAGTACTTTAAAGCGTTTTTTGGCGCCCGACTTGGTTTTCATTTTAGGCATGGGATACTCCATATCATTTATTAGATAAGGCATAAGGGGCTTTAAAACGCGGTTTTAAACACTTGAAACCCTGATGCCACGGTTTTTGCCGCTGAGTGTGAACCTGCTTCGCACGGCAGCTCGAAGCAAGCCTGAAATTATAGCTTTATTTCTTTTTGGGCGCAATCATCATGACCATCTGGCGGCCTTCCATTTTCGGGAACTGCTCGACGGTGCCCACTTCGGCCAATTCTTCTTTCACGCGCTCCAAAAGCTGCGCGCCCAGCTGTTGGTGCGCCATTTCGCGGCCGCGGAAACGCAGGGTTACTTTCACTTTGTCGCCGTCGGCCAGAAAGCGGTTGATGTTGCGCATTTTGATTTGGTAATCGCCTTCGTCGGTGCCGGGGCGGAATTTGATTTCCTTAATCTGCACCTGTTTCTGGTTTTTCTTGGCTTCGTCGCGCTTTTTGGCCTGTTGGTATTTGTATTTACCGTAGTCCATCAGCTTGCATACGGGCGGTTTGGCGGTGGGGGAGATTTCTACCAAATCCACCTCTTGCTCTTCTGCCATGGCCAGAGCTTCTTTGAGTGATACCACACCGAGCTGTTCGCCGGTTCCACTGAGTAGGCGCACTTCTTTGGCGGTGATTTCGCCGTTGATTCGTGCTTCGCGTTCTTGTGCGATGATGATGTCTCCTATAAGGGTTTTTCGGTGATGCGCGTTTGGCTGCAAGAAGGCGCATCGCGATATTTCGATATTTTAAACGGTTTTCAGACGGCCTGTTTGATTTATAGCGGCTTAAATTGAAAATAGTACAGCGTTACCTCGCCTTAGCTTAAAGAGAACGATTTGGTAAGCCGCTGAAGCGGCAACAAAATCGGTTCCGTACTGCTTGTGCTGTCTGCGGCTTCGCCGCCTTGTCCTATTTTAAATTTAAGCCGCTATAGATTATTGAAAAACGTTTCAAAGGCCGTCTGAAAAAGCCGCATCTGTTTTAAAACTCTGCTTTCAGCTCTTCTTGCAGGCGTTGGATGAATTCTTCCACTTTCATGCTGCCCAAGTCTTCGGCTTTGCGGCGCACGGCCACTTGGCCGTTTTCTTTTTCGTTTTCGCCCACTACGATTTGGTAGGGGTAGCGGTATTGGCTGTTGTCGCGGATTTTGTAGCCGATTTTTTCGTTGCGCAGATCAAGCTCGGCGCGGAAGCCGGCGGCTTTGAGTTTTTCTACCACTTCGCGGCAATAATCGGCCTGTTTTTCGGTGATGTTCATCACCACCATTTGCACGGGGGCGAGCCACAGGGGGAAGGAGCCGGCGTGGTTTTCGATGAGAATGCCGATAAAGCGTTCCATCGAGCCTAAAATGGCGCGGTGCAGCATCACGGGGCGGGCGCGGCCGTTGTCTTCGGTAACGTATTCGGCGCCGAGGCGCTCGGGCAGCACGAAATCGAGCTGGATGGTGCCGCATTGCCACGAGCGACCGATGGCGTCTTTGATGTGGTATTCGACTTTGGGGCCGTAAAAGGCGCCTTCGCCGGGCAGCTCCTGCCATTCGATGCCGCAGGCGGTGAGGGCGTCGCGCAGGCCTTGTTCGGCTTTGTCCCAGGTTTCGTCGCTGCCGGTGCGCTGTTCGGGGCGCAGGGAGAGTTTGATGCTGACGTTTTCGAAGCCGAACTGTTTGTAGATTTTCATGACAAGCTGGTTGAAGGCTTGGGCTTCGGCGGTAATCTGCTCTTCGGTGCAGAAGATGTGGGCGTCGTCTTGAACGAAACCACGCACGCGCATCAGGCCGTGCAGGGCGCCGGAGGGTTCGTTGCGGTGGCAGGAACCGAATTCGGCCAGGCGCATGGGCAGGTCGCGGTAGGAGCGCAGGGCGTGGTTGAAAATCTGCACGTGGCCGGGGCAGTTCATCGGTTTGACGGCGTAGGTGCGTTTTTCCGATTCGGTAACGAACATGTTTTCCTGATAGTTTTCCCAGTGGCCTGATTTTTCCCAGAAGGCTTTGTCCATCATCAGGGGGGTTTTGATTTCCTGGTAGCCTGCGGCTTCGAGTTCGCGGCGCATGTGTTGTTCGATTACCTGCCACAATGTCCAGCCGCGCGGGTGCCAGAACACCATGCCGGGGGCTTCGTCTTGCAGGTGGAACAGATCGAGCTGTTTGCCCAGTTTGCGGTGGTCGCGCTTTTCGGCCTCTTCCATGCGGGTAATGTAGGCTTTCAAATCTTCTTTGCTCGCCCATGCGGTGCCGTAGATGCGTTGCAGCATTTCGTTGTTGCTGTCGCCGCGCCAGTAGGCGCCGGCCAGTTTGGTGAGTTTGAAGTTTTTGAGGAAGCGGGTGTTGGGCACGTGCGGGCCGCGGCACATATCCACATATTCCTGATGGTGGTAGAGGCCCATGGCTTCGACTTCGGGCATGTCTTCAATCAGGCGCAGTTTGTATTCTTCGCCGCGCTCGGCGAAGGTTTTGATGGTTTCGGCGCGCGGGGTCATCACTTTAATGACGTCGTAATCCTGATTAATCAGCTCTTTCATGCGCGCTTCGATGGCGGCCATGTCTTCGGGGGTGAACGGCTTTTCGGTGGCGATGTCGTAATAAAAGCCGTCTTCAATCACGGGGCCGATCACCATTTTGGCATCGGGATAAAGCTGTTTGACCGCATGGCCGACCAAGTGGGCGCACGAGTGGCGGATGATTTCCACGCCCTCTGGGTCTTTGGGGGTGATGATTTGCACGGCGGCATCTTCGTTAATCGGGTCGCCGGCATCGCGCAGCACACCGTTTACCTTGCCGGCCACGGTGGCCTTGGCCAAGCCCGAGCCGATCGAGGCGGCAATCTGCGCCACGGTAACGGGGGCTTCGTATTGACGGACGGAGCCGTCGGGCAAGGTAATATTAATCATCAAAAACACTCCAAAACAGGCAAACCTTTTCAGACGGCCTGCCGCGTAGAAAACAGATGTAAAGAAACAACAAAAGCGGCCCGGGGCGTGCTTTTGTTGTCGGCAATTTTGGTAGGTATGATTGGATTCGAACCAACGACCCCCACCATGTCAAGGTGGTACTCTAACCAACTGAGCTACATACCTGAAAATCGAATTTCGCGAAGCTGTGAATTATATGGGGCTTTGCACGCTTTTACAAGTTTGCGCCCGTTTGCGCGGGGCACAGAGGCCGTCTGAAAACCACACCGCAGCTGCTCCTGTTTTTAATTATCCGCCCGGGCAGGGTGGGGTTCCAACCAGCGAGAAAATATTAGATGAACTTGGATTTATTCGACACGCAGCCTAAGCCCGAGGCCAACCTGCTGCCTTACGACGGCATTGTGAACGATTACGGCGTGATTTTCACCGTGCGCCAAGCCGATGCCTTGCTGGATGCGCTGTTGCGCGATATTCCGTGGCGGCACGACGAAGCCGTGGTTTACGGCCGCCGCATCACCACCGCGCGTAAAGTGGCGTGGTATGGCGACGGCGCGTTTTCCTACACCTATTCGGGCATCACCCGCACCGCCCTGCCGTGGAGCGGCGTGTTGCCGGAAATCAAACGCACGGTAGAAGCGCGGCTGGCCGCCGTCAGCCCTGCCGTGTTCAATTCCTGCCTGCTCAACCTTTATTCAGACGGCCTCGAAGGCATGGCCTGGCACAGCGACGATGAAAAAGAGTTGGGGCGCAACTCCGTGATCGCCTCGGTGAGTTTCGGCGCCACGCGCAAATTTGCGTTCAAACACAAGCGCACGGGCGAAAAGCGCGAACTGATGCTGTCGCACGGGCAGCTGATTGTGATGCGCGGCGAAACGCAAAGCCATTGGCTGCATGCGGTGATGAAGAGCGCGAAAATACATGAACCGCGCATCAATCTGACTTTCCGCACCATATTGCAGGCGGAAATGTAGCGCTGTATATCATCTGCTTGAAACTCGAACTGCTGGTTTTGCGTTATCGGCGAGAACGGTTCGGGTTTGGTTTGCATATGGCAAGTGTTTCGAAAGAAGTAACGGGATACTTGGTTTAGTCTTGAATATAGCGGCAAATAAATGTTTTCAAATAAAAATCGAATTGAGAAAAGACTGCAGGCTGTCTAGAAGCACGTATTCTAAACTGATTTTTAACCTATTTTTACGGTTTCAGGTTTAAATTTATCCCTTCCAAACCATCTTCGGCCGTGATAGCGGTTAAAGTGTCGTGCGGTAACAAACGGTTTCGTTTCGTTACCTGCACTCAAACAATCATAAATAATCATAACGTCTGCTTAAATTAACCCTGCCTGTTGAGGCTGTTTCCAATTCACACAGGAGAATTTATGCACGGTGCACCTGTCAAACCTTCTTCTCCGCCTGCCGGTTTTGCGATTAACAAAACCGTGTTTCTGGCTTCTTCGGTTATTTCTGTTTCGCTGATTCTGTTTACGATTTTATTTCCCGAGTTGGGCGAGGCCGTGCTCGGCAGCTCGCTGCGCTGGGTGTCGGACCATTTCGGCTGGTATTATATGCTGGTGGTGGCGGCTTATTCGGTGTTTGCGGTGTTTGTGGGCTTGTCGCGCTACGGCGACATCAAGCTGGGGAAAGACCAAGACAAACCCGATTTTCCGTTTCTCACTTGGGCGGCGATGTTGTTTTCGGCGGGTATCGGCATTGATTTGCTGTTTTTCGGCGTGTCGGAGCCGCTCACCCATTATCTTTCTCCGGCGCTGGGCATGGGCGGCACGCCCGAAGCGGCGCGTGCGGCTTTGTCGCAAACGTTTCTGCACTGGGGGCTGCACGGCTGGGGCATTTATGCCTTAATCGGCATGGCGTTGGCTTATTTCGCCTACCGCCGCGATATGCCGCTGGCGCTGCGCAGCGCGCTGGTGCCGCTGTTCGGCGAAAAGCGCACCAACGGCCCGTTGGGGCATATTGTGGATACGTTCGGCGTGGTCGGCACGCTGTTGGGGCTGGCCACCAGCCTCGGTATCGGTGTGTTGCAGGCCAATGCGGGGCTGACCCATGTGTTCGGCATCGAAACCAGTAAGGCGGTTCAGACGGCCATTATCGTGGCGGTAACCGCGGCGGCGGCTATGTCGGCGATGTCGGGCGTGGAGCGCGGCGTGCGGCGGCTGTCGGAAATCAATATGCTGGGGGCAACGTTTATTCTGATCGCGCTTTTGGTGATGGGGCCGACGCTGTTTCTGCTCAACGCCTTTACTGAAAACATCGGCCATTATTTTCAAAACATCGTGAATAAAACGTTTCAGGTGTATGCCTACGAGGGTGCGAAAGGCGAGGAATGGAAAGCTTCGTGGACGATTTTCTTCTGGGCCTGGTGGGTGGCGTGGGCGCCGTTTGTGGGGCTGTTTATCGCCCGCATTTCGCGCGGACGCACCTTGCGCGAGTTTGTGTTCGGCGTGATGTTTATTCCGCTGGGCTTTATCTTTGCGTGGTTTTCGGTGTTCGGCAACAGCGCCATCGAGCTGGTTAACGGCGGCGTGGCCGAGCTGGGCAAAACCGCGTTGGAAAACCCGGCGATGGGGATGTTTGTTTTGTTCGAGCATTACCCCGCTCCCGCCTTGTGGTCGACGCTGGGCGTGGTTATCGGCCTGATTTTCTTCGTTACCTCTGCCGATTCGGGCGCGTTGGTTTTGGCCAATTTAAGCTCGAAAAACCTGGCTTCCGACACCGACGCGCCGGTATGGCTGCGCTTTTTCTGGGCGGCGGCCACCGGCTTGGTAACGTTGGGGCTGCTGTTTGCCGGCGGGTTCAGCTCGCTGCAATCGGTGTCGGTGGTGGCGGGTTTGCCGTTTTCGCTGGTGTTGGTGCTGTATATGGTGTCGATGGCCGTTTGTTTGCGGCAGGAGGGCAACAAGCGCAAGGCCGTGCAGATCGATAAGGCGCTGGTGCTCGACAGCGGCCAAAACTGGCGCAACCGCCTCAACCGGCTGGTGAATTTCCCCACCGCCACCGCTGCTTTGCGCTTTATGTTCAAAACCCTGCAACCGGCCATGCTGGAAGTGGCGCACGAATTGCAGGCTAAAGGCTTGGACACGGAGCTTGCCGAAGATAAGGAAAACCGCAAAATCCGGCTGGAAGTGATGCACGGCGACGAGGTGGACTTTTTATACGAAGTGCGGCTGGTCGAAGCGGTTAAACCCGTGTTTGCGCTGGGGCAGGCGGGCAATATCGCCCCGGGCAAAGACCAGGAAAAATACTACCGCGCCGAGGTGTTTTTAAGCGAAGGCAGCCAGGATTACGACATCGTGGGCTACACCAAAGAGCAGGTGATTATCGACATTCTCAACCAATACGAGCGGCATATGCAGTTTCTGCATTTCGAACGCTAAATGCGGCGCAGGCCGTCTGAAAAAAATATTTCAGACGGCCTGATACCTTTGCAAAAACACGTTTTAACCCTGAATTTATTTATGTTTCGTCATACCCGTGCTCAGCCCGGGTATCTGTTATTTCTTTTGAAACAAACAGATGCCCGGGTCAAGCCCGAGCATGACGCAGAAGGTTTAAGATGCCGAAGGGAATTTTGCAAAGGTCTCGGCCTGCTGCCTTTGCGAAATTCATTGAGGCCGTCTGAAACATCCAATTATCGTCATTCCAAACACACCGCCGTTTCCGCTATATAATTCAGGCCGTCTGAAACGCACTCCGCCCCTATCATGTCGCAAACCCTCAACCAATGGCTGCAAGCCTGCCCGCTGCCCAAAAACGAAGCGCGTATGCTGCTGCAATACGCCGGCGGCTACACCCGCGCCCAACTGGTTACGCGCGGGCAGGAAACGCTGCCCGATAACGTGGCCGCCGCCGCCGCCAAGCTGGCCGAACGCCGTATCGGCGGCGAGCCGGTAGCCTATATTCTCGGCACGCGCGAGTTTTACGGCCGCACTTTCCAAGTGAACGGCAGCGTGCTGATTCCCCGCCCCGAAACCGAACACCTGGTCGAAGCCGTGCTCGAACACCTGCCGCCGAACGGCCGGGTGTGGGACTTGGGCACGGGCAGCGGCATTATCGCCATCACTGTTGCGCTCGAACGCCCTGACGCGGCCGTGCGCGCTTCCGACATCAGCCCCCAAGCCCTGCAAACCGCCGCCGCCAACGCCCGCGCACTCGGCGCCAACGTTGAGTTTGCCTGCGGTTCGTGGTTTGAAGCAGCATGGCCGTCTGAAAACCAAGCCTGCGACATCATCGTTTCCAACCCGCCCTATATCGAAGCGGGCGACAGCCATTTGCAGCAGGGCGATCTGCGTTTCGAACCGCAAAACGCGCTCACCGATTTTTCAGACGGCCTAAGCTGTATCCGCACGCTGGCGCAGGAAGCGGGCGGGCGGCTGAAAGCGGGCGGTATGCTGCTGGTGGAACACGGCTTCAACCAAGGCGCGGCGGTGCGGGCGCTGTTTGAGCAAAACGGCTTCGTGCAGGTGGAAACGCGGCAGGATCTGGCGGGATTGGACAGGTTAACGTTGGGCCGTCTGAAAACTTAGTGCTCATACACGGTTTCCGGCAACGCCTGCCCGTCATTGCCGGGTCAAGCCGGATAATAACGGCGGTAAGTTCGGTAGGTCGGGCATTTATGCCCGACTTTTGTTTGGATTCGGGTTATGTCGGGCATAAATGCCCGACCTACGGCTACTGAGACCTTTGCAAACCCCCATCTGCGGCGCATTTCTGCGTTGTGTGCTGCTCGCTCGCTTGCCTAACTCCATGTTATGTCTACGCTCGCTGCGCTGCTACGCCTTGAACTGCATCCGCATCTGAGGGTTTTGCAAAGGTCTCCTACTGTATGGACGGTATTTAAGCCTTTCAGACGGCCTCAATGCTTTTCACAGCCCCGCCAGCAGCCCGGGCAGTTCCGCCAAATCGTCGATAACCGCCAAACAGCCCGCCTGCCGCAATTGTTCCGCCGGATGGGCGCCGGTGGTAATGCCCACGGCGCGGGCGCCGGCGTTGGCGGCCATGTCCAAATCGTAAACGGTGTCGCCCACCACCAGCGCGTCGGCAGGGTTCAGCCCCAGCTCGTCGCACAGCTTGAACACCATGTCGGGCGCGGGTTTGGAGGGCTGCTCGCTGGCGCAGGCGGTGGCCAGCCAAAAGCCGGCGGTGCCGGTTTGGGCGATGGCTTTGTCCAGCCCGCTCCTGCCTTTGCCGGTGGCCACCGCCAGCCAATAGCCTTGCTGCTTGAGGGTTTGCAGGCAGGGGAGGGCGCTGTCGAACAGCTTCATATTGTGGTTGTTGGGGTTGAGATAGTGGTGGGCGTAGGTTTCGGCCAGCTGCTCTTTGGTGTGGATGTCGGCATCGGGCGCAAGGTGGCGGATGATGGTAACAAGGTTGTAGCCGATTAATTTTTTAACGGCGGCGGCTTCGGGGGGGGGCAGGCCGCATTCGGCGAAGGTTTGCCGGAAAGTGTCGATAATCGGGCCGGTGGTGTCGGCCAGCGTGCCGTCCCAGTCGAAAATAATCAGTTTGGGTTTCATGTTTGCTCCGCGTTGCTGTTTGCGGGTTCAATTGTACTTCCGTTTCGGTATGGTGCAACAACACAAAACGAGACAAGGCGCCGCGCCGCAGACAATACAGGTAATACGGCAAGGCGGGGCAACGCCGTATCGTTTGTGTTGTTGCGCCATAAATCTTGGTAAGGCCGTCTGAAAAGGTGTAGAATACGCGCCGTTTCCAACCACCCGCCTGCATGGTTCAGGCACGCATCATGGACCTTCCCAGTTCATCATCCGCCGCACACAACCCCACTGTTTAACCATCCCGCCGGAATACTGCTCCCGCACTTCAGGCGGGCGGAGTATTTATGAGCATCGAAGAAAATACCCCCGAACCGGACAAAACCGAGCGTATGCCGCTCGACATCGAACGCGTACACGCGCTTTCCGAAGCCCTGCTGCCCGTTGCCGAGCAGATTGAAAACAATCTGCCCGTTGAAGACGAAACCCTGAGCGCCAAACTGGTCGAACTGATTGCGGTGCTGCACGAGCTGCACCCCGCCGACGTGGCGGCGGTGCTCGAATCGCTGCCGCCGAAAGAGCGCTCGATGGTGTGGCATCTGGCTTCGCCCGAAGAAGACGGCGAAGTGCTGCTGGAAGTTTCCGACGCGGTGCGCGAAACGCTGATCGAGTCGATGGACAAAGAAGAGCTGCTCGCCGCCGTAGATGATTTGGATGCCGACGAGCTGGCCGAGCTGGCGGGCGACCTGCCGCACCAAGTGGTGTATGAAGCGCTGCAAACCCGCGATGCCGAAGAGCGCGCGCAGGTGCAGGCGGCGATGTCGTATGAAGACGACCAAGTGGGCGCGATTATGGACTTCGAGCTGGTGAGCATCCGCGCCGACGTGGCCTGCGAAGTGGTGCTGCGCTACCTGCGCCGTTTCGAAAGCCTGCCCGACCACACCGATAAAATTTTCGTGGTTGACGAAAACGACGTGTTGCAGGGCGTGCTGCCCATCCGCAAACTGCTGGTGGCCGACCCCGACGAGCTGGTGGAAAACGTGATGGCCACCGACGTGGTGCGCTTCCGCCCCGAAGACAACGTGGAAGAAGCCGCGCAGGCGTTCGAACGTTACGACTTGGTAACCGCGCCCGTAGTCGATGCCGATAAAAAACTCATCGGCCGCATCACCATCGACGAAATGGTCGACGTGATCCGCGAAGAGAGCGAAGCCGATATGTTGAACATGGCCGGTTTGCAGGAAGAAGAAGACCTGTTCGCCCCGATTTGGCATTCGGTGCGAAACCGCTGGGTGTGGCTGGCCGTGAACCTGTGCACCGCCTTTATCGCCAGCCGCGTGATCGGCGCGTTTGAAGGCAGCATCGAAAAAATCGTGGCGCTGGCCGCGCTGATGCCGATTGTGGCGGGCATAGGCGGCAACTCGGGCAACCAAACCATCACCATGATCGTACGCGCGATGGCGATGGGGCAGATTTCCGGCGTGCAGGCGCGGCGGCTGCTCAAAAAAGAAGTGGGCGTGGCGCTGGTGAACGGCCTGATTTGGGGCACGGTGATGGGCGTGGTTTCGTGGCTGCTCTACGGCAGCATCGGTATCGGCCTCGTGATGGTGGCCGCGATGACGCTCAACCTGCTGCTCGCCGCCACCGTGGGCGTGCTGATTCCGGTGATGATGGACAAAGCCGGCCGCGACCCCGCACTGGGCAGCTCGGTGCTGATTACCGCCGTAACCGATTCGGGCGGTTTTCTGATTTTCCTGGGGCTGGCCACGATGTTTTTGTTGTGATACCCGTATTGTGGATGAAAGGCCGTCTGAAACGTTTCAGACGGCCTTTCACACTTTGCCGGATACCGTTTAAAAATCGTTTAAAATAGCCGCTTCTGCCGCTTTCCTCAATGCCATGACCCCCGAACACCAAAAGCTGCTCAAAATCAACGACGCCACGGCCAAGAAGCTCGCGAAGCTCAATCTCAACACGCCGTGGGACGTGGTGCTGCATCTGCCGCTGCGCTATGAAGACGAAACGCACATCATGCCGATTGCCGATGTGCCGATAGGCGTGCCGTGTCAGGTGGAGGGGGAGGTGGTTCATCAGGAAGTGCAGTTCAAGCCGCGCAAACAGTTGGTCGCGCAGATACGCGACGGCTCGGGCAGCGTGCTGCATCTGCGCTTTATCCATTTTTACCCCAGCCATCAAAAGCAGCTCGCGGCGGGCAAACGCATCCGCGCGGTGGGCGAAATCAAGCACGGGTTTTTCGGCGACGAGATGATACACCCGAAAATCCGCGATGCCGAAAGCAGCAGCCTGGCCGAAAGCCTCACCCCCGTGTATCCCACCGTTAACGGCCTCAACCAGCCCACGCTGCGCCGTATCGTTCAGACGGCCTTGGATACAGTACCGTTGCACGATACGCTGCCCGATGATTTATTAGGCCGTCTGAAACTGCCGCACTTGGCCGAAAGCCTGCGCCTGCTGCACGCACCGCCGCCGAGCTTCACCATCCAACAGCTTTCAAACGGCGCTTTGCCCGCGTGGCAGCGGCTGAAGTTCGACGAGTTGCTCGCGCAGCAGCTTTCGATGCGGTTGGTGCGGCAGAAACGCATCAGCGGGCAGGCCAAGCCCTTGCGCGGCACGGGCGAATGGTCGCAAAAACTGCTCTTGGCGCTGCCGTTCGCACTCACCGCCGCCCAACAGCGTGTGCTGGCCGAAATCCGCGCCGATATGCAGCAGCCCCACCCCATGCACCGCCTGCTGCAAGGCGACGTGGGCAGCGGCAAAACCATCGTGGCTGCGCTCTCGGCGCTCACCGCCGTCGAGGCCGGTTGCCAAGTGGCGGTGATGGCGCCCACCGAAATTCTGGCCGAACAGCATTACGCCAAGTTCAAACAATGGTTCGAGCCGCTGGGTTTGAGCGTGGCGTGGCTCTCCGGCAGCCAGCGCAAAAAAGCCAAAGAAACCAATAAAGCCGCCATTTCAGACGGCCTCACCCAAATCGCCGTCGGCACGCACGCCCTGTTTCAAGACGACGTTGAATTTCAAAATCTCGGTTTAGTGATTGTCGACGAACAGCACCGCTTCGGCGTGGCACAGCGTTTGGCCCTAAAAAACAAAGGGCAGGACGTGCACCAACTGATGATGTCGGCCACCCCCATTCCGCGCACGCTGGCCATGAGCTTTTTCGCCGACCTCGACGTTTCGGTGATCGACGAGCTGCCGCCCAACCGCACCCCGATTAAAACCCGCCTCGTCAACAGCGTGCGCCGCGCCGAAGTGGAAGGCTTTGTGTTGAACACCTGCCGCAAAGGGCAGCAGGCCTATTGGGTTTGCCCGCTGATTGAAGAGAGCGAAACCCTGCAACTGCAAACCGCCACCGAAACCCTGCAAACACTTCAGACGGCCTTACCCGAATTGAACATCGGCCTGGTGCACGGGCGCATGAAGAGCGCCGAAAAAGCCGAAGTGATGGCCGAATTTATCGCAGGCCGTCTGAACGTTTTGGTGGCCACCACCGTTATCGAAGTGGGTGTGGACGTGCCCAACGCCAGCCTGATGGTGATCGAGCACGCCGAACGCATGGGTTTGGCGCAGCTGCACCAACTGCGCGGCCGTGTGGGGCGCGGTGCCGCCGCCAGCACCTGCGTACTGCTGTTTTCCGAACCCTTGGGCGAAGTGGCCAAAGCACGCCTGAAAGTGATTTACCAACACACCGACGGCTTTGAAATCGCCCGCCAAGATTTAAACATACGCGGCCCCGGCGAATTTCTCGGCGCCCG
This sequence comes from Neisseria dentiae, assembly GCF_014055005.1. Classification (NCBI taxonomy): domain Bacteria; kingdom Pseudomonadati; phylum Pseudomonadota; class Betaproteobacteria; order Neisseriales; family Neisseriaceae; genus Neisseria; species Neisseria dentiae. The sequence goes on along the minus strand of NZ_CP059570.1, from coordinate 1,861,272 downwards.
CCAAAGCGGCGTACCGATGCTGCGTTTCGCCAACCTGGAAGAAGATTTGCAGCTCTTGGAACAAGCCCGCGAAATCGCACCGAGGCTGATTGAAGAGCGGCCGGATATTGTGGAGAAACATTTGGACAGATGGCTGAGCAGCAGGGAAGGGTATTTGGGGGTGTGAGCGGATTTTGTAGGTTATTCCGACACCTTAAAAAACATTCGCGTCATACTCGGGCTTGGCCGGAGTATGACGCGAATGTTTTTTTAGAAACCGCTATGGGTTTTACCAAAGCATCAGGCCGAGACCTTTGCAAAAAAGTCGTTTTAGTCCTGAATTTATTTAGTGGTTTAGGAAGCAAAATCAGCAAAAATGATGATAAACTTCTGATATGCCTATTAAAAACAAGTACCAAAAGTTCAGTAAAATTACCGAATCAAAATCCCGTCAAATCCTGCACCTTTCCGCACTTGATTTGACCACTTCCGATACCGCCAGACTCACCGGCATCAGTATCCGAAGTATCAATAATCTGTTTCTCAAACTGCGTTGCCGCATGGCCGCTGAATGTGAACGGCAAACTCCTTTTGCCGGGGTGGTCGAACTGGACGAATCCTACTTCGGCGCCAAACGCATCCGAGGTAAACGCGGGCGGGGAGCGGGAGGCAAAACCATTGTTTTCGGCATTTTAAAACGGGATGACAAAGTCTATACCGAAATCGTGCCGGATACCTCGAAAGCTACACTGTAACAGGTTATTCGAGGGCGGATTGCTGTTGAAAGTGTCATCAATACCGACGGCTGGCGCGGCTATCACGGCTTGGTTGATATGGGCTATGAAAAGCACCTCAGGGTACATCATGGTGCAGACGAGTTCGCCCGGGGTGCACAACACATTAACGGCATCGAGTCGTTTTGGGGTTATGCCAAAAACCGCTTGGTTAAATTTAACGGTGTATCGAAACAGACTTTTTATTTACACTTAAAGAAAACCGAATTTCGCTTCAATCACAGACATGATGATCTGTATAAAGTCTTGCTTAAAATACTGCGAAATCGACCCTTGGGCTAATTTTGCTTCCTAAGCCCCTTTATTAAAAATAAAAGCTGTTTGGTATAAAAAATTGTAGGTAACCAAATCTTTAACAGTAATTTTTTAATTTAATAGTTAGTTGAATTTATATTGGTAGTTTGCCAGAACTACTAATCAGCATTAGTTTAACTACTGAACTTCGTCGCAAGAGGAAAACTGTACCCGTCAAACCATAAGTGATAGTTTACATAATATCATATCCAACTTAGGCAATGCATTGACGATTTTCTGCGTTCCCAGGCTTACGGTGATAATGCGTAAAAACAGTTCCAACGGGTAGCGCGGATTGCCCATGGTTTCGATATTTCAGTCGTTGGCATCGTTGGTGATGCCGGATTTTTATCGGTGGTAACGGATTGGCGTTCTATTACCGACTCCAATGCTGGCTTGCCGTTGACGATGTAGAGTGGATTAACTTAACTTTTGCTTGTATGTTGAAACCGATGTACCATAGCAACCAAACAGGTTATCTGCCTCTGTACACGCCCTGGGATTTTTTAACATCCGTATCGTAGCCAAACGAGCAGATAACCAACCATCACCACAACCGAACAGTTGCACGACAACACAACCGAATGCAAGGAAGGTTTATGATGAGTATTCAAAACTATGGCGGCATCGATATAGCCAAAAAACACTTCGTTATCGGCATTACCGGTATGGCCAAAACCAAAACGGAAACCAACAATTCCAAAGGTTTCCAACATACCGTCGAGTATTTGCAAAAGCACCATGTCAGTCTGGTGGTGCTGGAAAGTACCGGCGGATTGGAAATCCCGCTGGCCAAAGCATTGCATCATGCCGGATTGCGGGTGGTTATTGCCAATCCCCGCCAAACCCATTCATACGCCCAATCATTTTCATTGGGGAAAACCGATAGCAAAGATGCCAAAATGCTGGCGGATTATGCGCAGGCAATCGAATTGAAAGGGTTGGCCGCCAATATGCTGTATCAGCCTCCTACTGTAGCAGAGGAAGAGTTGGAAGCTTTGGTAAAGCGCCGCAGCCAGCTGGTGGAAATGCGCACGGCCGAGAAAAACCGTTTGGCACAAATCCACCCCAGCCAACAGCAAAGCGTGGAAGATTTAATTCGGCACTTTAACACCTTGATTGCTGATCTGGACAAACAGATTGCCAAATACAACGACAGCAATTTTGACGGCAAAAACAAAATCATCGGAGAGATAAAAGGCATAGGCGACACCACTTGCGCCACCTTGATGTCGATGTTGCCCGAGCTGGGGCGGCTACCGCACAAAAGCATTGCCTTACTGGTCGGCGTTGTTCCGCCCGCCAAGCAAAGCGGTGAATCGGTTGGTAAAACCGGATGTACCGGCGGCAGAATGGAAGTGCGCAATGCCCTGTATATGGCCACCCTGACCGCCAGCCGTTTTGAGCCGAAAATCAAAGCATTTTACGAACGGCTTATCGGCAAAGGAAAGCCGTTTAAAGTAGCCATCAATGCGTGTATGCACAAACTGCTGAGAATACTGAACGCACGGGTACGCGATTATCTGTGCTTAGACGGCCTGCAATGTGCTTGATTAACCGTGTTTGATGTTGCTGACTGACGAGTTGGTAACACAGTTGCTAAAGCCGCCTGAAAAACTTGTTCGCCGCCATCGCTCTTGTTTCAAGCATGGCGGCGAACAAATTGAGAGATTGCTGCTGGCTATTTAAAGCGGTCGAACCGGTAAGGTGCAGGATCAACCAAGGGGGTGGCGTTCATCACCAAATCGGCAGCCAGTTGCCCGGCGGCCGGCGAAGTGCCGAAACCGTGCCCTGAAAAACCTGTAGCCAATGTCAGTCCGGGCACGCCATCCACCGCGCCGATAACCGGATTGGTATCCGGCGTGATGTCTATCATGCCTGCCCAAGCCTGTTCGATTTTCGCTTGGTTGAATACAGGCCAGGCGGCGCGCAGATTGGTTAGTGCTTCGTTGTTGAGATCGGGATTGGGGGCGGGATCCATCGTGCGGACGCGCTCGAACGGCGATATCCGGTTGTTCCGCCAACGGCGCGGAAGCATTAAATCCTGCCAAAAATATCGGTTTAACCTGATACGCAAAGCATCACGCTGACTGCGCAGGGTCGGCAGGTAGCGCAACCCGATCCGTGTGTGATCGAGCGTGAGCGGCGCATCAAGCGCACCGCGCTGGGTGATGATAAAACCGCCGTCCTGATGCTTACGGAAGGAAAAATCGGGCGCACCGACGGCAATGTCGGTCGGGCCTTCCATCGGCTGTGTCCGCAGCACCGAGCATACCACCGGCAGAGTCGGCAGATTGATGCCCATATTGCCCAAGAAACGGCGGGACCACAAACCTGCCGCCAGCAATACTTGTTCGCAGCGGATTTCCCCTTTTTCGGTTACCACGCCGCACACTTTGCCTGCGGCCAGCGACAAACTGCGCACCGCACAGTTTTCGACAATTACGGCGCCCTTCGCCATTGCAGCTTGGGCAATCGCACTGGAAGCCAAGGTCGGCTCCGCGCGGCCGTCCGACGAGGTAAAAATGCCGCCTGCCCAAACACCCTGCCCGCCGGGCACCTGTTGGGCGATTTCGTTAGGTGTCAGCAAGCGCGATTCGGGCACGTAATCTTTAACCGATTGCTGCCAATTTTCATAAACAGCCATCTGCTCGGCGGTACGCACGATAAACATAATGCCTGCCTGACGGTAGCCGACCGTTTTACCGACACGTTCGGGCATACCCTGCCAAAGGCGGTCGGCCGCCATCGCCAGCGGAACATCCTCGGGCGCACGGTTGGTTTTATAGTGAATTCAAATAAAAACTCCGAAATGAAATAACTGCATTCAAACTTGCAATTGGGCGATATGCTAAAGAATCGTTTTACCCTACTTCGGCATTCTTATTTTAATCCACTATACGTATCCACCCCAAATTGCGGGACGACTGCTCGGCGGCGATACGGCCTTTTTCTAAAACGGTAACGGGTATGCCGCGCTCCGCCAAAGTCAGCGCGGCAGTCAACCCGACAATGCCGCCGCCGACAATCACAACGGTGGTTGACGAAGGCATACCGGAAGAAGTTTGTACGGGTGCGATGGTGGGTCCCATAATGATTCCTCGAATGATCTTCAGACAGGCCTCCGGGCAGCGGATAAATCATCATGCCGGATAAGGCAGAGGCCGTCTGAAAAGTGGCGCGCAAGCGCGGATTAACCGATGCGTATTTCTTTCACCTCGGCCTGTGCCACGCCGCGGTATGCGGTTACTTCTATTTCAACCTCATAAACCGCGGCACCCAGCGGCGGACAGGTTACCGTGGTGGCCGGATTGATGCCGCGGAATTTGCTGCCGATAAAATCCATCACCTGATTAACGTGCTCCGGTTTCTGGATAAACACGCGCGACATCACCACATCCCGCAAAGTCGCGTCCACCGCTTTCAAAGCCTGTTCGATATTGGCGAACACCTGTTCGGTTTGTTCGATAATATCGGACGGAATCTCTTTGGTAACGGGATTGCGGCCGGCCGTGTTGGAAACATAAATCCAATTGTCCGCCATCACCAAGCGCGAATAACTGGCGCGTTCTTCGAAAGGCGATCCGGTTTTCACTTTAACGATTTCAGTCATTTGATTTTCCTGATAAAAACATAATCAACTTAAAGCCGGCGTATCCCACAAATTCAGCTTCACGCCGATATTGCGTTGCACCGCATTGCGGTAAACCGCCGTTCCCCAGGCCACATCTTCCACCGGCATACCGCCGACCGACAACATGATGATTTCGTCGTCGTTCATCCGCCCCGGGGCATCACCGGCAACAATTTTGCCGATGTCTTCCAATTGCGCCTTGTCCATTTTGCCCTCGGCAATCATGTCCATAAAATGTATCCCGATAATGGGAATATGGTTGTGTGTCGGTTTGTGCAGCTCTTCATACCAAGCCTCATAAAGTCTGGTATTGTCCACCACCTTGCGGACATCGCTTTTTTCCAAGCCCTCGTCAATACTGCAATACGCCGGCATCGCCAAAAACGCACCCGGGCTGACCCATTCGCGCTTTATCAAAGGATAGAGCGAAGCATCGCCGGTTACGCCCGAATTACAGTAAGTAACGATATCCGACCCGCGAACCATCTCTTCGATGCTGTCGACAACCCGAATATCGGTTACTTGCGGATAATGCTCTTTTAACCAATCTAAAAACGAATTCAGACTTTTCTGGCCACGGCCTTTGATTTTCACCGTATCGATTCCGGGGCATTCCGCCATAAACGCACTGAACGCGGTTTTCTCCATCACACTCGGCCCCAAAATGCCGACCACCTTAGAATCTTTCCGCGCCAGATAACGTGCACGGACACCGGGAACCGCACCGGTCCGGTAGGCAGACAGTAAGTTGGCTGACATAAAAGCCAAAGGCGCACCGGTATCGGCATCATTCAAAGTAAACATCAGAATCGAACGCGGCAAACCCTTTTCGCGATTGTCGATATTGGAGCCGTACCATTTCACGCCGGAAGTACGGAAACTGCCGCCCAAATACGCAGGCATGGCCATAAAGCGGCGGTCGGCCGTCGGCTTCGGCATATCGGGAAACGGGGAATTTTCAGGAAAAACCACCATCGCACCGTGCGAATCGCCGTTGGAACCGGCCATGCGGTAATCACCGTGGTAAAGCAGGCCGAACATCTCTTCCATCGTGTCGATACAACCTTTCATATCGGTTACACCCGCTTTAATCATGTCCGGCTCGGAAAGATAAATAAAATCAATTTTCGTGTTGTCCATCGGAAAACTCCTTCTTCATCAGTGTAGAGGTGAGGCCATTATTTCACCTGCCCTGAAGCAGAAATAGAAAAAATCGGCAAAACCGTCTGCGAAGCGGAAAATACGTTTCAGACGGCCCATCCCATAAAAAAACGCCCGTATCAGCGGGCGTTTTCGAAACAAAAGCAGGCATTTTTGAAAAATGCCTGAGACCTTTGCAAAAAAACCAAAACTCCTCTAAATTCTCCTAAAGAATTCAGAGGAGTTTTTTATGAACAGCTTTTTCCACCAACAAGCCCAAATAATGATGAGCAAACATATCGACAGCTACCCGTTGCTCAAAATTAACCAGCTACTCGATTGGCAGCCCATCGAACAACTTCTCAACCGGCAAAAGACCCGTTACATCCGCGACCACCGCGGTCGCCCCGCCTATCCGCTACTGCCCATGCTCAAAGCCGTATTGCTCGGCCAATGGCACAGCCTTTCCGATCCGGAATTGGAACGCTGTTTAGCCACCCGTCTGGATTTCTACTTCTTCTGCGGGTTTGATGAGGTCTCCTTACCTGACCACAGCACCCTCTGCCGTTTCCGCAATTGGCTGGCACAGGATGACACCTTAGCCCGGCTTCTCGAACTGATTAACTGCCAGCTGACCCAAAAAGGCTTAAAAATAGAGAAAGCCCCGGCGGCAGTAATTGACGCCACCATCATCCAAACTGCCGGAGGCAAACAGCGTCAGGCTATCGAAACCGATGAAAACGGCATCACCGCCGAAACCTTGCCCAGCAAAGACAAGGATGCGCGCTGGGTGAAGAAAGAGGGCAAATTCACCTTGGGCTACAAACAACACACCCGCACCGATTCAGAAGGCTATATCGAGAAACTGCACATCACTCCGGCCAACGCCCATGAATGCAACCATTTCGAACCGCTGTTGGACGGCATCGCACCCGGAACAACCGTCTATGCCGATAAAGGGTATGACAGTAAAGCCAACCGGGAACATCTGCAAAGCAAACAGCTATCCGACGGCATTATGCGTAAGGCACACCGGGGCAAACCTTTAACGGAGCATGAGAAACAGCGCAATACGCAGCTGTCGAAAGTGCGTTATGTGGTCGAGTAAACCTTCGGTACGCTGCACCGGAAGTTCGGCTGTAAAAGAGCGCGTTATTTTGGCTTACGGAAAGTGCTGGCGCAAAGCCATTTGAAAGCGGTGTGCCTGAACCTGCTAAAGGCAGCCAACAGGCTTCGTGTGCCTGCTGCTGCCTGAAAAGGCAATGGACACCCCGATAAAGGGGCTAATTGAGGGAAATATGGACGAGAAACACGTCTGAAAATGCAAAAACGGTTACCTTGATTGTTCAGGTAACCGTTTGGATGGAGTAGCTGGTATTTCGCAAAGGTCTCTGCCTGTCTGAAAAACTTTTCAGACAGGCATTCAATATCGGTTTAACGCGTTACCGGTTTCGGTTTCGCTCCCTCTTCACCTAAGCGGCGTTTCTTATCGGCTGCACCAACTTTATACAATATCCAATTTAGGCAATGCATTGACGATTTTCTGTGTTTCCAGGCTTACGGTGATAACACGTAAAAACAACTCCAACGGGTAGCGCGGATTGCCCATGGTTTCAATGGCCCAGTCGTTGGCGTCGTTGGTGATGCCGGATTTTTTATCGGTGGTAACGGCTTGACGTTCCATTACCCACTCCAATGCTGGTTTGCCGTTGACGATGTAGTCGTAAGCAGTTTCGGGAATATTTTCCACCGTAATTTTGCCGTTATAGACCACGCGGGTTTTATCGTCTTTTTTGGCAAACTTCATTTTTACCACGCGGAAATCTTCGGCTTCGCCGCCGATAATCTGCTGAGGTGTCAGTTTCAACCCTTTCAGGCTGCCTGAAAATTTCACGCCCTGATACATCGGCACGGTTTCATAATACAGGTGCAGCGCCGCCAAATCCCGACCGGCTTGGGCAAAATCGGCAAAGTCGGCATAATTTTTCATGCGTGGAATGCGCGGTAATTGTTTACTCAAATTATCGGCATAACGCTCTCGGTATTCTTCGCTGTGCAACAAGCCGTAAATGTAATAGAAAATATCTTCTTTACTGATATTTTCTGCATCTTCGGGTGAATAAGGCTGCCTGAAATGTGCCAAAGCGTCATCAGTAATCGCAGAACGACGAACAAGTTTTTTCTGTGCAGGTTGCTTTTCAGACGGCATGCCTTGGGTAAACAAGTCTGACTGGCTCATTATGCTTCCTCCGTTTCGTAAAGAAACATTGGGAAACATTGTGCGTCGCCAATCAAGTGCAAATCGGGCAGTGTGTCCGTCATCAGCACCGAGAAGCCTTTGCTGCCCGTTACTGTCAGGCAAATCGTCAGATTCTCTATGCTGCTGCTCGGTATTGACTGTCGTTGACTGCTGTCGTGTATAATTTGCGTTGCGTTGCGTTGCGTTGCGTTGCGTTGCGTTGCGTTGCGTTGCGTTGCGTCTGCCGTCATTGCGTCTGCGTCTATACCTTGTGTAATCACTCCATTTTCTTCATACAAATTCATTGGGAAACACTGCCCTTTGGAAATCATTTCCAAATCAGGAATTTCGTCCGTTATCAAGGCGGAAAATTCTTTGGTTGCACCGCGTCCTGTGATACTAATAACTTGATTGAAAGCTGTTATATTTGGAAAAATTTGTGGCATTTGTCCAATACGATGATTCATCATTTTGTCATAATAAATAAATTGTTTGGAAAATGGTCTATAAACACCAATTACTATTTTATCGGGATTAAATTTTGCCAAAATTCCTTTTTCTACTTTTGGAACAAGACTACTTGACCAACTGATTTTAGTTTCATCTTTCTCAATGAAATCATTAATATTTAATGATAAACCTCTATCTAATGCTTCTTTAAATCTTTGAACTTCCGAGTTATAACACCCAATCATTGCTTCCATATTTTTCTCTAAATCTTTATGAGAAAAATTGTATACCCAAGCATCTCTATTTGTACCAAGTCCTAAAGAGTAATTGTCAAATACAGTTACAGCATCCTTATCTTTTTTATCTCCTAAACTAATATAGTTATCAAAATTCGGATCGCGTTGATTGAGCCAATCGTTAAATTCATCGGGTTGAATTTCTTGCCAGCCATTCTGTTCAGAAATACCGTTAATGCTGCCGTATTCGCTAATCATGGCCAATTTTTCATCTCGGCTTAAATAGTCGCCAATGTCGTGAAAATAAATTTTGCCTTGTTCGGTGGCATTGGGATTTTTCACTAAAATGGAAATGGCAATTGGTGTACGTGTACCTTGTCCAAAAACATTATCTTTTTCTTTACGACGACGCTCTCCCGATGTGCGGGCATTGCCGCGTAAATGGAAAATATACAAGCTGGAAAATTCATCAACCAAGCATTTGCGCAAGCCATCGGCAGAGCTAGACTCTAAAAATCCACCATTTGTAACGAAACCAATTACGCCTTGTTTGCCGATGCGGTCGCTGGCCCAACGTATTGAGCGAACATAGCTATCCATAAGATTTTTTGTAGATGTTGCATTGGAATATTCGGCATAAGTTTCACGAATGCGGTTATCCAAATGCAGATATTCAATATTGGCATTGTTGTCGTTTGCGCTCTCCTGCCCTGCTGAATAGGGCGGATTGCCGATAATCACGCGAATATCCAATGATTTTTGGCGTTTTCTGCGTGCGCTGTTGTCCACCAGCAATTCATTCAACATATCGCCTTTTTCATACATTTGGAAGGTGTCGGTTAAACAAATGCCGTTGAATGGAACATAATCGCTGCCGTCTGAAACTTTGCCGTTGATATTGTTGTGTAATATGCCGTGATAAGTCGCTTCAATATTAATCGCCGCAATGTAATAAGCCAGCAAAACGATTTCGTTGGCGTGGATTTCGTTTTGATATTTTTCAGGCAGCTTATCGGTAGGAATAATGCCGCTCTGCAACAGGCGCGTGATAAAGGTGCCGGTGCCGGTAAACGGGTCGATGATGTGCACGCCTTGGTCTTTCAGGCTGCTGTGGAATTCGTTTTTCAATACGTCTTCCACGCTGCGGATAATAAAATCCACTACTTCAACAGGCGTATACACAATACCCAATCGTTCCGTCATGCGCGGGAAGGCGTTGCGGAAAAATTTGTCGTATAACTCGACCACGATTTTTTGCTTGCCTTCGGCGGTTTCGATGCCGCTGGCGCGCAGGTGTACGGAATCGTAGAACGATTGCAGGGTATTGCGTTCTTTGTGCAGGTTTTTGGCTTGCAGCAAATCCAATACGTTTTGCATGGCGCGGCTCATGGGGTTGTGCTCGGCAAAGCTGTATTGTTCAAACAGGGCATCGAACACGGGTTTGGTAATCATGTGCTGCGCCAGCATTTCGATGATTTCTGCATCGGTTACGGCGTTGTTCAAATCATCGCGCAATTCGGCGGAGAATTCGGCAAAGGCGTTTTGTTCGGCGGTATTGTCGGGATTTTCAAGAATGGCGGTAATGCTGTCGATATGGGTGCGGGCAATTTTGGCGATGTCGCCTGCCCAGTCTTCCCAATGGTGGCGGTTGCCGCATTTTTTAACGATTTTGGCGTAGAGGGTGCGCTCGATTTCGCCGATTTCAAATTGGATTTCTTTTTGTATCGGCGGTATCGGCGCATCGTTGCTGCCAATGCTATAGCCGGCTTGTGCGTCTCTTAAGGTTTGGTCTTTTTTGCCGGTGCGTTTGACTTTCGGGGTTACTTTATCGGCAATGGCGATCACTTCCATTTTATGGGTGTCTTTGCCGTTGAACTCCAGCTTGTTGATCATGGCGTCAAAACGGTCGTCATGCGCGCGCAGTGCGTTTAATACCTGCCAGACGACTTTGTAGTTTTCGTTTTTGTCCAGTGCATCTTCGGCTTCTACTCCGGCGGGAATGACTACCGGCAAAATCACATAACCTTGCTTTTTGCCTTCGGCACGGCGCATGACGCGACCGACCGACTGCACTACGTCTACTTGCGAATTACGTGGTGTAAGAAACAGCACGGCATCCAATGCGGGCACATCTACACCTTCAGACAGGCAGCGTACGTTAGACAAGATGCGACAGGTGTTGTCGGGTAATTCTGCTTTGAGCCATTGCAGTTTGCTTTCTTTTTCGCCGGCGTTCATGCCGCCGTCAACGTGTGCGGCTTCGCAGATCATGGCTAGTTGTGGAGGTAATTTCAGTTCGGAATTGTGTTCCAGCAGCGCTTTACGTTCGGCTTGCTGGTATTCCTCTATTACGGCTTGAAACATTTCGGCAATCAGCTTGGAGCTGACTTTGTGTTTGCTGCCTTTGTATTCTTTTTCAATCACTTGGCAAAATGCAACGGCGCGACGCATCGGATGATATAAAGAACCTTCTTCTCCTGTCAGGCCGTATTTGGATAGAGCTTTCCAGCAGCCGACAATTTTGGCGGCATCGTCTACTTTCAATTCGTTGTTGCCGTCGGTAAGCAGATTTTGAATGCGGCGCTGGATATGGCTTTCTTCAATAGCCAGTACAATCACTTTATAGTCTACCAATAGTCCGTCTGAAACGGCTTGTGAGAAGGTAAGTACGAAGAATTCTTTGCCGTAATGGGCTTCATTGTCCATCGAATACAAAACCACTCCCTCGGCGGCTTTGGCGGTTTCGCCGTAAATACGCGGGGTTGCGGTCATATACAGCCGCTTGGCGCCTTGGATATAGTCGGCATCATGAATGCGGACAAAGGCAGATTCGTCATCACCGTCGAATGTTGCGCCGGTTGTGCGGTGTGCTTCGTCGCAGATGATTAAATCGAATTCGGGCAGGCCGTATTGTTTTTGTGCTTGGTGTATAACATCGATGGAGTGATAGGTGGAATAGACAACCGTCATATGCTCGGCATCGTGCAGCGCGGTGGCTGCCTGAAACAGGCTTTTGGCATGGGTTGTGGCGGGAAATTCCAAATCGCTGGGACGTAAATGGGTGCGGTCGTCATCGACTTTCTTCTTGCCGACTTCACTGTCCGAACATACGGCGAAATTACGCAGTTTCAGAATGGAATCTTGCGTCCATTCGCGCAAAGTCTGGCTTAACAGGGAAAGGCTGGGAACCAGAAACAGTACACGTTTACCCTTGCCGGCCAGATGCTCGGCAATACGAAGAGAAGTAAAGGTTTTACCCGTGCCGCAGGCCATAATCAGTTTGCCGCGTGTTTCACCGCGGGCAAATCCTTTGTCTACTGCCTGTAACGCTTGCTGCTGATGTTGGCGCAATTGTTTTTGGATTTTGACAGCAGGTTGGTTATCTATATGGTATTTTGACCAGTCGATAACGCTGTTTTCCAATGCATTCAGCGTAATTTTAGAAACCGGTATCTGTTGGTCAGTCAATGCGTCTTCCGCATTTTTTGACCAATGGTCGGTCGTGCTGACAATAATGCGGTTACTGAAATAATGTTTGCCGGAAGCGGTAAAAAAGCTGTCGATGTCTTGCTTTTTAACCGTGTAATCTTCGGCATAGTTCTTACATTGGACGGCATGATGCTCGCCGTTGAAAGTAGTTGCCACCAAATCGATTCCAGCATCGGTTTTACTGCCTAAATCCAAGGTTTCTGCATATTTTTCCACCCATTTTCCATAGGGTTCGACAGTTTGATACAGGTCGCGGTAACAGGGTTCGGTTTGGAAATAATCTGTCATCAGCCGTTCGAAGGCGGTGCCCTGATCACGTACGGATTGGGATTGTTGGCGGAAGTGTGAAAGCAAAGTTTGCAAGGCAGTCATGGTAAGCGTGCTTGGGAAAATTGTGGAGAAAATTGAAATAAATAATCGGCACATTGAATGCCTGCCTGAAAACTGTTCAGACAGGCATTCAATATCAGCTTAACGCGTTACCGGTTTATATCGGATACGTTTCGGTTTCGCGCCCTCTTCACCCAAGCGGCGTTTCTTATCGGCTTCGTATTCCTGATAGTTGCCATCAAAGAATACCCATTTACTGTCGCCTTCGCAGGCCAAAATATGGGTGGCGATGCGGTCGAGGAACCAGCGGTCGTGCGAAATCACCATCACACTGCCGGCAAATTCCAGCAGTGCATCTTCCAGTGCGCGCAGGGTTTCCACGTCCAAATCATTAGACGGCTCATCCAGCAACAACACGTTGCCACCGCTTAACAAGGTTTTTGCCAAATGCAAACGACCGCGCTCACCGCCGGATAAGTTGCCGGCGATTTTGCTTTGGTCGCTGCCTTTGAAATTGAAGCGGCCGAGGTATTGGCGCGCGGGGATTTCAAATTGCCCGACCTGCAGAATATCGCGGCCTTCGGCAATGTTGTCGAACACGGTTTTGTCGTTTTGCAGGCCGTCGCGGCTTTGGTCGATGAGCGACATTTTGACGGTTTGGCCGATTTTCACTTCGCCGCTGTCGGGTTGTTCTTTGCCGGAAATCAGTTTGAACAGGGTCGATTTACCCGCGCCGTTGGGGCCGATGATGCCGACAATCGCGCCCGCAGGCACTTTGAAGCTCAAATCGTCAATCAGCACTTTGTCGCCGAAGGATTTGGAAACGTTCACGAATTCAATCACTTCGTTACCCAAACGCTCGGCCACGGGGATGAAGATTTCCTGCGTTTCGTTGCGTTTTTGGTATTCGTAGTTGCTCATTTCTTCAAAACGCGCCAAGCGGGCTTTGGATTTGGCTTGGCGGCCTTTGGCGTTTTGGCGCACCCATTCCAATTCTTGTTTCATGGCTTTGATGCGGGCGGCTTCGGATTTGGCTTCGTTGGCCAAACGCTGTTCTTTCTGTTCCAGCCAGGAAGAATAATTGCCTTTCCAAGGAATGCCGTGGCCGCGGTCGAGTTCCAAAATCCATTCGGCGGCGTTGTCGAGGAAGTAGCGGTCATGGGTAACGGCCACCACGGTGCCGGGGAAGCGGACGAGGAATTGTTCCAGCCATTCCACGCTTTCTGCGTCCAAGTGGTTGGTCGGCTCGTCGAGCAACAACATATCGGGCTTGCTCAACAAGAGTTTGCACAAGGCCACGCGGCGTTTTTCACCGCCCGAGAGCACGCCGATTTTGGTGTCCCAGTCGGGTAAACGCAGCGCGTCGGCGGCGATTTCCAATTCGTGTTCAGCACCGCCACCCGTGCTGGAACCTGCGGCAATGATGGCTTCCAAGCAGCCTTGTTCTTCGGCCAGCGCGTCGAAATCGGCATCGGGATTGGCGTATTCGGCATACACTTCTTCCAAACGTTTCTGCGCGGCGGCCACTTCGCCCAAACCGCTTTCCACTTCCTCGCGCACGGTTTTTTCGGGATCAAGCTCGGGTTCTTGCGGCAGGTAGCCGATTTTGATGCCGCCCATCGGCACGGCTTCGCCTTCGAACTCTTTGTCCACGCCCGCCATAATGCGCAGCACGGTGGACTTGCCCGCGCCGTTCAAACCCAACAGGCCGATTTTCGCGCCGGGGAAGAACGACAGGGAAATGTCTTTGATGATGGTTTTCTGCGGCGGCACAACTTTGCTCACGCGCAGCATGGAATAAACGTATTGGCTCATAGTAATCTCTTAAATTTAAGTATAATTAATAGAATACGGTTTTAAACAAGTTCAATAGACCGTCTGAAAACTGTGCTGTTAAAAATGAGTGCACATTTTAACCGAATAAATCTTTATTTATTAAGGTCGAATCTACGTTGGCTTTTAATTGCCACACTAAGCCGCTTCCCAATAATCGATATAAAGCTGCAATTCGATATTGTTGCGCCATTCGTTGGCCACGGGGCGGTAAACCGTGCGCACGCGCGCGGGGATTTCTTCGGTGCAGCGCCAAAACATGGCTTCGAATTCGAGGCCGTCTTTTTGCAGCCACACTTTTTTGTGGTTCACGCCCATGGGCTGCTGGCGGACAACGGCGAATTCGTCGGTAAAGCTCGGCGGCGCGAAACCCTGCCCCCACACTTGGCGGGCGAGGTTCTGCGCTTGGGCGAGGGTGAGTTCGGCGGCGGGCAGGCTGCCGTCGGTGATGTAGGTTTGCGATAAGTCGTCTTCGCAAACCAGTTCGCGCACCACGTTTTCAAAGGCCGTCTGAAACGCAGCGAGGTTGTGTTCTCGTATGCTCAAACCGGCCGCCATGGCGTGGCCGCCGAACTTTAAAATCAAATCGGGGTGGCGTTTGCTCACCAAGTCTAAAGCATCGCGCAGGTGTAGGTTGGGAATGGAGCGGCCGGAGCCGCGCACTTCGCCGTTGTCGGCAGGGGCGAACACGATGGTGGGTCGGTAGAAGCGGTCTTTCAAGCGGCTGGCAACAATGCCGATAACGCCTTGGTGGAAATCGCCTCGGTAGGCTACCAGCGTGGTTTGGTTTGCCGGCAGCGATTCGGGAAAGGCATTGAGCGCGTCTTGCAGCATGGATTGTTCGATTTCGCGCCGCTCGATGTTCAAATCGTTTAGGTGTGCGGCGAGGGTTTGCGCTTCGGCGTCGCTGTCGGCCAGCAGGCAGGCGATGCCCACCGACATATCGTCGAGCCTGCCGGCGGCATTGATGCGCGGCCCCAGCGCAAAGCCCATGTCGAAAGGCTGCGCTTTGCGCCAGTCGCGCCGCGCCACGTCAAAGAGGGCGCGGATGCCGGGGCGCATTTTGCCCGAACGCATACGCTTCAAACCCTGCGACACGAGAATGCGGTTGTTGTGGTCGAGCGGCACCACGTCGGCCACCGTACCCAGCGCCACCAAATCGAGCAGTTCGCCCAAATTGGGTTCGGGCAGGCCGTCTGAAACCGGATTGGCGTGTTCAGACGGCCTGAAATGGCCGCGCCCGCGCAATTCGGCACGCAAAGCCATTAAAACGTAAAAAATTACCCCCACGCCCGCCAAGCTTTTGCTGGCAAACGTGCAGCCCGCCTGATTGGGGTTGACGATGATGCAGTTTGGCACGCGCTCGGCGGGCAGGTGGTGGTCGGTAATCAAAACGTCGATGCCCAATTCCTGCGCACGCGCCACGCCGGCGAGGCTGGCGATGCCGTTATCCACCGTAACCAGCAAATCTGTGCCTCGGGCGGCGGCGATTTCGGCCAGCTCGGGCGTGAGGCCGTAGCCGTGTTCGAAACGGTTGGGCACGAGAAAATCCACCGCCGCGCCCATTGCGGCCAAGCCTTTCATGCCGACGGCACAGGCGGTGGCGCCGTCGGCATCATAATCGGCCACAATCAGGATTTTTTCGCGACGCTGCACCGCGTCGGCCAGCCGCACCGCCGCCGCCGTGCAGTTTTTCAGCCCCTGATAGGGCAGCAGCGCGGCCAGTTTGTCTTCGAGTTCGGCAGGGGAGGCCACATCGCGTGCGGCGCACAGGCGCGCCAGCAAAGGGTCGGCGCCGGCTTCGATCAGGCTTTGGCAAACGGTTTGGTTGAACGGGCGGGTTTGGATTTTGGCAGGCATGAAACGGGGGAAGCGGGAAAAACCCTATTGTATAGCAAAACAAAATAAAAACGATACGGCGTTGCCCCGCCTTAAATAGAGTAGTCCCAATTACAACCTTACTGACCATCAATGTAGCCTTATTGAAACCCATCTGCTAGGGCGAAAAAGCAGCCGATGCGGTTAGGCAATAGATAACAGGTGATTAATCAATGCCGTTTTCTGGATACTGCATAACTTGGTAGAAAACTGCTTTTTGGATTTTAAACGTTAGCGGGGTATTGCCACACGTTATGCGAAGAGATTGGACTTCATTTGCGGCGGCAATAAAAATCCGGATTATTGCGATGTGGTTGAAAATATTGTGACTGCACGCCCTAAGCCTTCACCCAGTTTTTCGCCGCATCCATATCTGCCCAAATCTGGTGTTTCAAATCTTCGATATTGTCGAATTTTTTTTCGTCGCGCAGTTTGTGCAGAAAGCGCACGGTCAAACGTTGGCCGTAAAGGTTTCCTTGAAAATCAAAAAGATGCACTTCCAGCTTTTGGCGGCGCGACTTCGATACGCTGGGGTTGAAACCGAAACTGGCCACTCCCCGCCGTTTGCCGAAGCTGCCTTCGGCCTCCACCACAAACACGCCGCCCAAGGGGTAGTGGTGCTGCGGAAGCTGCACGTTGGCGGTGGGGCAGCCTATGGTGCGGCCGAGCTTGGTGCCGTGCTTGACATGGCCGCTGAGCGTGTAGTCGTGGCCGAGCAGTTTGCAGGCGTGTTCCAATTGGCCGTCTGAAAGGGCTTTGCGCACGGCAGTGCTGCTGGCGCGGATGTTTTCCACCAGCACCGAGGGCGTGCGCTCAGTTACCATGCCGGGTTGGTTTTGCAGCAGCTCGAAGCTGCCTTCGCGGCCGGCGCCGAAACGGAAATCGTCGCCGATCAGCAGGTATTTGGTGTTGAGGGTTTCGCGCAAGAGGCTGTCGATAAAGGTTTGCGCACCCATATCGGCAAAGGCTTGGTTGAAGCGCAGCACCCACACCGCATCAACACAGCCGGTTTCCCTTAAAAGTTGCAGTTTGCTGCGCAGGGGCGAAATACGGTAAGGCAGCCCGCGGCCGCTTTTGCGGGCGAAAAATTCTTGCGGCTGCGGCTCGAAAACCACTACCACCACAGGCAGGCCGCGGCTGCGGGCTTCTTGCTTGAGCCGTTGCAGAATATGGCGGTGGCCGAGGTGGACGCCGTCGAAGTTGCCGATGGTAACGGCGCTGCCGTGGGGAAAGTCGGGGCTGATGCGCCGACCGAACCAGATTTTCATAGGGGTTGTTCTGTGCGGTGTGTGTCAAACGGGCGGTATTGTAAGCCGATTCGGCGGCTTGCGGAATATGCGGCGGGAAAACTTGTTCGGGCGCAGCATTGCCCTTCTTGCGGTTTGACAGATTGAGGCCGTCTGAAAAACTTTTTTCAGACGGCCTCGGTGCAAACCGGCCTATATTATCTCGGCAAAACCCGTGCTTTCTGCCGAACGGAATATCCGCGTCATACTTGGAACACTTCCGTTAAGCCAAAGGCTCGAGCAGTTTGGCAAATGCGTCTTCAAACTGTTTCAGGCCGTCTTCCTGCAAGCGCAGGGCGAGGGCTTCGAGATCGATGCCGAGTTTTTCGGTTTCGGCCAAAACGGCAAGCGCTTCGGTTTGGCCTTCGGTGAGCGTGGTTGCCGCGGTGCCGTGGCCGATAAAGGCTTTCAGCGTAGCATCGGGCACGGTGTTGACGGTGTCGGGTCCGATCAGGCTGTCAACATAAAGCGTGTCGGGATAGGCGGGGTTTTTCACGCCGGTGGAAGCCCACAAGAGCTGTACGGGGTTGGCGCCGGCGGCTTTGGCGGCGGCAAATGCTTCGCCGCCGAAAAACTGCTGCCAATCCTGATAAGCGGCTTTGGCCAGCGCAATAGCTACTTTGCCTTGCAAAGGTTGCGGCAGGGTGGTGTCGAGCGCGCCGTCCACGCGCGAAATGAAGAAGCTGGCCACCACGCGGATATGGTTTACATGCATGCCGGCCGCCAAGCGTTTTTCAATGCCTTTCACATAAGCGGCATAGGCTTTGAGGGTTTGTTGGCGCGAAAACAACAGCGTGAGGTTGATGCTGAGGCCGTCTGAAACCAATTGCTCCAATGCGGCCACGCCCTCATCGGTGGTGGGCACTTTAATCATCACGTTGGGGCGGTTGATGGCGGCGTGCAGGCGTTTGGCTTCGGCCACGGTGCCGGTGGTGTCGTGCGACAAATCGGGGGCAACTTCCAAACTCACAAAGCCGATTTTGCCGCCGCTTTTTTCATATTCAGGAAGAAACACATCACAGGCAGCCTGCACATCGGCAATAGCCAGCGTTTCGTAGATGGCTTTCGGGTTGCGGTTTTGCTGTTTCAGCGCAGCGATTTCGCCGGCATACAAAGCATCGCCTGCAAACGCTTTCTGGAAAATGGCGGGGTTGGAAGTAACGCCGCACACGCCCTGCCGCATCATTTCGGCCAGCTCCCCGCTCTGCACCAGCGAGCGCGATAAATTGTCGAGCCAGATTTGTTGGCCTAATGCTTTAACGTCCGATAAAATAGTCATCTCTGAAATCCTTGTTATTTATTGAGAAAGTAATGATGCTAACCCGATTCTCCATATTTGGGTAGCCCTGCGGGAAAACAAGCATGGAAAATTCCGAACAATATCTGAACTGGGCGCGCGAGGTTTTGCGCATCGAAGCCGAAAGCCTGCACGAAATCGCCGCCGAACTCGACGGCAGCTTTACCCGCGCCGCCGACGCCCTGCTGCAATGCCGTGGGCGCGTGGTGATTATGGGCATGGGCAAATCGGGGCATATCGGCCGCAAAATTGCCGCCACCATGGCATCCACCGGCACGCCCGCGTTTTTCGTCCACCCCGCCGAAGCCGCACACGGCGACTTGGGCATGATAGTCGACGGCGACGCGGTTATCGCCATTTCCAACTCGGGCGAGAGCGACGAAATCGCCGCCATTATCCCCGCGCTCAAGCGCAAACACATTACCCTGATTTCGATTACCGCGCGCCCGCAGTCCACCATGGCACGCCATGCCGACATCCACATCACCGCCGCCGTGTCGCACGAAGCCTGTCCGCTGGGGCTGGCGCCCACTTCCAGCACCACCGCCGTGATGGCGCTGGGCGACGCGCTGGCGGTGGTGCTGCTCAAAGCGCGCGAGTTCACGCCCGACGATTTCGCCCTCAGCCACCCCGCCGGCAGCCTCGGCAAACGCCTGCTGCTGCGCGTGGCCGACATCATGCACGGCGGCGAAGGGCTGCCCGCCGTGGTAAGCGGCACCTTATTGAAAGACGCCATCGTTATCATGAGCGAAAAAGGCTTGGGCATGCTGGCCGTTACCGACGGCACAGGCCGTCTGAAAGGCGTGTTTACCGACGGCGACCTGCGCCGGCTGTTCCAACAGCGCGACAACTTCGCCGGGCTGACGGTTGACGAAATCATGCACGCCAACCCCAAAACCATCACCGCCGACAAACTCGCCACCGAAGCCCTGAAACAGATGCAGCAAAACCACATCAACGGCCTCTTGGTGGTGGAAGAAGGCGGTTTGGTTGTAGGCGCGCTGAATATGCACGACCTGCTGAAAGCGCGTATCGTCTGATCGGCGGCACACCGTTTTCAGACGGCCCGAATTCAAGCCTGAGACCTTTGCAAAACCCTCAGATACGGATGCAGTTCAAGGCGTAGCAGCGCAGCGAGCGCAGACATAACATGAAGTCAGGCAAGCGAGCGAGCAGTACCCTAAAGGGCATAAACACACAACGCAGAAATGCGCCGCAGATGGGGTTTTGCAAAGGTCTCAGCCCATCGTTTTTAACCCGCCGGAGTATGGCATGAAACCCCACTGGCTTTTAACCGGCTGTATGCTGGCCGCCGCCGCGCAGGCACAGCCCCTGAACCAACAAACACAGGCGCACTACCAAGCGCAAACGACCGCCATGCAGCCGTATCTGCCGATCAAACTCAACAGGTTTTTAACCATTAAGGCCGTGTCATTCCACAACGGCGGCACGCACGTTTTATATGAAACAGCGGCGGCCGAACCGGGCGCCGAAGTGCAAAATGCGGTGGATACGGTGCGGCAAAACTCGCGGCTGGCATATTATCTGGACGTGTGCGGCAGCCGGCCGCCGCTGCAAATCATCAGCAACAGCTATTGGGTGCAGGATGCCGCCGGCAGGCTGGTGGCGCGCTGGGCAAACACACCCGAAATGTGCGGCAGAAAAGAAGCCCGCGAAAAAAAGCACGCAACAGGGCCGCATGGTCAGAAAAAACGTGCGGCTCGATGAAAGCAGCGTTAAAAACGGCGTGATGACCGCAGCCTACACCCTAACCGACCGCGATTTCAACGACATCGCCACCATGCTGCCGTTTGCAGTCAACGCCATGAAAAAGCAGGTAAGCGCCATCGTGTGCCGCCCCGAAGGCGGCATGCTGTCCGGTTTGCAGGCCGCAAGGTTTATCGTGCGCGACAAACACGGCAAAGCCCTGCCGCCGGTGGATATTTCGCCGATAGACTGCACGCCGCAGCCAGCCGCCCAACCGCAGGAGGGCGAAGACAGACCGCGCCGCAAAGCCAAAGGCTGAGACCTTTGCAAAACCCTCAGATGTGGATGCAGTTCAAGCTGAACCGCGCACCCAGCCCATTTACATTTTCAGACGGCGTTTAAACTTTACGGTGCTAAAATAAACCGCTGTTATTCGCCCAGGCCGTCTGAAAACCGTTTATTTTTTAAAGAACACAACCCGAATGCAAACCCTAACCCCCGAAATCCAGGCGCGCGCCGCCGCCGTCAAGCTGCTGATTATGGACGTGGACGGCGTGCTTACCGACGGCCGCATCTTCATCCGCGACAACGGCGAAGAAATCAAATCGTTCCACACGCTCGACGGCCACGGCCTGAAAATGCTGCAAGCCACCGGCGTGCAAACGGCCATCATCACCGGCCGCGACGCCCCGTCGGTGGGCGTGCGCGTCAGGCAGCTCGGCATCGGCCACTACTATAAAGGCATACACGACAAACGCGTCGCCTATGCGCAGCTGCTCGCCGAAGCGGGGGTGGAAGAACACGAATGCGCCTTTATCGGCGACGATGTGGTCGATTTGCCGGTAATGGTGCGCTGCGGCCTGCCCGTTGCCGTGCCCGAAGCCCACTGGTTTACCCTGCAACACGCCGCCTACGTTACGCAGAAAAGCGCGGGCAACGGCGCGGTGCGCGAATTGTGCGACCTGATTATGCAGGCGCAGGGCACGCTCGAAGCCGCTTTACAGGAGTATGTAAAATGACCAGATGGCGCTACGGCTGGCTGTTTCCGCTGGTTCTGGCGATTTGCCTGGGCGGCCTTTCCGCCTGGCTCGGGCGTATCAGCCAGGTTGACGTGGAAGAAACCGCGCTCAACCCCAACGAACCGCAATATTCGATGACGGGCATCAACGGCAAACGTTTCGACGAACAAGGCCGTCTGAAAGAAAACCTCGGCGCCGAAACCGCCTGGCAGCTGCCCAAAAGCGACGACGTAACCTTTGAAAAACCCGAGCTTGCCATGTATAACGGCGGCCAACTACTCTACACGGTAAAAAGCAACGAAGCGCACTACAACACCGAAAACCGCAAAGTACAGTTTCAAAACAACGTGGTATTAACCAAAAACGCCGACGCACAACGCCCCGCCGGCATCTTGAAAACCAACAGCCTAACCATAGATACGCAAACCGAAACCGCCGAAACCCAAGATGCCGTCGAATACCGATACGGCGATTCCCACGGCACGGCAAACGGTTTGGTGTACGACCACAAAAAAGGTTTTTTAAACCTGCCCTCCCGCGTGAAAGCCATTATTTATGACCCGAAAAATCTATAAAACCGCCCTGCTGGCCGCCTTAACCGCCGTTGCCGCCGCCCCCGCCCTCGCGCTCGAAAGCGACCGGCAGCAGCCGATTCAAATCGAAGCCGACCAAGGCTCGCTCGATCAGGCCAACCAAGTAACCACGTTCAGCGGCAACGTGATTATCAAACAAGGCACGCTCAACATCAGCGCCGGCAGCGTGCGTGTGTCGCGCAACAGCAAAGGCGAGCAGCAGATGAACGCCAGCGGCAGCCCCGTGCGCTTCAGCCAAACGCTCGACGGCGGCAAAGGCACCGTGAAAGGCCAGGCCAACAACATCGATTACTCGTCGGCCACCAACATCGTGAAACTGATCGGCAACGCCAAAGTAGAGCGCGGCGGCGACTTGGCCGAAGGCGCCGTGATTACCTACAACACCCGCACCGAAGTTTATACCGTGCAGGGCAGCAAGGCTTCCGGCGGCAAAAGCGGCAAGCGAGTAACCGTGGTTATCCAGCCTTCCAGCACCCAATCGCAAGGTAAGAAAAAATAACCCACAGGCCGTCTGAAAAACCGGCAATAACGCCGCACCGCTTTTCAGACGGCCTGATACCTTTGCAAAAATGCCGGATGCGGATGCAGTTCAAAGCGCCGCACACATTTGCCACGGTGTGCGCAAACAAGAATCAAGACATACAAATCTTCACAAAGGTTAAAAAAACCTTTCAGACGGCCTAAAAACCGATTACAATAGTAACCATCACCAAAGAGCACGCATATGAGCCAAAGCCGCTTAAACGTACAAAACCTGCAAAAAACCTTCAAAAAGCGCCAAGTGGTGAAAAACTTTTCGCTGGAAATCGAAAGCGGCGAAGTGGTCGGCCTGCTCGGCCCCAACGGCGCCGGCAAAACCACCAGCTTTTATATGATAGTGGGGCTGATTGCCGCCGATGCAGGCAGCGTAGAATTAGACGGCCAAGAAATCCGCCACCTGCCGATACACGAGCGCGCCCGTTTGGGCTTGGGCTACCTGCCGCAGGAAGCGTCGATTTTCCGCAAAATGACGGTGGAGCAGAATATCCGCGCCATTTTGGAAATCCGCCTGAAAAACAAAAGCGAAATCGATGCCGAGCTTGAAAAACTCTTGGCCGATCTGAATATCGAGCGCCTGCGCAACAACCCCGCGCCGTCGCTCTCCGGCGGCGAACGCCGCCGCGTGGAAATCGCCCGCGTGCTGGCCATGCAGCCGCGCTTTATCCTGCTCGACGAACCCTTTGCCGGCGTTGACCCGATTGCCGTTATCGACATTCAGAAAATCATCGGTTTTCTGAAAACCCGCGGCATCGGCGTGCTGATAACCGACCACAACGTGCGCGAAACCCTGCGCATCTGCGACCGCGCCTACATCATCAGCGACGGCACCGTGCTGGCCTCCGGCCACCCCGAAGAGCTGGTTAACAACGAACAGGTGCGCGCGGTGTATTTGGGCGAAAACTTCAACTATTAACAGCCGGCAATTGGGGGTTAATCCGGTCCGGCGCAAACCGCACATTACGCTTTTACTCAAGAAGAAAATAACAACATGAGTCAAAACATAGGATTAAAACTCAGGCAAACCCAACAGCTCAACCAGCGGCTGCAACAGTCGCTGCGCATACTGCAAATGTCGGGGCTGGAACTCGACCGCGAAGTCGACGACTGGCTGCAAGACAACCCGCTTTTGGAGCGCGCCGAATACGACGAAGCGGCAGAAGCCGAATTCGAGCGCATTTCCGCCGCGCAACCCAAAACCAACCAAGTCGGCGGCGACGATGCCGAAGACGTTTGGGCCACCATCGCCGAAGAAGACGACTTCAACGCCTATCTGCACAAACAAGTGTGCGAACACCCCTTAAGCGAAGCCGAAGCCGCGCGGGTGCATATCCTGATTGATTTTCTCGACGAACAAGGCTACTTCACCGACAGCATCACCGATGTGCTCGACCAAACGCCGTTAGAGTGGATGCTGGAAGAAGAAGATATGCAGAACGCGCTCGATCTGCTGCAAACCTTCGACCCCCCGGGCGTGGGTGCCGCCGACCTCACCGAATCGCTGCTGTTGCAACTGATGCGCCTGCCCTCCTCACCCGAGCGCCAGCTTGCCGCCAAAATCGTGCAGCTGCATCTCGACGATTTGAGCCGCAGCCGCCAGCAGAACACCGCCAAATTCCGCAAATATTTTCCCGATGCCGAAGCCGAAACCCTTCAGACGGCCTTAGACCTGATCGCCAAACTCAACCCCTATCCCGCCTACGGTTTCGCTTCCGCCGAACCTACCGCCTATGTACAGCCCGATATTTGGGTGAAAGAAACCAAAAGCGGCTGGTCGGTCAGCAGCAACGAGCGCGTGTGGCCGAAAGTGCAGCTCAACAGCGAATATTGCGAACTGCTCAAACAAGCGGGCGACATCAGCCCCGAATGGAAAGAAAAACTCAGCGAAGCACGCCAGAAAATCGACAGTCTCGAACTGCGCAAAAGCACCGTGATGCGGCTGGCCGAATATATCGTGGAAAAACAGGAAGATTTTTTCGTGTTCGGCGAAATCGGCCTCACCCCCATGCTGGTGAAAGACGCCGCCGCCGCGCTGGGCGTGGCCGAAAGCACCGTGTCGCGCGCCGCCAACCACAAATATTTGGCTTGCCCGCGCGGGGTGTTTGCGTTACGCTATTTCTTCACACAGGCCGTTGCCGCCGAAGACGGCGAAGGCGTGAGCCAGAGCGCGGTGAAAGCCGTTATCGCCCAACTGGTTGAAAGCGAAAACAAACACAAACCTTATTCCGACGATGCGCTAAGCAGGTTGCTGAAACAGCAGGGCATCGACATCGCCCGCCGCACCGTAGCCAAATACCGCGAATCACTGAATATTCCGAACGCACACCAACGCAGGCCGTAACGGCCCGGCCCGAACCAGGCAGGCCGTCTGAAAAATTTAATCTGCATCAGCAAAACCTTTCAGACGGCCTGTTATAGTGAAACCCGAACAGTTTGACTTTTGCGGCAGCCCGAACCGCAGGCAAACCTGTCGATTTCCGCCGTACACCAACGGCACAACCCAACCGAAGGAGTAAGCCATGAATCTGAAAATTACCGGCCTCAATTTCGACGTAACCGAAGCCATCAAAAACCATGTGGCCGCCAAGCTCGAGCGCATCAACCGCCACGCCGCCAACGTGATTTCGGTAGCCATTACCCTCTCGGTGGAAAAGGTCAACAACAAGGCCGAAGCCGATGTGCACTTGGCCGGTAAGGATTTGCACGTAGAAACCGTTGAATCGGATATGTATGCCGCCATCGACGTGCTGATGGACAAACTCGACCGCGCCGTGCTGAAACACAAAGAAAAAAGCAACGACGTGCGCGCCACCCCCAAACCCGCACCGGCCGAAGAATAACCGCTTGCCCGTGCCCCGCAATACCAAACGCCCCGTTTTACGGGGCGTTTTTTATGCGCAACGACGTTCAAATCCGCTTTGGCGAAGCTTTTGCAAAACTCCTTCAGGCCGTCTGAAATGCTTAAATCCCGTCATTCCCGCGTAGGCGGGAATCCAGATGGAAATATTGAAGTATTGATTAAACAAATACTTGGATGCCAAGTGTCTGGATTCCCGCCTACGCGGGAATGACGGAATTCAGGTTTTTTCAGATAGTAATTTGAATTTTGCAAAGGTCTCAACCTTTGCACAAACACTTGACGCCGTCTGAAAAACGGTTATTTTGTTTTCAGACGGCCTTTGCCTCGGGCAACTGCCTTCTGCAATCCGCCGTGCGCGTTCACACCGCCGCATCTGCCGCTTTTTTCGGTGCAGTTTTCTTAAACTTCAACACGGCTTCTTCTTTGGCCGCATCCCAGTCTATGCGCACAAAACCGCCGTCGGCAAGGCGGCCGAACAGCAGCTCGTCGGCCAGCGCCTTGCGGATTTTGTCCTGAATCAGGCGGTTCATCGGGCGGGCACCCATCTGCGGGTCGAAACCTTTTTCAGCCAGATATTTGCGCAGCGCCGGCGTAAACTCGGCCTCCACTTTTTTATCAAGCAGCTGCTGTTCCAGTTGCAGCAGGAATTTATCCACCACTCTGGCAATCACGGCTTCGTTCAACGGCGCAAACGGGATAATGGCATCCAAACGGTTGCGGAATTCCGGCGTAAACAGCTTGTTGATGGCCTGCATTTCGTCGCCGCGCTCACGCTTGCCGGCAAAACCGATGGCAGGCTTGCTCAGGCTTTCGGCACCCGCGTTGGTGGTCATGATGATAACCACATTGCGGAAATCGGCGCTCTTGCCGTTGTTGTCGGTGAGCTTGCCGTGGTCCATCACTTGCAGCAGCACATTGAAAATATCAGGGTGGGCTTTTTCGATTTCGTCGAGCAGCAGCACGCAAAACGGTTGTTTGTTAACCGCTTCGGTCAGCAGCCCGCCCTGCTCGAAGCCCACATAGCCCGGCGGCGCGCCGATCAGGCGCGATACGGCATGGCGTTCCATATATTCCGACATATCGAAGCGTTGCAGCGGCACGCCGAGCGAGAAGGCGAGCTGGCGCGCCACTTCGGTTTTGCCCACGCCGGTGGGGCCGGAAAACAAAAAGCTGCCGATGGGTTTGTCGGGCTGCCCCAAGCCGGAGCGCGCCATTTTCACGGCAGCCACCAAGGCTTCGATGGCGGCATCCTGCCCGAATACCATGTTTTTCAAATCACGGCCCAGATATTGCAGCACTTGTTTGTCGTCGTGCGACACGGTTTTTTCGGGAATGCGCGCCACTTTGGCCACCACCGCTTCGATCTGGGCTTTGCCGATAACCTTTTTCTGCTTGGATTTGGGCAGAATCCGCTGGGCGGCGCCGGCTTCGTCCATCACGTCGATGGCCTTGTCGGGCAGGAAGCGCTCGTTGATGTAGCGGGCGGACAGCTCGGCGGCGGCCTCCAGCGCGCCTGCCGTGTAGCGCACTTGGTGGAAATCTTCAAAGGCGCTTTTCAGGCCTCGCAGAATCTGCACGGTTTCGGCAATACTCGGCTCGACGATGTCGATTTTCTGAAAACGGCGGCTTAAGGCATGGTCTTTATCGAAGATGGTGCGGTATTCGTTGTAGGTGGTGGCGCCGATGCAGCGCAGCTGCCCTTTGGCCAGCGCGGGCTTGAGCAGGTTGGAAGCGTCCATCGTGCCGCCCGACGTGCTGCCCGCGCCGATGATGGTGTGGATTTCGTCCACAAACAGCACGGCATTGGGGATTTTCGCCAGCGCTTTTAAAACGGCTTTGATGCGCGCCTCGAAATCGCCGCGGTATTTGGTGCCGGCCAGTAGTGCGCCCATATCGAGCGAAAACACGGCGGCCCCGCGCAGGGTGTCGGGCACTTCGCCTTTCACAATCAAATGTGCCAAGCCTTCGGCCAGCGCGGTTTTGCCCACGCCAGCTTCGCCCACCAGCAAGGGGTTGTTTTTGCGGCGGCGGCAAAGGGTTTGCACCAAACGCTCCATTTCGTGTTTGCGGCCGATTAGGGGATCGATGCGGCCGGCCAGCACTTCGGCGTTGAGGTTGACGGTGTAGTCGGCCAGCGCATCGCCGCTGCCGGCGGCCCGGTCGCCGTCGTCTTCTTCACGGCTGCTGCCGTTGCTGCCTTCAGGCGTGATGCCGTGGGCGAGGCAGCGCAGCAAATCGTAGCGCGTAACCGATTGCAGTTGCAGGAAATACACCGCATGGCTGTCGGTTTCGCTCATCAGCGCCACCAGCACGTCCACCGGTTTCACTTCTTTTTTGCCGGCCGACTGCGCGTGCACCATCGCCCGCTGCAATACGCGCTGGAAGCCGAGGGTGGGCTGGGTTTCGGTGCTGTCGAACAGGTGCGGCGGCAAGGTCGGGGTGTTGTCGACCATGCTGCTGATCAGCTGTTCGGTGAGCACGCTGCAATCCGCACCGCAACGTGCCAATATGCCGGCTACGTCTTCGCTCTGTTCGATGAGTGCCAAAAGCAAATGCTCCAAGCTGATCAGCTCGTATTTGTGCCTGCGCGCATCGGTGTAGATCTGTTGCAGAATCTGTTCGAGTTCGGCTGAAATCATTTAAACCTCCTCAACAATACATTGCAGCGGGTGGCCTTCCTGCCTTGCGCGCTGCAAAACCTGTTGTTGTTTGGTATCGGCTATATCGCGTGTGTACACGCCGCACAGCCCTTTGCCTTCGTGATGCACCAGAAGCATCACGGCCACCGCCCGCTCTTCGGGCAGCATGAAAATGCCGGTGAGCACTTCCACCACGAAATCCATGGTGGTGTAATCGTCGTTGAGCAGATAAACGCCATACCGTTTGGGCGGAGTGGTTTTGCTGCGGTTCAACAGATCGGTTTCGGCATCGCGGCGGGTTTGGTTTTGACTCATATTAATCTTTAAAATATGGTTTTGGGGCGGTGTTGATGTTGTTTTTTGCTTTATTTTAATAAATTTCGATATTTTTCCCAATCTCCCCTTGACTGGACCATACAACATAGGTAAAAAGCCTTCTTAGCAGAGCTTGGCATCTAAAAAAGCATAATGGTTTGGGAGAAACTCGAAACTTTTGGTTTTTACATGTTGCCTGAATTTTGCTGTTTTTGTTAATTTTTTTAGTATAGGAAGTTCAATGGCAACCGGTATTGTTAAATGGTTTAACGACGCTAAAGGTTTTGGTTTTATCACCCCCGACGAAGGCGGTGAAGATTTGTTCGCTCACTTCTCTGCCATCAATATGGAAGGTTTCAAAACCCTGAAAGAAGGCCAACGTGTTTCTTTCGACGTAACCACCGGCCCCAAAGGCAAACAAGCCGCCAACATTCAGGCTGCTTAATCAAATTGGGCCGGAGTGTTCCGGTTTCAATTCCCAAAGTATGGCGGGTTGCAAAACCTGCCATTTTTGTTTTTTCAGACGGCCTTATGAACACAGTCAAACCCGGCATCTACCGCCACTATAAAGGCAATTTATACGAAGTGCTCGGCACCGCCCGCCACAGCGAAACCGAAGAAACCTTAGTGGTTTACCGCGCCCTCTACGGCGATTACGGCCTGTGGGTGCGCCCCGCCGCCATGTTTGCCGAACGCGTCGGCGGCGTTTTGCGCTTTACCTGCATACGCGAATTTTAAAATGTTGAGACCTTTGCAAAAAAGTCAGATGTGGATGCAGTTCAAGGCGTAGCAGCGCAGCGAGCGCAGACATAACATGGAGTTAGGCAAGCGAGCGAGCAGCGCACAACGCAGAAATGCGCCGCAGATGGCTTTTTTGCAAAGGTCTCACGTTTTCAGACGGCCTTTTGCTACAATAGGCCGTCTGAAAAAAAGCAACCGAACCGAAATATCGAATACCATGAGCATCGCCAACAACCGCAAAGCCTTTCACGACTATTTTATCGAAGACCAAATCGAAGCCGGTTTGGTGCTAGACGGCTGGGAAGTGAAAGCCGTGCGCGCCGGCCGCGTGCAGCTGAAAGAGAGCTATATCCACTGGAAGAAAGACGCGTTTTATCTGGTGGGCTGCCACATCACCGCGCTGCCCACCGCCTCCACCCATGTGAAGCCCGACCCGGTGCGCCAGCGCAAGCTGCTGCTGAAACAGTCGGAAATCAACAAATTAATCGGCAAAACCGAGCGGGCGGGCTACACCATCGTACCGTTAAACCTGCATTACAGCCGCGGCTACATCAAAATGGACATCGGCCTAGCCAAAGGTAAAAAGCAGCACGACAAACGCCAGAGCATGAAAGAAGCCGATTGGAAGCGCGAGAAACAGCGTTTGATGAAAAACGCGGGTTAACGGCCTGAAATTTTTGAAAAAAACCAATTCAACCCTGAAAAGGTTGGTGCCTCGTCATTCCCACGCAGGCGGGAATCCGGCCCCAAAATCATCAAGTATTTTATTTCAATAACTTACGAAAAAACGACTGGATTCCCGCCTGCGCGGGAATGGCGATGGTTGAATATTTCAGACGGCCTAAACGACTTGCAAAGGCCTCGGCCTATATGTTTTTTACAACCGGTTTGCGTAAAAAAGCGCAAGAACCCTTTTCAGACGGCCTGCATAACCCAATAATGCAGGCCGTCTGAACACATTCGCAACCACGGAGTTTGCACCATGCCCCAAGCCTCGCTCGCCCTGCCGCTGTTTCTGATTATCGCCGGCGCCGTGTGGTTTCTCAAAGCCACCGGCATCCTGCCCGCCACCGCCACGCTGATTGCCATCGGCCTGGCCGTTGCCGGTGTGGCCGTGCTGGTGATGGACGGCATCAACAAACAGTCGGTCGTATCCGGCCCGCTCTTGATTTACATCGGCGCGGCGGTTTACCTGAAAAGCCAATACCTGCTGGGCATGTCGCCTTTGGTGGCGCTGGGCATGATGGTGCTGGGCTGTCTGCTGCTGCTTTCGCGCAGCAACATCGTGCCGCACAAACGGGTGAAACTGCCCAACGGCGAATAATCCGCCGCACGCATCAGGCCGTCTGAAAAATGATACAATAGCGCATTTTTCAGACGGCCTTTTTGCCGGCCTGCCGTTTCCCTTTTCCCATCGAAGACCATCATGACCCAAGACAAAATCCTCATCCTCGACTTCGGCTCGCAAGTCACCCAGCTTATCGCCCGCCGCGTGCGCGAAGCCCATGTTTACTGCGAACTGCATTCTTTCGATATGCCTTTGGCCGACATCAAAGCCTTCAACCCCAAAGCGATTATCCTTTCCGGCGGCCCCAACTCGGTTTACAACTCCGATTATCAGGCCGACACCGGCATCTTCGATTTGGGCGTGCCCGTGCTCGGCATCTGCTACGGCATGCAGTTTATGGCACACCATTTGGGCGGCGAAGTGTCGCCGGGCGACCAGCGCGAATTCGGTTATGCGCAAGTGAAAACCATCGATTGCGAATTAACGCGCGGCATTTCAGACGGCCAGGCCAACACGCTCGATGTGTGGATGAGCCACGGCGACAAAGTATCGAAACTGCCCGAAGGCTTCGTGGTGATCGGCGACACGCCGAGCTGCCCGATTGCGATGATGGAACACGCCGAAAAACAATTCTACGGCATCCAGTTCCACCCCGAAGTGACCCACACCAAACAGGGCCGCGCGCTGCTGAACCGCTTCGTGCTGGACATTGCCGGCGCCAAACCGAGCTGGACCATGCCCAACTACATCGATGAAGCCGTCGCCAAAATCCGCGAACAAGTAGGCGGCGACGAAGTGATTTTGGGCCTGTCGGGCGGCGTCGATTCCAGCGTGGCCGCCGCGCTGATCCACCGCGCCATCGGCGACCAACTTACCTGCGTGTTTGTCGATCACGGCCTGCTGCGCCTCAACGAAGGCAAAATGGTGATGGATATGTTTGCACGCAATCTGGGCGTAAACGTGATTCATGTGGACGCTACCGAACAGTTTATGGGCAAACTCGCCGGCGTAACCGACCCCGAGCAAAAGCGCAAAATCATCGGCGGCGAGTTTGTGGAAGTGTTTGATGACGAAGCCAAAAAACGCGTTAACGCCAAATGGCTGGCACAGGGCACGATCTACCCCGACGTTATCGAAAGCGCGGGCGCGAAAACCAAAAAAGCACACGCCATCAAAAGCCACCACAACGTCGGCGGTCTGCCCGAAAACATGAATCTGAAACTGCTCGAGCCTTTGCGCGACCTGTTTAAAGACGAAGTGCGCGAACTGGGCGTGGCGCTCGGCCTGCCGCGCGAAATGGTGTACCGCCACCCCTTCCCCGGCCCGGGCCTGGGCGTGCGCATTTTGGGCGAGGTGAAGAAGAATTATGCCGACCTCTTGCGCCGGGCCGATGATATTTTCATTCAAGAGCTGCGCAACACCTTCGATGAAAACGGCACCTCGTGGTACGACCTCACCAGCCAGGCCTTCGCCGTGTTCCTGCCGGTGAAGTCGGTGGGCGTAATGGGCGACGGCCGCACTTACGAATACGTGGTCGCCCTGCGCGCGGTCATCACCAGCGACTTTATGACCGCCCATTGGGCGGAGCTGCCTTATTCGCTGCTGGGCAAAGTGTCCAACCGCATCATCAACGAAGTGCGCGGCATCAACCGCGTGGTGTATGACGTGAGCGGCAAACCGCCCTCTACGATCGAGTGGGAATAAACCTTTTGGTTTGAAATAAAAAACAGGCCGTCTGAAAAGCTTTCAGACGGCCTGATGCTTTGTAAGTCGCTTCAGCACACTATAGAGAATCCGATTACTTCGGTACAAGGCAGCAAGCCGAAGACAGTACAGATAGTACGGCAAGGTACAGCAACGCCGTAACGGAAATTCAGTGGATTCACTATAAAAGCACCTACGTCATGCTCGGGCTTGCCACGAGCATCTTTTTTGTTTTTCAATAACTTCCAACAAGGCGGGATGCCCGGGTCAGGCCCGAGCATGACGGAGTTGGGTATTTCAAGCTGCCTTAACGACTTGCAAAGACACCGGCTTAAAACAAATTTTGCGATGATTTTCCTGCTTTTGGGCGAATGTTAATGCCCCAACTGCCTGTTCACTTCGCGGATACGTTTTTCTTCGCCATAGGCCACCACCATCAGCAGCACAATGCCGACAAACAAAGCGATATAAAACACAATAAACACGTCAGACCAACCGTGTAACGTGTATCCGAACAGGCTCAAACCGCCGCTTTTCGGATCGGCAATGGCAGCCAGCCCGACCTTCGCTATAGAATCGCCGAATAGATAACCGAAGGTGCCGGTCATGCCGTTGGCTACGCTGATGCCTTTTTTCGGCACAAACCCCACCAAAGAAATACCGATCAGCAGTTGCGGTCCGAAAATCAGTGCGCCAAGCAGAAAAAGAGAAACATTCACCATCATCACGCTGGTGGCGTGCCGATACATCATCACCACGAAAATAATCGCCACCATACAGCCTACCGCCACGGCTGCCCGGCGGCCGTTAAGCAGGTCGGAAATATAACCCCAGCTCATGCTGGCAAGAATCGCGCCCACTTCGAAATAAAAAATCGTGTTGACGGCATCCAGCTTGCCGAAACCCAGCACTTCGGTTACATAAAGCGGCGCCCAGTTGTCTATACCGATGCGAACGATATAAACGAACACATTGGCCACGCACAGCATCCAAATCCAGGGGTTACGCAATACAAACTGCTTGAACGCCTGCCACATGGGCATTTCTTCGGCCTCGGTGTTTTCCGACTCCACCGGCTCGCCGAAAATTTCTTCGCAGCGGTTCCAGCCCAGTTCCTCGGGGTCGTCTTTGCCGACAAAGAAGCTGGCAATGCCGATGGCCAGAGCAATCAGGGCGGGAAAAACAAACATACCGTAAACATTGCCGCCGAAGAACACGTTGGCACCCCACAGCGCCAATATGCCGGCCACCGCACCACCGACATTGTGCGACATATTCCAAAAGCCGAGATAACGCCCGCGTTCCTTACGCGGCGCCCAGCGTGAAATCGTGGAATAGGAAGCCGGCCCGCCTGCGGCCTGAAAAATACCGTTCAAACCCCACAGCACGATAAACAAACCGATTACCGAGCCGTAGGCACTCATCACCAAGCCCATCAACAGCACCGCTATCGACGCGAGAACCAACATCACCGACAAGGATTTTTTGGTGTTTTTATCACTGATGTAATAACCGACGGCGGTTTTGCCCAAACCGTAAGTGATGCTGAAAGCCAAACCGATATAACCGAGCTGTAGCGTGGTCAGCCCGAGTTGCTCTTTCATCATCGGCTGCGCGGCCTTAAAATTATTTCTAATTAAATACATGCACATATAAGTGGTAAACACCACCAAAAAGGCTTTTAAAAACTGCCGCAGCCACATCCTGCGCTGTTCGGCGATGGGAATACCTTTATTCGGTATTTTGTTGATGGCCAAAAATCCGGGCATGGCAACACTCCTTTCACAGAAAAAGTTCGGGCTGATTTAGTGCCGATATTACTCCCGCTTTCAGCCACCCTGCCGCCGGTTGTCTGCGCCAAATCAAACAAACGGCCATTAATTTAGGTAAATTTACCTTTCTCGGCTTTGAAAAATATTCTGTCATATCAAATGCAAAGGCCGTCTGAAAAGTTTTCAGACGGCCTGTTGCCATGCTTTTGACTGTTTAATCAACCACCAGCGCGGGAAACGATTTCACCGTTTCGTCCACCGCTTTCACGCGCAGCAGGAAATCTTCGAGTTTGGCCAGCGGCAACGCGCTGGGGCCGTCGCACTTGGCTTCGTCGGGGTTGGCGTGCGATTCGAGAAACAGGCCGGCCAGGCGGGTGGCCATGCCGGCCAGCGCCAAATCGACCACTTGGCTGCGGCGCCCGCCCGATGTGGCGGCACCGGCTTCGCGCTGTTGCAGCGAGTGGGTAACGTCGAAAATCACCGGCAGGTTGCCGCAGGTTTTTTTCATCACGCCGAAGCCGAGCATATCGACCACCAGATTGTCGTAGCCGAACTGCGCGCCGCGTTCGCACAAAATCACTTGTTCGTTGCCTGCTTCGGCGAATTTTTCAACGATGTTTTTCATTTGCGAAGGGCTTAAAAACTGCGGCTTTTTCACGTTAACCACATTGCCCGTTTTCGCCATCGCCACCACCAAATCGGTTTGGCGCGCGAGAAAGGCGGGCAGTTGGATAACGTCGCACACTTCGGCCACGGGCGCGCATTGGTAAGGCTCGTGCACGTCGGTAATCACGGGCACGCCGAATTCTTTTTTCACGGCGGCGAAGATTTTCAGCCCTTCTTCCAACCCCACGCCGCGAAACGAGCGGATAGACGAGCGGTTGGCCTTGTCGAACGAGGCTTTGAACACATAAGGAATGCCGAGTTTGCCAGTTACTTTCACATAATGTTCGCAGGCTTTGAGGGTGGAATCGAGGTCTTCCAGCACGTTGATGCCGCCGAACAGGGTAAACGGCTGTTCGTTGCCGACCGTGATGTTTTGGATGTTGATGTTCATAATGGCTCTCGCTTTGCAGGGTAAGGCCGTCTGAAAAATGTTTCAGACGGCCTTAAGGGTTTATAAAACGGTGTGCGGCGGTTCGTAGCGGATGATGTCGCGGATTTTGTTACGCTCGTCCACCAGCACCACTTTCGGCTCGTGGGCGGCAATTTCCGGCTCGGAGAGCATCACATAAGACATGATAATCACGATGTCGCCTTTCTGCACCAGCCGCGCGGCGGCGCCGTTGAGGCACACCACGCCGCTGCCGCGTTCGCCGGGAATGGTGTAGGTTTCAAAACGCTCGCCGTTGTTGTTGTTGACGATTTGCACTTTTTCGTTAACACAGATACCCGCCGCGTCGAGCAGGTCTTGGTCGATGGTGATGCTGCCAACGTAGTTCAAATCGGCTTCGGTAACGGTGGCACGGTGGATTTTGCCGCCGAGCATAGTGCGGAACATTAAGGTCTCCATTTCCGGTTAAGCGTTTTTTCAGACGGCCTGCCGCAGCAGGCGCAAACGGCAGGCCGAAACCTTTGCCCCCCAGATGTGGATGCAGTTCAAGGCGTAGCAGCGCAGCGAGTGCAGACATATCAAACAGATAGGCAAGCGAGCAAGCAGCGCACAACGCAGAAATGCACCGCAGATGGGGGTTTTGCAAAGGTCTCAAACCGTCTGAAAAAGGCGCTATTGTACACCTTTTGCCGCGTTGCCAAGCGTTATCCGCCGGTTTTTGCCGAACCTTACCTGCCGGCTACACCCTGCCCAACACCCGGGCAAACGTTTCTACCGTGCGGTCGATATTTTGCAGCTTGTCCAAACCGAACAGGCCGAGGCGGAAGGTTTGGAAATCGCTGCGCTCGCCGCATTGCAGCGGCACGCCGGCAGCAATCTGCATTCCTTGTGCGACAAAGGCTTTGCCGTTTTGGATATCGGGGTTAGCCGTATAGGAAACCACCACTCCGGGGGCTTCGAAACCTGCCGCAGCCACGCTGGGATAGCCCGCACCGGCCAGCAGCGCGCGTATTTTCGCGCCCAACTCGGTTTGCGCCGCCTGCAAACGCCCGAAACCGATGGCTTCGGCCTCTTTCATCACATCGTGCAGCTTCATCAGCGCATCGGTGGGCGGCGTGGCGTGATAGGCATGGCCGCCGTTTTCAAAGGCTTCCATAATTTGCAGCCATTTTTTCAAATCGAGCGCGAAGCTGTCGGATTCGGTTTGCTGCACTTTTTGGTAAGCCGCGTCGTTCAGCATCACCAAACCGCAGCAGGGCGAGCCGCTCCAGCCTTTTTGCGGGGCGGAAACCAACACGTCGATGCCGAGCTTTTCCATATCCAACCAAATGCAGCCCGAAGCGATGCTGTCGATGACCAGCAGGCCGCCGACGGCGTGCACGGCTTCGGCCAGTTGTCGGATATAGCCGTCGGGCAGCATGATGCCCGATGCGGTTTCCACGTGCGGCGCAAACACCACGGCGGGGCGGTAGGCGGCGATTTCGGCGCACACTTCTTCAATCGGCGCAGGCGCAAACGGGGCTTGCGCTTCGTCGGCCTGGCGGGCGGTGAACACTTTGCTGTCGGCGGCGATGGCGCCTTTTTCAAGAATCTGCGTCCAGCGGTAGCTGAAAAAACCGTTGCGTACAATCAGGCATTTCCCGCCCCGCGCAAGCTGGCGCGCCACGGCTTCCATGCCCGACGTGCCGCTGCCGGGAATCACGGCGGCGTGTTGTGCGCCGTAAACTTTTTTCAACGTGGCCGAAATATAGCGCAAGGCCGTCTGGAATTTTTGCGACATATGGTTCAGCGCGCGGTCGGTGTAAACCACCGAATATTCCAGCAGGCCGTCTGAATCGATTTCGGGGCGGGGCAAAGTGCTCATTATGTTTTTCTCCTTTGAATTAAAGCCTTGCAAAGGGCTTGAAAGCGGTTTTTGATGTTAGCATTATCAGCGACGGGTGTAAAAGGTTAGAGGCCGTCTGAAAATGTTTTCAGACGGCCTCTGTAATCAAACCACTTAACTTAGCAGCCATTCTGCCGCACTCTGGCCAAACCCGGGTATCTTGCGTTCCAACAACATAAAACACTCGGATCAAGCCCGAATATTCAGCCTTTCCCGTGCTTTTCCGCCAACCTTTGCAGCGCTTGCGCCAGCTCGGGATGGTGCTGCAACCGCCCGGCGGTGTGCCTGAAGCCCTCCAGCGCGGCATCACTCATTTTCAGGCTGTTAACGCGGGGCGTTTGCGGCGGCTTGGGCAAAACCTTCACGCGCACGCCGGCGATGTCGGGGTGCAGCGCCTGCAAACGCGGCAGCAGGCCCGGGGCAATCATGCGCAGGCGCGAAGAAACCATATTGTTGTCGGCCAGCAAAACCAATACGCCGTTTTCCACACAGGCCGTCTGAAAATGCGCGCACAGGTTGGCGGGCATCATCTGCTTGACTTGGGCATCCAGCCTGCGCCATTGCTGCGAACGCTGCAACAGGGCCAGCAAGTGCCCGTCGCGCCCGCCCAACCGGTTCAAATCCATGATAACCACCTTGAGTGTTGTTTTGGTAAAAGCTGCCGAACATATTCCGCCGCTTTCATTTTTTCAGGCATTTTATGCCATCCGCAGCCGATTAGGAGCATAACACCCGCCCGACCAACCAACAATTTCAGAAAAGTTTGGCAGAAAAAAGCGGCGGCAAAACCGTAACGCGGCATTTTCAAAAACGCCCGCAAAGTAAAGGGAAGTTGAAATTTGGTCAAACTGCCGCTATTTCAGACGGCATTGTAACCCTGCCAAACGGCTTGTGTTAAAATTCGGGTTTGATTTTATGACCCGTCCGTTTCAGCCGGAATGCCGCAAACACATTCCGCCACAGGAAATTTCATGCTTACCAACTTAGCCAAAAAAGTATTTGGCAGCCGCAACGACCGCCTGCTCAAACAATACCGCAAAACCGTCGCCAAAATCAACGAATTAGAGCCGCAGATGCAGGCTTTGAGCGATGAAGAGCTGCAAGCCAAAACCCCCGAATTCAAACAGCGCCTCGCCGAAGGCGCAAGCTTAAACGACATTCTGCCCGAAGCCTTCGCCGTTTGCCGCGAAGCCGGCCGCCGCGTGCTGAATATGCGCCATTTCGACGTCCAACTTATCGGCGGCATGGTATTGCACGACGGCAATATCGCCGAAATGCGTACCGGCGAAGGCAAAACGCTGGTCGCCACCCTGCCTGTTTACCTCAACGCGCTGGCGGGCAAAGGCGTGCATGTGGTTACCGTCAACGACTATCTGGCCGCACGCGATGCAGGCATTATGGAGCCGCTGTATAACTTTCTCGGCCTGACCGTGGGCGTGATCGTGAGCGATATGCAGCCTTTCTACCGCCAAACCGCCTACAGCGCCGACATCACCTACGGCACCAACAACGAATTCGGCTTCGATTATCTGCGCGACAACATGGTAACCGACCAATACGACAAAGTGCAGCGAGATTTGAATTTCGCCGTGGTCGATGAAGTCGATTCGATTCTGATCGACGAAGCGCGCACCCCGCTGATTATTTCCGGCCAGGCCGACGACAACGTGCAGCTCTACCAAGTGATGGACAAAGTGCCCGCACGCCTTATCCGCCAAGAAACCGAAGAAGGCGCGGGCGACTATTGGGTCGACGAAAAAGCCCATCAGGTGATTTTGAGCGAATCCGGCCACGAACACGCCGAAGAAATTCTGGCCGACATGGGTCTGCTGCAAGAAGGCGACTCGCTCTATTCGGCCGCCAACATCATGCTGATGCACCACCTGATGGCCGCGCTGCGCGCCCACACCCTGTTCCACAAAGACCAACACTATGTGATTCAGGAAGGCGAAATCGTGATTGTCGACGAATTCACAGGCCGTCTGATGGCGGGCCGCCGCTGGTCGGAAGGCCTGCACCAGGCCGTAGAAGCCAAAGAAGGCGTCGAAATCAAACGCGAAAACCAAACACTGGCTTCAATCACCTTCCAAAACTACTTCCGCCTGTATAAAAAACTCGCCGGCATGACCGGCACGGCCGATACCGAAGCCTTTGAGTTCCAAAGCATTTACGGCCTGGAAACCGTGATTATCCCCACCAACCGCCCGATGCAGCGCAAAGACTTCAACGACCAAATCTTCCGCACCGCAGAAGAAAAATACGAAGCCGTCGTCAACGACATCCAAGCCTGTTTCGACAAAGGCCAACCCGTTTTGGTGGGCACCACCAGCATCGAAAACTCGGAGCTGGTATCCCGCCTGCTCACCCAAGCCGGCCTGCCCCACAACGTGCTCAATGCCAAAGAACACGAACGCGAAGCCCTGATTGTGGCGCAAGCGGGCAAACCCAGCATGATTACCGTGGCCACCAATATGGCCGGCCGCGGTACCGACATCGTTTTGGGCGGCAACGTCAAACACCAGAGCGATGCCATCCGTGCCGACGAAACCTTGAGCGACGAAGAAAAACAAGACCGCATCTCCAAACTCGAAAACAGCTGGGAAGCCGACCACCAGCGCGTTATCAACGCCGGCGGCCTGCACATTATCGGCACCGAACGCCACGAAAGCCGCCGCATCGACAACCAGTTGCGCGGTCGCGCAGGGCGTCAGGGTGACCCCGGTTCCAGCCGTTTCTACCTCTCGTTTGAAGACCCGCTCCTGCGCCTGTTTGCCCTAGACCGTGCCGCCGCCATTCTCAACCGCCTTGCTCCGGAGCGCGGCGTTGCCATCGAACACGGTATGCTCACCCGCCAAATCGAAGGCGCGCAACGCAAAGTGGAAGGCCGCAACTTCGATATGCGCAAACAGGTTCTCGAATACGACGATGTGGCCAACGACCAGCGTAAAGTGATTTACCACTACCGCAACGAAATCCTCACCAACCAAGACGTGAGCGATTTGGCCAAGAGCATCCGCGAAGAAGTTATCGGCGACTTGGTCGATATCCATATGCCGCCCGACAGCATGGAAGAACAATGGGACCTGCCCGCGCTCGAATCCCAATTGGCGGGAGAATTCCGCGTTCATGCCGATATCCGGGGCTGGCTGAAAGAAAACAACATGCTCGACAACCAAGACGTTAAAGAGCGTTTGATTGCCCAAGTGGAACAAGAATACGCCGACAAAACCGAGCTGGTCGGCAAACAAAACATGACCAACTTCGAACGCAATGTATTGCTGCAAGTTATCGACAACAACTGGCGCGAACACCTCGCCGCGATGGACTACCTGCGCCAAGGCATCCACCTGCGCAGCTACGCCCAGAAAAACCCCAAACAGGAATACAAGCGTGAAGCCTTTATCATGTTCCAGCATCTGTGGAACGGCATCAAACAAAACGTTGCCTCGCTGCTGACTTCGGTGCAAATCGAACAGGCCGACGATATGATTGCAGACAGCGAACCGCAAGAACCCGCCGCCGTGCAAGCCATCCACTCCGGTGCACCTGCCATGGAAGATGTGCTGGGCGAATCGCGCGACGATCTTGCCACCGAAGCCTTCGACCCCACCGGCAACGACTTCAGCCCCGAAACGCTCGCCAAACAAGGCCGGGTCGTACACCGCAACGACCTCTGCCCGTGCGGCAGCGGCCAGAAATACAAACACTGCCACGGCAAATTAAGCTGAACAAAAAAACCTGCTTCTTAAAATGAAGCAGGTTTTTACCATTTGGTGGGTCCGGTGGGGTTCGAACCCACGACCAAGGGATTATGAGTCCCCTGCTCTAACCCCTGAGCTACAGACCCGGGTTATGCAAAGAGCGGTATTGTAAACATATTCCGCCGCCGGCACAAGGCCGCTTGAAAGTGCGGCGGGCAAATAATGGCGGAAAGTTTTGCTATAATCGCCATCATTTCAGCCCGCATCCGGCAGGCCGTCTGAACGCTTTGCAATTTTTCAGACGGCCTCGAAAGAACTTCAATGAAATATAACGACTTACGCGACTTTATTCAAAAGCTTGAACAAGAAAGCAAACTCAAACGCATCGGCATACCGGTTTCACCGCATCTGGAAATGACCGAAATTGCCGACCGCGTGTTGCGCGCTGAAGGGCCGGCCTTGTTGTTTGAAAACGCCGTGCGCGCCGACGGCAGCCGTTATGGTTTTCCGGTGTTGGCCAATTTGTTCGGCACGCCCGAACGGGTGGCGATGGGCATGGGTGCGGAGAGCGTGGCCAAATTGCGAGAAATCGGCCAAACGCTGGCTTATCTCAAAGAACCCGAACCGCCCAAAGGTTTGAAAGATGCGTTTGCCAAACTGCCGTTGCTGAAAGACATTTGGAGTATGGCGCCGAATGTGGTGAAAAAAGCGCCGTGCCAAGAGATTGTTTGGGAGGGCGAAGAAGTCGATTTAAACAAACTGCCGATTCAGCATTGCTGGCCCGAAGATGTCGCGCCTTTGGTAACTTGGGGTTTGACAGTTACGCGCGGCCCGCATAAAAAACGCCAAAACCTCGGTATTTACCGCCAGCAGTTAATCGGCAAAAACAAGCTGATTATGCGTTGGTTGGCGCATCGCGGCGGTGCGTTGGATTTTCAGGCGCATAAAAAAGCGCACCCGGGCGTGCCTTATCCCGTGGCCGTGGTGTTGGGTTGCGACCCGGCCACCATTTTGGGGGCGGTAACACCGGTGCCGGATACTTTGAGCGAATACCAGTTTGCCGGTTTGCTGCGCGGTTCGCGCACCGAATTGGTGAAATGTATCGGCAGCGACTTACAGGTGCCTGCGCGTGCCGAAATCGTGCTGGAAGGGGTGATTTATCCCGACGAAACCGCGCTGGAAGGCCCTTACGGCGACCATACCGGTTATTACAACGAGCAGGATTATTTTCCCGTGTTTACCGTCGAACGCATCACCATGCGCGAAAACCCGATTTACCACAGCACCTACACCGGCAAACCGCCCGACGAGCCGGCCGTGCTCGGCGTGGCCTTGAACGAAGTGTTTGTGCCGCTGTTGCAGAAACAGTTTCCCGAAATCGTTGATTTTTATCTGCCGCCGGAAGGCTGCTCCTACCGCATGGCGGTGGTGAGCATCAAGAAACAATATGCCGGACACGCCAAGCGCGTGATGATGGGTTGCTGGAGTTTCCTGCGCCAGTTTATGTACACCAAATTCATCGTGGTGGTGGACGATGATGTGGACTGCCGCGACTGGAAAGAAGTGATTTGGGCGGTTACCACCCGCATGGATCCGGTGCGCGATACGGTGTTAATTGAAAACACGCCGATTGATTATCTCGACTTCGCCAGCCCTGTTTCCGGCCTCGGCGGCAAAATGGGTTTGGACGCAACCAACAAATGGCCGGGCGAAACCGACCGCGAATGGGGCAGGGTGATTGAGCGCGATGCCGCCACGGTGGCTAAGGTTGACGCTATGTGGCGCGATTTGGGTTTGTGATGTTGGATTGCTTGTTGTGGACGGCTTGATGGTTGTGTTGGAGTTTTTATCCCTCAGGAGTAATCGTCTCGAAAATAGCCTGAAATTTGTCCCTTGAGCCTTGGTTAGATAGTGGAGTCACAATTCACAGGACATGAGACTAGCCTACCATCACTAAACATCCCACGCCACCATCAAACAACCTGTTTACCGCCACCCGACCTACCAACCACCAATGGCGTCTTATCGAAACCCACCTGCCGCCCGATTACGGCAGCTGGAGCAATACCCAGCACCGCTTTATCCGTTGACGTAACAAAGACATTTGGACGAAACTGATGCTCATCCGTTCGGGAGAAAAAGATATGGGGTAGTTGATAAGGGGCTTAGGAAGCAAAATTAGCCCAAGGATCGATTTCGCAGTATTTTAAGCAAGACTTTATACAGATCATCATGCCTGTGATTGAAGTGAAATTCGGTTTCCTTTAAGTGTAAATAGAAAGTCTGTTTCGATACACCGTTAAATTTAACCAAGCGGTTTTTGGCATAACCCCAAAACGACTCGATGCCGTTAATGTGTTGTGCACCCCGGGCGAACTCGTCTGCACCATGATGTACCCTGAGGTGCTTTTCATAGCCCATATCAACCAAGCCGTGATAGCCGCGCCAGCCGTCGGTATTGATGATACTTTCGATGTATCCGGCACGATTTCGGTATAGACTTTGTCGTCCCGTTTTAAGATGCCGAAAACAATGGTTTTGCCTCCCGCTCCCCGCCCGCGTTTACCTCGGATGCGTTTGGCACCAAAGTAGGATTCGTCCAGTTCGACCACACCGGCAAAGGGAGTTTGCCGTTCACATTCAGCGGCCATACGGCAACGCAGTTTGAGAAACAGATTATTGACACTTCGGGTACTGATGCCGGTGAGTCTGGCGGTATCGGAAGCGGTCAAATCAAGTGCGAAAAGCGCAGGATTTGGCGGAATTTTGATTCGGTAATTTTGCTGAACTTTTGGTACTTGTTTTTAATAGGCATATCAGAAGTTTATCATCATTTTTGCTGATTTTGCTTCCTAAGCCCCCTGATAATTGATGCCGCCCATATCTAAAAGTTCATCTCCATGTGGCGGGAGCCAAAGGTGGCAATGAAGGTATGAACCGCACAAAAGGGGGCTGAATATCAAGCTGCATTTAGCGGTGGACGCTCATGGGATGTCGGTAAAATTCGTGTTAAGCGAAGGCAGTGCGACAGATTACCTGTTTGCTAAAGCACTAATTGCAGATGCGGCAGCCGACAAGCTGTTGGCCGATAAGGCCTATGATACTGATGCGATCAGGAGTTTTGGCGGGTTTCTTTGGGAATGTGCGCCGTTATCCCGTCAAAGGCTAACCGTAAGGAGCAACTGCCTTTTGACCGTTATCTGTACTGTTATCGGTCACTTGGTAGAAAACTGCTTTTTGGATTTTAAACGTTAGCGGGGCATTGCCACGCGTTATGCGAAGAGATTGAGCTTCATTTACCGCGGCAATAGAAATCCGGATTATTGCGATGTGGTTGAAAATATTGTGACTACATTGTATTGAGGCCGTCTGAAAAAATCCTGAACCGTTTTACAGCGGTTCAGGATTTTTTATGTTTCAGCGGTTGCCGGCGGATTCTTCCGCCGTTTTCGGCGGCGTGTTCAGCCATTGCCATTGTTCGCGCAGGGTTTCGGCGAGGGCGCGCTGTTTTTCTTCGGGTGTGGCCAGGCCGGACGTTAGGCGGTTGTAGTCGAGCGTTACCGAGGGGTTGGCAACGGGGCCGCTGATTTTGATGGGAACGGGCTTGGCATCGGGGTTGGCATTGTTGCGGATCAACACGTTTTCCGAAACGGTTTGGGTGTTGAGGTCGGTTTGGCCGCTGCTGGTAATGCTGAAGGCATCGGATTCCAGTTCGGTGTGTTCGTGGCGGCCTATGCCTGCGTTGATTTCGCTGTTGAGCGAGA
Organism: Neisseria dentiae; assembly: GCF_014055005.1. Lineage (NCBI taxonomy): Bacteria > Pseudomonadati > Pseudomonadota > Betaproteobacteria > Neisseriales > Neisseriaceae > Neisseria > Neisseria dentiae. Next base: position 1,816,814 of record NZ_CP059570.1, on the reverse strand, counting down.
AGCTGCTGAAAGGCGTTTGCACCTGTTCATTGCGGGTTTTGCCGTCGGCGGCGGTGTTGTTGCGCAGGCTGCGCAGAAAATTAGCCAAGTCCACGCCCAGCCATGCGCCGTTGGAAATATTCAGTTGCAGGCTGCCGTTAAGCGTTTGGGTGAGAGCGGCGCGGTCGCTGCCTTTGGCGGTGAGGTCGAGCACGGCATTGCCGCTGCCGCTGATGCCGTGATAGCCGAGCAGGTCTTGCAGCAGCGGGCGTATCTGCACGCCTTGGGCATTTTGCTGCAAATGGTAAACGGGCGGGCTGGTGTTGGCGATGCTGATGCCGCCTTCGGTGCGGCCGCCGTATAGGCCGGCGCTGAAGTTGGTTAGGGCGATACGGCGGCTGTCGGCGTGAAGGGTGGTTTGCAGATCATCGATTTGCAGGCCGGGCAGGGTGAGGCCGCCGATGCGGACGGCGGCTTCGATATTCGGTATCAGGGCGTGGCTGAATAGGGCGGGGAAGGGGTTGCCGCCTTGCGCCTGCAAATCGTTCCAATAGGGGGCGAGTGAAATTTTGCCTGCATCCAGTTCGGCGGTGAGTTTGGCGGGGGCGGCATCGGCTGAGGCGGTATAGCGGGCGGAAAGGGCGGCGTGTTGGCGGTCGAACAGGCCTTTGAGGTCGAGCTGCCAGTTTCGGTCGCTGTTCATGGCGAAACGTCCTTCCATGCGGCTGATCAGGCGCGGGCGCGGGGCGGCCTTAACGTTGTCTTGGTGGGTGGTCAGCACCAGGCGGTCTGATTCGAGCAAGGTGTTTTTTTGCCAGACAAGCGGGCCGGAAAGGCCGAAAGTGGTTTGCCGCGAAGCGTTTTTGTGGCTGCCGTTGAGGTTGAATTCGCCCACGGTGGCCACGCTCGGGCGCAGGCTGACGCGGGAGAGCGAGAGCGAGCCGTCCCAATGGCTGTCGTCGTTGCCGGCGGTAAACACGCTGTTGATTTCGGCGGTGCTGACGTGGTTGCCTTTCCACAAAACCAGCGGGCTGCGGGCGGTTAAGTGGAACTGCCGGTAGGCGCTGTCGGCGCGCAGGCTGAAGTTTTCGGCCCGCAGGGTGTTGTGTTGCGGTTGCCAAACCACGTCGGCATCGGCGGCCAATCGGGCGGTGCTGTTTTGGAAAGGCAGCTCGGCTTCCAAATGCAGGGCAGGCAGCAGCCAGCCGTTGTCCGACGGCGCAGCCGTGCCGTTGCTTTTCCAAGCCAACGGCAGCCCGTTGTTGCGGCGGGTGGTGCCGCTGCTTTGGAAAACGCCGCCTGCTTCGGCGGCACGTTCGATATTCAAATGAAAACGCTCGGTGCGGTAGCTGCCTTCGGGCAGGTTGAGATTGATGCGGCTGTTTTCCACAATCAGGCGGTTAACGCGCCATGTACCGCCGCGCTGCCGCCACAAGTCTTGCAGGCTCCAGCTGCCGTCGGCGCGGCGGGTAAGCTCGGCTTCGGCGTTTTGCAGCACCCATTTTTCAACTTCCGCGCCGTTCCATAAACTGCGCCACGAAAGCCCGATACGCATTTCGCCGATATGCACGGCATCGGCGTTGCTGTTCGGTTTGCTCACGGCCACGTCGCGCAGGGTGAGGGTGGGGCGCGGCAGCCAGCTGCGGCCGATATCGGTGCTGAAGCGCACCGTGCGCCCCGTGCCGCGTACGGCATCGTCGGCCAGCGCCTGAATGCGGCGGCCGTCGAACAGATGGTGCAGCAGGAAATAAAGGCCGAATGCGGCAGCAGCGGCGGCCAATGTGCCGTACACTGCGAAACGCAGCCAGAATTTTCCCGATTGGAGCAAACGTATCATGATAAAGGAATAACAAACAAACGGGAGCAGTATAGCACAGAGGCCGTCTGAAACGGCGCTTGGCCGGCACGTGCGGCAGATTATTGCTAAACAGTGAATCCAATTTCTTTTCGATACAAGGCAGCCGGCCGCAGACAATACAGATACGGAATCGATGCTGTTGCCGCTTCAGTAGCTGACAAAATCGTTGGGCGCAGCAACGCCATAGCGGAAATGAAGTGGATTCACTATACTATGCGGTCAAATGGAATCAGGAGGTTACGATGATTATCGTGATGCAGAAGCAGGCGGCGCCGGAGGCGGTGGAGCGGGTGATCGGGTTTATCCGCAGCAGGGGCTTGCAGGAACATATTTCGCGCGGCGAAGAGCGCACCATTATCGGTGCGGTGGGCGACGAGCGGGTGTTCCACCCCAACGAGCTGGAAAGCCTGCCCGGCGTGGAGCGCGCCATCCGCGTGTTAAACGAGTGGCGCATCATCAGCCGCGAAACACAGCCCGAAAGCAGCGTGATTACCGTGCGCGGTGTGTCGTTCGGCGGCGGCGCGATGCTTGATATAACCGCCAACCCGCAACGTGCAGATAGCGCTAATGCGGTGTTCGCCGACCCGTTCTACCTGCCCGCGCGTCCGTATGCTTCCGGCGGCAGCGGCAACGAAAAAGAACAAATCCGCGCCATGCAGGCGGGGATTGCGCGCTGCCACGAAGCAGGCAAGCCCGCGGTGGTGCGCATACGCGACGTGCGCCAGCTCGCCCCCGCGCTGGAGGCCGAAGCCGATGTGCTTTATCTGGGCGGCGAGCTGATGAGCAACCGCGCCCTGCAAGACGAAGTAGGCCGTCTGAACACGCCCGTGGTGTTGTGCAAAGACAAACACCACCGCGCCGACGAATGGCTGGTGGCGGCCGAACACATTGCCTTGCGCGGCAACCACCATATTATCCTCGGCGAAGCGGGCACGCTCAGTTTCGAGCCGGAACATCCCTACCGTTTGGATGTGGATGCCATCGTGCGCGTGCGCAAAGCCAGCCACCTGCCCGTGATTGCCAACATCACCCGCCTGTGGCACGGCGATATGCCGCAGCAGGTTTTATACAAGCTGGCCGAAGCGGCCGGTGCCGACGGAATTGTGAACAGCCTGTGAAAGTTGCAGGCCGTCTGAAAAGATTGCAGAGATTACGGATATGGACAGTAAAACCCGCCAAGCCGCCCAAAGCCTCCGCCGCCTGAAAAAGCAGCAAACCGATGAAGAACGCCTGCAAGGCTGGCAGCAAACCTGCGCCGGCAAAGGCTTGAGCGGCGAATTCGCCCTGGCGGCCAAAATCGGCGGCGAGGCCTATACCGACGAGCAGGTCAGAATGGTGGCCGAACTGTTCGGGCGCTGAATGCGGCACTAAAGATAACGCAGACACCGGGAAGCGCTTGCCGATACCAAGCGGTAAGCTGCATGGTTTTTAAAGAAAAAACGATAGAAAGGCCGTCTGAAACCGATGTTTCAGACGGCCTGTTATTTTTACGGTAGCAGAACAAAGCGGCCGGTAGGTAATCCCTTAAACGGGCTTGCAGGTCGTCTGAAAGCCGTTGTTATGAAATAAGCATTCCAATCAACGGTTTTCCCGTTTGAAAAATTTTCACGGCCAAGCAATTTCCAATTGGAAAATCTGCTTAAAAAATGTACAATCGCCATTTTCACACCCCACCGTTTCCCTATGCATATCGGCGCTTATTTGATAGACAACCCCGTCGCACTTGCGCCGATGGCCGGCATTACCGACAAACCTTTCCGCCGCCTCTGCCGCGAATACGGCGCGGGTTGGGCGGTGGGCGAAATGCTCAACAGCGACCCGACCCTGCGCCACACCCGCAAAACCCTGCGCCGCAGCGATTTTTCCGGCGAAAGCGGCATAGCGGCGGTGCAGATTGCCGGCAACGACCCCGCGCAGATGGCCGAGGCCGCGCGTTACAACGTTGGGCAGGGCGCGCAGGTTATCGACATCAACATGGGCTGCCCGGCCAAAAAAGTCTGCAACGTTTCGGCAGGCAGCGCGCTGATGCAGAACGAACCGCTGGTGTATGAAATATTAAATGCCGTGGTGAAAGCCGTTAACGTGCCTGTTACCCTGAAAACCCGTTTGGGCTGGCACGACGAACACAAAAACATCTTAACCGTGGCGCGCATGGCCGAAGAAGCGGGCATTGCCGCCATCGCCATTCACGGGCGCACGCGCACGCAGATGTATCAGGGCGAGGCATCATACGATTTGATTGCCGAAGCCAAAAGCCGTCTGAACATACCCGTGTGGGTGAACGGCGACATCACCAGCCCGCAGAAAGCGCAGGCCGTGCTGGCGCAAACCGGTGCCGACGGCATCATGATAGGCCGCGGGGCGCAGGGGCAGCCGTGGCTGTTCCGCGATATAAGCTATTTCGCCGAATACGGCCGCCTGCCCGATCCGTTGAGCGTGGCGCAATGCGGCGAAACCGCCTTGCGGCATATCGGCGCCATGCACGAATTTTACGGCGAGCGCGACGGCGTGCGCATCGCCCGCAAACACATAGGCTGGTATATAGCTGCGCTGCCCGACGGCGAAACCGTCCGCCGCGAAATCAACCGCATGGAAAGCGCGGCGGCACAATACGATGCGCTGGCGGCGTTTTTGGAAAAAGCCCCCGAAACCACCGACCGCTGGCCGTGTGCCTACCGTTAAGCAGCCTTTCAGACGGCCTCTGCGCCCGCAAACCGCCCGAACACATAAATACTAATAAGAGAAACCATGAAAAACACCCCGCCCGACATCGCCCATTGCATCGAACAAAACCTGCAACAATATTTCCGCGACCTCAACGGCGAAGCCGCCTGCGGCGTGTACGATATGGTGCTGGAGCAGGTTGAAAAACCGCTGCTGCGGTGCGTGATGGCCGAATGCGGCGGCAACCAGAGCAAAGCCGCCGCCATGCTGGGGCTGAACCGCAACACCCTGCGCAAGAAACTGGTGCAGTATGGTTTGCTGGATTCATAGTGTAAAAAAGGCCGTCTGAAAGCATTATGTTTTCAGACGGCCTTATGATTATCTTTGAGAATAGTGGTTTGAATTTAAAATGGTACAGCGTTGCTTCGCCTTGCCATACTATCTGTATTGTCTGCGGTTTGGCGCCTTGTTCTATTTTAAATTTAAGCCACTATATAATATATATAATATATCTAATATATATAATATATCTACCGTTGTTTGACTACTCTTTAAAATAAGGAACCGAAATGGCAACCGTAAAACGTGCCCTCATCAGCCTGTCCGACAAAACCGGCGCAGTTGATTTCGCCCGCGCACTCGATAAACTCGGCGTGGAAATCCTCTCTACCGGCGGCACCGCCAAACTACTGGCCGATGCCGGCCTGCCCGTGATTGAAGTGGCCGATTACACCGGCTTCCCCGAAATGCTCGACGGCCGCGTCAAAACACTGCACCCGAAAATCCACGGCGGCATTCTCGGCCGCCGCGATTTGAGCGAGCACGTCGCCAAAATGGAAGAACACGGCATCGGCAACATCGATTTGGTGTGCGTCAACCTTTATCCGTTTGCCGCCACCATCGCCAAACCCGGCTGCACGCTGGAAGACGCGATTGAAAACATCGACATCGGCGGCCCCACTATGGTGCGCTCCGCCGCCAAAAACTGGAAACACGTCGCCATCGTTACCGACAACGGCGATTTCGCCGCAGTTATCGAAGAGTTGCAAAACAACGGCGGCAAACTGGGCGACAAAACCCGCTTCAACCTGTCGCGCAAAGCCTTTTCACACACCGCCCAATACGACGGCATGATTTCCAACTATCTAACCAGCGTGTCAGACGAAAAACTCTCGGGCGAGCCGAAAGTGCGCGAATTCCCCGAGCAGTTCAACCAAAGCTGGGTGAAAGTGCAGGAAATGCGCTACGGCGAAAACCCGCACCAGCAAGCCGCGTTCTACCGCGATTTATACCCCGCCGCCGGTAGCCTGGCCGCCTACAACCAGTTGCAGGGCAAAGAATTGTCTTACAACAACATCGCCGATGCCGACGCGGCTTGGGAAGCGGTCAAAGCATTTGATGCACCCGCCTGTGTGATTGTGAAACACGCCAACCCCTGCGGCGTGGCGGTGGCCGACACCCCGCTCAACGCCTACAAACTGGCGTTTGCCACCGACACCACCAGCGCGTTCGGCGGCATCATCGCCTTTAACCGCGAAGTGGACGCCGAAACCGTAGAGGCCGTTACCGGCCAGTTTCTTGAAGTGCTGATGGCGCCCAAATTCACCGACAAGGCCAAAGAAATCATCGCCGCCAAGAAAAACGTGCGCGTGCTGGAAGTGCCGCTGCTGGCCGGTGCCAACCGCTTCGAACTCAAACGCGTGGGCGGCGGCCTGTTGGTGCAAACGCCCGACATCCATCGCATCCGCCGCGAAGATTTGAAAGTGGTGAGCAAACGCCAACCGACCGATCAGGAATGGGCGGATTTGATGTTTGTATGGAACGTGGCGAAGTTCGTGAAATCCAACGCCATCGTGTTCGGCAAAGGCGGCCAAACCTACGGCATCGGCGCAGGGCAAATGAGCCGCGTCGACTCCACCCGCATCGCTGCACGTAAAGCGCAAGACGGCGACTTTGATCTGAACGGTGCCTGTGCCGCCTCCGACGCCTTCTTCCCGTTCCGCGACGGCATCGACGTGATTGCCGAACAGGGCATCAAAGCCATCATCCACCCCGGCGGCTCGATGCGCGACCAGGAAGTGTTCGATGCGGCCGACGAACACGGCATTGCTATGGTGTTGACCGGCGTGCGCCATTTCAGACATTGATAAGCGGTCAACCTAGAGGCCGTCTGAAACTTTTCAGACGGCCTCTGCAATTCGGTTTGAAAACAACAGAATCCGCCCCGGGAAAACAGAAAAACACCGCCTTTTCAAAAAACAAGCTTGAAACACAAATACTTTTTGTGGTATAAATCGCGTTTTACTATTTTAGAAGTTTGGAGACTAACCATGGCACGAGTTTGCAAAGTGACCGGTAAACGCCCGATGTCTGGCAATAACGTATCACACGCCAACAACAAAACCAAACGTCGTTTTTTGCCCAACTTGCAATCACGTCGTTTCTGGGTAGAAAGTGAAAACCGCTGGGTTCGCCTGCGCGTATCCAACGCTGCGCTGCGCACCATCGACAAAGTAGGCATCGACGTTGTTTTGGCCGAAATGCGCGCCCGCGGCGAAGCTTAATTAACGAATTACAAGGAATACTGTAATGCGCGATAAAATCAAATTAGAATCATCAGCCGGTACCGGTCATTTCTACACCACGACCAAAAACAAGCGTACCATGCCCGGCAAACTGGAGATTAAAAAATTCGATCCGGTTGCCCGCAAGCACGTGATTTACAAAGAAACCAAATTGAAATAAGTCAGTTTGCAATATGCAACCGCGAAGCCCTTGCTGAAAAGTAAGGGCTTTTTCGTTATGGATTGGGCGCAGTTGGTTCGGTTTAAGCGAATTTTGCCAATGCTTCTCTAGCCTACGTCTTGCAAGAATATGGTTTGGTGGCGGCTCTAGCTGGTATGGGATGGAGAATAAATGGCGAAGTCTATTTTTTAGATAATAGTAAACTTGCGTATCAAATCAACGACAATGGAATTGGCAAAGATAAGCCATTATAAACAATAAAGGTTATTCTTTTTAGGTGAACTTTGGATGGCTGTGGCTGTCACATTAAATTGGTAGTGTTACTGAAATAAAGAAATTTATTTGGTATATTGTATCTTGGTTGAATGTGGTTTTAAGGGAAGATGTCAAATTAAAACTGCTTTTGGTCTGGATAAAAACATTTTTGTAAAGTACTGTTTATGACCAATTAAGAAGGGGATGTTATGAGTAATACTCAAACTGTTGCAGAGTTAACGGATGAGCAAAATTCCTCATTAAAGCGTTATCGCGGTATCATTATTTCTATCGCCGTATTTCTGGCCATCGTTTCGGGGCTGATGTATTACGGCTATCTTCTTGCGCAGCAAGCCAATAAAAGCCAGGTTCAAATCGATGCAGCCGGCACCTTGAGTGATACTTTCTATGATTTGTTGGTAACAACCCAATCCTTGCAGTTGGCAAACTTGGAATATGCTGTCGAGCAAGGGCAGGGAGATAAGACGGAGTATGTTGCCAATCAAGTTGAAAATCAAAAACTTTTGGAAGAAACCCGTAGCTATGCGCAAAACTTAATCAACGTCATGGATAAAGGCGGCGCGTATGATGTGGTGGAAGGGGTGGATAGCGTTGAAGCCCTCGGTCAGGGAGCAGTCCGTCAACCGCTCGGCAAGGTTCAAGAAATTTGGAAACAATACCAACCGCTGCTTGATAGTGCAATTAAATACCCGGTAGCTTCAGGGTCGGATCCCGACTTTGCTAAAGCAGTTGCGATATTTGCAGCAGATAACCAAGATACGCTTTATGAAAGCATTGATGAAATTATTGTTTCTTTAAATGAAGATGTTACGGAAAACTCTGCTAAGTTGAGAACGGTGCAGATGGTTGGTATCGGCTTATCGTTGCTGTACTTTCTGTTTTTTGTAAGCTTCTTTATACGCCGTTTGGGCAAGGCCGACCAAGCGGCCGCTCTTGTTCGCCGCGAAAACCGCGAGATTTTGCAAACGGTAAACAGCGGTTTGTTTCTGTTGGATAAAAACTTGAATATCGGTTCCCAATATTCGGATGAGTTGGAGCGTTTGTGGGGTAAGAAAGATTTTGCCGGCCAGAATATGCTTAGCGTATTGTCTGATATGGTATCCAATCCCGTCGATTTGGAAACGGCAGGCAGTTTTGTGCGCCAGCTTTATAATCCGCGCACCAAAGAAAAATTAATTGAAAGCTTGAATCCTTTGGCGCGCAGCCCGATGAATGTGACTAACCAGTCGGGTGTTAAAGAAACACGCTACCTTGATTTCAAATTTAACCGCGTTTACCAAGACGGGGAAATTGCCCGGGTGCTTGTTAGCGTGAGTGACGTAACCAATGCCGTATTGCTGGAAGACAAAATCGCCAAGGAGCGTGAGCAGAATGATTTGCAGATGGAGATGCTGTCGTTCATTTTAAATGCCGATGTGCAACTGTTAACCGATTTCATCGAGTCGGCCAAAAAACGCAATAACAGCATTAACGAAGTATTGAAACAGCCGGTACAGGCGCAGGCGGATTTCTTTAATAAGCTGAGAACCATTTTCCGCGAAGTGCACGGCTTGAAGGGGGATGCCAGCTCGTTGAGTTTGCATGGTTTTGTTTCTATCGCCGAACATTTGGAAGACAGTTTGCGGGATCTGCAAGGCAGGAAAACTTTGAATGGCGAAGACTTCCTGACGCTGGCAGTTTCTTTGGAAGAGTTATTCAACCTGACCCAAACCATCGAAGACTTCAATAACCGCATCAATAACCTGACTACAGATAATAACGGCAAATCCTCCCGTCAGGCGGTTCAGCGGGCTGCCAATTCTGAACCGGTTAAAGGGCAATTATCGAAATATGTTGAAGAGCTTGCGCAACGGAATCACAAAAAAGTGGACTTCAGCTGCGAGGGTATGGATAACCAAGCCGTTAATCTGACTATCAGAAGCCAACTTCGGGAACTGGCGGTGCAACTGCTGCGTAACGCGGTGGTGCATGGTATTGAAACACCTGAAGAACGTATTAAGCAGCACAAACTTGATGCGGGCCATATACGTTTGGTTTTGGAAGATGGCGATGATTTTGTGCGGCTCACCGTTCAAGACGATGGGGTCGGTATCAATCCGGAATTAATCCGGAGCAAACTTGTGGAAAAAGGCGAGTATTCTCATGATGCGGCAGCCAAACTGGATAGCCGTGTATTAATTCAGAAAATATTTACTCCCGGTTTTTCTACGGCTGCAGACAGCGGAGAAGATGCAGGCCGCGGAGTGGGTATGGATATTATTAGTGATCGTATTAAACAGATGAAAGGCAAGGTATCTTTGGCTACGCGCACAGGTGCCTATACACGGATTATTTTGACGGTGCCGAAGAAATTTTAAAAACAAAACTTGAAGCTATATTATCGCACGAAGGTGAAGCAGCCCTTCATTGGGGAATGAGGCTTTCGTATTTTAGGGCGTGTAGTCAGAAGGCTTGTGAAGCGGATTTTTGAGGGAAAATCCGCAGATACCAGGTAAAAAGCGCAGCAAGATTGGGCATCTTGCGAGCATTTTAGCTTCGCAAGTCCGCTACGCTACCTAACGCCGCAGATGCGGATTTTAACCAAAAATACCGCCGCAACGTTTCTGATTGTACGCCTTAGAATGAAGTTGTTTTTAACACGCAATATAGGGAAAAATGATGCTTACAATAATGGTGGTGGACGATTCCAATATTATCCGTAACCGCATTACGCGCGGCTCGGAAAGTATGCGCTTTGACGTGGTGGCGACAGCGGCAAACGGAAGGGATGCCGTGCAATTGTATGATGTTTTGCGCCCTGATATTGTTACTATGGATTTAACTATGCCGGAGATGAATGGCTTGGAGTGCATCCGCAATATTATCAGCCTGAACGAAGAAGCCAATATTTTGGTTGTTTCCGCGCTGGCAGATAAGGCCACAGGCATCAAAGCGCTGGAATATGGCGCAAGAGGATTTCTTTATAAACCGTTTACTGATGAAGAATTATTCGAAGCGCTAAACGAAATGGCAGAAGGATTACAAAAATGAGAGAAGATCAGCTTCAGGTATTTTTAGAAGGGGTTCAAAAGTATTTTACCCAAGTGTCGGGGGAAGAGATTTTTGTCGGCACGCCTTATTTGGTGGAAAACGTGATTCCCGCAGCACAACGTTATTCCGGTGTGATTGCGATTTCCGGAAAGAATAAAGGAATTGTTTATTTTACTTCGCCTGAAAAAATGGCCAAACGGTTGCTTGAGTTGATGGGGGAAAAAGATACTTCCGAAGCAAACTTGATGGATTTGGTCGGAGAGGTTGCCAACACGATTGCCGGTAATGCGCGCAGTGAATTTGGAGAAAAGTTTGAAATTTCCGTGCCCATCGTGATACGCGGCGCACCAGACGAAATCATGTTGCCAAGAGAAGGACGTTCGTTTGTGATTCCTTTGGAATGGAAGCGGTGTCAGGCCGCAATCGTTGTGGCGTTGTATAAAGAGAAAAACAGAAACACCCCTAAAAACGGAGAGTCTGTATAAGCCGGTTTTGGTTACTTGAATAAGTACTGGGGCGGTAATCGGCAGGGTTTCGAATATACCGGTGTTTCTCAAAAGTTATTGTTATAAAGCTCATAAGGGCGGGTTTGCACCCGCCCTGAGTTTTTTGTAAAACAGAAAATAGCTTGCAAAATTTGATTAGTTTCAGGCGGCTAAGATTTTTGCAAAGGTTTCAGGCCGTCTGAAAATGCCTATCCGTTATAACCAGTCAATTTAATAAAAAACATACGTCATGCTCGGGCTTAACCCGGGTATGACAGAACTGTTATGTCAATTGATTGGTTTAATTATAGGGCTGAGACCTTTGCAAAAATACCTTGAAGCCGTCTGAAATGCTTAGATTCCGTCATTCCCGCGCAGGCGGGAATCCAGCCTTAAAACTATCAAGTATTTTATTTCAATAACTTATAAAAAATGACTGGATTCCCGCCTGCGCGGGAATGACGATGGTTGAATATTTCAGACGGCCTAAACAAATTTTGCAAAGGTCTCGGGCTGTACAAATATTCCGGTTTGGCACCAAGCGGTTAATGAATAAAACCGGGCTAACCGGTTAATTGCCGTGTGATCAGTTTTTTCAACGGCGGCAGGTTGTTGCTCACACGCAGCACCAAGCCGCGCAGCAGTTTGGCGGGCGGGGTTTCGTCGGTAAACAGTTTCAGCAGCATATTGGTGCCGTAATACAACGGGCGGGCGTGCAGAGCGTGTTTGCTGTCATAGCGGGAAAGCAGGGTAGGGGAGGCGATATCGCGCCCTTGCTGTGCCGCTTCTTTAACCAAGCCGGCAAGGATATCGGCGCTGGACAAACCTAAATTGAAACCGTGTGCGGTAACGGGGTGCATACCTACTGCCGCATCGCCAATCAGCGCGCTGCGGGTGCCGTAAAACCGTTCGGCCAACATGCCGACCAGCGGATAAGCGTGAATGGTGCTGGCCAATTCCATCTCACCCAAGCGGCCGTTAAGCTGTTGTTTGACGCTTTCCGCCAACTCTTCGGACGAAAGGTTTTGAACAGATGCGGCACGGTCGCTGTCAACCGTAATCACGGTGTTGGTTAAATATTCTTCCAACGGCAATAGGGCGATGGTGCGGCCGTAATGGAAGCACTCGTAAGCAGTATGTTGGTTGGAAACGGTGTGTTTCATACGGCATAGAAACATGGTGCGGCTGTAATCGTGCATATCGGATGCAATGCCGAGCTGTCGGCGGGTTTGCGAGAAACGGCTGTCGGCGGCGATCAGCAGTTTGGCCGTCAGCGTTTCGCCGTTTTCCAAAACCACTTGCGCTTGGTCGGGGCCGGTTTTGACTTCTTTTACGCCCAAAGCGCAGATGAAAGACACGTTTTCCGATTCTGCTGCGGCTTCGTATGCCGCTTTGCGGATGTTGTGGTTGGAAATCAGATAGCCCAAGCAGTCGGCAGGTTCGCCACGCGCTTGGTCGGGCTGTGGAAAGTGCAGTTGGTAGTTGGATTGCCCGTTGAGCACTTTGGCGTCGCGCAAAGGATAGATTTCGTTTTCGGGAATGCGCTGCCATATACCCAGGCGCTGCATGATTTCTTTGGAAAGGTGCGTCAAGGCGATTTCCCTGCCGTCGTAAGGCGGATTTTGCAGGGTTTCCAGCGGGCTTTTTTCGATTAAGGTAACGCTCAGGCCGCTGCCTGCCAAAGAGGCGGCGAAGCTCAATCCTGCAGGGCCTGCGCCGACGACGATAATGTCGCTGGTCGGAGTCATGACGGTTCCTTTGCTATGGCGAATATCAAACAGGCGTAAGCATACCTGAAAAGATGTATCCGATGTGCGGTTTTTATGGCGGGTTTAATATGCGTCAAGGTGGTTTTCAGACGGCCTTAGAGCGCAGACGCTGGCCGTTATCGCCCAAGTGCGCGAACTCTTGGCAAGCGGACAAACCCCGCCGCCGGTGTACGGCAAACGCTGCAAGGCCTGTTCGCTGGTGGAGGTTTGCCAGCCGAAGTTGTTGGAGCGGGATCGGTCAAAAAACTATATCAAAACACTGTTTTTAGAAGTGTAAGTACAGATTAAAAGAGAAATATATGTCGCGAGCTTATTATGGCAAAAGTATTGCTGATTTTATTCAAGAAGATAACTTAAGTATTTTGGGCATACTGACCAAGCATCATGGCTATCAAGCTCTGGAAAAGTTACAACAAAACGCATGGGAAAAGCAAATTGCCATTTTAAAATCACAATTAGCGGGTTTAACTGGTTATATTTATTTTGAATTTTCCATTCCACGGATGGGAAAGCGTGTTGATAATATTGTCATTCTTGGAGATAAGATTTTTTTACTAAAGTTTAAAATTGGCAGCAATCAATATGATAAGCATGCGATTGACCAAGTGATTGACTATGCGCTTGATTTACGAAATTTTCATGAAGGTAGCCATCATGCGAATTTAATACCTGTATTGATTGCGGAGGAAGCGCCAATTATTGAAGATAATGATATACAGGCAGCACAAAATTTAGACTGCGCAATTTTACTGAATGCGCAAAATTTGGGTGAATTTTTCGCGTCTTTTAATTCAAATAGTCTGATGGATGTTGTAGCTTGGGAGCAATCATCATACAAACCAACCCCTACCATTATTGAAGCAGCACAAGCGCTTTATCAAAAGCATGATGTTGCGGAAATCACGCGCTCAGATGCTGGAGCAAAAAATTTGTCAGATACTGCTGGTTGTATTAGCAACATTATTGAGAAAGCTAAACAAGAACATAAAAAAGCCATCTGTTTTGTTACCGGTGTGCCAGGTGCAGGTAAGACATTGGCTGGACTCAATATTGCTAATCAGCGCTTAAAAATAGCAGAAGATGAACATGCTGTTTTCTTATCAGGCAATGGCCCGTTGGTGCAAGTTTTGCAAGAAGCGTTGGCAAGAAACCGCGCCATTAAAAATAAAATCAAAAAAGAAACTGCACTAAAAGAAACTCTGGCGTTCATTCAAAATATTCATCATTTTAGAGACGAATATTTGAAAAATTCACAACCGCCAACTGAAAAAGTTGTGGTATTTGATGAAGCACAACGTGCTTGGAATCAACATCAAACCAGTAAATTTATGAGTCAAAAACGCGGACAGTCAGATTTTAACCAGTCTGAGCCAGAGTTTTTGATTGAGGTGATGAATCGTCATCAAGATTGGTGTGTGATTGTTTGCTTGATTGGTGGCGGGCAAGAAATTAACACGGGCGAGGCAGGCCTAGTTGCCTGGATGCAAGCTTTGCAAGCTTCTTACCCAGATTGGCAGGTGCATTATTCTAATTTAATTATCAATCAAGACAATTATTTGCAAGATACTGCAATAAAAAACTGGTTATCTACAACAGGCGTTGAGCAAGACCATTTACATCTGGCTACTTCAGTGCGCTCATTTCGGTCAGAAAAAGTTTCGGCATGGGTACACGTGTTATTGGATGTGGATGATCAAGCCAAGCTACTGTGGCACGAGATTCAAGAAAACTACCCTATTGTACTCACAAGAGATTTGCAAAAAGCCAAAGCATGGGTGAAAGCTCAAGCTAAAGGAAGTGAGCGTTATGGCTTGGTGGCTTCATCGGGGGCGCGCCGTCTGAAAGCATTGGGTGTAAATGTCAAAAATGAAATCGACGTGGCCAATTGGTTTTTAAATCCTAAAGATGATGTGCGTTCTTCTTATTTTTTAGAAGATGTGGCGACAGAATTTGATGTACAAGGATTGGAACTTGATTGGGTATGCATAGCATGGGGTGAGAACTTTTATTATCAAAATGGCAAATGGTGTTACCAATCTTTTAAAGGGTGTAAGTGGCAAAATATCAACAAAGAAGAGGATAAGCAGTTTACTAAAAATGCCTATCGCGTTTTATTAACCAGAGCGCGTCAAGGTATGGTGATTTGGATTCCTGAAGGTAGCGGTACAGATGCTACACGTCCAAATAAGTTTTATGATGGAACCTATCAATATTTAAAATCTTTAGGGATTACCGAATTGGAATAAAAGCGTGCAGGCCGTCTGAAATCCGTGGAATACAAACGCGGCAAGCCCAAACCCGAACCGTTCGACGAAATCCAACTTTGCGCGCAGGCGCTGTGTTTGGAGGAGATGACCGGCCAAACCATCGCCGAGGGCGCGCTGTGGTATATGCAAACCCGCCACCTGCCGGCTTTTACAAAATTCGTTAATGTCGTCTGAAACATCCAAATGATCGTTACTCCAGCCTACGCTGGCATGACGAGATTTAAACATTGCAGACGACCTTTAAGGTATTTTTGCAAAGGATTCGGCCTAGGGGTTGCATTTGTGGTAAAACGCAATTAATCCGTTGGTTGAGGTGTCGTGTTGAGTGTTTTGGGTGTGGGCAAGCTCGGGTTCGATGTTTTTTGCCAGCACTTTGCCGTATTCCACGCCCCATTGGTCGAAAGAGTTGATGCCCCAAATTGCGCCTTGGGCGAATACTTTGTGTTCGTACATGGCGATCAGCATGCCGAGGTTGAAAGGGTTGAGTTCTTCGATCAGGATGCTGTTGCTGGGCTGGTTGCCGGGGAACTCTTTCTGCGGCGCCAGCTCTTCGCGTTCGGCTTCGGGCAGGGCGGCGAGTTCGGCGCGGGCTTCTTCGAGGGTTTTGCCGCGCATCAGCGCTTCGGTTTGGGCGAAGGCGTTGGCTACGGTGAAGCGGTGCTGGCGGCCGATTTTGTAGGGGGTGCGCATCGGCACGATGAAGTCGGCGGGAATCAGGCGCGTGCCTTGGTGCAGCAGTTGGAAAAAGGCGTGTTGGCAGTTAACGCCTTCTTCGCCGAACACGATGCCGCCGGTGTGGCATTCCACCGTGTCGCCGTGCAGGGTGCGGCGTTTGCCGTTGCTTTCCATGTCGAGTTGCTGCAAATAGCCGGGCAGGCGGCGCAGGTTGTGGCTGTAGGGCACGACGGCTTGGCCGTGCGCGCCGCAGAAATTGCCGTACCATATGCCGATTAAGGCCAACAAAACGGGAATGTTGCGGCGCAGCGGGGTGTTGAAGAAGTGTTCGTCCATGGCGTGCGCGCCGCTTAGAAATTTGCGGAAGTGGGTGCTGCCGACGGCCACCATCACGGGCAGGCCGATGGCCGACCATACGGAATAGCGCCCGCCTACCCAGTCGAACATGGCAAATACGTTGTCGGGCGCGATGCCGAAGTTGCGTGCGGCGGCCACGTCGCTGGAAATGGCGGCGAAATGGCGGGCGATGTCGGCTTCGCGCAGGCCGCTGTCGCGGAACCAGGCGCGGGCGGCGTGGGCGTTGAGCAGGGTTTCGGGGGTGCCGAACGATTTGCTGGCCACGCAGAAAACGGTGGTTTCGGCGTTGAGGGGGGCGAGCACTTGGGCGATGTTGGCATCGTCGGAATTGGAAACGAAGTGGACGTGCACGTTTTTGTGGAAGGGTTGCAGAGCCTGCACGGCCAGTTGGGGGCCTAAATCGGAGCCGCCGATGCCGATGTGCACGAAATCGGTGATGCGTTTGCCGGTGGCGCCGGTGTGCACGCCGTTAATCAGGCTTTCGGCGAAGGCCAGTGCGCGGTCGAGTTCGCGGTGCACGGCGGGAATAACGTTTTCGCCGTCTACCAACACGGGCGCGGCGTCGGCGGGCAGGCGCAGGGCGGTATGCAGCACGGCGCGTTTTTCGCTGATGTTGATTTTGCCGCCGCGGCGCATGGCCTCGGCCTGCTGTTCCAGTCCGGCGGTTTCGGCCAGTTCGCACAATAATTGCAGGGTTTCTTCGCTGATGCGGTTTTTGCTGTAGTCGAACAGCAGGCCGTGCAGGGTTTCGTGCATATTGTCGAAGCGTTGCGGGTCGGCTTCGAACAGCTCGCGCATGCGTATATTGGCGGTGTTGATCTGATGGGCCTGCAGGTTTTGCCAGGCGGCAGACTGGGTGATGTTGTTCATGTTTGATTTCCGATGGGCTTTATCAAAGTGAGGCCGTCTGAAAAGGTTTTGTAGCGGCGTGTAGTATAACCGACACGCCGTTATTTTTACATAAATAAGTATTCGACCCGGAAAAAGGTGAAAAGTACGGCAGGGGAATGAAAAGATAGATTGATTTTGCTCAAGGTTGCGTATAAAAAATGGTATGACACCGATGTCATCTGTGATATGCTTTGCCGCAATTAACCGAAACAAGCAACCGGGCAAAAGGACCCACAGGGAAACGGCAGGTATGGCCACGATTTATGATGTTGCCGAGCGGGCAGGCGTGTCGCCCAAAACCGTCAGCCGCGTTTTGAACCAAGACGCGCCTGTGAGTGCGAAAACCCGCGCCGCAGTAGAAGCGGCGATGGAAGAGCTGGGTTATATCCCGTCGTCTGCCGCACGCATCATGCGTTCCAACCGTTCGGGGCTGGTGGGGCTGATTACCGGTGCGATTTCCCGCCATCACGACCGCCACAGCGGCGGCGGCCTGCCCGATATGTTTTTGGTGCAGGGCATACAGCGCACGATGGCCGAAGCGGGCAAAACGGTGATGATTGCCGACACGGGCAACCATTTCGGGCAGGTGGAAACGCTGATGCGAACCTTTCAGGAACACCGGGCAGAAGGCATTTTATATGTGGCCGAATTTCATCAGGAAGTGAGCCTGCCCGAGCTGAAACCCAATTGCCCGCTGGTGTTGGTGAACTGTTTCGACAGACAGGGCACGCCGGCGGTGCTGCCCGACGACGAACAAGGCCAATACGGCCTGGTGAAGCGGATTATCGCCGGCGGCCACCGCCGCATTGCTTATTTAAGCCTGCAACCGCAGGTGATTGCCAGCAAACTGCGCCGCCGCGGCTACCGCCGTGCGCTGGAAGAGGCGGGCATCGCTTATGACGCGGCTTTGGATTTGGCGGGCTATCCCGATTACACCAACCGCAGCGAATCCCTGTTGGCTGCGGTGGAAAAACTGCTGACGCTGCCCAAACCGCCTACCGTTTTATGCTGCGGTAACGATGAAATGGCGGTGCGGCTTTACGGCATTCTGCGCTCGCGCGGCATCAAGGTGCCGGAAGAAATATCGGTGGCCGGTTACGACGACCACCGCTCGATTGCCGAAACACTGTTTCCGCCGTTAACCACCGCCGATCTGCCCTATACGGCGATGGGCGCACGGGCGGCGCAGATGCTGCTGGATGCGGTGGCGGGCAAAGATTTGCCGCAGCAACCGGTTATCGTCGGCGGCGATACCGTGTGGCGGGAATCGGTAATCGATATAAACCCCGCGAAACAACCATAATATTTCGAGCCTGATCCACAGGCCGTCTGAAAACCGTCTCTCATTAAAACAATAACAACAAACTGTCACCACCATCAAAAACCTGTTTTAAGGCATCGCTTTGCCCGTTTGCCGCTGATGCGCGCGGCGGGCGGGGCGGTTCTTTAGAAGACAACCGGCCGTACCCGATAATCAAAACAAGCCTGAACAATAAGGCTGCGATTTACCTTCACCACACACGCACGGGACAAACTTTCTCAGGTTTTTCAATTACAAGGAGTCTTCAATCATGAGAATAGACCACCGTGTGGCGATGACGCTGCGCCAGATTATGCTGATGAACTTCGGTTTTTTCGGCATCCAATACAGCTTCGGTTTGCAGCAAACCGCCATTAACCCGATTTTCAGCTTTCTGAATGCCGACCCCGGCCAACTGCCGATTCTCAACATGGCCGGCCCCGTAACCGGCCTGCTGGTACAGCCCTTAATCGGTGCTTTGAGCGACCGCACATGGGTAAACGGCCTCGGCCGCCGCCGCCCCTATTTCTTAATCGGCGCCATCGGGTGCAGTATCTGTTTGTTTTTCTATCCGCACGTTACCGCGCTGTGGATGGCTGTGCTGATGCTGTGGCTGCTGGATATCAGCAACAACACCGCCATGGAACCCTACCGTGCGTTTATCGCCGACAAACTGCCCGACAACCAGCAGCCCACCGGCTTTCTGATGCAGTCGGTGTTTACCGGTTTGGGCATCACGCTGGCCAACGTGTCGCTGTATTTCTTCCAGCAGTGGATTGACGGCACTTCCGAATCGGGCATTCCCTACTGGGTATACGGCTCGTTTTATGTGGGCGCGGTGTGTTCCATCGGTTCGGTTTTGATTTCGGTGTTTTCCACGCCCGAAATCCAGCCCAGCGAAGAAGAGCTGGCCGAAATGCGCGCCAAGCCGCGCGGCCTGATTGCCGCCGTGAGCGAAATTGCCTCCGCCATCAAAGACATGCCCAAACCCCTGTGGCAGCTTGCTTTGGTTTACCTGTTCCAATGGTATGCCATGTTTATCTACTGGCAATACGTTACCCTCAGCATCGCCAAATCGGTGTGGAATGCTACCCCTGCCGACAAACACGGCTTCGAACAGGCCGTAGGCTGGACGGGCTTGGTGAACGGCTGGTACAACATCGTTACCTTTATTTCCGCTTTCGGCCTGATGGCATTGGCCAGAAAATACAGTGCCAAACAAGTTCACGCCCTGTGTTTGATTCTGGCGGCTGTTGCCCTGCTGATTTTCCCGCACATCACCAATAAATATATGCTGTTCCTGCCGATGATAGGTTTCGGTATCGCTTGGGCTTCGATTATGGGCGTGCCGTTCCTGATTGCCGTGGCTGAAGTGCCGAAAGAGCGTTACGGCGTGTATATGGGTATCATCAATATGATGATTGTGATTCCGATGCTGATCGAAACTGTTACCTTCGGCCCGATTTTCAATCACGTGTTGGGTGCCAACCCCACCAATGCAATGATGTGTGCCGGCGTGCTGTTGGGTTTGGCAGCGTTCTTTACATTGCGTATCAACACCAAACAACGCCCTGCCGAAGCGTCTATGATTGATTGATTGCGGTAAAGCGGAATGGATTGGAACGGCCGTCTGAAACGTTTTCAGACGGCCTTAAGATATTTTGAAAAGCTTTCTGAATATGAATATTTTCAAGTTGTAATTGTTTTTCACTAGGGAATGTAGTCAGAAGGCTTGTGAAGTGGTTTTTAACCAAAAGTACCACCGCAACGCGGTCGACTTCACTCCCTAAGGCTTCAGGCTTGATAAAATTTTCAGGCCGTCTGAAAAAAGACATGACTGTTTTGGCCATCTTTTTTCGCCTGTCAGTGCAACCGTACACAAAAATACAGGATAGACTCAAAACCAAATTTCGCTGCATGATAATTCTCTGCCAAACCGATTGTTCCCACAACACCGAAGGATCATGATTATGTCTAAACGAAACAAGCTATCCCTGTATTTTTTTGCCACTATGTTCGTGTATGCCCTGATGCTTAGCGTTACCCTCCCCGAGCTGCATTCGTACACGAACGGCATGGCACTTTTTGACGAAAAACCGGTTTTTTATCAGAAAGATACTATCCGTTTATTGGAATATTTGGGTGAAGAAGGCAGATTCTATTATCAATACCGGCAAATTCCATTGGACATGCTTTATATTGCCCTGTTTGCTTTCACATACCATCACATCCTGCGCCATTTTACCTACACTTTAAACCTGCACAAATGGAGATTTGTTATATGGTTGCCGGTTATTGCGGCAATTTTTGATTTTTTAGAAAACGTCTGCATTTTTGGGGTGCTGTATTCATTTCCGCAAATTTCCACACTAATCAGCCTGATTCCCTATTTAACCGCACTGAAAATGATATTCGGAGTGTTCTATCTCGCAGTATTTGTCATTCTAGGAGTAATGGTTTTACTGCGCTGTTTGCGTAGAAAAATATAACATGCAGACTGGGCTGTCTGATGCACAATATAGGTTTCAGCTGATAACTGTTACTTGCCCAACCAAAATTCAGACGGCCTGAAATAAAGCTTTCAGGCCGTCTGAAAAAATATTGCGTTGCCTTGCAGCAGGGCTTTTACAAAACCGTTTTTCCCTGTTTGGCCAATTCGGCCTTGCGGCGTGCGCACGGGGTGTCGCAGTCGCAGACTTTTTCCATGCCGAGGGCGGTAATGCCGCCGCAGCTGCCTTTGATCTCGCGGCGTTTGAAAATGTAGCCCAGCGCCATGCCGAGTATCACCAGCAGAAAAAAGCAGAAGGTGATCAAGAAGATTTTCATGGGGTTATCCTTTCTGATGCCGTTGCCGGGCCGTTGCAGCGGCTATTTTACTATTTCTTTGAAGGCGGAGGACATTTCGGTTTTAAAACCGTCGGCGGTTTTGATAATCAGAAATACCGCCAAGCGGTTTTTTTCGGCGGTGGCCAGCGCTTTTTCTTCGCCCATCACGAAAAGGCCGGTGGCCAGGCCGTCGGCGGTCATGGCGTTGTCGGCCACCACGCTCACGGAAGTTAGGTTATGGCTGATGGGCTGTTTGCTTTGGGGGTCGATGATGTGCGAAAGCCGTTTGCCTGATGCGTCGGTGCGGAAGTTGCGGTAGTCGCCCGAGGTGGCAAGCGAGCGGTTGTTTAGCGGCACCACGATTTGTGCGGCCTGTTTTTGGGCAAACTGAGGTTGCTCGATGCCCACGCTCCAGGCTTCGTTTTTCTGGTTTTTACCTTTGGCGCGCAATTCGCCGCCGATTTCGACCAGATAGTTTTGAACGCCGAGGCTGTCGAGATGCTGCGCCAGTTTGTCGACGCCGAAGCCTTTGGCGATGGCAGACAAGTCTAAATAAACGCCGTCGGCCTGTTTGCCCAGGCGTGCGCCGGTTTCAGACGGCTTGGCTTCCAGCCGGATTTTGTCTATGCCCACCAGTTTTTCGGCGGCGCCGATTTGTGCGGCTGTCGGCGCTTGGCTGATGTTTTTGTCCGGCCCGAATCCCCACAGATTCACCAGCGGGCCGACGGTAACGTCTAACGCGCCTTCGGTAAGGCGGTTCAAACGCACGGCTTCTGCTACCACGGTGGCGAAGTCGGCGGAAACGGCCATACTGCCTTCGCTTGCTTTCATGCGGTTGAAGCGGCTGATTTCTGAATCGGTTTGGTAGGT
The DNA here is from genome assembly GCF_014055005.1 of Neisseria dentiae. Taxonomy (NCBI): domain Bacteria; kingdom Pseudomonadati; phylum Pseudomonadota; class Betaproteobacteria; order Neisseriales; family Neisseriaceae; genus Neisseria; species Neisseria dentiae. The sequence goes on along the minus strand of NZ_CP059570.1, from coordinate 1,794,822 downwards.
GGACATCTGCCGGTTGACTTCTTGCAGAATCTTGTCGAAATCAGCTTGGGTTTGTTTCGGATCGGGCAGGGGCGATCCGGGATTGGCAAGGTATTTGACCGTGTAGGTGGTGCCCATGGTTTCGCCGGTAACGGTGGCCGTTTCGGGTGCGCCGCCGCAGGCGGAAAGGGCGGCCGATAAGGCCATCAGGCCGAGCAGCCGGAAGATGAGGTTTTTTGCGTGGTGGAGCATAATGGTTTCTTTGAGAAGAGGGGAGAAACGGCATCAGGCCGTCTGAAAAGGTTTTCAGACGGCCTGATGGGTATGGCTGCGTGGCAACCTTAGCCGCCGAAGTCGTCCAACAAGATGTTTTCGTCTTCAACGCCCAAATCCTTCAACATTTTGATGACCGAGGCGTTCATAATCGGCGGGCCGCACATATAAAATTCGCAGTCTTCCGGCGCTTCGTGGTTTTTGAGGTAGTTTTCGTAAATCACGTTGTGGATAAAGCCGGTATAGCCGTCCCAATCGTCGCCCGGTTGCGGGTCGGAAAGGGCGACGTGCCATTCGAAGTTGTCGTTTTCGGCTTGCAGCGTGTCGAAGTCTTCCACATAAAACATTTCGCGTTTGGAGCGGGCGCCATACCAGAAGCTGATTTTACGCTTGGATTTCAAACGCTTGAGTTGGTCGAAAATATGCGAGCGCATCGGTGCCATGCCCGCGCCGCCGCCGATAAACACCATTTCGGCATCGGTGTCTTTGGCGAAGAATTCGCCGAAGGGGCCGGAAATAATTACTTTGTCGCCGGGTTTGAGCGACCAGATATAAGACGACATCTGGCCGGGCGGCACGTCGGGATTGTTGGGCGGCGGGGTGGCTATCCGCACGTTGAGCATAATGATGCCTTTTTCTTCGGGATAAGAGGCCATCGAGTAGGCACGCACAATCGGCTCGTCCACTTTGGAAACGTAGCGCCACAGGTTGAATTTGTCCCAATCTTCGTGATATTCCTCGGGAATGTCGAAGTCTTTATAGGCCACGGTGTGCGGTTCGGCTTCGATTTGGATGTAGCCGCCGGCACGGAAGGGCACTTCTTCGCCTTCGGGAATCGCCAGCTTCAGCTCTTTGATGAAGGTGGCTTTGTTGTCGTTGGAAATAACGGTGCATTCCCATTTTTTCACGCCGAACACTTCTTCGGGCAGCGCGATGTCCATATCGCTTTTCACGTTGACCTGGCACGACAGGCGGCAGCCTTCTTTGGCTTCGCGCTTGCTGATGTGGGAAAGCTCGGTGGGCAGGATATCGCCGCCGCCGCTTTTTACCACCACTTTGCATTGGCCGCAGGAACCGCCGCCGCCGCAGGCGGACGACACGAAAATGCCTTTGCTCGAGAGTGCGCCCAAGAGTTTGCCGCCGGCGGGCACGGTAATCGTTTTGTCGTCTTCATCGTTGATGGTGATGGTGATGTCGCCGGAGCTGACCAGTTTGGATTTGGCCAGCAGAATCATCACGGCCAAAGCTAAAATGATAACGGTGAACATCACGATGCCTAAAATGATTTCCATGCGCGAGCCTCCTTATAACTGTATGCCGGAAAATGACAGGAAACCCAATGCCATCAGGCCGGCGCTGATGAAGGTGATGCCCAAGCCGCGCAATCCTTTGGGCACGTCGGCGTATTTCAATTTCTCGGTGATGCCCGCCAGCGCCACAATCGCCAGCATCCAGCCCAAGCCCGCGCCGGTGCCGTACACGATGGATTCGGCGAAGTTGTAGTCGCGCTGAACCATAAACGATACGCCGCCGAAAATGGCGCAGTTTACCGTAATCAGGGGCAGGAAAATCCCCAGTGCGTTGTAGAGCGCGGGAAAGTATTTGTCCAGAATCATTTCCAGAATCTGCACGATGGCGGCGATTACGCCGATGAAGGTGATGAAGCGCAGGAAGGATAAGTCAACCCCCGGCATGATGGCGCCGTCTTTAAGCACCAGCGAATAGACCAGTTGGTTGGCCGGCACCGAAATTGCCAATACCACGGTAACGGCCACGCCCAAACCGAAAGCAGTGGAGATTTTTTTGGATACCGCCAGAAACGTACACATCCCCAAGAAGAAGGAGAGCGCCATATTTTCGATAAATATGGATTTCACAAAAATGCTCAGATAGTGTTCCATGGTTATTTCTCCGCTTGCTCGGGTTTCCAGGTGCGCAGGCACCAGATAATGAGGGCGATAATGAAGAATGCGCTGGGTGCCAGCAGAAACAGGCCGTTGGCCTGATACCAGCCGCCGTCTTGAACGGTTTGCATGATGGTGATGCCGAACAGTTTGCCCGAGCCGATCAGCTCGCGGATGGTGGCCACAATCACCAGAATCACGCCGTAGCCGAAGCCGTTGCCCAAGCCGTCGACCAAGCTTTCCAGCGGCGGCTCTTTCATGGCAAACGCTTCGGCGCGGCCCATCACGATACAGTTGGTGATGATGAGGCCGACGAATACCGACAGCTGTTTCGACAATTCGTAGGCGAATGCCTGCAACACCTGGTCAACCAAGGTTACCAGCGAAGCGATAATGGCCATCTGAACGATGATGCGCACGCTGTTGGGGATATAGTTGCGGATTAACGAGATGAAAAAGCTCGAAAAGCCGGTTACCAGCGCCACCGAAATCGCCATCACTACGGCGGTTTCCAGCTTGGTGGTTACCGCCAGTGCGGAACACACGCCGAGAATCTGCAAGGCAATCGGGTTGTTTTTCACAACCGGAGAAAACATTAGTTCTTTCAAACGTTTCGTGTCAGCCATGATTATTCTCCTGCTTTGATTTTAGCCAGATAGGGGCCGAAGCCGTTTTGGCTGAACCAATAATGAAACGAACCCTGCACGCCTTTGGTGGTCATGGTGGCGCCGGAGAGGCCGTCCACGCCGTGCTCTTTGTCGGAGGAAGCGCCTTTGCCGATACGGATGGCGACATCGCCCTGCTCGTTATACAGTTTTTTGCCGACAAAATGTTTCTGCCACAAGGGGTTGGCGATTTCGCCGCCCAAGCCGGCGGTTTCGCCCTGCTCGTAATAAGTGATGCCGTTAACGGTGTTGCCGTCGGGCTTGACCGCCACGAAGCCGTACATCACCGACCACAGGCCGCTGCCGTGCATGGGCAGCACGATTTGGCCGGTTTTGCCGGAATCGTCTTTAATCAAATACACTTCGGCGTATTTGGCGCGGGTTTGGATGCCGGCCAAATCTTCTTCGGGTTTGATTCTCACGTTTTGCTGCGGATCTTTGGCGGCGGCGCGGGCGTCGAAATCTTTCACGCCCTCCACATATTCGCCGGTGGCCAAATCCACAATGCGCGGCTCAACGCGCTCGGCATACACTTTGGGCACATCGGTGCCGTCTGAAAGCAGGCCGGCGGCGCCCAAAATGTTTCGCTGTTTGTCGAGCAGTTTTTTCTCGTTTTGGGCGGGTTTCAAGCCCACTGCCGCGCCGGCCACGATCACCGAACACAGCAGGCTGACGGCCACCACAACGGCCAGCGTGCCGCCGAAGCTGTCTTTATCAAACTTAGCCATTGCGAACCCTCCTGCGTTTGATATTCGCCTGAACAACAAAATAATCCAAAATCGGCGCAAACAGATTGGCAAACAGAATCGCCAGCATCATGCCTTCGGGGTAGGCGGGATTGACCACGCGGATCAGCACGCACATCACGCCGATTAAGGCGCCGTACCACCATTTGCCGACATTGGTAAACGAAGCGGAAACCGGGTCGGTGGCCATAAACAGCATGCCGATGGCAAAGCCGCCCAACACCAGATGCCAATACCACGGCATGGAGAACATGGGGTTGGTGTCGGAACCGATGGCGTTGAACAGCAGCGAAGTGGCCACCATGCCCAGCATCACGCCGGCAATGATGCGCCAGGAAGCGATGCGGGCAAATACAATCAGCGCACCGCCGATTAGCAACGCCAGCGTGGAAACTTCGCCCATCGAGCCGGGCAGGTTGCCGATAAAGGCATCCATCCAAGTAATCGGCTGGCCGGTAACGGTGTGTTTCAAACCGGCCGCACCTTCGACGGCCCATTGCGAAAGCGCGGTTGCGCCCGAGAAACCGTCTACCGCCGTCCAAACGGCATCGCCGGAAATCTGGGCAGGGTAGGCGAAAAACAGAAAGGCACGACCGGCCAGCGCGGGGTTCATAAAGTTTTTACCCGTGCCGCCGAACACTTCTTTCGCCATCACCACGCCGAAAGTGATGCCCAATGCAGCCTGCCACAGCGGCAGGGTAGGGGGCACGATTAAGGCGAACAGAATCGAGGTAACGAAAAAGCCTTCGTTGATTTCGTGTTTGCGGATAACCGAAAACAGCACTTCCCAAAAGCCGCCCACGGCGAATACCACCGCATAAATCGGCAGAAAGAAAACGGCGCCCAGCGACAGCTTGCTGAAAATGCCCGCGTCGGTGCCCAAATTGATGCCCAGCCAGTGCGCCAGCGCATAATGCCAGTCGGCGGTGATGTTTTGTTCCAGCAGCCCCAAGTGGTTGACGGCGGCAATCGATTGCGCACCGACGTTATACATGCCGTAGAACATGGCCGGAAACAGCGCGATCCACACCATAATCATCATGCGTTTGGAATCGAGCGCATCGCGCACGTGCGAAGCCTTGCGCGTTACCGTGCCCGGCGTGTAGAGAAGGGTGGCGACCGCCTCATAGAGCGGATACCATTTTTCACGCTTGCCGCCGGGCAGGAAATCGGGTTCGATTTTTTCAAAAAAATGTTTCAATCCCATATTCAGCCTTCTTTCTCAATCTTGTCCAGCACATTGCGCAGCAGCGCGCCGTATTCGTATTTGCCCGGGCAGACGAAACTGCACAGCGCCAAATCTTCTTCGTCCAGCTCCAGGCAGCCCAACGCCTGTGCGCTGTCGGTATCGCCGACAATCAGATCGCGCAGCAGCAGGGTGGGCAGGATGTCCAGCGGCATCACGCGCTCGTAGGTGCCGATGGGCACCATCGCACGTTCGCCGCCGTTAACGGCCGAAGTGAAGTTGAACAGTTTGCTTTTTAAGAAATGGCCGAGGGTGGTGCGGGTAACCGTGTATTTGTCGGCGCTGGGAAGCACCCAGCCGAACAGCTCTTTGGCACGGCCTTCGGCAATCACCGAGATTTGGTTGTGGTAGCGGCCCAGATAATCGTGCGGGCCGGCGGCCACCGCACCGTTGAGCACCGAACCGGAAATCACGCGGTTTTCGCCGTCTTTCAGTTCGCCCGCCGTCAGTTCGGAAACTTTCGCGCCCAATACCGTGCGCAGCAGGCGCGGCTGTTTGACTTGCGGGCCGGCCAGCGACACCACGCGCGAAACGTCCAATTCGCCGGTGGCAAACAGATGGCCGATGGCGATAACGTCTTGATAGTTGACCGTCCACACCGTTTTGTTGGCGCCGACGGGTTCGATAAAGTGGATGTGCGTGCCCGACAAACCGGCCGGATGCGGGCCGCCGAATTCGTGAACGGCGATATTTTGGCCGTCTGAAACCGGAATATCGGCGCCGGCGGCTTTGCACACATGGATTTTATTGGTGGTTAGGCGGCTCAGAACCAATAAGCCGCGGGCGAAATCGTCGGCACGTTCCCGAACCACCACCTGCGGGTTGGCGGCCAGCGGGTTGGTGTCCATGGCGTTGACGAATATGGCGGCCGGCTCGGCGTCTGCGGCGGGCACTTTGCTGAAAGGGCGGGTGCGGAAGGCCGTCCACAAACCCGAAGCGAGCAGATTTCGGCGGATTTCCTCACCGCTCAAGCGGTTAAGGGCTTCGGGAGCGTAACGCTCGAATGTAATCTGTTCGTTGCCTTCTACGGCGATCACCATCGATTGCAACACCCGTTTTTCGCCGCGGTGGATGGCGGCAACCGTGCCCGAGGCCGGGGCGGTAAACACCACGCCGGGGTTTTTCTTGTCCTCGAACAGCACTTGGCCTTTCTGAACTTTGTCGCCTTCCTGAACCTTCATAGAAGGGCGCATACCCACATATTCTTCGCCGAGCACGGCCACTTCGCCGACGGCGGCGCCCGGGTAGACGGTTTGTTCCGGCTTGCCCGCAATCGGCAGGTCAAGCCCTTTTTTAATTCTAATCATGGTTTTGCACTAACGTCGTATCAGGTTGATGAAACACGGGCTGCGGGTTTGGTGCCGGGCCTGAAGAAGAGTTTGAGGCCGTCTGAAAACAAACCGGCAGCCGCTCGGTAAAACGCAACTGCTGGGGCCGTTTGCTATCTGTCTGCGCCTTTTCTGTATAATCGGCGCCAAACAACATAACGGCGCGGCTTTGGAAATAACGCGCGCAAAGCTGCCGTGTTGCAAACCCCTGCGGGCGGCCGTATGGCGCCGAATGTAAACGGAAAACCGTTTTGATTTTACCTAAATCACACACTTGTTACCACGGTTTTAACCGATAAATTTTATTTTTCTATAATAATCAAATTATTGATTGAAATACTTTACTTTCAGACGGCCTCGATACCATGTTGCTCGAACAGTTTGCCAATCATCAGAATCCCTATTTGAATATGCTGGTGCAGCAGGGGAAGTCGGCGCACACCGTCGCGGCCTACCGCCGCGATTTGGCGCAGCTTCAAAAGCTGATGCCGCAAGGCGCGGGCGGCGAAACCCTGCACCGCCGCCATTTCACCGCCGCTTTGAAAAAACTGTCGCAGCTCGAAGCGCACCAACGCAGCATGGCGCGCAAACTGTCGGCTTGGCGGCAGTATTGCGGCTGGCTGGTTAGGCAGGGCTTGCTGGATGCAGACCCGACCGAAGGTTTGCGCGCCCCCAAGCCGCCGGAGCGTTTGCCCAAGGCACTCGAGCAGGAAACGCTTAACAACCTGCTCGATAACGACACCGATAGCGAACCTTTGAGCGTGCGCGACCATGCCTTATTCGAGCTGATGTACGGCAGCGGCCTGCGCGTGGGCGAAGTGTACGGGCTGGATATTGAAGATGTTTTGCTTGACGAAGGCTGGGTAGGCGTAACCGGCAAGGGCGGCAAACAGCGCCGCGTGCCGCTGGGCAGCAAAAGCATCGAAGCCGTTAAGGCTTACCTGCCGCAGCGGGCGGCGGCAGGGGGCGAAACCGCGCTGTTCACCAGCCGTGTGGGCCGCCGCCTGAGCATACGCCAGATTCAAAACCGCCTGCGCGATTGGGCGCTGCGCCACGGCAGCCCGCAGCATATTTCGCCGCATATGCTGCGCCACAGTTTCGCCAGCCACCTGCTGCAATCGGCGCAGGATATCCGCGCGGTGCAGGAGCTGCTCGGCCACAGCCGGTTATCGACCACGCAGATTTATACCAAGCTTGATTTCGACCATTTGGCAAAGGTTTATGATGATGCGCATCCGCGGGCGAAGCGTAAGAAAGAATGAGACCTTTGCAAAACCCCCATCTGCGGCGCATTTCTGCGTTGTGCGCTGCTCGCTCGCTTGCCTAACTTCATGTTATGTCTGCGCTCGCTGCGCTGCTGCGCCTTGAACTGCATCCACACCCGGGGGTTTTGCAAAGGCCTCAGAATGATGTGCCGGGTTCGGAACTTCGTTTAAGCAATCAAGCAGCAGGCCGTCTGAAAACTTTTCAGACGGCCTGCTGCCTTTGTCGGCCTGCTTCAGTTTGCTTTAAGAAAAGTAAGGTAAGGTGCCCGCACAAACGCCGGTTTTACAAATTTTATCGGCATTATTATTAAAAACAATGGAATGTTAAATTATTGATGCCGCGCAAATAAGGCGGATAACGGCACTTTTATACTGCCCGCAACCATAAACCGCATTATGGTGAAAACGCATAACCAAAATAATTTTCGATAGATAAAGGAACCACCATGAAACACGTTCTCAAAAAAGGCGGTCTGGCATTGGCCGTGTTGCTGGCGCTCGCGGCATGTAAAGGAGAAGGGCAGTCGGGCCAGGCTGCGGCACCGGCATCCGCACCCGCAGCGTCGGAATCTGCTCCGACAGCGGCTTCGGCAGCTTCTTCTGCCGCCGCACCCGACAACAGCAATGCCTCGCCCGAAGACAAAGAACTGTTGAAACAGGCGCAGTCGTTGTTCCAGCCGCTGCCCGACGAAGCGGCCATGCAGAAAGCGCACCCGTTTACCGCAGCGCAGGTTAAGCTCGGCCGCCAGCTTTGGTATGAGCCGCGGTTATCGCGCGGCAACACGGTAAGCTGTAATTCATGCCACAACCTGGCTACGGCGGGTGTGGACAATCTGCCTACCAGCCAGGGCCACAAAGGTGCGTTCGGCGGCCGCAACTCGCCCACGGCTTTGAACGCCGCGCTGCTGGGCAGCCAGTTTTGGGACGGACGTGCCGCCACGGTGGAAGAGCAGGCGGGCGGGCCGCTGCTGAACCCTGTGGAAATGGCCAACACCGACAAAGCTTCGGTTGAGAAAAAAATTGCGGCGATTCCCGAATATCAGGCTATGTTTAAAGAAGCGTATGCCGACAAAGGCGGCGCGGTAACGTTCGACAACATCACCGATGCCATCGCCGCGTTCGAACGCACGCTGCTCACGCCCACCAAGTGGGACGACTATCTCAAAGGCAACATCAGCGCGCTTAACGAAACCGAGCGCAAGGGCGTGCGTTCGTTTATCAACAACGGCTGTATCGCCTGCCACAAAGGCGTTACGCTGGGCGGCGATTCGTTCCAGAAATTCGGTTTGGTCAAAGGCCCTTACTGGCAGTTTACCGGCAGTAAGAAGCACGATGAAGGCCGCTTTGAGGTAACCAAAGCCGAAAACGACAAATTCGTGTTCCGCGTGCCCGGCCTGCGCAATGTGGCCCGCACTTATCCTTATTTCCACGACGGCAGCGTGTGGGAGCTGGATAAAGCGGTCGGCATTATGGGCGAGGCGCAACTGGGCAAACAGATTCCGAAAGAAGATGTGGATGCCATCGTGGCGTTTTTGAACACCTTGTCCGGCTCTGTGCCCGAATCCGCCCGCACCGTGCCCGAACTGCCGGTGCACAGCGCGGCTGACAGCCGGCCGAACAACCAATAAGCAGTATGCGGTATAAAGCAGAAAGGCCGTCTGAAATGTTTTCAGACGGCCTTTGTTTGTTTCAATCAAACGGCAGGTCGGATTAAACCACGCCTTGCGCCAGCATGGCTTCGGCCACTTTTTTGAAGCCCGCGATATTGGCGCCGTTCACATAGTTCACATAGCTGCCTTCGCTGCCGTTGGCCACGCAGTTTTCGTGGATGTTTTCCATGATGCCGAACAGGCGTTGGTCGACTTCTTCGCGCGTCCAAGAAAGGCGGATATGGTTTTGGCTCATTTCCAAACCCGAAGTGGCCACGCCGCCTGCGTTGGAGGCTTTGCCCGGTGCATACAGGATTTTGGCTTTGACAAACGCTTCGACCGCGCCCAGCGTAGAGGGCATGTTCGCACCTTCGGCCACGCAGAAGCAGCCGTTGGCGAGCAGGGTTTTGGCATCGTTTTCGTCAAGCTCGTTTTGGGTGGCGCAGGGCAGGGCCACATCGCAGGGCACGCCCCACGGTTTTTGGTCGGCAAAGTATTCCAAGCCTTGCTCTTTGGCGTAAACCGACAAACGTTCGCGGCGCACTTCTTTCAGCTCGATTAACGCCGCCAGCTGCGCTTCGGTCATGCCGCTGTCGGCGAATTTCACAAAGCCGTTGGAATCGGAAACGGTCAGCACTTTCGCGCCGAGCTGCATCGCTTTTTCGGCGGCGTATTGCGCCACATTGCCGGAGCCGGAAACCAAAACTTTCTTGGCTGCCATGCTGTTGCCTTTGGTTTTCAGCATGCTGTCGGCAAAATAAACCGTGCCGTAGCCGGTGGCTTCGGGGCGGATCAGGCTGCCGCCGTAAACCAGGCCTTTGCCGGTGAGCACCGAAGTGAATTCGTTGCGCAGCTTTTTATATTGGCCGAACAAAAAGCCGATTTCGCGGCCGCCCACGCCGATGTCGCCGGCGGGCACGTCGGTGTCGGCGCCGATATGGCGGTAGAGTTCGCTCATAAAGGCTTGGCAGAAACGCATCACTTCGCCGTCGCTCTTGCCTTTGGGGTCGAAGTCGGAGCCACCTTTGCCGCCGCCCATCGGCAGCGTGGTGAGCGCGTTTTTAAACACCTGCTCGAACGCCAGAAATTTCAGCACGCCCAAATCCACCGAAGGGTGGAAGCGCAGGCCGCCTTTGTAGGGGCCGATGGCCGAGTTCATCTGCACGCGGTAGCCGCGGTTCACTTGCACTTGGCCTTTATCGTCCACCCACGATACGCGGAACATAATCACGCGCTCGGGTTCGACGATGCGCTCCAACAGGCCGTGGCGGGTGTATTGCGGGTTTTTCGCCAAGAAAGGGGCGAGGCTGCCGAACACTTCTTCAACGGCTTGGTGGAAAACGGGTTGGTTGGGGTCGCGCTGTTTGATTTGCTCAAACAAGCTGTTCAGGTTTGCAGACATGGATCTCTCCGATTCAGATAGGGTTGGAAATGCAGTGGGAAAAGAAAATCGAGCGCGGGCGGCGCGCAAAAAATAAACCGTGCCGCCGGTTTGGTTATATAAATTTTAGAGTTGGAATATAAACGGCTTTTAGGCAGCTTGCCAAGCAGAAATTAAAGAGAATTGTTAACGGTTTTCAAACGGCCGAAACGGCCTTTTGGTGTTTCAATGCTGTTTGGCCGAGCTTTTTGAAACATAAAGTTTTCAAAAAAGATTTTTCTGGAATGAATTGCCGAATAGCTGCTTGCGCAAAAAACAGAAACGACCGGTATTTTTGTTTCGCCGGTTTGATTTACCGCATATTTTAGGGCGCGCCCAAAGCGGGGCAAAGTGTTATACAATCCGTTTTCCGCGGCCGTATGGCCGTCTGAAAAAACAGCAAGGAAACCCATGAAAGCCTATTTAGACCTGATGCGCCATGTGCTCGAACACGGCACCGACAAATCCGACCGCACCGGCACCGGCACCCGCTCCGTGTTCGGCTACCAAATGCGCTTCGATTTAAGCGAAGGCTTTCCGCTGCTCACCACCAAAAAGTTGCACCTGCGCTCCATCATTCACGAGCTGCTGTGGTTTTTAAAAGGCGACACCAACATCAAATACCTGAAAGACAACAATGTTTCGATTTGGGACGAATGGGCCGACGAAAACGGCGACTTAGGCCCCGTTTACGGCTACCAATGGCGCAGCTGGCCCGCCCCCGACGGTCGCCATATCGACCAAATCGCCAATCTGATTGACCAAATCAAAAAAAATCCCGACAGCCGCCGCCTGATTGTTTCGGCGTGGAACCCCGCACTGGTTGACGAAATGGCCCTGCCGCCGTGCCATGCGCTGTTCCAGTTTTATGTGGCAAACGGCAAGCTCTCGTGCCAGCTCTACCAGCGCAGCGCCGATATTTTTCTCGGCGTGCCGTTCAATATCGCCAGCTACGCGCTGCTTACCCTGATGCTGGCGCAAGTGTGCGGCTTGCAGGCGGGCGAGTTTGTACACACCTTCGGCGATGCCCACCTATACAGCAACCACTTCGAGCAGGCCGAGTTGCAGCTTACCCGCGAACCGCGTGCGTTGCCGCAGATGAAGCTCAACCCCGAAGTGAAAAACCTGTTTGACTTCAAGTTTGAAGATTTCGAATTAACCGGCTACGACCCGCACCCGCACATTAAAGCTGCGGTGGCGGTGTAAGCTGTTGGTTTGTTAGGATTTAGTCAAAGCATCGGCGCCGCAGCTTGACCCGATACGCAAAGGGAATCCATAAATGGCAATGGCGCGGTTGCGAACAGAAGTTTTCAGACGGCCTGCCGTATCGGTTGCACAGGCCGTCTGAAATATTATGAAAGCAGCAAAAAAATGAGTGTATTAACCCTGATTTCCCGCAACAAAATGTTCAACGGCAGCCATGAGCGCTACCGCCATTTTTCCGATGCCAACCAATGCGAAATGACTTTCGCCGTTTATCTGCCGCCGCAGGCGCTGCAAGGTTACCGTGTGCCGGTTTTATACTGGCTGTCGGGCTTAACCTGCACTGATGAGAATTTTTCCACCAAGTCGGGCGCGCAGCGTTTCGCCGCACAGTGGGGCATTGCCCTGGTTATGCCCGACACTTCGCCGCGCGGAGCAGGCGTGGCCGATGATGACGCTTATAATTTGGGGCAGGGCGCAGGTTTTTATTTAGATGCCACCCGCGCTCCGTGGGCGGCGAATTATCAGATGTACAGCTATATCGTGCACGAGCTGCCTGCCTTAATCGAAGCGCATTTTCCCGTAAACGGTCAGCGCAGCATCGCCGGCCACAGCATGGGCGGCCACGGCGCTTTGCAGATTGCCCTGAAAAACCCCGGGCGTTATGCGGCGGTTTCGGCTTTCGCACCGATTGCCAACCCGAGCCAAACGCCGTGGGGTCAGAAAGCCTTTGCCGCCTATTTGGGCGACAATCCCGAACTATGGGCGCAATACGACAGCACCGAGCTTGCCAAAACCGCCGTTAAAAAACTGCCGGTATTGATAGACCAGGGTAGTGCCGACGAGTTTTATCCGCACGATCTGCAAGCGCAGGCATTTGTGAATGCCGCGCGCGGCAACGGTTTTAATGTGCAGTTCAATCTGCGCGAGGGCTACGGCCACGGTTATTATTTCATTGCCACCTTTATCGACAGCCATATCGAGTTCCACGCCGACGCGCTGGGGTTATGAGGCGCTTGCCGGAAAGAAATGTTTCAGGCCGTCTGAAAAAGAATTCTTTTCAGACGGCCTGATCGGATTTTGCAGGGCAAAACTAATTGCTTAATAACCGCTTTGCCAAACCCGGGCATAACGCCGAGATTTTAAAACGCCGGCGGATTTTGCAAAACCATCGGCCTCTTTGCCGCCAAGCCGGTGCGAAATGCAAAATATTGCTGCGGGCATCTTTGCAGCGCCCCGTAAAAGCGGTACATTTACAGCCATTCATTTCACAAGATTAAGTTGCAATATCATGGACCGTTTTCCCAAATCCTCCAAACTTGACCAAGTATGCTACGACATCCGCGGCCCCGTACACAAAGAAGCCCTGCGCCTTGAAGAAGAAGGCCATAAAATCTTAAAACTCAATATCGGCAATCCCGCGCCTTTCGGCTTTGAAGCGCCCGATGAAATTTTGGTCGACGTTATCCGCAACCTGCCCACTTCGCAGGGCTATTGCGATTCCAAAGGGCTGTATTCCGCCCGCAAAGCCATCGTGCATTATTACCAAACCAAAGATTTGCGCAGCATCACCGTAAACGACGTGTATATCGGCAACGGCGTATCCGAGCTGATTACCATGTCGATGCAGGCGCTGCTTAACGACGGCGACGAAATCCTGATTCCCGCCCCCGACTACCCCTTGTGGACGGCGGCGGCCACGCTGGCCGGCGGCACCGTGCGCCATTACCTGTGCGACGAAGAAAACGAATGGTTTCCTGATCTCGCCGACATGGAAGCAAAAATCACGCCCAACACCAAGGCCATCGTGGTGATTAACCCCAACAACCCCACGGGCGCGGTATACAGCAAAGAAATCCTGTTGCAGATTGCCGACTTGGCGCGCCGCCACGGGCTGATTATTTTCGCCGACGAGATTTACGACAAAATCCTTTACGACGGCGCGCAACACCACCACATCGCCGCACTCGCTCCCGATTTGCTCACCATCACCTTCAACGGCCTTTCCAAAGCCTACCGCGTGGCCGGTTTCCGTATGGGCTGGATGGTGCTCAACGGCCCCAAACACCACGCCAAAGGCTATATCGAAGGTTTGGATATGCTCGCTTCGATGCGTTTGTGCGCCAACACGCCCATGCAGCACGCCATCCAAACCGCATTGGGCGGTTATCAGAGCATCAACGAATTCATCCTGCCCGGCGGACGCCTGCTGGAGCAGCGCAACAAAGCCTACGAAATGCTCGTTCAAATCCCTGGCATCAGCTGCGTGAAGCCGAAAGGCGCGATGTATCTGTTCCCGAAAATCGACACGGAAATGTACAGCATTAAAGACGATGCCAAATTCATCTACGATTTGCTGTTGCAGGAGAAGGTGCTGCTGGTTCAGGGCACGGGGTTCAACTGGATACGCCCCGACCACTTCCGCGTGGTAACGCTGCCCCACGCCCACCAAATCGAAGAGGCCATGGGCAAGCTGGCGCGTTTTTTGAAACACTACCGCCAGTAGCGGCAGTTTGCCGGCAGGCAAAACAAAAGGGTTGGATTGCCAACCCTTTTGTTTGTTTCAAGCAGCGGATTTTTTAAACTTCCGTTTAAGAAGAAATGTCTGTTTGCCGCCCTACTTGGGCTTGACCCGGGTATCGGTTATTTTCCCGATACAAAGCCACTTCTTCACAAAAAGCATTGCAGCAAATCGTTGAGAAACCGCCGTCCGGTTTCAGACGGCCTGAAATAAAGCGGGTCGTTGTCCAGCAAGCCTTTGGTTTGGGCGGCCCGGATTTGGGCGGTGATTTTGGTGGCGGGCACGCCGGTGCGCTCTTGCAGCCAGGCGGCGGGCACGCCGTCGGTTAAGCGCAGGGCGTTCATCATAAACTCAAACGGCAAATCTTCCGCTGCAACGGTTTGGCGTTCGATGCCGTCTGAAACTTTGCCGTGCATGGCGGCCAGATAATCGTTGGGATGGCGGCGGCGCACGGTGCGTTCGATGCGTGCGGAGTAGGAAATCTTGCCGTGCGCGCCGGCGCCGATGCCGATATAGTCGCCGAACTGCCAATAATTGAGATTGTGGCGGCAGGCATGGCCGGGGCGGGCAAAGGCCGAGGTTTCGTAGTGCGCGAAGCCTGCCTCTGCCAGCGCGCCGTGCACGGCTTCTTCGATGTCGAGCGCGGCTTCGTCTTGCGGCAGGCCGGGCGGCGGGGTGTGGCCGAACGGTGTGTTCGGCTCCATCGTGAGGTGGTAGGCGCTGATGTGGCCGGCGCCCGAAGCGATGGCGGTTTGAATGTCGTGTAAGGCCGTCTGAACGGTTTGGTTCGGCAGGGCGTACATCAGGTCGATATTTACCCGTTCGAATAGGTTCAGTGCGGTTTCAACGGCCGTTAAGGCTTCGCAGTGGTTGTGGATGCGGCCCAAACTTTGCAGCGCGGCATCGTTGAAACTCTGCACGCCGATGGAAAGGCGCGTGATGCCCGCGTCTTTAAACCCTTGAAACTTCTCTTTTTCAAATGTGCCGGGGTTGGCCTCGAGCGTGATTTCGGCCTGCGGTTGCAGCTTTACCAGCGAACGCACGCCGTTAAGCAGGCGGTTTATCGAGGACGCCTGAAACAGGCTGGGCGTGCCGCCGCCGATAAACACGGTTTCCACCGCCCGCCCCCAAACGTTGGGCAGTTCGCTTTGCAAATCGGTGAGCAGCGCGTCGATGTAAGCGTCTTCGGGCAGGCCGCTTTTGGCTTGGTGGGAGTTGAAGTCGCAATAAGGGCATTTGCGCACGCACCACGGGATATGGATATAGAGCGACAAGGGCGGCAGGGCGGTGAGATGGCCGGGGCGGGGAAAGGTGATGGCGGTCATGGGGTTATACGGTTTTCGGGCTGTGCTGGCGGGCGCGGTTTCAAACCGCCGGCGTTTTCAGACGGCCTCAAGGAATTTTGCAAAGGCCTCGGCCTGTTTAAGGCTGCGGATACAGCCAATCGATTTTCTTTTTCAACTCTTCTAAGGCCAGGCCGCGGTGGCTGATGCGGTTTTTGGTTTCGGGATCCAGCTCGGCGGCGGTGCAGCCCAGTTCGGGCAGGAAAAAATGCGGGTCGTAGCCGAAACCGTTGCTGCCGGCGGGCGTGTCTTGCCACACGCCGTGCCAGATGCCTTCGGCAATCAGCGGCTGCGGGTCGTTTTCGTGGCGCACCAGCGCCAGCACGCAAACGTAGTAACAGCTTTTGTCGGCCTTGCCGGCCAGTTCGGCGGAAAGTTTGGCGTTGTTGGCGGCGTCGGACTTCGGGTTTTCACCTGCGAAGCGCGCCGAATAAATGCCGGGCGCGCCGCCTAAGGCTTGGGCGCAGATGCCGCTGTCGTCGGCCAGTGCGGGTTTGCCGCTGTGTTTGCTGGCGTGGCGGGCTTTGGCGATGGCGTTTTCGATAAAGGTAAGGTGCGGTTCGGGGCACTCGGGCACGTTGAAGCGGGACTGCGGCAGCACTTCGATGCGGCGTTGGGCGAACCAGCGCGAAAATTCTTTCAGCTTGCCTGCGTTGCCGCTGGCTAAAACGATTTGGTCAAACATGGCGGTTTTCCTGCGGTTTGGCTGCCGAAGCGGCTTTTTCGCGCGCGGTTTGGCGGGCGTAGAGCGCCAGGCAGGCAATCTGCCCGAACACGGCTGAGAAGGCGAACAGGAAGGCGGCAACGGCAAACTGTTTGCTTCCGACCGAAAGCAGCCAGCTTCCCAGCAGCACCAAAGTCATAAATAAAACGGTAAAGAAGGCGATACCGAGTAGGTAGGTTTTGCGGGCGTTCATCAGAATCGGCAGATTGGTTTCTAAAGATGCGCATCATAACACAGGCCGTCTGAAAAAATGTTTCAGGAGACCTTTGCAAAACCCCCAGATGTAGATGCAGTTCAAGGCGTAGCAGCGCAGCAAGCACAGACATAACATGGAGTTAGGCAAGCGAGCGAGCAGTACCCTAAAGGGCATAAACGCACAACGCAGAAATGCGCCGCAGATGAGGGTTTTGCAAAGGTCTCTTCAGACGGCCTGTGTTATGATGCGCTCTATTTTCAACCGGAAAAAGCCATGGACAAAACCGTTTACCTCTACACCGACGGCGCCTGCAAAGGCAACCCCGGCGCGGGCGGCTGGGGCGTGCTGCTGCGTTACGGCGCGCACGAAAAAGAGCTTTTCGGCGGCGAGGCCGAAACCACCAACAACCGCATGGAGCTGACGGCCGTTATCGAAGGATTGAAGGCTTTGAAACGCCGCAGCAGCGTGGAAATCTGCACCGATTCACAATATGTGAAAAACGGTATGGAAAGCTGGATACACGGTTGGAAGAAAAACGGCTGGAAAACCGCCGCCAAGCAGCCGGTGAAAAACGAAGATTTGTGGCGCGAACTCGACCGTTTGGTTCATCTGCACGACGTTACATGGGCATGGGTGAAAGGCCATGCGGGCCATGCGGAAAACGAGCGCGCCGACGGGCTGGCCAACCGCGGTGCGGCGCAGTTTGCAAAGGATACCGGCAACGGCGCTTGATATGGCAGGGGCAAAAAAAAGCGGGGCTTTCAGACGGCCTATAGTGAATTCACTATATTTATACAGGCCGAGACCTTTGCAAAAAAGTCGTTTTAATCCTGAATGTATGATATTTCGTCATACTCGGGCTTGACCCGAGTATCTCTTTGTCTTCTAAAACAAACAGATACTCGGGTCAAGCCAGAGCATGACGCAAGTGTTTTAGGTGCCTAAAAGAATTTTGCAAAGGTCTCAGGCCGTCTGAAAGCCCCGGTTTGCAGGCAGCTTAGAAACTGTATTGCAGCTTCACGCCGGCTTCGTGGGTGTAGTTTTTAGGTTCGCGCGCATTCCACAGCCGGCCGTCGTCGTCAACCGAATAAATACGCTCGGAATCCGGCACTTTCCAGCCGCGGTAGAACGGGCCGAAGCTGAGTTTGGAGTCGTTGGCGAAACGTTTGGACACCGGCACTTCCACTTCTATGCCCCGGCCGCCGCTTTGTTTGAATTTATTGGCGTAGCCGTTGTGATAACTATGCTGGCGGCCGTGCAACATATGGTTATAGGCCACTTTGGGGTTGATTTCGAAAGAGCGGGGCAGCTTGATGTCCAAACCTGCGCCGACGCGGGCGTAAAGGGTGTGGTTTTTGCGGTCGTAGTCATATTGGTTTACGCGGCTGCCCAAGTCTTTCAGGGTGCGGTGGCCCAAGCCGGTTTCGAGAACCAAATCCAGTTTTTCGTTTAAGGGCTGCGTGTATTCGTAAGAAACCCTGATATCGTAAGCGCGGCGGGGAACGTTTTGAATCACCGCCTCGCCGTAATACGAATCTTCCATATATTGGCCGGTATAGTCGGATTCGCCGTGCGAATAGCGGCCTTCGATTTTGGCGGCATGGCGGTCGTTAAACGAATATTTGATGCCGCCGTTGAGCGACCAAAGGTTGCCGCGCTCCTGCATCAGGCGCTCGGTGCCGTTTGTGTATTCGCGGTAGGTTTCGCGGTAATACTCGCTGCCGACGGTAAATTCGACAGGGCGTTTGGCTTGCGCGGCAGAAACCAAACCTGCCGATAAAACGGCGGCTAAAGCAACGGCAACTTTTTTCTTCATTTATGATGCTCCCGGAAAAGTTGTTTGATACGGAATCAGAATGGAATACTTCATTATACTAAGTGCATAACAAATATTTGGAGTTGATATCCGTTAAAAAGTTTCCGTGTTGCTCGGGCGCAAAAAAATCGCCCCACGAGGGGGCGCAAAAGGAACACAAACCACTACCAAAACTGTTACAGGGCAAATGCTTCTATTGTTTGTTTTGCCGGATATAAAGCCTTCATCAGGTCGGAAGGCGAAAGCGTAAAATCTCTATTATCATCAACCGTTAAGCGGCCTTGCTGCGGGGTTAGCTCCAACAGGCAGGGGCATTCGGTTTGGCCGCATGCCGCTTGGCCGGGTTGGCCGCGTCGTTGCAGGGCGGCTGCGGCGCGGCAGTATAAACTGTCTTTTTTCTTAAGCCTGCGGGCGCTGGCAATCCAGCTTAGGCGGGTGGCGGCGTCTTCGGCTTCAATCAGCAGAATGCCGGTTTCCGGTTCGCTTTGCGGGTTTTCGGGCAGCCAAACATAATATCTGCCGTTGAGGGTAACGAACACCGCATTGTGGATTTCGGGGCAACCGCTGCATTCGGTGGCTAAAAGCGTGTGTACGGCTTTTTGGTGCAGCCTCAGAATATCCAGAGAAACTTGCTTGAAAATGCTTTCGGGCATTTCGTTCTCCTTTCGTTGCTGTTGTTTGCCGAACCGTTGGATTGCATTATACGCAAAACAGGCTATTTTGCAAATGATAATTGTTATTATTAAATATTAATTTAATAAGCTGTTGTTTTAAATTGGAATTAATTTTTAAAATATGCTGAAAAAATCGAGTAAAAACGCTAAACGGGTAAAATAACTGCTGCCTGCTATAAATCGAAGGCCGTCTGAATGTTTTTCAGACGGCCTCATTGCAACACAGGCGGTTTAAAACAACTGCCATACGAAGAAGATAAAGGTATGCAGTATGAACAGCGGGGCGAGGATGCCGAACGACCAGGCCATATAGCCGAAAAAGCTGGGCATGGGCACTTTGCGCTGCTCGGCGATTGCCTTCACCATAAAGTTGGGTGCGTTGCCGATGTAGCTGAGTGCGCCCATAAACACCGAACCCATCGATACCGCCAACAGGGTGTGGAACAGGTGGCCGGTCATCAAAGCCTGGGCATCGCCGCCGGCCATGTTGAAAAACACCAAATAGGTGGGGGCGTTGTCTAAAAAGGCAGACAAGAGGCCGGTCATCCAGAAATACATCGTGTTAACGGGTTGGCCGCTGCTGTCGTGCACCAGTGAAATCAAGCCTGCAAACGCGCCTTTTTCGCCTGCCTGCAAAATGGCGATAACCGGTGCGATGGTGATGAAGATGCCTAAAAAGAGCTTGCCCACTTCGAGTATCGGTTCCCAGTTGAATTCGTTACCCGCACGCACTTGCTTGGGGGTAACGGCAAGGGAAACGCCGGCCAAAACCAAAAGTGCGGCATCGCGAAGCAGGTTGGGCAGCAGATAGGGCGTGCCCAGAATATCGATGCCGGGATGTTGGGGTTTCCACAAACCCGACATCAGCACGGCGGATACCACGCCGGCAAGCAGCAGGAAGTTCCATTTGCCGAACAGTTGCAGCGGGCTGTCGGGCGACGGGTCTTGCGGCAGCAGCTCGCCTTCTTGGGCGAAATAATGGCGGTCGAGAAAATAAAACAGGGTGAGCAGTATGGTGGAACTCAGCACCACGGGCACCAGCATATGCTGCACTGTCCAGCCGAAATCCACACCTTTCAAAAAGCCCAAAAACAGCGGCGGGTCGCCCAGCGGGGTGAGGCCGCCGCCGATATTGGCCACCAGAAAGATAAAGAACACCACCACATGCACACGGTGTTTGCGGTTGTCGTTGGCTTTCAACAGCGGGCGGATCAGCAGCATGGCTGCGCCGGTGGTACCCATTATCGAGGCCAGCACCGTGCCGATGGCCAGAATCGTGGTGTTCAGGCGCGGGCTGCCGTGCAGGTTACCCCACACCAAAATGCCGCCCGAAATGGTGTAGAGTGCAAACAGCAGAATGATAAACGGGATATATTCGGCCACCAGCGCATGCGCGACCGTGTGGGCGGTTGCGCCGAAGCCGAATGCGATGGTGAAGGGCACCAAAAACAAAAACGTCAGCAAGGCGGTGATTTTGCCGAAGTGGTGATGCCAGGTGATGGCAAACAACAACGGGCCGGTGGCGATGGAGAGTAAGATCAAAACAAACGGTATGCCCCATAGCAGGCTCAAACTTGCGCCGTCGAGCGAGGCGGCAGCGGCGGGAAGCGGCGCAAGCAGCAGGGGCAGCAGTGCGATTGGCGAACGCATCTTGTTTCCTTATGGTAGTGGGGCGGAATGCGCGGCCGGTTAGAGCATAGCCGCACGCGGCCGAAACCAAAGGCTTCGTAATGGTTGCCAAATTGTAAATGAAACTTAGCAGAAGTGTCAGCCTTTCGTGCGGTGAAACTCGGGCAAAATGAAGCAGAGAGGCCGTCTGAAAGGTTTCAGACGGCCTCTTTGGTGTTTGTTTTTATTGAAGAAAAATTAAAAGGTTTAATTGAAATTCAAATGGCATTGAAGTTTTGTAAAGATTGGGGTAAGGCGGAAAACGGGCGGCAGAGGCCGTCTGAAAACAGATTTTGTCAACAATTTTGTTGATGCTCCGACGGCAGGCCGCTCCGTTATTTTTCCGAACGTTTGAAATGGTGCGGGCGGAATCCCAGCAGACCCAGCGACACGAAATACAGCACGCCGCCCAAAACCACCAAACCCAAAAGCTGCACGGCTTTCTGCCAGCCGGCCACATGAACCCATTGCAGCGGCAGGTAAGTTTGCGCCTGTGCCAGCCACAAACCGCCGCCCATCACCACCAGCGCAACCGCGAGTTTGGCGAGAAACGCCGCCCAGCCTGCGCCGGGTTGGTAAATATGATGCTTGCGCAGCAGGTAATACAGCAGCCCTGCGTTCAAACACGCGCCCAAACCGATGGCGAGCGCCAAGCCGGTGTGTTTCAGCGGGCCGATGAAAACCAGGTTCATCAATTGGGTGCAAACCAGCGTGAACACGGCGATTTTTACCGGTGTTTTAATGTTTTGGCGTGCATAGAAGCCGGGCGCCAGCACCTTAATCATAATCAGGCCGATTAAGCCGAACGAATAGGCAATCAGTGCGTTTTGCGTCATCAGCGCATCGTTGAGCGTGAATTCTTTATACAGAAACAGCGTGGCGATGAGCGGGAACGACAGCACGGCCAGCCCCACCGCCGCCGGCATGGCCAGCAGCATACACAGGCGCAGACCCCAGTCGAGCAGGCCGGAAAACGCCTGCGGGTTGTCGCTGGCGGCGTGTTTCGACAGGGTGGGCAGCAGAATCGTACCCAGCGCTGCACCGAGCACGCCGGTGGGCAGCTCCATCAGGCGGTCGGCGTAATACATCCACGACACGCTGCCCGATTGCAGAAACGAGGCGAAAATGGTGTTGATAACCAGCGAAATCTGCGCCACGCTCACGCCCAAAACCGCAGGCGCCATTTGTTTCATCACACGGTTGACCGCCGCATCTTTCATATTGAGCTTCGGCAGTTTTAAGAAACCCAGTTTCGCCAGCCACGGCAGTTGGAAGCCCAATTGCAGCAGGCCGCCCACAAACACCGCCCACGCCAGTGCCATAACCGGCGGGTCGAAATAGGGCACGAAAAACAGCGAGAACACGATAAACGACACGTTCAGCAGCGTGGGCGTTATGGCGGGAATGCTGAACTTATGATAGGTGTTAAGTATCGAGCTGACAAAAGAAGAAAGCGAAATCAGTAGGATATAGGGAAAGGTGATGCGCAGCAGCTCAACGGAAAGTTGGAATTTGTCGGCTTCTTTAACAAAGCCCGGCGCAGAAGCGTAAATCACCCATGGTGCGGCGAGAATACCGGCGGCGGTAACGATAACCAGAATAAACGACAGCATACCCGCCACATGGCGGATAAATTCGCGTGTGGCTTCTTCGGAACGGGTTTGCCGGTATTCGGCCAAAATCGGCACGAACGCCTGCGCGAACGCACCTTCGGCGAATATCCGCCGCAACAGGTTGGGCAGTTTGAACGCCACGAAAAACGCGTCCGTGGCCATGCCTGCGCCGAAGGTGCGGGCGATAATCGTATCGCGCACAAAGCCGAGTATGCGCGAAACCATGGTTAAACTGCCGACTTTCGCCAGCGCGCCGAGTAGGTTCATGATGGTTTCTTAGGTGGGGTAAAAAGGGTTGAGGCCGTCTGAAAAGTCCGGGCAGTATAGTTAAACCACTTACTTGATAACGGTTCCGTCATGCCCGGGCATCTCATGTTGCTGGAATTTAAGATACTCGGGCCGGGCCCGAGTATGACGAATGTGCTTTTTATTAAGTTGGTTGGCTATAAACGCAAGTTCTCGGTTTCAGACGGCCTGCTTGGATAGCGGCCGTCTGAAAAAGCCTTCCTTTACGGTGTGG
This sequence comes from Neisseria dentiae, assembly GCF_014055005.1. Taxonomy (NCBI): domain Bacteria; kingdom Pseudomonadati; phylum Pseudomonadota; class Betaproteobacteria; order Neisseriales; family Neisseriaceae; genus Neisseria; species Neisseria dentiae. The sequence continues at coordinate 1,772,069 of NZ_CP059570.1, read as the reverse complement.
TGATGCCGGCGCGGTCGGTCAACACTTGATCGATCAGGCCGTATTCTTTCGCCTCTTCTGCCGACATATAGTTATCGCGGTCGGTGTCGCGCTCTACCTTGGCCAAGTCCTGGCCGCTGTGTTGCGCCAGCAGGCGGTTGAGTTTGTCTTTCAGTTTCAAAAGCTCGCGGGCGTGGATTTCGATATCGGAAGCCTGACCGCCCAAGCCGCCGCTGATCAGCGGCTGGTGTATCATCACGCGGCTGTTGGGCAGGGCGAAGCGTTTGCCTTTAGTGCCTGCCGACAGCAGAAACGCCCCCATGCTGGCGGCCTGGCCCAAGCACAGGGTGGAAACGTCGGGCTTGATGAAATTCATGGTATCGTAAATCGACATGCCCGCAGTTACCGAACCGCCGGGCGAGTTGATATACAGAAAAATATCTTTATCGGGGTTTTCGCTTTCCAAAAACAGCAGTTGCGCCACCACCAGATTGGCGCTGTCGTCGTTGACCGGCCCCACCAGAAACACGATACGCTCTTTGAGCAGGCGCGAATAAATATCGAAAGCGCGCTCGCCGCGACCGCTTTGTTCGATAACGGTGGGCACCAGGTAGCCGTTGCGGATATCGGGAATCATCTTGTTCTCCTTATGGGAATATTCAGTATAGCGGATTAAATTTAAAACAGGGCAAGGCGGCGGGCCGTAGGCAGTACAGGTCGTACGGCAAGGCGAGGTAACGCCGTACTATTTTAAATTTAACCCGCTATAAAAAGCACCAAAGCGCGGAAGGCTGCTTCGGTGCTGATTGCGGGTTTCAGACGGCCTCAAGCGCAGTTAGGCCTGTGCGCCCATCACTTCGTCGAAAGACAAAACTTTTTCGTTTACTTTGGCTTTGCTCAGCACGAATTCCACCACGTTGGCTTCAACGGCCAGGGAAGTGGGGCCTTGCAGGCGCTGTTTGTCGGCGAAATACCAGTCGATAACTTCCTGCGGGTCTTCGTAGCTTTCGGCGAAATCGCTTACCACGGCTTTGATTTGCTCTTCGGTCGGCTCCAGTTTGTTATCGTCGACCAGTTTGGCCAAAATCAGACCCAAAGCCACGCGGCGTTCGGCCTGCTCTTTGAACATATCGGCAGGCAGGTTCAGGTTGGCGGCATCGGCCATGCCTTGGTTGACGAAATTCTGTTTCATTTCGTCGGCCAGGCGGGCGGCTTCGTCGTCAACCAACACTTTGGGCAGTTGCACTTCGGTGGCTTTCAGCAGGGCTTCCATCACCGAATCTTTGGTTTGGCTCTCGGTGCGGCGCGCCACTTCGCGGGCCACGTTTTTGCGCACTTCTTCGCGCATTTTGGCTACGTCGCCGTCGGCGATGCCCAAGGCTTTGGCGAATTGCTCATCCACTTCGGGCAGGGTGGGGGCGGATACGTTTTTCAGGCCGATGGTGAACACGGCGGTTTTACCGGCCACGTCTTTGCCGTGGTAGTCTTCGGGGAAGGTTACTTCAACGTCTTTGCTTTCGCCTTCTTTCAGGCCCAATACGCCGGCTTCGAATTCGGGCAGCATTTGGCCGTTACCCAAAACGAAGGGATAGTTTTGCGCGCTGCCGCCGTCGAACGGGGTGCCGTCGATTTTGCCTTCGAAGTCGATAATCACGCGGTCGCCGTTTTGGGCTTCGCGCTCGACGTGGTCGAATCGGGTGCGCTGTTTGCGCAGGATTTCAACGGTTTTGTCCACTTCGGCGTCGCCCACTTCAGCGGTTACTTTCTCTACTTCCTGGGCAGACAAATCGCCTACGGTGATTTCGGGGAACACTTCGAACACGGCGGCGATTTTGAAGCTGTTTTCGTCGTCTTGCTCTTCGATGCCTTCAAAGCGGGGGAAGCCGGCCACTTTCAGGTTTTGGGCAACGGCAACATCGTAGAATGCTTTTTGCACAAGCTCGTTGAGCACATCATTTTGCACGCTTGCGCCATACATGGAAGCCACCATTTTCAGCGGCGCTTTGCCCGGGCGGAAACCGTCGATTTTCACGCGGCGTTGGGTTTGCTGCAAGCGTTTGTCGGTTTCTGCGTTGATTTCGCTCCACGGCAGAGACAACACTACTTTGCGTTCCAGGTTTTCTAAAGTTTCTACAGTTACGCTCATCGTAAGCCCTTATTGAATATATGTTTGTTTGTTAATCAACGAAACGGGCAGGGTGCGCCCGTTTAGATGTTCGGAAATCGGAAGTGAAATTCAGCTGGTAAGTATATCACACAAGGGGTGGGGTTAAAATAGCGGGGCGGTGAATTTGCGGCTGCGGACGTTTGAGGCCGTCTGAAAAGAACAGGGCGTTTTTTCAGACGGCCTTTGCGGTGTTTGCCCGTTGGTGCGGATGCGGCAAACGGGTTAAATCAGCTCCAGATCCGGCCCGGCGTTTTGTGCGCGGCGGCTGCGCAGTTGGATGTCGAGGCGCAGGTCGTGGGCGGAATCGGCGTTTTTGATGGCGTCTTGAAAGCTGATATGGCCGTTTTCATACAGCTCGTATAAGGCTTGGTCGAAGGTTTGCATGCCCATGCTCTGCGATTTTTTCATGATTTCTTTAATCGAGTGCACGTCGCCGTTGTGGATCAGTTCGGCAATCAGCGGCGAGTTGAGCAGCACTTCCACAGCGGCCACGCGGCCTTTGCCGCCCTCGCGCGGAACCAGACGCTGCGAGATGAAGGCTTGCAGGTTGAGCGACAGGTCGGTAAGCAGCTGCACGCGGCGTTCTTCGGGGAAGAAGTTGATGATGCGGTCGAGTGCCTGGTTGGTGCTGTTGGCGTGCAGGGTGGCCATGCACAGGTGGCCGGTTTCGGCAAAGGCGATGGCGTAGTCCATCGTTTCGCGGTCGCGGATTTCGCCGATCAGTATCACGTCGGGAGCTTGGCGGAGGGTGTTTTTCAGGGCGGCGAACCAGTTTTCGGTGTCCACGCCCACTTCGCGCTGGGTGATGATGCAGTTTTTGTGCTGGTGCACGAATTCGATGGGGTCTTCGATGGTGATGATGTGGTCGTGGCTGTTTTCGTTGCGGTAGTCGATCATCGAGGCCAGCGAGGTGGATTTGCCCGAACCGGTGCCGCCCACGAAAATGACCAGGCCGCGTTTCTGCATGGCGATTTTCTGCAAAACGGGCGGCAGGTTGAGCGTTTCAAATTTGGGGATATTGCTGGTGATGGTGCGGAACACGAGAGCGGTGGCACCGCGCTGAACCATGGCGTTGACGCGGAAACGGCTGGTGTCGGGCAGGCTGATGGCGAAGTTGCACTCGTTGGTGTTCATGAATTCGTCCATCTGTTTGGGCGACATAATCGAAAAGGCGATTTCCATACAGCGCTCGGGCGTGAGCGGTGTTTCGGTGATGCGCGTGATTTTGCCGTCGAGCTTCATGGCCGGCGGAAAGTTGGCGGTGATGAAAAGGTCGGAGCCTTTGTATTTGTTGAGTGTTTTCAGTAATGAATAGATTTCTTCTTTGGCCGGCAGCGGATTCTCGTTCATTTTTATCCCTTTAATTCTGTGTGAGCTTTAGGGCGTGCCGTCGACGGCATTGCGGCGGTATTTTTGGTTAGAATCCGCACCTGCGGCGTTAAAAATGCTCGCAAGATGTCCAATCTTGCTGTGCTTTTTGCCTTGCATCTGCGGATTTTCCCTCAAAAAACCGCTTCACAAACCTGTCGACGACATGCCCTGTTAAATTTCGTAATTATAGCAAATTTCAGACGGCATGAAGCGGGTAATCGGCGCAGTAGTGCCATGCGGCGTTCGTCGGTATAATGCGCTGCCTTATCCCTTTGAAAGAGAAGAAAATGCCCGAAAAACAAGTATGCAACACCGTGGCGGTTATCGGTGCGATGGAGCAGGAAATCGAGCTGTTGAAAAACAGCATGGAGCATGCCGTTACCGAAACGTTCGGCAGGTTTACGGTTCACCGCGGCACGTTGGGCGGCAAAAAGATGGTGCTGGCGTTGAGCGGCATCGGCAAGGCCAATGCGGCGGCGGTTACGGCGCTGGTGGCCGGTCATTTTTCGCCCGACTGCGTGATCAACACCGGCAGCGCGGGCGGCATCGGTGCGGGTTTGAAAGTGGGCGACGTGGTTATCGGCACGCAGGTGGCGCACCATGATGTGGACGTTACCGCCTTCGGCTATGCTTTGGGGCAGGTGCCGCAGTTGCCTGCCGTTTTCGAGAGTGATGCGGCTTTGGCGGAGGCGGCCGGTGCGGCGGCTGCGGCGTTTGAGGGTGCGGCGGTGTACCGCGGCTTAATCGTGAGCGGCGACCAGTTTGTGCACAGCAGCGAAAAAACGGCGTTTATCCGCCGGAATTTTTCGGGCGTGCAGGCGGTGGAAATGGAAGCGGCGGCCATTGCGCAAACCTGTTTCCAGCTGAACGTGCCGTTTGTGGTGGTGCGCGCGGTGTCGGATGCGGCTGACGAAAAAGCCGACATCAGTTTCGACGAATTTTTGCAAACGGCATCGGTTAATTCTGCCCGTATGGTGATGGGCATCGTTAGCGGTTTGTAAATATATTCATATACATAAAAGGCCGTCTGAAAGTTTCAGACGGCCTTTGGTGTTATAAAATATTCAAAAAGAATATTTTTCAAATATAATTTGCGTCTAATCAAGCAGAATAAAGTGAATAGTGCTAAGATTCCCACGCTTAATCTTTTTTTACCTGCATTAATGAGGAACAAACAATGAGCGATAAACTCGGCTTCAAACCGCTGCCTGCTGCGATTGCGGTGGGCTTGGCGCTGTTGATTTGGTTTGTGGTGCCTGTGCCCGAAGGTGTTACGCCACAGGCTTGGCATCTGCTGGCGATGTTTGTGGGCGTGATTGCGGCGATTATCGGCAAAGCCATGCCGATTGGCGCGCTTTCTATGGTGGCAATTATGCTGGTGGCGCTGACCGGCGTAACCGCCGAGAAACCCGCCGATGCGGTTAAAGACGCATTGAGCAGCTTCGCCAACCCGTTGATCTGGTTGATCGGTGTGGCGATTATGATTTCGCGCGGTATTCTCAAAACCGGCTTGGGCGCACGCATCGGCTATTATTTTATTTCGCTGTTCGGCAAGAAAACCATGGGTATCGGCTACAGTTTGGCGCTTTCCGAGTTGCTGCTGGCACCGGTTACGCCGAGCAACACCGCGCGCGGCGGCGGCATCATCCACCCGGTGATGAAAGCGATTGCCGCCAGTTACGATTCCGACCCGGAAAAAGGCACGCAGGGGCGTATCGGCAAATATCTGGCGCTGGTGAACTACCACAGCAACCCGATTACTTCGGCGATGTTTATCACCGCCACCGCGCCTAACCCGCTGGTGGTGGACATTATTGCCAAAGCCACCAATTCCGATATCCATTTGAGCTGGGGCACCTGGGCGCTGGCGATGCTGCTGCCGGGTTTGGCCGCACTGGTGCTGATGCCGCTGGTGCTCTATTTCATCTACCCGCCCGAAATCAAAGAAACGCCCAATGCGGCGCAGTTTGCCAAAGAAAAATTGGCCGAGCAGGGGCCAATGAACCGCGGCGAAAAAATCATGTTGGCGATTTTCGCCGTGCTGCTGATTTTATGGGCCGGCATTCCGGCGATGATTTTCGGCAAAGCCTTCGCCGTTGACGCCACCACCACCGCCTTTATCGGCTTGAGCCTACTGCTGCTCTCGGGTGTGCTCACTTGGGACGACGTGTTGAAGGAAAAAAGTGCGTGGGACACGGTTACCTGGTTTGCCGCGCTGGTGATGATGGCCACTTTCTTAAACAAACTCGGCCTGATTGCCTGGTTTTCCGGCGTGCTCGAAGGCGGCATCGCCCACTTGGGCTTGGGCTGGGCGGGCGCATCGGCGCTGCTGGTGTTGGCCTATATGTATGCCCACTATATGTTTGCCAGCACCACCGCCCACATCACCGCCATGCTCGGCGCCTTTTATGCCGCCGGCCTGTCGCTGGGCGCGCCGCCGATGTTGTTTGCGCTGATTATGGCCGCCGCTTCCAGCATCATGATGACGCTTACCCACTACGCCACGGGTACATCGCCGGTGATTTTCGGCTCGGGTTACACCACGCTGGCCGAATGGTGGAAAGCCGGTTTTGTGATGAGCGTGGTTAATCTGCTGATTTTTGTGGTAATCGGCGGGATTTGGTGGAAAGTGTTGGGTTATTGGTAAACCAAACCGAAACCGACCGGTTAAGGCAAAACCGTGCAGGCCGTCTGAAAGCGTTTTCAGACGGCCTGTGGTTTTTTGTATATAAAGGCCTGATATCTTTGCAAAAATACCCTTAATTCCGCCTGGAATGCTTAGATTCAGTCATTAGTTTCAACTTACGAAAAAACGATTGGATTCCCGCCTGCGCGGGAATGACGAAATACGAACATTTCAGACGGCATTAAGGGTATTTTTGCAAAGGTCTCAGGCCGTCTGAAAATATTCAGACGGCCTGTGTTGTTTTAAAGCATGGAACCTGCGGCTTAGTTAATCGTATAACCGCGCAGGTACTGGCTGCGTTCGCGGGTCATGCGCGTGTCGCATTGCAGGCGCAGGTATTCGGCTTGCAGGTTGCTTTCGGCTTGGGCGGCGGCTTGGCGGCAGTTGGTGTTTTTGCTTTGGATCCAGCTGCGTTGTTCGTTAATCAGCTCTTTTTGAATGTTTTGGTCGATGCTGTTCCACACCATGTTGATTTCGCGGTCGGCCGATTGGTTGTTGTTTTTCGCCTGCTCCAATTCGCCTGCCGAAAACGTGATTTCGCTGCGGGGCGGTTCGGGGGTCAGGGTTTCGGGCGCGCTGGCGTTTTCTTCGCCGAAAGTGCTGCTGGCGGCGTTGTTGTCGAGTATATCCTGCGGGTCGGCCTGCGGCGGTTCGGGGAAGGCTTGCACTCCGGCGTTCAGCGCGTCTTCAAGCCTCACGGGCTGGCCGTTGATCATCAGAATGCTTTTTACGCCGTAGGGCAGCAGCGCGCTGGTAACGTTTTGGGCGGTTACGGTGATGGCGTTGTCTTCATAATTAACGGTGGTTTGGCCGTCGGCTTCGGCGGTGGTGTATTGAAGCGGGCGGGTGAACAGCCCCTTGTCATAGGTGAGGGTGCTGCCGGTGATGCGCTCCTGAATCAGTTGGGTGATGTTGCTGTTGGCGCCGTAAACCAGCGGGCTGTTGGTTTGGGCTGTGTTCAGAATGTCGGCGGGAATCTGTATGCTCAGGTTGGCTTTGCAGACGGGGCGGCCGTTTTGGTTTTCTTCGGCGGGGCCGTCGAGCTGTATGTTGAGCTGGGTGGCGGCGGCGATGATTTTATCGGCGTCGATAAACTGGCGGGTGTCGTTGCGGGCGAAGCGCTGCGCTTCCTGTTTGATGATTTCTTGGATGTTGGTGCGCACGTTTTGAACCACGGCCGGGCTGTCGCAGGCCAGCGAGGCGTTTTCCTGTTTGGTGTCGCGCTCGCCGCAGGCGGCCAGGGCAGCGGCAATCAGGGAAAAAGTGAGCAGCTTTTTATACATGGTACGGCCTTTGCAAGAAATGGTTTCAGACGGCATCATAGCAAAAGCACCTGCAACGGGTAAGGTGTTGCGGGTGCTTTTTAGTTTGCTTGCGGTTTATTTGAGGAAGTTTACAAAACCGGTGAGGATGAAAACGTTGATGAAGTCAACGAAAAACGCGCCCACCATAGGCACAATCAGAAAGGCTTTGTGCGAAGGGCCGAAGCGTTCGGTTACCGACTGCATATTGGCAACGGCGGTGGGGGTGGCGCCGAGGCCGAAACCGCAGTGGCCGGCGGCCAGCACGGCCGAATCGTAATTGCGCCCCATCAAAACATAGGTAACGAAGGTGGCGTAAAGCATCATCACCACGGTTTGCACCAGCAGGATAACGGTTACGGGGCCGGCAAGGCCGGTTAACTCCCACAGTTTGAGGTTGAGCAGCGCCATGGCCAGAAACAGCGACAGCGAAGCGTTGCCGAATACGTCGATAGCGCGGTCGAACATATTGAATTTGAACACGCTGGTTAAAATATTGCGCAGAATCACGCCGCCGAACAGCGCCCACACGAATTTGGGCAGGTCGAGATAAAACGGTTTGAGGTATTCGCTGTCGAAGCCGTCCATGATTTCGGCGAAGGCCAGGCAGGCGGCGAACATGGCCAGCGTTTCTACCGCCGAATTGGCGGTAATCAGGCGGGTTTGCTCGGGGTGTTCGAACAGATCGTCGGTGCTTTTGCCGGGATCGTCGTCGTCGTAAACGGCGGCTTGGGCTTTAACGGCGGCTTCGTCTAACGGTTTGCGCCCCATCTTGTTGATCAGGCGACGGGCAACCGGGCCGCCGATCAGGCCGCCGGCCACCAGGCCGAACGTGGCGGCAGCCATGCCTAAGCCGGTTGCGCCGGTTAAGCCGAAGTTTTTCTCGAAATCCGGCCCCCATGCGCCTGCCGTGCCGTGGCCGCCCGTTAAGGTAATCGAGCCGGTAATCAGGCCGATCAGCGGGTCGAGGCCGAACAGACTGGCCAGGCCGACGCCAACGGTGTTTTGAACCATGATAAAAGAGCCGACGATGGCGGTGAAGATCACCAGCGGGAAGCCGCCCGCTTTCAGGCGCGAAAAGTCGGCGCTCAGGCCGATAGAGGTGAAGAAAATCAGCATAAACGCATCTTGCAGCGGCTTCTCGAATTTGAAGCTCACGCCGTAGATGGCGTGCAGCGCATACAATATGGCCGCCGCCACCAGGCCGCCGGCCACCGGCTCGGGGATGTTGAAATCCTGCAAAAACTTGATTTTCGCCACCATCAGCCTGCCGACCAGCAGCACAACGGTGGCGGCAATTAACGTGTAGTAACTGTTAAAAACCCATTCCATAAATATCTTCTTCTTTCTATTGGTGTTGCGGATAACCGGGCGGTTGCCCGACGGGGGCGGATATTAGGCGATGAGTTAAGGTTTGTCAAAGGCGGTATCTGCTGCTTTTTGCAGTTTTGTTTTATATTTTCAATAGATTGGGCGTGTTTTGGGGTGGCGGAATAAGTTTTGCGGCGTGAATTGGCTTATAATTATGCGCTTTTGTTTCCAACGTATTTTTACATTACCGCCGGAGCCGCCATGCCAGCCGATACCGAACTTTCCAGCCCGCCGCCTTCAGCCGGAACTCAGCGCTGGGCGCTGATGCTTGCCTATAACGGCAAAGGTTTCCACGGCTGGCAGAAGCAAAAACAGGCCGACGGTTTGGTTACGGTGCAGGAAGTGTTGGAATACGCGCTCGGGCAGATTGCGGGCGAGCGCATTCACACCGTGGTGGCGGGGCGGACCGATGCCGGCGTGCACGCAGCCGCGCAAGTGGTGCATTTCGACACCACGGCTGACCGCCCCGCGCAGGCGTGGGTGAGGGGGGTGAACACACACCTGCCCAAAGAAGTGGCCGTTTGGCATGCGCAACCTGTTGACCCGCGCTTTCACGCCCGTTTCGACGCATTCGGCCGCCGCTACCGTTATGTGCTGCTGTCGGCCTCGGTGCGCAATCCCCTGCTGGCAGGCAGGGTAGGCTGGGTATGCAGGCCGCTGAATATGGAAAAAATGCGGCAGGCCGCGGCCATGCTGGTGGGCGAACATGATTTTTCCAGCTTCCGCGCGGCCGAATGCCAAGCCAAATCCCCCGTGAAAACCCTGTATAGCGCAAGCTTGAGCGGCACGCCCGAACTGATGAAGCTCGATTTGCACGGCAACGCCTTTCTGCACCATATGGTGCGCAACATCATGGGCGCACTGGTGTATGTGGGCGACGGCCGCCTCAGCGTGCCGGGGTTTGCCGATTTGATGGCGGCGCGCAGCCGCAAACACGCCCCGCCCACGCTGATGCCCGACGGCCTTTATCTGACGGGGGTGGACTATCCGCCCGAATGGGGCGTGGCCACCCCGCCCGTGCCCGAATGGTTGTGGTAAAACTTTGAAGTTAATAATGTTTAAGGCCGTCTGAAAAGCTTAAACTGCTTTTCAGACGGCCTCAATCAGCTCTGTATAATGAATCAGCTTAAGAAAAGCACACGCGTCATACTCGGGCTTGGCCCGAGTATCTTTTTGGGTTTCGGAAATTTTTAGAAAGGAGATACTCGGGGCAAGCCCGAGTATGACGAAACTGTTACCAAACAAAGTGGTTTAACTGTAGCTGTTTTACCCGCAGCCGTTTTTACTTTCCCCGCCGCTTTTAGTATGATGCGGCAACCTTTTCCAACAGCAAGCGTTATGAACACCCGCCAGATTATCCTTGACACCGAAACCACCGGCCTTTACCCCAACAGCGGCGACCGCATGGTCGAATTTGCCGGGCTGGAAATGGTTAACCGCCAGCTCACCCGCAACACCCTGCACCTTTATATCCACCCCGACCGCGATATTCCCGACGAAGCCGCCGCCGTCCACGGCATCACCCTGGCCGATTTGGAAGAAAAAAACGCGCCCAAATTCGAACAGGTCGGGCGGCAAATCGCCGATTTTCTGCGCGGAGCCGAACTTATCATCCACAACGCCAAGTTCGATGTGGGCTTTCTCGATATGGAGTTCGGCCGCATGGGGCTGCCCACCGTAGAAGAGCTGGGCTGCAAAGTAACCGACACTCTCGGCATGGCGCGGGAAATGTTTCCCGGCCAAAAAGCCAGCCTCGATGCCTTGTGTACCCGCTTTGATGTCGACCGCAGCAAACGCGTATTCCACGGCGCCCTGATCGACTGCGAACTGCTCGGCGAAGTGTATCTCGCCATGACGCGCGGCCAGTTCGACCTGATGGCCGATCACGGAGGAGAAGCCGGCGGCAGCTACGCCGCCGCCAAAATCCAACGCCCCGCGCATTTGAAAGTGTTGGGCGCAAACGAAACCGAGCTGGCCGCGCACGAAGCCTATCTCGACACGCTTGACAAAATCACCGAAGGCAAATGCGTATGGCGAACGGAGGCAGACGCGTGAAACGCAACATCGCCTTAATCCCCGCCGCCGGCGTGGGGGAACGCTTCGGCGCAGGCAAGCCCAAGCAATATGTTGAAATCCACGGCAAAACCGTGTTGCAGCACACTCTCGACATCTTCGCCGCCCACCCGCAAATCACCTTGGCTGCCGTGGTGCTGGCGCCCGACGACCATACCTTCCAATCCGCCGAAACGGCAGGTTTCCAAACGGCCCCGGCCAAAACCGTTTTGCTGCATTGCGGCGGCGCAAGCCGCGCCGAAACGGTAAGAAACGGCGTGAACACCCTGCTCGAACGCGGCTTAGCCGCCCCGGGCGACAATATACTGGTGCACGATGCCGCACGCTGCTGCCTGCCCCAAGCTGCTCTCAGCCGCCTGATAGACCAGGCCGGCAGCCACCCCAACGGCGGCATTCTCGCCGTGCCTGTGGCCGACACCCTCAAACGCAGCGGTTCAGACGGCCTGATCGAAACCACCGTGCCCCGCAGCGGTTTGTGGCAGGCGCAAACCCCGCAGCTTTTCCCCGCCGCCCTGCTGCAACGCGCCCTGGCCGCGCCCGACCTCGGCGCAGTAACCGACGAAGCCTCAGCGGTGGAAATGCTGGGCGTCCGCCCCCTGCTGGTGCAGGGCGACAGCCGCAACTTAAAGCTGACGCTGCCGCAAGACGAATACATCGTGCGTCTGCTGCTGGCGGAAAAGTGAGTTTGCCGCAGCGGCATCTCAAACACTCACGCCATCTAAACAATTACGTCATACTCGGGCTTGACCCGAGTATCTTTTTGTTCAAAAGAAATAACAGATACTCGGGTCAAGCCCGAGTATGACGGATATGGCAGATAGTGAAGGCGATATAGGTTGAGACCTTTGCAAAAATACCTTAAGGCCGTCTGAAATGCTTAAATCCCGTCATTAGCTTCGCAAGTCCGCTGCGCTCCCCCCGCGTAGGCGGGAATCCAGATGGAAATAATATTGAAGCATTGATTAAACAAATACTTGGATGCCAAGCGTCTGGATTCCCGCCTACGCGGGGGGAGCGCAGCGGACTTGCGAAGCTATAGTGAATTCAAATAAAAACTCCGAAATGAAATAACTGCATTCAAACTTGCAATTGGGCGATATGCTAAAGAATCGTTTTACCCTACTTCGGCATTCTTATTTTAATCCACTATAATGACGGAGTTCGGATTTTTAGATAGCAATTTGAATTTTGCAAAGGTCTCAGGTTGCATAAAGTTTGAGGCCGTCTGAAAACTGTTTTTCAGACGGCCTTGTTATACCCGAATCCGATCAAAACCTTAAAGATTATCTTTCTGCGCCAAAATCTTACGGCTACCGCCCACGTCGGCAGGGGAAACGATGCCGGCATCTTCCAGCGCCTGCATCAGGTTGGCGGCGCGGTTGTAGCCCACGCGCAGTTGGCGTTGCAGCGACGAAATCGAGGTTTTGCGGGTTTCCAGCACGAAGGCGACGGCTTGGTCGAAGAGTTCGTCGCTGTTGGCGTTGGGGTTGACGATATTGGTGGTTTCCAGCGCGGCTTCGCCGCTGAGCAGCCCTTCGACATAGTTTGCCGGAGCCTGGCGTTTGACGTGGCCGACGATTTGGTGCACTTCGTCGTCCGACACAAATGCGCCTTGCAGGCGGGTAGGCTCGGCGTTGCCCGGTTGCAGGAACAGCGAATCGCCGTATTTGAGCAGTTCGTCGGCGCCCATTTGGTCGAGAATGGTGCGGCTGTCGATTTTGCTTTGCACGGTGAAGGCCATGCGGGTGGGGATGTTGGCTTTAATCAGGCCGGTAACCACATCGACGCTGGGGCGCTGGGTGGCGACAATCATATGGATGCCGGCCGCGCGGGCTTTTTGGGCGAGGCGGGCGATTTGCTGCTCGACGGATTTGCGCTCGGTCATCATCAGGTCGGCCAGCTCGTCGATCACCACCACAATCATGGGCAGGTTTTCGAGCGGCTCGGGGTGGTCGGGGTTGAGGCTGAAGGGGTTGAGCAGCGGTTTGCCTGCCGCTTTGGCTTCGGCCACTTTTTTGTTGAAACCCTCGATGTTGCGCACGCCGGCGTGGGAGAGCAGGCGGTAGCGTTTTTCCATTTCGGCCACGCACCAGTTGAGCGCCTGGCCGGCTTCGCGCATATCGGTTACCACGGGGCAGAGCAGGTGGGGGATGCCTTCGTAGATGCTCAGCTCGAGCATTTTGGGGTCGATCATGATAAAGCGCACTTCGTCGGGCGTGGCTTTGAAGAGTATCGACAGAATCATGGCGTTCACGCCCACCGATTTGCCCGAGCCGGTCATGCCGCCCACCAACAGGTGCGGCATTTTCGCCAAATCGCCCACCACGGGAATGCCGGCGATGTCTTTGCCCAGCGCAACGGTGAGTTTGGATTTGGCGTCGGTGAACACGGGCGAAGAGAGGATTTCGCTCAGCATGACGTCTTGGCGGCGCTCGTTGGGCAGCTCGATGCCCATGGTGTTTTTGCCGGCGATGGTTTCGACGATGCGCACGGCCTGCAACGACATCGAACGGGCCAAGTCTTTGGAAAGGTTGACAATCTGGCTGCCTTTCACGCCTTGCGCGGGTTCGATTTCAAAGCGCGTGATAACGGGGCCGGAAGTGGCGGAAACCACTTGTGCGCCGATGCCGAATTCGGCCAGCTTGGCTTCGATGCGTTCGGCGGTTTGTTGCAGTTTGTCGGGGTTGATGGTGGGCGGTTCGCCCTGCGGCAGGCGCAGCAGATGCAACGAGGGTTTGGTGTATTCGCCTGCGGGCGGCGGTTCGGCGGCTTCGCCTTTGCTGTCGAACAAGGCCGTCTGAACGGGGGCGGGCGGTGGTGCGATGGCCACTTTGCGGTTGCTGCTGGTGCCTTCGATCTGCTCTACCGGTTCGGCGGTGATGTTTTTGGCGTCGCGCACCATGCGGCGCGTGGTTTTGGCATCGGGCAGGTCGCGCACGTATTTGTCTTCTTTGCGCACCAGTTTCAGCCACATCCACTCGAGTTTGGCGCCGGTTTTTTCGAGCACGTCGAGCCACGACACTTGTGCCAGCAGCGACAGGGCGAGCAACACCACCACCAGCATAATCAGCAGGCTGCCCGAAGTGCCCAGCAGCCAGCTCAGGCCCGAGGCGGCAAACGAACCGATTAGGCCGCCCGCGCCGACGGGCAGGGCGTCGGCCAGCTGCGGTTTGAAGGCGAACACTTCCAGAATCGGGCTGCACAGCAGCAGAATGCCCAGCGCGGCGGCGGCGATTCTGTGGTTGTAGGGTTTGCTGTCGGGCGTTTTGAGGGGACGGAAGTTTTTATACAGCCACACGCAGCCGGCAATCACCAGCCACCAAAACGACAGGCCGAACAGGTAGTAGCCGATATCGGCCAGATAAGCGCCGAACAGGCCGCCGAGATTATGCACTTCGTCGGAAGCGGGCACGCTGCGCGACCAGGCGGGGTCGTCCATGGTGAAGCTGGCCAGCGACAGCGCGGCGTAAACGGTAACCAAAAGGGCGAACAGCCACAGGGTGTCGTTAATCAGGTTGGCGACGTGCGGCGGGCGGTTGCGCTTGGCGTTGTTGGGCGTTACGCCTTTGGGGCGGCGCGGCAGCTTGGTTTCAGACGGCCTGCCGCCTGCTTTGGCAGCGGTTTGCGCGCGCGGCTTGGCGGTGGTTTTTTCGGGGGTTTTCGGGGATTTGTTAGCCATAGTGTATTGCGTGGTCGGGCCGTCTGAAAAAAGCGGGCAGGCGGCAAAAATGCGGTTCGGGCGGAAAGCTGGGGCGTTCCGGCGCGGAAAAGGCGAAATTATACAATATTATGCTGCAAAAGGTGGAATGCTTCGGGCATGGTTTGAAATTCAGACAGCATGTTTGATTTTACTCTGCCGTAAAACCCACTTGGAACACTTCGCCGCCGATATGGATGTCGGCCAGATAGTCATGGCGGTTCTGCACGCACACGGGCAGGCGGATTTGCAGTGCCGCCCATGAGCCGTCGGCTTGGCGCAGCAACTTGTAGCGGTTGAAGCCCATGTCCATATCGCGCATCGAAAAGCTCACAAACACTTCGGCCGTTTGCGGCGGCACGTTGCGCAGGATGATATCGAACGGCTCGTTGGCGGCCACGCGGCTGCTGAATTTCACTTCCGCCCCGTTGGGCAGCTTGCAGCCTGTGTGCACGTTGCAGGCGGATTCGCGCACGGGCGTGTTTTCGGGCTGCCGGCTTTGCCACCACAGCAGCGCCGCTACTTTCACGGCGGCAAACACCAACAGCAACACACCCGCCAAAATGGCTTGTTTACGGTTGAGATTTAACATTTTTCAGACGGCCTCAGGCAAATTCGGTTTCATCGTCGGCAATCACCGCATGGGCGCCTTTTTCGAGCCAGCGGCGGCGGTAGGCAGCCAACGTGCTTTCGTCAGCCAGCACCACCAAAGGCAGCGACACGCCGTTTTCAAGCACCGCGCACACCGCTTCGGCGGCTTCGCGGTTTGGCACCCGCCATACCGCCACATCGGCATCCTGAATGAGCGGCCATTGTTCTGCTTTGTCAATCACCACCCACACGCTTTGCGCGGCGGGCATTTTCCCGCGCGCGCGCAGTTCGGGTTCGCCGATTAACACATTGGCGTGTTGCGGTTCGGCCAGCGCAAACGGCACCACACGGTAGCCGCCCATGCCGTTTTCGCCGTAAAAGCCGGTTTTCAGACGGCCTGCAAGCTGCGTCGGCACGGCAAGGGCGGCCAGCAGATCGCCGTTGGCGGGCAGCATGGGCGACACGGTAAAGTCGCCCGCCCGCTGCCACGACCATTTCTGCCCCTCGCGTGCCTGAATCTCGCCCGACCAGCCGCCGGCCTCCACCCGCCAGAAGCGCAGATGAACCCGTGCGTGTTCGTAGTCGTGGATTTTCGTCAGCCACGGCCTTGCGGTTTCGATATGGATGCCCAGCTCTTCTTCAAATTCGCGCCGCAAGGCGGCAAACTCGCTTTCGCCCGCTTCGACCTTGCCGCCCGCAAATTCCCAATAGCCCGCATAAGGCTTGCCTTCGGGGCGCGAACTGAGCAGATAGCGGCCCTGCCTGTCGAGCACGACACCGGCCACCACGCGGATTAAAGGACGGGAAGTTTCCATTGCAACACCATAAAAATAACGCTAAGGCCGAAATATACCGAAACGCCGGCGCGCCGTCATGGGTTTCGGCGGGGGAGCGGGCTGCGGCGCAGGCAAAGGCCGTCTGAAATGTTTTTCAGACGGCTCAGATGCTTTTGGCCGGAACAGTCGGATTTTGATAGCGGATTGATTTAAAAACACAGGGTTCGTCATACTCGGGTCTGACCCGAGTATCTGCTATTTTTACAGATGCAAAAAAGATACCCGGGCCAGCCCGAGTATGACGGGCGTTTTTGAATATGGCGAAAGTTTTGAGTAGAACGCGGATGTGTTAGAAGCTGGAACGGGTTTTGCAAAGCGCCTGGGCAGCCAATCCGCTATATAATGCGGTTTTCCAGATTTTTCCTGTCGATTTTATGCACACCCGCCTCAAACTGCCGCTGTTGGCTTTATGTTCAAGCACGCTGCTGCTTTGCGCCTGCGGCCCCAACGAAGCCGTGGCGATGGCGGCCGCGCCGCCTGCCGCGGCCGCTTCGGCGGAAACTGTGGCAAGTTACCGCGGCAATCTGTTGGAAGACGCCGCCGCTTTGCAGGCGGCGCAAGATGCGCTGAAAAACCTGCCGCCTTTCCGCGGCAAAGCGGTTAACGTGTTCGACAATATCGATTTTTTCGACGGCGTGCGCCCGCGCATCGAGGCGGATATACAAAACCCCGACCGCCCTGAAAAAATCGACCACTATGTTTACGACCAAGGCCGTTGGCGCTACACCGACACCCTGCGCATTCCGCCCGAAGGTTTGGATATTCCGAAAAAGCTCACCCCGCTCTCGCGGGTAAGGTTCGCCGATGCGGCGGCCGTGGCGGCGGCGTGGTCGCAAAAGGCGCGCTCAATGAACGCCGTGGTTACCGAGCCTTATTTTGTTTCGTATGTGCTGCTCGACAAAGAGCGCAAACGCTTCTGGCACACAGCAACCATCGAAGCAGTGGGCGAACAGTATTATTTGAGTTTCCATGCCGACGGCTCGGTTTGGGAGTTTAAAAAACTGGGGCGGGAAGGGCCGTGATAGAAGGGCATTGATTTAAGCCATCAGGCCGTCTGAAAAACTTTTCAGACGGCCTGCCTGATGGCTTATCGATAAGGCAGGATTGCCAAAACCGCTCTAAGCCGCTTCCACATCGAAGCCGCTGTGGCGCAGCAGCGCGTCGATTTGCGGTTCGCGGCCGCGGAAGGCTTTGAACGACTCCATCGCGCTGCGCGAGCCGCCTACGGCGAGGATTTCCATCCAGAAACGCTTGCCGGTGGCTTTGATGTCGCCGCTTTCTTCAAAGGCGGCGTAAGCGTCGGCCGACAGCACTTCCGCCCAAGCGTAGCTGTAGTAGCCTGCGGCGTAGCCGCCGGCGAAGATGTGGCCGAAACTCAGGGCGAAACGGTTGTAGGCGGGCGGCTGCACCACGGCCACTTCTTTGCGCACGTTTTTCAAAACCTGCGGCCATTCTTTCAGACGGCCTTTGTCGTTTTGGCTGTAAATCAGCATGTCGAACAGGGCGAATTCCATCTGGCGCACCAAAAACATACCGCGCTGGAAGTTTTTGGCGGCCACCATTTTGTCGAACAGTTCGCGCGGCAGGGCGGCGCCGTTGTCTTCGTGCGACGACATTTCGGCCAGCACGTCGTATTCCCAGGTGAAGTTTTCCATAAACTGGCTGGGCAGCTCCACGGCGTCCCATTCCACACCGTTGATGCCCGCAACGCCCAGCTCGTCAACCTGCGTGAGCAGATGGTGCAGGCCGTGGCCGGTTTCGTGGAAAAGGGTGATGATTTCGTCGTGGCTCAGGCGCGATTCTTTGCCGCCCACGGGCGGGGTGAAGTTGCACACCAGATAGGCAACCGGCGTCTGCGTTTGGCCGATGCGGCTGCCCGACACGAAACGGCGGCGGCCGCGGTAGTCGTTCATCCATGCGCCGCCGCGCTTGCCTTCGCGGGCGTATAAATCCATATACACGCCGCCGATAATCGAGCCGCCTTTTTCCAGTTCGAAATAGCGTACGTCGGGGTGCCAAACGGGCACGGTTTTTTCGATGAAGTTCACGCCGTAAAGGCGGTTGACTTGGGCAAACAGCCCGGCGAGCACTTTGCCGGCGGGAAAGTATTTTTTCACTTCGGTTTCGCTGAAGGCGTATTTGGCTTCGCGCAGTTTTTCGCCGGCATAGGTCAGATCCCATGCCTGCGGGTCGGCGATGCCGAGGCTGTCGCGGGCGAACGCCTGCACTTCGGCCAAATCTTTTTCGGCAAACGGTTTGGCGCGTGCGGCCAAATCGTGCAGAAAACCGAGCACCTGTTCGGGCGTATCGGCCATTTTGGTGAACAGCGACAGTTCGGCGAAATTATTGAAGCCCAGCAGTTGCGCTTCTTGCAGGGCGATTTCCAAACGGCGGTTGATATTGGCGGTGTTGTCGAACTTGCCCTCATCGCTCAATTCGCTGGCGCGGGTAACGTAGGCACGGTAAATCTGTTCGCGCAGGCTGCGGTTGCCGGCATACTGCATCACGGCGATGTAGTGCGGCATTTGCAGGCCGATTTTGTAGCCTGTTTTGCCTTCGGCTTGGGCTGCGGCGGCAAACAGGGCCAGCGAATCTTCAGGCAAACCTGAAAGTTCGCTGCTGTCTTCAAAATAAAGGGCGAACGCATCGGTGGCATCGAGCACGTTTTGCGAGAATTGTGCGCCCAGTTGCGCGCTTTCGGTTTGCAGCGCGGCAAATTCGGCCTGTTGTTCGGGCGGCAGCTCGGCGCCGCTGAGCACGAAGTCGCGCAAATCGTGGTTGAGTTTGGTTTGGCGGGCGGCATCGAGTTTGGCGAACTCGGGCGAGTTTTTAATGGCTTTGAAGCGCTCGAAAAGTTCGATGTCTTGGCCGATTTCGGTGAAAAACACGGTAACTTCAGGCATCAGTTCGTTATACACGGCGCGCAGCTCGGGGGTGTCGACCACCGAATTGAGGTGCGCCACCACGCCCCAGATGCGGCCGACGCGCTCGGTGATGTCTGTGAGGCGCTCCACCGTGTTTTCCCATGTGGCGCCGCTTTGCGCCTTGATGCCGGCAATTTCGGCGCGTGCTTCGCTCATGGCGGTTTCGAGGGCGGGGCGGATGTCGCCGGTTTGGATTTCGTTGTAGCGCGGTTCGTCGGCCAGGTTCAATAATACGTTGCTCATGCGGTTCCTCTAAAAAATGCGGTTTCAGACGGCCTTATATGGCGGCAAGGCTGCAATATTAAAGCCTTTTTCGAGGCGGCGGGATAAATTAAGCCGAACGGCCTGATATGGAAATCATCATAATTTTAAAAAATATACTTCAAAAATGATAACGATATGTTTTATTGGAGTGTGGTTTTTAAAGGTATTCGACAGGTTTAGGGCCATAAATCCGCCCCGCCGTTAAGTTTTGCCGCAAAGAGTTGTTATAGAATGGGGCGTGACGTTTATTACGGTTATTGCTATGAATGCTGTTACCCCCGAACTGAAACGCAACGCCGTTTTGCTCAAGCTGATGGGCAACCCCGAGCGGCTGGCGATTATGGCGCTGCTGCAAGAGAGCGAGCGCAGCATCGACGAGCTGGCGGGCATATTGGCGTTGCAGCCGACCGTGGTGTCGAAGCATCTGACGCGGCTGCGAGCCGAGGGGTTGGTTGATTACACGCGCTACCACCGCCTGCTGCAATACCGGCTGGTGTCGCAGCAGGCATCGGCGGTGTTGGATACTTTGCTCGCGTTCGGTGCCAAACCGCAAAAAAGCGCCGACAAAGAATAAACGGTTTTTCGAGGCCGTCTGAAAAACGCCCGCCCTTTCGGCGGGCTTTGTTTCGGCAGCCGTGCAGGGAAAAACGAAGTGTGGCACAATCGGCGGCCTGAATATTAACCGGGGCTGTTTATGAAAATCGCTACTTGGAACGTCAATTCCCTCAACGTACGCCTGCCGCAGGTGCAAGACTGGCTGCAACGACACCAACCCGATGTGCTGGTGTTGCAGGAGCTGAAGCTCGACCAAGACAAATACCCCGCCGCCGTTTTTCAGATGGGCGGCTGGCACACCGTGTGGAGCGGCCAGAAAACCTATAACGGCGTGGCCATTATCAGCAGGGCCGAACCGCAGGACGTGCATACCGGCCTGCCCGCGCTGCCCGACGACCCGCAGCGGCGCGTGATTGCCGCCACCGTCGGCGGCGTGCGCGTGATTAATGTGTATTGCGTGAACGGCGAAGCGCCCGACAGCCCGAAATTCGAATACAAACGGCAATGGTTTGCCGCGCTGGCCGAGTTTGTGCGCGGCGAAATAGGGCGTTACGAAAAAGTGGTGCTGCTGGGCGATTTCAACATCGCGCCCGCCGATGCCGACTGCTACGACCCTGAAAAATGGCATGAAAAAATCCACTGCACCAGCGCAGAGCGTTCGTGGTTTGGCAACCTGCTCGATTTGGGCTTAACCGACAGCCTGCGCCACCTCCACCCCGAGGGCGCGTATTACACTTGGTGGGATTACCGCGGCGCGATGTTCCAACGCAAACAGGGTTTGCGCATCGACCATATTTTGGTTACGCCGGCATTGCGTGATGCGCTGCAAACCGTGCAGGTGGATTCTGAGGCGCGCGCGCAGGAACGCCCCAGCGACCATGCGCCGGTGTGGGCGGAGTTTGCGGTGTAGCGGTGTTGGTCTGCCGACGGGCCATCTTATAGGCCGGGACCTTGGCAAATGTTTCAGGTCGTCTGAAAGGTTTGTATCCAAACAAACTTTTCAGACGGCCTGAAATATAAATAAATTCAGGATTAAAACGGCTTTTTGCAAAAGCCGCTGACTGCATTCACTAGCCGAAAAAGCCCATTTTCACCGCAATCAGTTTTTCCAGCTCGCGCAATACGCGGCGGCGCGACACGAAGAAAATAATGTGGTCGCCGTCGGCCATTTCCGCGTCTTCTTTGTGACCCATCACCACTTCGTCGCCGCGCACGAGGGCGGCGAAGTGGCAGCCCTGCGGCCATTTGATTTCCGACACGCGGCGGCCGACCAGCGCGGAGGTTTGTTTGTCGCCGTGCACCACCACTTCGATGGCTTCGGCCGTACCGCGCCGCAGGGGGTGGACGGCCACCACGTCGCCGCGGCGGATGTGGGCGAGAATCGAGCCGATGGTAACCAGATGCGGCGACACCACGATGTCGATTTTGTTGCCTTCGAGCAAATCCACATAGCTTGAGCGGTTAACGATGGTGATCACGCGCTTGGCGCCGAGGTTTTTGGCCAGCAGGCTCGACATGATATTGTTTTCGTCGTCGTTGGTGAGGGCGCAGAAAACGTCGATTTCGTCGATATATTCCTGCTCGAGCAGGGTTTCGTCGGTGGCGGAACCCAGCAACACCAGTGTGCTGTCGAGGTGTTCGGCCAGCCAGTCGGCGCGGCTTTTGTTGTATTCGATGATTTTGATGTCCATATCGCCTTCGAGCTGTTTGGCCAGCCGGTAGCCGATGTTGCCACCGCCGGCAATCATGATGCGGCGGTTGCGCTGCTCGGTGGGCCGCAGCTCGCGCATCATGATTTTCACGTTTTCGGTGCCGGCCACAAAAAACACTTCGTCTCCTTCGATAATCACGGTTTGGGCGGAAGGCACAATCAGGCGGTTGTTGCGGTAGATGGCGCAGATTTGGCAATCTACCCCTTCGGGCAGGTGTTGGTTGATTTGGGAGATTTCTTTATCGACCAGCAAGCCGCCTTTGCGTGCCTGCACCACCACCATGCGGGCTTTGTCGTCGGCAAAGCGCAAAACCTGCAAGGCGCTGGTGTAGCTGAGCAGGCCGGCCAGCCGTTCGGTTACCAGTTCTTCGGGGCTGATCGACTCGGTGATGTCGAATATATCGAGGCTGCTTTGCTCTTCTTCGGTGAGGTAGTCGAGATAATCGGTGGAGCGCACGCGGGCGATGCGGCTGGGAATGTTGAACACGTCGGCGGCGATTTTGCAGGCCACGATGTTGGTTTCGTCGCTGCGGGTGAGCGCCAGCAGCAGGTCGGCGTCTTCCGCGCCCGCGCGTTTGAGCATAAACGGCGAGGCGCCGTTGCCCAGCAGGGTTTGCACGTCGAGCTTGCTGCCGATGTTTTGCAGCGCGGTTTCGTTAACGTCGATGATGGTTACGTCGTTGCCGGGCAGCGAGGCCAGTTCTTGGGCAACGGTGGAGCCTACCTGGCCGCTGCCGAGTATCAGTATTTTCACGTTGATCTGCCGTGTTTTGCTGTGGGAAGCGCTATTTTAGCCCAAAGGCCGTCTGAAAGCATTTTTCGGCTTGGCAAAAGGTTTCGGACGGCCCGAACCGGGCCAGCCGGCTTGTGCGGATATGTAAACTGCTTATTTTGATATAAGTCATACGCGCGGCGGTATGATGTATTAGAATGGCGGCAAACCTCAACACATTATTTCTGCTACTAAAAAGGGCTTCACATGGAAAACTGGACGCAAACTTTAAGCACGGGCACGCTGCTCGCTATTGCGGCGGGCGCCATCCTGCTGATTTTGATATTAATCATCAAATTCCGCGTGCACGCGTTGCTCACGCTGATGATTGCCAGCCTGCTTACCGCCATTGCCACCGGGCTGCCGATGGGCAGCATCGTGAACGATGTGCTGGTAAAAAACTTCGGCGGCACGCTCGGCAGCGTGGCGCTATTGGTGGGCTTGGGCGCGATGCTCGGGCGCCTGGTGGAAACTTCCGGCGGCGCGCAATCGCTGGCCGATGCGCTGATCCGCACTTTCGGCGAAAAACGCGCACCGTTCGCTTTGGGCGTGGCTTCGCTGATTTTCGGCTTCCCGATTTTCTTCGATGCCGGTTTGGTGGTGATGCTGCCGATTGTGTTTGCCACCGCCCGCCGCATGAAAGCCAACGTTTTGGCTTACGGCATGGCCTCTATCGGCGCGTTTTCGGTGATGCACGTTTTCCTGCCGCCGCACCCCGGCCCGATTGCCGCTTCCGAGTTTTACGGCGCCAACATCGGCCATGTGCTGCTGCTCGGCCTGCCGCTGGCGGTGATTACCTGGTATTTCAGCGGCTACCTGCTGGGCCAAGTGCTCGACCGCAAATTCGCCGTGCCCGTGCCTGATATTTTGAGCGGCGGCAAACAAGACGACGACCCGCCGCAAGAGCCGGCCAAAGCCGGCACGGTTATCGGCATCATGCTGATTCCCATGCTGCTGATTTTCTTAAACACCGGTTTGGCCACGCTGATTGCCGAAAAAGTGGTGAGCGCCGATGAAGGCTGGGTGCAGACCCTGCGCATGATCGGCTCCACCCCCATTGCGCTGCTGATTTCGGTGCTGGTAGCCATGTTTGTGCTCGGCCGCAAACGCGGTACAAAAGCCAGCGCGCTTGAAAAAACCGTTGACGGCGCGCTCGGCCCCGTTTGCTCGGTGATTCTGATTACCGGTGCCGGCGGTATGTTCGGCGGCGTATTGCGTGCTTCGGGCATCGGCCAGGCATTGGCCGACAGTATGGGCCATTTGGGTATTCCCGTGCTGTTGGGCTGCTTTTTAGTGGCGCTGGCGCTGCGTATCGCGCAAGGCTCGGCCACGGTTGCCTTAACCACCGCCGCCGCGCTGATGGCGCCCGCCGTTGCCGCCGCCGGATACAGCGACTGGCAGCTCGCCTGCATTGTTTTGGCCACCGCCGCCGGTTCCGTGGGCGTGAGCCATTTCAACGATTCCGGCTTCTGGCTGGTGGGCCGCCTGCTCGATATGGACGTGCCCACCACGCTGAAAACCTGGACGGTTAACCAAACCCTGATTGCCGCCATCGGCTTCGCACTTTCAGCCCTTGCGTTCAGCATCTTATAAGTAAAGGAGCAATATCATGGATACCGTACATTTCGTGCTGATGGGCGTGTGCGGCTGCGGCAAAACCACCGCCGCCCTTACCCTGCAACAGCATTTCCAATGCCCTTATGCCGAGGGCGACGAGTTCCACACGCAGGAAAACCGCGACAAAATGGGCGCAGGCATTCCGCTCACCGACGAAGACCGCTACCCGTGGCTGCGCAACCTGCGCGATTGGATGACCGCGCAGGCGCGTGCGGGCAAGCCTTACAGCATCGTTACCTGCTCGGCGCTCAAACGCCAATACCGCGACATTCTGCGCGAAGCCGAGGGCAGGGTGGTGTTTATCCACCTCGCCCCGCCGTATGAAGTGAACCTCGCGCGCATGATGGCGCGCAAAGGGCACTATATGAAAGCGGATATGCTCGATTCGCAAATGGCGATTCTCGAAGAATTGGGCGCAGACGAAGCCGGCGTGCGCATCGATAGCGCAGGCGAAGCCGACGAAGTGCAGGCCGAAATGATGGCTTGGGTGAAGGCGCAGGGTTTCGAGCCTAAATAACCGTTGAACAAACAATCAGGCCGTCTGAAAAGATATTGCCGCATAAACCTTTTCAGACGGCCTTGAGGTATTTGCAAAGGCTTCAATCTGTTTCGATACCGTTTTTCCGTATTCGGGCGCAACCCAAATACGGCGGCGGTTTTAATGCGCGTGGCCGTGTTCGCCGTGGCTGTGGCCGTGATCCTGCATATTGTGTTCGCGCTCGGGGCCGCGGTCATGGCCGCCGTGGTGGGGTGCGACACAGGCGGCCAGCAGCAGTGCGGTGGCGGCGGAGAGCAACAGGGCTTTGAATTTCATCGCTATCGTCCTTTCTTTGATTTTTAATAAAGCGGGATACGGGCGGCAGCCCGCTTGGTATGGAACAGGCCGTCTGAAAAAGTTTTCAGACGGCCTGAAACAGCCTGATCCGGCCGTGTTATTGCTGCATGGTGCCCAGCGCGTCGGTGCCGGTGCCGGTGGTAGCGGCAGGTGCGCTGTCTTGAACCTGGCCCGCAGTAGTGTCAACGGCGGGGCTGTCGGTTGAAGACGAGCTGCACGCGGCGGCGGTTAAGGCGATGGCGGCAGAAAGCAGCAAAACTTTGATATGTTTCATAACGGTTTATCCTTTGAAATTTGAAAAAAACAGCACAGGGTGCTGTGCCGTTTTTATCTTAAAAGCCATCAGGCGGTTATGGCAATGCGGCTTAACACGGTTTTGCCCGATTAAAACCACAACTGCAAAGGCCGTCTGAAACTTTGCAGATATTAAGGAACTATTGTATAAACACTCAAGCCGAAATTTGCAGCCGACCGGAAAAAACCATGACTCCCCGTATCAAAATCTGCGGTTTCACCCGCCCCGAAGACGCCGCCGCCGCCGCCCAACTGGGCGCCGACGCGGTGGGGCTGGTGTTTTATGAAAAAAGCAAGCGCGCCGTGAGCATAGAAACGGCGCAGCGCATCGTGCGGGCGCTGCCGCCGTTTGTAGGCGTGGTGGCGCTGTTTGTTAACGAAGAAGCGGCGCGCATCGAAGAAATTCTCGCGCAGGTGCCGATAGATATCATCCAGTTTCACGGCGACGAGCCGCCCGAGTTCTGCCGCCGTTTTGCGCGCCCCTACATCAAAGCCGTACGCGTGCAAAACACCGCCGACATCATCTCGGCGCTCGAAACTTATCCCGACGCCCGCGCCGTGCTGTTCGACGCCTACATCGAAGGCGAATACGGCGGCACCGGCCACAGCTTCGACTGGCGGATGCTGCCGCAAAACCTCAACGGCCATTGGATACTTTCAGGCGGCCTCACGCCCGACAACGTGGCCGAAGCTGTTAGAATAACGGGTGCGCAAACCGTTGATGTGTCCAGCGGCGTGGAAAGCGCGGCCGGCATCAAATCCGTTGCCAAAATGGCGGAGTTTATCCGCCGCCTATCATAAGGAATATTCATGCAGAACTACCAAGCCCCCGATTCACAAGGCTTTTTCGGCGAACACGGCGGCGTGTTCGTTTCCGAAACCCTGATTCCCGCCCTACAGGAGCTGGCGACCGCTTATCAAGAAGCCAAAAACGATCCCGCGTTTTGGGATGAATTCCGCCGCGATTTAAAGCATTACGTCGGCCGCCCCAGCCCCGTTTACCACGCGCAACGCCTGTCTGAAAAACTCGGCGGTGCGCAAATCTGGCTCAAGCGCGAAGACCTCAACCACACTGGTGCGCACAAAATCAACAACACCATCGGCCAGGCGCTGCTGGCCAAGCACATGGGCAAAAAACGCGTGATTGCCGAAACCGGCGCCGGCCAGCACGGCGTGGCTTCCGCCACTGTTGCCGCCCGCTTCGGCATGGAATGCCATGTTTACATGGGTGCCGACGACATTATCCGCCAAGCCCCCAACGTGTTCCGCATGAAGCTGTTGGGCGCCAATGTGGTGGGCGTGGACAGCGGCAGCCGCACACTCAAAGATGCCATGAACGAAGCCATGCGCGAATGGGTGGCGCGGGTGGACGACACTTTCTACATCATCGGCACCGCCGCCGGCCCCGCGCCTTATCCCGAAATGGTGCGCGATTTCCAATGCGTGATCGGCAACGAAGCCAAAGAGCAGATGCAGGAAGCCATCGGCCGCCAGCCCGATGTGGCGGTGGCCTGCGTGGGCGGCGGCTCCAATGCCATCGGCCTGTTTTATCCTTATATCGGCGAAGCGGGCGTGCGCCTGGTGGGGGTGGAAGCTGGCGGCCACGGCGTGCACACGCCCGACCATGCCGCGCCGATTACCAGCAAAGCCCCCGCCGGCGTGCTGCACGGCTTCCGCAGTTACCTGATGCAGGACGAAAACGGCCAAGTGCAGGGCACGCATTCCGTTTCGGCCGGTTTGGATTACCCCGGCATCGGCCCCGAACACAGCTATCTGGCGGACATCAAGCGTGTGGAATATACCGCCGCCGATGACGGCGCCGCCTTGCAGGCCTTTGATTTATTATGCCAATACGAGGGCATTATCCCTGCATTGGAAAGCTCGCACGCGCTGGCGTGGGCGGTGGAAAACGCGCCGAAAATGGGTAAGGATCAAGTGATTCTGGTCAACCTTTCCGGCCGCGGCGATAAAGACATCAACACCGTTGCCAAACTCAAAGGCATTGAGTTGTAGGGCTTTCAGACGGCCTGAGGCCTTTGCAAAATTCAAATTACTATCTGAAAAACCTGAATCCCGTCATTCCCGCCTACGCGGGAATGACGGGATTTAAGCATTTCAGACGGCCTGAGACCTTTGCGAAATACCAGCTACTCCATCCAAACGGTTACCTGAACAATCAAGGTAACCGTTTTTGCATTTTCAGACGTGTTTCTCGTCCATATTTCCCTCAATTAGCCCCTTTATCGGGGTGTCCATTGCCTTTTCAGGCAGCAGCAGGCACACGAAGCCTGTTGGCTGCCTTTAGCAGGTTCAGGCACACCGCTTTCAAATGGCTTTGCGCCAGCACTTTCCGTAAGCCAAAATAACGCGCTCTTTTACAGCCGAACTTCCGGTGCAGCGTACCGAAGGTTTGCTCGACCACATAACGCACTTTCGACAGCTGCGTATTGCGCTGTTTCTCATGCTCCGTTAAAGGTTTGCCCCGGTGTGCCTTACGCATAATGCCGTCGGATAGCTGTTTGCTTTGCAGATGTTCCCGGTTGGCTTTACTGTCATACCCTTTATCGGCATAGACGGTTGTTCCGGGTGCGATGCCGTCCAACAGCGGTTCGAAATGGTTGCATTCATGGGCGTTGGCCGGAGTGATGTGCAGTTTCTCGATATAGCCTTCTGAATCGGTGCGGGTGTGTTGTTTGTAGCCCAAGGTGAATTTGCCCTCTTTCTTCACCCAGCGCGCATCCTTGTCTTTGCTGGGCAAGGTTTCGGCGGTGATGCCGTTTTCATCGGTTTCGATAGCCTGACGCTGTTTGCCTCCGGCAGTTTGGATGATGGTGGCGTCAATTACTGCCGCCGGGGCTTTCTCTATTTTTAAGCCTTTTTGGGTCAGCTGGCAGTTAATCAGTTCGAGAAGCCGGGCTAAGGTGTCATCCTGTGCCAGCCAATTGCGGAAACGGCAGAGGGTGCTGTGGTCAGGTAAGGAGACCTCATCAAACCCGCAGAAGAAGTAGAAATCCAGACGGGTGGCTAAACAGCGTTCCAATTCCGGATCGGAAAGGCTGTGCCATTGGCCGAGCAATACGGCTTTGAGCATGGGCAGTAGCGGATAGGCGGGGCGACCGCGGTGGTCGCGGATGTAACGGGTCTTTTGCCGGTTGAGAAGTTGTTCGATGGGCTGCCAATCGAGTAGCTGGTTAATTTTGAGCAACGGGTAGCTGTCGATATGTTTGCTCATCATTATTTGGGCTTGTTGGTGGAAAAAGCTGTTCATAAAAAACTCCTCTGAATTCTTTAGGAGAATTTAGAGGAGTTTTGGTTTTTTTGCAAAGGTCTCAGCCTGAAAATATTTTTGCAAAGGTCTCGGCCTTGAAGGTTTTGTACGGCGGCTGCCACGCTGCGTATTGGCAATGCAAAACACATCCTACCCGGGCTTGGCTCGGGTATTTTTGCATTGACGGCAATCGCAGACGCTTAGGCTAAGCCCGGGGGCGGCATTGGAAAAGTAGCCTGAAGTAGTTGAACTGAGCTTGACAGAAGTCAAGAAAATTCCATTAACGATAATATATTAAATAACTATAATTTGATTCTATTCATATAGATAAATAGGGTTATAAAATGAATTATAAATATATTATCATTTTGCTTGCGCTCGCAACAGGCTTGGCTGCCGCCGAAACGCATCCGCATTGGTCGTATGAAGGCGATAAAAGCAGCCCCGCGCATTGGGGCGAGCTGAGCGAAGCGTTTGCCATGTGCGGCAAGGGCAAAAACCAGTCGCCGGTGGACTTAACCAATGCCATTCACGTTTCGGGCAACAGCATAGATTTCCGCTATCAGCCCGCGCGTTTTCGTATCGAAAACAACGGCCATACGGTTCAGCTTACCCCCGAGGGCGGCGGTGAAACGCTGGATATCGGCGGCAAGAAAATGCAGTTGAAGCAGTTCCATTTCCACACGCCCAGCGAGCACACGTTCAACCACCGCCATTTCCCGATGGAGGCTCATTTCGTGCACCAAAGCAGCACGGGCGAGCTGGCCGTGCTGACGGTGCTGTTTAAAGAAGGCCGGAGCAACCCCGCGCTGGCGCAGATTCTGGCCAAACGCTTGAAAAAAGGGGAGTCGGCTCAAACGGCCTCACCGTTGGATATCAATGCGCTGTTTCCGGCCGAACGCCGCCACTTCCGCCTGAACGGCTCGCTCACCACGCCGCCGTGCAGCGAAGGGGTGAACTGGATTGTGTTGGAAACACCGGTCAGCGCAGGGGCAGGGCAGATTAAGGCGATGGCGAAAATGATCGGCCACCCCAACAACCGCCCTGTGCAACCTTTGAACGCGCGGATTGTGATTAAGGAAAACTGATCCGGATATTTCAGACGGCCTGAGACCTTTGCAAAAAAAACCAATTCAACCCTAAAAATATTTTTGCAAAGGTCTCGGCTTCAATGGGTTTTGCAAAGGCCCCTTTTGGTGATATTTTTGAATTTTGCAACGTTCCCTGCCTGCACGGTTGTTTCAGACGGCCTTTTGGTGCTAAGGTGTCTGCAAGCAAACAAACAAGGAGGCTGCCATGAAACTCTATATTTACGACCATTGCCCCTTCTGCGTGCGCGCCCGTATGATTTTCGGCCTGCGCGGGTTGGCGGTGGAGGAAATTGTGTTGTTGAACGACGACGAATCCACCCCCATCGGCATGATAGGCGCCAAGCAGGTGCCGATACTGCAAAAAGACGATGGCTCATATATGGGCGAGAGCTTGGATATCGTGCGTTATATCGACAATCTGGCGGATAAAGGCCGTCTGAAAGAAGAAATCCGCCCCGAAGTGCAGGCTTGGCTGGATAAGGCCAACACCTATATCAGCAAACTGGTGCAGCCGCGCATGGTGTCGATCGGGCTGCCGGAATTCGCCACGCAGGGCGCGGTTGATTATTTCGTGCATAAAAAAGAAGCCAATATCGGCAGCTTTGCTGAAAATCTGGCGAAAACCGGCGAATATCTGCAAACCCTGCATACCGACTTGGCTGATTTGGAACGGCAGGTTGCGGGCGGGGATAATTTGAACGGCGAAGGTTTGAGCATGGAAGATATCCACGTTTTTCCGCTGTTGCGCAATTTAACGGCGGTGCGCGGGCTGGTGCTGCCGCCGAAATTGAAGGCTTATACGGACAATATAGCTGCCGCTTCGGGCGTGCCGCTTTATACGGATAGGGCGGTGTAGGTTATATAGTTAAACCAATTGCTTGGTAGCCGTTTCGTTATGCTCGGGCTAAACCCGGGTATGACGGCAGATAAATTTTCGGTGATGTTTTTTGAATTCTGCAAAAGATTTTTGGACCGTCTGAAACATATTTTCAGACGGTCCAAAAACTTGCGGACGTATATCTGCCTGTTTGAATCTTGCCGGCTAGCCGTTTTCTTCTTCGTCGCCGTAATACTTCACGCCGATTTTAATTGGTGGGCGGCCTTGCGATTTGCGGTGGTGGTTGGTGTCGCGCAGCGAATAGGCGCAGCCGCAGTATTCCTGCTGGTAGAAATGTTCGCGCTTGCTGATTTCGATCATGCGCGCACTGCCGCCGCCTTTGCGCCAGTTGAAATCCCAATACACCACGTCGTCGTACGGCGCGGCAGCACGGTGGCCGCAGTCGTTGATTTGGTTCATGTTTTTCCAGCGCGAAATGCCCAGTGAGCTGGTGAGTACGGGGAAGCCGTGTTCGTGGGCATAAAGGGCGGCGCGCTCGAAACGCATATCGAAACACATGGTGCAGCGGCGGCCGCGCTCGGGGTCCATTTCCATGCCTTTGGCGCGCTCGAACCAGTTATCGACATCGTAATCGGCGTCGATAAAGGGAATGCCGTGTTTTTTTGCAAAAGCGATATTTTCGTTTTTGCGGATTTCGTATTCTTTTTTCGGGTGGATGTTGGGGTTGTAGAAGAAAATGGTGTAGTCGATGCCGCTGGCGAGCATGGCCTCCATCACTTCGCCCGAGCAGGGGGCGCAGCAGGAATGCAGCAGCACTTTTTTGTGGCCGCCCGGCGGGGTGAGCACGGGGCGCTCGATGGGGGTTACTTCGGGTTTGTTGTTGTTCATGGTGTGTGGCCGTTGAAAGATTTTCAGACGGCCTCATTAATCTGGCCGTCTGAAAAAAGGTTTTTGAATTCAGGCGTATTTTAACAGAATCAAGGCTGTGTGAAACCTGTATAATGGCTGCCCCTCCAGCCGTTTTCTTGCGCTTTGCTTTATGATTTATCCGTGGCACCAAACCCAATGGCGGCAGCTTGCCGGGCACCGCCGCAACCTGCCCAACGCTTGGCTGTTTACCGGCAGGCAGAACACCGGCAAAACCGCGTTTGCCCGCCATGCCGCCCAAGCCCTGCTGTGCGAGCGGCCCGACGCGGCGGGCGGCCCGTGCGGCGTTTGCCCCTCGTGCCACCTGTTTGCGCAAAACAGCCATCCCGATTTTTACGAACTCACGCCCGAAATCCCCGACGGCGAAGCGGTGGGGCGCAAGCTGTTGCAGATTAAAATCGACGCCGTGCGCGAGGTGGTCGACAACATCCACCTCACTTCCGTGCGCGGCGGGCGGCGCATCGTGCTGGTGCATCCGGCCGAAAGCATGAACCTTCAAGCCGCCAACGGCTTGCTGAAAGTGTTGGAAGAGCCGCCCGAAAACGTGCTGTTTTTGCTGGTTACCCATGCGCGCGACAAACTGCTGCCCACCATCAAAAGCCGCTGCCGCCAAATGGTTCTGCCGCCGCCTTCGCACGAAGAAGCCTTGCAGTATTTGCGGCAGCAGGAAACCGACGATGCCGAAAACCTGCTGGCCTTTCACGGCGGCGCGCCCCTGTTCGAGCACCAGCCCGAACTCGACGAGTTGCGCGAATCGCTGCTCGAGCTGTTGGCCGCCCCGCGCCTGCTGGCGATACTCGACTACGCCGTCGAGTTCGACAAACACAAACAGCCGCTGGCCGTTTTTCTCGACTGGCTGCACAAATGGCTGCTCGATGTGGGTTTGGCGCAACAGCATATGCCGCCGCTGTATTACCCGCAGCACGCGCAGGCATCGGCGCAAACGGGGGCGAAAACTTCGCCTGCCGCTTTGTTTGCACTGACAGGCCGTCTGAACCGCTTAAACCCTTACGGATACCACACGCTGAGTGTTAAAATGCAGATCGAAAGTTTGCTGACCGATTATCTCGAATTCTGGCAAAACAAATAACAACCGAACATTAAAAGGGAAAACCAATGATGAATGCCCCCCAAGACCTGCCCGGCCGCATGATGGCCCTGCAACTGCGCGAAAAAGCCGCACTCTACAACAGCTATATGCCGTTTCTCGAACACGGCGGCCTGTTTGTGCCCACCGACGATATTTTTTCGCTGGGCGACGAAGTGCTGCTGGCTTTGGAACTCACCGACCACCCCGGCAAAAAATTCCTGCGCACCAAAGTGGCGTGGATCAACCCCGCACGCACATCGGCCCACCGCCCCAAAGGCGTGGGCTTGGCTTTCGGCGGCGACGAAATCTGCCTGCAAACCAAAATCCTGATCGAAGGCGAACTGGGCAGCGCGCTGCGCAGCGACAGGGTAACGTTTACCCTGTAAGCGTGATTGCCGCTTTGCAGGCGTGGTTTTCAGACGGCCTGAAACCTTTGCAAGTTGTTTAGGCCGTTCGGAATGCCCGACCGCCGATAAACAACCGCCGTCATACTCGGGCTTGACCCGAGTGTTTCTATTTCTTTACCGTTGCCGCAGAGCCGCCGCCTGAGAAAGGCCGTCTGAAAAAACAAACAGGAACCCCCATGAACGACACCGCATCGCTGAACCTTGCCAAACAACTGATTGCCCAGGCATCGGTTACGCCCGACGACAAAAACTGCCAGCAGATTTTGGCCGAACGCCTGAAAAACATAGGTTTCGCCATCGAAGAAATGCACTTCGGCAACACCAAAAACATTTGGGCGCGGCGCGGCGGCAGCGCGCCCGTGTTGTGTTTTGCCGGCCATACCGACGTTGTGCCTGCGGGGCCGGCGGAGCTGTGGCACTCGCCGCCGTTCGAGCCGACGGAGCGCGAGGGCAGACTGTTCGGGCGCGGGGCGGCCGATATGAAAACCAGCATCGCCTGTTTCGTTACCGCCTGCGAGCGTTTCGTGGCCGCCAACCCCGATCATGCGGGCAGCATCGCGCTGCTGATTACGTCGGACGAAGAAGGCGACGCGTTCGACGGCACCACCAAAGTGGTGGATGCGCTCAAGGCGCGCGGCGAGCGGATAGATTATTGCATCGTGGGCGAACCCACCGCCGTCAACGTGTTGGGCGACACCATCAAAAACGGCCGGCGCGGTTCGCTTTCGGGCAATTTAACCGTTAAAGGCAAACAGGGGCACATCGCCTACCCGCATCTGGCGGTCAACCCCGTGCACACTTTCGCGCCCGCGCTGGCCGAGTTGGCCGCCACCGAGTGGGATGCGGGCAATGAATATTTCCCACCCACCGGCTTTCAGATTTCCAATATCAACGGCGGCACCGGCGCCACCAACGTGATACCCGGCACGCTCAATGTGAAATTCAACTTCCGCTTTTCCACCGAGTCCACCGAAGAAGGCTTGAAACAGCGGGTTCACGCCGTGCTCGACAAACACGGCGTGGATTACAGCTTGGAGTGGGCGTGTTCCGGCCAGCCGTTTCTGACCGAAGCGGGCAAACTCACCGATACCGCCCGCCGCGCCATCGCAGAGGTGTGCGGCGTCGAAGCCGGGCTTTCCACCAGCGGCGGCACTTCAGACGGCCGCTTCATCAAAGCCGTTGCCGCCGAGCTGATCGAACTCGGCCCCAGCAACGCCACCATCCACCAGATAAACGAAAACGTGCTGCTGGAAGATATTCCCAAGCTCTCGGCGGTTTATGAGCGCATGATGGCCGATTTGCTGCATAGCGAATCCGCTTGAGTGCCGCCGCGGCATTGCTGCGCCTTGCCGACCTGTATCGGCAATAGGTGAACCCGCTGTAAACGGCGGGTTTTATATAGCGGCGCAAATCCGTTATGATGCCGTCTGAAATAACCATATCAACGCCCAGCCATGCCGCAAACCCTGTTTATCGCCGATTTGCATCTGTCTGACGACACCCCTGCGCTCAACCGCCTGTTTCTGCAATTTTTGCAGGCGCAGCAGGGCGGGGCGGATGCGCTGTATATACTCGGCGATTTGTTTGAAGTGTGGCTGGGCGACGATATTCTCAGCAACACCGCCGTTGAAACCGCCGCCGCGTTAAAAACATTCGGCCGCACCGCGCCGGTGTATTTCATTTGCGGCAACCGCGATTTCCTGCTCGGCCAAGATTATGCCGAACGGGCGGGGATAACGCTTTTGCCCGACATCCGCGAAATCGAACTTTACGGCACGCATTATTTGATCAGCCACGGCGACGAAATGTGCACCGATGATGTGTCTTACCAACGTTTCCGCCGCATTATCCGCAATCCGTGGCTGCGAAAACTGCTGCTCGCCCTGCCGCAAAGCCGCCGCCGCAAAATCGCCGCCAAAATCCGCGCCGCCAGCAAAGAGAAAAAACAGGCGATGGGGCATACGCCCGTTTCCGACGTAACCGAACAAGGCGTTCAGACGGCCTTAAACCACCACCCGCAAACCGAGGCGCTTATCCACGGCCACACCCACCGGCCGGCAGTGCACGAACACGGCTTTAACGGCCGCACGGTGAAACGCTACGTGCTGCCCGATTGGTACGGCGGCAGCGGCGGCTATCTGAAGGTGTCGCCGGAAGGGGCGGAAATGGTGGCGTTGGGCACCAACCTGTAAAGCCGCATTCCGGCAGGGCGGCGGCAAATGCCTGTTTGAACCGCTTGAAAGAAAACCCCATCAAACCCGCAAAAGCGTTTAAAATTACCCCCGTTTCAAACGGCAGGCCGCGCGCAGGCCGCTTTTTTACGCATACAAAGGAAAATCCATGAATTTCAACGAATTGTTTGATAACAACGAATTCGCCTCCCGCCACATCAGCTTCAACGACGAAGCCGCGCTGCTCTCCGAGTTGGGCGAAAAAGATATGGCGGGCTTTATCGGCAACACCGTGCCGCAAAGTATCCGCATGCCCGGTGCGCTGAATCTGCCCGAGGCGCTCACCGAAGCCGACGCGCTGGCGAAAATAAAAGCGGTTGCCGCGCGCAACAAAGTGAACAAAAGCTACATCGGCCTGGGCTATTATCCGACCCGCCTGCCGAACGTGATTCTGCGCAATGTGCTGGAAAACCCCGGCTGGTACACCGCCTACACGCCGTATCAGGCCGAAATCGCACAAGGCCGCTTGCAGGCGCTGCTCAATTTCCAACAAGTGTGTTTGGATTTAACCGGCTTTGATACCGCCGGCGCCTCGCTGCTCGACGAAGCCACCGCCGCCGCCGAAGCGATGGCCATGGCCAAGCGCGTGAGCAAAGTGAAAAGCAACCGTTTCTTTGTGGATGAGCGCGTGTATCCGCAAACGCTGGACGTGATGCAGACCCGCGCCAAATATTTCGGCTTCGAGCTGGTGGTGGGCGGTTTTCAGACGGCCTCGGAAGGCGATTTCTTCGGCGCGCTGTTCCAATACGTCGGCAAAGACGGCGACGTGGTTGATTTGCAGGAAGTTATCGGCCGTCTGAAAGAAAAAGGCACGATTGTGGCGGTGGCCGCCGACGTGATGAGCTTGGTGTTGTTGAAGTCTCCCGCCGAACTCGGCGCGGATATTGCATTGGGCAACACCCAGCGTTTCGGCGTACCGATGGGCTTCGGCGGCCCGCACGCGGCTTATTTCGCGTTTAAAGACGAATACAAACGCTCCGCCCCCGGCCGCATCATCGGCGTATCGAAAGACGCGGCGGGCAAACCCGCGCTGCGCATGGCGCTCTCCACCCGCGAGCAGCACATCCGCCGCGAAAAAGCCACTTCCAACATCTGCACCGCGCAGGCGCTGCTGGCCAATCTGGCCGGTATGTATGCCGTTTACCACGGCCCCGAAGGCGTGAAGCGCATCGCCAAACGCATCCACGCGCTGGCCGCCGCGTTCGCCCGATCGCTGAAAGGTTCGGACGGCCTCAAAGTGGTGCACGGAGTGTTTTTCGACACCGTGGCGGTGGATTGCGGCAGCAAGGCCAAAGCCGACGAAATCTACCGCAACGCCTTAAACGCCGGCTTCAATCTGCGCCGCGTGAGCGACAACGTGCTGGCCGCCGCCTTCCACGAAGAGAGCAGCCGCGAAGATTTGGCCGTGCTGCATATGCTGTTTACCGGCCAATCCACGCTCACGCTGCCCGCCGAAGCACCGCAATGCCTGCCGGAAAACCTGTTGCGCAGCGATGAGATTCTCACCCACGAAGTGTTCAACCGCTACCACACCGAACACGAAATGCTGCGCTACCTGAAAAAACTGGAAGACCGCGATCTGGCGATGAACCGCAGCATGATTTCGCTGGGCAGCTGCACCATGAAACTCAACGCCACCGCCGAGATGCTGCCGGTTACCTGGCCCGAATTCGCCAACATCCACCCGTTCGCCCCCGCCGAGCAAGTGCAGGGTTATCAGCAACTGTTGCGCGATTTGCAGGAGCAGCTCAAAGCCATCACCGGCTTCGACGCGATTTCGATTCAGCCCAACTCCGGCGCGCAGGGCGAATACACCGGCCTGTTGTCTATCCGCCGCTTCCACGAAGCCAACGGCCAACCCGACCGCGACGTGTGCCTGATTCCCCAATCCGCCCACGGCACCAACCCCGCCACCGCGCAGATGCTGGGCATGAAAGTGGTGGTGGTGAAAACCGACGAAAAAGGCAACGTCGATATCGAAGACCTCAAAGCCAAAGCCGCCGAGCATCAAGACCGCTTGGGCGCGCTGATGATTACCTATCCCTCCACCCACGGCGTGTATGAAGAGGGTATTCGCGACATCTGCCAAATCATCCACGACCACGGCGGCCAGGTTTATATGGACGGCGCCAACATGAACGCCCAAATCGGCATCATGCAGCCCGCCGAAGTGGGTGCCGACGTGCTGCACATGAACCTGCACAAAACCTTCTGCATCCCGCACGGCGGCGGCGGCCCCGGTATGGGCCCCATCGGCCTGAAAGCCCACCTCGCCCCGTTTGCGCCCAGCCACGCGGTAACGCCCGTCGAAGGCGCAACCGAGGGCATGAGCGCCGTTTCCGCCGCGCCCTACGGCTCGGCCAGCATTCTGCCGATTACCTGGATGTACATCACCCTGATGGGCAAACAGGGCATGGAGCAGGCCACCCAATGGGCATTGCTGAACGCCAACTATGTGGCGAAAAAACTGGGCGAGGATTACCCGATTCTCTACACCGGCAAAAACGGCCGCGTGGCGCACGAGTGCATCGTCGATTTGCGCCCGCTGAAAGCCGAGAGCGGCATCACCGAAACCGACATCGCCAAACGCCTGATGGACTACGGCTTCCACGCCCCCACCGTGTCGTTCCCCGTGCCCGGCACGCTGATGATCGAGCCGACCGAGAGCGAGAGCAAGGCCGAACTCGACCGCTTCATCGCCGCCCTCAAAGCCATCAAGCAGGAAGTGCTGAAAGTGCAGAACGGCGAATGGCCGAAAGACGACAACCCGCTGGTGAACGCGCCGCACACCGCCGCCGACGTGGCCGGCGAATGGAACCGCGCCTACAGCCGCGAAACCGCCGTGTTCCCGCTGCCCTATGTGCGCGAACACAAATTCTGGCCGAGCGTCAACCGCGTGGATGATGTGTTCGGCGACAAGAATCTGGTTTGCTCCTGCCCGCCGCTGGAAGCGTATGAAGATTAATCCGGCTTGAGCGGATGTATGAGGCCGTCTGAAAAAAATATTTCAGACGGCCTCGATATTTTGTAAGAGTTGATGACGGTATTGAAGCATTTCAGACGGCCTTGAGCTATTTCTGCAAAGTTTTCGGCCGATAAAATTACAAACACCCTGCCCGAGACCTTTGCAAAATTCTTTTAGGCACCTAAAACACTTGCGTCATGCTCTGGCCTGACCTGAGTATCTCACTTTCTTAACAAATTTCTAAAGCCCAAAAATACCCGGGTCAAGCCCGGGTATAACGCGCAAAATTTTTCTTAGATTGGTTGGCTGTCTAAAACAGCAGCATCGCCTCTTTGGCTTTCCAACACCAACAAAAACTGCGCCAAATCCTGCGGCAGCGGTGCCTTCAGATGCAGCGGTTCGCCCGTGAGCGGGTGGTTCAGATGCAGCTCGGCCGCGTGCAGAAACATCCGTTTCAGGCCGAGTTTTTGCAGGCGTTTGTTGGCCTGATAGTCACCGTAGCGCTCGTCGCCCGCAATCGGGCAGTTTTGCGACTGCATATGCACCCTGATCTGGTGGGTGCGGCCGGTTTTCAGTGTGGCTTCCGTTAAGGTTAAATCCGACAGGCCGACGCTGTGCAGCAGGCCGTCTGAAAAACGGTTTAACACCCGCAAAACGGTGTGCGCCGATTGGCCGTCTTCACTCACGCGCACCATTTTTTCGCCCGACGCACCGGTGTATTTGAAAAGCGGCAGCTTCACATGAACGCGGTTTTCTTTCAGA
Source organism: Neisseria dentiae (assembly GCF_014055005.1). Classification (NCBI taxonomy): domain Bacteria; kingdom Pseudomonadati; phylum Pseudomonadota; class Betaproteobacteria; order Neisseriales; family Neisseriaceae; genus Neisseria; species Neisseria dentiae. The sequence continues at coordinate 1,733,446 of NZ_CP059570.1, read as the reverse complement.
CGGCCCGCCCCCAGCGTCAGATAGATTTTTTTCGGGTGGTCGTTGCGGATGGCTTCGTGCAGCTTCACCAGCGCGCTGCGTTTTTTGGCAACCATCAACAGGCCGCTGGTGTCTTTGTCGAGGCGGTGGACAAGTTCGAGATATTTGGCTTCGGGGCGCGCGCGGCGGATTTGCTCGATCACGCCGAAGCTCACGCCGCTGCCGCCGTGCACCGCCACCCCGGCAGGTTTGTTGATGACCAGCATGGCGTCGTCTTCATACACAATCTCAAACTCGCGCGCGGGCGCGGCGTTGTTTTCAGACGGCCTCTGCTTTTCGGCCGTGCGCACGGGCGGAATGCGCACCACGTCGCCCTCGTTCAAGCGGTCGGCCGGCTTGGCACGCTTTTTGTTCAGGCGCACTTCGCCCGCGCGGATAATACGGTGGATATGGCTCTTGGGCACGCCCTTGAGGATTTTGATTAAGAAGTTATCGAGCCGCGCGCCGGCATCGGCTTCGGTAATGCTGATGTGGTTAACCAAGTCTTTGCTAATTGCAGGCATTTTCTCTATAATCCCGTTACTGTTTTAAGACGGTTTAAGAAGAAATAAAGGCCGTCTGAAACAGATGCGGCGCCAAGGTTTGCAAACGGCAAACCGAAACCGCCTGTTATTGTGAATCGAACATTTTATCTGAAAAAAGCACGCCACAAAGCATTTCCTTCATCTGCCTCAAAGCCGGGCGGGTGAAGACGTAATTAAGTTTAACCTTTTCCGGCAAAGCGCCAGCAAGCGTAAGACGCATGACAACAACGCGCCGCCGCAGGATTTCCGCCGCGCCGGACAGCAATGAAGAAGACGGCTCGTATTTACCGGTTTGCCGGCCGCCCGAGGGCGTGCCGGCAGGCTAGCAGCATGGAAAGACGCCGCCGCCAGGCAGGCGCATCCGTGCCGCATGATCTTTATCTCCCTTCTCGTTCAAGACCAGCCCCACACGCCGTTTCAGACGGCCTGACCATTGGCGGCTGACAAGCGTTGAATACTGATTACACGCCTCGTGGGTGCATGAAACGAGGTTGTTATGAAACGTATGTTGTTTAATGCCACGCAGGCCGAAGAGCTGCGCGTGGCGATTGTCGACGGGCAGACGCTGCTCGACCTCGACATCGAAACGCTGGGAAAAGAACAGCGCAAAGGCAATATCTATAAGGGTGTGATTACCCGCATCGAACCGTCGCTGGAAGCGTGTTTCGTCGATTACGGCACCGACCGCCACGGTTTTCTCCCGTTCAAAGAAGTTTCCCGATCCTATTTCCAAGACTACGAAGGCGGTCGCGCGCGCATCCAAGACGTGCTCAAAGAGGGCATGCAGGTTATCGTGCAGGTGGAAAAAGACGAGCGCGGCAACAAAGGCGCGGCGCTCACCACCTTCATCAGCCTGGCCGGCCGCTATCTCGTGCTGATGCCCAACAACCCGCGCGGCGGCGGCGTGTCGCGCCGTATCGAAGGCGAAGAGCGGCAAGAACTGAAAGCCGCGATGGCCGAGCTGGAAGTGCCGCGCGGCATGAGCCTGATCGCCCGCACCGCCGGCATCGGCCGCAGCGTCGAAGAGCTACAATGGGATTTCAACTACCTGCAACAATTGTGGCAGGCCATCGAAGAAGCCGGCAAAGCCCACAACGAGCCTTACCTGCTGTTTATGGAAAGCTCGCTGCTCATCCGCGCCATCCGCGACTACTACCGCCCCGACATCGGCGAAATACTGGTCGACAACCAAGAAGTGCACGAGCAAATCAGCGAGTTTATGAGTTATGTGATGCCCAACAACGTAGGCCGTCTGAAACTCTACCAAGACCACACGCCGCTGTTTTCCCGCTTCCAAATCGAACACCAAATCGAGAGCGCGTTTGCCCGCAGCGTGAGCCTGCCCTCCGGCGGCGCCATCGTGATCGACCATACCGAAGCCCTCGTTTCCATCGACGTCAACTCCGCCCGCGCCACCCGCGGCGCTGACATCGAAGACACTGCCTTCAAAACCAATATGGAAGCTGCCGAAGAAGTTGCCCGCCAAATGCGCCTGCGCGACTTGGGCGGTTTGGTGGTGATCGACTTCATCGACATGGAAAATCCCAAGCACCAGCGCGACGTTGAAAACGTGCTGCGCGACGCGCTGAAAAAAGACCGCGCCCGCGTGCAGATGGGTAAACTTTCCCGCTTCGGCCTGCTCGAACTCTCGCGCCAGCGCCTGAAACCCGCATTGGGCGAAAGCAGCCACATCGCCTGCCCGCGCTGCGCCGGCACCGGCGTGATCCGCAGCATCGAATCCACCGCCCTGCACGTTTTGCGCATCATTCAGGAAGAAGCCATGAAAGACAACACCGGCGAAGTGCACGCGCAAGTGCCGGTGGACGTGGCCACCTTCCTGCTCAACGAAAAACGCGCCGAGCTGTTCGGTTTGGAAGAGCGTTTGGACGTTTCCGTATTCCTGATTCCCAACACCCATCTTGAAAACCCGCATTACGAAATCACCCGCGTGCGCACCGACGATGTGGACGAAAACGCCGAGCCGAGCTACAAGCGCGTGGAAGTGCCCGAAGCAAACGAAAGCGACAAACCCTTCGGCAGCGAACGTGCCAAAGCCGCCCGCCCCGAACCCGCCGTTAAAGGCGTGAAACACACCCAACCCGCGCCCACAGCGGCCGAACCTGCCGCCGCATCGGCCGGTTGGTGGAGCGGTTTCAAATCGTGGCTGGGCAAAGTGTTCGGCGGTTCGCCCGATCCTGAAAAAGTGCCGGAGGCCGAAAAATCTGCCGCACGCGGCAGCGGCAACCGCCAGGGCAACCGCCGCCCGGCCGCAAGCAACCGCCGCCAAACCCCGCGCCGCAATCCGAACCCCAAACGGCAGGACGACGAGGTTCAAGAAACCAAAGAAACCGCCGTTGCAGGTTTGGCCGAGAGCAGGGAAGGCGACAACGGCAACCGCGCCCAACGCAGCCGCCGCAACCAAGATGATAACGGCCGCAACCGCCAAAACCGGAACGATGCCGCCCGCAACCCCGCCGAAGAAAGCAAACCGGTTGAGAAAGCGGCAGAAAAAGAAACCCAAAAAGAAACCCGCAACGAGCAGCGCAGCGATAACCGCCGCCGTAACCGCAGCGAAAAAGCCGCCGCCGCACCGGTTGCCGCCGTAGCAGCTTTGGAAGCGGAAAACCTGCCCGAAACCGAAGCGGAAGTAACTGCGGAAGCCGTGCAGCCTGAAGCACGCGGCGACGGCCAGGGCAACCGCCGCGAGCGCGACCGCAACCGCCAGCGCGACCAACGCGACCGCCGCAACAACAGCAAAAAGCGCAATATCCCTTCCGCCGCCAAAATCGAGCAATATCTGAGCATCGAAGAAGCGGCCAACAAGGTGCGTTTCGCCGTGGCGCACGTGTACGGCGGAGCGGAAGAAACCCCCGTTGCCATCGCCGTTGCCGCACCGCTGGCTGCCGATGCCGGAGTGGCGGCTGTTGCTGCTGCCGACGAACCTTTGGTTGTGGTGGTGCCCGTGCAGGAAATCGAACCTGCCGCCGTTGCGGAACAGGCAGCGGAAGGCACCGGAGCCGAACCGGTGTTGTTCGCCATCGAGTCCGATGATACCGAGGCGGTGATGCCGTCTGAACAGGCAGTAATCGAATCGGCGGTATCGAATGCGGAACAGGCCGTCAGCAATGTGTTGGGCGCGAGCCATGCCGCCGGAGAAGACGCTGCGGCAAAACCGCAGCCGGCGGAAGAAGTTGCCGTTGCTGCGGTGGAAACCGTAACCGTTGCGCAAACCGTTTCAGACGGCCAAGACTTGGGCGGTTTGGTGCTGGTGCAAACCCGCGCCGACGCGCTGGCCGCCGCCGCAACCTGGGTGCAGCCCGAAACCCGCGCCCTGCGCCGTGCCGACGTGCCGAAAGTTGCGGAGGCCGAAGCTGCCGATGTGCCGCTGGTGCAGGTGGAAACCGGCAAACAGTAGGCAGAATGCCGATAGAGAAAATCCCGACCGTTATCGAACGGTCGGGATTTTTTGCGGCGCAGGCGTTTTAAACAGTTCCGTTATGCCCGGAATTTAAGTATTTCAGACGGCCTGAGACCTTTGCAAAAATACCTTGAGGCCGTCTGAAATGCTTAGATTCCGTCATTCCCGCGTAGGCGGGAATCCAGCCTTAAAATTATCAAGTATTTTATTTCAATAACTTATGAAAAAAACGACTGGATTCCCACCTACGCGGGAATGACGGGAAAGATGGTTTTTTAATTTTGCAAAGGCCTCGGCATGAAATCTTTGCAAAACTGCCTTCAGGCCGAGATCTCTGCAAAAATACGTTTTAATCCTGAATTTATTTATGTTTCGTCATACCCGGGCTTGCCCCGGGTATCTGTTATTTCTTTTGAAACAAAAAGATGCTCGGGTCAAGCCCGAGCATGACGCAGAGGTTTTAAGACGCCGGAAGGAATTTTGCAAAGGTCTCAGGCCGTCTGAAAAGCATTTGCCGGTATATCAGGCTTCGTCTTCCGTTTCGGTGCTCAGATAGCTGCTTTGTTTGAGCGCGTGCAGAAATTCGGCGGTGTAGAGCTTGCGTTCGGCGGCCTTCAGTTGCGCCCAGCGGGTTTTTTCTTCGAATTTGTTGATCACTTCGTTGGTGGAAAGGTGCACATAATGCAGCATATCTTCGATGGTGTCGTGCTCTTCCATGCCGGCGAATTCGATGCTGCCGTCGTTGCGCACATAAACGTTCACCGAATCGGTGTCGCCGAAAAGGTTGTGCATATCGCCGAGGATTTCCTGATACGCGCCCACCATAAACACGCCCAAAACATACGGTTCGCCGGGGATTAAATCGTGCACGCTCATGCTGGATTCGATGCTTTGCTGATCGACATACTGGCTGATTTTGCCGTCTGAATCGCAGGTTAAATCCTGCAACACGGCGCGGCGGGTAGGGCGCTCGTTAAGGCGGTGCAGCGGCATAACGGGCAGCACCTGGCCGATGGCCCAAGTGTCGGGCAGGCTTTGGAACACGCTGAAGTTGCAGAAATATTTGTCGGCCAGCTTGTCGGTTAAGTCGTCGTAAACCTGGCGCTGCGAGCGCCGCCCGGCCTGAAGCTGGTTTTTCAGACGGCGGCACAATACGGCGTGGAGCTGCTCGGCCAGCGCTTTTTCTTTCAGCGGCACTTTGCCTTCAAGATAAAGATCGGTTACTTCGGTGAGATAGTGGCCGATGCGGTAATAGGTTTCGGTAACCATTTCGCTGTCGTTGATGTCGAGATAGGCAATCAGCTTTTTGGTGGCGAAAGAAAGGTTTTCTTCGTCGGTGATTGCGGGAATCTGTTCGGGCAGGCGTTCGACATCGGTAACGTTCATCACCAACACGGCGTGATGCGCGGTCATGGCGCGGCCGGATTCCGAAAAAATATGCGGGTGCGGCACGTTGTGTTCGTTGCAGTATTCGGCCAGCATCGAAACGATGGTGTGCGAATATTCGCCCATGTCGTAGTTGATGGAGCTGGCGTTGCGCGAGTGCGTGCCGTCGTAGTCCACGCCGAGGCCGCCGCCCACATCGACATACTCGATCGGCAGCCCCAGGCCGCGCAGTTCGGCGAAATAGCGCACAGCCTCTTTGAAGCCCATGCGGTAGTCGGCGATGTTGGAAATCTGCGAACCCATGTGAAAGTGCATCAGCTTGACCGTGTCGGCCAGATCGGCGGCGGTGAGTTTTTCCACGGCGGAAATCAGTTGCGCGGCGGAAAGGCCGAATTTGCCTTTTTCGCCGCCGGTGTCGGCCCATTTGCCCGACGAGAGCGAAGAGAGGCGCACGCGCAGGCCGATATTGGCTTTGATGCCGAGGTTTTTTGATTCTTGAATCACCAAATCCACTTCGGATTCTTTTTCGATCACGATAAACACTTGGTGGCCGAGCCGTTGCCCCATCAGCGCCAGGCGGATGAAATCGCGGTCTTTGTAGCCGTTGCACACGATGGTGCCGCCTTTGGGGGCGAACGCCAAAACAATCATCAGCTCGGGTTTGGAGCCGGCTTCGAGACCGATGGAAACCTCGTTGTTTTTCGGCACGATGATGTTTTTAACCACGCTTTCCTGTTGGTTGACCTTAATCGGATAAATCGCCGTGTATCTGCCCTGATAACTGTTTTTGCGTATGGAGCGGTTGAACGCCGCGCACAGCCGCGCCACGCGGTCTTGCAGGATATCGGGAAAGCGGAACAGCATGGGCAAATCCTGCCCGCGTTCGTTGAGTTGCGCCACCAAGCCGTATAAATCGACTTCTGCGCTGCTTTGGTCGTTCGGCCGCACCATCACGTGGCCGTTTTCACCCACCGAAAAATAGCGGTCGCCCCAATGGCGGATACCGTAAAGCGAAGCGCTGTCTGCTGCCGACCAAGACATAGTTTTGTCCTTCAAAAACAGGGTTGATAAACGGCGTGAATCATAGCACAAGCGGTTGTGGCGGCGGGGAAAATTCGGGCGGTTTTGGCGCGGCAACCAAACTTTTTTACAAAGCTTTCAGACGGCCTGAGGCCTGTGCAAAATTAGTCGATATTTAAAAGCCCTTACGTCATGCCCGGGCTTGACCCGAGCATCTCATTGTTTCGAAAGAAATAAAATAGAAGATACTCGGGTCAAGCCCGAGTATGACGACGGTTGGGTGTTTCAGACGGCTTTAACCGCTTGAATTGACAATCTAAGTGCAACAAATGCGAAGAGGTGCCCATAAAGCAGTATGATTTTGTTACCACACAAAAAGCATACAAGGAGGCTTTATGAACACCTACCGGCATCTTACACCATTGGAGCGCGAAAGTATCATGCTGATGCTCAACCAAGGCGTCAGCATCAGCCACATGGCACGGGTGCTTAACCGCAACAAATCCACCATTTCACGCGAGTTGCGGCGCAATGCAGCTGCCCGGCCATACAGTGCCTGCGAGGCAGAAGAACACTATCGGCAACGGCGAACCCGTTGCCGTCCCAAACCCAAGTTCGCCTGTACACTTCGCTTGGCCTGCGTACAGGAAATGCTGCTGGACCGGCAATGGTCACCCGAGCAGATTGAGGCGCGCATGAAACAGGAAAACAGTGCCCTCAGTGTGAGCTATGCCACCATTTACCGCGCCATCCGACAAGGTCGCCTGGATCGGGACGGGCAACAAGCCCGATGGCATCTGCGCCACAAAGGCAAACGGCGGCGCAAGTCTGCAGAGGTGGAGAAACGGGGCAAAATCGCCATCAGCCATCCATTGGCAAAACGCCCGGTTTCGGCACACAACCGTTCGCGCTTTGGCCATTGGGAAGCGGATACCGTAGCCGGCAAACAAGGAGGAGCGGTCTTGTTAACCCTGGTGGAACGCAAAAGCCGGTATTTGATGACGGTTTGGCTGCCCAAGAAAAATGCACAAGCGCTCAAAGCAGGAATGCTCGACGTACTGCGTGATATGCCATTGCGCTCGATTACGCCGGACAGGGGTAAGGAGTTTGCCTCGCATGCACAGCTGAGTGACGAATTGCAGGTACCGTTTTATTTTCCGGAGCCTGGCCAGCCGTGGCAGCGGGGCAGCAATGAAAACACCAACGGTTTGCTGCGTCAGTATTTTCCCAAGCGTCAGGACTTGGGCCAATACAGCGCAGCGCAGATTCAAGCGGTTACCGACAAAATCAACCTTCGCCCCAGAAAATGTTTGGGGTGGAAATGTGCTTATGAGGTGCTGTTTCGAAAAACGTTGCGCTTGGTTTGACAATTCAAGCGTAAAAAACGGCAGGGCGGTATTTTGCAGATAAAAAAAACCATTCATACCAAGGGAGAAGTATGAATGGCCAATACATTGCGGGAAAACGTCTTACCGGCACCCGCCTCAAGGGAGAGAAAAGGCGTTAGCGGTGCCAGCGGTTTGCATTCTAAACCAGTTAGCTTTAAATGGCGTTAATCTGTGCAATTATTTTCATAATTTACGTTCATTGTTGTTTGTTTGCAAACGGCATAACCGTTTTGAATATAATTTTCAGGAAGTTTTTGTGTTGTATGCGGTTTATTCAGACGGCTTGTTAAGGGCCGTTTGCAGGCCGTGCGCGGGGCAGGGCGGCGTTATTGGTTTTCGCGTATCCATTTCAGCCATTTTGTAAACAATTCATCCTGCAAACCCGCAATCACCGAACGCTTGAACACATGCTCGCCGCTCCAAAAGTCGTCGCCTTCCAGAGTGGCCAGTTTGCCGCCGGCTTCTTCAAAAATCAGCGCGCCGGCGGCGTAGTCCCATAACTTTTGGCCGCCGTGCACATAAATATCATAGCGGCCCGAAGCCAGATAGCACCAATCCAGCGTGCTGCTGCCCATGCTGCGTATGCTGCCGAACGGAGCCAAGGTGTTCATGCGGCTGGAAAGTTTGCCCGAGCGCAGGTATTTGATTTCCACGCCGGCGATGGCTTCGTGCAGCTGTTTACCCACATTGCGCAGCGGCAGCGGGCGGCCGTTGAGAAAAGCGCCGCCGCCGCGTTCGGCGTAAAAGCATTCGTCGCTTACAGGGTTGTAAATCACGCCCAGTTGCGGGCGGCCGTTGCGGATAAAGGCGCACGACAAAGCGAAATGCGGCAGGCCGTTGATGAAGTTGTTGGTGCCGTCGATGGGGTCGACCACCCATAATCCTTGCCCGTTGTGCCGCCACAGCTCGGTTTGGCGTTGCGCGGTCATTTCTTCGCCCAGCATGGGGCAGTCGATAATTTCGGGCAGTTTGGCTGCAAATGCCGCCTGTGCGGCCAAATCGGCTTCGGTCAGCAGCGAACCGTCGGCTTTGCGGCTGATGCCCACGTCGAGAAAACGGGGCATCACTTCGGTTTGCGCCACTTCACGCACCAGCATATGCAGTCTGTTTAACACGATGTATCCTTAAATATTAAATGCTTGCTATTTCGGCCTGAAAACGACAATATTAACTTTTTTCAGCCGACGATACCAACAGAATGCCACGCTTTTACGTCTCCGATACCTTGTCTTCCGGCCAACTGCTTGATTTGCCCGATAATGTGGTGCGCCACCTGAATGTGCTGCGCACGCGCGCGCATGAAGAAATCGTGCTGTTTAACGGCAACGGCAAGGCTTATCCCGCCCGTTTGGCACTTTTGGAAAAGCGCCGCGCGCAGGCCGAGATTTTGCGCGAAGAAGGGGCGGACAACGAATCGCCGCTGCGTATTACGCTGGTGCAGGCCGTTTCCAGCGGCGAGCGTATGGATTTCACCCTGCAAAAAAGTGTGGAATTGGGCGTTGCCGAAATCAGGCCGGTGTTGAGCGAGCGTTGCGTGGTGCGTTTGAGCGGCGAGCGGGCCGACAAGCGTTCGGCGCGTTGGCAGGATATTGTGGTGTCGGCCTGCGAGCAAAGCGGGCGCAACGTGGTGCCGAAAGTGCTGCCGCTGTTGCCTTACCGCGAAGCCTTGGCAGGTTTGCCCGAGGGTTCGCGCCTGCTGATGAGCCTTAACCGGGCACGCAGTTTGAACAGCATCAAGCCTGATCCGCAGGGTATTGTTTTGATGGCCGGCCCCGAAGGCGGTTGGACGGCGGCGGAAGAGCAGTCGGCGTTTGATGCCGGTTTCGAATCGGTCAAACTCGGGCCGCGCGTTTTGCGCACCGAAACCGCCGCGCTGGCCGCCATCGCCGCAGCGCAGGCATTATGGGGCGATTTCGCCTGAATTTTGTTTGAATGTTGCCGTTAGGTTTGCAGGCCGTCTGAAAACTTTTCAGACGGCCTGCTGCCTTTGTAAACCCCCCATCTGCGGCGCATTTCTGCGTTGTGTGTTTATGCCCTTTTAGGGTGCTGCCCGCCTGCTTGCCTAACTCCATGTTATGTCTGCGCCCGCTGCGCTGCTGCGTCTTGAACTGTATCCGCATCTGGGGGCAAAGGCTTCAGCCTCAAAGCAGATTATTCGTTTCATGAAAAATATGACGGGCAAACGGTTTGCGTTTAACCCAAATCCAGCAGCATTTCTTCTTTCACTTCTTCCATCACCACATAACTGCGGCTTTCTGCCGCTGCGGGCAGTTGCAGCAGGATATTGCCGAGCATATCGCGGTAGGCCGACATATCGGGCAGGCGCAGTTTGATTAGATAGTCGTATTCGCCCGAAACCAAATGGCATTCGAGAATCTGCGGGATTTTCGACACTTCGCGGCGGAAGTCTTCAAAAATATTGCCCGATTTGGAGCGCAGTTTGATTTCCACGAATATCAGCAGGCTTTGCCCCAACGCGTGCGGGTTGAGGCGTGCGTGGTAGCCGCTGATGATGTTTTCGCGTTCGAGGCGGCGCACGCGCTCGGTTACGGGCGTGGTGGATAGGCCCACTTTTTCGGCCAGCTCGGTCATCGGAATGCGGGCGTTTTGCTGCAACAGCTTCAAAATCTTGAAATCGGTTTTATCCAAATCTTTCATGTTTGATTTTTCACTTTTCTATGGATTATTTTAAGGATATTAATCTTTTTAAATATATAAATAAAGTGAAAAATGCTATTTTAAATGGGTTAGGCTTTACAATCTCACTACACATAAAAAAGAGGGCGGAAATGAAAGTGATCGTGTTGGGCGCGGGCATCGCGGGCGTATGCACGGCCTGGTATCTTTTGGAAGCAGGGCACGATGTTACCGTTATCGACCGCGCCGATGCGGCGGCGATGGAAACCAGTTTTGCCAACGCCGGCCAGCTTTCCTACGGCTACACCACGCCGTGGGCCGCGCCGGGTATTCCGAAAAAAGCCGCAAAATGGCTGCTGCGGCAGCATTCGCCGCTGATTTTCAGACCCGACGGCAGCCTTTTCCAACTGCAATGGCTGTGGCAGATGCTGGGCAACTGCAATAGCGGGCGTTACCACCAAAATAAAGAGCGCATGGTGCGGGTGTCGGAATACAGCCGCGAAATGTTCCGCCACTTTCAGGCGGAGCACGTTTTGGATTTTGAAGGGCGCAACAAAGGCACGTTGCAGATTTTCCGCACCGAAAAAGAAGTGAGCGCGGCAGAGGGCGACATCGAAGTGCTGCAAGCCTACGGCGTGCCGTATCAAAGATTGCAGCCCGAAGCGTGCCTGCAATACGAACCCGCGCTGAAAAACGCGCTGCACAAAATCGCCGGCGCGCTCCACCTGCCCAACGATGCCACCGGTGACTGCCACCTGTTTGCCCGCAAACTCGCGCAAATGTGCACGGAAAAAGGTGCGGATTTTAAATTCAACTGCGAAATCAGCCGCATCGAGCATTCAGACGGCCTGATTAAAGCCGTGCATGCGGGCGGCGGGCGTTTCGAGGCCGACCGCTTCGTGTGCGCGCTCGGCAGCTTCAGCCGCCCCGTGCTGGCCGGGCTGGGGTTGGATCTGCCCGTTTATCCCGTTAAAGGCTATTCGCTCACCGTGCCGGTTACCGACGGCAGCGCCGCACCCGTTTCCACCATAATCGACGAAACCTATAAAGTGGCCATTACCCGTTTTAACGAACGCATTCGCATCGGCGGTATGGCCGAGCTTTCCGGCTACAAGCTGCAACTTGCCCCCGAGCGCCGCGAAACGCTGGAGCTGGTGGTGAACGACCTCTTCCCCGGCAGCGGCGATTTGCGGCGCGCCGTTTTCTGGAGCGGCCTGCGCCCGATGACGCCCGACAGCACGCCCATCATCGGCGCCACCCGTTTTGACAACCTGTTTATCAACACCGGCCACGGTACGCTGGGTTGGACGATGTCGCTGGGTTCGGCCAAACTTACCGCCGATTTGGTGTGCGGCAGGGAAACGGAAATCCGCAGCGATGATTTGGGGCTGGCCCGGTACGAAAAATAAAAGCAGGATGGAGTCTTTGCAACACCACTATTGGTTTAAAACTCTTTTGTCATGTTTGGGGTAAGTTGAGAGCGACGGTAAATAAACTTCTTGTGCTATTTTTTGAGTTCTGCAAAAGCCCCGGGTCGTTTGAAAATTTCAGATGGCCTGGCTGCTCGAAAGAAATTGTAAAAAGCGAGGCACAGCCCCCGCTTTTTGCTGACAAATATTCAATGTTTGGCTTGAAGTTGTTTAGCGGCTTCTAAAGCGTAATAAGTCAGAATGCCGTCGGCGCCTGCGCGTTTGAATGCCAGCAGGCTTTCCAAAATCACCTTGCTGCCGTCAAGCCAGCCATTTTGGATGGCGGCCTGTAACATGGCATATTCGCCCGACACCTGATAAGCGTAGGTCGGTACGCCGAATTCGTCTTTTACGCGGCGGATAATGTCCAAATAGGGTAGGCCGGGCTTTACCATCACCATGTCCGCGCCTTCCTGGATATCCAGCGCCACTTCCTGCAAAGCTTCGTTGGCATTGGCGGGGTCCATCTGGTAAGTATATTTGTCGGCCTTGCCCAAATTGGCCGAACTGCCCACCGCATCGCGGAACGGCCCGTAAAACGCCGAAGCATACTTGGCCGAATAAGCCATGATGCGGGTGTGGATATGGCCGTGCTCTTCCAGTGCTTCGCGGATGGCACCGATGCGGCCGTCCATCATATCGGAAGGCGCCACCACCTGTGCGCCGGCTTCGGCATGGCAAAGCGCCTGCTTGATCAGCACGTCAATGGTTTCGTCGTTCAGCACATAACCTGTTTCATCGGTTAGGCCGTCTTGCCCGTGAACGGTGTAGGGGTCGAGCGCCACATCAGTCATGATGCCTAATTCGGGGAAGCTTTCACGCAGCTTGCGGACCACCGTCGGCACCAATCCGTCGGGGTTGTAAGCCTCTTCCGCCGTTTCGGTTTTATTCTGAGTTACAACAGGAAACAAGGCCAGCATGGGAATACCGAGTTTAACGGCCTCTTCTGCCGTATATAGTAGTTTGTCCAAACTCTGGCGTTTCACGCCCGGCATAGAAGCAACCGGTTCTTCTTGGTTGCAGCCCTCCAATACAAAAACCGGATAAATCAAATCATCGGCAGTGAGCGAGTGCTCGCGCATCAGGCGGCGGGAAAAATCATCTTTACGCATACGGCGCAAACGGGAAGAGGGAACAAAACGGTGGGGAAAATTCATAATGAATGCCTTAAAATTGTCGAACAGGCAGATTATACGTTCTTTTGCCTCTGAAGAGATGCCTCTGAAGAGAGGGGGCTGGTAGGCCGTCTGAAACCATTTTCAGGCGGCTTATTGTTTTCGGCGGGGTTGTGTCGAATTAAATATTAATTAAATATTGTTGTGAAACAGCCGGTTGTTGTTTTTGTTGTGGGATTTTTCGGTTTTTGTGTTGACTGTTTTGTTGGAGGTTGTGTATAGTTCGCGTTCTTCGCTGCTTTTGCGGCTGTTCTTTAACAACACAGATTACCGATAAGTGTGAGTGCCTTAGTGCCTCACACTGCGACAAAAAACAGACAAGATGTAGATATATCTATTCTTTGTCGGTTTCTTTGAAGCAGACCAGAAGTTAAAAGTTAGAGATTGAACATAAGAGTTTGATCCTGGCTCAGATTGAACGCTGGCGGCATGCTTTACACATGCAAGTCGGACGGCAGCACAGAGAAGCTTGCTTCTTGGGTGGCGAGTGGCGAACGGGTGAGTAACGCATCGGAACGTACCGAGTAGTGGGGGATAACTGTCCGAAAGGATGGCTAATACCGCATACGCTTTGAGAAGGAAAGCGGGGGCTCTTCGGGCCTCGCGCTATTCGAGCGGCCGATGTCTGATTAGCTGGTTGGTGGGGTAAAGGCCTACCAAGGCGACGATCAGTAGCGGGTCTGAGAGGATGATCCGCCACACTGGGACTGAGACACGGCCCAGACTCCTACGGGAGGCAGCAGTGGGGAATTTTGGACAATGGGGGCAACCCTGATCCAGCCATGCCGCGTGTCTGAAGAAGGCCTTCGGGTTGTAAAGGACTTTTGTCAGGGAAGAAAAGCTTCGGGTTAATACCCCGGGGTGATGACGGTACCTGAAGAATAAGCACCGGCTAACTACGTGCCAGCAGCCGCGGTAATACGTAGGGTGCGAGCGTTAATCGGAATTACTGGGCGTAAAGCGGGCGCAGACGGTTACTTAAGCAGGATGTGAAATCCCCGGGCTTAACCTGGGAACTGCGTTCTGAACTGGGTGACTAGAGTATGTCAGAGGGGGGTAGAATTCCACGTGTAGCAGTGAAATGCGTAGAGATGTGGAGGAATACCGATGGCGAAGGCAGCCCCCTGGGATAATACTGACGTTCATGCCCGAAAGCGTGGGTAGCAAACAGGATTAGATACCCTGGTAGTCCACGCCCTAAACGATGTCAATTAGCTGTTGGGGTACTTGATACCTTAGTAGCGTAGCTAACGCGTGAAATTGACCGCCTGGGGAGTACGGTCGCAAGATTAAAACTCAAAGGAATTGACGGGGACCCGCACAAGCGGTGGATGATGTGGATTAATTCGATGCAACGCGAAGAACCTTACCTGGTCTTGACATGTACGGAACCCTCCAGAGACGGAGGGGTGCCTTCGGGAGCCGTAACACAGGTGCTGCATGGCTGTCGTCAGCTCGTGTCGTGAGATGTTGGGTTAAGTCCCGCAACGAGCGCAACCCTTGTCATTAGTTGCCATCATTTGGTTGGGCACTCTAATGAGACTGCCGGTGACAAGCCGGAGGAAGGTGGGGATGACGTCAAGTCCTCATGGCCCTTATGACCAGGGCTTCACACGTCATACAATGGTCGGTACAGAGGGTAGCCAAGCCGCGAGGCGGAGCCAATCCCAAAAAACCGATCGTAGTCCGGATTGCACTCTGCAACTCGAGTGCATGAAGTCGGAATCGCTAGTAATCGCAGGTCAGCATACTGCGGTGAATACGTTCCCGGGTCTTGTACACACCGCCCGTCACACCATGGGAGTGGGGGATACCAGAAGTAGGTAGGCTAACCGCAAGGAGGCCGCTTACCACGGTATGCTTCATGACTGGGGTGAAGTCGTAACAAGGTAGCCGTAGGGGAACCTGCGGCTGGATCACCTCCTTTCTAGAGAAAAGAAGGGGTGCTTGGGCATTCACACTTATCGGTAAACTGTGAGACGAAGATGCGGGCAAGGGTTTCGGATGGCGGATGGAGACATTTGTTGTTCGAGGCACGACCTGGGTTTGTAGCTCAGCTGGTTAGAGCACACGCTTGATAAGCGTGGGGTCGGAGGTTCAAGTCCTCCCAGACCCACCAAGATTGGGGGCATAGCTCAGTTGGTAGAGCACCTGCTTTGCAAGCAGGGGGTCATCGGTTCGATCCCGTTTGCCTCCACCAAAAAACGCTGCAAATGAAAGCGAATTGAAGAGTTTGCTTTGATTTGCGCCGTTAGGAATAAAGCATTCCGAATAACGCATCGATCTTTAACAAATTGGAAAGCCGAAATCAACAAACAAAGACAATGTTGGTCGGATTGGGAAGCGTCAAAGCGCGGCCCGCAGGCGGTTGAAGCCGTCTGAAAAGAATCCGGCCACAGTATTTGGGTGATGATTGTATCGACCGTATCCTGAAAGACAAAAGGCGGGATACGGTACACAACAAAGCAGTAAGCTTTATCAGATTAGGGAATCTAAGCTAGCCGGCTAGTCAACGGTTGGGTTAGCGAAGTCAGAAGGTTCTTCAAATGATAGAGTCAAGTGAATAAGTGCATCAGGTGGATGCCTTGGCGATGATAGGCGACGAAGGACGTGTAAGCCTGCGAAAAGCGCGGGGGAGCCGGCAATAAAGCAATGATCCCGCGATGTCCGAATGGGGAAACCCACCGTATTCTGTACGGTATCCTTATCTGAATACATAGGATAAGAGAAGCGAACCCGGAGAACTGAACCATCTAAGTACCCGGAGGAAAAGAAATCAACCGAGATTCCGCAAGTAGTGGCGAGCGAACGCGGAGGAGCCTGTATACGATAGCCGTTGGGATAGAAGAACAAGCTGGAAAGCTTGGCCATAGTGGGTGATAGCCCCGTATTCGAAATCCGAATGGTGGTACTAGGTATACGACAAGTAGGGCGGGACACGAGAAATCCTGTCTGAAGATGGGGGGACCATCCTCCAAGGCTAAATACTCATCATCGACCGATAGTGAACCAGTACCGTGAGGGAAAGGCGAAAAGAACCCCGGGAGGGGAGTGAAAGAGAACCTGAAACCTGATGCATACAAACAGTGGGAGCCCTAAGGGGTGACTGCGTACCTTTTGTATAATGGGTCAACGACTTACATTCAGTAGCGAGCTTAACCGGATAGGGGAGGCGTAGGGAAACCGAGTCTTAATAGGGCGACAAGTTGCTGGGTGTAGACCCGAAACCGAGTGATCTATCCATGGCCAGGATGAAGGTGCCGTAACAGGTACTGGAGGTCCGAACCCACGCATGTTGCAAAATGCGGGGATGAGCTGTGGATAGGGGTGAAAGGCTAAACAAACTCGGAGATAGCTGGTTCTCCCCGAAAACTATTTAGGTAGTGCCTCATGTATCACTTCCGGGGGTAAAGCACTGTTATGGCTAGGGGGTCATTGCGACTTACCAACCCATGGCAAACTAAGAATACCGGAAAGTGCAATCATGGGAGACAGACAGCGGGTGCTAACGTCCGTTGTCGAGAGGGAAACAACCCAGACCGCCAGCTAAGGTCCCCAATGACAGATTAAGTGGTAAACGAAGTGGGAAGGCCCAGACAGCCAGGATGTTGGCTTAGAAGCAGCCATCATTTAAAGAAAGCGTAATAGCTCACTGGTCGAGTCGTCCTGCGCGGAAGATGTAACGGGGCTCAAATCTGTAACCGAAGCTGCGGATGCGCTTGGCGCATGGTAGGGGAGCGTTCTGTAGGCCGTAGAAGGTGTGTTGTAAAGCATGCTGGAGGTATCAGAAGTGCGAATGTTGACATGAGTAGCGATAAAGCGGGTGAAAAGCCCGCTCGCCGAAAGCCCAAGGTTTCCTACGCAACGTTCATCGGCGTAGGGTGAGTCGGCCCCTAAGGCGAGGCAGAAATGCGTAGTCGATGGGAAACGGGTTAATATTCCCGTACTTTGATTCAATGCGATGTGGGGACGGAGAAGGTTAGGTTAGCAAACTGTTGGAATAGTTTGTTTAAGCCGGTAGGTGGAGTGTTTAGGCAAATCCGGACGCTCATAACACCGAGAAGTGACGACGAGTATCTACGGATACGAAGTAACCGATACCACGCTTCCAGGAAAAGCCACTAAGCTTCAGTTGGATCAGAACCGTACCGCAAACCGACACAGGTGGGCAGGATGAGAATTCTAAGGCGCTTGAGAGAACTCGGGAGAAGGAACTCGGCAAATTGATACCGTAACTTCGGGAGAAGGTATGCCCTTCGATGTTAAGCCCTTGCGGTGTAAGCATTGGAGGGTCGCAGAGAATCGGTGGCTGCGACTGTTTATTAAAAACACAGCACTCTGCTAACACGAAAGTGGACGTATAGGGTGTGACGCCTGCCCGGTGCTGGAAGGTTAATTGAAGATGTTAGCGCATCGGATCGAAGCCCCAGTAAACGGCGGCCGTAACTATAACGGTCCTAAGGTAGCGAAATTCCTTGTCGGGTAAGTTCCGACCCGCACGAATGGCGTAACGATGGCCACACTGTCTCCTCTCGAGACTCAGCGAAGTTGAAATGGTTGTGAAGATGCAATCTCCCCGCTGCTAGACGGAAAGACCCCGTGAACCTTTACTGTAGCTTTGCATTGGACTTTGAAGGCACTTGTGTAGGATAGGTGGGAGGCTGAGAAGCAGAGACGCTAGTCTTTGCGGAGCCGTCCTTGAAATACCACCCTGGTGTCTTTGAGGTTCTAACCCAGGTCCGTGATCCGGATCGGGGACCGTGCATGGTAGGCAGTTTGACTGGGGCGGTCTCCTCCCAAAGCGTAACGGAGGAGTTCGAAGGTTACCTAGGTCCGGTCGGAAATCGGACTGATAGTGCAATGGCAAAAGGTAGCTTAACTGCGAGACCGACAAGTCGAGCAGGTGCGAAAGCAGGACATAGTGATCCGGTGGTTCTGTATGGAAGGGCCATCGCTCAACGGATAAAAGGTACTCCGGGGATAACAGGCTGATTCCGCCCAAGAGTTCATATCGACGGCGGAGTTTGGCACCTCGATGTCGGCTCATCACAT
The DNA here is from genome assembly GCF_014055005.1 of Neisseria dentiae. Taxonomy (NCBI): domain Bacteria; kingdom Pseudomonadati; phylum Pseudomonadota; class Betaproteobacteria; order Neisseriales; family Neisseriaceae; genus Neisseria; species Neisseria dentiae. Next base: position 1,715,338 of record NZ_CP059570.1, on the reverse strand, counting down.
CCTGGGGCTGTAGTCGGTCCCAAGGGTATGGCTGTTCGCCATTTAAAGTGGTACGTGAGCTGGGTTTAAAACGTCGTGAGACAGTTTGGTCCCTATCTGCAGTGGGCGTTGGAAGTTTGACGGGGGCTGCTCCTAGTACGAGAGGACCGGAGTGGACGAACCTCTGGTGTACCGGTTGTGACGCCAGTCGCATCGCCGGGTAGCTAAGTTCGGAAGAGATAAGCGCTGAAAGCATCTAAGCGCGAAACTCGCCTGAAGATGAGACTTCCCTTGCGGTTTAACCGCACTGAAGAGTCGTTCGAGACCAGGACGTTGATAGGTGGGGTGTGGAAGCGCGGTAACGCGTGAAGCTAACCCATACTAATTGCTCGTGAGGCTTGACTCTATCATTTGAAGGACTTTGGACGGAAACGTAAACAAAGCATCAAAGAGAAAGCTTACTGATGAAGATACTTCGTCACCGAAAAGTTGATTAAAGAATAAATAAGCGGAGCAAAAGCTCCGTAACGGCTTACCGATTTGTACAGTTTAAGTCTGGCGGCCATAGCGGGTTGGTCCCACGCCTTCCCATCCCGAACAGGACCGTGAAACGACCCAGCGCCGATGATAGTGTGGATACCCATGTGAAAGTAGGTCACTGCCAGACACCCATTCAGAGCCCCCGGTACGGAAGTATCGGGGGCTTGTTCCATGGGAAGTGTTGCCGGGCGGCGACAACGGTTACCATAGTTATTAATTGAGGGGGTGGAAGTGTTTGAAAAGCGGCAGTCATCGCTTATGATAGACGGCGTGCCGGAAAAGACCGGCACGGTTTAGAGACATTCATTACGGAGGAAAAGCATGAAACTGAAACATTATCTCTTCGGTGCCCTGGCGGCACTGGCGGCACCGCTGCTGCTGGCGGCGGTGAACATCAACACCGCGACGGCGGAGGAGCTGAAGGCGCTGCCGGGGATAGGGCCGTCGAAGGCGGCGGCGATCGTGGCGTACCGTGAGCAGAACGGGCCGTTCAAGAGCGTGGACGATTTGCAGAACGTGAAGGGGATAGGCGCGGGGATACTGGCGAAGCTGCGTGAGGAGGCGACGGTGGGGGCCGGGGCGGCGAAGAAGGCGCAGCCCGCGGTGAAAAAACCGGCCGGTAAGTAGTGAAGCTGCCGGCAGGCTGCGTATGGTAACAGATGCTGAGGCCGTCCGGACGTATCGTTTCGGACGGCATCTTCGCAGTTATATTTTGTATATGAGACTTTTGTAAAATTCACTCAGGCCGTCTGAAAAATATCTCACTGCCGTTATTCCTGTCTATACGGGAATAACGGCAAATAAGTTTTTAGGGATATGCTCTGAGTTTGGCAAAGGTTTTACAAGTGCAGGCGGCCGTGCGTGCTTTGGGATGCTATTATGTTTTCGGTTTTAGGGTGATTGCTTTTATCCAGCAATGATATCATTTTTTAAGCAATGAAATTAGGAGAGGATATGGATCAGCACATCAATTTCATCACGTTGGGGTGGCCGATATTCATGTTTCCCGTTGTTTTTATCGGGATGTTTTCGGTTGGGAACCAAACGAAAGCAGCAATGAGCATATTGCGTTTTATCAAACGGGTAGTGCGCTGCTTTTTGCGTTGTTCGGCAAGCATACTTTGGCAGAAGATGCGGGGGTAAGTGCGGAAGGTAGTGGTTTTGCACGTTTCACGCTGGCGCATAATGTTAGCAGTGAAGCTGAAGTAGACGAGTTGTTTCGCACTTTTTCTAAGAAAAACGTTACGGTTGTGAAGCAGCCGCAAACGGTATTTTGGGGTGGTTATAGCGGCTATATTGTCGATCCGGACGGCTTTTTATGAGAAATCTGTTACAACCCGTTTTTAGAAAAGTTGCGTTAAGGCGGAATTCGGGAGAAATGATAAGTTATAAATAAAAATTTATTTACCCCTTTCGGTTGAGCATATCAGCGATTACAATACACTACATTCAAACGGCCTGAGGCCGTCTGAAAAATAACAGTTAGCTTTGAACGCTGTTTAAACAAGAAAAATATTCACAAAGGATTAAACTCATGAGCACCAACCAAATCTACCGCAAACCCCTGCCCGGCACTAATTTGGAATACTACGACGCGCGCGCGGCGTGCGAAGCCATCAAACCGGGTTCTTACGATACCCTGCCTTATACGTCGCGCATTTTGGCTGAAAACTTGGTCAACCGCGCAAGTGATGTTGACTTAGAAACGCTTAATTCCTGGCTCTCGCAATTAATCGAACGCAAACAGGAAATCGATTTTCCGTGGTTCCCTGCGCGCGTGGTGTGCCACGATATTCTGGGGCAGACGGCATTGGTGGATTTGGCCGGTTTGCGTGATGCGATTGCCGAAAAAGGCGGCGATCCGAGCAAGGTCAATCCTGTTGTGCAAACCCAATTGATTGTCGACCACTCGTTGGCGGTGGAATGCGGCGGTTACGATCCCGATGCCTTCCGCAAAAACCGCGAAATCGAAGACCGTCGTAACGAAGACCGTTTCCATTTTATCAATTGGACCAAAACCGCCTTTGAAAATGTGGATGTGATTCCGGCGGGCAACGGCATCATGCACCAAATCAATCTGGAAAAAATGTCGCCCGTTATCCAAGTGAAAAACGGCGTCGCTTTCCCCGATACCTGCGTCGGCACCGACTCGCATACACCGCATGTGGATGCGCTGGGCGTGATTTCGGTGGGCGTGGGCGGTTTGGAGGCCGAAACCGTGATGCTCGGTCGCGCTTCGATGATGCGCCTGCCCGATATTGTGGGCGTGGAATTGACGGGCAAACGCCAGCCCGGCATTACCGCTACCGATATCGTGCTCGCGCTGACCGAATTTTTGCGTAAAGAGCGTGTGGTCGGCGCATTTGTCGAATTCTTCGGCGAAGGTGCCGACAGTTTGTCGATCGGCGACCGCGCCACCATTTCCAACATGACGCCCGAATTCGGCGCCACTGCCGCGATGTTCTCCATCGACCAGCAAACCATCGACTATCTGAAACTCACCGGCCGCGACGACGAGCAAGTGAAACTGGTAGAAACTTATGCCAAAACCGCCGGTTTGTGGTCTGATGCACTGAAAACCGCCGTCTATCCGCGCGTGTTGAAGTTCGATTTATCCACCGTTGTGCGCAATATGGCCGGCCCCAGCAATCCGCACGCCCGTTTCGCCACTGCCGACTTGGCTGCCAAAGGCATTGCCGCGCCTTACGAAGAGCCTTCAGACGGCCAAATGCCCGACGGCGCGGTGATTATCGCGGCGATTACCTCGTGCACCAACACTTCCAACCCGCGCAACGTGGTCGCTGCCGCCTTGCTGGCGAAAAAAGCCAACGAATTGGGCTTAACCCGCAAACCGTGGGTGAAATCATCGTTTGCCCCGGGTTCCAAAGTGGCGGAAGTCTATCTGAAAGAAGCCGGTTTGCTGCCTGAATTGGAAAAACTCGGCTTCGGCATCGTTGCCTTTGCCTGCACCACGTGTAACGGTATGTCGGGCGCGTTGGATCCGAAAATCCAACAGGAAATCATAGACCGCGATTTGTACGCCACTGCCGTATTGTCGGGCAACCGCAACTTCGACGGCCGCATCCACCCCTATGCCAAGCAAGCGTTCTTGGCGTCGCCACCGTTGGTGGTGGCCTATGCGATTGCCGGTTCAATCCGTTTTGATATTGAAAACGATGTACTCGGTATTTCAGACGGCAAAGAAATCCGCCTGAAAGACATTTGGCCGAGCGATGAAGAAATCGACGCCATCGTGGCCGAATATGTGAAACCGCAGCAGTTCCGCGATGTGTATATCCCGATGTTCGACACCGGCGCGGCGGAAAGAGCACCATCGCCCTTATACGAATGGCGGCCGATGTCCACCTATATCCGCCGCCCACCTTACTGGGAAGGTGCATTGGCGGGCGAGCGCACGCTCAAAGGCATGCGCCCGCTGGCGATTCTGCCCGACAACATCACCACCGACCACTTGTCGCCCTCCAATGCCATTTTGCCGACCAGCGCGGCCGGCGAATATCTGGCCAAAATGGGCTTGCCTGAAGAGGACTTCAACTCTTACGCCACCCACCGCGGCGACCACTTAACCGCACAACGCGCCACTTTCGCCAACCCGAAACTGTTTAACGAAATGGTGAAAAACGAAGACGGCACGGTGAAACAAGGCTCGTTGGCGCGTGTGGAGCCGGAAGGCCAAGTGATGCGGATGTGGGAAGCCATCGAAACCTATATGAACCGCAAACAGCCGCTGATTATCGTGGCCGGCGCCGATTACGGCCAGGGTTCGAGCCGCGACTGGGCCGCCAAAGGCGTGCGCCTCGCAGGCGTGGAAGCGATTGTGGCCGAAGGTTTCGAGCGCATCCACCGCACCAACCTGATCGGCATGGGCGTGCTGCCCTTGCAATTCAAAGAAGGTGTGAACCGCCACACGCTGGCACTAGACGGCACCGAAACCTACGATGTGGTCGGCAAACGCGAACCGCGCTGCGATTTAACGCTGGTTATCCACCGTAAAAACGGCGAAACGGTCGAAGTGCCCGTTACCTGCCGTTTGGATACTGCCGAAGAAGTGCTGATTTACGAAGCCGGCGGCGTGCTGCAACGCTTTGCGCAAGACTTCTTAGAGGGCAATGCGGCATAAAAAAACCGTTTGAAAATAGTGCCATCGTGCAACATAACAGGCCGTCTGAAATCATTTCAGACGGCCTGTTGTTCAAGATAAGGTGCTCAGGTTGTGGTTATAAAAAATCTTTCGTTTGTTCTTTGCCTGTATTGATCGACTGTATCAATATAAGCAGGAAGTTTTTCCAACGGTTCAAAAGCTTAATTTTGTATTGCCCCATTTGGGCATAGGCTAATATAATTACAGGTTCAGGCGGGGCTGTCGGCAACCTTAACGGGTTTTCCACAGCCCTTAGAAATTTCCATGCTGCCCGTGCGCTTTTTAAAGAAAACCGTTTTGTTTGGATGCGTTTTAAAACGGTTTTCATCAGGCAATCAAACAGCTTTATTTTCACCCTTTGCGAAACCCGTTTCGCCGGTACCCGTTATCGATTGGAGTATTGCTTATGAACGCAACCACTGCGTCTTCCACCCAGCCTTATCTGCAAATTCAAGGTTTGGTGAAAAAGTTTGGTGACAATTATGCTGTCGATCACATCGACTTAGATATTGAAAAACATGAAATTTTCGCCCTGTTGGGCAGCTCGGGCAGCGGCAAGTCCACACTGTTGCGTATGCTGGCGGGCATGGAAACGCCGAATCAGGGCAAAATCATTCTCGACGGCCAGGACATTACCCGCCTTGCACCCTATGAGCGCCCGATTAATATGATGTTTCAAAGCTATGCGCTGTTTCCGCACATGACGGTGGAGCAGAACATCGCTTTCGGTTTGAAGCAGGACAAAGTGCCCAAAGGCGAAATCATCGACCGCGTCGAAGAAATGCTGCGTTTGGTGCAAATGACCAAATTCGCCAAACGCAAACCGCACCAACTTTCAGGCGGCCAGCAGCAACGCGTGGCTTTGGCACGCAGCTTGGCCAAACGCCCGAAAATCCTGCTGCTCGACGAACCTTTGGGCGCATTGGATAAAAAACTGCGCCAACAAACCCAGCTCGAGCTGGTTAACACGCTGGAGCAAGTGGGCGTAACCTGCATTATGGTAACGCACGACCAAGAGGAGGCCATGACCATGGCTACCCGCGTGGCGATTATGTCGGAAGGCAAACTGCAACAAGTCGGCACGCCCAGTGATGTGTATGATTTTCCCAACAGCCGCTTTACTGCGGAATTTATCGGGGAAACCAATATTTTCGAAGGCGTGGTTTTGGAAGATCATGCCGATTATGCCGTTATCGAATCGCCCGAATTGGAAAACAAAGTGCGCATCGACCACGGCTTAGGCGGACGTGCCGAGCAGAATTTGTGGATCAGCATCCGCCCCGAGGATATCGACGTGCATAAAGAGCAGCCGGCAGAAGAGGGCGGCTTCAACTGGGAAAAAGGCATCATCAAAGAAATCGCCTATTTGGGCAGTTTCACCATCTACCACATACAGCTGGCTAACGGCCGCGTAATTAAGAGCCAAGTGCCTGCGCCTTATTGGTATGTGCGCAATATCACGCCGCCCACTTGGGATGAAACCGTTTATGTAAGCTGGCCTGAAAACCAACCTACCCCTCTGTTCAGCTAAGTTGCAAGGATACGCGATGAAACTGAAAAAACTGAAACGCAAACTGCTGCGCCGGCCGGGGCAGCGGGCGGTGATTGCCGTTCCGTATATCTGGCTGCTGGTGCTGTTTTTGGTGCCATTTGCGATTGTGCTGAAAATCAGCTTTGCCGAGCAGGAAATTGCCATTCCGCCTTATTCGCCGCTGATTACCACCGATCCCGATATGGGAAGGATGAATATCGCGCTGAGTTATCAAAACTATTCGGATATTTTCCAAAACTTCTGGAGCAGCTTGGGGCAGATGCTCAACCCGTTTGCAGCGGGAAACGGCAACAATATTTACCTGCTCACTTATTGGCTGTCGATTAAAACCGCGCTGACCACCACCTTAATCTGCCTTGTGCTCGGTTATCCGATTGCCTACGCCATTTCGCGTGCCAATCCCGCTTATCGGAACGGCTTGCTGCTGGCGATTATGCTGCCTTTCTGGACTTCGTTCCTGTTGCGCGTTTACGCTTGGATGGGGTTGTTGGGGCATAACGGCATCATTAACAACTTTCTGTTGAAATACGGTGTGATCAGCGAGCCGCTGAACCTGTTTTACAACTCGTTTTCGCTGAATCTGGTGATGGTTTACGCCTATCTGCCGTTTATGATCCTGCCGCTCTACACCCAACTGGTGAAGCTTGACGGCAGGCTGCTTGAGGCCGCATCCGACTTGGGCGCAGGGCCGCTGAAAGCCTTTTTCGCGATTACCCTGCCGTTGTCGAAAACCGGCATCATTGCAGGCTCGATGCTGGTGTTCGTGCCGGCGGTGGGCGAATATGTGATTCCCGAACTGGTCGGCGGCTCGGAAAACCTGATGATCGGTAAAGTGTTGTGGCAGGCGTTCTTCGATCAGAACAACTGGCCGCTGGCTTCAGCCGTTGCCGTGGTGATGGTGATCCTGCTGGTGATTCCGATCGTGCTGTTCCACCGTTATGAAAACCGTGAACTTGAAGAAGGGGCCAAATAATGTCGTCAAACAGATTGTCTTGGTTTCTCAAATTGATGCTGGGTTTGGGTTTGGCCTTCCTGTATATCCCGTTGGTGGTATTGGTGGTTTATTCGTTTAACGAATCCAAGCTGGTAACTGTTTGGGGCGGCTTTTCAACCAAATGGTATGGCGCGCTGATGAATAACAGCACCATTCTCGAAGCGGCCTGGCTGTCGTTGCGGATTGCCGTAGTGTCGTCGTTGGCCGCCGTTGTGCTCGGCACATTGGCAGGTTATGCGCTGGCACGCATCAAGCGGTTTCGCGGCAGCACCTTGTTTGCCGGCATGGTGTCGGCGCCGATGGTTATGCCCGATGTGATTACCGGCTTGTCCATGCTGCTGCTGATTATTCAGGTGCAGATGTTTTTGCAAAGCAGCGATTTGCTGAGCTGGCTGTATTTCGACCGCGGCTTTTTCACCATTTTTCTGGGACACACCACCTTGTGTATGGCCTATATCACCGTGGTGATCCGCTCGCGTTTGATCGAGTTGGACCAATCGCTGGAAGAAGCGGCTATGGATTTGGGCGCCCGCCCGTTGAAAATCTTTTTTGTGATTACCCTGCCGCTGATTGCACCGGCCATCGCTTCGGGCTTTTTGCTCGGCATTACTTTGTCGCTGGATGACTTGGTGATTACCTCGTTCCTCTCTGGCCCCGGTTCTTCCACCTTGCCGCAAGTGATTTTCTCTAAAATCAAACTCGGCCTCGACCCGCAGATGAACGTGTTGGCAACCATCATGATTACCATCGTCGGCACATTGGTGATTCTCATCAATTACTACATGATGCGCCAAGCCACCAAACGCGAACGCGAAGCCGCCGAAGCCTATCGTCAGGAAAAGCTGGCGTTGGAAAAAGTGGGCCGCTGATTTATCGATAATCTAAGTACGGATGGAAAAACCGAACCGCCTGAAGATATGGGCGGTTCGGTTTTTTTGTTGATGGGAATAAGCGGGGTAGGGCGGGAACGGTATTAATTAAACTAAGCTTAAAGAGACTTTGGGCAGACCGCAGGCCGTCTGAAAATATTTTGCAGCTTTATGGTGTTTGAGCCAAATTTATTTTCAGACGGCCTGTATTGACACGGCTTAACCTTGCTGTACAGGGTGGCCTTGCAGCAGATATTGAATGGTTTCCCGTACGCTTTTAATGGCATTGCCGAAAGGAAGCGGGTCTTTGCCTCTGAAGAACAAGCCCTTATCGACTTCGCCGCGCCAAGCGGCGGCCAGTTGGATGTCGATGCAGAACTGGCCTACTTTTTCCAAGCCGTCGCGCAAGCCGCATACCGACAAACAATTGATGCCTTGCGTGCAGCGGCGCGGGTCGGCTTTGGCATTGGCCTGAAGCTTGGCTTCACGCTTGATGTAGCTGTCGAGAAATTTGGTGCGCACACCGCGCGCAGGCAGGCCGGCCACCGACATAAACTCCACCACTTGCTCTATCGGCGCGCCCGCCAGCGTTTGTTTGAAGTTCAAATGGGCATCGCCTTCTTCGGTAACGGCGAAAGCGGTGCCGATTTGCACGGCGGATGCCCCCCAGCTTTTCAGCGCTGTGGTGATTTTTTCGAAATTGGCCATGCCGCCGGCCAGCACCAACGGGATTTTTTCGCTTTCCAACCCGAGTTTTTTAAACACTTCAAACGTTTCTTCGATCACACGTTTAAACTCGAATTTTTCATCGTTTACACCATCCACCGTCATCGCGCCCAAGTGTCCGGCGGCGTGGGCAGGGTGTTCGATAACGATGGCATCGGGCAGAATGCCTTTTTTCATCCAACGTTTCAACACGATGTTGATACCGCGCGATTCGGAAAGAATCGGCAGCAGGGCAACGTTTTTGTGGTAGCCCTCGGTCATTTCGGGCAAATCAAGCGGCAGCCCCGCGCCCATCACAATGGCATCGGCACCCGATTCGCAGGCTTGGCGCACCAGGCGCTGGTGGTCTTTCACCGCTTTCATCACATTCACGGCAATCATGCCTTTGCCTTGCGCGTCTGCCTTGGCTTTTTGGATTTCACGGTCGAGCGCAATGTGGTTGAGCTTGGCGTATTTTTCTTCGGAAGGGTTGATTTTGGATTCGGCCAGCAGGTCGTCGTGCAGATGGCGCAAGTCCACGCTGGCGATGGTGCCCAAGCCGTTTTCCCGGGCTACGGCGCTGGATAATTTGGATGCGGATACGCCTACGCCCATGCCGCCCTGTACGATCGGAATCAGCGATTTGCCGCGGATAACCAAAGGGTCGAAGCTGTGCTGCATATATATTTCCTTAGTTGTTCAATGTGTTGCAGAAACTTGAGCAGTTGTTTGCCGTTGGCCGGCAGTGCAACGCATCAATGTGTGCGTATGATGTTTAGGCATTATACTCTAGCTTTGCTTAAAATTAGAGTAAAACTATAGTTATTTTATTGCAAGTTGCAGTAAAACCTCTTTGTTCAAATAAAACAAAGGTTTTGTTGTGGTATGCGCACAAAGGCCGTCTGAAATATTTCAGACGGCCTTTGTTTGGCGGGCAGATTTGCGTTGTGCTTAAGAGCGGCGCTGCAACATCCACGATTCGATTTTGCGCGCATCGTTTACGCGGCTGAGGGAGGAAGGCGCATTCAGCAAAACGATGGTAACCGGCTGGTTTTGCACATTGGCGCGCACCACCATCGAGCGGCCTGCTTCGCGGATATAGCCGGTTTTCTGCAATTCGATATTCCAGCCGCCTTCGCGCACCAGCGAGTTGCTGTTTTTATAGCTGGTTTGGCCGCGGTTGGTGTAAACCGAGCGGTAGTTGGAAGTGCTGTCGCGGCGGATAACCGGATATTTGCTGGCGGCCTGCACCAGTTTGTTCAAATCGTTGGCGGTGGAAACGTTGCGGAAATCCAAGCCGGTCGGTTCGTAAAAACGGGTGTTGGTCATGCCGAGGCTTTGGGCTTTGCGGTTCATGGCGCTCACAAACGCGCCCATGCCGCCGGGATAGCTGCGGCCGAGTGCGTGGGTGGCGCGGTTTTCGCTGCTCATCAGGCTCAGGTGCAGCATTTCGGCGCGCGTCAGCGTGGTGCCCACGGTTAGGCGGCTGCCGGTGCCTTTGAGGCGGTCGATTTCGGCTTCGGTGATGGTGATGCGCTCGTTCATGTTTTGGTCGGCATCAAGCACCACCATTGCCGACATCAGTTTGGAAATCGAAGCGATGGGCATCACGCGGTTGGGGTTTTTCTGAAACAGGATTTCGCCGGTTTTGTTGTTCACGATCAGGGCCGATTGAGAAGCGAGCAGCGGGCCGGCATAAGCGGCTTGCGCTTCCACCTGCTCGGCGGCGTTCATGGCGGCAAACGCGCCTATCGGATCGCTTTCTACCGGAAAGTTTTGTTCCAAAAACTGGCCGAGCACATCCAAATCATCGGCGGCGGCGGGCAGGGAAAACGCGGCCAGCCCGATGCTCAGGCAGGCGGCGGCGATTTTTTTGCTGAAATTCATTTTTGCAGGATTCCGTATGTGTTTCGTGGAAAGGTTCGAAAGCAAACAGCGCGGCCAAGCCCAAAAATATATGCGGCGCAAGCGGCGGCAGGGGTGCGGGTTTATGACAAATCGGCGCTGTTTTGAAATGATTGACGGATTATCACGGAGCAGGGAATGCTTGTAAAGTAAATAAAGTATATTTTTCATTAGTTTGCGCCATTTTTTACGTTTCCGTTGCATTTTTTTATGCAAAAAAGGCCGTCTGAACGGTTTAAAAGGCAAATTAAGCGGCGCGGTTTGATAAACGGGCGGATAGTATTTATACTAAACCGTTTTGGGGCGGTTTGCGCCGGCAGGCGGCCCCGCATACAGTTAATGGTTGAAGAATAGAATATGTCTGACGAAAAACGTTATTGCTCGTTTTGCGGCAAGCCCGAGCATGAAGTAAAAAACCTGATTGAAGGCGAACACGCCTACATCTGCAACGAATGTGTGGAAACCTGCGGCATCATGCTGCAAAACCCTAACGATGATTTTATGCAGGAAGCGGGCGCGGGAGAAGACAAACTGCCCACGCCCGCCGAAATCGTGGCCAATCTCAACGACCACGTTATCGGGCAGGAACAGGCGAAAAAAGCGCTGGCGGTGGCGGTGTATAACCACTATAAACGTTTGCGCCACCCCAAAAGCAGCGACAAAGTGGAATTGTCGAAAAGCAATATTCTGCTGATCGGCCCCACCGGCTCGGGCAAAACCCTGCTGGCGCAATCGCTGGCGCGCAAACTCGACGTGCCGTTTGTGATGGCCGATGCCACCACGCTCACCGAAGCGGGTTATGTGGGTGAAGACGTGGAGCAGATTATCACCAAGCTTTTGGGCAAATGCGATTTCGATGTGGAAAAAGCCCAGCGCGGCATTGTGTATATCGATGAAATCGACAAAATTTCACGCAAGAGCGACAACCCTTCGATTACCCGCGACGTATCGGGCGAAGGCGTGCAGCAGGCGCTGTTGAAGCTGATCGAAGGCACGGTGGCTTCGGTGCCGCCGCAAGGCGGGCGCAAGCACCCGAATCAGGAATTTATCAATGTCGATACCACCAATATCCTGTTTATCTGCAGCGGCGCGTTTGCCGGTTTGGAGAAAGTAATCCGCCAGCGCACCGAAAAAGGCGGCATCGGTTTCGGTGCGGTGGTGAGCAGCAAAGACGAAAACGCCGACATCACCGCCCTGTTTGAAACCGTGGAACCGGAAGATTTAATCAAATTTGGCCTGATTCCCGAATTGATCGGCCGCCTGCCTGTGATTGCCACGCTGGCCGAGTTGGACGAAGATGCTTTAATCAATATCCTCACCGAGCCGAAAAACGCTCTGGTGAAGCAATATCAGGCGTTGTTTGCGATGGAAGGCGTTGAGTTGGAAGTGCTGCCTTCCGCCTTGCGCAGCATTGCCAAGCAGGCGATGGAGCGTAAAACGGGTGCGCGCGGTTTGCGCTCGATTGTCGAACGCTGCCTGCTCGATACCATGTATATGCTGCCTGATTTGCAGGATGTGAAAAAAGTGGTGGTAAACGAAAACGTGATTGAAAAAGGCGAGGCGCCCAAACTGCTGAAAGCGGACGGCAGCGAGTATCTGCAAACCGCCGCCTAGGCTGCAAAAACGGTATGGGCAAGCCGAGACCGTTACACAGTCCAAAAAAGCACCGCCGTTTTAAAATGCAAAAACATCAGGCCGAGACCTTTGCAAAAAAGCTGTTTTAATCCTGAATCTATGATATTTCGTCATACCCGGGCTTGACCCGGGTATCTCTTTTTCTTCTAAAACAAACAGATGCTCGGGTCAAGCCCGAGCATGACGCAAGTGTTTTAAGGTGTCTAAAAGAATTTTGCAAAGGTCTCAGGCCGTCTGAAAGGTTTTCAGACGGCCTGATGTTTTTGCAACGTATTCCGGCAATATTACGGATTCCGGTATGAAGTTTGGAGCAGGCTCAAACCGCCACATCCACGCTTTGCGGATTCAGCGTTTTCAGGGCGGCGCTCGGCACCGCTACCAAAAAACCGCGTTTGCCGCCGTTGATATAAATCGTTTCCAAATCCCAAATGCTGCGCTCCACATACACGGGCAGCGCGGTTTTTGTGCCGAAAGGGCTGGTGCCGCCCACCAGATAGCCCGTCCATTTGTTGGCCTGTTTCGGGTCGGCCGGTTCGATGTGTTTCATGCCTAATTGCCGCGCCAGATTGCGGGTGGAAATCTGTTTGTCGCCGTGCATCAGCACAATCAGCCCCTGCTTTTGCTCGTTTTGCAGCACGATGGTTTTGATAACCTGATGTTCGGGCACGTCCAAACAGGCGGCCGAATGCGCGGTGCCGCCGTGTTCTTCGTAGGGGTAAAGCTGCGGGATGAAATCTGTTTGGTGCGCGCGCAGAAAACGCACGGCAGGGGTAACGGGGTAGTCGGTTTTGCTCATAACGGGCCGTCTGAAATGAAAAGTAGCGGTTGTGGTGGAATATTTTGCCATATCGGGCGCGAAACCGTGCGGGCAGAGAAAGAGTTGCTGCCGCCTGTGCTACCATACGCTTTTTCAACACACTCTGCAAAGGAAGCAAAATGACTGTGCAATATTTCGGCCAAACAGCGCGCTTGTCGGAAGCCACCGTGGCCAACGGTTTCGTTTTTCTGGCTGGCATGGTGCCCGAGCGCACCGATGTGGGCGTAACCGAGCAAACCCGCGATGTGCTGGCGCAGATCGACGGCTGGCTGGCGCAATGCGGTTCCGACAAGGAACATATTCTGGAAGCCACTATTTTCCTGCCCGATTTGGCTGACTATGACGCGATGAACGAAGCTTGGGACGCTTGGGTTGCCCCCGGCCACGCCCCCGCCCGCGCCTGCGTGCAGGCGAAATTGGCCAAACCGGAATGGAAAGTGGAAATCAAGGTTTCTGCGGTGCAAACCGGCAAATAGGCAAATAGGCAAACATGGCTTGCATGGGGATGCGGGCGGAAATGGCGGATTTTTTGCTTGTTGATTTTCACCCAAAATCCCCCCGCAATACTTTCTGACTACACGCCCTTGATTAACCGTGTTTGATGTTGCTGACTGACGAGTCGGCAACACAGTTGCTAAAATGCGGGATAAAAATTCAGGCCGTCTGAAACATGGGTTTTCAGACGGCCTTAAGGTATTCTTGCAAAGGTCTCAGGCACAAATATTTTCAGGATTAAAGCGAATTTCGCAAGGTGTTTGATTGGTCTGCCTGCCGTATCCGGTGCCGGTTATTCCGCCGCCAGAGCCAGCATTTCTTCGGCGTGTTTGCGGGTGGTGTCGGTGATGACTTCGCCGCCGAGCATACGGGCGATTTCTTCGATGCGGCCGCTGTTGTCCAATACTTTGATTTCGCTAACGGTTTGCCCGCCTTCGCTGTGTTTGTGCACCTGCCAGTGGTTTTCGCCGCAGGCGGCCACTTGCGGCAGGTGGGTAACGGCCAGCACTTGGTGCCGTTTGCCTAGTGCGCGCAGGGCGCGGCCTACGGTTTCGGCCACGCCGCCGCCGATGCCGGTGTCCACCTCGTCGAAAATCAGCGTCGGCACTTGGGTGTACCGGCTGGTAACCACTTGGATGGAAAGACTGATGCGGGCAAGCTCGCCGCCCGAGGCCACTTTGTTGAGCGGGCGCAGGGGGCTGCCTTTGTTGGCGGCCACTTGGTACTGCACTTGTTCCAAACCGTGCGGCGCAGGCGGGCAGGGCGGCAGTTCGATGTGGAAGGTTGCGCCTTTCATCGATAAATGCTGCATATTTCCGGTGGTTTCGGCGGCCAGTTTGGCGGCGGCCTCACGACGCATGGCCGACAATTTCTGCGCGGCTGCGGTGTATTCGGCTTCGGTGCGCGCAACGGCGGCTTCGAGGGCGGCGATGTCGGCGGCTTCGTGCAGGCTTTGCAGGGTGCGGTTCAGCTCTTCGAGTTTGGCGGGCAGCTCTTCGGGTTCGACACGGTATTTGCGCGCCATACCCATCAGCTCGCCCATGCGCCGTTCTTGTTCGGCCAATTCGTTGGGGTTAATTTCGACGCGGTTGGCTACGTCGCGCATATTGGCGCCGATTTCGCCCAATTCGGCTTCGACGGCGGCAAGCATTTCTAGGCTTTCGGCAAAGCGCGGTTCGATGTTTTGCAGGCTGCCCAAGAGTTTTTGGCATTGGTAGAGTTGGCGCTGCATACCGTTGTCGCCGTCGATGTGTTCCGAAACCTGTTCGGCGGCCTGCAACAGCTCGGCGGCGTGGGCGAGGCTGTGGTGGCTTTGGTTGAGGCTTTCCCATTCTCCGTGGCGCAAATCGAGCTGGTTCAGTTCGTTATACTGCCATTCCACCCGTTCGCGTTCGATGGCGATGTTTTCGGCGTGGTTTTGCGCTTCGTGCAGGGCTTTGCGGGCGTCGCTCCAGTTTTGGTAAAGCTTTTTTACCGAGTCGGCCTGCTCTTGGGCGCCGGCGAAGGCATCGAGCAATTGCCGCTGGGCGGATTCTTGGTTGAGCGAATGGTGTGCGTTTTGGCCGTGGATATCGATGAGTTGGCTGCCGATTGCTTTCAATTGCGCCAGCGTGGCGGCCTGGTTGTTGATGAAGCTGCGGCTTTTGCCTTTGGCGTCGATGATGCGGCGTATGCTCAGCTCTTCGCCGCCTTCTTCCAGCAAACCCTGCTCATACAGTTGCGCCTGCAATGCGGGCAGGCCGCCGATGTCGAACAGGGCGGAAAGTTGGGCTTCTTGGGCGCCGGTGCGCACTTGGCCGAAGTCGGCTTTGTCGCCCAACAATAAGCCGAGCGCATCGAGCGTGATGGATTTGCCCGCACCGGTTTCGCCGGTGAGCACGGTGAAGCCGGTTTGGAAGTTGAGGTTGAGTTTTTCTACAATCACGAAGTCGCGTAATGAAAGCGCCAGCAGCATGGGTGTTCCTCGGTTGGGGCCGTCTGAAACGGTGATGGGATAGTGTGCGGGATTATAGCTAAGATTTTCCGTAGTTAAAATAAGATTTTTTATAGCTGTTTTAGAATTTGTTTATTTTTTGATTGATATGGTTGATTTTATTGTGTTTAGGCCGTCTGAAAGGTGTGTTCAGACGGCCTGAGCATATATCACTCAATCTTCACCCGTTTCAGCCGCAAAGCATTGCCGAGCACCGAAATCGAGCTTAAGGCCATCGCCGCGCCGGCAATCACCGGGCTGAGAAAGCCCAAGGCGGCCAGCGGGATGCCGAGTGTGTTGTAGAAAAAGGCGAAAAACAGGTTTTGTTTGATGTTTTTCAGGGTGGCGCGCGAAATCAGCAGGGCATCGACCATTTGGTCGACCGAGTGCTGCATCAGGGTGGCCGAGGCGGTGTGTTCGGCCACGTCGGCTCCGCCCTTCATGGCGAAGCTGACGTCGGCGGCGGCGAGTGCGGGGGCGTCGTTGATGCCGTCGCCGGCCATCGCCACGGTTTTGCCTGCGGCTTTCAGCTTCTGCACTTCGGCGGCTTTGTCGCGCGGACTCATGTTGCCGAAAGCGCGGTCTATGCCCAGTTGCGCGGCGATGTAGCCGGCCACGCCCTGATTGTCGCCGCTCATCATATACACTTCGATGCCGTGTGCTTTCAGACGGCCTATCGCTTGTTTGCTGTCGGCTTTGAGGCGGTCGGCCAGCGCGAAGGCGCCGAGGGCGCGGCCGTTTGCCGACACGGCGACGATGCTGGCGATTTGCCACACGGAATCAAGGTTTTCGGGCAGCGCGAGGCCGCAATAGGCGGGTTTGCCCACTTTCACTTCGCCGATGCCGCCGATATCGGCTTTCACGCCCGCGCCGGCTTCGGTTTGCACATTGCGGGCTTCGGGCAGGGCAATACCGCGTGCCAAGGCCGTTTGAACGATGGCGCGTGCGAGCGGGTGGGCGGCGTTTTGCTCGACGGCGGCGGCAAGGCGGTAGAGTTCGTTTTCGTCGGTGTGTTCAGACGGCCTCAGATATACCGCCGCCACTTCGGGTTTGCCTTCGGTGAGGGTGCCGGTTTTATCGAGCACCACCGCATTCACGCGGGCGGCGGCTTCCATCGCGGCGGCGTCTTTAAACCAGATGCCGTGCCGCACCGCCTTGCCCATGCCGACCATAATCGCGGCGGGCGTGGCCAAGCCGAGCGCGCACGGGCAGGCAATCACCAGCACCGCCACGGCGTTCATCAGCGCAACGTCCCAAACGCCTTTTACCAGCCATGTCGAAACAAAAGTGAGCGCGGCGATGCCGACCACGGCGGGCACGAACACCGCCGCCGCTTTGTCGGCCACCCGCGCAATCGGCGCTTTGCTGCCCTGCGCTTCGGAAAGGGCGGCCATCATGTCGCCGAGCAGGGTTTGGCTGCCGAGCTGGCGGGCGCGGTAAACGATGCTGCCGTCGGTGATCATGGCGCCGGCCAGCACTTTGCTGCCGGCGGTTTTTGCTTCGGGCTGCGATTCGCCGGTCAAATGGCTCTCGTCGGCCCAGCCGCTGCCGCTCTCGACGATGCCGTCTGCCGCGATGCGCTCGCCGTGGCTGGCGCGGATCAGGTCGCCGATCTGCACTTGGTTGAGCGGCAGGCTCTGCCACCGGCCGCCGCGTTCCATATTCACTTGGCGCGGCGTGAGTTTCAGCAGCAGACCGAGGCTGTTGAGGCTGGATTTTTTCGCGCGGTGCTCGAGAAATTTGCCCAGGCTCACAAAGCCGACCACCATCACGCCCGCTTCGAAATAAACGTGCGCCATGCCGTCGTGGCCCATCGCGCGGTGGGCAAACATCATATAGGTTGAATAAAGGTAAATCGCTGCCGTGCCGACGGTAACCAGCACGTCCATATTCGCCAGCCCGCCTTTGATGCTCGCCCATGCGCTTTTGTAAAACGGAACGGCCAGCCAAAGCTGCACCACGCTGGCCAGCGCAAACTGCCACATAACGGGCATCATCCAGTCGTGCCGGCCTGCCATCATGCCCGCCATGCCGATGAGAAACGGCACGTTGACGGCCAACAGCAGCCACAAACGCCAGCCGGTATGGTTTTCAGACGGCATAGTGGCGGCGGCATCGGTTTTTTCCACCGCTTCAAAGCCTGCTTTGGCGATGATTTCGGCCAGCGCGGCGGCGTTGGTGCGGCTGCCGTCGAACACCACCTGCGCTTCTTCGCTGGCGAAGTTCACCGAAGCCGCTTCAACGAAATCTTTTTTGTTCAACACTTTTTCGATGCGGCTGGCGCAGGCTTGGCAGGTCATGCCGCCGATTTGGAAACGGGCTTTCTGCTGCATGGTTTTTCTTTCTGCTGCGGGCGTTTCAGACGGCCTGTTGCAACGAGGCATCGAAGCCTGCGTCTTCCACCGCTTCGATTAGGGCGGCGGTTCGGATTGTGCCGGCATCGTAAGTAATCACGGCATTGGCGTTTTCCAAACTCACTTCGGCTTTTTCCACGCCGTTTAGATTTTCCAAAACTTTGGTAACGCTGCGGACGCAGCCGCCGCAGGTCATGCCGCCGATGTTGAGGGTGATGGTTTCCATGATGTTCTCCGTGAAAAGTGGGGTGTGGGTTTAACTATAAACCTTAACGTATGGTGAAGGTCAAGCGGGCAGGGTAATGTTAAAGGCCGTCTGAAAACTGTGAACTGCACCCCAAAAGTTGGACACCCCCTTCAACTTTAAAAGGTGCAGTTTTCTTATGTCCAAATATAACCTACACTTCAAATACCGAGCCGTACTCCATTACCACCAGGTGCACAGCCAACAGCGCACTGCAGAGCACTTCAACGTCTCACGCACCCACCTGCGCCGTTGGATAGCCGCCTATCGGCAAGGCGGCATCGCCGCACTCCGGCACCCGCAGGCTAACCCCATGAAGACCAAACGCAAAAACCCGTTTACCGCCGACAAACCCGACCACGAAAAAACACAGGCCGAACTGATTGAAGAATTGCGATACATGAGGGCGGAGAACGACTACCTAAAGCACATGAAAACCCTCAACGAAAAGGAAGCGGCCGCCGCCAAAGCTGCGAAACCGTCCAAACGCTGAGGGCAAAGCACCCGCTGAAATACCTGCTGCACAGTGCCGGCATTCCCAAAAGCAGTTTCTACTACCACACCGGCAAAACCGATCCCGATACGGCGGCCAAAACCGCAGTGAGCGAAGTCTACCGCCGACACAAAGGCCGTTACGGCCACCGGCGGATTGCCGCCGTATTGTCGTGGAACAAAAAGAAAGTACAGCGCATTATGGGTTTGTTGGGACTGAAAGCCAAAGTCCGCAGTAAAAAAACCTACCGTCCGCAAACAGTGGGAGAGGCTTCGGACAATATTCTCAATCGAGAGTTTACCGCCGGCAAACCGGCAGACAAATGGCTGACCGATGTGACGGAGTTCAAATGCACAGACGGGAAGCTGTACTTATCGCCGATATTGGATGTGTTTAATCGGGAGATTGTGGCCTATTCTTTAGGCCGCAGAGCAAACAGTAAAATGGTGGCGCAAATGTTGGACCAAGCATTCGGCCGTCTGAAAGGCCAAACGCCGCTGCTGCATTCCGACCAGGGTGTGCTTTACCGCACCGAGGCTTATCGAACGAAATTGGCTGAGAAAGGGATTGTGCAAAGTATGTCGCGCAAAGGCAATTGTTGGGACAATGCGCCGATGGAGAGTTTTTTCGGTACACTGAAAACGGAGAGTTTCTATCAGGAAGGTGCGCTGTCGGTGGCGGAGCTGACAGAGGTAATAGATGATTACATACATTACTACAATCATGAACGGATTAGTTTAAACTTGAAAAAGCTGAGTCCTGTCGGCTACAGAACCCAGCTTGAAAAGGCTGTTTGATAAAGATTCTTAACTTGTCCAAGTATTGGGGGACAGTTCAAAATTTTCAGACGGCCTTTCGATATCCAATCAAGATTCAGTCAGAACCCGAAATGTTGGTTTAATGCGGATTCGATAGACTGCCGTACGGCTTCGCGCTCGCGGTTGCTGTCGATAACCGCGTAGCGCTCGGGCGCGGCGGCGGCGCGGCTGAGGTAAACATCGCGCACGCGGGTGAAGAAGGCGGCTTCTTCCTGCTCGAAGCGGTCTTTTTCGCGGTTGCGGCTGATGCGTTCCATAGAAACTTCCAGCGGCACGTCGAGCAGGATGGTCAGATCGGGGCGCAGGCCGCCCTGAACCCAGTTTTCAAGCGCGGCAATGTCGGCAAGCGGCACGCCGCGGCCGCCGCCTTGGTAGGCGAAGGTGGCGTCGGTAAAGCGGTCGGACACCACGTTCACGCCGCCGGAGAGCGCGGGGGCGATAACGCTTTCGATGTGCTGGCAGCGGGCGGCGAACATCATCAGCGTTTCGGTGCGCAAGCCGGCTTGGGTGGCGGGGTTGAGCAGGATTTCGCGCAAAGCCTCGCCCACCGGCGTGCCGCCCGGCTCGCGGGTAAATAAAACCGGCAGGTTGCGGGTTTCAAACCAGTTGCGGATAACGGTGAGATTGGTGGATTTGCCCGCGCCGTCGATGCCGTCGAGCGTGATGAATTGTGCCTGCATGGTGTTCGCTTTGCGGAATGATGAAATATAGGGCGGCATTATAAAAGAAATCGCGTTAAAGGCCGTCTGAAACGTTTTGCAAGGCAAAACCAAAGTGTTTCAGACGGCCTTTGCGGCAAGATGCCTTATCTTTTCAGAATATATTTGCGCACGGCGGCGTTGTGTTCGTCGAGCGTGTGGCTGAACTGGCTCAAACCCGTGCCGTCCATTCTCGAAACGAAATACAGGTATTTTTCGGCGGAAGGATGGGCGGCGGCTTCGAGCGCGGCTTTGCCGGGCAGCGCAATCGGCGTGGGGGTGAGGCCCGCGCGGGTGTAGGTGTTGTAGGGGGTGTCGCGCTGCAAGTCGGCTTTGCGGATGCGGCCTTTATAGGCATCGCCCATGCCGTAAATCACGCTGGGGTCGGTTTGCAGGCGCATGCCGATGGCAAGGCGGTTGGTAAATACGGCGGAAACGTGGCGGCGGTCGTTTTCGTGGGCGGTTTCTTTTTCGATGATGCTGGCCATAATCAGCATTTCATAGGGGTTTTGATAGGGAAGGCCGCTTTGGCGCTCGTCCCACGCGGCTTGCAGGTTGCGCTGCATGGTTTGGTAGGCGGTTTTGTAAATCTGGATATCGCTGCTGCCTGCGTCGATTTCGTAGCTGTCGGGGAAAAACAGCCCTTCGGGGTTGCTGCTCGGCGCGTCGGGGGCGATTTCCTGCAGCAGTTTTTCATTGCTCCAGCCGCGTGTGGCGTGTTCGATGTCGTCGGTTTCGTTGATGATGCGGCGCATCTGCGAAAAACGCATGCCTTCCACGATACGCACCGTTACCGAATCGGGGCGGCCGCCGCGCAGGCGTTGCAGAATCTGCCAGGCGGAAACCTGTTTGGGCAGGCGGTAGGAGCCGGTGTGCAGGCGGTTGTGCACGCCCAACACATAAGCGGCGGCCAGCAGCGCATGGCGGCTGTAAACCACGTTGTCATTGGCAAGCTTGCGGCTCACCGAGGAGATGCCCTGGTTTTTTTCCACTTTCAGGCGATAGGTTTTTTCGTTGTTTTTCGGCGTAAACAACAGGCCGGCCCAAACGGCGGCGAGCAAAATAAAAGCGGCCGAAAGCCATTTCAACAATTTTTTCAGCATGGTAGGATTCATGTGTGTCGGTTCAGGCGGCAGTATAAAGCGAAAACGGCATTTTTTGCAGCGCCGCAGTTTAGCGGCGGCGTTAAAAGTATGAAAGGCCGTCTGAAAAAAGCGTAAAAACATTTCAAAGAACATTTATGAACAATTGGCAACAGGGCTGGTGGCTGCCCGCGCGGCGCACCGATTCCCCCAACTTTGCCCCCAGGGAAAACGGCGAAACCGTTTCGCTGGTGGTGCTGCACAATATTTCGCTGCCCCCGTTCGAATACGGCACGGGCGCGGTGGAGAAGCTGTTTACCAACCGCATCAACCCCGCAGAGCACCCGTTTTTTAGCGTGATACACGAATTGCGCGTGTCCAGCCATTTCTTTATAAGCCGCGCGGGCGAAACCGTGCAGTTCGTTTCGTGCGACGATGTTGCCTACCACGCCGGCGTTTCATCGTTTCGCGGGCGCGAAAAGTGCAACGCGTTTTCAATAGGCATCGAATTGGAAGGCTGCGATTTTGAACCTTTTACCGATGCACAGTATCAATCATTAAACACCCTTTTGCGCGCGCTGGCGGCACGCTACCCGATAGAGGCGGTTACCGGCCACCAGCACATCGCCCCGGGCCGCAAAAGCGACCCCGGACACTTTTTCGATTGGGAGCGGGCGAAGGAGGGCGGCATCGCAATCGTGCACTGAAAGATGCTGCCAGAGCAGGCGATTTTCGTTATAATCGCCGCATTAAACCAAACCCCCACGGATTAACGGATTATTACATATGAGTGAAACCACACTGATTATCGTCGTGCTCGTGCTCGCTGTTATTTTGGGCGTGATTGCCTACAATATGTATCAAGAAAACAAATACCGCCAGCAGGTGCGCGAGCAGTTCGGCCATTCCGATAAAGATGCCCTGATGGGCAGCAAAACCGATTTTGTGCGCGACGGCCAATCGCAAGACCAGGCCGGCGCGCCCATCCGCCCCTTGCGCCGGAAAGATATTTCCGAGCAGCAGGAAACCCTGCCCGCCAAAGACGATTTGTTTGCCGCCAAAGTTTCCGAAGCGGCTGCGGGCAAGCCCGACGTGGAGTTTGAAATGGAAGACGATTTCACCGAAACCGTTATCCAACCCGAAGTCAAACCCGCCGATGCCGCTTTCGATTTCAAAAAAATGGCCGCGCCGGTGTTTTCGCAAACCAAGCTGCAAGGCAAACGCAAACTGCTGCTGGATTTGAACGACCTCACCAAGCTCGAGCTGCCGTGGTTCGACCACCGTTTCGACTATATGGCCTATATCTCGCTGCACGAAGCGCAGGAGCTGCATTCGATTCCCCGCCTTTCCAGCCGCCACCGCTTCCAAATCGCCGGCTGCACCATGGACGACCGCTTCCAAATCGCCGAGCCGATTCCCAGCGTTTACTACCAGGGTTTCGTTATCGGCCTGCAAGCCATCAGCCGCAGCGGCCTGGCCACCGTGCAGGAGCTTGAAAACTTCGGCGACCAGGTGAACCAGTTTGCCGAAAAAATGAACGGCGGCCTGCTGCTCACCGATGTGGAAACATTCTTGAACGTTGCCCGCCCGCTCGACGAATTGTGCGCCCGCGTCGACCAAACCATCGCTATGCACCTCGTTTCGCGCGGCACCGTCAGCGGCACCGAGCTGCGCGCCGCCGTGGAAAACCTCGGTTTCGAGCTGGGCGTGGACGGCGCTTTCCACCTGCCCAACGAGCAGGGCGAGCCGCTGTTCAGCATCATCACGCTCGACAATTCGCCTTTCACTTCCAGCCTGCTTGCCAACCAAGCCTACCGCGGCTTCAGCATGCTGTTCGACATCACCCACGTGCCCGCAGGCGAAAAACAGTTCAACCGCTTTATGGATTTGGCGGTGAAACTTTCCAGCACGCTGGGCTTGGATTTGGTGAACGACAAACTCGAAGAGCTTTCCACCCAATGGCTCAAAGACGTGCGCAGCTATGTGCTGGCGCGTCAGGAAGAAATGCAGAAAGTGGGCATCGAGCCGGGCGGCACATTGTCGAAACGCCTGTTTTCATAACGCTGTTCCCGATATATAAAGGCCGTCTGAAAAATCTTTCAGACGGCTTCTTGTTTCAGGCGTTCCGTTTGCGCTATCGCAAACAACCCGCAGGCAGCCGCAGATGAAAACCGGCGGAGGTGTGGCAGCATGCCCCTTTTTCTATACAATACGGTTTATTTTTTCAGACGGCCTGTTTCTTCACCGCAGGCCGTCTGAAACCCGTTTCAAACCTCAAACTCAACGCTAAGGAAACGCAACATGAGCAATTCAGTGATTACCGTTATCGGCAAAGACCGCGTCGGCATCGTTTACGACGTATCCAAAATCCTTGCCGAACACAAGCTCAACATCCTCAACATCAGCCAGCAGCTGATGGATGATTTTTTCACCATGATTATTCTGGTGGATACCGCCGAATGCCCGAAATCGCGCCAAGAGATGCTGGATTTGTTTGCCGAAGAGGGCAAAAGGCTGGCGTTGGACATCCGCATGCAGAACGAAGAAATCTTCAATGCCATGCACCGCATTTAAAGGGGCTGAATCATGAGCAAAAGCATACAGTCCAACGAAATTCTCGAAACCGTGCGCATGGTGGCCGACCAGAATTTCGACGTGCGCACCATTACCATCGGCATCGACCTGCACGACTGCATCAGCAGTAATATCGACGAACTCAACCGCAACATCTACAACAAAATCACCCGCACCGGCAAAGATTTGGTTCAGACGGCCGCCTATCTTTCGGCCAAATACGGCGTGCCGATTGTGAACCAGCGCATTTCGGTAACGCCCATCGCCCAAATCGCCGCCGCCACCAAAGCCGATTCGTATGTGAGCGTGGCGCAAACCCTCGACCGCGCCGCGAAAGCCATCGGCGTATCGTTTATCGGCGGCTTTTCCGCGCTGGTGCAGAAAGGTATGTCGCCCGCCGATGAAACCCTTATCCGCTCGATTCCCGAAGCCATGAAAACCACCGACATCGTGTGCAGCTCCATCAATATCGGCAGCACCCGTGCGGGCATTAATATGGATGCGGTGCGCCTGGCGGGCGAAATCATCAAAGAAACCGCCGAAATCACGCCCGAAGGCTTCGGCTGCGCCAAAATCGTGGTGTTCTGCAACGCGGTGGAAGACAACCCCTTTATGGCGGGGGCGTTCCACGGTTCGGGCGAGGCCGATGCGGTGATCAATGTGGGGGTGTCCGGCCCCGGCGTGGTAAAGGCCGCGCTGGAAAATTCCAACGCGCGCACCCTAACCGAAGTGGCCGAAGTGGTGAAGAAAACCGCCTTTAAAATCACCCGCGTAGGCGAGTTAATCGGCCACGAAGCCGCCAAACGCCTGAATATCCCGTTCGGCATTCTCGATTTGTCGCTCGCGCCCACACCCGCAGTCGGCGATTCGGTGGCGCGCATTCTCGAAGAAATGGGCTTGAGCGTGTGCGGCACGCACGGCACCACGGCGGCTTTGGCCTTGCTGAATGACGCGGTGAAAAAAGGCGGCATGATGGCTTCCAGCGCGGTGGGCGGCTTGAGCGGCGCGTTTATCCCCGTTTCGGAAGACGAAGGCATGATTGCCGCCGCCGAAGCGGGCGTGCTGACGCTCGACAAACTCGAAGCCATGACTGCCGTTTGTTCCGTGGGTTTGGACATGATTGCCGTGCCGGGCGATACCCCTGCCCACACCATCAGCGGCATCATCGCCGACGAAGCCGCCATCGGCATGATCAACAGCAAAACCACCGCCGTGCGCATCATTCCCGTAACCGGCAAAGGCGTGGGCGAATCGGTGGAATTCGGCGGCTTGCTCGGCTACGCACCAATTATGCCCGTGAAAGAAGGCTCGTGCGAAGTGTTTGTGAACCGCGGCGGCCGCATTCCCGCGCCCGTGCAGTCGATGAAGAATTAACTGCAAGCCGGGTTCTCCAGGGATATGGGAAACCTGCCGGCAGTATGAAGAATTATCAAAATAAGGCCGTCTGAAAGCAGTTTTTCAGACGGCCTGTTAATCCGTTCAATTATCTCCCCAAAACAAAAATCCCAGCACGCTTAATCCGAAAATGTCGAATGCACCATGTGCCAGGAAGAACGGGACCAACATCGGGATTTTTCGGCGGAACAGCCAGAATGACACTCCTAAGGTGGTGATGGTCAGTGCGCCTGCCAAGCCCTGATAAGTATGGAATATAAAGCGCACGAACAGGCTGAATACAACGGCCTTGGGAAGGGTTTGCGGTTTGACGGCAAATACCAACCCCATAAAGAAGATTTCTTCGAAAAAGCCGTTAAACAGCGAAGTTATGATCAGTTGGGGGGTATAGTGCACTCTTTGGTAATAATTCTGTTCCGCTTCGGGATAGTGCTGGGGCGCGATGAAGGCTTGCAGATACTGGTATAGGTCGGTGAAAAGCCCGGCACCGAGTATCAAAAGTAGGGTTAACGGCAGTGTGTAGCGGTTTACCTTGAAATTCAGTACGCTGAAATCAAACCTGCGCCAACGCAGATACAGCCAAGCTATAACCAATAAAACCGCCTGCATGGCGGTGGTTTGCCAGCTGGCCAAATCGTTGATTGAGAGGTTTTCGGGCATCACCCGGTTTTCCTGCAGCAATTCAAAGTATCCTATTGAGGAAGAATAAGCGGCAGTGCCGAAAAAGATGAGGGCTAAAACGGCGATGTCGGCAAAAGTAAGGTGCTTTGTTTTTGATTCGGGCATAATCATTCTCTGTTATGTTATTAAAGAAAGTAAGGCGGAATCATAGGCCTTGGTAAAATTTGTCGATACCGCCCGAAACATTTCAGACGGCCCTAGTTTATTTTTAATAATAAATGTTATATTATAACAATAATAAATTAAAATTGTTTTCAACCAAGTGAGAAAATCATGAAAAAAACAGCTTTGTTTACTTTGGCCGCTTTACTTTGTTCAACCGCAGCCCACGCCCACCGCGTTTGGGTGGAAAGCGCCCACACCCACGGCGGCGAAATCCTTAAAGCCGAGCTTGGCTACGGCGAGTTTCCCGATATGGAGCCGATTGCCAAAGACCGCCTGCACATTTTTAGTAAACCCATGCAGCTTGTTACCGAAAAGGGCAAAGAAGATTTGGTGCAGAAAGGGCAGTATAACTATCAATACCAAAGCAAAAAGCCCGTGAAAGAAGGCAGCTATTTGGTTACCGCCGAATACCGGCCCACTTTCTGGTCGAAAAACAAAGCCGGCTGGAAGCAGGCCAGCATTAAAGAAATGCCCGATGCCGAGTATTGCGAGCAAACCCGTATGTACGGCAAAAACATTGTCAACGTCGGCCATGAAAGCGCCGGCACCAAAGTCATCACCCGCCCGGTAGGCCAGGGTTTGGAAATCGTGCCGCTCGACAACCCCGCCAATGTGCATGTGGGCGAGCGTTTCAAAGTGCGCGTGCTGTTTAACGGCGAGCCGCTGCCCGGTGCCGTTGTTACCGCCACTTTCGACGGCTTCGATACCAGCGACCGCAGCAAAAACCACAAAGTGGAAGCGCAGGCGTTTTACGATAAAACCGGCGACGACGGCAGCGTAGATATTATCCCGCTGCGCCAAGGCTTTTGGAAAGCCAATGTCGAGCATAAAGTCGATTTCCCCGACCAGAAAACCTGCCAGAAACAAGCCAGCTACACCACGCTCACGTTCCAAATCGGCCACCAGGCACACTAAATAACGGCGTGATTGCCCGCCCCAACCGTTTTCAGACGGCCTCTGTTTTAATAAACACTTGGAGGCCGTCTGAAATCATTTATAATGCGCCATACTGAATTTGCTTAAACGTTAATAGATGAATAATAAAGAAAACCGTTTTGTTCCGCCAGATTTCAGCAACCACAGTCCGCTTACCTGGTATCAGGCCGCCTCGGAGCAGCCCGCATTTATCCGCGACGCCGCCCAAGCCAAAGCCATCGAATATCTCGACCGGCTGTGGACGGAATTAATGATGTTCAAACGCAAGCGCAACCGTTTTCTGGGCCGCAGCCTGCGTTCGCCGCAACTGCCCAAAGGGCTGTATTTTTACGGCGGGGTAGGGCGCGGCAAGAGTTTTCTGATGGACGTGTTTTACGGCTGCCTGCCTTACCGCCGCAAACGCCGCGTACACTTCCACGCCTTCATGGCCGAAGTGCACCAGCGTATGAAAGCCCTGAAAAGCGAAGCCAACCCGCTCAAAGCGGTGGCGGCGGAAATCGCCAAAGAAACCCGCGTGCTGTGTTTCGACGAATTTCACGTCAGCGATATTGCCGACGCCATGATTTTGGGCCGTTTGTTGGAAAACCTGTTTGAAGGCGGCGTGGTGCTGGTGGCCACTTCAAACTACGCGCCTTCGGAACTCTACCCGCAAGGGCAGAACCGCAGCAGCTTTCTGCCCACCATCGCGCTAATCGAAAGCAAGCTCACGGTATTGAATGTGGACGGCGGCGAAGACTACCGCCTGCGCACCTTGAAACCCGCCGAGGTATTTTATGTGCCCGACAGCGAAGAAAACGAAGGCAAACTCGCCTCGCTGTTTGCACAAGTGGCGCACGGGAAAGCCAAAAATCCCCGCCCGATTACCATACACGGGCGCGAATTGATGTGTAACGCGCACGACGACAAAGCCGTCTGGTTCGACTTCCGCGCCCTGTGCTTCGGCCCCCGCTCGCAGGCCGATTACCTTTATCTGGCCGAACGCTACGAAATGGTGTTTGTGTCGGGCATCGAAAAACTGAGCGAAGCTGAAAAAGCAGAAGCCCGCCGCCTCACCTGGCTGATAGACGTGTTATACGACTTCCGCGTTAAATTTTGCGCCACCAGCAAAGTTCCCGCCGAAGAAATCTATGTGGAAGGCGACTTCGCCCACGAATTCGTGCGTACCGTCAGCCGTATGGTGGAAATGCAGTCGGAAGAATATCTGGCGCTGCCACATTTAACGTTCGGCAAAAAAAATGCCGATATTTAACAAAATATTGGCAGAGTTTGATAAAATATGCGCCCCGATTTTTGTTTAAATCAAGAATAAAGAAAAGCAGGTGTTTTTTGCCTGTTGGGAAACTTCATTAATTAAAGGAATTTTTCATGGCTATTGAACGTACCATTTCCATCATCAAACCCGATGCAGTTGCCAAAGATGTTATCGGCCAAATCTACAGCCGTTTTGAAAACAACGGCCTGCGCATCATCGCCGCCAAAATGAAACACCTGAGCACCAAAGAAGCCCAAGATTTCTACGCCGTGCATAAAGAGCGCCCGTTTTTTGCCGACCTGGTTGCCTTCATGACCAGCGGCCCCGTTATGATCCAAGTGCTCGAAGGCGAAAACGCCGTGGCCAAAAACCGCGAATTGATGGGTGCGACCAACCCGAAAGAAGCCGCCGTCGGCACCATCCGCGCCGACTTTGCCGAATCTATCGATGCCAACGCCGTACACGGTTCCGACAGCCTGGAAAACGCCGCTAAAGAAATCGCCTATTTCTTCAGCGAAAGCGAAATCTGCGCCCGCTAAGCGGCCGTGCAACTCTTCGGGCTGTCTGAATCCTTTCAGACGGCCTGAAGGTTTTTAGCTTTTAAATGGCAGCTTTTGCAACGCTTGCTGCAAACCCATGATAAAGCTTTCATTTAAAAGCTTGTAACGAACATGAAAACCAATCTGCTGAATTTCGATTTAAACGGACTCACCGAACATTTCGCGCAAATGGGCGAAAAGCCTTTCCGCGCCAAACAGGTGATGCGCTGGATACATCAGGCCGGCGCCGCCGGTTTCGACGAGATGACCGACCTGGCCAAATCCCTGCGCGCCAAATTGCAAGAGCAGGCCGAAGTGGCCGTGCCCGCTTTGATGGCCGCGCAAGAATCTTCAGACGGCACCCGCAAATGGCTGCTCGACGTGGGAACCGGCAACGGTGTGGAAACCGTGTTTATTCCCGAGGCCGAGCGCGGCACCCTGTGCATTTCGTCGCAAGTGGGCTGCGCGCTGGAATGTACGTTCTGCTCCACCGGCAGGCAGGGCTTCAACCGCAACCTGAGTGCCGCCGAAATCATCGGCCAGCTTTGGTGGGCAAACAAAGCCATGGGCGTTACCCCGAAAAACGAGCGGGTTGTTTCCAATGTGGTGATGATGGGCATGGGCGAACCGCTGGCCAATTTCGATAACGTGGTAACCGCCTTAGGCATTATGCTCGACGACCACGGCTACGGCCTGTCGCGCCGCAGGGTAACGGTGTCCACTTCCGGCATGGTGCCGCAGATGGACAGGCTGCGCGACGTAATGCCGGTGGCGCTGGCCGTGTCGCTGCACGCCTCCAACGATGCCGTGCGCAACGAAATCGTGCCCCTGAATAAAAAATATCCGCTCAGCGAACTGATGGCGGCCTGCCGCCGTTATCTCGAAAAAGCCCCGCGCGATTTCGTTACTTTTGAATACGTGATGCTCGACGGCATTAACGACAAAGCGCAGCACGCAAGGGAGTTAATCGAACTGGTACGCGATGTGCCGTGCAAATTCAACCTGATACCGTTCAACCCGTTTCCGAATTCGGGTTACGAGCGTTCGAGCAACGAAAACATCCGCGTGTTCCGCGATATCCTGCAACAGGCAGGTTTTGTGGTTACCGTGCGCAAAACCCGCGGCGACGATATCGACGCCGCCTGCGGCCAGCTCGCCGGCCAAGTGAAAGATAAAACGCGCCGCCAGGAAAAATGGCAGCAGATTACCATGCAACCGAAGGGGGTAGTATGAACATCAAAACAACAGCGGGAATCATCATAACGGCTCTGGCATTGGGCGCCTGTGCAGGCGGTGCGTCGAAGCCGAGCGCGCGCGAACGCGCCGAGCAGATATCCAATATCAAAACGCAGCTTGCCGTGGAATATCTGCGCGGAAAAGATTACCGCCAAGCGGTTAACAGCATCGACGAAGCCTTGAAGGAAAACCCGAAAAACGAAAACGCTTGGCTGATCCGCGCCCAAATCTACCAATATCTGAAAGTTAACGACAAAGCCCAGGAAAGCTTCCAAAAAGCCCTGTCGATCAAACCCAACAGCGCGGAAATCAACAACAACTACGGTTGGTTTTTATGCAGCACGCAAAACCGCCCGGGTGACGCGATGCCTTATTTCGACAAGGCACTGGCCGATCCCACTTATCCCAACCCGCACGTTGCCAACCTCAACAAAGGTATATGCAGCACCAAAACGGGCCAGTATGCTCTGGCGGAAGCCTATTTCGAGCGCGCTTTGGCTGCTGCGCCGCAGTTTTATCCCGTTTTGAAAGAAATGGCGCGCACCAAAATGCTGGCCGGCAATTTAAGCGACGCCGATTATTATTTCCGGCAATATCAAAGCAAGGTCGATGTGTTGGGCGCCGACGACCTGCTTTTGGGCTGGCGCCTGTATAATGCCTTGGGCAACACGCAGGCGGCCTACGAATACGAGGCGCAGCTGCGTGCCAACTACCCCTATTCCGATGAACTGCAAACAATTACAACAGGACGTTTGTAATGACCGATAACCAGCAATCAGAACAACACGCTTCCAACGGTGCTGCGGCCGAGTTGGGTTTGAAACTGCGTCAGGCACGCGAGCAGAAAGGTTATTCGATCGGCGAAGTGGCCGAACGCCTGAAACTGTCGGCCCGCCAAATCGAAGGTTTGGAAAGCGGCAACTACGAAGGTATGCCCGAGCTGGTGTTCGTGCGCGGTTTTTTACGCACCTACGGCCGTTTTCTGGATTTGGACGATAACGAAGTCGCCGCATTTTTAGACCGCATCATGCCGCAGAACCGCAATAACCTGTATGCGGTCGACCGTAGCGGCAGCCAAGCCCTGAATTACCAGCAAACCGAAGTGAAAAAATCGTTTCCCACTTGGATTTTGGGCGTGCTGACGGCGGTGGTTATCGGCGGCGGTATTTATGTGTGGCAGAGTAAGTCCAACCAAGAATACGCCAAGCAGAGCGACAATATGGAGCGCCCCGAACCGGCAGGCTCGGCGGCCGGCAATCTTCAGGCCGACAATATTTCGGTGGTGGCGATGGGCAGTGATGCAGCGGCGTCGGCTGTTCCCGCTGCTTCCGCTCCGGCGGCAGTTCCGGCTCAGGCAATGGCTTCGGAACCTGTGGTTGCCGCCAGCGCTGCTTCCGGTGTGGTGCCGGTTGCCGCCGACGAATTGGCGGTTAAGGTGTTATACCGCTCCAATTTGGTTATCAAAGACAAAAACGGCGCCTTTGTCATCAACCGCATCGTGCCCGCCGGCAGCGAGCACCGCTTCAGGGGCGGCGCGCCGTATGAAGTTTGGATCGGCTATTCGCTCGGCGCCACCGCCAATTACGGCGGCCGGGAAATCAACGTGCGCCAACACTTAACCGGCAAAACCACTTCATCTTTCACCGTAGGCCAGCAATGAGCAACCCAACCCCCAACCGCCGCCAAACTCATCAAGTCCGCATCGACCATTTAACCGTAGGTTCCGATGCGCCTGTTGTGGTGCAGTCGATGACCAACACCGATACCGCCGATGCGGCGGGCACGGCGCAGCAGGTTAAAGAATTGAGCGATGCCGGCTCGGAGATGGTGCGGATTACCGTAAACAGCCCCGAAGCCGCCGCCAAAGTGGCGGAAATCAGAAGCCGCCTGGACGACATGGGCTGCAACACGCCGCTGGTGGGGGATTTTCACTTCAACGGCGAACGCCTGCTGCAAGAGTTTCCCGACTGCGCCCGCGCATTGTCGAAATACCGTATCAACCCCGGTAATGTGGGCAAAGGCGCGAAAGGCGACGAAAAATTCGCCTATATGATCCGCACCGCCGCTGAACACGATAAAGCCGTACGCATCGGCGTGAACTGGGGTTCGCTCGACCAAAGCCTCGCCAAACGCATGATGGATGCCAATTTGGCTTCGGCAACACCTAAGCCGCCCGAAGAGGTAATGAAAGAGGCGCTGATTGTGTCGGCGTTGGAATCCGCCCAAAAAGCGGTGGATTTGGGATTGCCCGAAAACAAAATTATCCTGTCGTGCAAGGTTAGCGCCGTGCAGGATTTGATTCAGGTTTACCGCGATTTGGGCGCACGCTGCGCTTACCCGCTGCACTTGGGTTTAACCGAAGCAGGCATGGGCAGTAAGGGCATTGTGGCTTCAACCGCCGCATTGGCCGTTTTGTTGCAGGAAGGCATAGGCGACACCATCCGCATTTCGCTCACCCCCGAGCCGGGCAGCCCGCGCACGCAGGAAGTGGTGGTGGCGCAGGAAATTCTGCAAACCATGGGT
This sequence comes from Neisseria dentiae, assembly GCF_014055005.1. Classification (NCBI taxonomy): domain Bacteria; kingdom Pseudomonadati; phylum Pseudomonadota; class Betaproteobacteria; order Neisseriales; family Neisseriaceae; genus Neisseria; species Neisseria dentiae. The sequence goes on along the minus strand of NZ_CP059570.1, from coordinate 1,682,723 downwards.
TTGCGCTCGTTTACGCCCATGGTTACCGCCTGCCCGGGCTGCGGCCGCACCACCAGCACGGTGTTTCAAGAGCTGGCGCGCGATATCCAGCAATATCTGCGCGACAGAATGACGGTTTGGCGCAGCCAATACCCCGGCGTGGAATCGTTGAACGTTGCCGTGATGGGCTGCGTGGTTAACGGCCCGGGCGAGAGCAAACTGGCCGACATCGGTATCAGCCTGCCCGGCACGGGTGAAACGCCCGTCGCCCCCGTGTATGTGGACGGCGAGCGCAAAGTAACGCTCAAAGGCGACAATATGGCCGCCGAATTTTTGGCTATTGTGCAGGAATACGTAGAAACCAATTATGGCGAAGGCGGCAAAAAACGCAACGAAAGCCGGGTGATTCCCATCAGCCCGGTATAAAACCTGCCGTTATGTTTTCAGACGGCCTCAATATCCAAACCAGCGAGGTGGAAAATGGCACCCGATTTACGCGAATTGCTGTTACAGCTTTATCTGCTCAACAACCCGAAAGCGGAACACAAAGTGTTTATCTACACCTATCAGGGCGTGAGCGATATGGCCGTGAATCCGTTTCAGTTTGTGGGCGCGGATCTGCTCGACAACGTTAAAAAAAGCCTGATTTTGCAGAACCTGCCCTCGGGCGAGATGATACAGGCCTTTGTTTCACCGGCCGCTTCAGGTAAAAAGCAGGCTTGGGAAGTTGAAAACACCATGCTTTACGGCAACAAAAGCGGCGTGTTGGTTTCTGTCGACCTCGATAAAGAAAGCATCGGCCAATCCGAAAAATACAAACAGTTTGCCGGATTGACCACCAGTATGCTGCGTCAGTTTATCAACAGCGGCATCGAATAACAGGCCGTCTGAAAAAAGAATGTGAAAATCAGAAAACTATGGGACAAAAAATCCAAGCCGTTAAAGGCATGAACGATTTGCTGCCGGTGGAGCAGAAAGATTTCAAACTTACCGCCGCTTTCTGGCAGGCGTTTGAAGACACCGTTACCCGCTGGGCACGCAGCTACGGCTACAACCAAATCCGCACCCCCATTGTGGAGCAGACCGGCCTGTTCGTGCGCTCCATCGGCGAAGAAACCGATGTGGTCGGCAAAGAAATGTATACCTTTGCCGATTCCAACGATTCGCTCAGCCTGAGCCTGCGCCCCGAAGGCACGGCATCCTGCCTGCGCGCGGTGGTGGAGCATAACCTGCTGTATAACGGCCCGCAGAAATTATGGTACATGGGGCCGATGTTCCGCCGCGAACGCCCGCAGAAAGGGCGTTACCGCCAGTTCCACCAAGTGGGCGCGGAAGCCTTGGGCTTTGAAGGCCCCGATATCGACGCAGAAATCGTCGCCATGTCGGCCGACTTATGGAACGAATTGGGCATACGCGACCATCTGGTTTTAGAAATCAACAGCTTGGGCAACCGCGAAGAGCGTGCCGCCCACCGCGCCGCGCTGGTGGCTTATCTGGGCAGCCACCAAGACAAGCTCGACGAAGACAGCAAGCGCCGCCTGCACACCAACCCCCTGCGCGTGCTCGACAGCAAAAATCCCGATTTGCAGGAAATCTGCAACAAAGCCCCGCATTTAACCGAATATTTGGGCGAAGCCTCGCGCACGCACTATGCCGGCTTCAAAGCCATGCTCGACGGCTTGGGTATTGCCTATGTGGAAAACCCCCGCCTGGTGCGCGGTTTGGACTACTATAACCAAACCGTGTTCGAATGGACAACCGACAAACTCGGCGCGCAGGCCACCGTTTGCGGCGGCGGCCGCTACGACGGCCTGATTGAAGAGCTGGGCGGCAAACCCGCGCCGTCCATCGGCTTTGCCATGGGCGTGGAACGCCTGCTGCTGCTGGTGCGCGACTACGGCTCGCTGGCGTATCAGGCCGCGCCCGACGTTTACGCCATGCACCAAGGCGAAGGCGCCGCTTTGCAGGCGATGAAACACGCCCAAACCCTGCGTGCCGCCGGATTCGACGTGTTACAGCACGCCGGCAGCCAAAGCCTGAAAGCGCAGATGAAAAAAGCCGATGCCAGCGGCGCGCGTTTCGCCCTGATTGTGGCGCAGAACGAGCTTTCAGACGGCACCGTTACCCTTAAAGACTTGCAGGGCACCCACGGCCAAACCACCCTCGACGCCGCCCTGTTAACCTCCACCCTACAACAATGGAAGAATGCTTAAATGGCTGCACACATTCAAGAGCAGGAAGAACTCGAAAATTTCAAATATTTCTGGAAAAGCTGGGGCCGCTGGCTGTTTGCCGCGCTGGTAGCCGCCGCAATCGGCTATTTGGGCTATGTGCTTTATCAAAGCCATCAGGTTAAAAAAGACCAGGAAGCCGCCGGCGTGCTGACGCAGCTGGTTGAAAAAGCGCAAAGCAACGCCGATGCCAAAGCGGTAAACGCCGATTTGCAGAATCTCCAGCAGAATTACAGCGGCACGATTGCCGCCGCGCAGGCCACGTTTATGGTGGCGGGCACCGAGTTCGACAAAGGCAGCTACGATACCGCCGCCAACCATTTGAACTGGGTGCTGAAAAACCAGCCGGACCCGGTTGTGCAGGCGATGGCCGCCCAACGCTTGGCGGTTGTGCGTTTGCAGCAAAACAAATACGAAGAAGCGCTGGCCGCCTTAAACACCAAAGTCGCCCCCGCCTTCGAGCCGCTGCTGCTGGAAACCAAAGGCGACGTTTATCTGGCGCAAGGCAAAAACAAAGAAGCCTTGCAGGTTTACGAGCAGGTTCTGGCGCAGTTGCCCAAAGATGCCGCCAACAGAGAGTCGGTGCAGTTTAAAGCCGACCAATTGAAATAAAGGCCGTCTGAAAACAGCAAGCAGGCTTGCAGGAAGCTTTCTGCAAGCCTGCTTGTTTGACGGCGTATAATCTTAAATACCCAAATACCCGTGCTGCGGAAAACAGCACCTGCTTGCCGCCCGAAACCCTTTCAGACGGCCTGACACAGAAAGAAAGCCTATGAAACCCACCATCGCCCTAGTCGGCCGCCCCAACGTGGGCAAATCCACCCTGTTTAACCGCCTCACGCGCAGCAAAGACGCGCTGGTACACGACCTGCCCGGCCTCACGCGCGACCGCCACTACGGCCACGGCCGAGTGGGCAGCAAGCCCTATCTGGTTATCGACACCGGCGGTTTCGAGCCGGTGGTCGACAGCGGTATCCTGCACGAAATGGCCAAGCAAACCCTGCAAGCGGTGGACGAAGCCGACGCCGTTGTGTTTCTGGTTGACGGCCGCACCGGCCTCACGCCGCAAGACAAAATCATCGCCGACCGCCTGCGCCAAAGCCCGCGCCCCGTTTATCTGGCCGTGAACAAAGGCGAAGGCGCCAATCAGGCCGTGCTGGCCGCCGAGTTTTACGAGCTGGCGCTGGGCGAGCCGCACGTGATTTCCGGCGCGCACGGCGACGGCGTGTATTACCTGATAGAAGATATTTTAGAAAACTTTCCCGATGCCGAAGAAGAAACCGCCGCGCCCAAACACCCCGTGTTTGCCGTTATCGGCCGCCCCAACGTGGGCAAATCCACGCTGGTGAACGCCATTCTCGGCGAAGAACGCGTGATTGCCTTCGATATGGCCGGCACCACCCGCGACAGCATCCACATCGACTTCGAGCGCGACGGCAAACCGTTTACCATCATCGACACCGCCGGCGTGCGTCGTCGCGGCAAAGTGGAAGAAGCGGTGGAAAAGTTTTCGGTAATCAAAGCCATGCAGGCCACCGAAGCGGCCAACGTGGCGGTGCTGGTGTTGGACGCGCAGCAGGATATCGCCGACCAAGACGCCACCATCGCCGGTTTCGCACTCGAAGCGGGCAGGGCGCTGGTGGTGGCGGTGAACAAATGGGACGGCATCAGCGAAGAGCGGCGCGAACAGGTGAAACGCGACATCGCCCGCAAACTCTATTTTCTCGATTTCGCCAAGTTCCACTACATTTCCGCGCTGAAAGAGCGCGGCATAGACGGCTTGTTCGAGAGCATCCAATCGGCCTATAACGCCGCCATGATTAAAATGCCCACGCCGAAAATCACCCGCGTGCTGCAATCGGCGATCGAACGCCAAGCCCCGCCGCGCGCCGGTTTGGTGCGCCCGAAAATGCGCTATGCCCACCAGGGCGGCATGAATCCGCCCGTTATCGTGGTGCACGGCAATTCGCTGCAAGCGATTTCCGACAGTTACACCCGCTATCTCACCCAAACCTTCCGCAAAGCCTTCAATTTGCAGGGCACGCCGCTGCGTATCCAATACAACGTGTCGGAAAACCCCTACGAAGAAGCGCAAGACAAGCCCAAGAAAAAACCGCTGCGCCGCGTGGCATTGAGCAACCGCATCGAAAAACGCGAAGGGCGCAAAGAAGAAAAAAACCGCTTGAAAAAGAAAACCAAGGTGAGCGTGAAAAAGCTGCACAACAAATAAACGCAGGCTGAGACCTTGGCAAAATTCGCCGGTATTTTAAAACTTCTGCGTCAAGCCCGGGTATGACGCCGTTAAGGTATTGGTAAAGTCTCAGACTTTAGGCCGTCTGAAAACCGAAGCGCCGCAAAAACTGCACCTGTTTTCAGACGGCCTGAGACCTTTGCAAAATAACCAATTCAAACCTGAAAACGTTCGTATCCCGTCATTCCCGCGCAGGCGGGAATCCAGTCTTAAAACCATCAAGTATTTTATTTCAATAACTTATGAAAAAAATGACTGGATTCCCGCCTGCGCGGGAATGACGATAATCGGATGTTTCAGACGGCCTAAAAGAATTTTGCAAAGGTCTCGGCTTCGGTTTTAATCACCACCACCACGCTGCCGAAGATGTAAAACCCATACCGGTTTCGGGTTACAATACAGGCCGTCTGAAAAACAAACACTGAAGCCGCCATGCAATATCTGATTGTGAAACACAGCCACATGCTGTTTGTGGCCATTACCGTGCTGCTGTTCAACCTGCGCTTCTGGCTGCGCGCCGCCAAACCCGAAAAGCCGCTGTCGAAAATTCTGAAAATCATCCCCCATTTCAACGATACGCTGCTGCTGTTTACCGGATTGTGGCTGATGAAAATCACCCGTTTCACCCCGTTTGGCAATGCAGACTGGCTGGGCGTGAAACTGTTGCTGCTGCTGGCCTATATCGGTTTCGGCATGATGACCGTGCGCGCCGCGCCGAGAACCGGCAGGGCATGGGCGGGCTATGCCCTGTCGATGCTGTGCGTGGCGGCGATGGTTTATCTGGCGCGTTACAAACCGTTTTAACAAGGCCGTCTGAAAAATTATGCCTGCATCTTTTGCCGACACCGCCGTGATCGCCCTGGGCAGCAACCTGCAAAACCCCGCGCGGCAGATAAAAACCGCCTTACAAATCATTGAAGAACACCCGCAGATTGAACTGCGGCGCGTATCTTCACTCTATACCACTGCGCCCGTGGGCTACACCGACCAGCCCGATTTCGTTAACGCCGTCTGCATTGTGTCCACCAACTTGGGCGGCGCCGGTTTGCTGGCCGTGCTCAACGGCATCGAACAAGACTTCGGGCGCGAGCGCAGTTTCCGCAACGCCCCGCGTACGCTCGATTTGGATATTATCGACTACAACGGCGAATCCAGCAGCGACCCGCACCTCACCCTGCCGCACCCGCGCGCCCACGAGCGCAGTTTCGTGATGCGCCCGCTGGCCGAAATCGCCCCCGATTTCCGCATAGGCAGCCACGACCGCGCGGCAGATTTGGCGGAACAATTGGGCAGCGGCGGCATCGCCGTAACCGAAGCTGCGCCCGTGTTTTCAGACGGCCCCGACAATCAGGCCGTCTGAACCGTTATCGTGAATTCAATTACTTCGGTGCAAGGCAGCAAGCCGCAGGCCACAGATAGTGCGGCAAGGCACAGCAACGCCGTAACGGAGTAAGTGGATCCACGATAGCAGCCAACAATCAAACCCCAAAGAAAGACCACCCATCATGCACCACCGTTATATCGTAGTAGAAGGATCCATCGGCAGCGGCAAATCCGAGCTGAGCCGCCGTTTGGCAGAATATTTCGATGCCCTGCACTTAACCGAAAGCCCCGAGCGCAATCCCTTTTTGGAGCAGTTTTACCTCAATGCCGCCAACCACGGCCTGGCCACCGAGCTGTATTTTCTGATGCGCCGCGCCGAAGCGGTGGAGCTGATTAACACCGAAGAAGAAAAAAACGAGCGCATCATCGCCGACTTCCTGCTCGAAAAAGACCAGATTTTCGTGCCCGTGGTGCTCAAAGGCAGCGACCCGGCCAACGAACAAACCCTGTTTTGGCAGATGAAGCGCAAAATCATGCCCGAATACCCCGTGCCCGATTTGGTGATTTATTTGCAAACGTCTGACGAAAACGCCCAAAAACGCCTGCAAAAGCGGCACGGCAACATGATGAACGTTTTCCCGCCCGGCTATTTGGGGCAGATCCAAGACGAATACCGCCGCTTTTTCCACCTTTACCAAAACTCGCCGCTGTTGATCGCCAATGCCGACGAGTTGGACTTCATCAACAACGACGACCACTTCGAAATGCTGCTGCGCGCCATGAGCGATATGCAGGGCAGCCGCCATTATCTGAACTTGAGCGAAGTGTAGATTGCCGGCTTGGGTGGGGCAAAATGACAGGCCGTCTGAAAATATTTCAGACGGCCTGATACCTTTGTAAAATGCTTTTCGATACCTTGCAACGCTTACGTCATGCTCGGGCTTGATCCGAGCATCTTTTTGTTTTGGAAGAAAAAGAGATACCCGGGCCAAGCCCGGGTATGACGAAAGGGTTTGGAAAACTGGTATGATTTGCAAAAGTTAGGCCGTCTGAAAAATATTTTCAGACGGCCTGTTCACAACACCATCAAACGCTTAGGCAAACACCAGCTTATTGCCGTCGGCTTTCACATGAATCTCGCTGTCGGGCCGGTAAGCGCCTTCCAACAGTTTGACCGACAGCGGGTTTTCGATTTCGGCCTGAATCGCGCGTTTGAGCGGGCGGGCGCCGTAAACGGGGTCGAAACCGGCTTGGGCGATCACATCCAGCGCGGCGTCGTCGACGCTGAGGCGCAGGTTCATGGCTTCGAGGCGTTTTCTCAAGCCTTCGAGTTGGATTTTGGCGATGTTGCGGATATTCGCCTGATCCAAGCCGTGGAACACCACCACTTCGTCGATGCGGTTGATCATTTCGGGGCGGAAATGGTCTTTCACGTCTTCCATCACCACTTCTTTAATCGCATCATAATCCGTTGTGCCCATTTGCTGGATGTGCTGGCTGCCGATGTTGGAAGTCATCACAATCACGGTGTTTTTGAAATCCACCGTACGGCCCTGACCGTCGGTGAGGCGGCCGTCGTCGAGCACTTGCAGCAGAATGTTGAACACGTCGGGGTGGGCTTTTTCCACTTCGTCGAGCAGAATCACGCTGTAAGGTTTGCGGCGCACCTGTTCGGTGAGGTAGCCGCCTTCTTCGTAGCCGACGTAGCCCGGGGGCGCGCCGATTAAGCGGGCGACGGCGTGTTTTTCCATGTATTCCGACATATCGATGCGGATTAAATGGTCTTCGCTGTCAAACAGGAAATTGGCCAGCGCTTTGCACAATTCGGTTTTGCCCACGCCGGTGGGGCCTAAAAACAGGAAGCTGCCGTAAGGTTTGTTGGGGTCGGCCAAACCGCTGCGGCTGCGGCGGATGGCGTTGGATACGGCGCGCACGGCCTGGTCTTGGCCGACCACGCGTTTGTGCAGCACTTCTTCCATTTTCAACAGTTTGTCGCGCTCGCCTTCCATCATTTTGCTCACGGGAATGCCGGTCATGCGCGAAACGATTTCGGCCACTTCGTCGGCACCCACTTTGGTGCGGAAGAGTTTGTTGGCCTGCTTCGCTTCGGGGTTGCTCTCGATGGCCTGCAACTGCTGGCCGAGCTTGGGCAACTCGCCGTATTCCAGTTCGGATGCGCGGGCGAAATCGCCTTGGCGTTTGGCCTGCTCGATTTTCACCTTGATTTCGTCGATTTGTTTTTTGATGTCGGCGGTGCCGGCGGAAGAGGCTTTTTCGGCTTTCCAGATTTCGTCCAAATCGGCGTATTCTTTTTGCAGGCCGCCGATTTCTTCGTCGATCAGCTCCAAACGTTTTTTGCTGGCATCGTCGCTTTCTTTCTCAACGTGCATCCGCTCCATTTTTAATTGGATGATGCGGCGGTCGAGTTTGTCCATCTGCTCGGGCTTGGAATCCAGCTCCATTTTGATGCGGCTGGCGGCTTCGTCGATTAGATCAATCGCTTTGTCGGGCAGGAAGCGGTCGGTGATGTAGCGGTTGCTCAATTCCGCCGCGGCAACAATCGCCGGGTCGGTGATGTCGATGCCGTGGTGGATTTCGTAACGCTCCTGCAAACCGCGCAGAATGGCGATGGTGTCTTCCACACTCGGTTCGCCCACCAACACTTTCTGAAAGCGGCGCTCCAGCGCGGCGTCTTTTTCGATGTATTGGCGGTATTCGTCGAGCGTGGTGGCGCCGATGCAGTGCAATTCGCCGCGCGCCAGCGCCGGTTTGAGCATATTGCCCGCGTCCATTGCGCCGTCGGCTTTGCCCGCGCCCACTAAAGTGTGGATTTCATCGATGAAAATCAGCGTGTTGCCGTCGTCTTTCGCCAAATCGTTCAACACGGCTTTTAAACGCTCTTCAAACTCGCCGCGGTATTTGGCGCCGGCAATCAGCGCGGCCAAATCGAGCACCAGCAGGCGTTTGTTGCGCAGGCTCTCGGGCACTTCGCCGTCGACGATGCGTTGCGCCAAGCCTTCTACGATGGCGGTTTTGCCCACGCCGGGTTCGCCGATGAGCACGGGGTTGTTTTTGGTGCGGCGCTGCAACACTTGGATGGCGCGGCGGATTTCGTCGTCGCGGCCGATAACGGGGTCGAGCTTGCCTTCGCGGGCGCGCTGGGTTAAATCGAGGGTGTATTTTTTCAGGGCTTCGCGTTGGTCTTCGGCGTTGGGGTTGTCCACGGCCGCACCGCCGCGCACCGCATCAATGGCGGCGTTGATGTTTTGTTCGGTGGCACCGGCGTTTCTCAGGATTTTGCCGGTGGTGTCGTTCTGCTGCACCAGCGCCAGCGGGAACAGTTCGCTGGCAATATAGGCATCGCCGCGTTTGGCGGCGGCTTTGTCCATCAGGTTCAGCACGGCCTGCAATTCGCGGCTGGGCAGGATTTCGCCGCCCTGGCCGGACACTTTCGGCAGGCTGTTTAAGGTTTGCTGCAACTGCTGTTTCACTTGGGCCACGTTTACGCCGGCATGGGCGAGTAGGGCGGTGATGCCGCTGTCGTCGTCGAGCAGGGCTTTGAGCACATGGCCGGCTTCGAGATAGCCGTTGTCGGCGGCAAGCGCCAGGCTTTGGCCGTCGGCAAGGGCTTGTTGGAATTTTGCGGTTAGTTTGTCGAATCTCATCTGTTTGCTTTCTTTGATTATCAATCGGAAATATGTTTGGAATAGCAGCTATATGGGTCTGCCTGTGGGTAAGTCAAGTTTTGTTTCGGCCGGTTTTTTATTATTTTTTGATAACTCATTGAATTGTTTGTTTAATAATTTTATTTTGGTTGTGGATAAATCGGCGGGGCGTTTTTACCGCAGGCCGTCTGAAAAGGTGGGGCTTTGATGTATAATCCCGCTTTTATTCCAAACCGGCTTTCAGACGGCCTCAATAATCAACAAGGCCGTCTGAAAAGCTTTTTGCCAAGAGACAAAATATGAGCAAAAAACGTGTTTTAACCGGCGTAACCACCACCGGCATTCCGCATTTGGGCAATTATGTCGGCGCCATCCGCCCCGCCATCCGCGCCGCGCAAAACGAACAAACCGAATCGTTTTTATTTTTGGCCGACTATCACGGCATCATCAAATGCCACGATCCGGCGATGATCCACGAATCCACCCAAGCCGTTGCCGCCACCTGGCTGGCTTGCGGCTTAAACCCCGAGCGCACCACGTTTTACCGCCAGAGCGATATTCCCGAAATCATGGAATTAAACTGGATACTCACCTGCATCACCGCCAAAGGGCTGATGAACCGCGCCCATGCCTATAAAGCCGCGGTGCAGGAAAATCTGGACAAAGGGCAGGAAGACCAAGACCACCAAATCGAGATGGGCTTATACAGCTACCCGATTCTGATGAGCGCCGACATTCTGATGTTTAAGGCAAACGAAGTGCCGGTGGGGCGCGACCAGATCCAGCACGTTGAGATGGCGCGCGACATTGCCGGCCGCTTCAACCACCGCTTTAAAGAGGTGTTTACCCTGCCGGAAGTGAAAATCGACGAAAATGTCGAGCTGTTGGTGGGTTTGGACGGCCGCAAAATGAGCAAAAGCTACGGCAACACCATTCCGCTGTGGGAGAGCGACAAGAAAACCCAAAAATCGGTGAACAAAATCATCACCAACCTCAAAGAGCCGGGCGAGCCGAAACAGCCCGACGAAAGCCCGCTGTTTGAAATCTACAAAGCCTTCGCCACGCCGCAGGAAACCGCTGATTTTACGCAAATGCTGGCCGAAGGGCTGGCTTGGGGCGAAGCGAAAAAACTGCTGGCGGCGAAAATCAACGCCGAATTGGCCGAACCGCGCGAACGCTATGCCGCACTCACCGCCAACCCCGCGCAAATCGAAGAGATTTTGCAGGCAGGTGCGGCCAAAGCCCGAAAAGAAGCCCGCGTGTTGCTCGACCAAGTACGCGATGCGGTGGGTATACGCGCGCTGGGATAGGCGTTGGTTGGGTGGGTTGCCCGCTGCTTATAAATACATCAGGCCGTCTGAAAATGGTTTCAGACGGCCTGATGCTTTGCAAAATGGCTTGTAACCATTTAAAACTACCTAACTGCCTAACTGCCGTCATACTCGGGCTTGACCCGAGTATCTTTTTGTTTCAAAAGAAATAATAGATACTCGGGTCAAGCCCGAGTATGACGCGATATGATGACGCAGGCATTTGATTCGGCCTGCACGGATTTTGCAAACCCTTCGGTTTCCATCAAGGCTGCCCCTTCACGTCGATAATCCACACTTCCGATTGCGAACCCAAGCGCAGCGGCACGCCCCAGAAGCCGTAGCCGGAAGTAACGAAGAAATGGCCGTTGCCGATTTGTTCGTAGCCGTAGGAAATGCGGTTGAGCAAGCGCACAATCAGGTTGGCGGGGGCAACCTGGCCGTTGTGCACATGGCCCGACACCTGCACGTCGACCGGCAGTTTGGCGTGGGTTTCAATATCGGTGGGGCGGTGGTCGAGCAGCAAAACGGGCAGGGCGGTGTTTTGGTTTTTCAGCAGTTCGGCGGTGGCGGGGCGTTTTTTGTCCAAATCGTCGTTGCGGCCCACCACCAACAGGCGGTTGCCGATAACCACACTTTCATTGGCGAGCACGCGTATGCCTGCTTTGGTTACTTCTTCGTAGATTTCGCGTTCGTGGCCGAACAGGTCGTGGTTGCCCAATGTGGCATACACGCCCAGCGGCGCGCGCAGTTTTTCAAGGCTGGGGCGCATGTTTTCGGCGCGGTAGGCGATAACGTTGTCATCCATCAAATCGCCGGGCAGCAGGATGATGTCGACTTTTTCGCGGTTCATGATGGCGGCCAGCTCGTCCAGCCGTTTGGCGCCGAACAGAATGCCTAAGTGCATATCGCTGGCCATGCCGATGCGCAGCGGCTGTTCGAGTTTTTTGTTGATGTTGATTTCGGCATGGCGGATAACCGGCGTGTAGGCGTTATACAGCGCCACGCCGAACAGGCCGGCAACGAACAGCGGTGCAAACAGCCGCAGGCTGCGCGACATCGGCTTTTGCGGCATAAAGCGGCGCAGCACGAGATAGAGCAGAAACGTGGCCATCGCGGCATACATCACAAACAGCAAAACCACCATCCACAGCGCCGTCCAGCGGAAAACGGCATGACCAAGCTGCAACAACAGGCCGGCAATCAGCGAATTGGTTACCAGAAACGCAGCGCCCATCAGCCAGCGCCTGCCGCGCGCGCCGATAACGGGGGCGAACAGCCATTGCAGCGACCGCCCCAGGCCGAACGTGAAAAGCTGCATAACCAGCAGCACGGCAACAAAAATCACACTGCGCATGAATCACCCCGTATCAATAATGGCGGCGGATTTTAACACGGCGTTCGAGCAGGAAAACGCACGCGAAAGTAAAGAAAAGCAACCGCCGCATTTGTTATAATTCATCATCAGATTTCAGACGGCCTCTATCATGATGAGGCCGTCTGAAAAAAAACATTATGCAAGGAACACTCACCATGAACCAGCCGCAAAGCGCCATCATTCCCGAAAACAGCAAAGCCGCCGTTTTTATCGAAGCCGACATCGTGCCGGGCAGCCTCGGCCGTATCAAAACCGCCTGTGCGCAAAGCCTTGAAGCCTTGGCCGGGTTGCAAGCGCAATATCCCGATGCCGTGTTGGGTTTGACGATTGCTTTCGGCAGCGAAGCATGGGCGGCGTTCGGCCATGCGGGAGAAGGCAGCGAAATCAAACCCTTCCGCGCGCTCGGCAACGGCCTGGCGCCCGCCACCCAACACGACATTATGTTCCATATCCAATCGCTGCGCCCCGATGTCAATTTCACGCTGGCGATGGCGCTTTTGGAAATTTTCGGCGGCAGCATCAAAGTGGCCGACGAAACCCACGGTTTCCGCTGGATTGAAAACCGCGGCCTCGAAGGCTTTGTGGACGGCACCGAAAACCCGCACGAAACCGACGACATCCGCCGCATCGGCACCATCGCCGCAGACAAGCCCGACGCGGGCGGCAGTTATGTGCTGCTGCAAAAATACCGCCACGATTTGAAAAAATGGAACCAAGTGCCGCTGGCCGACCAAGAAGCCGCCGTCGGCCGCACCAAACAGAGCGACGAAGAATTCAGCAAAGACGTGCGCTTGCCCGATTCGCACCTCGGGCGCGTCAACCTGAAAGAAAACGGCACCGGCCTGAAAATCGTGCGCCGCAGCTTGCCTTACGGCACCGCGTCGGGTGAACACGGCCTGATGTTTATCGCCTACTGCGGCACGCTGCACAACATCGAAGCCCAGCTTTTGAGTATGTTCGGCGAAACCGACGGCAAAACCGACCTGCTGCTCAAACACGTTACCGCCGCCGTGTCGGGCGCGTATTATTACGCCCCTCCGGTGGAAAGGTTGGCGCAGTTGTAACGGGGGCGGTTTGATGTTTCAGACGGCCTGAAACCTTTGCAAAATTCTTTTAGGCATCTTAAAACCTCTGCGTCATGCTCGGGCTTGACCCGGGCATCTTTTTGTTTCAAAAGAAATAACAGATACCCGGGTCAAGCCCGGGTATGACGGGATACAAGCATTTTTAGGATTGAACCGGCTTTTTGCAAAGATCACGGCCTGAGACTTTTGCAAAATTCAAATTGCTATCTAAAAAATCTGAACTCCGTCATTCCCGCGTAGGCGGGAATCCAGACGCTTGGCATCTAAGTATTTGTTTAATCAATGCTTCAATATTTCCATCTGGATTCCCGCCTACGCGGGAATGACGGTATTTAAGCATTTCAGACGGCCTTAAGGTATTTTTGCAAAGATCACGGCCTGAAATCGGTTTGGCAAATGTTGAGGCCGTCTGAAAACCGTTTCAGACGGCCTCAACAAACTTTGCAAAGGTTTCCGGTTTATCTCACCCCTTTGGGCGTGTAGCGTCCGGCCATGGTTTTATACACCATGTTTTCATATTTCAGCACTTCATAGCGCTGGTTGATCAGGTCTTGGGCAGACGAGTATTCGGCGTTGAGTGCACCGAGCCAGTCTTTCAGCTCGTTTTTACCGTATTGGTAGCGCATTTGGTAATAACGGCTGTTTTTTTGATCGAGTGCGTATTTTTTGCGGGTATTGTTCAGGTTTTCTTCGGCACGGGCGTATTTCTGGTAATTGCCGAACACTTCATTTAAAGCGGAAACCAAAGTTTGCTCGAAATTCAAACCGGCATTTTCAAAATCGGCTTGGGCGTTTTTATTCTGCCATTTTAAAGTTTTCCAATTTAGGAAGGGCAGGTTGATTTGTACGGAACCGCCCAAAAAAGGCACATCAAATGCAGTTTTTGCCTTATCCGACGAACTGCTGAGCGTTGCACCCAGAGTAATACTCGGATACCAGCTGCGCTTTTGGACATCCAAGCTTTTCAGTGAGGATTGCAGGCGGTATTCGGCGGCGCGCAGGTCGGGGCGGTTGGCTAAAGTGGCTACGGGCACGTTCAGGTCAACGCCTTTTGCATCGGGCAGGCGGAAGCCGGACGGCTCGGAGGCCATGTTTTGGCCGGGTTTGAGGTTCAGCAGGTTGCGCAGGGTTTCTTCCAGCGTTTCGCGGTTGCTTTTGAGCTGAACCAGGCTGTTTTGGGCCGACAGCAGCGATTGCTGCGCCTGGCGCGGCTCGGAAGAATCGGCTTTGCCGTATTTGTATTTGGCAGAGGCGATGCGGTTGATGCTTTGGTATTGCTTCACCGATTTCTCGGTGAGGGCGATGGCTTCGTTCAGATAGGCGATGTTGAAATAGGCGTCGGCCACGTTGTTGGCGAGCGTGAGGCGCGCGGCGGCCAAGTCTTGCTGGGTGGCTTTGTATTCCCACACTTGTGCATCGGCTTGGGCGTTGAGTTTCTGCCATAAATCGATTTCGTAGCTCAGGCCGAGCTGGCTGCTGAATGATTGGCTTCCCGTGCCGCTTTTCAGGTTGGTAGAGTCGGAAGCACCCAGCGAGCCGTTAAACCCGGGCACCAGTTCGGCACCGAGAATATTGGCCTGATAAAGCGCTTTATTGACGCTGACGGCGGCTTTTTTCAAATCAACATTATTTGCAAATGCTTGGTTAATCAGGCTGTTAAGCTGGCTGCTGTTATAAATGCTCCACCATTCGCCGTTTACGTCGTAGCGTCGGGCGGTTTCTTCGGCTGAAATCACGCTGCCGGTGGCTTTGAGAGTGAGGCCGGGATCGGCGGTGTGGTTGACGGCGCAGCCGCCGAGTGCAAGTGCTATGCTGATGCTTAAGGCCGTCTGAAAAAATGTTTTGCGTGTCATTTTCGGGTTCCTTTTTCAGACGGCCTGATGCGGGATAAGGCCGTCTGAAACAGATTAATCATGTGCCAGTGCGTCGATGGGGTTCAGCTGCGAAGCGCGTTTGGCGGGCATAAAGCCGAACACCACGCCGATAACGGTGGAGCAGGTTACGGCGGCTGCGATGGAGAATGTGGAAAAAGACATGGCGAAGTCTTTAACGAAATGGTTGAACAAAGTGCTGATGCCGAACGAAACCAGCACGCCGGCCAAGCCGCCGATCAGGCAAATTAACACGGCTTCGATTAAAAACTGCTGCAAAATATTGCTCTGCCGCGCGCCGATGGCCATGCGCACGCCGATTTCTTTGGTGCGCTCGGTTACGGAAACCAACATGATGTTCATCACGCCGATGCCGCCCACAAGCAGCGAAATAAAGGCGATAGATGAAATCAGCAGCGTCATGGTGCCGGTGGCGCTTTCGATGGTTTGCTTGATGCTGTCGCTGTTTTGCATGAAAAAGTCTTTTACGCCGTGGCGTGAGAGCAGGAGTTCGTTCAAGCCTTTTTCGGCTGCCTGCGAATTCACATCGTCTTTGATTTTCACGGTAATAGAGTTGATGTGGCGCTGGCCGCTGATCTGGTTGATCACGGTGGTGTAGGGCGCCCAGGCTTGCAGATTCTCGCTGCCGCCAAAACTATTGGTTTCTTTTTCGGTTACGCCGATAACTCTCAGCGGGCGTTTTTTAAACTGAATGGTTTTGCCGATGGGGTCGGTACCGTCTGAAAACAGTTTGTCTTTGGTGTTTTGATCGATAACCACCACTTGGGCGTTGTTTTTCACATCGTCGGCGTCATACAGGCGGCCTTCTTTGATTTTGATGCCGTGCACATCGAAATATTGCTCGCCGGCACCGTAAAGCTGGACGCTGGCGTCGATATTACGGTAGGTAACGGTGGCGTTGGAAGAAACCATGGGGGTAACGCTGTCCACATAACTCTGCTTGGCAATCGCTTCGGCATCGCCGATGGTCAGCGTGCGCACCCTGCCCGAGCGGCGGTCGCCGAAGCCGCGGCCGGGGTAAACGCTGATGGTGTTGGTGCCGATGGAGCTGATGTCCGCCAGGATTTTTTCCTGCGAGCCGCGCCCCAAAGCCACCACCGACACCACCGAGGCGATGCCGATGATAATGCCGAGCATGGTGAGCAGCGAGCGCATTTTGTGCGCCATAATGGACTGCACCGACATGCGGAACGACTCCATAAACTGATTTTTGAAAAACAGCCACGAGGTGTTTTCTTTGATGCTCTCCACGCTGGCGGGCGGGATTTCGGTGGTTTTCCTGGTGTCGGCGATGATTTCACCGTCGCGGATTTCTATCACACGGTTGGCGTTGGCGGCGATGCCCGGGTCGTGCGTTACCAAAATAATGGTGTGCCCCTGTTTGTGTAGGCCGCGGATGATTTCCATCACGTTTTCGCCCGATTGGGTGTCTAATGCGCCGGTGGGTTCGTCGGCCAAAATAATCTCGCCGCCGTTCATCAGCGCACGGGCGATACTCACGCGCTGCTGCTGGCCGCCTGAAAGTTCGTTCGGCCTGTTGGTTTCTTTGCCTTCCAAGCCTAAATCGTTAAGTAACTGGCCGGCACGCCGGTTACGGTCGGACTGGTTAAGGCCGGCGTAAACCGAAGGCAGGGCCACATTGTCGCGGGCGCTGAACGCATTAATCAGATTATAACGCTGGAAAATAAAGCCGAAGCGTTTGCGGCGCAGGCCGGCCAGCTCATCGGCACTCATCTGAGAGGTTTCCACGCCGTCGATGGCATAAGAGCCGGAAGTGGCGGTGTCCAGGCAGCCGATGATGTTCATCAGGGTAGATTTTCCCGAGCCGGATTGGCCGATAATCGCCACGAAATCGCCTTTTTCTATGCTCAGACTGATGTTTTTCAGCACATGCACGCGGTTATTGCCGCTGCCGAAGTAACGGTTGATGTTTTTGCATTCAATCAAACTCATGATGCGGCTCCGTTACATTGGGCCCATCGGGCCGCCGCGAAGCTCTTTCTCTGCATCGGCGGCAGAAGCCTCGGAAATAATGACTCTTTCACCTTCTTTCAAACTTGAAAGTACTTGGGTGTTGGTGCCGTCGCTCAACCCGGTTTTTACTTCGCGCTCTGTCACATTGTTTTCAGCGTCCAGCAAACGGACTACTTTTTTGCCGTTTTTATTTTTTATTGCCAGATTCGGCACGCTTAGCACATTATCTGCCTTGTTGATAACGATAGTATTTTCAGTGGTCATACCGATATGCAGTGCCCCGTCTTCGTTTGGCACCAGTGCCCGGGCGTAATAGTAAACCGCAGTATCTGTTGTGTCGGTAGTGGTTGTGTAGGAACCTTTCGACATCGTGGTCAGGCCGGGGTCGACCGTATCAATAACGGCACGGCGCGCATCATCTGGTTGTGAAAGAATCGTAAACGTCAGCTCTTGGCCTGCTTTGACCTTGCCCGCATCGCCTTCCGCAATCTGCATTTTGTTGAGCATTTTACTCAAATCAGCCAACTGGATTACAGTAGGAATGCTCTGCACGGTTGTTACAGTCTGCCCTTCTTCAACGGGAATAGACACCACAGTGCCGTCCATCGTCGCTACAATGCGCGTATAGGCCAAATCGGCTTCGGCCGTATTGATGGAAATCTGTGTCTGCTTGATTGATGATTTGAGTTCGGCCACTGCCGCTTTGGCCGAGGCTAAAGCATCTTGTGCGTCTTCCAACTCTTGCCTGGAGGTTGCGTCTTCCGCCCACAAAGCTTTTTCCCGCTTATATTTCTTTTCTGCTGTACGCTGTTTGATTTCGGCGGAAACCAGCTGGGCTTTATAAGTTTCCAGCCTGGCCTTGTTGGTATTTAAGGTGTTTATTTGAGAGGTCGAGTCGATTTCGGCAATCAAATCGCCTTTTTTGACCTGTTGTCCGATTTTCACATAAAGCTTCTTGATCTGTCCTGTTGCTTGCGAACCTACCGTTACCAGTTGTGCAGCTGAAATTTCACCTGTGGCGCTGACTGTTTGTACAATATTCATCCGTTTTACGGGCTGGGTAAGGTAGTTTACCTTGTCTTTCGGTTTGAAATACGTCCAAGCTGCAAAACCCAATGCAACCGCAACGGCTGCCATACCGATCCATTTAATCGCTTTTGCCATAATGCCTCAATGTTTAAAATTATCAGTTACAGATATTTTTCGGAAAATAATCTGACAAACCGGCGTGAGTTTACTGCAAAAACCACACGCCTCCAAGCATAAAGCATAAAAAATAAATTATAACTTATTGTTATTTAAATTATTTTTAAAGTCATTTTTACATAGCTCGGGCGGAAATTTTACAAAATTCCCCGCTTGCTACGCTTATCCATACACATAATACACAACAGTTTCACATGTAAATTATTCCGTTTAGTATATTTACGATACCAAATATCGCTTTTACATACTAAGAAAGCAAAATCAATTTATACTTTGCAAGCTGAAGCGGCTAATTTAGAATATTTACACTATAATA
The DNA here is from genome assembly GCF_014055005.1 of Neisseria dentiae. Lineage (NCBI taxonomy): Bacteria > Pseudomonadati > Pseudomonadota > Betaproteobacteria > Neisseriales > Neisseriaceae > Neisseria > Neisseria dentiae. The sequence continues at coordinate 1,664,113 of NZ_CP059570.1, read as the reverse complement.
TCTCCGGTATAACCTTTCGGCTTGAAGCGTGGTGTTAACTTCGGCTTTCGGGCAGCTGTCTGGAACCCAATCACAATTTGAGGAAGTGTTTGCCGATTTAGATGGCTGGTGTTTGAAGCAGGTGCCAAGCCGTCTGTTAGGGCAAATGATGCTACGCCGTCAGTTTTCCCTAATGCAGTTGACGCAGCAGAGTGAAAAAAATTACAACAGTTTTAGAAAAAATCTGCTGCCTATTGCTGCCTGAATCAGCAATTGTGAAAAAATCATTGCAACAGAAGCAGTTAGTTTTAAATTTCTGAATCGTCATTCGGTTTGAAGCGGCATACGGTTTAAGCCGTATGGCTTGGAGCCGGCTAACAAACAGACTCACTTAACCAATACAGAACAAACATGAAAACGCAACAACAAGGCTTTACCCTCATCGAGCTGATGATTGTGGTGCTGACGCTGGCCATTTTGGCCACCATCGCCTATCCGTCTTACGAAACCTATGTCCGCCAAACGCGCTTGGAAAACGTGCGCGCCGATTTAATGATCAATGCGCAGATGATGGAGCGTTATTATGCGCAGAACAAGCGTTTCCCAAACCGTCCTGCCGATACAGCTGACGATGCAGAACGGAAAAAACTTACAGCTGCGTTCAAAAAAAATTCATATTTTGGCATTGCCTATCAACAGCCGGACGGTAATAGTGCGGCAAATCCCATAGAAGATAATTATGTTATCGTTGCGAGCGCAAACAAAACAACCAATCCCGGAGAGGATCGCTATATGAAGATAGACGGGAACGGGGTGGTTACGTTATGCAAGCCTAAAGGTGCAAGTGCAACCGATGAATGCTATATGTATAAATAATCACACACTTAACTAAAAACATTCGCTTTTTTCTTTACAGCCGAATCGGGCGTGCGCATACTTTTCCTATAAATCAAAAATATAAAGGGGAAAATCATGCAAAATGCCTGCCGACAAGGCTTCACATTACTTGAACTGCTTGCTGCCATAGCCATATCGGCTGTTTTGGCCGTGATTGCGGTTCCCGCTTATCAAAAATATGTCCTCGACACCCGTTTGAACCATGCCCGAACGGTGCTGCTGCAAAACGCCCATTTTATGGAACGTTTTTACCAGCAGCACCGCTCGTTCAAACAGACTTCCACCACTTGGCCTGCGCTGCCGCATACGGCAACCGGTCATTTCTGTATCCGCCCTCAAGGGAACGCCCGCGGTGCGCATGACGGCAAATTTACCCTGAAAGCCGTTGCATTCGATAAAAACAGCGAAGCGCGCATTATTAAGATCAACGAATCGTTAACTGCCGTGGTGTGCGAGAGCAGTGCCAGCACTTGTGCGGACAGTGGAAGCTTTTTTGCCGGTGGGAGCACGGTGGATAAAAAGTGTAGGGTATTCCAATAAATGAAACAGGCCGTCTGAAACTTTCAGACGGCCTTAAAGGTATTTTTACAAAGGTCGGGGACCTTTGTATAGTGAATTCAAATAAAAACTCCGAAATGAAATAACTGCATTCAAACTTGCAATTGGGCGATATGCTAAAGAATCGTTTTACCCTACTTCGGCATTCTTATTTTAATCCACTATAAAACTCAAAAAAGTTTATTTGCCGTTATTCCCGCCTGCGCGGGGATGGCGCAGCGGACTTGCAAAGCTAACGACGAAATCAAACATTTCAGACGGCCTGAAGGCAGTTTGCAAAGGTCTCGGTCTCTCTGTTTCTTAAAAAATTTCTGAAACCCAAAAAAGATACTCGGGCTTGGCCCGAGTATGGCGTGTGTTCTTTTTATTTAAACCGGTTGGCTATATTGGCATTAAGGCGGGTATTACGCCTCGACAGGTTGCAGGCGCAGGGACAAGTTTTCGGTTTTAACGCGCAGCAGCAGGTCGATATTGGGATGTTTGCCGGGATTGGCTTCGGCATCGGCAACGTGCTCGGCAAACAGGGCGAGGCCGCGTTCGGCGGTTTCGGGGTTGAGTATGCCGCCGGATTCCTGCGACAACGCGTGATAGAGTTTGAGCGAGCCGAGTTTGCCGGGAGCTGCCGGGATATGGTGCAGGATTTCGCCGTTTTCGCTGCATACGTTCAAGCCGCTCAAGTGGTCGATGGCGGGCAGGGTGGCGAGGTTTTCTTGGAAATTCATAGTTGTGTCCGTGTGTCGGGTAAAGTAAAGGCCGTCTGAAAGGTTTAGCGCGTGCCGAAAATCTTATCGCCCGCATCACCCAAGCCGGGGATGATGTAGCCGTGTTCGTTGAGGTGGCTGTCGAGGGCGGCGGTGTAGATGGTAACGTCGGGATGGGCGTCGTTCACGGCTTTCACGCCTTCGGGGGCGGCAACTAAAACCAGTGCTTTGATGTTGCGGCAGCCTTTCTGTTTCAAGAGGTCGATGGTGGCGACCATCGAGCCGCCGGTGGCGAGCATGGGGTCGATAATCAGGGCGGGGCGCGAATCCATACTGTCGACGAATTTTTCGAAATACGATACGGGCTTGAGGGTTTCTTCGTCGCGTTGCAGGCCGACCACGCTGATTTTGGCGGTGGGGATTAAGTCTAAAACACCGTCGAGCATACCCAAACCGGCGCGCAGAATCGGCACCACGGTTAGGGTTTTGCCTTTGATGCGCTCGCCTTCGATTTCGCCGCACCAGCCGTCGATAATGTAGTTTTCGGTGTCGAAATCGCGGGTGGCTTCATAGGCCATCAGCCGCGCCAGCTCGGTGGTGAGCGTGCGGAATTTGAACGTGCTGCATTCTGCCTCGCGCATCAGGGTGAGCTTATGTTTGACCAGCGGGTGATTGATAATGGTGATGTTCATAAAGGGGCTTTCTTAGTGGTGTTTTTGCAGTCGGCGGTTATTATAAGGCTATTCGGGAAAGGCTTGAAAGGGCGTCGGTGAGAAAAAAGGCCGTCTGAAAAACCGGTTGTGTGTGGTTTTTCAGACGGCCTTTTTGCAAGATTGGCAAGGTGTGGGTTATACGCCGCGCAAGAGTTCGTTCACGCTGGTTTTGGCGCGGGTTTGCGCGTCCACTTTTTTCACGATAACGGCGCAGTAGAGGCTGTATTTGCCGTCGGCGGAGGGCAGGTTGCCGGACACCACCACCGAGCCGGCGGGCACGCGGCCGTAGTGGATTTCGCCGGTTTCGCGGTCGTAGATTTTGGTGGATTGGCCGATATACACGCCCATCGAAATCACGCTGCCTTCTTCCACAATCACGCCTTCCACGATTTCGCTGCGTGCGCCGATAAAGCAGTTGTCTTCGATGATGGTGGGCGAAGCCTGCAAGGGTTCGAGCACGCCGCCGATGCCCACGCCGCCGGATAAATGCACGTTTTTGCCGATTTGGGCGCATGAGCCGACGGTGGCCCAGGTGTCAACCATCGCGCCTTCGTCAACATATGCGCCGATGTTTACATAAGAAGGCATCAACACCACGTTTTTGGCGACAAAACTGCCGCGGCGGGCCACGGCGCCGGGCACGGCGCGGAAACCGGCGGCTTTGAATTCTTCTTCGCTCCAGTCGGCGAATTTGGTCGGCACTTTATCGAAATATTTGTTTACGCCGTCGTTTTGCACTTCGTTGTCGGCGATGCGGAAAGAAAGCAGCACGGCTTTTTTCGCCCATTCGTTCACTTTCCATTGGCCAACGCCCAAGCGTTCGGCCACGCGCAGCGCGCCGCTGTCGAGCTGGTGCAGGGTTTCTTCAACGGCCTGCTTCACTTCGGGGGTAACGCTGGCGGGGGTGATGTCGGCACGGTTTTCAAACGCGGTTTCGATGATGTTTTGTAATGACATTTTGTTTTCCTGGTTGGGGGTGGAAGGCTTTTCAGACGGCCTCGATAAATTGAAGGAACGTATTTTAACCTAAAAACGGTTGCGTGTTTTCAGACGGCCTCAGCTTATGCGGTTGGCAGCCAATACGCCGCTGCCTATGGGGTGCGCAAGCGGCTGCGCGGTCAGCCGCCGCAGGGCGGCTTGGAAGTCTGCAAAATCCATCTGCTCGGAGCCGAAACGCGCCAAGTGGGGGGTGTTTTGCTGGCAGTCGATTAATTCGATGCCGCATTCGGCCAGATAGGGCACGGCGAGGGCGAAGGCGGTTTTGGAAGCGTCGGCCTGTGCGGCAAACATCGATTCACCGAAAAACACCCGCCCGATTTGCACGCCGTAAAACCCGCCGGCAAGTTTCAGACGGCCTGCTTGGTCGGGATACCAGCATTCAAAAGAGTGTGCATGCCCCATTTCGTGCAGTTTGGTGTAGGCGCGCTGCATATCGCCGGTAATCCAAGTGCCGTCCTGCCCTGCACGCGGCACGGCGGCACAGGCGGCGATAACGGCGGAAAAACTGTGGTTGGCGGTAACGGCGTAGGGTTTGTTGCGCAGGTTTTTGTGCAGTGAGCGGCCGATATGGATTTTTTCGGGGAATAGCACGGTGCGCGGTGCGAGGGCAAACCAGCAGATAGGCTGGTTTTCGCTATACCACGGAAAAATCCCCTGCGGATATGCGGCCAGCAGGCGCTCGGGGCTTAAATCGCCGCCAACGGCCACCAGGCCGTCGCGCTCGGCAACGGCTTGTGCAGGGTCGGGAAAACGGCAGCCGTACGGCGGTAAAATAGGAATATCCATTTCAGACAACTGTTCCGGCGGTTCGGGCGAGATATATAGTCAATCAACTTAAAGAAAAAATATACGTTATGCTCGGGCTTGCCCCGGGTATCTTGAGTTTCGGCAATATGAGATACCCGGAGCAAGCCTGAGCATGACGGAGCTGTTATTGTTATGAAGTAAGCGGTTTAATCATAATCGGGCAAAAAACAAGGCGGCATATTCAACGGCATCAAAAAAGCGGATTTGCCGCATATTGGGCCTAAAATGTTTCAGACGGCCTGAATATCGTCATCAGGCCGTCTGAAAACCATAGCAGGCAAACAAATCAGCGTTTGCCTTTCTGCTGGCATTCGCTGCACACGCCATACATATATAATGCGTGGTCCACCACTTTATAGCCGTTCTCTTCGGCGATTTTGTCTTGCAGGCGTTCGATTTCTTCGTTGTGGAATTCGGTTACTTTGCCGCATTTTACGCACACGATATGGTCATGGTGGTCGCCCTGGTTCAGCTCGTAAACCGCTTTGCCGGTTTCAAAATGGTGGCGCAGCAGAATGCCCGCCTGCTCAAACTGGGTTAATACGCGGTAAATGGTGGCGACACCGATTTCGATGCCCTCGTCGAGCAGAATGCGGTAAACGTCTTCGGCGCTCAGGTGTTCTTCGGCGTGTGTTTCGAATAAGTCCAGAATTTTCAGGCGCGGGCCGGTTACTTTCAGGCCGTTGTCTTTTAACTGGGCGATATTGCTGAAATTATTTTCCATAATGCTCTCATACCCTTGTGGTGTAATTGCCGTTATAATACGCATTTTTAGCGGCTTTGCCCACTATAGCGGAAAAACTTTATTTCTGCCGTGGCGCTGCTGCGCCTTGCCGTACTGCCTGTGCTGTCTGCGGCTTGCTGCCTTGCGGCAAAAAATAAGTTTTCCGCTATATTTTGATAATAAAGGTTTTTAATGGCCTGAACCTTTCAGGCATATTGATAACTAACCATATCCGGGCCGGAAACGGCTGTTTGATGAAAGGTAAACCCAGTGAATAAAACCTTGTGTCTGGCCATTGCCGCCCTGTTGGGGCTGGCCGCCTGCTCTTCCGAGCGTGTATCGCATTTTCCCTCTTACAAATTGAAAGTGGTGCAGGGCAACGAATTGGATGCCCGCGCCGTGGTGTCGCTGCAACCGGGCATGAGCCGCGAGCAGGTTCAACTGCTGTTGGGCACACCGCTGCTGCGCGATCCCTTTCATGCCGACCGCTGGGACTACACCTTCAACATCGCCCGTAACGGCGTGATTTCCGATCAGCGCACGCTGACCCTCTATTTCAATAACGACCAACTGGTGCGCGCCGAAGGCAATGCCATCGAACACGCCGTGCAGCAGCTTCGGGCCGAGCAGGCCGCCGCCCCGCGCCCCGTTCAGCAGCCGCAGCAACCCCAGCAGCCGCAGCCCGTGTTCCGGCCCGATTCGCAATAACCCCAGGATAAAAACATGACCGCATTAAGAATCGCCATCGCCGGCGCCGACGGGCGCATGGGGCGCGTATTGGTGGAAGCCGTCAGCCGCCACCCCGATGCCGTATTGAGCGGCGCACTCGAACACACCGGTTCAAACGCATTGGGTTTGGATGCCGGTTATGCCATCGGCCTCAAAACTGGCGTGGCCATCAGCAGCGATACCGATGCTGTGCTGGCCGCCAGCGACGTATTGATCGACTTCACCCGCCCCGAGCCTACGCTGGCCTATTTGGCACAATGCGCCGAGGCCGGTGTGAAAATGGTGATCGGCACCACGGGCTTCGACGAAGCAGGCAAGGCCGCCATTCAAGCGGCCGCCGAAAAAACCGCCGTCGTGTTCGCCGCCAATTACAGCGTGGGCGTCAACCTCACTTTCCATATTCTCGACACCGTCGCCCGCGTGCTCAACGAAGGCTACGACATCGAAATCATCGAAGCGCACCACCGTCATAAAGTCGACGCCCCCAGCGGCACGGCCCTGCGTATGGGTGAAGTGATTGCCGGCGCGCTCGGCCGTGATTTGAAACAATGCGCCGTTTACGGCCGCGAAGGGCACACCGGCGAGCGCGACCCGCAGACCATCGGTTTTGCCACCGTGCGCGGCGGCGACATCGTCGGCGACCACACAGCTTTGTTCGCCGCCGACGGCGAGCGCGTGGAAATCACCCACAAGGCTTCTAGCCGCATGACTTTCGCCGCCGGCGCCGTGCGCGCTGCCGTGTGGCTGCGCAACCGCCAAAACGGCCTGTTTGATATGCAGGATGTTTTGGGTTTGAAAAATCAGTAGGTTACTGTTTTTTTAATTGGATATATTGGATATATAGTGAATCAACTTAGATAACAAGTATATGCTTCATACTCGGGTTAAGCCCGATTATGAAAAAACTTTTATTAAACAAGTGGTTTTGCTATATGCGAATGAATATCAGGCCGTCTGAAAACGCTTTTTCAGACGGCCTGATGTTTTAAGAATCACATCGTAATTTTTCTATGTATTGTATTATGAACCGCCACTCTTTACGTTGATAACTTGGGTTTACCGCCATGCGGCGCAGAATTCGGCCCAATGGGCCTTTTCTTCTGCCAGTGTTTTCAAGTAGCCTTTCATGCGTTTGATTTCCAGCTCGTATTCGTCGGCATCGAGTGCGCCGCTCATCATGCGGAAGCGCAGATACATTAAATAAGTGTTGGCAGCATCGGTTTCGCAATAGTCGCGGATGTCTTTCAGACGGCCTGCATGGTAGGCTTCCCACACTTTGCTGCCGTCCATGCCGAGTTTGCCGGGAAAGCCGCACAGTTTGGCCATGTCGTCGAGCGGCACGCTGGAACGGGGCTGGTAGAGGGCGAGCAGGTCCATCAGGTCGCAATGGCGGCTGTGGTAGCGGCTGATGTAGTTGTTCCATTTGAAGTCGCGGCTGTCGCCGAAATCGCCTTCGCCCATGTCCCAATAGCGGGCGGCGGGAATGCCGTGTATCAGGGCGCGGTAGTGCAAAACGGGCAGGTCGAAGCCGCCGCCGTTCCAGCTCACCAGTTGCGGCGTGTGGGTTTCGACCAGATCGAAAAACTTGGCGATCATGGTTTCTTCGTCGTCGCTGGTTTCGCCTATGGTGCCGACGTGGATTTTATCCTGCCCCCAACGCATACAGCAGGAAATCGCCACCACTTGGTGCAGGTGGTGCTGCATGAAGTCGCTGCCGGTTTGGGCGCGGCGTTTCTGCTGGGCGAAAACAACCGCATCGGCATCGTTTACGCTGTCGGGCAGTTCGTAAAGCGTGCGTATGCCCTTCACATCGGGCACGGTTTCGATATCGAAGGCTAGAATCGGGGTCATGGCCGGGGCTTCCGTATAAGGTTTCGGCATTTTGGCATGAAGCGGCGCGTGCGCCAAGTGTGGTGTGAAAATATCATTTTCGGGGCGGAAATTCATGTTTTAACGGAAAGAAACGCAGAGTTTGGTAGAATGTGTGTGTTTAAAAGGCCGTCTGAACGTTTCAGACGGCCTTGAGAGCTTTTCAGGCAGGGCGACAACCCCGCACATAAACGATATGAGGAAATACATGAAATTCATCAAACAACCGCTGCTGCACGCTTTGCTGCTGGTTTCGCTGGCTGCTTGCGGCCAAACGCCGGTGAAAAACGGCCAGGCGGGCGCGGAGCCGCAAAAGGTGCAGGCCGAAGCCAAAACAGGCGCCGAAGCAGCCATTAAGGACAAGCTGGAAAAAACCTATGCCGAGCAGAAATTGAGCGTGCAAAGCGTGCGCCCCACGCCTGTCGGCGGTATTTACGAAGTAGTGGTGTCGGGCAACCAGATTATCTACACCGATGCCAAAGCCGACTATATCTTGCAGGGCAGCCTGCTCGACATCAACAAGCGCGTCGATCTGACCGAAGAGCGCATGGCCGAGTTGAGCACCGTCGAATTCGACTCGCTGCCGCTCGATAAAGCCATTAAAGAAGTGCGCGGCAACGGCAAACTCAAGGTGGCGGTGTTTTCCGACCCCGACTGCCCGTTTTGCAAGCGTTTGGAACACGAATTTGCCAAGATGACCGACATCACCATTTATAACTTTATGATGCCGATTGCCAGCCTGCACCCCGATGCCGCCCGCAAGGCCGAACAGATTTGGTGCCAGAAAGACCGCACCGCCGCATGGACGGCCTGGATGCGCGAAGGCAAAATACCGCCGAAGGTTGCGGATTGCGAAAACCCGGTGGCAGAAACCACTTCGCTGGGCGAGCAGTTGGGCTTCCACGGCACGCCGGCGCTGGTGTTCCCCAACGGGCGCACGCAAAGCGGCTACAGCCCGCTGCCGCAGTTGCAGAAAACGATTGAATCCAATCAATAAAGCACGGCAGGCCGTCTGAAAAACACACCGTGTTAAGCACGGCAGAAAATATTTCAGACGGCCTGCTGCGGCTGCAATAAAAACGGCAGGCTGCCGAACCGGCAGCTTGGCAAGACGGTTTTATCCCCCGCAACCAATCGGGTAAACTGACGCCTTTCAACCTGCATCCGACGGCAACATTCACGGTTATGACTGCACATTCCGCCCCCAAAAACATCACCCTTATCGGCGTCGGCCTGATAGGCGGCTCGTTTGTGCTCGATTTGAAACACAAAGGGCTGGTGGGCGCAGTAACGGGCATCGACCTTGACCGCAGCAATCTCGACCGCGCGTTGGAGCGCAAAGTCATCGACCGCGCGTTTGACCATATTTGCGCCGAAGCCGTCGGCGGGGCGGATTTGGTGATGGTGGCCACGCCCGTTGCCACGTTGCCGGCCGTATGCGCGGAACTGGCGCCGCTGCTTGACGGCCATACCGTGATAACCGACGTGGGTAGCACCAAACAATCGGCAATCGACGCGTTCAGGCAATATCTGCCGCAACAGCTGCCGCGCTGCATCGCCGCCCACCCGATTGCCGGTTCCGACCGCAGCGGCGCATTGGCGGCGCAGTTCGGGCTGTTTCAAAACAAAAAACTGATTATCTGCCCGCACGGTGCAGAAGATTCAGACGGCCTCCGCCTGGTGGAATCGCTGTGGCAGGCGGTGGGGGCGCAAACCTTCCGCATGAGCGCGCGCGAGCACGATGCCGTTTTCGCCGCCGTGTCGCACCTGCCGCACCTCTTGGCCTATGCTTATGTGCACCAAATCGCCACCCATCCCGACGGCGGCGTTTATTTCGATTTCGCCGCCTCGGGCTTCCGGGACTTCACCCGCATCGCATCCAGCCACCCCGCCATCTGGGCCGACATCTGCCTGGCCAACAAACACAGCCTGCTTGCGCTGCTCGACGGCCAGCAGCAGCAGCTGGCCGCCCTGAAAACCATGCTCGACAAGGGCGACGCCGCCGCACTTTACCGTTATTTTGAAGAGGCCAAGCAGGCGCGCGACGATTGGGCGGCTTTGCAATAAAACGGCGGTAACCGCGCGGGCGGTATCGGGCAGGCCGTCTGAAAACAAACCGTGCCCGCCGGTTGACGGCTTTTTCTTTTGAAACTGATGAAATTTATCGCCATCGGGCCTGCCCGATACGGAGTATTTATTTATGAATCTGTTCCGCAAAACCTTATGGGCGGTGGTGCTGCTTTCGGTCTGCACCGCCATCGGTTCGTTTTATTCGCAATACGTTATGGGGCTGAACCCCTGCGTGTTGTGCATTTTGCAGCGCGTATCGGTGCTGGCCGTCGGCATAACGGCGTTGCTGGCTGCGCTGGGCAGGCAGAAGAGCAGGGCGGGGCGTATGTTTGGTGCGCTGTTGGTGAGCGTGCCGGCCGTGTATGGCGCGGGCGTGGCGGTGTATCAAATGTATATCCAAAGCCTGCCGCCGGGCACCGCTCCGGCCTGCGGCGCACCGTGGACGTTCCGCCTGCGCGACTGGCCGCTGTTTGATTTATACGAGCCGGTTATCCGCGGTTTCGGCGATTGCGCCGTGCCCGATTATTTTTTAGGCGTGCCGCTGCCGGTGTGGAGCGTGCTGTATTTCGGTTTCGTGTTGCTGCTGGTGTGGGTGAGCTGGCTGAAAAGCCGTTCGCTTTGATGCGGGCCGACTGCGGTAAAAAAGTTACACTTATTGTTAAGCGGTATTTTTTACACCCGAGCGGGAACTAAAACCACCGTTTTGTATCCAAAACACAAAATTTAACTATGCTGTACATACCATTACAATAAATCCAGTACCATGCGCGGTCTTGTTTTTGAAAGCGCAGTTTTTTAACGCTTCACACATTTTTTTGAGTTTTTAGAAAGGAAGTATTATGTCTTTGGCACAAGAGTTTAAAGAGTTTATTATGCGCGGTAACGTTATCGACCTCGCGGTCGGTATGGTTATCGGTACGGCGTTCAGCGGCATCGTAAAATCTTTGGTTGACGATGTGATTATGCCCCCCATCGGTATTCTGATTGGCGGCGTGGATTTCTCGAATCTGTTCATCACCCTGAAAGACGGTGCCAACGCCCCCGAAGCCGGTTATTCTACTTTGGCCGCCGCGCAAGCCGCCGGTGCGGTTACTTTGAACATCGGTCTGTTTATCAACACCGTTATCAGCTTCCTGATTATCGCCGCTGCCATTTTCGTGGTAATCAAACTGATCAACAAACTGAAACGCGAAGCCCCGGCTGCCGAAGAAGCACCGGCCGAGCCTTCTGAAGAAGTGTTGCTGTTGCGCGAAATCCGCGACTCTTTGAGCAAAAAATAATATTTGCCCGAACAATATCCAGGCCGTCTGAAAGGTTTTCAGACGGCCTGGTTTTTATCGAGCCTTTAACCCGATTTAATCATAGCCGGCTGCACGTTTGGTGCGGAATGCAGTAAACTGGCAGACCTTTCAAATAAGAATTATTACGATGTACGCAGGCGAAAGATTTAACGCATACAGCCATCTGGCCGGTGCGGTGCTGGCTGTGGCCGGGCTGGTGCTGCTTTTGGTTAAGGCGGCAGGCACGCTCGACATGTATAAAATCGTCAGCGCGGCGGCCTACGGCACCTGCCTGATTGTGCTGTATGCCGGTTCCACCGTTTACCACAGTGTGCCGCAGCCCAAATTGAAAGCAGTGCTGCAAAAAGTGGATCATTGCGCCATTTATCTTTTGATTGCAGGCAGTTATACACCGTTTACGCTGGTGTCGCTGCACGGCGCATGGGGCTGGTCGCTGTTCGGCGTATCATGGGGGTTGGCCGTGTTCGGCATCGCCCAAGAGCTGACCATAGGCCGCAAAAGCGAAAAGCGGCTGCTTTCGATGATACTGTATGTGCTGATGGGCTGGCTGGTGCTGGTGGCGATTTACCCGCTGGCCAAAAGCCTGCCGCCGGAAGGGCTGTTTTGGCTGGTGTTGGGCGGCCTGCTTTACAGCGCGGGGATTTACTGGTTTGTGAACGACGAAAAAATCAAACACGGCCACGGCATCTGGCATTTGTTTGTGCTCGGCGGCAGTTTGGCACAGTTTGTTTGCGTGTATTTTTATGTGATTTAACATCCGCTATATCGGCTCGCAATGAAAACGCCCGGGCCGTCTGAAACCGCCGCAAGGTTTTCAGACGGCCCGGGCGTTTTAATATGACTTGGTTATAAGTGGCTGAATTGTTTAAAAATAAATAGTTAAAAAGCGGCGCGGAATTATGTAAAGCAGGGCTGAAAAATTTGAGATTTGACCCAACAGTAGGTACAATCCGCATCTGTTTTGCTTACATAAGTTAAGAGATTGATATGAGCCTGATCAGCGAAATCTTGCCTTTATCCCATATTGAGCTGGATTTGGAAGTCAGCAGTAAAAAGCGCGTGTTCGAGCAGGCGGGGCTGTTGTTGGAAAACGAAGCCGGATTGGCGCGGGCCGATGTGTTCGATTGCCTGTTTGCCCGCGAAAAGCTCGGCACTACCGGTTTGGGGCAGGGCGTTGCGATTCCGCACGGCCGCCATGCTTCGGTGAAAAAAGCGGTGGGCGCGTTTATCCGCACCAAAGAGCCGGTGCCTTTCGATGCGCCCGACGGCAAGCCGGTTTCGCTGATTTTCGTTTTGCTGGTGCCCGAAAACGCCACCGGCGAGCATTTGGAAGTGTTGTCGAAACTCGCCGGCCGGTTTTCGCAGAAATCCGTGCGCGAGGCCTTATCGGTTGCCGCATCGCCCGAAGAAGTGCAGCGGCTTTTGAACGAAGAGTAAGTTATGCCCAGTATTTCCGTCCGCCGCCTGTATCAGGACAACCAGCACAAGCTGCAACTGGCTTGGGCGGCCGGTACGGCGGGAGCCGACAACCGCATCGGCATCAAGGCCGACAAGCCCGTTTTGGCGCTGGTCGGCCATTTGAATTTTATCCACCCCAACCAAGTGCAGGTAATCGGCGTGGCCGAGGCCGAGTTTTTGAAGCGCATGGAAGATGAGGCCGACGATCTCAGCGACCTGAGCACGATGGTGGATAAAACCCGCCCCATGCGCCAGGTGCAGGCAAACGGCAACCCTGAAGAGAGTTTCGGCGCGCTGTTTGATATTCCCATGTCGGTGGTGATTGTGGCCAACGGCCTGCCCGTGTCGCCCATGCTGCGCGACTACTGCCACACCAACAATATCCCGCTGCTCACGTCCAAACTGGAAAGCCCGCATTTGATGGACGTGCTGCGGATTTACCTGCAACGCACACTGGCGGTTTCCACCGTGAAACACGGCGTGTTTCTCGATGTGTTTGAAATCGGCGTGCTGATTACCGGCCAATCCGGCCTGGGTAAAAGCGAGCTGGCGTTGGAACTCATTTCGCGCGGGCACAGTCTGATTGCCGATGATGCGGTCGAACTTTACCGCACAGGCCCCGAAACGCTCGACGGCCGCTGCCCGCCCATGCTGAAAGATTTTCTCGAAGTGCGCGGGCTGGGGGTGTTGAACATCCGCCATATTTTCGGCGAAACGTCTATCCGGCCGAAAAAAATCCTTCAATTAATCATTAATTTGGTTGCTGCCGATGATGAATACATGAAACGGCTCGACCGTTTGAGCATCCGTTCGGAAACCGAATCCATTTTAGATGTCAGCGTGCGCTCGGTTACCCTGCCCGTGGCGGTGGGCCGCAACCTGGCCGTATTGGTCGAAGCCGCCGTGCGCAACTATATTTTGCAGTTGCGCGGCAAAGACAGCACCAAAGAATTTTTGGAACGCCACCAAAGCATGCTGAAAGAAAACGAAACCAGCCATGAAAATAGTATTGATTAGCGGGCTTTCCGGCTCGGGAAAGTCTGTTGCGCTCAAACTTCTGGAAGATTTGGGCTACTACTGCGTCGATAACCTGCCCATCAAACTCCTGCCCGATCTGGTGGCCTACCATGCCGAGAGCAGCGAAGTTACCCAACTGGGCATCAGCATAGATATCCGCTCGCGCATCGACATCAAAGAAGCGCAAACCCAAATCCAAGCCCTGCGTGAACAGGGGCACGAAGTGGAGATTCTGTTTCTCGAAGCCGAAGAAGGCGTTTTGGTGCGCCGTTTTTCGGAAACCCGCCGCAGCCACCCCCTTTCCGGCCAAACCCTAACCCTGCTGGAGAGCCTGCAACAGGAAAAAATCTGGCTGTTTCCCCTGCGCGAAGCCGCCTACTGCATCGACACTTCCAAAATGAACGCCCAACAGCTGCGCCACACCGTGCAGCAATGGCTCAAACACGAACGGCAGGGCCTGCTGGTGATTTTGGAATCGTTCGGCTTCAAATACGGCGTGCCCACCAACGTTGATTTTCTGTTCGATATGCGTAGCCTGCCCAACCCTTATTACGACACCGAGCTGCGCCCATTCAACGGCATGGACAAACCGATTCAGGATTATTTGGGCAACCAGCCCGCCGTGCAGGAAATGATTAACGACATCGGCAACTTCATGAGCCGCTGGCTGCCGCAGATGCAGGTGGAAAGCCGCAGCTACGTTACCATCGGCATAGGCTGCACCGGCGGCCAGCACCGCTCGGTGTATGTGGTGGAAAAACTGGCCGAACGCCTGCAAGGGCACTACGAACTGCTGGTGCGCCACCGCCAGCTCAACCGCTTGGCGGAACGCTGAGTTTTCAGACGGCCTTTTTTGATATTTCAGGCCGTCTGAAAGCAAATCCCGCTCCGTGTTATAATGCCGCAAACATTCAGGCAGCCTGCTTTCGGGCTGCCTGATTACTATCCGACAAACGTTCCCCTAACAACTTTTCAGACGGCCTTTTATAGTGGATTAACAAGAATTGAGGCAAGGCAAAGCCGCATTAGTTTTTGTTTATCCACCGTAAGCCGCGCAACCCCGAAAGAGCAGCACACTATGGCAATCCAATGGTTTCCCGGCCACATGAACAAAGCCAAAAAGGCCATCGCCGAGCGCATCAAAAGCGTGGACATGGTAATCGAAATGCTCGACGCCCGCCTGCCCGCGTCCAGCGAAAACCCCCTGCTGGCGCAGCTTTCCAAAGGCAAACCCAAGCTCAAAATCCTCAACAAGCAGGATTTGGCCGACCCCGAACGCACCGCAATTTGGCTCGAACACTACAACAGCCGCCCCGACACCCAAGCCATCGCGCTCGACTCCTCCGAAACCGCCGCCACCGCCAAAATCACCCGCGCCTGCCGAGCCATGATGCCCAACCGAGGCGGCATCGACAAACCCCTGCGCGTATTGATTTGCGGCATTCCCAACGTCGGCAAATCCACCCTGATTAACGGCATGATCGGCAAAAAAACCGCCAAAACCGGCAACGAACCCGGCATCACCAAAGCCGAACAGCGCCTGTTTCTCGCCGACGACTTCTGGCTCTACGACACCCCCGGCATGTTATGGCCGAAAATCATCGTCGAAGAGAGCGGCTACAACCTCGCCGCCAGCGGCGCCGTCGGCCGCAACGCGCTCGACGAAGAAGAAGTCGCCCTAGAACTTTTAGACTACCTGCGCCGCCACTACCTGCCACTGCTGCAAACGCGCTATCAGGCCGACAAAGACCCCAGCAGCCACTGGCAAGACACCGACTGGCTCGAATGGATTGCCAAAAAACGCGGCGCAGTTTTAAGCGGCGGCCGTATCAACTACCAAAAAGCCGCCGAAAACACCCTCACCGACTTCCGCGACGGCCAAATCGGACGCATCACCTTAGAAACACCGCACCAATGGGAAAGCTGGCTGAAAGCGGCCAAACAGAAAGAAGCCGAGCTTAAAGCCGCGAGGGAAGCCAGAAAGGCAGAGAGAAAAGGAAAACCCTCATGAAACCGATATTTTCCGCCGCATTATGGGCAGGCATCTTATCTTTAACCGCCTGCGCTCATTCAGACGGCCTGAACAAGCCGGCAACCGAACCATCAGAAAAGCGCGTCCGAATCTACAAATCCGACGGTTCGCGCCAATGCGAAGGCGGCGGCATCAGCCCCGAAGCCATGAAAAGCCAATTGCAGGGTATACGCGTGTATGCCGCCGAAAAACAGGTTTTGCGCGGCATGATGTTCCCCGCTGTGTGCGGCGGCCAAACCGGCAGCATTAACGTATATACTATTGCCGAACAAGATTTATCCGAAGCCGGAAAGCGCGGGTTTAATCTATTGAAGCAGAAAGATTAACTTAACGTTTCAGACGGCCTGTTGCCGAAACAGGCCGTCTGAAACCCAAATAAAACCATGACCGAAAAACTCCCCCCCGATGCGCTGATCGAAGCCGCGCTTTTAACCCAAACCGAGCCTTTAAGCGAAAAAACCATGCGCGAGTTGTGTGTGCCGCCGCTGTCGCAGGATAAACTGATCGACGTGCTGGCCAACCTCAAAGCACGCTGGCACAACCGCGCCCTGCAATTAACCCACACCCACGAGGGCTGGCGTTTCCAAATCGCGCAGGCGGCGTTTGAGCGGTTGGGCAGCTTGCAGGAGCAGCGCGCGCCGCGCTATTCGCGCGCGGTGATGGAAACGCTGGCGATTATCGCCTACCAGCAGCCGGTTACGCGCGGCGACATCGAAGGCATACGCGGCGTGGCGGTGTCGCAAAACGTGATGCAAACGCTGCAAGACAGGGGCTGGATTGAGGTTATCGGCCACCGCGATTCGGTCGGCCGCCCCGCGCTGTGGGCCACCACCAATGTGTTTTTAAGCGATTTGCAGCTCGAAAGTTTGGAAGAGCTGCCGCCGCTGACCGAATTGGGCGAACTGGTGCTGCCCGATTTGATCGAACCGGCCGACAGCGGCGAAGAGCCGGAGGCGTTCGAGCCGGAACAGGAAATTACCGACGGCGGAAACGCCGATATCCGTTTGAATTAGTGTTCAGACGGCCTGAAAGATATAGTTAAATTACCTGGTAATCCGTTCCGTCATACCCCGAGTATGACGCGTGTGCTCTGTCTTGATTTGACTGACTATCAACAGGCCGAGACCTTTGCAAAAATACCTTAAGGCCGTCTGAAATGCTTAAATCCCGTCATTCCCGCGTAGGCGGGAATCCAGATGGAAATATTGAAGTATTGATTAAACAAATACTTGGATGCCAAGTGTCTGGATTCCCGCCTACGCGGGAATGACGGAATTCAGGTTTTTTCAGATAGTAATTTGAATTTTGCAAAGGTCTCAGGCCGTCTGAAAAACCCTTTTTACCAACCCGACCTGCCCGCCGCAAGGCCGCAGAAGAACCGTTTTGCTCAGACAGCAAAACGCGTTAGGAGAACCCGAAATGTCTAAAAAAACCGTAAGCAAACGCGAATTCCGCGATGGTGTGGCGGATAAGAAAAAGCCCGCCCGCAGGCCGTCTGAAAAAGTTTCGGACGGCCTCAAAGCCAAGCCGAAACGCGACCAGAATGCCGCACCGAAAACGCAGGCGGCGCGCGCCAAAAAACTGGTGGTGCGCAACCCCAACCAAAAAATCATGGAGCGCGCCCGCGATTTGAAAGAAAAACGCGCCGATTTGGAAAGCTTCGAGCCGGTGCGCCTGCAAAAAGCGTTGGCCGCGTCGGGCGTAGGTTCGCGCCGCGAAATGGAAGAATGGATTACCCAAGGCTTGGTAACGGTGAACGGCAAAACCGCGCAATTGGGCGACAAAGTGTCGCCCGACGACCAAGTGCAGGTAAAAGGCAGCGTAATCAAGCTCAAATGGCCCGACCGCCTGCCGCGCATTATTCTTTACTATAAACAGGAGGGCGAAATCGTGTCGCGCGACGACCCGCAAGGGCGCGTGAGCATTTTCGACCGCCTGCCGCAGGCTGCCAGCAGCCGCTGGGTGGCCATCGGCCGTTTGGACATCAACACCAGCGGCCTGCTGATTCTCACCACTTCGGGCGAGCTGGTAAACCGTTTCGCCCACCCCAGCTTTGAAGTGGAGCGCGAATACGCCGTTCGCGTGTTGGGCGAGATGAGCACCGACCAGATGAAAACGCTCACCGAAGAAGGCGTGATGCTGGAAGACGGCTTGGCGAGGGCAGAGCGTATTTACGAGCAGGGCGGCGAAGGGGCGAACAAGTGGTACAACATTGTGATTAAAGAAGGCCGCAACCGAGAAGTGCGCCGCATTTTCGAGCATTTCGGCTTAACCGTCAGCCGCCTGGTGCGCGTAGGCTTCGGCCCCATCGGCCTGCCCAACCGCCTCAAACGCGGCCAGTTTTACGAGCTGAATCCCGCCGAAGTGGCCAATATCATGAAATGGGCGGATATGCCGCTGCCCGGCAGCCGCAGGAGAAGATAAGGGTTTGAAACACGGTTAAAGGCCGTCTGAAAAGGTTTTCAGACGGCCTTTAACCTTTGCAAGTTATTTCGGTAACTTAAAACCCTTGCGTCATACTCATGCTCAACCCAAGCATCTGTTTGTTTCAAAAGAAATAACAGATACCCGGGCTGAGCACGGGTATGACGAACATAAAATATTCTCAAAAATAAACATTTTCAGGACTGAACCGGTTTTTTGCCAAGGACTCTGCCGTACAAAAAATCATGCAGTGGTTTGGGCAGACCGTAGCTGGCCAGATTTTGTTTTTCCACCCACAGGCCGTCTGAAAGCCGTTCGGCGGGCGTGTGGTTTGCGGTTGCGGCAAACGGGGTAATCAGTAACAAACGGTGGGTGAGGCGGTGGGTGAGCGAGGGTTGTTCTTCGAGGCCGTCTGAAAAAACGCCGAAGCGCTCTGCGGCCTCGTTGAGGCTGCCCAAGCTGTCGAAACACGGTACGCAATAGAGGCCGCCCCAAATGCCTTCAGGCGGCCGCTTTTCAAGCCAAACCGCGCCATCGGGGCGGCTCAGCACCAGCCAGAACAGCGGCAGCGTCCGCACGGTGGGTGCGGCTTTTTTGCGCGGCAGCTCGGCCGTGCGGTTTTGCGCCCGTGCTTGGCAGATGCCGCTCATCGGGCAGGCGCCGCATAAGGGTTTGCTGCGTTTGCAGACGGTGGCGCCCAAGTCCATCAGCCCCTGCGTATAGGCGGGCATATCGCTGCCGTTTTCGGGCAGCAGCGATTCGGCCAGCGCCCACAGTTGCTTTTCGAATTTTTTGTCGGTGATGTCGCCGTCGAGCGCGAACACGCGGCAGAGCACTCGTTTGACGTTGCCGTCTAAAATGGCTTCGCGTTTGTGGAAGGCGAAAGCGGCAATGGCTGCCGCCGTGCTTCTGCCTACGCCGCAGAGTTTTTCCAGCCCTTCGCGTTCTTGCGGAAACGTTCCGCCGAAGGTTTCCATCACCTGCCGCGCGGCTTTGTGCAGGTTGCGGGCGCGGCTGTAATAACCCAGGCCGGCCCACAGGCCGAGCACTTCGTCTTGCCCGGCCGCGGCCAGATCGGCCACGCCAGGAAAACGGGCGGTAAAGCGCGGGTAGTAATCCAACACGGTGGCCACTTGGGTTTGCTGCAACATGATTTCCGACAGCCACACGTTGTAGGGGTTGCGCACCTGCCACGGCAGGTGGTGGCGGCCGTGCTGTTTCTGCCAGCGTATCAGGCGGGTTGCGAAAGAAGGGTCGGTCATGGCGGGCGGTCGGCGGGAAAGAAAAGGCGTATTGTAAACGGAATGCGGTTTTTTTGAATCTTTGCGATGTAGTAAAACGGCAGGGCGATATCTTGGCAAGCCGTCCTGACGCTTCAACGCACCTGCACCAAGCCCGAGGATGGCGGAGTCGGGTATTTCAGACGGCCTGTTACGCACATTCCAATGGTTGCGGCAGGGAATACCGGGCAAATACGCTGACACCTACTTGCTTTTTATTGATTCGCGCCTATATATAAATCTAATTTTCCAAATATATGAAATTAGAAAAGGATTATCATGGCCGATTTGTCTATTCTAAACCTCGCCCCTTTCCGCAACGGCGAAACCTTTGCCCAAGCCGTTGGCAACATGGTCGAGCTGGCACAGTTCGCCGAGAAGCACGGTTATGTGCGCTATTGGATTGCCGAACACCACAATATGCCGTTTCTCGCCAGCTCCGCCACCAGCCTGCTGATTCAGCGCGTATTGGATAAAACCGAATCCATCCGCGTCGGCTCCGGCGGCGTGATGTTACCAAACCACTCGCCGTTTATTGTGGCCGAGCAATACGGCACGCTGGAGAGCCTGTATCCCGGCCGCGTCGATTTGGGGTTGGGGCGCGCACCGGGCACCGACCCCGCAACCGCCCGCGCCATCCGCCGCCATCACGATGACTTCGCCCACAGTTTTCCGAAAGACATCGAAGAAATCCAATATTACTTCAGCCCCTTGGGCAGCGATGAAACGGGCGAGAGCTTCAGCTTCGGGCCGGTTAAGCTGGACGTGCCCAAAAGCACCAATGTGCGCGCCTATCCCGCGCCGGGCTTGAACATACCTTTATACATTTTAGGCTCCAGCACCGAGAGCGCCTATCTGGCGGCACGTTTGGGCTTGCCGTATGCCTTCGCCTCGCATTTCGCCCCGCGCATGCTTTTGGATGCGGTTGCAATCTATCGTCGCGAATTTAAGCCGTCCCAACATTCAGACCGGCCGAAAGTTATCATCGGTGTAAACACCATCGTGGCCGACAGCGACGAAGAAGCACGCTTCCTTTCTTCAACCTGCCTGCAATTTTTCCTGAATGTCGTTACCGGCAGCCGCAGCGGAATGCAGCCGCCGCAAGCCGATATTGCACAGCACATTCCGCCGCATATTTTGAATATGGCCGACGCGATGATGTCGTGCAGCCTGATCGGCGCGCCCGAGACGGTTAAATTCCAACTCGACCGATTGCAGGCGCAGGTGCAGGCCGATGAAATTATGGCGGTCAGCTATATTTATGACAAAACCGCGCAACTGCGTTCTTATGAACTGCTGGCGGATGTGGTTAAAGCCCCGTAAGGAAGCGGGCGTTTCAGGCGGCTCGCAAAGACTACAGGCCGTCTGAAAAAATATTTTCAGACGGCCTGTAAATGTAAAACCGTTCCGCTTGCCGCAACCGGGCCGTTAATGCCTTGCTGGCAAGCTCAAGCGATCAGATTTCGCGGCCCGGCAAGGTTTCGACCGGTTTTTCGTCGGGCAGTATCCAGTTCAGAATAATCGCCAGCACCGCGCACAAACCCACGCCGGCAAAGCTGACGCTGCCGAGCTTGATAATCATGCCGCCCACGCCGGTGGTGAGCACCGAGCTGACGATAACGAGGTTTTTCGGCTGCATCAAATCCACTTTGGCGTCAATCAGCGTTTTCAGGCCGAGCGAGGCGATGGTGCCGAACAGCAGAATCATAATCCCGCCCATCACCGGCAGCGGAATCGAAGCCAGAAAAGCATTGAACTTGCCGAAAAACGCCATGCAGATGGCGAAAACAGCCGCCCAGGTCATGATTTTCGGATTGCCGTTTTTGGTAATCATCACCGCGCCGGTTACTTCGCCGTAGGTGGTTACGGGCGGGCCGCCGATCAAACCCGCCACGCACACGCCCAAACCGTCGCCCGCCAGCGTTTTGTCGAGGCCGGGGTCTTTGGCGTAATCTTTGCCGGTTACTTTGCCGATGGCCATCACGCCGCCGATATGCTCGATGGCGGGGGCGATGGCAACCGGCAGCATAAACAGCGCGGCCTGCCAGTTGATTTGCGGCGTTTCAAAATGCGGCACGGCAAACCACGGCGCGGCGGCAATCGGCGCCGTGTCCACCAAGCCCATTAGCAGAGCAGCAATATAGCCTGCGCCCACGCCGATTAAAATGGGAACGAGCTTCATCATTTTGCTGCCGAACACCGCCACCACCACGGTAACGGCGAAAGTGAAGCCCGAAAGCAGCAGCGATTGGGCGTAGTCCACCGCCTGCTTGCCGCCGGCCTGCCCCATCGCCATCTGGCTGGCCACCACCGCCACCGACAAACCGATCACCATAATCACCGGTCCGATAACCACCGGCGGCAGCAGGCGGTTAACAGCCGCCAACCCGCGCCATTTAATCAGCGCGGCAAACACAAAATACATAAAGCCCGCCGCAAACAGGCCGAACATGGTGGAAGGCAGCCCCCACTCGCCGACGGCGTAAATAATCGGCGCGATAAAGGCAAACGACGAGCCTAAAAAAACCGGCACTTTCTGCTTGGTAACCAATTGGAAAAGCAGCGTGCCGATGCCCGCGCCCAAGAGCGCCATCGCAGGGTTCAGGCCGGTTAAGAGCGGCACCAGCACCATCGCGCCGAAGGCCACAAACAGAATCTGCGCGCCCGCAACGGCCAATTTGAGTTGTTGCATGTTAAGTTCCGTTATCTGGGTTGAAGTCAAACGGGCGGATTATAACGCTGCGAAAGTATTTTGTGTGTGCTGCCGTATGCCTTTCAGACGGCCTGAAACGGCTCGGGTGCAGCAATAAAAAGAGTTACAAGCCTATATTCAGTCTATATAATTCCGTTTTCGTTTTATAGATTGTTTCAGACGGCCTGAATAACGGTTCGGACAAAGCCGAAAGGCCGTCTGAAAAACACCGCTGCGGCGGGTTCAAAGAGAATACCGATATGGATTTAAACCGCAAAATCATCGCCATCGACGGCCCCAGCGCATCAGGAAAAGGCACGGTGGCCTCGCGCGTGGCCGCCGCACTCGGCTTCGATTATCTCGATTCGGGCGCGCTTTACCGGCTGACCGCGCTTTACGCCCGGCAACACAATGCCGATTGGAGCGACGAAGCAGCCGTAGCCGCCTTGGCAGAGCAACTGCCCGCCGGGTTCGACGGCGGCCGCATCCTGCTTGGCGGCCAAGACGTTACCGAAGCCATCCGTACCGAAGCCATCGGCATGGGCGCATCGGCGGTGGCGCAGCTGCCCAAAGTGCGCGAAGCATTGTTGCAGCGCCAGCGTGCCTTCCTCACCGAAAAAGGCTTGGTGGGCGACGGGCGCGACATAGGCTCGGTGATTTTTCCCGATGCCGCGCTGAAAATCTTCCTGACCGCATCCGCCCGCATCCGCGCCGAACGCCGCGCCAAACAAATCGGCGTGCCCACCCAAGGCGTGGCGTTCGAGCGCATTCTCGCCGACATCGAAGCACGCGACGAAGCCGACAGCCGCCGTGCCGTTGCACCGCTCAAACAGCAGCCCGACGCCCTGCTGCTCGACACCACGCATTTAACCATCGAAGAATCGGTAAAAAAAGTGCTTGATTGGTATGCAAAAATCTAAGCTTGCTGTATAATCCCGCCAGCTTTTTTCAGACGGCCCCGAATCTTGAAAGGCCGTCTGAAAACCGTTTGCAGCAAACGTCTGCCGCGCCAAGGGCGGCAAGCGTTTTTTACAACCCACCCCGCACCCCTTGGCGGTGTATTGAAAAGAGTTATTTATGACTATGGAAAATTTTGCCCAACTTTTGGAAGAAAGCTTTACCCTTCAAGAGATGAACCCCGGTGAAGTGATTACCGCCGAAGTCGTAGGCATCGACCAAAACTTCGTTACCGTAAACGCCGGTTTGAAATCCGAATCTCTGATCGACGTGGCTGAATTCAAAAACGCTCAGGGCGAGATTGAAGTTAAAGTAGGCGATTTCGTTACCGTAACCATCGAATCCGTTGAAAACGGTTTCGGCGAAACCAAACTGTCGCGCGAAAAAGCCAAACGCGCCGCCGATTGGATCGCTCTGGAAGAAGCCATGGAAAACGGCGACATCCTTTCAGGCGTCATCAACGGCAAAGTCAAAGGCGGCTTAACCGTGATGATCAACAGCATCCGCGCCTTCCTGCCCGGCTCGCTGGTTGACGTGCGCCCCGTAAAAGACACCTCTCACTTTGAAGGCAAAGAAGTAGAATTCAAAGTGATCAAACTCGACAAAAAACGCAACAACGTTGTGGTATCCCGCCGCGCCGTTCTGGAAGTAACTTTGGGCGAAGAGCGCAAAGCCCTGCTGGAAAACCTGCAAGAAGGTTCGGTTGTTAAAGGCATCGTTAAAAACATCACCGACTACGGTGCATTCGTTGACTTGGGCGGCATCGACGGCCTGTTGCACATTACCGACCTGGCATGGCGCCGCGTGAAACACCCGAGCGAAGTGCTGGAAGTGGGCCAGGAAGTAGAAGCCAAAGTGCTGAAGTTCGACCAAGACAAACAACGCGTTTCCCTGGGTATGAAACAACTGGGCGAAGACCCCTGGAGCGGCCTGACCCGCCGTTACCCACAAGGCACCCGCCTGTTCGGCAAAGTATCCAACCTGACCGACTACGGCGCGTTCGTTGAAATCGAACAAGGCATCGAAGGCTTGGTGCACGTTTCCGAAATGGATTGGACCAACAAAAACGTTCACCCGAGCAAAGTCGTGCAACTGGGCGACGAAGTAGAAGTGATGATTCTCGAAATCGACGAAGACCGCCGCCGCATCAGCCTGGGCATGAAACAGTGCCAGGCCAATCCGTGGGAAGAATTTGCCGCCAACCACAACAAAGGCGACAAACTGTCCGGCGCGGTTAAATCCATCACCGACTTCGGCGTATTCGTCGGCCTGCCCGGCGGCATCGACGGCCTGGTTCACCTCTCCGACCTGTCTTGGACCGAAACCGGCGAAGAAGCCGTGCGCAAATACAAAAAAGGCGAAGAAGTGGAA
The DNA here is from genome assembly GCF_014055005.1 of Neisseria dentiae. NCBI lineage: Bacteria > Pseudomonadati > Pseudomonadota > Betaproteobacteria > Neisseriales > Neisseriaceae > Neisseria > Neisseria dentiae. The sequence continues at coordinate 1,639,535 of NZ_CP059570.1, read as the reverse complement.
GCCGTTGTGTTGGCCATCGATGTTGAAAAAGAACGCATCTCTTTGGGCATCAAACAACTGGAAGGCGACCCCTTCGGCAACTTCATCAGCGTGAACGACAAAGGTTCGCTGGTTAAAGGCGTGGCCAAATCCGTTGACGCCAAAGGCGCCGTGGTTGCCCTGTCCGACGAAGTGGAAGCCTACCTGCCCGCTTCCGAATGGTCGAGCGAGCGCGTTGAAGACCTGCGCAACGTGTTGAAAGAAGGCGACGAAGTAGAAGCCGTTGTTGCCACCGTTGACCGCAAAAACCGCAGCATCAAGCTGTCGGTGAAAGCGAAAGACGCCAAAGACAACCGCGACGCCCTGAATTCCGTTAACGCCGCTGCAACCGCCAGCGCCGGCACCACCAGCCTGGGCGATTTGCTGAAAGCCAAACTTTCAGGCGACCAAGAGTAATAGGTGCAGACATGACTAAGTCTGAATTGATGGTTCGTTTGGCGGAAGTGTTTGCCGAAAAAAACGGCACGCAACTGATGGCTAAAGACGTCGAATACAGCGTAAAGGTTTTGGTCGACACCATGACCCGCTCGCTTGCCAAAGGCCAGCGCATCGAAATCCGCGGCTTCGGCAGCTTCGATCTGAACCGCCGCCCGGCCCGCGTCGGCCGCAACCCCAAAACCGGCGAACGTGTGGAAGTGCCCGAAAAGTATGTTCCCCACTTCAAACCGGGCAAGGAGTTGCGCGAGCGCGTTGACCAAGCCCTGCTGAACGCAAAATAAACCGAAAAAGCAAACGCCGCAGAAATGCGGCGTTTTTTATGCGTTGAAAACTGCGGTGCCGGCAATAAAGGTTAGGCCGTCTGAAAACAAAAACGCGCAAGCGGTACGGCTGTGCGGGGCAAAAACAGGCTGCACTTCATTGTTGTTTTATGTTAAAGTTCTGCTTTAATAATTCGGGGCTGTTTGAATTTAAAATCAAATCATAACGCGGGCGGCGGGCGCTGCCCGAAACGATGGTTTTTAAGTTTGAACAGCCTTTGTTGTGTTTTGTGTTTACAGAAAGATTGGATTTTCATGCAGTCTTGGCAACTACCCGAGCACATCGCCGACATTCTGCCTTCTTCCGCGCGCCAGCTCGAAAGCGCGCGGGAACGGCTGTTGGCCTTGTTCCGCGTGCACGGCTACGAGCTGGTGCACCCGCCCCTGATGGAGTACAGCAATTCGCTGCTTACCCATATCGACGCGGGCTTGTCGCTGAAAACCATACGCGTGGTCGATCAGCTCAGTGGCCGCCAGCTCGGCATCCGCGCCGACATCACGCCGCAGGTGGCGCGCATCGATGCGCATCTGCTGTCGGCCAATAACGGTATCAACCGCCTGTGTTACGCAGGCTCGGTGCTGCATGCCCGCCCCGACGGCTTTTTAAGCACCCGCGAGCCTTTGCAGGTGGGGGCGGAGCTATACGGCTATGCCGATGTGGCTGCGGATATCGAGCTTATCGACCTGATGCTCAAAAGCGTGGCCATCGGCGATGTGGGCGAAGTTTTGCTGTCGCTCGGCCATATCGGCGTGTTCCGCGCACTGGCAGAAGCGGCGGGGCTGGCGCAGGAGCAGGCGGCGCAGTTGCTGGCGCTGATGCAGGATAAGGATGCCGCCGCCGTCAACGCCCAAGTGGTTGCATGGAAGCTCGACGGCATGTGGGCGAAAGCGTTTTCGCTGCTGCCCGCGCTCTACGGCTCGCGCGACGTGCTGGCCGAAGCGCGCGCCAAGCTGCCCGATTTGTTTGCCGTGGGCAAAGCCTTAAACGAATTGCAGGCGGTGTGCGACGCTTTCCCGCAGCAGGCCATGCATATCGATTTGTCGGAACTGCGGGTGGATAACTACCACACCGGCCTGTTATACGCCGCCTACGGCAAAGACAGCCACGAGGCGGTGGCGCGCGGCGGCCGTTACGACGGCTTGGGCGAATATTTCGGCCGCGCCCGTCCGGCCACCGGCTTCAGCTTCGATTTGCGCACCTTCATCGGGCGGCTGCCGCCGTGCGAGCAACAGCCGCCGGTTGCCGTGGCGGCCGCCGATTTGCCGCAGGCGCAGGAAACCGTTAACCGTTTGCGCGCCGAAGGGCAGGCGGTGGTGATAGATTACGGAGCCGGCCAAAACGGCGTCAGAAAAGCGACCCGCCGCCTGCAACGCCAAGGCGACGGCTGGCAAGTGGTTGAAACAGAAATTTAATTGGTTTGAATAACAGGTTGAGAATTATGGCTAAAAACGTAGTAGTGATCGGTGCCCAATGGGGCGACGAAGGCAAAGGCAAAATTGTGGACTGGCTGGCCGAAGAAACCGCCGGTGTGGTGCGTTTCCAGGGCGGCCACAATGCCGGGCACACGCTGGTGGTGGGCGGCAAAAAAACGGTTTTGCGCCTGATACCGAGCGGCATTCTGCATGAAAAGCTCGATTGCTTTATCGGCTCGGGCGTGGTGGTTTCCCCCGAAGCGCTGATGGGCGAAATCGACGAATTGAACGCCGCCGGCGTGAAAAAAGTGGAAGGCCGTCTGAAAATCGCCCCCACCGCCACGCTGATTCTGCCTTACCACATCGCGCTCGACCAGGCACGCGAAGCATCGCGCGGCAGCGGCAAAATCGGCACCACCGGCCGCGGCATCGGCCCCGCTTATGAAGACAAAGTCGCCCGCCGCGCCGTGCGTATGGTGGATTTGTTCGACACGGAAAAACTGCTGCCCAAATTGCAGGCCAATGTGGAATATTACAACGTGCAGCTGCAATACCTGCACCAAGCCGAGCCGGTGAAGCTGGAAGACGTGCTGGCCGTTATCGAAAAATACGCAGGCCGCATCAAACCGATGATTACCGATGTTTCGCGCACCCTGTATGAGAAAAATCAAAAAGGCGAAAAGCTGCTGTTTGAAGGCGCGCAGGGCACGCTGCTGGATATCGACTACGGCACTTATCCGTTCGTAACGTCTTCCAACTGTCTGGCCGGTGCGGCATCCGCCGGTGCGGGCGTGCCTCCGCAAATGCTCGATTATGTGTTGGGCATCGTGAAAGCCTACACCACCCGCGTGGGTTCCGGCCCGTTTCCGACCGAGCTGTTCGACGACATCGGCGCAGGTTTGGCCGAGCGCGGCCACGAGTTCGGCTCGGTAACCGGGCGCGCCCGCCGCTGCGGCTGGTTTGACGCCGCCGCCCTGAAGCGTTCGATTCAGGTAAACGGCATCACCGGCATGTGCATCACCAAACTCGATGTGATGGACGGCATAGACGAAATCAAAATCTGCGTGGGCTACACTTTGGCCGACGGCAGCACCACCGATATTCTGCCGTTCGGCGCCGACGCCGTGGCAGGCTGCACGCCGGTTTACGAAACCCTGCCGGGCTGGAAAGAATCCACCTTCGGTGCCACCGAGTTCAGCCAGCTGCCCGCCAACGCCCAGGCTTATCTGAAACGCATCGAAGAAGTGTGCGGCGCGCCCATCGCCATCGTTTCCACAGGCCCCGACCGCGCGGAAACCATTTTGCTGCAACACCCGTTTGCCTGACCGGGCGGGCGGTTTTGCAAGGCCTTTATTTGCAAAGCCTTTATGAGAGGCCGTCTGAAACTTTTCAGACGGCCTTTGTGTATAATAAACGCCTTTTGAAACAACAGAAGAACCATCATGCGAACTGAAGTGGAACTGAAAATACTTAACCCGAAAATGGCCGGCAACCTGCCTGCTTATGCCACGCCCGGCTCGGCAGGCTTGGATTTGCGCGCCTGTATCGACGAAGCCGTTGTTTTGCAGCCGGGCGACACGTTTCTCGTGCCCACCGGTTTGGCCGTTCATCTGGCCAACCCCGCCTACGCAGCCGTACTGCTGCCGCGTTCGGGTTTGGGGCACAAGCACGGCATTGTGTTGGGCAATTTGGTCGGCCTGATCGATTCGGATTATCAGGGCGAGCTGAAAGTGTCGGTTTGGAACCGCGGCAAAGAGGCGTTTACCATCGAACCGTTGGCGCGCATCGCGCAAATGGTGGTGGTGCCGGTGGTGCAGGCCGAGTTTAAATTGGTGGACGAGTTTGCCGCCAGCGAACGCGGAGCCGGCGGTTTCGGCAGCACGGGCAAGGCGTGAGACGGAGAGCGGTTGATTGAAGATTCGGCAAAGCCTGATGTCTTTGCAAAAATCAAAAACATCACCCGAAGCTCCTTTTCCGTTATTCCCGCCTGAGCGGTTAACGCAGCGCACTTGCGAAGCCAAAACGGAATTTAAGCATTTCAGATGGCCTCAAGGCAGTTTTTGCAAAGGCCTCAGCCTGTTCCATGTTGCTTTTCAGGCTTCGATATATAGTGAATTAAAATAAGAATTCCGAACTTTACTCCCCCTTACCAGCAGAAAAAAATGGCCTACCCGATAGAACTCCGACAAAAAGCAATCGAATATTACCGGCAATGCCAAAATGCAAGCCAAGTCTGCCGTGTATATGGTATCAGCGACAAAACGCTGAGCAGTTGGCTGCGACTCTATGAACAAACAGGTTCACTGGCGCATCAAGTCAAAGGTGGTAATGCCACAAAAATAGACAGGCAACAGCTTTCAGACTATCTCGAACAGCATCCTGATGCCTACCTGCACGAAATCGCAGAACATTTAGGGTGCAGCGCCCCAAATGTCAGCTACCTGCTCAAAGTCATGGGCATCACACGAAAAAAAAGACCACCACATACAAAGAACAAAAACCCGAACAAGTAGCCGCTTATCAACAAGCATTGAGCCAATATACTGACTATCAAGCAGTTTTTCTTGATGAAACAGGGTTCGACACCTTTTTTTACCGCCCTTACGCTTACTCGAAAAAAGGCGTACCCGTCAAAGCACAAATCAGCGGCAGAAAATACCAACGTATTTCATTGGTTGCGGCACAAATCCAAGGTAAAGGCAGCCTGATTGCCCCCATGACCTATTGCGGCACCATGGACGGCAGCCTGTTCGAAGCATGGTTTGAGCAAATGCTGCTGCCCGAACTGACGGAGAAATCCGTCATCATTATGGACAATGCCCGTTTCCACCGTATGGCGGTTTTGACTGAAATGGCGCAGAAGCAGGGACATAAAGTATTGCCCCTTGCTCCTTATTCACCCGAGCTTAATCCGATTGAAAAGGTATGGGCGAATATTAAAAAGCATTTGCGGAAAGTTTTACCTGCCGTGGGAGATTTTATGACTGCACTGCTACGTAGTTCTTATTTTAATTGACTATAACGTGAATGCTTTAGAAACGGAAAGGCCGTCTGAAAATATTGAACTGCACCCCAAAAATTGGACACCCCCTCCAACTTTAAAAGGTGCAGTTTTCTTATGTCCAAATATAACCTACACTTCAAATACCGAGCCGTACTCCATTACCACCAGGTGCACAGCCAACAGCGCACCGCAGAGCACTTCAACGTCTCACGCACCCACCTGCGCCGTTGGATAGCCGCCTATCGGCAAGGCGGCATCGCCGCACTCCGGCACCCGCAGGCTAACCCCATGAAGACCAAACGCAAAAACCCGTTTACCGCCGACAAACCCGACCACGAAAAAACACAGGCCGAACTGATTGAAGAATTGCGATACATGAGGGCGGAGAACGACTACCTAAAGCACATGAAAACCCTCAACGAAAAGGAAGCGGCCGCCGCCAAAGCTGCGAAACCGTCCAAACGCTGAGGGCAAAGCACCCGCTGAAATACCTGCTGCACAGTGCCGGCATTCCCAAAAGCAGTTTCTACTACCACACCGGCAAAACCGATCCCGATACGGCGGCCAAAACCGCAGTGAGCGAAGTCTACCGCCGACACAAAGGCCGTTACGGCCACCGGCGGATTGCCGCCGTATTGTCGTGGAACAAAAAGAAAGTACAGCGCATTATGGGTTTGTTGGGACTGAAAGCCAAAGTCCGCAGTAAAAAAACCTACCGTCCGCAAACAGTGGGAGAGGCTTCGGACAATATTCTCAATCGTGAGTTTACCGCCGGCAAACCGGCAGACAAATGGCTGACCGATGTGACGGAGTTCAAATGCACAGACGGGAAGCTGTACTTATCGCCGATATTGGATGTGTTTAATCGGGAGATTGTGGCCTATTCTTTAGGCCGCAGAGCAAACAGTAAAATGGTGGCGCAAATGTTGGACCAAGCATTCGGCCGTCTGAAAGGCCAAACGCCGCTGCTGCATTCCGACCAGGGTGTGCTTTACCGCACCGAGGCTTATCGAACGAAATTGGCTGAGAAAGGGATTGTGCAAAGTATGTCGCGCAAAGGCAATTGTTGGGACAATGCGCCGATGGAGAGTTTCTTCGGTATACTGAAAACGGAGAGTTTCTATCAGGAAGGTGCGCTGTCGGTGGCGGAGCTGACGGAGGTAATAGATGATTACATACATTACTACAATCATGAACGGATTAGTTTAAACTTGAAAAAGCTGAGTCCTGTCGGCTACAGAACCCAGCTTGAAAAGGCTGTTTGAGAAAGATTCCTAACTTGTCCAAGTATTGGGGGACAGTTCATATTTTTCAGACGGCCTTTCCGTTTTATTTACTGCTTGGCGGTCGGGCTTATTCTTTCGGCAGACGCATCACCGAAACAATAAATCCACCCCAAATGATAACCAGCGTTATCACAAGCATGGTGATGGCGGCGGCGCTCATGATTGTTCTCCTTTGCGGGTTTCGTCGGATTTGTGGGCTTCGTCGGGGTTGAATTTGTTTTCCATGCGCCACGGCAGCAGCGACAGCAGCAATGCCAGCACAATCAAGCCCAGCGACATACCCCAGCCGAAGGTGTCCAAAAACCAGTCGGGGTAGCCTTCGTAGTTTTCGGCCAGCAGGGTTTTGGTGTCGTTAAACAGCATATAGCCCAGCATGGCAACGGTGGTGCACACGAAAACATACCACAAGGTGCCGACTTTGAACGATGAAATCGCGTTGATATGTTGGCGCAGCACCGGCAGTTTTTTGGTAGCAACCAATACCAAAACATACAGGAAACCGGCGGCGACGATACCGTAGGTGTTGACGAATTTGTCCATCACGTCCAACACCGGCAGGCCGGTGGTGGTGCCGAACAGCAGCGCCGACACGATGCCCATCGGCAGGCACACGGCAAACGTGGCGGCAACGCGCCCCAAGCGCAGTTTGTCCTGCACGGCGGCAATGATTACCTCCACAATCGAAATCATCGAAGTGATGCCGGCAAAAACCAGCGAGCCGAAAAACAGCACGCCGATTAACGAGCCGAACGGAGCCTGGTTGATGATGGTGGGGAAGGCGATAAAGGCCAAACCGATGCCCGAAGAGGCTACCTCGCTCACTTCTTTGCCCGCAGCGGTGGCCATAAAGCCCAGCGCGGCAAACACGCCGATACCGGCCAACACTTCAAAGCTGCTGTTGGCAAAGCCTACCACCAAGCCCGTGCCGGTGAGGTCGGATTTGGGTTTCAGGTAAGAGGAATAGGTTACCATGATGCCGAAGCAGATAGACAGCGAGAAGAAAATCTGGCCGTAGGCGGCAACCCACACGCTGGGGTTGGAAAGTTTCGACCAATCGGGCGTAAACAGCGCATCCAAGCCTTTGGCGGCGCCCGGCAGGGTCAGCGCGATGGCTACCATAATCAGGAACATCACCACCAAGAGCGGCATAAAGAAGCTCGACGAGCGCGCCACGCCTTTCTGCACGCCCAGCGCCAGAATCAGAAAGGTGAAAATCCACACGCCGATCAAGGGGCCGAGCACTTTGGCTACGAAATCGAAGCCCACGGATACGCCGTCGGCCATGTGCAGATAGTCTTTAAAGAAAAACGCCTGCGGGTCGGCACCCCATGCGCCAACCAGCGAATAGTAGGTGTAGCTGGCCGCCCAGCCGATAATCACGGCATAGTAGATACAGATAATCACGTTGGCCAACACGTTCCACCAACCGAAAGGCTCCAGGGCGCGGTTGAGGCGGCGGAACGCCAAGGGAGGCGAGCCGCGGTAACGGTGGCCGATGGCGTAGTCCAAAAACAGCAGGGGGATGCCCGCAGTGAGCAGCGCAATCAGGTAGGGCACGATAAACGCGCCACCGCCGTTGTCGTAAGTTACATAGGGAAAGCGCCAAATATTGCCCAAACCTACCGCCGAACCGATGGCGGCAAACATAAATGCCCTACGGTTCGAGAAGGTTTCGCGCTTGGATTGGTTAGAATCAGACACGGTGATACCTCTTCAAAATTTAAGTATGGTTTTATTTTGCCGGCAGGCCTGAAGTGTGTGCAGCAGGCGTTTTTCTGCCGGTAAGGTTGCTATCATACTGATTTATGTAAAGTTGTGCGAGAAAAAATTAAGGGTGCGGCGTGCGGTTTTGCGTATGCCGCGGGGGTGGCTTTGCGCGAAACGGCGGGGCAGGGCGGAAAAATCACCGGAAGAGGCCGAATGCGGCGCCGATTCGCTATATAATCACGTTTTTTGCGCACAGAAACCCAGCTATGAAACACATCCACATTATCGGCATCGGCGGCACCTTTATGGGCGGCGTAGCGGCGATAGCCAAAGAAGCAGGCTTTAAAGTAACCGGCTGCGACGCCAAAATGTATCCGCCGATGAGCACCCAGCTCGAAGCCTTGGGCATAGGTGTGCACGAAGGCTTCGATGCCGCGCAGCTGGATAAATTCCCCGCCGACTTTTATGTGATCGGCAATGTGGCCAAACGTGGCATGGAAGTGGTGGAAGCAGTGATGAACCGCGGCCTGCCGTATGTTTCCGGCCCGCAATGGCTGGCTGAAAACGTGTTGCAGGGTCGTTGGGTGCTGGGTGTGGCCGGCACGCACGGCAAAACCACTACCGCTTCGATGCTGGCATGGGTGCTCGAATACGCCGGTTTGGCGCCGGGCTTCCTTATCGGCGGCGTGCCGCAGAATTTCAGCGTGTCCGCCCGCCTGCCGCAAGCGCCGCGCCAAGACCCGCATTCGCAGTCGCCGTTTTTTGTGATCGAAGCCGACGAATACGACACCGCGTTTTTCGACAAACGCTCCAAATTCGTGCATTACCGCCCGCGCACCGCGATTCTGAACAACCTCGAATTCGATCACGCCGATATTTTCGCCGATCTGGCCGCCATCCAAACCCAGTTCCACCACCTTGTGCGTACCATTCCTTCAGACGGCCTGATTGTTGCCAACGGCACCGAGCAAAACCTGCAAGACACTTTAGACAAAGGCTGCTGGACCCCCGTTGAAACCTTCGGCACGGCATCGGGTTGGCAGACTGGCGGCGTGGCGGCCGACGGTTCATTCGATGTTTTGCTGCACGGCCGGCAGGCAGGGCGGGTGGCTTGGAGCCTGATGGGCGAACACAACCGCATGAACGCGCTGGCCGTGATTGCCGCAGCCCGCCATGCCGGCGTGGACGTTCAGACGGCCTGCGAAGCCCTGAGCGCCTTTAAAAACGTGAAACGGCGCATGGAAATCAAAGGCGAGGCCGACGGCATCACCGTTTACGACGATTTCGCCCACCATCCCACCGCCATCGCCACCACCGTGGCAGGCTTGCGTCAGAAAGTGGGCGCGGCGCGTATTCTGGCCGTGCTGGAGCCGCGTTCCAACACCATGAAGCTCGGCACCATGAAAGCCGCGCTGCCTGAAAGCCTGAAGGAAGCCGATAAGGTATTCTGCTACGCAGGCGGCGTCGATTGGGACGTGGCCGACGCGCTCGCCCCACTGGGCGGCAAGCTGCACACGGGCAAAGATTTCGATGCCTTTACGGCGGCGGTGGCGGCGGAAGCCCGGCCGGGCGACCATATTCTGGTGATGAGCAACGGCGGCTTCGGCGGCATCCACGATAAGCTGCTGGCTTTGCTGGCAGGGCGTTAAGCGTTGTGTACTGGATCTCAAAAGTTGGACAAATCTTAACGTAACCAAGGTATAGTTTTCTTGGATAGGCAAATATAACCTACATTCAAATATCAAGCCGTCGGGTAATATTGTGCACTCAAAAGCAACAGCGTACTGCTGATTTTTTCAATATCTACCGAATGTAAGTCCGATGTTGGATTGCTTCAAGAATCATGGAGCAGTTGAGTTTAAGGGGCAAAATGTGGCAGAAACAGATTAACTGGCATTTTTCAGTATAACTTCAAAGACGCTGTGCTCAATGAAAATGGCTGATTGACGTTACGGGGTTGGTTTAAATGCTGCGACGGCACGTTATACCTGTCACCGATACTGGTTTATACAACGGCAACATTCCCGCCTATTTGTCTCGATGACCTGATAACAAGATTGTGGTGCAGATGTACAACCGGGCGGTGTACAAGTTAAACGAAGAGAAGCTGCTGCATTCTGACTGGGTGTGCTGTACCGGTATGGTGGAGTTTGGCCCAAGCCAAGATGATGCAAGATATACAGTGTAAAGGCAACTGTTGGGACAATGTGCCGATGGAAAGTTTTTTTGTAGTGCTGGAGACGGAGTGTTTTAATTCGGAGATGTAGTATTTGTTTGGCTCTAGACTAGCAGCTTTATATAAATTTACTTTAAAAGCCTCCAAAGTTCGTGACTCAGTTCATCAGAGTTTCGGTTCCATCGCCATTCGCCTTCCTTCAGGTGCAAATCAAAGTTTTTGGTTACGCCGTTGAATTTGGCGAGCCTTCGTTTGGTAAAACTCCAGAAGCTTTCAATACCATTGGTGCCTGGTACCATCTGCAAACTTATTTTGTCCGTGATTAACGCGCAAATGTTTAGAGTAGCCGACATCGACCAAGCCGCTATAACCGCGCCAGCTATCAGAATAAATAACGCTCTCCAGAGAGACCTTTCCCAATATAACAGATTGAAGTGTTTGCTTTTTACAATCAGAAACGATTTCGGTATAAACTCTGCCGTCTCTTTCGAAAATACCAAAGACGGGTTGTTAAAGCATTCCTCTGCCACACTTTAACTTGCCATGGAAACCGCGCTGCCGTTTGGCACCAAAATAGCTTTCATTAACCTCTATGCTGCCGTATAACGGGTCTTTTTGCTCGCTTTGGTAGCGGTATATTTCGTGCCTGAAAATGCTATACCAGTAGTTGATGGTATTGCGGTTGAAGCCTGTCAGCAAAGCGGTTTTTGAGGCTTCTATATCGACACAAAAATGCTTGATGATTTTTTGAGCTGATAGTCACTTAACTTGGTGTTATATTTCATTTTTCTAGTCTAACAGAGCTATTCTGCTAGGGTTTGTCGACATTCAAGTTTACCTTAATTTCAATACGGCAGCAGCAAGGTAAATATTGGCAGCAAAAGATTGGTCGGTTTTTTCTGCGCGCATCGCAATCTTTTTGAATTCTTTGAGTTTGCAAAAAAAGTTCTCAATCAAATGTCGCCAGCAATACATCATCTTGTCGTGTTCCCGCTGCAATTTGCGGTTGTTACGCGGCGGAATAACCACCTTACTCCCCCTTTCGGTCAACTCTTCGACCAGCCAGTCGGCATCAAAGGCTTTATCCGCCAATAAAGCATCAAATTCCTTTTCTTTAATCAGCGGTTCTACGCCGCAAATGTCATTGCGCTGACCAGGCATCAGTTTGAAGTCAATCAGGTTCCCCAAAGCATCCACCATAGCCAAAATCTTGGTCGTCATCCCGCCTTTGGATTGGCCGATGGCCTGATTTCGAGTCCCCCTTTTGCACCCTGACCGTGGCGGTGAACTTTGACAATTGTGCCGTCAATCATGACATACTCCATATCGAGATCACGGTTCAGTTCTTCAAAAATATCATGAAAACGGTCGGCCAAGACCCATCTGCGGTAGCGTTTGTGGATACTTTTCCAATTACCGAACTCTTCGGGCAGATCGCGCCAAGGACTGCCGGTACGGATAATCCATAGTATGGCTTCTATAAATAATCGGTTATCGACAGCGGTTCGGCCGGCATCGCCAACTTTTCCTTGGCATAAAGGCTCAATTTTTGCCCACTGTGCATCGGTAAGAATATATCTGGTCATGAGGATAGGATACACTGAAAACTTGAATGTCGACAGACCCTAGTCTAGAGCCTTTGTTTTTAGACGGCCTATCTTTTTGTAAACATATATTTTGGTATTTTGGCAAAGTCATTCATGATTCCTTTAACAAAATGGGTGCCTACTTAGCTATGGGGAGAAAAGAGCAAGATGCGCAGATAAAAAAAGGGGTGGCACGCAGCCACACCCAAACACACACACATCAAGAGGAAAGAGATAAAAAATGAAAACTTACTGCTTTTCGGGGATTTTGCCTGCTTGGCGTTTCACCCAGAAAAATAAAACCGTGGCGATAACCATCACAAAAACAATGGTGAGCAAAGATAAAATGCCGACAGGCGATTTAAACAGTTCGTTGATGAGTTCCATTGTTTGCGTTCCCGTAAGTTTGGTTTGTGGTTATCGGTTTAGAAGCGATTATAGGTGAAAACGGTTATCAGGTTTTGATACAGGTCAAGCTTCCCAATATTGGTGCGGGAAATCTGCTTTGCCGGGTGCGGATAACCGGCGGGGAGGGCGGGGCGGATTCGGTTATAATCGCGTTTTTTGCACAGATTTGCTGCGCCGGCCTTGGGGAGTGCCGTCGGCCGCGTTGCGGCGGTATTTTTGGTTTAAATCCGCTTCGCCAGCCTTCTGACTACACTCCACCAGCGCGGGGCCGTCTGAAACCGATGGATATTGTATGAACAGCCTGATTACCCTGATTTCGATTTTGGTGCCGCTTTTTCTCGGGTTTTTCATCAGTTTGCCGAAACCTTATCTGAAAGCGGTGGATAAGGTTTTGGTTTGGCTGGTGTATGTCATTTTGCTGTTAATCGGTGTGTCGCTCTCGCAGGTGGAAAATTTGGGCGCGCAGATCGACACCATCATCGGTGCCACCGTTTTGCTGTTTGCGTGCATTATCGGCATGAACCTTGCGGTGTTGATGTGGTTCGACCGCCGCCATCCGTGGCAGACCGCAGGCGGGGGCAAAAAGGCGCGGGTGAGCATTGCCGGCAGCGTCAAGCAGGTGGGCTGCGTGGTGTTGGGTTTTTTGGCCGGCGAAGCCTTGCAGGAGGGCTGGCTGCCGCCGGAAAGTTCGGGCACTTATTGCCTGATGCTGCTAGTGTTGCTGGTGGGCATACAGTTGCGCGGCAGCGGCATCACGTTGCGCCAGGTGCTGATTAACCGCCGCGGCGTGCAAACCAGTATCTTGATAACCGTGTCTTCGCTGCTGGGCGGGCTGCTGTTTGCCGCGCTGATGCCCGAAGTGTCGTGGAGCAAAGGTTTGGCGCTTTCGTCTGCTTTCGGCTGGTATTCGCTGTCGGGTATTGTGATGACCGAAGCCTACGGCCCCGTGTGGGGCAGCATTGCGCTGCTGAACGATTTGGCGCGCGAGTTTTTCGCGCTGGTGTTTATTCCCGCGCTGATGCGCCGCCACCCCAGCGCGGCGGTGGGTGTGGGCGGTGCCACCAGCCTCGATTTTACGCTGCCGGTGATTCAAAGTTCGGGCGGTTTGCAGGTTGTGCCGCTGGCCATCAGTTTCGGTTTCATTATCAATGTTATCGCCCCGTTTCTGATGGTGGTTTTTTCGAGTATGCGCTTTTAGTGGGGCGGCTTGCCGCCGTGTGGTTAATTTGGCACAATGCGGCGGATAAGTTTTAACGGTAACAGATATTTACGGAGTGTAGTCGATCGCGTTGCGGCGGTATTTTTGGTTAAAATCCGCATCTGCGGCGTTAAAAATGCTCGCAAGGTGTTCAACCTTGCTGCGCTTTTTGCCTCAAAAAACCGCTTCGCCGGTCAATTGTCGACAGACCCTAGAATTCCAACATTATTAAAGAACACACCATGCCGCCACGCATCCAACGACACGAAAAAATCATCGCCCTTGTGCGCGAACACAGTTTCATGCCGATCGAACAGCTTGCCCGCGAGCTCGACGTTACCCCGCAAACCATACGCCGCGACATCAACCAGCTTTGCGAAGAAAACCTGCTGCGGCGTTATCACGGCGGCGCCACTTTGGGCGACAGCCTCGAAAACGAAGATTTCAACGCCCAAAAAGCCAAACTGCAAAGCGAAAAAGCCCATATCGCCGATTTGATTGCCGAGCATATTCCCGACAACGCTTCGCTGTTTTTGAGCATAGGCTCCACCATCGAAGCCGTGGCGATGGCGTTGGTGAAAAAGCGCAAAGGCTTGTGCATCATCACCAATAATATTCATGTGGCCGCCATCGTGTCGGGGCGCAGCGATTACACCGTGATTATCACTTCCGGCGTGGTGCGCCCGATAGACGGCGGCGTAACCGGCGTGGCCACGGTGGATTTCATCAACCAGTTTAAAACCGACTATGCCGTGTTGAGCGCATCCGGCGTTGATGCCGACGGTTCGCTGCTCGATTTCGACTATAAAGAAGTGAGCGTGATGCAGGCCATGATGGAAAACGCCCGAATGCGCTATCTGGGTGTGGACCACAGCAAATTCGGGCGCAACGCCTTGGTGCGCATGGGCAGCATCGGCGAATTCGACGCCGTATTCACCGACCGCGAGCCGGACGAAGCGATGTGCAAACGGCTGGAGGAAGCGGGCGTGAAATGCCTGATTGCCGATAACGGAAAATAATGCAGAGGCCGTCTGAAAACGCCATATTGTTTTTCAGACGGCCTTATTGATGCGCATATCCAAACAGAATTTTTCCCGATAACAGCAGAAAGGAAGCAGCATGAAACTTTGGTATTCCACCACCAGCCCCTATGTGCGCAAAGTCCGCGCCGTGGCCGCACACCACGATTTGGGCGGGCGGATCGAGCTGCTGAAAGTAACCTCGTCGTTCGATGCCGCCTCGCCGCACAATCAAAACAACCCGCTCGGCCGCATACCCGTGCTGCAAACCGACGGCGGGGAATGGCTGCTCAACAGCAACGTGATTGCCGAATATCTCGACACTCTGGGGCAGGGGCGAAAACTGTATCCGCAAGATAACGGCCACTGGGAAGTGTTAAACCTGCACGCGCTTGCCGAAGGCATTTTGGAAAACACCGTGGCGATGATTGCCGAAAAAATGCTGCGCCCCGAAAACGAATGGTGGACGGCGCGCCATGCGCAGATTAAAGCGCGCAACGAAAGCGCGATTGCATTGCTGGCCGAACGGGTGCAACCCTACGGCACAGATTTGAACATCGGCACTCTTTATGCCGCGTGTGCGGTGGATTTTTTATTGTTCCGCAACAACTTAACCGAAGCCGAAGCCGCAATCTCCGCTGCCGGCCTTGATGGTTGGGCGGCCGAAATGAACCGCGCCCACGCCTGTTTGGCCGAAACCAAACCGTATGTTTCAACCTGAATGCGCCGCTATATGCCGGCATGCAAGGCCGTCTGAAAATAATGCCGAAATAAGGTACAATCACGCCTTTGCCAACGCATTATTTTCAGACGGCCTTAATGATTATCCGGCCGCCTTCCCGTAAAGCCCGACACCATGATGAACAAAGACCAATTCGCCGACAACCACTTTATCCGCACCATTATCGAAGACGATTTGCAAAGCGGCAAACACCAAGCCATCCACACCCGCTTCCCGCCCGAGCCGAACGGCTATCTGCACATCGGCCACGCCAAATCCATCTGCCTGAACTTCGGGTTGGCCTATGTTTACGACGGCCTGTGCAACCTGCGTTTCGACGACACCAACCCCGAAAAAGAAAATCAGGAATACGTTGATTCGATTAAAGAAGACGTTCACTGGCTGGGGTTTGAGTGGGCCGGCGAGCCGCGCTATGCCTCCGATTATTTCGACCAACTCTTCGATTACGCCGTCGGCCTGATTAAAGACGGCAAAGCCTATGTCGATGATTTGACTGCCGAAGAAATGCGCGAATACCGCGGCACGCTCACCGAGCCGGGCAAAAACAGCCCCTACCGCGACCGCAGCATCGAAGAAAACCTCGATTTGTTCTACAAAATGCGCGACGGCGCCTTCCCCGACGGCAGCAAAACCCTGCGCCTGAAAATCGACATGGCCTCGGGCAACGTAAATATGCGCGACCCTGTGATTTACCGTATCCGCCGCGCCCACCACCACAACACCGGCGACAAATGGTGCATCTATCCGATGTACGACTACACGCACTGCATTTCCGATGCCATCGAAGGCATCACCCATTCGCTGTGCACGCTCGAATTCGAAGCCCACCGCCCGCTTTACGACTGGGTGCTCGACAACATCCCCGCACCGCATCCGACCCGCCCGCGCCAATACGAATTTTCACGCTTGGAACTGCTGTATTCCATCACCTCCAAACGCAAACTCAACCAACTGGTGAGCGAAGGCCATGTTTCCGGCTGGGACGACCCGCGTATGCCCACCATTTCCGGCATGCGCCGCCGCGGCTACACGCCCGAAGGCCTGCGCCTGTTTGCCAAGCGCGCCGGCATTTCCAAATCGGAAAACGTGGTCGATATGAGCGTGCTCGAAGGCGCAGTGCGCGAAGAGCTGGAAAACTCCGCCCCGCGCCTGATGGCCGTGTTAAACCCGATTAAAGTAACGCTCACCAATTTTTCAGACGGCCTCACCCAAAGCCGCAGCGCACCGTTCCACCCGCATCACGAAGAAATGGGCGAACGCGAAGTGCCGATTGCGCCAACCATCTATATCGAAGCCGACGATTTCAGCGAAAACCCGCCCACCGGCTGGCAGCGTTTGACTTTGGGCGGCGAAGTGCGCCTGCGTTACAGCTATGTGATTAAGTGCGACGAAGTGGTGAAAGACGGCAACGGCAACATCGTCGAACTCAAATGCAGCATCGACCACGACACCTTGGGCAAAAAGCCCGAAGGCCGCAAAGTGAAAGGCGTGATCCACTGGGTTTCCGCCGAACACGCCGCCGAAATCAAAGTGCGCCTCTACGACCGCCTGTTTACCGTCGAACGCCCCGACGCCGTGCGCGGCGAAGACGGCGCTTATCTGCCGTTTACCGATTTTCTCAACCCCGAATCGGCGAAAGAAATCACCGCCTACGCCGAAGCCGCCGCCGGCAACCTGCCGCCCGAAAGCCGCTGGCAGTTCGAGCGCTTGGGCTATTTCGTTACCGACCGCCGCGACCACAAACCCGACGCGCCGGTGTTCAACCGCACCGTGGGGTTGAAAGACACTTGGCAGGCGAAGTGATAAGATAGGATCTTGAGGAAGGTAATTTAGAAAAATCCGTTGGTCACATATTTTAACCGTTGTTTTGAGAAATAATGCGATATGAAAATAAATGCGTTATTATTGATAACAGCAAATTAAATGGGAAAGTATTTTATAGCTGGTGAGCATTTTTTAGTTTTTTTGATTTGATGCATGGTTTCCCAGCTTTTAAATACTAAATAATAAACATAGTCGATAAAGGGCCGTATTATGAATATTCAAAAAAAGGCAGCAGTTGTTTTAATGGCTGCGCTTTCATCTGTTGCGTTTGCGCATACCGACAACTATCAAGATTTTTATCGTACCAGTGGTTGTCGCTTGATGCTTTGTCTTCAAAATCCCAACGGTCCGATGGCTGTTCAAGAGTGCCAGCAGGATGTCCAAGCGTTTTTTACTGAATTGGCTTTGGCATACTATGGCCACAACGTGAGTATTCCGATCTGTACGCCAAGCATGAAAAACGGAACTTTCTTCACTATCGGGAAAGTATATGAGTTTGTTCCTGTGTCAAAAGATGGTACTGTAACGGGATATAGATGGGATCAGAAGAATCAATTTGCCATTTCAACCTATATCGGTAATAAATCGTGGCGTAATTGGGCTTTCAGCGGTAAGGTAAATCCTGACTCAATGCAGGTTGAGAATATGCAGGTTGGTTTGTTGGATACTATGAGTCAGGAAAGTTCTAGATTTTTAAGTGTACAGCCGTGGGGGGCTAAAGGTGTTCCGTCCGGCGGCCCTTATGCTTCGGCTATGCCCAAAGGTATGTCATTGACGACCTACTTCCCAAATGAGAAATTGTTAGCAGCAGTAAAAAATAAAAATATTAATAATAATGGCATCGGTTATGGCAGAAACCGTTTTAGTAACAGTAAGCAAAATGCTGAGACTGTACGTTATGTGAATGCATGGAAGAGTGCGACCGGTTATAAAGAAGGGGTCAAATGATAGATTGTGGAAATCTGCATGTTCCACCTACTGTTATGCAGCATGTAGTAAGGGTGGAGTCAAGTTTCAACCCTTATGCAATCGGGGTGGTGAAAGGCAGGTTAAGTCGTCAGCCTAAGAACTTGCCCGAGGCGTTGGCTACGGTAAAAATGCTGGAAGAAGCCGGATATAATTTTTCGGTAGGTATCGCCCAAGTAAACAGGTATAACCTGAAGAAATATGGCTTGAGTAGTTATAGCAAAGCATTTGACGTATGCTCCAATCTGCGAGCAGGATCTAAAATTTTGCAGGAGTGCTATATTTCTGCGGGGCGCAACTGGGGTAAGGCATTTAGTTGCTATTATTCGGGTAATTTTGTTACGGGTTTTCGCCATGGTTATGTGCAGAAAGTATTCAATTCCATGCGGAAATATGGCGGTTCTCAGGCTATTACCGTTTCGCCTGATACCGTTTCAGTTGCTAAGGTAACAAGGGCGGCCAAGATGGAGGCTGATACAACTCCGAGATCCAAGACTATATCCCGTCCACGGGTCGCTGTTGCAACATCGTCTGCCATATCTAGGCAGCCTGTTTCTGATGTAAAAGCACAATCGGAGGCAGGAAGAGAATTGCGCGATCGTGCATTTGTGTTTTAAAATTTGACGTTGTTTATTTTTTTCTTAACTTAAACAATAGCTTTATGTAATAAAGCAAAAAGTTGTATCGTGTTATAAAGGCAACAGGTGGATAACTTGAGCCAAGCTGTTTAAATTTGTTCTCAACCTCAAATATGAAAGGTAATTTTGATCATGAAGAAAAACTTCTTAACCCGCGGGAAGCAGTATTATCAAAACACTTTGTTCTCAGCAATGATGCTGGCTTCAGGATATACGTTTGCAACCACCACTGGTGGTGCAGGTACAAGTAATAACCTTGGCGAGGCTTGTGACAAAGTTAGTGGCTTCTTCGGTAATATTCAAAGCATTTTGCAAGTGTCTTCAATTGCAGTGGTAACCGTTGCGGTTATTTTAGCCGGTTATCAGATTGCTTTTGCACATAAACGTGTTGCCGATGTTGCCCCGATTTTGATCGGTGCATTGGTAATCGGTGCTGCAGGTCAAGTTGCCAGCTGGTTGGTTGGTGACTATAGCTCTGCCAACTGCTAATGGCTATACCAATTTGGATTCTCAAGTTTAGAAAATAGAGTGCGCATCAACCATGTTGCTATTATCATATTTTTAAATTTCAATGTATGATTTGGCAAACATGGTTGATGTATAGTGGATTAAAATAAGAATGCCGAAGTAGGGTAAAACGATTCTTTAGCATATCGCCCAATTGCAAGTTTGAATGCAGTTATTTCATTTCGGAGTTTTTATTTGAATTCACTATAATAAAATAACTTATTTAAAAATGAAAAAAGATACTGTTTTTAGGGGGTGTACCCGTCCGCCAATGTTTTTAGGGGTGCCTTATATACCGTTTTTTATCGGTGCGGGTGTTCCATTGCTGATGGCGATGTATTTGAACCTGTTTTATTTGCTGGGTGTTCCCGTGGTGATTTTTATTCTGCGCCAGATTGCCAAGCAAGACGAGATGATTTTCCGGTTGTGGGGGTTAAAGATGCAGTTTTTATTTTTAACACGCAATCGTGCACAAAACAAAGGTATGGCGGTTGTTAACCCCAATCTTTACCGAAAGAAGTGAACCGAATAATTAAAAACAGCTTAAACGCGACCTTACTCATTTTAAACTTACCTAAACTTGCCATAAGTGCCAGAAAGTAAGTTAACCCGATAATTTAGAAAGAAGCACATCGTGATGTTCAGCCCCGATACCAGCAGCAATCAGTTTATTACTTTATCAAGCCATGTTGCCCCTACTGTTGCGAAAACCACGGGTGGCGACTATCTGATAACTTGGTTTCTCGGCGGCTTGCCTTTTGTAGGCCGTGATGAATGGGAAATCGAACATAAGCATAAAACTTTCAACCGTCTGCTGCAAACACTGCGCGCGCCGGATTATGTGAACGTTGCCTTTTGGGTGCACGATATCCGTAGGCGCGGCAAAGTGCGGTTAAGCGGAAAATTTGATGAAGTATTCAACCAAAGTGTACACAACGAGTATTTCAATGGTTTGAGCACACAAAAAATTATGAATAACGAGCTGTATCTCACCATGATTTACCGCCCCGTTGTTTCAAATAAAGGTTTGGTTGATAAGCCTTCCGAAGTTAGCGTGCTTGAGCATATACAGAATCAGGCGATTGCCAAAATCACAGAGTTGGCAGCCAACGTGGAAGCTGTTTTAAAAGATTATTCACCCTATCGGTTGGGGATGTATGAAGCATCCAACGGCATGGTTTTTTCAGAGCTGCTGGAGTTTTTCGCTTATCTGATTAACCGCATCGAAGAGCCGGTTCCGGTTTTAAATGCTCCTGTTTATGATTATCTGGCGGTGAGTAAACACACATTTTCCCCGAAAAACGGCGATTACATTATCACCACGCCTGATCAGAAAAACCATTTCGGGGCAATTTTAAATATCAAAGAGTATGCCGACGGCACTTGGCCGGGTATTTTGAACGGGTTGAAGTATTTAGATTTCGAATATGTGGTTACCCACAGTTTCAGCCCCAAAGGCAGGCATGATGCACTCAAAACGCTCGAGCGCACTCGCGGCATGATGATTTCTTCCGGTGATAAAGCAGTATCACAAATTGCAGAGCTGGATAAAGCGATGGACGAAGTTTCATCAGGCAATTTCGTGCTAGGGGAATACCATTTTATTATGGCGTTATATGCCCCTACGCAGGAGCAGCTTCATCAGCAGATTGCCTCGGCAAGGGCGGAGCTTTCCAATGCCGGCTTTGTGTCGTCTAAAGAAGACGTTGCCATTATGGCTTCTTTCTATTCACAATTGCCGGGTAACTGGAAATACCGCACCCGTTTAGCCAATATTTCATCGCTGAACTTTTTAGGTTTGTCGCCGCTGCACAACTTCTCCAGCGGTAAGATGCACAATAACCCGTGGGGTGATGCCGTTACCGTTTTACAAACCACCAACGGACAACCATATTATTTCAATTTCCACGCCACGCACCCGGGTGAAAACTCTTTGGGCGAGAAAGCCATTGCCAACACCATGGTAATCGGTAAATCAGGTACGGGTAAAACCGCACTGATTAACTTCCTGCTGAGCCAAGTGCAGAAATTCGATCCCAAGCCGACAATTTTCTTTTTCGATAAAGACCGAGGTGCAGAGATTTTCGTGCGTGCTTGCGGCGGTAACTACATGGCGCTCGACAACGGCGCGCCCACTGGCTTTAATCCGTTCCAATGCGAAAACACTGATGCCAACGTGCAGTTTTTATCGGGATTGATTAAGCTGCTGGCTGGTAAAGGCTCTTACAGCGCCTCTGAAGAAGAAGACATCCTGCGCGGTGTACGTGCCATGCTCGATACACCTATGGATCTGCGTAGCATGACCAATTTTCAGAAAAGCCTACCCAATTTGGGTGACGATTCCGTGTTTGCACGTATTCGTAAATGGACAAAAGGTCATTCGCTGGGGTGGGTGTTTGATAACCCCGTCGATACTATCGACCTTTCACGAGCCAACATCATCGGGTTTGACTATACAGAGGTGATTGATAACGAAGAAGTGCGAACGCCTGTTATCAACTACCTGCTGCACCGTTTGGAGGAACTGATAGACGGGCGTCCGCTGATTTATGTGATGGACGAATTTTGGAAAATTCTCGACGGCGAAGGCGGCTTGAAAGAATTTGCCAAAAACAAACAGAAGACCATCCGTAAGCAAAACGGCTTGGGAATTTTCGCCACACAGTCGCCCGAAGACGCACTGCGCAGCGATATTTCAGCCGCCCTGATCGAGCAGACGGCTACCATGATTTTATTGCCCAACCCCAATGCCGATAAAAAAGACTATATCGACGGTTTGAAGCTTACCGAAGCCGAATTCGACGTAATCGTCAATCTTGACGAGCGATCCCGCTGCTTTTTGGTGAAGCAGGGTCATACCTCGGCTGTGTGCCAGCTTAACCTGCGCGGCATGGACGACGTTTTGGCCGTGATTTCCGCCAGCACCGACAATATCGACATCATGCAGCGGATTATCGGCGAAACCGCACAGCAAAACGGCATCAGCATCGAGCAAGTGCGCCCCGAGCAATGGCTGGAACGCTTCTATCGGGAGCGTAAAGGTTCGCGCAGCAAACCTGCCGGCCACAAAGAGGCCGTCTGAAAAAACGCCGCAATGTAATCATTAGAACCATATAAACATTGGGAGCAAACAAATATGTCACACAGCAAACAACAACTCCGTATCTGCGTCGCTGCATTATTGCTGGCTCTTACACCGGTTTATGCTCAGGCAACAGGCATGGGCCAAAGCGTACCCACAGTTGACGACAATTCCGGTGCCATCAAAGGCAATACCGAAAATATTGCCCAATACCTGAAAGATTTGAAAGAATTTTTTGGCGCGGGTAGTAACGATCCGCTGAAAAATAACAACGGTTTCGGCTTGTCTGGCTCTTTAGCGGGAGACGCAAACTCCGTATTTGGAAGCATGGCCTCCAATGGCAAAGACATTACCGAAAAATCCATGCTCAACAGCAACAGCCTAACAGGCAGCGCGGCAGAAAAATATTACGGCAGCAACGAGAGCAGCGTATGTAACGATCCGAGCCTGCTTGCCAAAGGCAAAAGCGCCCTTACCTCGGCAATTACCGGAAAAGACAGCACAGACCCCGAAACCAGAATGTATCAGGCCTGTAACAGCGCACGCAACCTGATTGCCCTGCAACTGCAAGAAATTTTCGACATCATCACCATCTTGGAAAAGCGCAATAACCAGCTCAGAACCTTTCTGAATGAAGGCTATAACAACTCGGGCGATGTGCAGAAAAAACAATACCAAATTGCCGTGATGCAGGCACTGATCCAAAACGATATGACACGCCTGCAAGCCGCATTGGCAGCCTACCAAACCAAAACCGAATTCTACAAACAGGTGCAGGCAGAAGCGCAATGGGAAATTCTTTACGGCAAAAAAACAGCCAACAACGCGCTGCAGCAGACGTTTGGCAGTGGTGGCAACGTTACCGCCAACAGCGTTTTGCAAGGCTTGGGCGAGTTTGACAAAAATACAGCAGGGGTGATAAGCGGCGGCGCCGGTGTTGCGGCTGCCACAGCAACGGCAGCTTCCTTAGAAGCAGGGAACTTGTTCGACAGCCTGCTTTCTTCCATCGGCGATATATATGACTCAGTGAAAAAAAAGCTGGGTATCAACTCATAAACCAATTGAAGAGTAGAAAATGTCTTCTGATAACTTAGGCTTATTTATTTTCGTCAAACTCTACCTCGAAAAGTTGATTACCGATTTCGGCGATAACGGGCTGCAGGCGGTGTCGTATGTGTTTATGCCCGCAGTCGGCACCATGGTAATGGTTTGGGTGATGTTCGAAGGTTACCGCATTCTGAACGGCCAAGGTAAGGAACCGATAACGGCGCTGTTTTGGAAAACGGGCAAAGTGGTGCTGATTACCTTTATAGCAGGCTGGATAATGGGCAACACAGGCGCGGTGCGCGAGTGGCTGAACGGGAATATCAAAGATAATATCGCGCGGATGATTTCGGGCAGCGAATACGGCTCACCCGAAGCGATGGTAGATGCTTCGCTGATGATGATGCACATGGTAACGGCGATGTTCGGCGGGCTGCATACGGCGGTGGGTACCGAAAGCGGCGGAGCCAGCGCAATGACAACATTTATCACTATGAGCGGAGTGGGGCAGGGCGCACCGGCGGTGGTGGCGGGTTCGCTACTGCTGCTCAACCAGATTGCAATTTCGCTGTGTATCCTGACAGCACCGGCATTTATTTTGTGTCTGCTGTACGAGCCGACGAAGCAGTATTTCCAAGGCTGGCTGAAATTCTTTTTGGGCGCGCTGCTGACGCTGGGCGTGCTGTCGGCGATGGTAGTGATCGGATTGAAAGTAACGCTGGCCTATGGTGCGGGGGTATTGGCACAATATGCCACATCGCAGGCGTTGGGATCGGGTGGCAGCGGTATAGCGCAAACGGCGATGACGCAGGGCGGATTGGGTTTGATGATGAGTACGCTGATGATAACGGCGCCGATGATGGTGGGGAATATGATAGGTACTGCCTTGGGCAGCTTTACAGCTTACAATGCGTTTACCAATACTTCACAGGCGCGTGATGCAAATGGGAATTTGATGCCGCAGGCCCGGGCGGAGCAGCAAAACAGTTCGCGTGATGCCGAAATGGGAGGAGGAGGCAACTATAATCCGGTTTCTCAAGCGGTAAGTGGAGGTAACCAATTAATTAACCAACAAGGGATTAAACAGTCCGGCAGTGCACAGAAAGGAGCTGCTGTATGACTATCGTTAGATACTTTTCCATTAAGTCAATTGCTTAATCAGGAGTTTGCCGATGAATAAATTGAAATCGTTGTTATTGTTAGTCTGTAGTTTGGTCGTGTCTTCTGTGGCAATTGCAGAACAAACAATAGAGCAAAACCCGTGTATGTACCACCCACATCTTTGCGGTGGTGGGCAGCCTGCCGCAACACAAGTTGTCCGTATTCCCAGCCGTTATGGGGCGGTGGCTTATGATGCCGATCAAGGAATTGTCGGAGCGACGGACAATAACCTGAAAAGTCTTCGTGCGGCGAAAAAAGAAGCGGTGCAAAGATGCATCGGGTATGGCGGCAGCAAGTCTTCATGCAAAGTGGTTGCGGCGACACGGAATGGTTGTAATGCCCTTGCTCTAGGGGGTAAAAAAACCGGAGGTGGGATATATGTCGGCAAGGTTGGTCTGCTTCAGCAAGAAGCCGAGAACTTGGCTATGCAGGGGTGTCGAGAAATGGGTGGGCAAAAATGCTTTATTGCCTATTCCAAATGCTCCCGCGATCCGCGCTATCAGGTAGACAGAGCTATTATGGAATAAGATGGAAGTTTTTCAGACGGCCTAGAGGCCGTCTGAAAATATATTTGGCCAAAGCTGCACAGGCGCGGTGCGCGAGTGGCTGAACGGGAATATCAAAGATAATATCGCGCGGATGATTTCGGGCAGCGAATACGGCTCACCCGAAGCGATGGTAGATGCTTCGCTGATGATGATGCACATGGTAACGGCGATGTTCGGCGGGCTGCATACGGCGGTGGGTACCGAAAGCGGCGGAGCCAGCGCAATGACAACATTTATCACTATGAGCGGAGTGGGGCAGGGCGCACCGGCGGTGGTGGCGGGTTCGCTACTGCTGCTCAACCAGATTGCAATTTCGTTGTGTATCCTGACAGCACCGGCATTTATTTTGTGTCTGCTGTACGAGCCGACAAAGCAGTATTTCCAAGGCTGGCTGAAATTCTTTTTGGGCGCGCTGCTGACGCTGGGCGTGCTGTCGGCGATGGTAGTGATCGGATTGAAAGTAACGCTGGCCTATGGTGCGGGGGTATTGGCACAATATGCCACATCGCAGGCGTTGGGATCGGGCGGCAGCGGTATAGCGCAAACGGCGATGACGCAGGGCGGATTGGGTTTGATGATGAGTACGCTGATGATAACGGCGCCGATGATGGTGGGGAATATGATAGGTGCTTCGTTGGGTGGATTCAGCGGCTTCAATATGTTTAGCAGGACTGAGACACCGCGTGATGCGAATGGGAATGTGATGTCGCAGGGTGCGGGGAATATTGATAACGGACGAGTGGATACGCCCATAAAAAGTAATAATTTGAATAATAATGTAACTACTTCTATTGCGGGTGAAAATATGGGAAAACAAGAGGCTTTACATAGTATGCAACCAGGTAAGAAAATTGCTTAGTAGGTTTAAAGTGTAAGGAGTGTATCAGTTATGAAAAAATTATTAATGTTAATATTGCTCTGTATGACAGCAAATTACATTATGGCAAATGCTTTGAATAATCCCGTAACGAATCCTTGTATTCAACGTCCTGAATTATCAGGCTGTGGAGCTAACTCTTTAAGTGGAGATCAATCTGTAACTGTGGTTCCTAATCGGTGGGGGGCTATTTATTACAATTCAATGAATATGGCAATTGGTTATTCGAGAAATAATACAAAAGGCTATAGATCGGCTGAAAAAGAAGCATTGCGTAGTTGTATTCGGGCAGGTGGTGGAAAAAATCCGATTGCTCCAAATGGGGAGGGATGCCATCTGATGACGAAATATCGTAACGCATGTGGTGCTATTGCGATAGGCCGTGGTGGGGGAGCGGCGGCAAGAAGCCATAAATATAAGGAACAGGCAGAAAAAGAAGCTCTTGCTTGGTGTAATCAAGTAACTACAGATTGTAGAGTTTATTATTCAGATTGTTCTCGAGATCCACGTTATGTGGTAACAGATTAACGATAGATAGATTTTTCAGACGGCCTAAAGGCCGTCTGAAAATACATTGGGCTAAAGTTTTAAAAATAGTTATGAAATAAGCAATATAAAAAATGAGCAATATTATGATTGGAAAAATTTTATCATTTGTATGGTTTGCATTTGTTTCTGCTCTTTTATATGCGGCTCCATTGGGCGGAGATCCGACACAGGGTTATTGTCAAACGGTAGATGGTAGTGCGTGTGGTTGGGGGGTAACCAACCTAAAAAGGTAATCAATATCCCCAGCCGTTATGGGGCGGTGGCTTATGATTCCAGCAAAATAATTGTCGGTGCGACGGACAATAATCTGAAAAGTCTTCGTGCGGCCAAAAAAGAAGCGGTGCAAAGATGCATCGGGTATGGCGGCAGCAAGTCTTCATGCAAAGTGGTTGCGGCGACACGGAATGGTTGTAATGCCCTTGCTCTAGGGGGGGCAAAACTGGAGGTGGGATATATGTCGGCAAGGTTGGTCTGCTTCAGCAAGAAGCCGAGGACTTGGCTATGCAGAGATGTCGAGAAATGGGTGGGCAGAAATGCTTTATCGCCTATTCCAAATGCTCCCGCGATCCGCGCTATCAAGTAGACAGAGCTATTATGGAATAAGATGGAAGTTTTTCAGACGGCCTAAAGGCCGTCTGAAAATATATTTGGCCAAAGCTGCACAGGCGCGGTGCGCGAGTGGCTGAACGGGAATATCAAAGATAATATCGCGCGGATGATTTCGGGCAGCGAATACGGCTCACCCGAAGCGATGGTAGATGCTTCGCTGATGATGATGCACATGGTAACGGCGATGTTCGGCGGGCTGCATACGGCGGTGGGTACCGAAAGCGGCGGAGCCAGCGCAATGACAACATTTATCACTATGAGCGGAGTGGGGCAGGGCGCACCGGCGGTGGTGGCGGGTTCGCTACTGCTGCTCAACCAGATTGCAATTTCGTTGTGTATCCTGACAGCACCGGCATTTATTTTGTGTCTGCTGTACGAGCCGACAAAGCAGTATTTCCAAGGCTGGCTGAAATTCTTTTTGGGCGCGCTGCTGACGCTGGGCGTGCTGTCGGCGATGGTAGTGATCGGATTGAAAGTAACGCTGGCCTATGGTGCGGGGGTATTGGCACAATATGCCACATCGCAGGCGTTGGGATCGGGCGGCAGCGGTATAGCGCAAACGGCGATGACGCAGGGCGGATTGGGTTTGATGATGAGCACGCTGATGATAACGGCGCCGATGATGGTTGGGCAGTTGGTGAGCAGTTCTTTGGGTTTCAATGCGTATTCTCCGTTTAATCCAAATGCAGGAGCGAGAAGTGCGGACGGTACACCGCAGGGCGGGAATACTTATGTGAATCAGCAGAATGCACATAATGAGAGAGAGGTAACTAGTGCTTTATCAAGCTCAAATAACACAGCTGTAATTGCTAAACAACAAGTGGTTAACAATGAAAATGTAGTAAAACGAATCGGTGAATCGCAGCATGGAGCTGCTTCATAAAGAAATTTTCCTTAAG
This sequence comes from Neisseria dentiae, assembly GCF_014055005.1. Taxonomy (NCBI): domain Bacteria; kingdom Pseudomonadati; phylum Pseudomonadota; class Betaproteobacteria; order Neisseriales; family Neisseriaceae; genus Neisseria; species Neisseria dentiae. The sequence goes on along the minus strand of NZ_CP059570.1, from coordinate 1,611,495 downwards.
AAGGAGTTTTGGCGTGAAAAAAATGCTATTGATCATGTGTTCGATATTTATTTCTTCTGTAATATATGCTTCCCCATTAGGAGGAGATCCAACTCAAGGTTATTGTCAAACCGTTGATGGTAGTGCGTGTGGTTGGGGAGGAGGTTCGAATCAACCAAGGAAAATTATCAATATACCAAGCCGTTATGGATCAATTGCACTTGATAAAGAAAAATTAATTTTAGGTGCTTCGGAGCATAATTTAAAGAGTATGCGTGCCGCAAAAAAAGAGGCGGTACAAAGTTGTATAAATATGGGAGGCAGCAAGAATTCATGTAAAGTACTTGTATCTACCCGAAACGGATGTCTTGCATTGGCGCTGGGTAGTAAGGGTTCTGGGTCAATAATTTCTAGTTCTGCAAGAGATACTTTACAACAAGCAGAAAATGAAGTTATGCACACATGCAGGGAAAATGGTGGAAAAAAATGCCATATTGCCTATTCCAAATGCTCCCGAGATCCGCGCTATCAGGTAGGCAGGTAGTTTGGAATAAGAGGGAAGTTTTCAGACGGCCTAAAGGCCGTCTGAAAGTATATTTGGCCAAAGCTGCACAGGCACGGTGCGCGAGTGGCTGAACGGGAATATCAAAGATAATATCGCGCGGATGATTTCGGGCAGCGAATACGGCTCACCCGAAGCGATGGTAGATGCTTCGCTGATGATGATGCACATGGTAACGGCGATGTTCGGCGGGCTGCATACGGCGGTGGGTACCGAAAGCGGCGGAGCCAGCGCAATGACAACATTTATCACTATGAGCGGAGTGGGGCAGGGCGCGCCGGCGGTGGTGGCGGGTTCGCTACTGCTGCTCAACCAGATTGCAATTTCGCTGTGTATCCTGACAGCACCGGCATTTATTTTGTGTCTGCTGTACGAGCCGACGAAGCAGTATTTCCAAGGCTGGCTGAAATTCTTTTTGGGCGCGCTGCTGACGCTGGGCGTGCTGTCGGCGATGGTAGTGATCGGATTGAAAGTAACGCTGGCCTATGGTGCGGGGGTATTGGCACAATATGCCACATCGCAGGCGTTGGGATCGGGCGGCAGCGGTATAGCGCAAACGGCGATGACGCAGGGCGGATTGGGTTTGATGATGAGTACGCTGATGATAACGGCGCCGATGATGGTTGGGAATATGATAGGTGCTTCGTTGGGTGGATTCAGCGGCTTCAATATGTTTAGCAGGACTGAGACACCGCGTGATGCGAATGGGAATGTGATGCCGCAGACCCGGACACAACAAAATATTACTCAGGGCGCAGATAGCTCTTTAGTAAATCCGGGTAATCAATCTCTGACAACCAAGCAATCATTAATTTCAAATGGTAATTTTGTTAAACAGGCAGGGGAATCTCAGCGTGGAGTTGCTTCTTAAATTTGTATGGAAAGGAGTATATTATGCAAAAAAGATTCATGAAAAGAGTTGTTTGGATATTCGTTTGGCTTGTATGTACGCAAGTGAATGCGGGGGAGTTGAATGCAGCTAATAATCCAGCAATGAATCCGTGTATTCAACGTCCGGAGTTATCCGGTTGTGGTGCTAATGGTAACGGGCAAGCTATTACTAATATTATAAATATCCCAAGTCATTATGGTGCAATTGCTCTTGATGGAAGCAAGATGATTCTTGGGTCATCTGAAAATAATCTGAAGAGCCTTCGTGCAGCAAAAAAGGAAGCAGTACAAGACTGTATCAATCTCGGTGGTACTAAAACCTCTTGTAAAGTAATTTCATTTACCAGAAATGGTTGTATTGCTTTGGCATTGGGAGGTAAAGGTGCAGGAACACAGTCTTTCAGCTCTTCAAGAGCTACAGCCCAAGAAGCCGAGAGTGCTGCATTACAAGGGTGTCGCAGAGATGGAGGGCAGAAGTGTTATATAGCCTATTCCAAATGCTCCCGCGATCCGCGCTATCAGGTAGACAGAGCTGTTATGGAATAAGATGGAAGTTTTTCAGACGGCCTAAAGGCCGTCTGATTCGGATTGGAAGTGCAACTTTTCACAATAGAAAAAGGCCGGTATGGAGTGGTATACCGGCCTTTCCTGATAAGAAAGATTGGTATGAGCTACACGCAACCTAACCCAAGATGAATGATACCACATCCAATGTTTCTACCGTCACCATGCCATCATCGAAGTTACAAAACAGCGTAACCACCACCAAAGCACTATCAGTCGCGAAATGTCAGACGACATTTCGCCCAAGGGCTGTAATACAACGCTGAAAATGCCCAATGGGTTCAAGATGAGCTGAACCACCGGCTAAGAAAAACACTTGGCTGTGAAATACCAAGTGTTTTATTCTTACAATCTGTCCCAACCGTTACAGCTTGAGTGTTGTACTTGAAATTCCAATCTAAGGCCGTCTGAAAATATAGTGAATTCAAATAAAAACTCCGAAATGAAATAACTGCATTCAAACTTGCAATTGGGCGATATGCTAAAGAATCGTTTTACCCTACTTCGGCATTCTTATTTTAATCCACTATATTTAAATGAGTTGTTAACGTGTTAAGATTTTGGAAATTAGGGATTTTTAGAAGTAAAGGGATTTTAAGAAATGGTATAATAGTGCGAACTGGTTGGATTTTGAGTTTTGAAATGCTGTAACTATATCGTTTGTTGGTTAATTTAACCGTTGGGTAAAATGGTTTCTTCTGTAGCTGGAATGGTAATATAATGGTCGACACTTATTTCTTATGCATTTTGCATTTTATTAATTGGGTGGCCTGAAATTTAGTTATGCCTGTTACAGAGGTGATTTGAAGATGTCGAAATGGTTTTTAGGAGTTTTTAAATGATGGGCAGAAGAAGTGGGAAATATTGCATGCTCCGTATAGTTGGTTTATTTGCCGGAGGTGTTTTTATTTTGGCTGGTTGTAACTCTACCCCTAAGCCGAAAGATTTTCCGTCAAACTGGCAGGCTGTGAATCAGCTTTCTGATGATATACAGGCGATTCCTTTGTTTAAAAGGTATACATATACGGTTATGCCGATTGATGGAACTTTGAAAAACCTGCTTACCCGTTGGGCAGCTGATAGTAAGTTGAAACTCCAATACAATCACTGTTTGGATTTTACTTTGTCGAAAGGAGCTGCAAAAATTAAAACAGTAAATTTGGATCAGGCGCTTATGGATTTGAATGAGCTATATATGAATCAGAATATAGCGATTGTAAGATCAGGAAATTTACTGATTGCAGAAAGCGGCTATGTGAGAACTCAAGATAACCAAATGATTTGTAGTTGATTTTTATTATAGCGAGAATGTTTATGTTCAAAAAGAAAGAAAAAACGCCCAAAGTTGCGGAGAGTGTGGCAAAAGCTAGAAGCTTTGAACTTTCTGTTTCGGAGGCAGCTAAAAAAAGCGAAAAGCGTGCATGGGTAATCACAGTATTTAGTTTGGTACTTACGCTGATTTTCGGTGCGGCCATTATGCTGATGCTGCCGCTAAAGCAAGAAGTTCCTTATGTTGTTTATGTTGATCACACATCGGGAACAAGCACGGTATCACGTCTTCAGGGTGATTTTAAAAATAATAAGATAACAGGTAGTGAGGCGGTGAATAGGAGTAATATTGCCCAATTTGTAATGGCCAGGGAATCATATGATTGGGATCTCACTAATATCAGTAGTTGGAATAAAGTCTTGGCTATGTCTGCCGGTAATGTAGGCTTGGCGTATCGGAATCAATTTGCGGAAAATAATCCCAATAATCCTAATAAGATTTATGGTAAAAATTTATCTATACGGACCAAAATCAGGAATATTATTTTAGTGCACGGTAATGGTAATCAACAAGATCCTACTGGTGCAACGGTATATTTTGACAGATACGTTTACAATAAAGAAAAGCATACTTTGCAGCCGTTAGACAAACAAGTTGCAACGATGACTTTTGCTTATCAGCCTAATCTGAAAATGGCTGAGCAATATCGTTATGATAATCCTTTAGGTTTCCAAGTTACCCATTATCAAGTGGATACTGATATTATCGGTAAACCAGCAGAAGAGCCTGCCGGTAATTTCCCAATCGTCTCGCAGCCTGAAGCACAAGTGGGACAAATTGAGAGTACGCAGGAAGAGCAACAGGTTGAAAATGTAGATGAAGGGGCAGCAGCTAGTACGCCCAGTCAGTAACAAGTGGGTTTAATGACAATATATCTCGGGATGTTAATAATGAAAATTAATTATCACAGGTTGCAATTGTGGTCAGTAATCGGTATGGCTGTATTCTCTTCCGGCACGTTGAATGCCCAAACGATTACTGAATATACTTATGGTGCTGATAAAGTTTATCCTGTAAGAACAGGATTGGGCTTGGTTACCCAAATTGAAATTAGTCCCTTAGAGGATATTAAAGATTACAGCACAGGTTTGAGTAGTGGTTGGGATTTGGCTAGAAGAGGTAATGTTTTTTATATCAGGCCAAAGGGTGAAAAAGTCGATACCAATATGACGATTAGAACCTCTGTTCATAACTATCTATTTGATTTGAAAGTTGTTAGTAAAAATTGGAAGTCTTTAACAGCAGCCAAGCAGCAAGGTGTGCAATATAAGATTAAGTTTAATTATCCACAAGGAACTTCTTTTTCGGCACAGTCGGTTAGAAATTCTGATAGTGGTATGAGTACCGTTTTAAACGGGCATGTTGGTTATTTCACCAATTATGATTATGCTGCGGATAGGCGCTCAAATTGGCTTGTTCCTATCAAGGTTTATGACGATGGTAATTTTACTTATATACATTTGAAAAACAATAGGTTTATGACTACTGGTAATTTTCCAACTGTAACTGCGCGTAAAACCCGTGACGGTGAGGAGCTTATTCTTAATACGAATGTGCAAGGAAATATAATTATCGTTAATGGAACATATCCGTTTTTAGTATTGCGTCATGATAACGATGTGGTTGGAATAAGAAGGAACTATCAATGAGTGAAGATCAAAAAAACCAATTACTTGACGAAACCGTTAAAGATTCCGAAACAAAATTGCCTGGTGATCATTCATCTTTACCTTTGGAGGAAGATATTGGCAGTGTTTACCAGCGAAAAGGGGTTGAAGATGTTAACTTGGAAAAAGATATACCTGATTTAAATTCAGGTATAGGCCAGCGGATCAATCGTAAAGCTATGGTATTTATACTGTTATGTGCGGGACTTGCTGTGGCTTTCTTGGCTTATGCTTTTTCCTTTTTTTCTGCGGGAAAAAAAGAGGCAGCGGAGGAAACTTCACGCGAGCAGGTGGTAGAAATTCCAAGTTCCCCCATACCAGCAGCACCTGTTGTATCTGCGGAGGCGGCAGTACAGCAACAAGCACAGCCTATTAATATGGCAAGCCAGCCCGGCTTGCCTAAGGCTCCGGAATTAACGGTTCCCGAAGTCCCGGCGATTGCTAGTATGCCGGTTCAATCTCTTTCAGATGCCACTACTTCAGCTCCTGCGGTTGATGATTTGGTTGCCAGCAGAACAGGTGACGGAGGCGGTAATTTCATTACGTCTGAAGATGAGAAACAGGCTGCATCCGGTGCTGTAGGTGGTGTTGACAGATTAAAGGCACAGAAAGTGCTTAATCCGGATTTTTTGCTTATCCAGGGTACTTACATCCGTTGTGTTTTGTCATCTCGGATTGTTAGTGACATTCCGGGCAATGCTTCGTGTGTTGTTACGGAGCCTGTTTATTCTAGTTCTGGAACCAAGTTATTGATACCTAAGGGTTCTAAGGTGCTTGGGAATTATGCATCGGGTAGTAGTGTCGGTAATCGAATTGGTGTTATTTGGAGCCGCATTATTACACCTGATCAGGTTGATATCAGAATGCAAAGTCAAGGTACTGATTCAATGGGCGGTGCAGGCCATCCCGGGCATTACAGAAGTCATTGGCAATCAAGACTGGGTACAGCTCTTTTGATCAGTTTGATTGGTGATGGTGTTGACTATGCGGGACAAAAGAGTATGCCTGAAACTGTTGTTTCGACAAGTACAAGTACAACAATTACACCGACAGAGACCCGTACTGCCAGAACTTTAGAGAGGGTAGCAACAGAAGAACTGAACCGTTTGGGTATGAGACAGCCTACTGTAACGATTAATCAAGGCCAGATTCTGAATATTTTTGTATCTCAGGATATTGATTTTGAGGATGTTATAAAGAACTAATATGAATAATTTGGTAGATGAGCCGGTTTCGGATATTTCTGTAGATTTTCTAGAATATCAGTATAAGGTGTTAGGTATTGATCAGTTTTTGAAACGGAAAGATGTAACGGAAATCTGTATCAATAAACCGGGTCAGATTTATCTGGAAACTAGAAATGGGTGGGAATTAATTCAAGTTGATTCCCTTACCTATGATAGGGCTAGGCAATTTTGTACTGCGATTGTGAATGAAAGTAATACGGGTCAGCGGATTACGGATAAGGAGCCAATGGTTTCTTTAACTTTTCCGACTGGGCAGCGTGCACAATTTGTCATTCCACCAGCTTGTGATGCAGGAAATATTTCCATTACAATCCGATTGCCTTCCACATATACGAAAACGCTGGAGGAATATGAGAAAGATGGTTTTTTCAATGATATTATCTTAGATAGCAGGCAGTTAACGCCCCATGATATTGAATTAAAAGAACTCCTTTCATCTAAAAATTATGGACTGTTTTTTCAAAAAGCAGTTTCATTTAAAAAAAATATTGTGGTGGCTGGAGCTACAGGCAGTGGTAAAACGACTTTTATGAAGTCGCTAGTTAACCATATTCCTGATAATGAGCGCTTAATTACTATTGAGGATGCACGGGAGCTATTCATTTCACAGCCGAACGTTGTTCATCTCTTGTATTCTAAAGGTGGGCAAAGTGCAGCTAATATTACGGCAAAAACCTGTATGGAAGCTTGTTTAAGGATGAAGCCGGATAGAATTATTTTGGCGGAGCTGCGTGGCGATGAATCTTTTTATTTTATCCGTAATTGTGCATCCGGGCACCCAGGATCTATTACAAGCTGCCATGCCGGAAGTACAGCACAAGCTTGGGATCAATTGGCATTAATGATTAAAGCTTCGCCGGAGGGGTCAGGTTTAGAGTTTGAAGTAATTAAACGGTTATTGATGCTTACTATTGATATAGTAGTGCATATTCAAGCACATGCGGGTAAACGTTATATTACAGGAATAGATTTTAACCCAGAAAGAAGAGTTTCATTGCAATAAATAAATCCAATTTGGATATTTGTGGTAATAAATTAATATTATAAATATAGCCGTCTGAATAATTATCGGGCGGCTTTTTTATAAATTTGTAAAGCTTAGGATTTTACATCTTTGTTATTTAAATAGAATTTTATATGGGAACATTTTTAAGATATGAGTTGACGTCATCACAGTTGGAAGTCCTGAAATGGATAGCAGTAGTAACTATGACGTTAGACCACGTAGGTGTTTTTTTTCTTGATGGAAATATATTATTTACTCCATTCAGAATCATAGGAAGAATGGCATTCCCTATCTTTGCATTTTTAGTAGCTTACCACCTTTATTATTATTCATTAAACAAAATGAGTAATTATATTAAAAGAATGTTTTGGTTCGCTGTTATTTCTCAAGTTGCTTTTATATTTGCATACGGAGTAAAAGGGTTTCCCATTTTACTCAATATTCTTTTCCAATTTCTTGCATTTTCGGTTTTAATTTATTGTATTCGTTCTGCAAACAATATGAAACAGGCGCAAGATAAACAACATAAGTGGAGGTGGTTAGGGATTTTTACCGGTTTGTTTTTAATATTTATTATTTCTTCTGCGGCTGAGTATGGTTTGGGCGGGATCATTTTATGCAGCACATGTTACGCATATTTTTATCTTGCCGAATCTTTTAAAAAAATTGGAAAGATAATAGGTGCGTTATTGATTTTGCTGTCTTCCATAGCTGTAAATTTCGGTATCGTTTTTTATGGAGCCAATGCCTTTTGGAGTATGTTGGTTACACTTGTTTTTACAGTTGTAGTACTAGTTTTTATGCCATCGGTCAAATTGAAAATACAGATAAAGCGCATGCCCAAATATTTTTTTTATATTTATTACCCTGTACATCTGATATTGCTTTCAATGTCGGCAAAAGTGATTAATTAGAATATCTGGATTTATATTGAACCGATTCGAAAATACATTGTCTTAAAACACAATGCTGATAATTATTAGGAGCAACATAAATGGAACTTTCATTCGGGCGTTCCCAAAGCCTGAGCCAAGAGCAGCAATTACAGCAGCAGATGGAGCGGCAGCTGCAGCGGGAGCAGGAAATAGAGCAAAGCATACCGAAGCTGAAGCAGGAAGCGGCAGGGCTATTTAAAAGCAACGAAGAAGTCCGCAGCGCAGTTTCCCGCTATACGCCCGAACAGCAGGAAGCACTGAGCAGCGCGGTTGGAGAGGCTGCGGCCAGGGCGGGTGCCCGCAACCCCCATATCACCGGCATACGGGTAGACGAAGACAACAACATCGTTGGTAGGGTAAACAAGCATTTTCCATTTAAAACCAATATCGACAGCGTTATTGAATCCAGCCGCAGCAAAACCATGTCGGAGTATACGGATTTGCGCGTTCTACGCCCCGGTATCGATACTCCTGCGGAATACACTATTCGAAAAGGCGACAGCCTTTCGCGCATAGGCCACCATTTTTCCCCAAACGACAAAGAATTGGCCTCGGCTGTTTCTATGTTTGCCTACCACGAGCTGCACGGGCAGAAAAATGCCCGTTACCATCGAGGGGAAAACCGCGTTGTTCTCACGCCGGGCGACAAATTTACAGTGGATCTCTCCGATTTGAGCCAAGACCAAATCAAACAATTGGCACGTGCTTTTAATCGTTATCAAACCCAAGAACATAAAACGGACATAGCACGTGAACAACAGGAGCAGGCACGGCAGGCAGCCGCTGCGGCAAGGCGGGAGCAGGCCGGTCGGGAACAGGCCGCGCTTCATGGAGAAAGCGGACAGGCAGCCCGGCAGCATCCGCAGTTTGCCCCGTTTTTGAACGGCACGCTGGGGCGGTACGACTTCGGGCAAAGCCGCCATAGTGGGCAGATACAGGTGCCTTACCGGCCTGGTGCAGAGCCGCAGCAGAAGCGCACCGAGTCCGGAGAGGCGGCTGAGCAGGCTTTGAAAGTATTGCGGAACGCCGATTTAAGCCCCCTATCGGAAGCACGCAGGAGCAACCGAGAATATTGGGACGAAGTTGCCGACAACGGAGTGAAAGAGCAGAACCCCGCCAAATATTTTGCAGGCAGGATAATGGGCGGCATAGGTCAAGGGGTTTACGGTGCACTGGAAACCGGCCGAGGCATGGCCGATCACCCAGAAGCAGCGTTACGGGGTGCGGCCAAAGGCGTGGGTAATTTGGTTTCCGATATCCCCAACACGGTCGTTAATCTGGCCAAAACCAGTGCCGACGGCTATACGCATCTGGCGGAGAGCCTGCCGGGCGTAAAGCGCGGGGCGTTTGAAGATTTCCGCCGCAGCACCCCATTTAATTTCGAGCGGCCTTTTCCATATCGCGACAATGCAGAAGAGGGTGGGGCGGCATTGAGCCAGACGCTGGCCACGATGGGTGCAGCGGCGGGCGGGCGCAAAATTGCGGATGCGGCGGTTGATTTGCAGAGGGGATTGGAAAGCGCCCAAGCTCTGCACCGCAGCCGCGCGCAGATTAACCGGCTGGCAGAAGAAGCAGCGGAGACCAACCGCGAACTCTACCGCAGCCGTGCCTTGTCGCGCGACGAACCGTATATCGCCCCTGTGCACCGTGAAATGGCTGGGGAGTTTCAGACGCATGGGATTGAATTGGAACGGGTTCCTAAGCATATCCGAAATAATATGTATGATAATTTCAGCCAACAGAAATATGCAAAAGAAGCAATTAAGTCCGGTGACGATATGCCGATTCCGCGCATGATGAATCCGGATGAGAAGCTGTATAAGCTGGTGGACAATTTGGAAAACGATGCGGTAGTCAGCCCTTATACACCGTACTGGATTGATGAAACACAGTTAAAGACCATCAGAAACAATCCCGAATTGGCCAACAGTATTTTAGGATTGCCTGAAAGTTCCCAAAGTACGCGTTTTAAGGTTTTTGAAATACAGGCAAAAACGGGAGAACACCCGACAGTTTACCAATCCACAATAGCAACGGTTTCCAACAAACTGCCCGACGGAACGGTAACGGTGGACGTGGGTAAAGGCCAACAGATATTGGTACCGCAAAGGGGATTGTGGACCGAACCGAAAGAAATCGGGGAAATTTTCATTGAAGAAAGGAAGCGGTAATGGCGCAGCAGGAATATGAATTTAATTTGGATTTGGATGCCATTGCCGAAGCGGCGGCGGCATTGGAAAAACAACTCATTGCCCGGAGAGACTATTACAAAGAAATCGGGCGGAACAGAAGGGCAGAAATGTTCGACTGGATAATCTATGTTCTCGAGCCTGTAATCAAAGTGTGCAAGGATCGGGAAATAGACCAGCCATTTGAGTTGGTAGGTTTTTTTATTAGTAGAACGGGAATAGCGGCCTCCGATATTATTTGGGATCCAAGAGAGGGGACTGATAAACTATATGTCAAATTATCCGAGTTGTTACAAGGTGGAATCCCTTTCAGAGAATTTGATGAAACCCCATATGCCCGAAGCGATAGTTATCCCGAAAAACTTCTCCCTCTGCTGAAAGCCCAAGCAGCCAAGGAAAGGCAGGAGCGCGAGCAGCGTGCCAAAGAACAGGCACAACAACCGGAAGCGGGAACGCAGCCGCAGGAAAAAGCAGTCGAAAGTACATTTATCCCCAATCCTGATTATTCAGACCCCAAGCAAAACATTTATATGCAGAATTCGGATCTGTTTCAGCCAAACAAAGAGCCGCTGGCCTTCAGAATCGGCCAATGGCTTGCCCGTCTGTTGGGCAGGTAGATCGGCATTGGAAGGCCGTCTGAAAGGTTTTCAGACGGCCTTTGCTAAATGCAGGTGTCGGAAACCATGCGGGCAAGGAATAAATAATGATGGAAACTAAAACATACGAATTTAATTTGGATTTGGATGCCATTGCCGAGGCGGCTGCAGCATTGGAAAAACAGTTGCAGATTAGACGGGACTATTATAAAGATAGGGGTTCTGACTGGATGAGCGGTATGTTCGACTGGCTGATTTATACCCATACCCCCATTTTTACCGTTTGTAAAAATAAGGAAATCGACCAGCCTTTTAATTTAGATGGCTTTTTAGTCAGGCGTTCTAGAGTTGCCGCTTCGGAAATTATGATGGATCCGAATGAAGGAACTGAAGAATTATTTTCCCGTTTAGCTGATTTGTTACAAGGTGGAATCCCTTTCAGAGAATTTGATGAAACCCCATATGCCCGAAGCGATAGTTATCCCGAAAAACTTCTCCCTCTGCTGAAAGCCCAAGCAGCCAAGGAAAGGCAGGAGCGCGAGCAGCGTGCGAAAGAACAGGCGCAGCAACAGGAAGCAGGAACGCAGCCGCAGGAAAAAGCAGTCGAAAGTACATTTATCCCCAATCCCGATTATTCAGACCCCAAGCAAAACATTTATATGCAGAATTCGGATCTGTTTCAGCCAAACAAAGAGCCGCTGGCCTTCAGAATCGGCCAATGGCTTGCCCGTCTGTTGGGTAGGTAGATCGGCATTGGAAGGCCGTCTGAAAGGTTTTGTTTCGCATAAACCTGCTTTGCTTGCTTTCAGACGATATTCACTGCCTGCGGCGGACATACGGTGCGGCCGTTTGAACACAAAGCGTATAAATCCATTTGACACCGCCTGCCGAACTACCTAAAATTCAACTCCGACAAACACCTTGTCATTCTTTCTGCCGCATCGGCAATCGAATCCCTAAAATATCTTTAGCATTCAGACGGCATGCCGCCGCCTGCCTGATTTTCCGTTCTTACCCATCCACTTAACAAACTATCCTATTATTTATGCACGTTTCCGAACTACAAACCCAACACATTTCCCAACTGGTGGAAATGGCCGAACAGCACGGCATTGAGAATGCCAACCGCTTCCGCAAACAAGACCTGGTTTTTGCCATTGTGCGCCAGATGATGAAGCAGGGCGAATCGTTTACCTGCTCCGGCACGCTCGAAATCCTGCCCGACGGTTTCGGCTTTTTGCGCAGCGCCGACACTTCTTATCTGGCCGGACCCGACGATATTTATGTGTCGCCCAGCCAAATCCGCCGCTTCAACCTGCACACCGGCGACACCATCGAAGGCAGCGTGCGCGTGCCGAAAGACAACGAGCGCTATTTCGCGCTGGTGCGTTTGGACAGCATCAACGGCGATAACCCCGAAGCGTGCAAACACAAAATCCTGTTTGAAAACCTCACCCCGCTTTTTCCCACCAAACAATTCAAACTCGAGCGCGACATCAAGGCCGAAGAAAACATCACCGGCCGCGCCATCGATTTGGTTTCGCCCATCGGCTTCGGCCAGCGGGCGCTGTTGGTGGCACCGCCGAAAACCGGTAAAACCGTGATGCTGCAAAACATCGCCCATGCCATCACCGCCAATTATCCCGAGGTGGAGCTGATTGTTTTGCTGATTGACGAGCGCCCCGAAGAAGTAACCGAAATGTCGCGCAGCGTGCGCGGCGAAGTGGTGGCTTCCACCTTCGACGAACCGGCGCAGCGCCATGTGCAGGTGGCCGAAATGGTGATTGAGAAAGCCAAGCGCATGGTTGAGCACAAAAAAGACGTGGTGATTCTGCTCGATTCCATCACCCGTCTGGCGCGTGCCTACAACACTGTGGTGCCGGCCTCGGGAAAAATCCTCACCGGCGGCGTGGACGCCAACGCGCTGCACCGCCCCAAACGCTTTTTCGGCGCGGCGCGCAATGTGGAAGAGGGAGGTTCGCTCACCATTATCGCCACCGCGCTGGTGGACACCGGCAGCCGCATGGACGACGTGATTTTTGAAGAATTCAAAGGCACGGGCAATATGGAGCTTAACCTCGACCGCCGCATCGCTGAAAAACGCGTGTTCCCCGCCATCAACATCAACAAATCCGGCACGCGCCGCGAAGAGCTGCTGGTGCCCAACGACCAGCTCCAGCGTATGTGGCTGCTGCGCAAGTTCCTGCACCCGATGGACGAAATCGAAGCCACCGAATTTTTGGTGGGCAAGCTCAAAGATTCCAAAGACAACAACGAGTTTTTCGAATTGATGCGCGGCAAATGATATACAGGCCGTCTGAAAACTTTCAGACGGCCTTCTGACAACAAAGGCTCGATGGTTTATGCAAAAAATGAACTGGCAGCAACTGCTTTCCACCCAACGCTTCCGTTTGAAAGACGGTGAAATCGTGCCCACGGTTACGCCCTCTACCCAAGAAGGCGCCGACGCGCTGCGCACCGATTTCCATATCGACTACGACCGCGTGGTGTTTTCGGGCGCGTTCCGACGTTTGGGGCGCAAAACGCAGGTGCATCCGTTTGCCGAACACGACCACACCCACAACCGCCTCACCCACAGCGTGGAAGTGGCAAGCGTGGGCCGCAGCTTGGGCAACCGTGTCGGCGTGATGTTGCAGGCCGGCGGTTTTCTGCCGCAGGGCAACACCCCGGGCGACATCGGCGCGGTGGTGCAGGTGGCGTGTCTGGCACACGATTTGGGCAACCCGCCGTTCGGCCACACCGGCGAAGACGCGCTGCGCGACTGGTTCCGCCACCCCGCCCACAGCCGTTATCTCGACACTTTGAGCGAAGCCGAGCGCAATGATGTGCAAACTTATGAAGGCAATGCCCACAGCCTGCGGATTCTGGCGAGTTTGGAAATGTATCGCGGCAAAGGCGGTATGCGGCTGACGGCGGCCACCATCGGCGCGCTGCTGAAATACCCGTGGACCACGCTCGACCCCAACGGCCGCAAAAAATTCAATATCTACCAAACCGAGCTGCCGTTTATCCGCCGCGTGGCCGACGAATTGGGATTAATCGGGCAGGGCGGCGACCGCTGGGCGCGCCATCCGCTGTCTTACCTGATGGAAGCCGCCGACGACATCTGCTATGCCTTGCTTGATTTGGAAGACGCGGTCGAAATCGGCCTGCTCGGCGATGCCGAAGTGGAAAGCATTTTGGCCGAACTCACCTTCACCGAAACCGCCGGCGCATGGCAGGCGCAAAGCAGCCTGCAACGCTGCGCCATGCTGCGCGGCATGGCCATCGGGCGGGCGATTGAAGACGTGGCGCAAACCTTTATGACGCACCAGCAGGATTTGCTGTCCAACCGTTTCCAAGGCAGGGATTTGCTCGCCCTGTGCAGCCCCGAAGTGCAGAATACGCTCGAAAAAGCCAAAGAGTTGGCGCGCACACGCATTTTCCGCCACCAAAGCAAGCTGATGACCGAAATCGCCGCCTTCCCCTGTTTAGGCTCGATTCTCGACCTGCTCGTGCCCGCCGCTTATGCGCTGATTACGCAGGGGCAGGTGAGCGCGCGCCAGTCGCTCGCGTTGGAGCTGCTGAAAAACGGCGACCCGGTTACCCGCAACGACAGCCTTTATGAAGCCTATATGAAGATTCTCGATTTCGTCGGCGGGATGACCGACAACGCCGCAGCCAAAATGGCGCGGGAAGTGTCGGGCATCGGCATGGTGTAGCGTGTTTTCAGACGGCCTTAGTTAATCAGCTTGATATAAAGTACACACGTCATACCCGGGCTTGGCCCGGGTATCTTTTTGAGACCTTTGCAAGTTGTTTAGGCACCTTAAAACACTTGCGTCATGCTCGGGCTTGAACCGAGCATCTTTTTGTTTTATAGTGGATTAAAATAAGAATGCCGAAGTAGGGTAAAACGATTCTTTAGCATATCGCCCAATTGCAAGTTTGAATGCAGTTATTTCATTTCGGAGTTTTTATTTGAATTCACTATAGAAGAAAAAGAGATACCCGGGTCAAGCCCGGGTATGACGGAATCGTTGCTAAGTAAGCAGTCTGACTATATTCAGGCCAATACGCCCAAAATCACGCTGCCGGCTTTGAATATCGCGGTTGCTTTTTGGCCGGGGCGCAGATCGAGCTGCTCGGTGCTCTGCATGGTGATGCCCGCCGTTATCAGCGTGCCGCCGCCCACGTCGAGCGTTACCACCGAGTTCACCGCGCCGCGTTCGATATCGCTGATGATGCCGTTTAACTGGTTGCGGGCGGAAAGTTTGATGTGGTCCAAACCGGTGGCGATAACGATGTGGGTGGATTTAATCAAGGCGATTACGGGGCTGCCTGCCGCCAGGCTCAGGTTGTCGCAGCTGCTGCGGGTGATGGCGGCCACCAGTTCCTGCCCGCCGGGCAGGGTGATGGTTACTTCGCTGTTTACCGTGTTTTGTTTGATGGCTTTAACGGTGCCGGCGAATTGGTTTCTTGCGCTGGTTTTCATTAACGGTTTCCTTTTTTCAGACGGCCTTTGCCGTTTGAAACGCATTTCAGGCTAGATTTTGATTTTGGCATAAGTGGTACGGACCATATCACGCGTATCAACGGTGATCTGTATGCCTGTTTCATTGCCCAAAGCCTGCCGCACGGCATCGCATAAGGCTTGGCCGAGCGCGTGTTTCACCGCTTCGCTGCGGCCGTCGAGCAGAAACAGGGTAAGGTGGACGAAGCCTTCGGCCGCCGAGCCGCCGGTGAGATAATCATCATATCGGCGGGCGCGCACTTTGATGTGGTCTTCTTCGAACTGGCCGCTGGCCAGCAGCACGCCGTGCAGGGTGTGTAAAAGGGGCTGCGCGGGCAGGTTGAGGTTGTTGCTGTATTCTACAATCAGGTGCGGCATGGCGGTTCCTTTCTCGAGGCCGTCTGAAAAACACGATTTTAAAGCAAAGCAAAAGCTGCGCCGAGTGCGGCCGCTGCCGACGCCAACAGCCAAGCGGGCACTCTGCCCGACATCAGTATGGCAAATGCCGTGATGGCAAATGCGGCATCAGACCATTGGTGCACGGCATCGGTAAACACAGGGCGGTATAAAGCCGCCAGCAGAATGCCGACCACTGCGGCATTAACGCCGGCCAACATGGCACGGGCGCGCGGGCGGCGGGCGATATCCGACCAAAACGGCAGCAGGCCGAACACCATCAAAAACGAAGGCAGAAACACGGCGGCAGTGGCAACAGCGCCCCACAACCAAGCCTGCTGAGGGTTTGCCGCCGCGCCGAGAAACGCCGCCAGCGTAAACAGCGGGCCGGGCACGGCCTGCGCCGCACCGTATCCGGCCAGAAAAGTGTGGTTGTCGAGCCAGAGCGGAACGGTTTGCGACTGCAACACGGGCAGCACCACATGGCCGCCGCCGAACACCAGCGCACCGGTGCGGTAGAGCGCGTCGGCCAGCGCGGCCAAGCCTGCGGGGCTGCCTGCCGCCAGCCACGGCAACACGGCAAACAGGGCGGCAAACAGCGCGATCCAAGCCAGGCCGGCCTTGCGTCCCGGTATGTTGGGCAGCGCATCGCGGTTTGCGGCAGCCGCATCTTTATCCATCCACACCGCACCGGCCGCCGCGGCCGCCAGCATCACCATGATTTGCGGGGCGATGCCGTGAAACAGCAGCGTAACCGCGCCAGCGGCAAACATCAGTATCCAGCCTGCCGCATAACGGCAAAACTGCCTGCCCATCTGCCACACCGCCTGCGCCACCACCGCCACCGCCGCAATTTTGAGGCCGTGCACCGCGCCGTTTAATACGCTGCCCTGCCATTGCGCCAAACCGAGCGCAAATAAAACCATCAGGCAGGCGGAAGGCAGGGTAAACCCCAACCATGCCGCCAGCGCACCGGCGTAACCGCCGCGCAGCAGGCCGACCGACAAACCGACCTGGCTGCTGGCCGGGCCGGGCATAAACTGGCATAAGGCGATTAAATCGGCGTATTGCTGCTCGGTGAGCCACTTGCGTTCGTTCACGAAGGCTTGGCGGAAGTAGCCCAAATGGGCGGCCGGCCCGCCGAACGAAGTGCAGCCGAGATAAAGAAAAACCAAAAACAGGCGCAGGTTGGCGCGCAGGGAAGTTTCAGGCATCGCGGTTGATTTCGGTTTCCAGACGGATAAAAGCCTCGATCATGGCGCGCCAAACGGCCTCGGCCACATCGGGCGACAAACCAGCCGCAGCGGCCTGCTCGCGGCGGGTGTGGATTACCTGCGCCACCCGTTCGGTCGCAGCCACGGCGCGGGCGTCGTTTTTCGGTTTCAGACGGCCTGCCTGCTCCACCAAAACCTGCCTGCGGGCGAGCAGGCCGATTAATTGGCGGTCGATGCCGTCGATGGCCAGGCGTACTTCGGTTAAATCCATATTTGCTTTCCTGTGCTGTTTATAGCGAAACAAAATAAAAGGGGGCAAGGCGGGCAACGCCGCATCATTTTTATTTTGTTTTGCTGTATTCGGGTATCAGCCGCCTGCCGAAGATATGCAGCAGCAGGCCGCAGACAACCGTTATGATACCCAACCAGTGCCAAATGCCCAAACGTTCGTCGAGCACCACATAGCCGGCCAACAGGGCAACCACGGGAACCAGCAGCGCAAACGGGGTGATTTTGCCCGCCGGATGCCGCGAGAGCAGCGCGCCCCAGCCGCTGTAACCGATCAGGCTGGCTGCGTAGGCCAGAAACAAAATACCGCTGATGCCTTGCCAGCTCAGGTTGGCAAGGTGTTGCCGCACACCGCCGAAGCCGTATAGTGCGAACGAAACCGCCGTAAAAGCGAGTAGCGCCGAAAAACTGCCCCAAATCACGAGCGACAAGGCGTTCACGTTTCCGATGCGTTTTACCACAATATTGCCGCAGGCCCACGAAGCCGCCGCACCGAACACCGGCAACAAAGCACTAAACGGCAGCGTGCCCTGATAATGGCCGATGCCGATCAGCGCCAAACCCGCCGCCGCCGTAAACATCCCCCACAAGTGGTTGGCCAACACCGGCTCGCGCAACAGCACGCCCGCAATCAGCACGGTGAAAAACACTTGGGTTTGCAGCATCAGCGCGGCCAGGCCGGTGGGCAGGCCCAAATCCAGCGCGGTAAACATCAGCCCGAACTGGCCGAAACTGATGGTTAGGCCGTATAAAGCGAGCAGATGCCACGGCACGGCAGGCCGTTTGAAAAACAACACCGCCGGAAAAATCACGCACAAAAAGCGCAGCATGCCCAAAACCATGGGCGGCACTTCGTTAAGGGCGATTCTCATAAACAGAAAGTTTACGCCCCAGATGGCGATAACCAGAAAAATCAGGCAGAAGTCTTTAGCGTTCATAAGCGTTGTGCGGCAAACGGGCGGATTTCCGTTTCAGACGGCCGGTGTAGGATATTGTATTGTAGTTTGATGAAACCGATTGTGTATAAAAAACTTTTTTCAGACGGCCTGTTACAGGTTAACGGTTTCAAACTATGGATTATTCCCGCGATTAATGGTATTTTCGCCTTAACTTTGCCGCAGCAGCCGCAGCAGAGCACAATGAGAAAAAAATTTTAGGAGAATCCAATATGGCATACAACTACACCCGCGCCGCCGGTTTGCAGGTAGACAACCATCTTCACCAGTTTGTAGAAGAAGTGCTGGCCAAGCATCCGAATGTGGAATCAGCCGCATTCTGGCAGGGTCTTACCGATTTGGTGCGGCAATTCGCCCCGCGCAACCGCGCCCTTTTGGAAAAGCGCGACCGCATTCAGGCCGAAATCGACGCTTGGCACAAACAAAACCCCGGTGCCGTGAAAGACGAAGCGGCCTACCGGGCATTTTTGAAAGGCTTGGGTTATCTGGTTGACGCGCCCGCAGAATTCAAAATCGCCACCGCCAATGTCGACCGCGAGCTTTCCGAACAGGCCGGGCCGCAGCTGGTGGTGCCGATTAACAACGCCCGCTACGCACTCAACGCCGCCAACGCCCGCTGGGGCAGCCTTTACGACGCGCTTTACGGCACCGACGCCATCGATCAGAGCGGCGATTTGGCGCCCGGCAAAGGCTACAACCCCAAACGCGGCGATGCCGTGATTGCGTTTGCCCGCGAATTTCTCGACAGCAGCATTCCGCTGGCGCAAGGCAGCCATAAAGACGTTGCGGCCTACACCGTTTCGGAAGGCCGTCTGAAAGCCAAATTAAACAACGGCAGCGAGAGCGGTTTGGCCTCGCCCGAACTCTTCGCAGGCTACAACGGCAGCGCCGATGCACCTTCTTCGCTGCTGTTTCTGCACAACGGCCTGCACATCGACATTCTCATCGACAAAAACAGCCCCATCGGCAGCCAAGACCCCGCCGGCGTGAAAGACATCGTGCTCGAAGCGGCCTTGAGCACCATCATGGACTGCGAAGACTCGGTGGCTGCGGTTGACGGCGAAGACAAAGCGCTGGTGTATGCCAACTGGCTCGGCCTGATGACCGGTACGCTCACCGAAGAAGTGGAAAAAGGCGGCAAAACCTTCACCCGCAGCCTCAATGCCGACCGCGCCTACACCAAGCCCGACGGCAGCGGCAGCTTCAAACTGCCCGGCCGCTCGCTTTTGTTTATCCGCAACGTCGGCCATCTGATGACCACTCCCGCCGTACTCGATGAAGAAGGCAACGAAATCCCCGAAGGCATACTCGATGGCGTGATGACCGCCCTGATCGCCCCTTTCGACCTGAACCGCAGCGAAAACAAAAACAGCCGCTCCGGCTCGGTGTATATCGTGAAGCCGAAAATGCACGGCCCCGAAGAAGTGGCGTTTGCCAACGAATTGTTCGCGGCCTTTGAAGATTTGACCAAACTGCCGCGCAACACCCTGAAAATGGGCATTATGGACGAAGAACGCCGCACCTCCGCCAACCTTGCCGCCTGCATTCAGGCCGCCAAAGAGCGCGTGGTGTTCATCAACACGGGTTTCCTCGACCGCACCGGCGACGAAATGCACACCTCCATGCAGGGCGGCGCATTTATCCGCAAAGGCGATATGAAGTCGAGCAAATGGATTAACGCCTACGAATTAAACAACGTTCAAACCGGCCTGCAATGCGGCCTGCCGGGCAAAGCGCAAATCGGCAAAGGCATGTGGGCGATGCCCGATTTGATGGCCGAAATGCTCAAACAGAAAATTGGCCACCCCAAATCCGGCGCCACCACCGCTTGGGTGCCGTCGCCCACCGCCGCCACCCTGCACGCCCTGCATTACCATCAGGTGAACGTGTTCGACGTGCAGAAAACGCTGCTCGCGCAACCGCCGCAAAACCATACCGACGATTTGCTCACCATTCCGTTTGCCGCAGAACGCAACTGGTCTGCCGCCGACATCCAGCAGGAACTCGACAATAACTGCCAGGGCATACTCGGTTATGTGGTGCGCTGGGTGGAGCAGGGTGTGGGCTGCTCGAAAGTGCCCGACATCCACAACGTCGGACTGATGGAAGACCGCGCCACCCTGCGCATTTCCAGCCAGCACATCGCCAACTGGCTGCTGCACGGCGTGGTGAGCGAAGCGCAGGTGCGCGAAACGCTGGAGCGCATGGCCGGCGTGGTGGACAAGCAAAACGAAGGCGACGCCGCCTACACGCCGATGGTCGGCCGTTTCGCCACCTCGCCCGCTTTCCTCGCCGCCTGCGATTTGGTGTTTAAAGGCACAGAACAGCCCAACGGCTACACCGAGCCGCTGCTGCACCACTGGCGCCGCGTAGCCAAAGCAGGCTGAGCCGTTTAACGGTTTTGATATAGCCGGCAGGCCGTCTGAATGCTTTTTCAGACGGCCTGAGACCTTTGCAAAATTCAAATTGCTATCTAAAAAATCTGAACTCCGTCATTCCCGCGTAGGCGGGAATCCAGACGCTTGGCATTCAAGTATTTGTTTAATCAATGCTTCAATATTTCCATCTGGATTCCCGCCTACGCGGGAATGACGGTATTTAAGCATTTCAGACGGCCTTAAGGGTATTTTTGCAAAGGTCTCGGCCTGTTTCTTTTTCAAGAAGGCAATGCTATGATATTCAAATAATAATATAAGAGATAATAACATGAGTATCAAACAATGGCCTGAAGGGGAAAGGCCGCGTGAAAAACTGCTGGCGCGCGGCGCGGGGGCATTAAGCGATGCCGAGCTGCTCGCCGTTTTATTGCGGGTGGGCACGCGCGGCATGAGCGCGGTGGATTTGGCCCGCCATCTGCTCAACGAGTTCGGCAGTTTGGGGAAGTTGCTGAGTGCCGATGCCAAAACCCTGTCGGCACATAAAGGCATGGGTTTGGCGGGCTACACACAGTTTGCGGTGGTGCGCGAAATCGGCCGGCGCGTGTTGGGCGAAGAGTTGCAGGAAAACACCGTTTTCAACCGCCCGCAAGACGTAGCCGACCTGCTGCGCCTGCATCTGGGGCACGAGCGGGTGGAAGTGAGCGTGGCGCTGCTGCTTAACCGCCGCAACCAACTGATTGCCCTGCACGAACTGTCGCGCGGCACGGTGGCGGAAAACACGGTGTATGTGCGCGAAATCGTGAAGCTCTCGCTCGAACATTACGCCGCCGCCGTGATTATCGCCCACAACCATCCCGGCGGTTCGCCCGAGCCTTCGCAGGCCGACGTCGCCTTCACACGCCGCCTGGCACAGGCATTGGATCTGGTGGACGTGGTTTTGCTCGACCATTTCATTGTTACGGCACGGCAGGCGGTGTCGCTGCATGAGCGCGGTTTGATGGGTGGTAAATGAGACAGTATCTATAAGTAAATATTAAGTCCGGTGGTTAGTGGGGGCTTGTTAAAACATTATTAGGCCGTCTGAAGACCTTGAATTATCTAATAAATTTCAGACGCTGTAGTAAATCACTTCAAATGGCCTGAATCTATTTGATGTTGGAAATAGCCGCGTTGTTTACACAACGGGGTGGGGGAAAATGGGTTTACAACACCTCGAAAGGTATCCTCTTTACAGACTGCCATACGATTTGAGCGTGTTGTAATAATTAACAAGGGGCTTAGGAAGCAAAATTCATTTTAAAGGGTCTTCCCGCAACATTTTCAATAGCACTTTATACAAATCGGGACCTTTGCGAAATACCGGTTACCCCATACAAACGGTTACTTGATTGTTCAGGTAACCGTTTGTATGGGGTAACCGGTATTTCGCAAAGGTCTCAGCCTGTACCTGAAGTTGCGCCGGCGCTTAGCTGGCGAATGCGAACAGCACACGCCTTTCTACGGCATCGTAGAATTGGACGAATCCTATTTCGGTGCAAAGCACACCCGAGTAAACGCGGGTGTGGAGCGGGTGGTAAAACCATCGCTTTCGGTATCCTCAAACGAGGTGACAAGGTTTATACCGAAATCGTTCCCGATGCTTCCAAAGCAATGCTGCAAAAGGTTATCAGAGGCCGTATCACGGTCGAGAGTGTGATTCAATACCGATGGCTGGCGGGGCTATCATGGATTGGTCGACATGGGTTTGCGAAATATTTCAGAGTGCATCACGGCGACAATGAGTTTGTTCGAGGTATGCAACATATCAACGGTATCGAATCCTTTTGGAGCTATGCCAAGTATCGCTTGGTACAGTTTAACGGAGTGTCGAAGCATACCTTTTACCTGCATTTAAAAGAAACCGAGTTTCGCTTCAACCGCCGACATGATGATCTGTATAAATCACTATTGAAAATGTTGAGAGAAGGCTTTTTAAAATGTAGGAAATGATCGGGTTGTTTACACAACAGGTTGGGAATGAAGCCTGTAAAACCTCAAAAGGGGGGTCGCCTTTCAGGCTCTTGTGGGGCTTGACGGTGTTATAAAAGTTAACAAAACGACATAACTCTTTTTGCCGGAGCGCCGAATCCTTAAACGGATGCTTGTCATGCCACATTTCCATTAAGGTACGGATAACCCGCTCGGCTTTACCATTGGTTTGCGGCCGGGCAACACGGGTGAATTTTTGGCTTATGTTGTTTTGCACACAGGCAATGCCAAACGGGTGCTCCGCATTGCCACGATTTCCACACCGTTGTCGGAATAGGCGCATTCGATGGTATAGGGACAACAATCTATCACATCGCGCAAAAGAAATTTGGCTGCGCTGGCTGCTGTACGGTCCGGCAATATTGCAGCATACAGCTCGCGGGAAAAATCATCAATGGCAACAAACAGATAATCCCGAGGGTCGGTTGCTTTTTGGTTTTGTAGCAAAGGCAGCCGTTTGGTATCGAAATGAACCATTTCGCCGGGATAGGATTGGTTGTAACGCTTTGCCTGTTTTTTGAGTTTCTCTTCGATTTCCCGCTCAACTTTAGCCAGGCGTTTCATGCCGTATTTGGCTTGTTTAAAGCGGTTGTTGGTGCTTTTTTGCGGGGTGAGCAGCCGCAACCGGGCTGCTTTGAGTATGCGGTAAATCGTTACTCTGCTGACACGGTATTGTTGTGCCAACGAAGTTACACTGATTTTGTCTTGTGTATAAGCGCGCCAAATGGCCTGGCGGTTATGCGGGGTTAGCCGGGTATTTTTATGGATGTTCATGCAGTATTGTCTTTCAAATACTGTAAACAACGCTAGCTTTTCCTACACCTAATAATACTAATGCGATTAGGAGTTTGGTGGTTTCTTTGGGAATGGGAGCCGTTATCCTGTCAAAGACTAACTGTGAGGAACAGCTGCTTTTGACCGCTATCTGTACCGTTACCGACATTTGGTAGAAAACCGCTTTTTGAATTTCAAACGTTGGCGGTGCATTACCACGAGGTATGCGAAGAGATTGGCTTCATTGGTTGCGGTAATAGAAATCCGGATTATTGCGATGTGGTTGAAAATATTGTGACTACACTATCTAAGTTGACTCAACGTTTTTTTACACAGCAAAAATATTCGTTTTGGTTCATTTATTGATTGAAAAAGAAAATAAACCGGCGGTTTTGAATCTGAATTTTTCTATAAAGAACAAAACAGGCGCAAATTATGCGCGGAAGTGTTGCAGGCAGATTCAGGGCAATTTGCCAGCGGCACGGTTTGCTGATAGGATTTTGCATTAAGCAATGGATATTGCGGCGCAGTCCGAATGCCGCCCGAATATGGGCGGTTTGCCGCTAAAGTGTTAATATATTAATGACTTAGGCCGGCGGCGTGCAGGCGTTGCAGGTTACCCGCGTGTTTGCTCTGTTCAACCGCAAATACAGGGTTTTCATAAACGAAAACGGAAAGGCCGTCTGAAAAGGCCTGTTCTTACACTCAACAGAAGGGATAAATATGTCCACCCAAATTCAAGATGTTGACCCGATTGAAACCCAGGAATGGCTGGATGCGTTAAGCTCGGTGCTGGAAAGCGAGGGCGAAGAGCGCGCGCATTTCCTGCTGGAGCAGCTGGTCAAATACACCCGCCGCCGCAGCGTGCATATGCCGTTCGACGCCACCACCGCTTATTTGAACACCATTCCCGTGGGAAAAGAGCAGAAGTCGCCGGGCAATCACGAGCTGGAGCACCGCATCCGCTCGATTATCCGCTGGAATGCAGCGGCAATGGTGCTGCGGGCGGGTAAAAAGGATTTGGAATTGGGCGGCCACATCGCTTCGTTCCAGTCTGCCGCCACTTTGTATGACGTGGGTTTCAACCACTTCTGGCGCGCCAAGGGCGAGGGCGAAGAGGGCGATATGGTGTTTATCCAAGGCCACTCGGCGCCTGGTATTTATGCCCGCGCTTTTGTGGAAGGCCGTTTGACCGAAGAGCAGCTCGATAATTTCCGCCAAGAAGTCGAAGGTAAGGGCTTGTCTTCTTACCCCCACCCGCACCTGATGCCCGATTTCTGGCAGTTTCCCACCGTTTCTATGGGCTTGGGCCCGCTGATGGCGATTTATCAGGCGCGTTTCCTGAAATACCTCGAATCGCGTGGTTTGGCCAAAACCAAAGGCCGTAAAGTTTGGTGTTTCTGCGGCGACGGCGAAATGGACGAGCCGGAAAGCCAGGGCGCGATTTCCCTTGCCGCCCGCGAAGGCTTGGACAACCTGATTTTCGTGATCAACTGCAACCTGCAACGTCTTGACGGCCCGGTTCGCGGCAACGGCAAAATCATTCAGGAGCTGGAAGGCAACTTCCGCGGCGCAGGTTGGAACGTATTGAAAGTGATTTGGGGCGGCCGTTGGGACAACCTGTTGGCGGCCGACACCACCAACGCCCTGAAGCAGCGCATGAACGAAGTGGTCGACGGCGACTACCAAACCTATAAATCGAAAGACGGCGCCTATGTGCGCGAACATTTCTTCAATACGCCCGAATTGAAGGCCATGGTCGCCAGCATGACCGATGCCGAAATTTTCGCGCTCAACCGCGGCGGCCACGACCCGCACAAAGTGTATGCGGCTTATTATGAAGCGGTAAACAACCCGCAAGGCCGCCCGACCCTGATTTTGGCGAAAACCATCAAAGGCTACGGCATGGGCGCATCGGGCGAAGGCCAGAACATCGCCCACCAAGCCAAGAAAATGGACGTGGAATCGCTGAAAAAATTCCGCACCCGTTTCGGCATTCCCGTAACCGACGAACAAATCGACAGCGGCAACCCGCCTTATTACCGCTTCCCCGAAGACAGCGAAGAAATGCGCTACCTGCGCGAACGCCGCAAGGCTTTGGGCGGTTATCTGCCGCAGCGCAACCCCAACACCGAAGCCATTCCCGTGCCGACCTTGGAAGCGTTCGATGCGCAGCTGCAATCGAGCGGCGAGCGCGAATTCTCCACCACCATGGCGTTTGTACGCATTCTTTCCACCCTGTTGAAAGACAAACAAATCGGCAAACGCATCGTGCCCATCGTGCCCGACGAGAGCCGTACTTTCGGCATGGAAGGCCTGTTCCGCCAATACGGCATCTGGAACCCCAAAGGCCAGCAATACACCCCGCAGGATAAAGACCAGCTGATGTTCTACAAAGAATCGGTCGACGGCCAGGTTTTGCAGGAAGGCATCAACGAGCCGGGCGCGATGGCCGACTGGATTGCCGCCGCAACCAGCTACGCCAACAACCGTTTCCCCATGATTCCGTTCTACATCTACTACTCGATGTTCGGCTTCCAACGCGTGGGCGATCTGGCTTGGGCAGCGGGCGACATGCACGCGCGCGGTTTCTTGGTGGGCGGTACCGCAGGCCGCACCACGCTCAACGGCGAAGGCTTGCAGCACGAAGACGGCCACAGCCACATTCAGGCCGACCTGATTCCCAACTGCCTCTCTTACGACCCCACTTTCCAATACGAGCTGGCGGTGATTATTTCAGACGGCCTGCGCCGCATGTATGTGGAGCAGGAAGACGTGTTCTATTACTTGACCGTAATGAACGAAAACTATGCCCACCCGGCCATGCCGCAGCGTAAAGGCATCGAAGAAGAAATCATAAAAGGCATGTATCTGTTCCGCGAGGGCGGCAAAGGCGGCAAGAAAGTACAGCTGATGGGTTCGGGCGTGATTCTGAACGAAGTAATCAAGGCTGCCGATATGCTCAAAGCCGATTTCGGTGTGGAAGCCGATATTTGGTCTTGCCCGTCGTTCAACCTGCTGCACCGCGACGCCATCGAAGTAGAGCGCTACAACCGCCTGCACCCACTGGAAGAAAACAAAGTGCCTTTCGTAACCAGCCAACTGCAAGGCCGCGAAGGCCCGGTGATTGCTTCTACCGACTATATCCGCAGCTTTGCCGACCGTATCCGCGCCTATATCCCCAACGATTACCACGTTTTGGGCACCGACGGTTTCGGCCGCAGCGACAGCCGCGCCAACCTGCGCGACTTCTTCGAGGTCGACAGCCGCCACGTTGCCGTAGCCGCCCTGAGCGCGCTGGCCGACCAAGGTAAAGTTGAAAAAGCCGTGGTGCAGCAAGCCATTGAAAAATACGGCATTAAAACCGACACCGCACCGAGCTGGAAACGCTGATGCCGCTTTTCAGACGGCCTGTTGTTAAGGCCGTCTGAAAAACAGGCAGACATTTGAAACATTCAAGCCGCAGCGATCAAACTGCGGTTGATAAAGGAATATCACGATGAGTCAGATCGTAGAAATCAAAGTACCCGACATCGGCGGCCACAGCGATGTGGACGTGATTGCCGTTGAAGTGAAAGCGGGCGACACCATCGCCGTCGACGACACGCTGATCACGCTGGAAACCGACAAGGCCACCATGGACGTGCCGGCCGATGCCGCAGGCGTGGTGAAAGAAGTGAAAGTGAAAGTGGGCGACAAAGTGTCGGAAGGCAGCGTTATCGTGCTGGTGGAAGCCGCCGGTGCCGCAGCCGCACCCGCTCCGGCAGAAAAAGCGCCTGAGGCTGCCCCCGCCGCAGCCGCTGCCCCCGCAGCCGCCCAAACGGCCGCTCCCGCCCCTGCCGCACAAGCAGGCGGCGCAACCGTTAAAGTGGAAGTGCCCGACATCGGCGGCCACGATAATGTGGACGTGATTGCCGTGGAAGTGAAAGTGGGCGATACCGTAGCCACCGACGACACGCTGATTACATTGGAAACCGACAAGGCCACCATGGACGTGCCCAGCACCGCCGCCGGCGTAGTAAAAGCCGTTTATGTGAAAGTGGGCGACAAAGTTTCGCAAGGCACGCAGATTATCGAAGTAGAAACCGCCGGCCAAGCCGCAGCCGCCCCCGCGCCTGCCGCTCCCGCCGCAGAAGCGCCTAAAGCCGCGCCCGCTCCGCAGGCACCTGCCGCAGCGAAACCCGCAGCCGCCCCCGCCGCATCTGCCGCGCCCGTGGCCGCATTCGGCAACACGCCGATTAACGAAGCCGCGTTCGCCAAGGCGCATGCCGGCCCTTCCGCACGCAAACTGGCGCGCGAACTGGGCGTGGATTTGGGCTTGGTAAAAGGCAGCGGCGAAAAAGGCCGTATCGTCGGCGACGACATCAAAGCCTTTGTAAAAGCAGCCATGCAGGGAGGGGCAGGCAAAGCCGCGCCCGTTGCGGCTAGCGCACCGTCGCTCGGCGGCGGCCTCGACCTGTTGCCGTGGCCGAAAATCGATTTCAGCAAATTCGGCGAAATCGAAACCGTGCCGCTGTCGCGCATCAAGAAAATTTCCGGCCAGAATCTTTCGCGCAACTGGGTGATGATTCCCCACGTTACCGTGAACGACGAAGCCGACATGACCGATTTGGAAACCTTCCGCCAGCAGCTCAACAAAGAGTGGGAGCGCGAAGGCCTGAAACTGTCGCCGCTGGCATTTGTGATCAAAGCATCGGTGGTGGCGCTCAAAGCCTTCCCCGAGTTCAATTCTTCGCTCGACGGCGATAATCTGGTGCTGAAAAAGTTCTACAACATCGGTTTCGCCGCCGACACCCCCAACGGTTTGGTGGTGCCGGTGATTAAAGACGCCGATAAGAAAGGCCTGAAAGAAATTTCGCAAGAGCTGACCGAATTGAGCAAAAAAGCCCGCGAAGGCAAGCTCAAGCCCAACGAAATGCAAGGCGCAACCTTTACCATTTCTAGCTTGGGCGGCATCGGCGGCACCAGCTTCACCCCGATTGTGAACGCTCCCGAAGTGGCCATTTTGGGCGTGTGCAAATCGCAGATGAAACCCGTTTGGAACGGCAAAGAATTCCAGCCGCGCTTAATGTGCCCGCTGAGCCTGTCGTTCGACCACCGCGTAATCGACGGTGCGGCCGGTATGCGCTTTACCGTGTATATCGCCAACCTGCTGAAAGATTTCCGCCGCGTGGCGCTGTAAGGTTTTCAGACGGCCTTCAGATATTCGAGGCCGTCTGAAAAGAAACATTCAAAGGCCGCAGCAGGCGCCATGCCTGGTCTGCCGCATGATTTTTCAGACGGCCTGCCTTGAATCAGGCCGTTTTTGAAAGAAAGGTTCAAAATGAGCTTAATCGAATTAAAAGTGCCCGATATCGGCGGCCACGAAAACGTGGACATCATCGCCGTAGAAATCAAAGCGGGCGACACCGTGGCGGTTGAAGACACGCTGGTTACGCTGGAAACCGACAAAGCCACCATGGATGTGCCGGCCGAAGCCGCCGGCGTGGTGAAAGAAGTGAAAGTGAAAGTGGGCGACAAAATTTCGGAAGGCGGCGTGATTGCGGTGATTGAAGCTGCCGCAACAGAAGCGCCCAAAGCCGAACCCAAGGCCGATGCGCCGAAAGCCGAAGCAGCACCCGCACAACAGGAAGCATCTCCTAAAGCCGCTGCGCCGCAGGCCGCGCCATTCAGCGGCAAGGCAGATGCCGAATACGACGTTGTGGTGCTGGGCGGCGGCCCCGGCGGTTATTCCGCCGCGTTTGCCGCAGCCGACGAAGGCTTGAAGGTCGCCATCGTCGAGCGTTACGCCACCTTGGGCGGCGTGTGCCTGAACGTGGGCTGCATCCCCTCCAAAGCCCTGCTGCACAACGCCAACGTAATCGACGAAGTGCGCCATCTGGCCGCCAACGGCATCAAATATCCCGAACCCGAGCTGGATATCGATATGCTGCGCACCTACAAAGAAAAAGTGATCGGCAAACTCACCGGCGGTTTGGCCGGCATGGCGAAAATGCGCAAAGTCGACGTGATTCGCGGCAACGGCAAATTCGTCGGCCCCAACCACATGGAAGTGGCGCTGACCACCGGCAGCGGCAAAGACGAAACCGGCGAAAAACAAACCGTTGCGTTTAAAAACGCCATCATCGCCGCCGGCAGCCGCGTGGTGAACCTGCCGTTTATTCCCGAAGACCCGCGCATCATCGACTCAACCGGCGCACTCGCCCTCAAATCGGTGCCGGGCAAAATGCTGATTATCGGCGGCGGCATCATCGGCCTCGAAATGGGTACAGTGTACAGCACGCTGGGCACGCGCCTCGACGTGGTCGAAATGATGGACGGCTTGATGCAGGGCGCCGACCGCGACTTGGTGAAAGTGTGGCAGAAGCAGAACGAATACCGCTTCGGCAACATTATGGTCAACACCAAAACCGTGGCGGTGGAGCCGAAAGAAGACGGCGTTTACGTTACCTTCGAAGGCGCCAACGCCCCCAAAGAGCCGCAACGCTACGACGTGGTGTTGGTGGCAGCAGGCCGTGCGCCCAACGGCAAATTAATCGGTGCCGAAAACGCCGGCGTGGCCGTTACCGAGCGCGGCTTCATCGAAGTGGACAAACAGATGCGTACCAACGTGCCGCACATCTACGCCATCGGCGACATCGTCGGCCAGCCCATGCTGGCGCATAAAGCCGTGCACGAAGGCCACGTTGCCGCCGAAAACTGCGCCGGCCACAAAGCCTATTTCGACGCCCGCGTGATTCCCGGCGTGGCCTACACCGCTCCCGAAGTTGCGTGGGTGGGCGTAACCGAAACCGCCGCCAAAGAGCAGGGCATCAAAATCACCAAAGCCAACTTCCCGTGGGCAGCTTCCGGCCGCGCCATCGCCAACGGCTGCGACCAGGGTTTTACCAAGCTGATTTTCGACGCCGAAACCGGCCGCATCATCGGCGGCGGCATCGTCGGCCCCAATGGCGGCGACATGATCGGCGAAATTTGTCTGGCCATCGAAATGGGCTGCGATGCAACCGATATCGGCAAAACCATCCACCCGCATCCGACCTTGGGCGAAACCATCGGTCTTGCCGCCGAAGTGGCGCTGGGCGTGTGCACCGATTTGCCGCCGCAACGTAAGAAATAAAGCGGTTGCTGCTGTTGTGTTAACAGGCCGTCTGAAAGTTTTCAGACGGCCTGTCGTTATTGGAAAAGGCCGGATTGTTTGTTACGCCAAAATAAACGGTACGGTGTCGGCCTGCCTTATTTCGGTTTCCGGATTGAGGCGGCTGTTTTGGGGTGCTTTTGAAGAAATATACGGGCATCTTCCAAACCGCCCAAGTTTTTCACATCGGTATAGCCCATCGAAAGCAGCGTTTGGCGCGCACTTTCGGCGCGGTTGCCGCTGCGGCAATAGATATAAACCGTTTCCGCTTTATCGAGGGCAGCGGCGGAAATGCTGTTTTTCACCGTATCTACGGGCATAAGAACCGCATTTTTGATATGGGATCGGGCGTATTCTTCGGGCGAGCGCACGTCGATAAGTACGTCGGCAAAGGCTGCCTGCATCATTGCCATACCTATAGTGGATTAAAATAAGAATGCCGAAGTAGGGTAAAACGATTCTTTAGCATATCGCCCAATTGCAAGTTTGAATGCAGTTATTTCATTTCGGAGTTTTTATTTGAATTCACTATAAAATAAACGGAAGCAATTTGGTTTGCATCGGATTTTCTCTGTTTGAAGCCGGTAGATTTTCAATCCGTGCCGCGCGCGCGGTTTTCGTGGAACTGCGCCTGCCAATCGGCAAACCTGCCCTGTTCGATGGCTTCGCGCATTTCTGCCATGATCACCTGATAAAAATGCAGGTTGTGGATGGTGTTCAGTTGCGCGCCGAGGATTTCGCCGGCTTTGTGCAGATGATAAAGATAGGCGCGGCTGAAGTTTTTGCAGGCGTAGCAAGTGCAGGTTTCATCGAGCGGGCGCGTGTCGTGTTTGTGTTTGGCGTTTTTGATCTTGATGTCGCCGAAGCGGGTGAACAGCCAGCCGTTGCGGGCGTTGCGGGTGGGCATCACGCAGTCGAACATATCCACGCCGTGCGCCACGCCGTACACCAAATCTTCGGGCGTGCCCACGCCCATCAGGTAATGCGGTTTGTGCGCGGGCAGCATCGGGCCGACGGCGCGCAGCATACGGTACATTTCGGGCTTGGGTTCGCCCACGGAAAGGCCGCCGATGGCCAGCCCGGGAAAGTCGAACTGCTCCAACCCGCGCAGCGATTCTTCGCGCAGGTCTTCATACATCGCGCCTTGCACGATGCCGAAGAGGGCATTGGGGTTGTTCAAATCTTCAAACGCTTTTTTGCTGCGCTCCGCCCAGCGCAGGCTCATTTGCAGCGATTTTTTCGCCTGCTCGTGCGAGGCTTCGCCGGGCGTGCATTCATCGAGCTGCATCACGATGTCGGAATTGAGTACGGTTTGGATTTTCATCGAGATTTCGGGCGATAGAAACAGTTTGTCGCCGTTAATCGGGCTTTTGAAGGTGCAGCCCTCTTCGGTGAGTTTGCGCATATCGGAGAGCGAAAACACTTGGAAGCCGCCCGAATCGGTAAGAATCGGTTTGTCCCAGCCGATGAATTGGTGCAGGCCGCCGAATTGTTCGATCACTTCCAGTCCGGGGCGCAGCCATAAATGGTAGGTGTTGCCGAGGATAATCTGCGCGTTGATGTCGTGCAGGTTTTGCGGCGTCATCGCTTTGACCGAGCCGTAGGTGCCGACGGGCATGAATACGGGGGTTTCGATGGTGCCGTGGTTGAGTTCGAGCGTGCCGCGGCGGGCGTGGCCGTCGGTTGTGTGGAGCGTGAATTTGAGCATGGCAAAGCGGAAAAAATATAGTCAGGCCGCGATTATATAGCCTATCGCTTGGTGCGGTAAGGCCGTCTGAAACATTTCGGGCGGCCTTTCTTATATAATGGCACGGTTCGTTCACACCGTTTACGGAGCAGTTTATGCAAACCTGGCACGACGCCCTCGGCGCGGAGAAGCAGCAGCCTTATTTCCAACACATTCTGAGCACCGTTAAAGCCGAGCGCGCAAGCGGGCAGACGGTGTATCCGCCGGCGGCCGATGTGTTTAATGCGTTCAAAGCC
Organism: Neisseria dentiae; assembly: GCF_014055005.1. Taxonomy (NCBI): domain Bacteria; kingdom Pseudomonadati; phylum Pseudomonadota; class Betaproteobacteria; order Neisseriales; family Neisseriaceae; genus Neisseria; species Neisseria dentiae. The sequence goes on along the minus strand of NZ_CP059570.1, from coordinate 1,578,864 downwards.
ACCGAGTTTTGCCAAGTGAAGGTGGTGATTTTGGGGCAAGACCCTTACCACGGTGCGGGGCAGGCGCACGGGCTGGCGTTTTCGGTGCGCCCCGAAGTGGATATTCCGCCGTCGCTGGCGAATATTTATAAAGAGCTGGCAACCGATATCGAGGGCTTTCACATTCCCAATCACGGTTATCTGCAACATTGGGCGGATCAGGGCGTGCTGCTGCTCAACACCGTGCTCACCGTGCGCGCGCATCAGGCGCATTCCCATGCCGCGCTGGGCTGGGAGCAGTTTACCGACCGTGTGATTGCGCAATTGAACGAACACCGCCGCAACGTGGTGTTTATGCTGTGGGGCAGCCACGCGCAGAAGAAAGGCGCATTTATCGACCGCAGCCGCCATCTGGTGTTGAGCGCGCCGCATCCATCGCCGCTATCGGCCTACCGCGGCTTTTTCGGCTGCCGCCATTTTTCGCAGGCCAACGCTTATTTGCAGCAGCACGGGTTGGGCGCGGTGGATTGGCAGGTGTAATGAAAACACTATCGCGGCCGTCTGAAACCGCAGCGGCATTTTCAGACGGCCTTAATCTTACAGCATGTATGATTGGCCGGATTCAAAAGGAAATTTATGAAAATCTTATTTATCGCCGACCCGTTGGCAACGTTCAAAACCTATAAAGACACCACCTACGCCATGATGCGCGAAATGGCCGCGCGCGGCTGGGCGCTGTTCCACACCCTGAGCAGCGAGCTTTCGGTGCAAAACGGCATCGTGGCCGCGCAGGCCGCACCGTTTGAGTTTGCCGGGGCGAAAAGCGATTACGATCACGAATGGTTCAGGGCAGAAGAAAAAATTCAGACGGCCTTGAAAGATTTCGATGCCGTGATTATGCGCACCGACCCGCCTTTCGATATGCAGTATCTCTACGCTACCCAACTGCTCACGCTGGCCGAAGGGCAGGGTGCGAAAGTGTTCAACAGCGGGCAGGCCATGCGCGACTTCAACGAAAAGCTGGCGATTCTGAATTTCGGCCGCTTTACCGCGCCCACGCTGGTGAGCACCCGCGCCGCCGATGTGCGCGCCTTTCTGCAAGAACACGGCGACATCATCGTGAAACCGCTCGACGGCATGGGCGGCATGGGCATCTTCCGTCTCACCGAAGCCGACCCCAACATCGGCAGCATACTCGAAACCCTGATGCAGCTCGACACGCGCACCATTATGGCGCAGCGCTATATCCCCGAAATCGTGCACGGCGACAAGCGCGTGTTGGTGATTGGCGGCGAAGTGGTGCCGTTTGCGCTGGCGCGTATCCCGCAAAACGGCGAAACGCGCGGCAACCTGGCCGCCGGCGGGCGCGGCGTGGCGCAGGAGCTTTCCGCGCGCGACCGTGAAATCGCCGAAACCCTCGCGCCCGAATTGAAACGCCGCGGCATTTTGCTGGCAGGCTTAGACGTAATCGGCGACTGCCTCACCGAAGTCAACGTAACCAGCCCCACCGGTTTTCAGGAAATCATGAAGCAGAAAGGCTTCGATGTGGCCGCCATGTTCGCCGATGCCGTTGCGGCATGGTCGAAACCGTAAGGCCGTCTGAAAGGATACCGTCATGACCGACCGAACCTATGCAGAAAAAATGAAAGGCAAGCGCGGTATCGCGCGCATTATCAACGCTGCGGGCTACTCGCGCGACGGCCTCGGCGCGGCTTACCGCCACGAAAGCGCGTTCCGCCAGTTGGTTTGGCTTAACATCATATTGGTTGCGCTGGCCTTTATTCTCGACTTCGGCCCCGCCACCCGCATGATGCTGATATTCGCATCGTTTTTGTCCTTAATCGTCGAGCTGTTCAACACCGCCATCGAAGCCGCCGTCGACCACACTTCCACCGCACGGCACGAGCTGGCCAAGCGCGCCAAAGACGCAGGTTCCGCCGCGCAGATGCTGGCGCTGCTGCTGCTGGCGCTGCTGTGGTTTATGTCGCTCTGGCGCGAATACGGCCTCAATCTTTTTTAAGCCGGTTTAGGGAGTGCCGTCGACCGCTTGCCCGGCATCTGCGGATTTTCCCTCAAAAAACCGCTTCGCAAGCCTTCTGACGACACTCCCTGACCCTAATCAAGTTTTCAGACGGCCTGTGCAAGCATAATGCGGCAAAAGCTTTTTTGATTTTTAACGGCAATCAATAAGGAGCAAACCATGAAAAAACTGTTAGGTGCGCTGATGCTGGCCGCTTTCTGCCAGAGCGCGGCGGCCGCCGGCATCACGGTAGGGCAACCGTGGGCGCGCGCCACCGTAGAAGGCATGAGCATGGGCGGTGCATTTATGAACATTAAAAACGATACCGCCAAAGACGATTTCCTGCTCGGCGGCAGCAGTCCTGTGGCCGATAAGGTGGAAGTGCACTCCCACGTGAACGACAACGGCGTGATGCGTATGCGCGAAGTGGCGGGCGGCATACCGCTGAAAGCCGGCCAAACCACCGAGCTGAAGCCCGGCAGCTACCACATTATGTTTATGGGTTTGAAAAAACAGTTGAAACAAGGCGATAAAGTGCCGGTTACTTTGCAGTTCAAACACGCCAAGCCGCAAACCGTTACCGTTGACGTGAACACTGCGCCGAAAGCCGGCGGCAACGCCCATAACCACGGTGTGAAACACGCGCATTAGGCAGAGGTTTTCGCAGCTTCTTTGCTTGGAAGCTGAAGCCGCAGGCCGTCTGAAAATATTTTCAGACGGCCTGCGGTTTTTGTATAAAAGCCCATATAGTTAATCAGCCTGAGACCTTTGCAAAATTAAAAAAACCATCACAAAAAATTTATTTCCCGTCATTCCCGCGTAGGCGGGAATCCAGATGGAAATATTAAAGTATCAATTAAACAAATACTTGAATACCGAACGCCTGGATTCCCGCCTACGCGGGAATGACGGGGTTTAAGCATTTCAGACGGTCTTAAGGTATTTTTGTAAAGGTCTCGGTTGGTTAAAATACGCTAAGCCCCCTCCCTAACCTTTTCCCACGGGAGAGGGGATGAGCGGCTGATGAAATAGCTTTTCAGACGGTAAAGCAGGTGCTTCGGCAAAACAATATCCGAAACACTTTGCCAAGACGGATATGACGAAACATAAATAAATTAAGGATTAAAAAGGATTTTTGCAAAAAGCCTCAACCTTTGCGCCAACGCTTTTTCAGCGATGCCGCCGTGTCTTTCAACCAGCCGAACCAGCTTAAACCGTTGCGGTATTTCGGCAGCAGCGCGCTGTTGTGCGGGTTGGCGAGAAAGCCACTTAAGGCGGCCTCGAAATGGGGCAGGTCGGCTTGGTATTGCGGCCATTTCAGGAAACGGGCGGCGTAGTAGTGGGCAATCAGGTCGGCCTGCTGTTCCATATTCAGATCGGCGATGCTGCGTATGCACACGGGGGGCGGGTAGGCGTAGCAGCAGCGTTGGCGGTAGCCGCCTTTCACGGCCAGCATCAGGCCGCCGAGCCAGGTGCGGTAGCCGTGTTGGTGCTGCCAAACATGGGTCAGCTCGTGTATCAGCCACACGGCGTAATGCGTTCCCGTGCAGGTAAAATCGTCGGGGCAGTTGCGGCGGGGGAAATAAATATGGCCGTTGGGTGCGACTGCCGTGTTGATGTTGGGCAGAAACGGTATGCCGCGGTAGATTTTGATGCGCGTGTAGTCGAGGCCGTCTGAAAAAACCAGTCGGGCCAATTCGGTTTCCTGCGCGGTTAAGCGCCGCCAGCGTGCCTCAGCCACGGCCGGCCTTCCGTTTCTGCCACAGGCGGGCGGTGCGCAGCCGCCAAAGGGCGAGTACGGCGATGTAGCCTGCTGCGGCCAAAACCGAACCCAAAACGGGCACGCCCACCAAGAGCGGTTTGCCCGCGCCCACCAGCCACGCCCATGATTCGGAAAGAAACTGCCCGCTGCCCCAAGAGGGGAATTCGAGCGTTGCAGCCGCTTCCACGCCTAACAGGCGGCTGCCGATTTTGTAGGCGGTGTAGTAGAGCGGCATATAGGTAACGGGGTTGGTGTAGAGGGTGGTGAACACGGCTACGGGCAGGTTGGTGCGCAAAAAGTAGGCCACAATCAGCGCAGTCATCATCTGGGTGGGGCCGGGCATCAGGCCGCAGAACATTCCCACGGCCACGGATACGGCTGCCTGACGGCGGTTGAGCGTCCAGAAATAGGGTTTGTCGAACAGCGGGGCAAAGGGCTTGCTCCAGCGGGCGGCGAAAATCTGTTCGCGTTTGGGCAGTTTGCTGCGCCAAGATGTGCGTTTGGTGTCGGTCATGCGGGTAGAGATTGGGGGTAATACGGCGGTTTCAACGGATGGGTTCGGGTTTGTTTCGGGAGTTGGGATTTGATGATTGCAGGGTAAAAAAAGTTTCAGGCCGTCTGAAAACATGAACCGTTCCGATGTGCGGGTTGGTGTTTCAATATGTTTTCAGACGGCCTGCGGGTGCGGTCAATCGGGGTTTATTCCGATTCGCCTTCGCCGTTTTTCTCTTTTTTGGGTGCCGGTTTTTTGGCGGCCAAGCCCAGCGATTTCTGCCATTGGGCGGGCTGTTTCACCAATTCGAGCGCTTTTCTCAACTGGTCGTCTTTGGCGGGGTTGGGAATGCGGCGCGAAGAGAGGTCTTCGTCTTTCTCTTTTTTGCTCTTGGTTTTCGGCTCTTCTTTCACGGTTTCAGACGGCACATATTCGCTGCCGTTCACTTCTTTGCCGCCCAGCGGGTTGCCGATGTGGCCGGCGAGGTCGGCTTCGCGGCTTTCAAACAGGCGGTCTTTGTCTTTTACTTCCACGTCGGGCACGATGCCCTGCGCCTGAATCGAGCGGTCTTTCGGGGTGTAGTAGAGCGCGGTGGTCAGTTTGACGGCGCTGCCGTTGGAAAGCGGCAGCACGGTCTGCACCGAGCCTTTGCCGAAGCTTTGCGTGCCCACCACCACGGCGCGGCGGTGGTCTTGCAGCGCGCCGGCCACGATTTCGGAAGCGGAGGCGGAGCCCGAATTGATCAACACGGTAACGGGTATGGTTTTCAGCTCGGCGGGCAGGCCGGAAAGCGGGTCTTTGCCGGACGAGAGAATATAGTCTTCGGGCACGGCTTTCAGGCTCATGCCGCCTTTGCCGTCGCGGCCTTTGGTGCTGACTACGGTGGCGTTGGCGGGCAGGAAGGCGGCGGACACGCCCACCGCGCCGTTAAGCAGGCCGCCGGGGTCGTCGCGCAAATCGAGCACCAGGCCTTTGAGCGGGCCTTTGTTTTGTTTCACCAGTGCTTGCGCCGATTCGTTGAGTGCGGGCACGGTGCGCTCTTGGAACTGGCTGATGCGGATATAGCCGTAGCCGGGTTCGAGCAGGTGGTGGCGCACGCTTTTCACTTTGATGATGGCGCGGGTGATTTTAACGGTGATGGGTTTGGCGGCGTCTTTGCGCGAGAGGGTGAGCACGATGTCGGTGCCGGGTTTGCCGCGCATTTTTTTCACGGCTTCGTTCACCGTCATGCCGCGGGTGGATACGCCGTTGATTTTCACGATAAAGTCGCCGCTTTTCACGCCGGCGCGCTCGGCGGGCGTGTCTTCAATCGGGGCAATCACTTTCACGAAGCCGTCTTCCGCGCCCACTTCCATGCCCAAGCCGCCAAATTCGCCGCTGGTGTTTTCTTTCAGGTCGGCATAATCTTTTTTGGTCATGTATTCGGAATGGGGGTCGAGGCCGGCCACCATGCCTTTCATGGCGCCTTCGATCAGGGCGTCGTCGGATTTGTCTTGGTAGTAATTGGCTTTAATCTGGCCGTACACTTCGGCCATTGTGCGGATAGACTGAACGGGCAGCGCTTCGTTTTTCTTTTCGCCGGCGGCAAAACTCTGCACGCTCAGGCTTAAGGCCACGCCGCTGAATGCGCCTAGTGTGTAGAGGGCGACTTTCTTTAAAGTGGAATTAGACATTGCCAAGCTTTCTCTTTCTTCTTGAGCGCAGGCTTTCAGACGGCCTGCACGGATAACGGTGGAACTTTATGTGATTTATCGTTTGCGGGCAACCGTATAGGGGTAAAAAAATGCTAAATAGGGCGGGTTTTGCAACGCTTGGCCGCCCGTTGCGGAAACAGGCCGTCTGAAAAGCGGGCGGGTGCGGTGTTTGCTTGAACGGCCCCGGCCTTAACGTGTGGCGTTTGCTGCCAACCGGTATCCGGCGGTAAACCGAGCCGGAAGCGCTTGCGCGGTTAGCGTATCCACGAAAGCGGGTTCATCGGCTGGCGGCGGTAACGGATTTCGAGATAAAGCCCCTGTTCGCCCGTGGGCAGGCTGCCGCTGGTGCCGATGGTGCGGCCCGCAGCCACGCTACTGCCCCCGCCCACCGACACGCTGCTTAAGCCGGAATACACGCTCACATAGCCGTCGCCGTGGTCGAGCACCACCATATTGCCGTAGCCGCTCAAAGGGCCGGCATAGGCAACGGTGCCGGCGGCGATGCTTTGCACGGGGGCGCCGGCGGTTGAGAAAAACACGCCTTTCCAAGTGCCGCCGCTGGGGCGCGCCTGGCCGAAGCGGCCGCTGATGGTGCCGCCGACGGGGCGGACGAGGCGGCCCTGCATACGGCTGAAGCTGTTTTTATATTCGGTGCTTTGGTCGGGAGCCTGCAAAGCGCGGTCTTCGGCGGTGAGGGTGGAGCGCGGGGTTTGCGGCTTGGGCGCGGGTGTTTTGGCGGTTTGCGCGGGTTTGCCGTCTTTTTGTTGTGCGGGTTTGGCTTTGCCTTTGGTTTTTTCTTTTTCGGCGCGCGCTTTTTCGGCGGCGGCCAGCCGTGCCTGGGCGGCTTTTTTGCGTGCTTCGGCTTCTTTGCGGCGGTTTTCGGCGTTGCGTTTGGCAATGTCGGCCAACAGCGCGTTGAGGCGCTGTTCGTTTTCACGCAGGTTGGCGATGCGTTGGGTTTGGCTGTCGATTTGGGCGGAAAGCTGGCGGCTTTCGGTTTGGGCGGCGGTGTTGGCGTGGCCGAGCTTACTCATGGCAGCCTGCCGTTGCGCCTTGATTTTGTTGAGGCGCGCCAGCTCGGCGTTGATGGCGGCTTCCTGTTTTTCCAGATCGGCCTGCTGGCGCACCAGGTCGTTCATCACTTTTTGGTTGGCTTCGTTGATGTAGCGGCTGTATTGCAGATAGCGTGCTTTCTGCCCGGGTTCGGCGTTTTTCAGAAACAGCACCACGGCGTTGGGCTGGCGGTTTTTGTATTGGCCGGAAAGCAGGCGCGCCACTTGGGCCTTGGTGCCGGTTACTTCGGTTTTCAGACGGCCCAGCTCGTTTTGCAGCGTTTGCATTTTCGCCCAAGCGTCGCGCTGCTGTTTGTTGACGGCGGCGAGTTCCTGCTGCGCTCTGGCCAGCGCGGCGCGGGTGCGCTCGAGCGTGGCGCGGGCGTTTTGCTGCGCGGCCTGTTTGCGTTTGAGGTCGGCCTGGGCGGCGCTGATGGCCTGGCGGATTTCCCGCAAATCGCTGCCGGCTTCGGCGGCATTGGCAGGCGCGGGTTCGGGTGCGGCAAAGGCGGTGGCGGAGCAGCAGAGCAGGGCGGTGAGCAGCAGCGGTTTGAACGGCATGGCGGTTAGGGCGGTTAGATTTATGAAAAGGCGATTATAACGGATAGGCAGGCCGTCTGAAAATCTGCGGGGCGGTGCGGGAAAAGACAAGTGCGGGGCGGGCGGTTATAATCCGCCCCGTTTCCATCTGTTTGCGGAGCCGTTTCAGACGGACTTTATCTGTTTATGCTTTATCTGATTGCCAGTATTCTTTGCAGCGTGGCCGTGTCGGTGCTGCTCAAACTCGCCCGCTCCCGAAAAATCGACATCGAACAGGCGGTGGCGGTGAACTATATTGTTGCCGTTACTTTGTGTATGCTGGTGTTGAAGCCGGATTTGGCTGCGTGGAAGTCTTATCTGCCCACCTGGTGGCTGTTTGCCGCGCTCGGGGTGCTGCTGCCTGCCGTGTTTGTGATTATGGGCAGGGCGGTGGAGCGGGCGGGAATTGTGAAATCCGATGCGGCGCAGCGCCTGTCGCTGTTTCTGCCGGTGCTGGCTTCGTTTGCCCTGTTCGGCGAGCAGCTCTCGCAGGGGCGTTTAATCGGGCTGGCGCTGGCGTTTACGGCTTTGTTCTGCCTGTTGTGGAAATCGGAGGGCGGCAAAAAGTCGGGCGGTTTCGCCGCTAATGCGGGCCTGTTGCTCGGTGTGTGGGCGGGCTACGGTGTGATTGATATTCTGTTCAAACAGGTGGCCAAAAGCGGCACGGCGTTTGCGGGCAACCTGCTGGTGGCGTTTTGCTTGGCGGCGGTGCTGATGTTCGGCTATCTGTTTTCAAAGTCGGTTAAATGGACGGCGGCGGGCATACTCGGCGGGCTGGTGCTGGGCTGCCTGAATTTCGCTAATATTTTCACTTATGTGCGCGCCCACCAAATCATGAGCAGCAACCCCACGCTGGTGTTTGCGGGCATGAACATCGGCGTGATTGTGCTCGGCACGCTGGTGGGGGCGCTGGCGTTTAAGGAAAAAATCAGCGCCGTTAATGCGGCGGGGATTGTGGTGGCGGTGTGCGCCATCGGCTGTTTGTTTTATTGGAACACGCTGGCAGGCTGGCTGGGGTTGTGAAGGGCTGCGCCGGCGCTGTTTTCTCGAATACCCGGGTTATGCCCGGGGATTTGGTTTGAGGCCATCTGAAAAGGTTTCAGACGGCCTTTTTAGTTTTGATTGATGGTTGGTGTGTTGGCAAAGCTTATTTCACGCGCCGAATGCTGCTGTTTAAACGGTATGAGCCATGAGCCAATAGTCCGTTTAAAAACTGCTCCAGTTCAATCAGGTTTTCTGTTACATAAACAATCGAATAGCAAATATCGCCGCTGGTTTTGTCCACGCTTTCCACATTCGGGTTTTGAATCAGCCAATGCTCGAAGGCTTGGAAATCCGTGTGCTTCATCATCACGCCGATGAAATGGCGCGACCGGTTTTCGCGTATGGTAAAACCATTGATGATGCCGTTTTCCTGCATTTGTTTCACGCGTTCGGCGGCCGCTTGCCCGCTCAAATGCACGGTTTTGCCTAATTCTTGCCAGCTGATGCGGCTGTTGCTGCGCAAAGTGTGCAAAATGGCGCGGCTGATTTTGTCGTCAAATTTTTTCATTTCTTACAATTTCTCTGTTTGGCGCAGTGATTTCGTGGATTTTACGCTGTAAACCAGCGATTGGCACGGCTAAAATTTTGTTTTTAAAATCAATCAGGAAACCGAAAAATGAAATTTGCACCAATCGCTTTTTCCGCTGTTTTGCTGTCTGGCAGCTTGAATGTGTGGGCCGACAGCTACCAACACATCCGCAACGCCACCGCCAAAGTGGAATATGCGGGACAAACCTTTTTGATCGACCCGTTTTTCGCCAAGAAAGGCGCGATGGCGGGGTTTGCCGGCACATTTAACAGCCACCTGCGCCAACCGCTCGTGGACTTACCCATGTCGGAGCGTGAAATCTTAAAAGGTGTGGATGCGGTAATTGTAACCCATACCCACGAAGACCATTGGGACAAAGCCGCGCAAAACGCCATTCCCAAGCACCTGCCGATTTTCACGCAGCATGAAGACGACGCGCAGTTAATCCGTTCACAAGGTTTTAAAAACGTGCAAGTCATCAACGGCAAAGCGGTGTTTAACGGTGTGGAATTACATAAAACGGGCGGCTCGCACGGCACGGCAGATATGTATGCCAATCCGGCTTTGGCCAAGTTGCTGGGTGAAGCAATGGGCGTGGTGATGAAAAAAGAAGGCCATGCCACCGCTTATGTAATGGGCGACACGGTTTGGACTGCCGAAGTCAACAAAGCCTTGCACAGATTCAATCCTGATTATTTGATTATGAATACGGGCTATGCGCGCATCAACGGCATCGCCGAAAGCATCATCATGGGCTTGCCGGATGTGTTGAAAGCCGCGCAAGTTGCGCCTAAAGCGAAAATCATCACGGTGCATATGGACACAGTGAATCACGGCGGCGTAACGCGTGATGATATGCAGAAATTTGTGTTGGGCGAGAAACTTTCGGAAAAAGTCATCATTCCGAAAGATGGTGAAACGGTGCTGCTCAAATAAAGAGCTTGGCTAGGTATGGCGTAATGAAAAGGCCGTCTGAAAGTTTCAGACGGCCTTTTTGATGATTCAAGCGAAAGCAGGATTATTCCGCAGCGGTTTGGTTTTCAGCAGTTTCCGTTTCCGCAGCAGCGGCTTCCGGTGCGGCTTCGCCTTGCTCGGCGGCTTTAGCGGCTCGGCGTTCTGCTTGCGTGGCCAGTGCCTGTTGCACGGCGGGGTGCTGTTGGGCGATGGCCTGCTCTTCGGGGCTGACTTCGCCTTTGAAGCGGTTGTTCAAATCGAAGCGTTTGCCGCCGCGGGCGAGCGCTTTAAGGTAGCGCGGGCGGCGGCAGTGGTTGGCCAAAACGCGCGCAATCAGGGCGGGGTCGAACTGGGGCAGTTCGGCAACCAAATCTTGGTCGATGCCTACGGCCAGCGGTTTGAAGCGTTTGAACACATCGTATTTGTTGTAGATGTGGTCGGCAATCATGTCGGTCTGTTTCTTTTTGCTCATGGTTTGCACGGCGGATTTCAACGCTGCGCCCAAAGCGGTTTCCTTCGTCATGTTTGTGTTCCTAAAAAGCTTATCTGAGTGGAGTAAAGTTCGCGGCATTTTAGTATAAAGCCTGTGTTTTGGCTAAGGCTTTGTGGTTTTATTCAAGGCCGTCTGAAAAAAACGTTGCCCGATTGCGGCGGTTTGTGTTTTCAGACGGCCTGATTGCGGGCGTTACCGCCGCTCAATATCGGGCGTATCCACCTTTATATCGGCATTCTGCGCGCGGTGGCGCAGGGCGTGATCCATCAGCACCAAGGCCAGCATGGCTTCGGCAATCGGCGCGGCGCGCAGGCCGACGCAGGGGTCGTGGCGGCCGTGGGTGGCGATTTCCACGGGATTGCCGTCGATGTCGATGGATTGACGCGGCGTGGCGATGGAGCTGGTGGGTTTGATAGCGAAATTGGCGGTAACGGTCTGCCCTGTGGAAATGCCGCCGAGTATGCCGCCGGCGTGGTTGGATTTGAAGCCTTGCGGCGTGAGTTCGTCGCCGTGGTAGCTGCCGCGTTGCGCCGCCACGCCGAAGCCGTCGCCGATTTCCACGCCTTTGACGGCGTTGATGCCCATCAGCGCGTGGGCAATGTCGGCATCGAGGCGGTCGAACACGGGTTCGCCCAAGCCCACGGGTACGTTGCGCGCTTCGATGTGCAGTTTCGCGCCCACGGAATCGAGCGATTTGCGCACGCTGTCCATATAGGCTTCAAGTTCGGCGATTTGGCTTTGATTGGCGGCGAAAAACGGGTTTTGTCCGATAAATTGTTCACCCTCAAAGGCGATTTCGACTTCGCCCACTTGGCTTACCCAACAGATGATTTCGGTGTTGAATTTTTCTTTCAGCCATTTTTTGGCCACCGCGCCTGCCGCCACGCGCGCGGCGGTTTCGCGGGCGGAAGAGCGGCCGCCGCCGCGGTAGTCACGCGTGCCGTATTTGTGCCAGTAGGTGTAGTCGGCGTGGCCGGGGCGGAATTGGCGGGCGATGTTGCCGTAGTCTTTGCTGCGCTGGTCGGTGTTGCGGATAAGGAGCGCGATGGGTGTGCCGGTGGTTTTGCCTTCGAACACGCCCGATAAGATTTCCACTTCGTCGGCTTCGCGGCGTTGGGTAACGTGGCGGCTGGTGCCGGGTTTGCGGCGGTCGAGGTCGGCTTGAATGTCGGCTTCGTCCAACTCCAGCCCGGGCGGGCAGCCGTCGATGATGCAGCCTAAGGCCGCGCCGTGGCTTTCGCCGAAGGTGGTTACGGTGAAGAGTTGTCCGAAAGTATTGCCTGCCATGGTGTTGTGCTTTGGAAAGGAGTTGGGGGAACGGGCGGCCAGTTTAGCATAAAGGCCGTTTGAAAGGCTTGGGGAATTTTATAGTGGCTTAAATTCAACACGTACAGCGTTGCCTCGCCTTAGCTCAAAGAGAACGATTTTGTAAGCCGCTGAAGCGGCAACAGAATCGGTTCCGTACTATCTGTACTGTCTGCGGCTCGGCGCCTTGTCCTATTTCGAATTTAAGCCACTATATTTATTTTTGAAACGGGCGGCGTTCAGAACGGCGGTGCCGAGAATCAGCGTGATGCCGAGATATTGCCAGCCGTTTAACTGTTCGTTTAAAAACAGCGCGGCCAGCACCACGGCGGTGAGCGGTTCGAACACGGTAAATATCGAAGCTTTGGCGGCGGGCATTTTTTGCAGCCCTTTCACAAACAGGCCGTAGGCGGCGATGGTGCCGACGCAGGCCAATGCCAGCGCCGAGAGCCAGGCAACGGCACTTTGCTGCGGCAGTTTGGCGAAAGCCGAATGGGTGTGGGGCATCAGCAGCAGCAACAGCGCGGAAAAGGCGATCGAGGTGAAAAACACCAGCATCGGCGGGTTGCCCTGCATGGCGCGTTTGCCGAGCACGCCGTAGAGCGCGTAGCAGATGCCCGAACCCAGACCGAACAGGATGCCGGCGGCGTTGGCCGTGCCGCCGCCCGCCATGGTCAGCCCCACGCCGGCGGCGGCAATCACGGTTAACAGGGCGGATTTGGGCGTGATGCCTTCACCCAGCAGAATGCGGGCGAAAATCAGGCTCCACACCGGCGCGGTGTAGAGCAGGGCAACCGCCAGCGACGAGCCGATGTGGGCGATGGCGGCGAAATAACACAGGCTCATGCCCAGCATACCGAGCAGGGATTGCAGCGCCAGCCCCGGCAGTTTGCGTATTTGCAGTTGTTTCAAATCGTTGAGGAACAGGGGCAGGGCGATTAATAAGATGCAGGCGGCGATCACGATACGCAGCGCCGCCACTTCGTTGCCGCCGAAGCCTACGCGGTTGAGCGTTGCGCCCAACAGGCCGAGCGAACCCCAGCAGAATGCGCCGGCGATGATTTGTAGGGTGCCTGTGGTTTGCGGGGTCATGGTGCGGGTGTTCGGAAAATTGTTAACAAAGGCGCTGTTGCAAAGGTCTCAAGCTGAAGCCGTTGTATCGCCACGCCACTTTAAAATTCACTGAGGCCGTCTGAAAGTTTCAGACGGCCTTTATGATCAAACCGGCATCATCAGCCCAAAGCTTTGCGCGCGCCGGCAAACAGGCGGTACCAGCCGGAAAGTTCGCTGTTTTTCCATTCTTCAGGGTGCCAGCTCATTTGTGCGGTGCGGTACACGCGCTCGGGGTGCGGCATCATGATGGTTACGCGGCCGTCGGCATTGGTAACGCCGGCGATGCCTTGCGGCGAGCCGTTGGGGTTGAGCGGATAGGTTTGGGTAACTGCGCCCAAGCCGTCGATATATTGCAGGGCGATGTTGAGGCCGTCTGAAACATTGCGGCTGCCTAAATGGCTAAAGTCGGCGCGGCCTTCGCCGTGGCTGACAATCACGGGCAGGCTCGAACCCTGCATTTCTGCCAGAATCAGCGAGGGTGATTTGGCCACTTGCACCATGCTCAAACGCGCCTCGAACTGCTCGCTTTGGTTGCGCTTGAATTTAGGCCAGCCTTGCGTGCCGGGGATGATTTCGGCCAGATTGCTCACCATCTGGCAGCCGTTGCACACGCCCAAAGTGAGGGTGTTTGGGTTGGCGAAGAAGGCGGCGAACTGGTCGCGCAGTTCGGGGTGGAACAGAATCGATTTCGCCCAGCCTTCGCCCGCGCCCAGCACGTCGCCGTAGCTGAAACCGCCGCAGGCGGCGAGCATGTTAAAGTCGGCCAGTTTGACGCGGCCGGCCATCAGGTCGGACATATGCACGTCGTACGCGTCGAATCCGGCGCGGGTGAAGGCGGCGGCCATTTCCACCTGCCCGTTCACGCCTTGCTCGCGCAACACGGCGATTTTGGGTTGGGCGCCTGTGTTGATAAACGGCGCGGCGATGTCTTCTTTCAGGTCGAATTTCAGGTCGGCAAACAGCGCGCTGCGTTGGTTGTCGGCGAGCAGGGCGAATTCGCTGTCGGCGCATTCGGGGTTGTCGCGCAGACGTTGGATATGGTAGGAGGTTTGCTGCCAAGTTTTTTGCAGCTCGAGAATGTCATTGTCGAACAATACGGTTTGATTATCACGGATAAGCAACTGATTGCTGCCGGATACGACACAGATTTCTTGTGCTATGACGTCTAATTTATGTTGGAAGACTAATTTGTGTTGGAAGAACAAATTAATGACATCACCGACATCCTCTTTGCGAACTTGAATCACTGCGCCCAGTTCTTCATTAAATAAAGTCCGAATCAGAGCATCTTGCCATTCAGGAGACTGTTTGACAGCTTCGGGAGTTTGTTCTGCTAAGTTTCGGTAGAGGGTAATAAAAGTGCTGGCAGTGAGTAGCCCTACATCAACATCCAAACCGCATCTTGCCGCAAACGCCATTTCCGCCAGCGTGGCAAACAAACCGCCGTCGCTTCTATCGTGATAGGCCAACAGTTTGTCTTCGGCCACCAGTTGCTGAATCGCTTCGTAAAACGCTTTCAGACGGCCTGTATCAATATCCGGTGCTTCGCCGCTTAAATCGTTATACACCTGGCTCAAAGCCGAGCCGCCCATGCGGGCGCGGCCAAAGCCCAAATCAACAAACAGCAGCACGCTGTCGGCCACGTTTTTCAATTCGGGGGTAACGGTTTTGCGCACATCCTGAACCGGTGCGAAGCCGGTGATAATCAGGCTTAAGGGAGAAACCACGGCTTTTTGTTCGCCGTTTTCCTGCCACACGGTTTTCATCGAAAGCGAATCTTTGCCCACCGGAATGCTGATGCCCAATTCTTGGCAGGCTTGCGACACGGCTTCGACGGTGCGGTAGAGCTTTTCGTCTTCGCCCGCATTGCCGCAGGCGGCCATCCAGTTGGCCGAGAGCTTGATGTTGCCGATTTTGCCGATGTTGACGGCGGCCAGGTTGGTAAGGGTTTCGCCGATGGCTATGCGGCCGGAGGCGGGGGCGTCGAACAGCGCCACGGCGGGTTTTTCGCCCATCGCCATCGCTTCGCCCTTATAGGTGTTGAAGCCCATCATGGTAACGGCGGCATCGGCCACGGGGGTTTGGTAACGGCCGACCATTTGGTCGCGGTGGGTCATGCCGCCGACCGAGCGGTCGCCGATGGTGATCAAAAAGTTTTTGGCGGCCACGGTGGGCAGGCTCAATACGCGGTAGGCGGCTTCTTTAATATCGATATGGCTACCTGAAAACGCTTTTTCAGACGGCCTTATGGCGTTATCGCTGCGGGTGGTTTTGGGCGGTTTGCCGAGCAATACGTTGAGCGGCAGATCAACCGGATTGTTGCCGTAGAGATCGTCGCGCACTTGCAGATGGCCGTCGTCGGTGGCGGTGCCGACCACGGCAAACGGGCAGCGTTCGCGCTCGCAGATTCGGCGGAACAAATCCAAATGTTCGGGCAGAATCGAGAGCACATAACGCTCTTGCGCTTCGTTACACCAAATCTGCATCGGGCTTAAGCCGTGTTCTTCCAGCGGCACGTCGCGCAGTTTGAACACCGCGCCGCGGCCGGCATCGTTCACCAACTCGGGGAAGGCGTTCGACAGGCCGCCCGCGCCCACGTCGTGAATGGCGATAATCGGGTTGCCGCCGCCAAGCTGCCAGCAGCGGTCGATCACTTCCTGCGCGCGCCGCTCGATTTCGGGGTTGCCGCGCTGCACGGAATTGAAGTCCAGATCGGCGGCGTTGCTGCCGGTGTCCATCGAAGAAGCCGCGCCGCCGCCCAAGCCGATCAACATGCCCGGGCCGCCGAGCTGGATTAAGAGCGCGCCTTCGGGAATGCGGTCTTTATGGGTTTGCTGCGCCTGAATATTGCCGAGGCCGCCGGCAATCATAATCGGCTTGTGGTAGCCGCGCACCGTGCCTTCGTGCGCCTGCTCGAAAGTGCGGAAATAGCCCAACAGGTTGGGGCGGCCGAATTCGTTGTTGAACGCCGCGCCGCCGATGGGGCCTTCGATCATGATGTCGAGCGCGGAAGCGGTGTGGCCGGGTTTGCCATAGGGTTGCTCCCACGGCTGGGGTAAATCGGGCAGGTTGAGGTTGGACACCGAAAAGCCGGTCAAACCCGCTTTCGGGCGCGCGCCTTTGCCGGTGGCGCCTTCGTCGCGTATTTCGCCGCCCGCGCCGGTGGCCGCGCCCGCAAACGGGGCGATGGCGGTGGGGTGGTTGTGGGTTTCCACTTTCATGATGATGTGGGTGTCTTCTTCATGAAAACGGTAGCCTTGGTTTTCGGCGGCATCGGGGTAAAAACGCTCGATTTTCGCGCCTTCGATGATGGAGGCGTTGTCTTTGTAAGCCACCACCGTGCCTTCGGGGTGGGCGTTGTGGGTGTCGCGGATCATGCCGAACAGCGATTTCGGCTGTTTTTCGCCGTTTAAGATAAAGTCGGCATTGAAGATTTTGTGGCGGCAATGCTCGCTGTTGGCCTGCGCGAACATCATCAGCTCCACGTCGCTGGGGTTGCGCTGCAAAGCCTGATAGTTTTCCAAAAGATAGTCGATTTCGTCGGGTGAGAGCGCCAGGCCCAGCTCGCGGTTGGCGCGGATAAGGGCTTCTTTGCCTTCGGCGAGCACATCCACACCGGCGAAGGTTTGTGCTTCGGGGTGGGCGAAGAGGCGGGCGGCCGTCTGAAAATCGGGCAGCACGCTTTCGGTCATGCGGTCGTGCAGCAGCGCGGCCCACTGCTGTTTTTGTTCGCTGTTCAGGCTGCCTTCGAGCCAAACGGCCATGCCGCGTTCGATGCGCTCGATTTCAGACAGGCCGCAGTTGTGCGCGATGTCAGTGGCTTTGGATGCCCACGGCGAAATGGTGCCGATGCGCGGAGTGATCAAAAACAAATGCAGGCCGTTTGCAGCTTCAGGCGTGTTCCCGACACGTTCGGCTGCCAAAAGGGCCTGCAATTTTTCTGCGGATTCATCGTTCAGGGCGGATTCGCTGCTCACAAAATACCAGAATTCGCTGCTCAAACGCACTTCGGGCAGGCCGGCGGCGCGGGCTTTTTGCAAAAGTTTTTCAATACGGAAATCAGACAGGGCGGGTGCGCCGCGCAGGGGCAAAACAACGGACATGACGTGGCTCTCGGATGGCGGTTGGAAAAGCCGTAATTGTACGCGAAAGCGGGGTGGGCTGCTCGGGTATTTCGGTTTCAGACGGCCTCCTTAAAAGCCGCACGGGCCGATTGAATAATATCGGCCTTTATGCTAAAAACAGGCCGTCTGAAAGCCATTTGAAAACAAGCGAGCAAACCATGAAAAAAATCGAAGCCATTATCAAACCGTTCAAACTCGACGACGTGCGCGAAGCCCTTACCGAAATCGGCATCACCGGCATGACCGTTACCGAAGTGAAAGGTTTCGGCCGCCAGAAAGGCCACACCGAAATCTACCGCGGCGCCGAATATGCGGTGGACTTTCTGCCCAAAGTGAAGCTGGAGCTGGTGCTGGCCGACGCTGATGTGGAGCGTGCGGTCGAAACCATCGTAGAAACCGCGCGCTCGGGCAAAATCGGCGACGGCAAAATTTTCGTGCTGCCGGTGGAAGAGGCCGTGAGAATCCGCACGGGCGAGCGTTCCGACGCGGCGGTGTAGGCTGCGCCCGTGGCGTTAGAACGGCTTTCGCGCCGCTCAAACGGTGATTTTTTCCAACACAAAATCAATGTCTTTATCGCCTCGGCCGGACAGATTCACCAGCAGGCGTTTGCTGCTGTCGAGTTGGGCGGCGCGGCGCAGGGCGTAGGCCACGGCGTGTGAGGATTCCAGCGCGGGGATTATGCCCTCTTCGCGCGATAAGGCCATGAAAGCGTCCAAACATTCGGCATCGGTGGCGGTTTCGTAACGTGCGCGGCCGCTGTCTTTCAGATGGCAGTGTTGCGGGCCGACGCCGGGGTAATCCAAACCCGAAGCGATGGAATGCACGGCGGCGGGCGTGCCGTCGGCTTCTTGCAGGTAGTAGCAGTTGAAGCCCTGAATGTTGCCGAACTTGCCCAAGGTCATGGTGGCGGCGTGGCGGCCGGGTTTGTCCAAGCCTTCGCCGGCGGGTTCCACGCCCACCAGTTCCACGTTTTTATCGTCGATAAAGGCGTTAAACAAGCCCAGCGCATTCGAGCCGCCGCCCACGCAGGCAATCACTTCGTCGGGCAGGCCGCCGTAGGCCGTCTGAAACTGCTCGCGCGCTTCGTGGCCGACAATGGATTGGAAATAAGCCACCATTTCGGGATAGGGCGCGGGGCCGACCACCGAGCCGATGGCGAACATGCTGTCGTCCAGCTGCCCCATATACGATTCAAACGCGCTGTCCACCGCTTCTTTCAGCGTGCCCGCGCCCGCCGACACTGGCACGATTTTCGCGCCCAAAATCTTCATGCGCGAAACATTGGGGTGTTCTTTGGCGATATCGACCACGCCCATGTGGATTTCGCATGCCAAACCCAGCAGCGCGGCGGCGGTGGCCAAGGCAACACCGTGCTGGCCGGCGCCGGTTTCGGCAATCACTTTTTTCTTGCCCAGTTTTTTCGCCAGCAGCACTTCGCCGATGCAGTGGTTGATTTTGTGTGCGCCGGTGTGATTCAAGTCTTCGCGTTTCAGATAAATCTGCGCGCCGCGCTGCGACAGCGTACGGGCGTGGTAGATCGGGCTGGGGCGGCCGACATAAGTGGCTTGCAGGCGTTTCATTTCGCTGATGAAATCGGCGTCTTGAATAATGTTGCGGAAACCGGTTTCGATTTCGGCCAAGGCACGGGCCAATTCGGGGTGGCCGATTTTGCCGCCGTGTTTGCCGAAGTTGCCGTTTTCGTCGGGCAGAACCAGTGCGTTTAATTGTTCGTTTGCCATGTTGTTGTTCCCTGTAAAACAATAGTGATGTAAGAAAGTCGGAATGTTAGCAACAGCCGTTTTTCAGACGGCCTTTTCAGCCCAAAAACAGTTTGTATGCCGCATTGTGGGTTTCGTCTTCATAGGCATAATCCAAGCCGTCGAGAAAATCGGCAAAGGCTTGGCCGTCTTGCGGCGGCACGTCCACGCCCACCAGCACGCGGCCGTAATCGGCGCCGTGGTTGCGGTAGTGGAACAGGGTGATGTTCCAATCGGACTGCATACGGGTTAAAAAACGCGCCAGCGCGCCCGGCCGCTCGGGAAACTCGAAGCTGACCACGCGCTCGTTGGCCACTTTGTGCGTGCGCCCGCCGACCATATAGCGGGTGTGGATTTTCGCCACTTCGTTATCGGTCAAATCGGTGTTGGGCAGGCCGGCGGCGGTGAGGTCGGCGCTGATTTTGGCCAAATCCTGCACGCCTGCCGTTTGGATGCCCACAAAAATATGAGCGGTTTCGTCGTCGCCGTAGCGGTAGTTGAACTCGGTGATATTGCGGTTGCCCAACACATTGATAAATTTTCGGAAGCTGCCCGGTTTTTCGGGTATCGACACGGCGAAAATGCCTTCGTTGCCTTCGCCCAGCTCGCTGCGTTCCGACACATGGCGCAAGCGGTGGAAGTTGATGTTGGCGCCGCTGGTTACCGCCACCAGCGTTTCGCCTTCGGCCTTCGTGCGGTTGATGTAGGCTTTCAAACCGGCCAGCGCCAATGCGCCGGCAGGCTCCATGATGCTGCGGGTGTCGTCGAAAATATCTTTGATGGCGCCGCAGATGGCGTCGGTGTCGACCGTGATGATTTCGTCGAGCAGGTCGCGGCAGATGCGGAACGTTTCTTCGCCCACCAGCTTCACGGCGGTGCCGTCTGAAAACAGCCCCACGTCTTTCAGCTCCACCCGCTCGCCTTTGGCAATCGACACTTTCATGCAGCAGGAATCGTTGGTCTGCACCCCGATCACTTTGATTTCGGGGCGCACCTGCTTGATAAATGCCGCCACGCCCGCAGCCAGGCCGCCGCCGCCGATGGGCACGAAAATGGCATGGATGCTTTCGGACGTTTGGCGCAGAATCTCCATGCCGATGGTGCCCTGGCCGGCAATCACGTCGGGATCGTCGAACGGGGCGATATAGGTGAGGCCCTCTTCTTCGGCGAGTTTCACGGCATAATCATAAGCATCGTTATACGACACGCCTTTAAGCACCACTTCGCCGCCGCGGTTTTTCACCGCATCGATTTTGATTTGCGGCGTGGTTTCGGGCATCACGATTACCGCGCGGCAGCCCAAACGCTGCGCCGACAATGCCACGCCCTGCGCATGGTTGCCCGCGCTGGCGGCGATGATGCCGCGCGCGAGCGCCTCTTTGGGCAGCTTGGCCATTTTGTTGTAGGCGCCGCGGATTTTAAACGAAAACACGGGCTGCAAATCTTCGCGCTTGAGCAAAATATTGTTATTGGCGCGGCGCGACAGGCCGCGCGCCTGCTCCAGCGGCGTTTCCACGGCAACATCATATACGGCGGCGGTGAGGATGCGGATCAGATAGTCGGAATAAGATGGTGTGTTCATGCGGTTTGGCTTCAGATGGGAAATCACACGCCCGCAGCGGCATAAAAGCCTGCGCGGGCAAAGGCAAAACCATACCCCGCAGGCCGTCTGAAAGCAAGAAAAATCTGAATCGAAACTTAGCAAAACAAGCATTAGCGGGTATAATGCCCGCTCTGCAAAAACCGGCTGCCGCCGAAAATGCTTTGCGGCCGGAGCAGATGCCGCCGAACCACCCGAACCGCGGCGGCGCCATACCCGGCATGGCGAAAACAGCTGTTTTGCAAATAGTTGTTTTTAAGTTGGTTTGCTATATTGATTGAAGCGATTAAGGCCGTCTGAAACAGGCAGACGGCTTTATTGTTCATAACCGCACCCCTGTTTTGACTGCTAAAAAGAAGTTATTAATGATGAAGAAAACCTTACTCGGCCTGCTGGCCGCCGCCCTGATTTCCGGCCAGGTCGCCGCCGCGCCGCAGGCCGCTTCGACCGAAGCCGCCGCACAAACAACCGCTGCGCCCACCGCTGCCGCCCTGCCTGCCGCATCCGCCGTGGCCGCGCCCGAAATCGCCGCCACCGCCTATCTGGTTAAAGACCTGCAAAGCGGCCAGGTGCTCGCGGGCAAAAACATCAACGCCCAAGTCGAACCCGCTTCGCTTACCAAACTGATGACCGCCTATTTAACCTTCAAAGCGCTCGACAACGGCACCCTCAAACCCGACCAAATGCTCACCGTGTCGCCCAAAGGCTGGCGCGCCGAAGGCTCGCGCATGTTTCTCGATCCGCAGAAACCCGCCAGCGTCAGCGATTTGATTAAAGGTCTGATTGTGCAGTCGGGCAACGATGCCGCCATCACGCTGGCCGAAGCCATCGGCGGCAGCGAAGAAGGCTTTGCCGCCATGATGGACGCCGAAGCCAAACGCCTGGGCATGACCCACACCCGCTACACCAACAGCACCGGCCTGCCCGGCGAAGGCCACTTAACCACCGTAAACGATTTGGCCATTCTGGCCGGTGCGATTATCCGCGACTTTCCCAAGTATTATCCGATTTACGCCATGAAATCGTTTAAATACAACAATATCGAACAGCCCAACCGCAACCTGCTGCTCTACCGCGATTCCAGTGTCGACGGCCTCAAAACCGGCCACACCAGTAGCGCGGGCTATAACTTGGTGGCCTCCAGCAAACGCAACGGCCGCCGCGTGATTTCGGTGGTGGTGGGCACCGAAAGCACCGAAGCGCGCGCTTCGGAAAGCAGCAAACTGCTCAACTGGGCTTTGCAATCCTACGACACGCCCAAACTCTACGACGCCAACCAAACCATTTCGCAGGTTAAGGTATACAAAGGCAGCGCCAATGCCGTGGGCGTGGGCTTTTTGGATGCCGCCTACGTGACCATTCCGCACGGCGAAGGCCAAAACATCAAACCCGTGCTCGAAACCGTGCAGCCCGTGCTCGCGCCGATTCAGAAAGGCCAGGTGCTGGGCAAGCTCAGAATCATGAACGGCAATACCGTTTTGGCCGAAAAAAACGTGGTGGCGCTCGATGCGGTTGACGAAGCGGGCTGGTTCGGCCGCGCTTACGACAGCATCGTGCTGTGGTTCAAGAGCCTGTTTTCCGAAGAATAAGCGTTCTTAAAATAAATATTCTTGCATAGATATGCGGCCAGGCCGTCTGAAAGTGTTTTTTTCAGACGGCCTGATGATTTTTGCAAAGCCTGTGCCGGTATCTTGAAACATCTGCAAACCTCTGCGTCATACTCGGGCTTGACCCGAGTATCTGTTATTTCTTTTGAAACAAAAAGATGCTCGGGTCAAGCCCGAGTATGACGGGGAAACAAATATTGAGACCTTGGCAAAAATACCTTAAAGCCGTCTGAAAGCATTTTTTCAGACGGCCCGGTTCAAACCAAACATTTCATTAAAACGTTTTACCCATTTCGATAAACAGGCGGTTTTTGCTGTGTTCGTAAAACACATCGTTGCTCGACGTGCCGTTGTGGCTGAACGTGAGGCGCGGGGTGATGCCGCCGAAGTGGAAGGCGCGGTGCCACAGGCTCACCGAAGCGTTCCATTCTTTATCGCGGCGGTTTTTATCATTGCTGAACAGGCTGGGCGTGTAATAAATGCGTTTGGCCGCACCCACCTGCACGCGGCTTGAGAGGCCGCCTTTCCATTCCTGCCCCCATGCGGCGCGCAGGCCGAAACGGTTGAAATTGTCGGAACGGTCGTCGCGGTTGCGTTCTTGGTAAAAATCCTGCCCCACCAGCCAATATTGCCGCGCATTGCGGTGGAACACCAATGAAGCGCTGGCCAAACGGTGCCCGATATCGGCGCGCGGCCGCTGCTGGTTGTTCAGACGGCCTGTTTCCAATGCGGCGAAACTTTGCAGCTTGGGCAGCCACCAGTGGTTCCAATAAAGGCGCACGCCGTTGGTGTAGCTATAAGCATCGTTGCCGTAGAAACGGCGTTCGTGAAACACGGTCGCGCCCGTGTCGTTGCGCTGGCCGGCGCGGCCGAAACCTGCCGACAGCCGCGCGGAGGCATCGTTGTATCGCGAATAAGAGCGGTAAACCTTGCCCCACACATCTGCGCCCGCCTTGGCGTAAAAGCCGTTTTTCAGCGACTGTTTCTTCTCCGCCCCCGCCTGATAGGTCAGGCTGGTGGCATCGATGGGCGGGTTGAAACGCCAGCCCACAAAACAGTCGTTGTCAGGCTCGTTGATTCTTTGGCGGTATCGTTCGCATTCCGCCCCTTCGAGCTGCTCGCCCAAGCGCTGCTGCTTCGGCGCCTGGTTGATGTTTTGCTCGCGGGTGAGGTTCACGCCGGCATAAAGCTGCCACGAGTCGCGTTGGCGCAAGGCTTCGCGGTAGGCTTCGATACGCTGCACCACCGCTTCGGGCAGCCGCTCGGTTTTCAGGCGGTCGAACTGGTCGGCGGCGGCTTCGTTTTGCTGGTCTTCAAACAATGCCTGCGCAAGCTGGAGGCGGATAACGGGCGAATCGGGCTGCGCCGCAATCAAAATGCGGTAGAGTTTCACCGCTTCGGCCGCCCGCCCCTCGTGTTGCAGCACCAGCGCGCGGCCGAACATGGCCAGCTCTTTATCGTGTTGCGGCCATTTTTCATAAATCGGCAGCAGCACCTTGATGCCCGCCACGTTCATCGTAACCACGGCGGAATACATCGCCCGCGACAATAATTCCGTGTCGGCCAGCAGCAGCGTTTCGTCCACTTCCAACACTCGGCTCCGGCTGTTTTCCACTTCGGGCGCGGTTGGTTCCGCCGTGCGCACGGGCGGCTCGGCGGTGTGGATGTTCAATTCCAGCTCGGGTTTGGGTTGGGGCAGCGGCGGGGCGGCGGCAGGCTCGGGCGGCGTGTCGGCACGTGCGTGTGCAAGCGCACCGGTTAAGGCTATAAAAAATAAGACGTTTTTCATTAAACTTATCGTTATTAAAGTTTGTTTACAGAATAAAAATAAATTTTAACACAAAGCGTTTTAAAAGCCAGCAAAGCCGCACACGATTTCACACGGCCCGCACGCCCGCTTTACGGTAAAATACGCCCGTTTGCCGCCGCAAGGCCGTCTGAAAGCACTGGAATTTATGACCGACATCACCTCTTTTGCCAACCGTTTGGGCAAAAACATCAAACACTACCTGAAATGGGCGCGGCGCAACGGCATCGAAGCGTGGCGTATGTATGACCGCGATATTCCGCAGTTTCCGTTTGCCATCGATATTTACGGCGACCAAATCCATTTGCAGGAATACGACACCGGCTGGCTGATGCAGCCCGAAGCATACGAAGCATGGCTCGCCGAAGTGCTCGAAGCCGTTGCCTTCGTAACCGGCTTTACGCCCGCACAAATCCACTTCAAACGCCGCGAGCGCCAGAAAGGCTTGCAGCAATACGAGAAAACCGGCAAAGAGGGCGGCGACTTCACCATTGGCGAAAACGGGCGGCGGTTTTGGGTGAACCTCTACAAATATCTCGACACCGGCCTGTTTCTCGACCACCGCAACACCCGCAAAAAAGTGGGCGAAACCGCCGGGGGCAAGCGCTTTCTCAACCTGTTTGCCTACACCGGCAGCTTCAGCGTTTACGCCGCCACCGGCGGCGCGGCCGGCAGCGAAACCGTGGATTTGTCGAACACTTATCTCGATTGGGCGAGGCGCAATTTCGAGCTTAACGGCATCAACACCGAACAGCACCGCATCGTGCGCGCCGATGTGTTCCAATACCTGCAAACCGCGCAGGCGGAAGGCAAAACGTTCGACTTGATCGTGATGGATCCGCCCAGCTTTTCCAACAGCAAAAAAATGCTCGATATTCTCGACATCCAGCGCGACCACCCCAAACTGATAGACGGCGCCATGCGGCTGCTCGCTTCAGACGGCCTGATGTATTTTTCAAACAACCTGCGCAGCTTCGAGTTGGACGGCGGCATCACGGAACGCTACCGCGTGAAAGATATTTCCAAACAATCCGTTCCCGAAGACTTCCGCAACAAAAAAATCCACCAATGCTGGGAAATCCGCCATCAGGCCGTCTGAAAGAATATTTTCATGAAAAAAACATTATTTATCCTGCTCGCGCTGCCCCTTGGCGGCTGCTTCTACGCCGAAACCCCATACGGACGCGCGGCGGCGGTGGATTTGCCGCTGCACAGCCAAACCACCGTCAACAAAAACATCACCATCAACGCACCGCCGGGCAGCACGGTGATTTATCAGGAAGCCCAACCGGTGATGCCCGCCTATCCGCGCTACCGCCGCTACTGAAGCCGGTGGGAAAATTTAGGGTGTGCAGTCCAGAAGACTGAATGAAGCGGTTTTTGAGGGAAAATACGCAGATGCCAGACAAAAAGCATAGCAAGATGGAGCATCTTGCGAACATTTTTAACGCCGCAGATGCGGATATTAACCAAAAATACCGCTCCTTGCGGTTAGTCTTTGGCGGGATAACGGGTATCCATCCCCAGAGCAGCTGCCCAATTCCTGCTCGCATCAGTCTCATAGGCCTTATCGACCAACAGATTGTCGGCTGCCATATCTACAATCAGCGCTTCGGCAAACAGACAATCTGCCGTACTGCCTTCGCTTAATACGAATTTTACTGATATCTCGTGGGCGTCCACCGCTAATGCAACTTGGTATTCAGCCTCCTTTTGTGTGGTTCATACCTTCATTGCCGTCGTTGGCTCCCGCCGCATGGAAATGAACTTTAGATATGGGCGGCATCAATCATCAACTACCACATATCTTTTTCTCCCGAACGGATGAGCATCAGTTTTGTCCAAGTGCTTTTGTTGCGCGAACGGATGAAGTGGTGCTGGGTGTTGCTCCAGCCGCTGTAATCGGGAGGCAGATCGCACGATGGAGCATCGATGCGCAGTATTTAGAAAACGGCATTGATGAATCGCCTGTTATCTACTAACTGACCGCCCCGGCTGCCTTGGTGTAGAAAAATTTAGCGTTGTTTACACTTTTCGTTTTTTTTTACTTGAGTACCCATTTTGGGATTTTTTAGGGTTGTCAAGAATACCGAAGGCACAGTGAAGCCGCGTAGTTCTGGAGAACATTCAAAAATCACGAAACAATCATCTTATAAAAAAGACATTTAGCATAAAAAGTGTAAACACCCCGACCTTTTACAACGCATTTTGAGATGGATGTGGGGGTAACGATAGCGAATCAACTTAACTCTGCTAACGGCGTTGCTGTGCTTTATTTTGTTCTGCGTTATTCCGCTATAAAAGGCCGAGACCTTTGCAAAATTCAAATTACTATCTGAAAAAACCTGAATTCCGTCATTCCCGCGTAGGCGGGAATCCAGACACTTGGCACCCAAGTATTTATTTAATCAATACTTCAATATTTCTATCTGGATTCCCGCCTACGTGGGAATGACGGGATTTAAGCATTTCAGGCGGCCTTAAGGTATTTTTGCAAAGGTCTCAGGCCGTCTGAAAAGTTTGAACTGCACCCCAAAAGTTGGACACCCCCTTCAACTTTAAAAGGTGCAGTTTTCTTATGTCCAAATATAACCTACACTTCAAATACCGAGCCGTACCCCATTACCACCAAGTGCACAGCCAACAGCGCACCGCAGAGCACTTCAACGTCTCACGCACCCACCTGCGCCGTTGGATAGCCGCCTACCGGCAAGGCGGTATCGCCGCACTCCAACACCCGCAGGCTGCCTCTATGAAGACCAAACGCAAAAACCCGTTTATCGCCGACAAACCCGACCACGAAAAAACCCGGGCGGAACTGATTGAAGAGTTACGTTACATGAGGGCGGAGAACGACTACCTAAAGCACATGAAAGCCCTCAACGAAAAGAACGCCGCCAAAGCTGCGAAACCGTTCAAACGTTGAGGGCGAAGCACCCGCTGAAATATCTGCTGCATAGTGCCGGCATTCCCAAAAGCAGCTTTCATTACCATATCGGCAAAGCCGATCCCGATGCGGCGGCCAAAACCGCCGTGAGTGAAGTCTATCGCCGACACAAAGGCCGTTACGGTCATCGGCGGATTGCCGCCGTATTGTCGTGGAACAAAAAGAAAGTGCGGCGCATTATGGGTTTGTTGGGACTAAAAGCCAAAGTCCGCAGTAAAAAAACCTACCGTCCGCAAGCAGTAGGAGAGGCTTCGGACAATATTCTCAATCGAGAGTTTACCGCCGGCAAACCGGCAGACAAATGGCTGACCGATGTGACGGAGTTCAAATGCACAGACGGGAAGCTGTACTTATCGCCGATATTGGATGTGTTTAATCGGGAGATTGTGGCCTATTCTTTAGGCCGCAGAGCAAACAGTAAAATGGTGGCGCAAATGTTGGACCAAGCATTCGGCCGTCTGAAAGGCCAAACGCCGCTGCTGCATTCCGACCAAGGTGTGCTTTACCGCACCGAGGCTTATCGAACGAAATTGGCTGAGAAAGGGATTGTGCAAAGTATGTCGCGCAAAGGCAATTGTTGGGACAATGCGCCGATGGAGAGTTTCTTCGGTATACTGAAAACGGAGAGTTTCTATCAGGAAGGTGCGCTGTCGGTGGCGGAGTTGACAGAGGTAATAGATGATTATATACATTACTACAATCATGAACGGATTAGTTTAAACTTGAAAAAGCTGAGTCCTGTCGGCTACAGAACCCAGCTTGAAAAGGCTGTTTGATAAAGATTCTTAACTTGTCCAAGTATTGGGGGACAGTTCACAGCGGCGGCGTGGCCTTGGTGTCCAGATTTTCCGGCACTTTCAGCACAAAATCTTCGGTAACGGTGATTTGTTCGGAATAGCCGCCGTAAGTCATCAAACCGTCGCGGCGGTCGGGACTGCCGTAAGTCATGGTATTGCCTTCGAGGCAGTATTGTTCCAGCCCGTGCCGGCAAGGCTTGCAGACGCGGCAACTGTCGACCATGCAGCCGACGCCCACCAAATCGCCCACTTTAAATTTGCTGACCTTACTGCCGACATCGCGCACCCGTCCGACGATTTCATGCCCCGGCACGATGGGGAAAACCGAAATGCCCCAATCGTTGCGCGCCATATGCAAATCGCTGTGGCACACGCCGGTGTAGAGAATATCGATTACCACATCGTCTTCGCGCTTTTCGCGGCGGGTGGCTTGGAACGGTGCCAACGGGCTTTGGGCATTCTGGGCAGCAAAACTTTTTACGGTATAAGTCATTTTTCATTCCTAACTATTTACTATTTAATTAAACACACTTATTTCAATTTTCCATAATCGGCGTCGGATACCGGCTCCAGCCATTCGCTGCGGGTGTTTTCGCCCGGCACTTCAATGGCCAGATGTTGGAACCATTCCGTCGGCGCGGCGCCGTGCCAGTGTTTTACACCGGCGGGGATGTGCACGATGTCGCCGGCTTTCAGCTCTTGCGCGGGTTTGCCCCATTCCTGGTAATAGCCGCAGCCGGCGGTAACCAACAGCATCTGCCCGCCGCCTTTGGCGGCATGGTGGATATGCCAGTTATTGCGCGTGCCCGGTTCGAAGGTTACGTTGCCCACCACTACTTGGTCGGTAGAAAGCATGTTCAGATAACTTTTGCCGGCAAAATATCGGGCATAAGCGGTGTTTTCTCCGCCCGCCGGAAACTGGCTCATTTCCGGTTTGCTTATGCGGGTAATCTCTGCGATTTGCTCGTCGCTGATGCCGTGTTTTTTGCTGACGTTGATGTGCGAATTCAATTGGCCATCCACGCCCTGCATACTGCTTAAGGCGGCAATGGTAATAATTTCGCGCTCCTGCCAGTTCAACAAATCATTGGCAAAAACATCACCGAACAAATGGGTTTTCAGGTAGCGGTCGATATCGGGCGAAAGTGCGGAAAGGTCAACGGCCTGCCCGACCAGCTCGGTTTGCGTTTGCGTGCCCAGCGCCAATAAGTCGGCATGTTCGGGCAACGGGCGGGCGGAGCGGCCTTGTTCCGCTTTCAAGCCTTGCGCCCGCCGCGCCTGCACGCGTTCGGACAGGGCGGATAAGGCATTCAAACTGCGCGGAAAGCCCGCATAGGCATAAAGCTGCACCATCGCGGCCTGAATTTCGTTTACGGTTAAGCCCTGATCCAAAGCGCGGTCGATAGCATCTTTCAGACGGCCTGTGTCGCCGTTGGCGGTAAAAGCGCCGATTTGGGCAAGACTGTATTGTTTGTTGGAAAGTGCCATTTTTGCGGCTCCTTGTCGGTGGGTGGTTTGCGTTTGGGCGGAGCGTGGGGCTGCTACGGTTTCCGTTGCCATGCCCAAAGCCCATAATGCGGTTAAAACAGCAAAGGTTTTCTGATGGTTTTTCATAAGACAGACCCTATGAACGGCGGTTGGTTTGACGCTTTCATTGTAGCCCTGTCTGAATCTCGATAAAATGAATAAATTCAGAATAAACAATTCCGAAAAATGAGATTATGAACCGATTAGACGCTTTGAAATATTTTGTCGTGGCCGCGGAAACCTTGAGCTTTCGGGCGACGGCGGAGCGTTTTTCCGTTTCGCCGCAGGTGATTACCCGCGTGATGGGCGAATTGGAAAACGAATTGGGCGAACAATTGTTTAAGCGCAATACCCGCTCTGTCCGCCTCACCGATTTCGGCGTGCAATGGCTGCCCAAAGCCGAGCAGTTTTTGCGGCAGGAAACCGCCTTATTCGGCGCATCGGCCAAAGTAAGCGACAGCGAACTCTCCGGCATGGTGCGGATTACTGCGCCGCCTTCGGTTTACAGCGATTGGGTACTCAAACAGTTGCTGATTGCCCTCGCGCCGTATCCCGATATCCGCATTGATTGGCGCACGGGATTTGATGTGCTCAAAACGGTGGAAGACCAAATCGATATCGGCCTGCGGATTAC
This sequence comes from Neisseria dentiae, assembly GCF_014055005.1. Lineage (NCBI taxonomy): Bacteria > Pseudomonadati > Pseudomonadota > Betaproteobacteria > Neisseriales > Neisseriaceae > Neisseria > Neisseria dentiae. The sequence goes on along the minus strand of NZ_CP059570.1, from coordinate 1,549,047 downwards.
GCAAACGCCCGACGACAACTGGGTTGCTAAGAAAATCCGCATGCTCAACGAGCCGGTAGTTGCTTCGCCCGCATTGGTTGAACGGCAGGGCCTGCCTGAAAATATTGAAGATTTAATCGCCCGCTTCCCCGTCGGCAGTTTATTAAACACCAAAACCAACCGGCCTTGGGCGTGGTATGTGAATGACGAATCGTTTCCCGTTTATCAAGCCCAAGTGGTAACAGACGACAATAAAGCCTTGCTGCAGGCGGCGTTGTCGGGGCGGATATTCGCCCAACTGCCCGATATGGATTGCCGGCATTATTTTGAAACGGGCGAATTGGTGAAAGTGTTCCCGCACAGCGGGTCGCAGAAATGGGCGTATTACCTATACCGCCCCAAACAAACCATTACCGCCAAACGGGTGTTGCTGGTGTATGAATTGTTGGAAAAGATTTATTTGAGCCATCGTGCGGTGTAAGTGGCTGGCAATATTGGAATTTTCTTTAGGCCGTCTGAAAACACAAACCGCCCGTTTTCAGACGGCCTTTTTCTATTCGTGAATTTTATTCACAAGCCCATGCGCGCCGGGCCGCTTAATCCGCCAGAAGAAAGCGCGTATAGTGGTGCTCTTTAAGTCGGTTTGAATGAGCAGATGATGGCTTTTACCTCTCCAGCCAAAGAAACTACGCTGATTTTGATTTTGGGTGCGCTGATGGCGTTCACCTCGCTCTCCACCGATATTTACCTGCCTGCCATGCCGCAGATGTCGCAAGATTTGCGCGGCAATGCGGAGCTGACGGTAACGGGTTTTTTGATCGGCTTCGCTATCGCGCAACTGTTTTGGGGGCCGGTGAGCGACCGCATCGGGCGCAAGCTGCCGCTTTATGCCGGTATGGTGTTGTTTGCGCTCGGTTCGGCGGGCTGTGCTCTGTCGGACGGCATCGGCGAAATCATGTTTTGGCGCGTGTTCCAAGCCGTCGGCACCTGCACCGCGCCGATGCTGGCGCGGGCGATGATACGCGATTTATACGGGCAAACCCGTGCCGCGCAGATGCTTTCTACCTTAACGCTGATTGTGGCGGTGGCGCCCATCGTCGGGCCGTTGCTTGGCGGCCAGCTGATCCGCTTCAGCACTTGGCACGCTATTTTCTGGCTGCTGGCGGCGGTGGGCGTGTTGATGTTTGCTGCACTTGTCAAACTGCCCGAAACCCATCCTTTGGAAAAACGCAGCAATAAATCTTTGTGGCACGCTTTTGCTGCTTACGGCAGTTTGTTGAAAAACAAGGCTTATATGCGCTATGTGATGTGCGTAACCCTGTTTTATGTGTCCGCCTATGCCTTTATTATCGGCTCGCCTTTTGTTTATATCGATTATTTCGGCATCGACCCGCAACACTACGGCTGGCTGTTTGCGCTGAACATCGTCGGACTGATGGGAGTGAGCGCGGCCAACCGCCGGTTGGTGGGGCGCTACCGCCTCGACACGCTGATTCGTGCGGCAACCGCCGTTGCAGCCGTTGCCGGCATCGTGTTGGCGGTTTGTGCCTACAGCGGCTTCGGCGGCATTTACGGCATTATCCTGCCCGTGTTGGTGTTTTTCGCCACCAACGGCATCATCGCCGCCTGCACCACCGCCGCCGCGCTCGACGGCGTGCCGCAGATCGCCGGCTCGGCTTCGGCTCTGCTCGGTTCGCTGCAATACGGCAGCGGCATCGTTTCATCGCTGCTGCTGGCTGCGCTTTCAGACGGCACGCCGCACGCGATGGCGTTGATTATCGCGCTGTTCGGCATCGGCAGCATGGCGATGGCGTTTCTTCCTTCCGCCGCGGCAGGTAAACGCAAGTAAAAACCGGCGGCTGCCTGCGGTTAACTGCCAAATTATGTTAACCGGCCGGTAGTTGATCGTTTTAAACATTTATAATACGGCACGGTTTTACCGGGTTTCCACCAATATTTTCACAACCAGCATATGAACATGAAAAACCGCTTTTCCGCAGCCGCACTGGCAGTATTGCTGGCCGCCTGCACCCACACCACGCCGCAAACCGCCGCCGGCGCAAGTTCCGACAGCCAAAGCCAAAGCCGGCGCGACGCTGCCCGCGCAGTGCTCGACCAAGGCATCAAAGCCTATCAGGCGCAGGATTACGCCGCCGCGCTGCCGCTGTTCAAACAGGCAGATCAGTTGGGACACATGAAAGCCGCCCGTTATCTCGGCCTGATGGTGCTCAACGGCAACGGCATGGCGCAAAGCAACGCACAGGCGTTTGCCTATTTCCAACGCGCCGCGAATGAAGGCGACATTACCGGCCAATATTGGCTGGGCTATTGCTACGAAAACGGCATCGGCACCACGCGGAACTATGCCCAAGCGATGAAGTGGTACACCCAATCCGCCAGGCGCGGCGACGTGATTGCCGCCCCTGCCATGGTAGCTTTGGGACATCTGTATGAACAAGGCAAAGGCGTGCCGGCTAACCGCAACCACGCCGCCGCCTATTACAAGCAGGCAATGGATGCCGGCTACGAAGCAGGCAAAACCGAATGGCAGCGCCTGCAAGCCGCGCAACTGCCTGAATAAATTACGGCCTAAGCATCGGGCAAATACCGTTTTCATTTCTAATCAGTAGGTCGGGCATAAATGCCCGACCTACGGTTTAGCTTATTTAAAATACGTTTATTTAAACCAGTTTTAGCCTTAATCAGGAGTTCATATGAAAAAATCCCTGCTCGTCCTCAGCCTGGCAGCGCTGCTTACCGCCTGCGCTGGCACAGCCCAAACCGCCGAACCTACCGCCACGCCCAAAGCCGTTTGGGACAAACAATACGGCGGCGCCGACAAAAGCTACGACCAAAACCTGCTCAGCCTGCGCGAGCAAATCGCCCCGCGCTTCCGGCAGCTTGAATTCAAAGACAGCGTAACCGGCAAAACCATGGCGTATAACCTTTACACGCCGAAAAACCTTGAGCCGGGCAAGAAATATCCGCTGGTGATGTTTATCGCCGATGCCAGCACCGTCGGCAAAGGCGTGAAAGCGCCGCTGATGCAGGGCTACGGCGGCATCATCTGGGCCACCGACGAATCGCAGGCCAAACATCCCGCCTTCGTATTGGTGCCTTCTTTCACCGGCCCGCAGTCGGCCGTTAACGACCAATGGCAGACCAGCGACGAAGTCGGCATTGCCTTGCGCCTGCTCAAACACACCATCAAAAACCAGGCCGTCGATGCCAAACGCGTGTACACCACCGGCCAGTCGATGGGCGGCATGATTTCGTTTTACCTGAATGTAACCGAACCCAAGCTGTTCGCCGCTTCGATGTTCGTCGGCAGCCAGTGGGACGTGAACGTGCTCGAGCCGCTGAAAAACGCCAAATTCATCTACACCGTATCCGCAGGCGATCCCAAAGCCTCTAAAGGCATGGCGGAGCTGGCGGCGATGTTCAAACAGAAAAACATCCCCTTCGCGCAAACCGAATTCGCCGCCAACGCCCCGAAAGTCGGGCAGGACGCCGCCGTTAACGCCTTGCTGCAACAGGGCAATCCGCATAACTTCATCATGTTTGCCAAAGGCACCACCTTGCCCGCAGGCGTAAACGGCAACAGCAAAGCCGGCGAACATATGTATTCGTTCGACTACGCCTATTTGCTCGAACCCGCGCGCGACTGGCTGTTTCAGCAGGTGAGGAAATAACGGCAGGTGAAGTAATCTGTTGAAATATTATGATAAAGGCCGTCTGAAAAGTTTTCAGACGGCCTTGCTTTATTTCGAACGGGTTAGCGCATCATTTCCGTTACTGCCCGAGACCTTTGCAAAAATACCTTGAGGCCGTCTGAAATGCTTAGATTCCGTCATTCCCGCGTAGGCGGGAATCCAGATGGAAATATTGAAGTATTGATTAAACAAATACTTAGATGCCAAGTGTCTGGATTCCCGCCTACGCGGGAATGACGGAATTCAGGTTTTTTCAGATAGTAATTTGAATTTTGCAAAGGTCTCTGCCCGTATCTGCCGCCGGCGGCAGACCGAAAAAGCGGCGGTATTCGCGCGAAAACTGGCTGGGGCTTTCGTAGCCGACGGCCGCCGCTGCCTGAGCGGCGGTGATGTGCTCGGAAAGCAGGAGCTGCCGGGCTTGTTGCAGGCGCAGTTGTTTTTGGTACTGCATCGGGCTGGTGCCGATCAGGCGGTGGAAATGCTGGCGGAAAGACGATTCGCTCATGTGCGCCATAGCGGCCAAATCGGAGAGCGAAGTTTTTTCACGGTAATGTTGCTTGAGCCATGCCGCCACGCGGCTGATTTGCTGTGAGCGGGCGGTCAGCATCCGGCGCAGGTGGGCGCGGCTGCCGCCCGAAAGCAGGCGGTAGGCGATTTCGGCTTCGATGAGCGGCGCAAGGTGCGGCAGCAAATCAGGCTCTCCGGTAAGCTCAAGCAGGCGGGCGACTGCGGCCAGCAGCTTTTCATCGGCGGGCACGATGGCCAACGGGATGCCACCGTGCCCGTTTGCGCCGCCATCCGGCAGCTCGGCGGCGGCACGGGCGAGCAGATGCCAATCCAGTTCGATAACCAGCCCTAGATAAGGTTGTGCCGGGCTGCATTCGGGCACGTAGGAGAGCGTCGACAAATCGGCACCGGCAAACAAACATTCGCCCACGCGGTAGGTCAGCGAATCTTGGCCGCAGCACACCGTTTTACTGCCCTGCAAAGCCAGCACCAAGCCTTGCGGGTAGAGGCAGGGCAGCGAGTAAACCGGAGTGCTGTGGCGGTAAACGCTGAGCGAGGAAACGGCGGTGGCGGTTTTGCCGTCATTTCGGGCAATCTTTTCCGCGAGGCGGGCAAGCGTTTGATAGGCCGCAGCCATGCTTGGGGAGAGAGAAGGTTCGGGGGGGGTTCATGATTTATCGGGCAGTTTGCAAACAACGGCAGTTTAACCGTTTCCGTGCGCCATGTGCCGTGCCGGTGCCGGAATTTGTCAATTCAGGCAAGAAACGCACCGTTTCGGGCAAGCGTGAAGGATGGCGGATTGTTTATAATGCCGGACATTGCAACCCTCAAACCGGAGACAACATGAGCGAATTGAGCAAAACCCCCGTACCCGACCGTGCCGAATACAACGCCTTTTTTCCGTCGGAATATTCTTTGAGCCAATACACTGCGCCGAAAACCGATTTCGACGGCGTAAAATTCGACCGCCCCTACACCGGCGGCCGCTACAAAGTGCTGATGATCGCCACCGACGAGCGTTATCTGCAAATGCAAAACGGCAAACTGTTTTCCACCGGCAACCACCCGGTCGAAACCCTCTTGCCCATGCTGCACATTCACGAAGCCGGTTTTGAAATCGACGTTGCCACGCTGTCGGGCAATGCCGCCAAATTCGAAATGTGGGCGATGCCGCAGGAAGATTCAGCAGTGCAGGGCATTTTCCAAACCTACCTGCCCAAGCTGCAAAAGCCGCTGAAGCTGGCCGATGTTATCGAGCAGGCCACCGCTCCCGATTCGCCCTATCTTGCCGTTTTGATTCCCGGCGGCCACGGCGCGTTCAACGCCATTCCCGAAAGCCGCGAAGTGGCGCGTATTCTGCATTGGGCGCTGGATAACAACCGCTACATCATCACCCTTTGCCACGGCCCCGCCGCATTGGCCGCTACCGCCCGGCACGGCAGTTTTCCGTTTGCTGGCTATCAGTTGTGCGTGTTCCCCGACGCGCTCGACGAAGGCGCCAATATCGACATCGGCTATATGCCCGGCCGCCTGCCGTGGCTGGCAGCCGAACGCCTGCAACAATTGGGCATGAACGTGGTAAACGAAGGCATCAGCGGCCAAGTCTGCCATGACCGCCAACTGCTTACCGGCGACAGCCCGCTGGCCGCCAATAATCTGGGCATACTCGCCGCCGATGTGTTATTGAAAGCGGCAGCCGAGTAACCGTTGCGCCGACAATTTGAAGGCCGTCTGAAAAATCACTGGAGCGGATTTTCAGACGGCCTTTCGGTTATTTTCAGACAGGCATCCTATCTTTCAGAAAGGTTTTTGTTATGTATCACAGCAATATATCCCTATGCTGTTTTTATTGATAAAATATTTAGTATGCGGGCATTCATTAAGTTTGTATCTGCTTATCCTAATTATTGATATGCTGTAGCAAGCGTGGTAGCTCAGTTTGCCAAAAACAATTCTGTTCAATTTCTTTAATTAGTTTGGTAAATTTCATCGTCGTTCTCGGAGGCATCTGATTAGGTTCAAAAAGATATTCTGTGAAACAAGTGTGCTGATTAAGGTGAATCAGTAATTCTTCTAAAGAAATTTTCAGATGGCCACTAATATATTGATGATCAAATTCTAATGTAGTATCCACAATCCACGAATGTAGGGTCATATTTTCGGTGGTGTAACCCAATTTCGGTAATAAAGTATTTTGTACATAAGCACATTTTCGAGAAAGTTGGTAAGCCGCTTTGTTCAATACAAAATACTTGTATTCATAAATTTCGCGCACGCTTTGTTTGATAAAACTGGACTTTAATTCAATAACCAAAACGTGATTATCAGCAATGACGATTATATCGATTTCACCGACTGAATTGTTTTCAGGATTATGCTGTGTAAAAACTTGCCAGCCTTGCTTTTGAAATAAGTTGCCCAATTGCTGTTCCATATTGCTGGTTTCTTGGGTTAATGTTGCACGGTTTTTGTTCAATTTACGGAAATGGTTGATAACCGCAGTATGCAGATTCTGTGATGCAAAGCGGTGAGGAAGTGATAAAACCATGTTGTCGATTTGATAATAAGGTAGCTCTTGAAAAGAACCTTTGCATAATTTGCGCAAATCCTGTGACCAAAAGTCCAAAATTTCAGCAGCTCTTTTCTTTTTTGCTGTTTTGCTTCCGGATAAAACCCAGTCAGACATTCGATCTGCTTTACGTTTTTTATCTGTAAAGGTGATGGGTAAACGGTTTTCGCCTGTCATCATGCCGTCTGCCAGCAATAGAAATAGTGCTTGAAACGGTGGAATGCCTCGTTCGCGCATAACTGTAAACGGCTGAATAAAATATTGCCAATAAAACTGTTGTGATAGCATGAGCGATAAAACTGCTTCAAACAAATCAAATTGTTGTTGGTTGGAAATATGTTCATATATTCCGAATACCTCTTGTAAACGGGAAATAACGGCTTGTGTGCTAGATAGGGCAATCAGATTTCCTTCAAAATTTTTTCCTCTATCCATACGGTAAACGTAGGGTGTTTCTTGGCATTCCAACATTCCTCGCCATTGCCAGTAAGCTTCAATAATGCTGAATTTTTCATGGAAATATTCATTGCTGTTTTCTTTCTCGAGGTTATTAAGATGTAATTCTCCATTACTGAGACAGTATTCTGTATTTTCTTGATAACTATATGAATAAAATACGAAGTTTAAATATAAATCCAGTTCAACCCGTAGAGCAACTAGTTGTTTAAATTGCTCGTATTCTTGTATTAACAAAGGAGTTAAACCTTCACCCAATAAAAATGGCATTAATTTATTGCGGCATAACAGGGCAATACTTTTCTCAGTAACCGTTTTTTGGGTGGGAAAGGTTTGGTGGATAATGGTATCGAAGGTCTGCCATAATTTATCGCTTGTAACCGGGCAGGCCGAATCTATTTGGTAAGGTATACGAATGCCGTGAGAGCCAGAGTCTGGATCGGGTAACAAATATTCGTAGGTGTATAGGCTGCTGTACAACATAATGGTTAATTGGCTAAGATTCAGTTTGTATTTCAAACTGTTATACATCTTTAACCGTTGCTGGTATTCATGGCGCAAGCGTTCGGCTACGGCAATAAAATCCTGTAGCACGTCATGTTTGCTGGTGTGGCACAGTTCGGTAATTGTTTCCCAATCGGTATATTGGCTATTGCTGATAATTCCCGACTTTCTTACTGCTGAAATAAAGCTTTCTGTGCAAGTATCCGCAAATTTTTCGCATAACTCTCGTGAAATGTTGCCGTAAGGCAGATATTGGGCGAATGCGATACGGTAGTTTTCATGCTGCAGATGAACGGAGGTAAGCTCGGCAATAAAGCAGGATTGCCAAAATATTTGGAATTTATTGGTGTTTTCAGGGAGCTTTGGAGGTGTGCTTTGATAAAGCAAAATCTCAACAATTTGGAATAGAGCACTCGAATGATTGATATCTAAAGTCTGATATCTTTTTTCATAATAGTTCAGCATAGTATTTCTCATTTTTATATCGTTTTCAGACAAGACTTATCTACAGTTACACCCTCAGCGCATCCGCCACCGCTTTGAGGGCGGGCGAGATATTGCGGTGGGGATAGTAAAGATACAGTGCGGGCATACGGTCGCTGTAAGGCTGCAACACGCGGATCAGCCGGCCGTGGGCGAGGTCGTCTTCCACCAAATCGAGCGGTACATAGGCCAGACCCAGCCCGGCGCGGGCGGCGGCGGTTTCCATATAGCTGTCGGCAAACGCCCATTGTCCTTGCGGCGTATGCTTGACGATGTGGCCGTTTTGCCGGAATTCCCATTGGTAATGGCTGCCGTCGGCAAACTGGTAGGCGATGCAGGGATGGGCGGCGAGCGCCTGCGGGGTTGCGGGAAAGCCGTAGCGGCGGAAATGCTCGGGTGTGCCGACCACCGCCATTTCGGTTTCCAAACCGATGCGTACGGCGACCATGCCTTCGCCCACATCGCCGCCCAACCGCACGCCGGCGTCGAAGCGCTCTTGGATGATGTCGACAAAGCGGCTTTCGTTAATCAGTTCCAGCCGCACGTCGGGGTAAAGCCGTCTGAAAGCGGCGAGCTTGGGCAGCAGGATTTTGTCGATGGCGTGCAGGCTGGCGTTGATGCGCATGGTGCCGGAAGGGGTGTCGCGGTAGTGGGCGAGTAGGTTGAGGCCGTTGTCGAGATGCGCGAAGCTCTCTTGTGCGGTGCGGTAAAGCTGTTCGCCCGCCTGCGTGAGTGCGAGGCGGCGCGTGGTGCGGGTAAGCAGTTGCACGCCGAGGCGCTCTTCCAAGCCGCGTATGCTGCGGCTCACACCCGATTGCGCCATGCCCAGCCGTGCGGCGGCTTTGGTAAAGCTGCCCTCGTCGGCAACCAGCATAAATAGGTATAAATCATTATAGTTTTCGCGCAGATTCATCGGTTTTCCGTTTTATTCATAACAATAGGGTATAAGTATTATGCAGTTGCGCCGTCTAATCAAGCGGCGGGGCAGGGAGTAGAATGCACGGCATCGTACTGCAAACAAACAAGGACACGCATCATGAAACACTTTCCCCGTTCGTTAAAAACCCTTGCCGCCGCGCTGCTGCTGGGCGCGGCCTTAACCGGAGCTTCCGCCATGACTTACGCACAAACCGCCGACCCGACCGCCGCCGTTTCGATGGTGCGCGAGTGGGACAAAATCTTTCCTAAATCCGACAAGGTAACCCACCGCAAAGTATCATTTAAAAACCGCTACGGCATCACGCTGGTAGGCGATTTGTATCTGCCGAAAAACCGCGCCGGCGGCAAGCTGCCCGCCATTGCCGTTTCCGGCCCCTTCGGTGCGGTAAAAGAGCAATCGAGCGGCCTGTATGCGCAAACGCTGGCCGAGCGCGGCTTTGTTACTTTGGCGTTTGACGGTTCCTACACCGGCGAGAGCGGCGGCCAGCCGCGCAACATGCCGTCGCCCGACATCAACACCGAAGATTTTTCCGCTGCCGTGGATTATCTTGGCCTGCTGCCCGAAGTGAACCGCGAGCGCATCGGTATTCTGGGCATTTGCGGCTGGGGCGGATTTGCGCTCAACGCCGCCATCAGCGATACCCGCGTTAAAGCCGTGGCCACCAGCACCATGTACGACATCACCCGCGTGGCCGCCAAAGGCTATAACGACAGCACCGATGCCGAAGCCCGCTACAAAATGAAGCAGGAAATCAACGAAGCTCGCTGGAAAGCTGCGAAAAACGGCTATGCCGATTTGTTGCCGCCCAATAACCTGACCGCCGAGCAGATTACTGCCGAAACGCCCAAGTTTATCGCCGATTATTCCAATTTCTATACCACCAAACGCGGCTTCCACCCGCGTGCCGTAAACTCCAATCCGGCAGGCTCATGGGCGACCACCGGCATGCTGTCGATGATTAATATGCCCATTTTGCAATACGCCGCCGAACTGCGCGCCCCTGCCTTGGTGGTGCACGGCGAAAAAGCCCATTCGCGCTACTTCAGCGAAGATGCGTTCAAGGCTTTGGGCAGTAAAAACAAAGAGCTGTATATTGTTCCGAATGCTAGCCATGTGGATTTGTACGACAACCAAGCGGGCAAAATCCCGTTTGATAAATTCGAGCAGTTTTTCCAAGCGAATTTGAAATAAACGGCAAATGCCTGTCTGAAAAACTCTTTCAGACAGGCATTGCACCTTTCAGACGGCCTTAAGGACACATCATGCAAAGCTTTCCGCCCAACCGTATCATCGCGCCCGATTCGCCCGAGTTTGCCGAAATCCACCGCATCGTGGCCGAAAACGCGCCCAAAATCGCCGAACTTTCCGGCGCATACAAAACGCAGGAACAAATCCGCGCCTTGTTGGCCGACATCACCGGCACAGAGATTGACGACAGCCTGCACGTCAACCTGCCGTTTTACAGCGACTTCGGCCGCCATATCCGCATCGGTAAAAACGTGTTCATCAACTCGGGCGCCATGTTTACCGATTTGGGCGGCATCACGCTGGAAGACAACGTATTAATCGCCCCGCGCGTCAACATCCTTAGCGTTAATCATCCTGAAAACCCTGCACAGCGGCGCGGGCTGGTTCTCAAACCCGTAGTGATTCGGAAAAACGCCTGGATCGGCGCGGGCGCCACCATTCTGCCCGGCGTGACCGTGGGTGAAAACAGCATCGTGGCCGCCGGTGCCGTGGTGGCCAAAGACGTGCCGCCCAACAGCATCGTCGGCGGTATTCCTGCCCGCGTGCTCAAAAACATCGCCACAGCATAAGGAGCCGCCATGAAAACCGTCCGCCTGCTGATACTTGCCGCTCTGTTGTGCAGCGCCTGCACACCCGCCGACAGCCGTGCCGAACCGCCTGCCGCTTCCGCACGCAGCCAACAAACCCAAGGAGCCGCTATGCAACTGACCATCAACAACCGCAGCTTCACCGCCGATTTGGCCGATACCGCCGCCGCGCAAGAGCTGCGCCGCCTGCTGCCCTTAACGCTGACCCTGCAAGACCACCTCGGCAACGAAAAACACGCGCCGCTGCCGCGCAGCCTGCCGCGCAACGACAGCCGCCCCGGCCGTATCGAAGCGGGCGACGTGATGCTGTGGCAGGGCGATACCATTGTGGTGTTTTATGAAAGCTTTGATTCCGCCTACAGCTACACCCGCTTGGGAAAAATCCGCGATATTGAAGGTTTGAAACAAGCCGTCGGCAAAGGCGCGGTGGATATCCTCTTTGCCGCGGAGTAAATACAGGCTACCTGAAAACTTTCAGGTGGCTTTTTTGTCAGGCGCCTGTTGTATTGCAGTGCAACAATATCATGGTGACAAAATTTCTCACAATTAGGCGCCTATGGCGGGAATTTTTACCATCATAAGAGCTTTGTATTGAGAAAAAATACCCATATTTTCCTGATTAATGCAACAACCACCCGGCATCATTCGGGCGGTTGTGTTTCAGGTCGCCTTCAAAAGCCCGACAAGGTGATTTTTCCGATGGTTTGCCCGCTTTCCAGCAGCGCATGGGCTTGGCGCAGGTTGGCGGCGTTGATGGTGCCCAGCGGGCATGGGCGGCTGCCGCCAGACGCAAGAAGCGCGCAGCGGCCTGATGTGCGCACAGGCACGCTGCGGGAGCCGTTGCAACGCATCGCCAAGGCGGCCGTCCCGGACTGGACAGCTGTCTAGGCATCTTGTAGACTAGACAGCTGTCCAGTCTTTTGTGAGTGCTTTGGAAATGTCTTTCCATGCCAAGGAAAAGTTTATTCAAGCAGGTTTAACCCTTTATCCCCAAATGGGTTATCGCAAGCTGTCTGTCCGCGTTCTGGCGGCAGAAGCGGGCTTGAGTTCGGGCTTGTTCCATCAGCTGTTCGCCAATAAAGACGTTTTCTTTCTGGCACTGTTGCAAGCGCACCAGTCAGCGCAGGTCTTTTGGCAAGAGGCTGATGCGGCCACGCCACCCGATGAGGCCTTAAGGCAGTTCATGCTGGCATTCGCCGCAAGTTTGCGCGCAGATTTGCCCTGGTTTTTGCGCATGATGGATGACTGCGCAGAGCAGGTGGATGTGGTGCGCGCTCATGTGAAATTGATGCTGCAAGGCTATTTTGATCGCATTGAATTTCTGCTGCGCCAGAGCCTGCCGGAAGGCACGGAGGCGGATTATCACCTCAGGCGCAAGTTCCTGATTTTGACGACACTGGCGCCGATTCTGCTGGGGCAGCGTTTTTCATCCATGGGCATTTTGCCGCTAACAGAGGGTCAGATGAAGCGCAGCAGTGATGCCGCCGCGCAGCAGCAATGGATGGACTGGGTTTTTTCTGCCGTGTTGGACAAGCATGAAAAAGGATAACAGGAATATGGGACACAAATGGTTGAAAGCCATTCATTTGCTGGGCTTTGCGCTGCTTATCAGCGGTTTGTTCGCCCAGTTGTTGGGTGCGCCTGCCGGAAAGGCCAAAGTGGTGTTATTGGCGGGGTTCTGGGGACTGACGCTTTCCGGCATAGCCATTGTTGCGCGCAGCAAAGGCGCATTGCTTCGTCAGCGGTGGTTGCAAGTGCATTTGCTGGTAGCGGTTTTGGGCGCAGTGCCCGCAATCATCGTGATCGATCATTTCATGGGCGAGGGTTTTATGGACAACCCGCACGGCCAGTTGGCCGTGACGGCCATGCTGTTGCTGCTGATGGCCAGCGTCATTGGAATGGTTAAACCGCGCTTTTCTTTTCCACATTTATCACTGCATTCCGGAGAAAATGCCATGCGCATGTTCAGCAGGCCGTTTTTGTATGGCATGAGTTTTGTGGCCGCATTCACCATTTTCATCACGACTTTCATGGATGTAAACAGCAGCCATATGACCAACCCGATGTGGCCGCCCCACGCACGCTTTCATTGGGCTGCGCAGTATTTCGCGACCTTGGCGGCCTGTGCGGCCACGCTGTTTGCCTTGTGGGGGCGCTATGCCGACAAGGGCAGCCGCCTGTCCGTATGGGTGGCGGGATTGAGTCCCTTGCTTTTCTGGGGGATGTTCATTCCGGCGCTGCTGATGCCCGGCACCAGCACCATGCCGGATGGGTTTGTTGTGCCTGATGGTTTTCCGGAAATATTGACCGTCATTCACCCCAACTTCATCATTTCTTGCCTGATGAGTATCGCGGCCCTGGTTTTGACCGTGCGCGAACAGCGCAGGATGGGGCTGAAATAATATTTTCATCTTCAATTTGCTGAAAAATGCCGATACTTTCTCAGCAAATCAAAGCGTGGCCGGCGCATTTCCGGGAATCCCGCTCCATGCGCAAACATTTAAACAACCCTGATACAAAGCCGTTTGCACCCGCAAGTGCGATTCAGGCCGCCAAACCATACACAGCGGCTGCTTGCCCGGAAGATGGCCCCGCGTCCGGCGCGAAATGGCAGAAAGCAAATGATAAAATTTCCCACCCATAAGCGCTTGTGGTGGGAATTTTTATCGCCACAAGCGCTTTGTATTGAGAAAAAATACCTGTTTTTCCTAGGTGAAAACGGTTGCACGGGAAATACAATTACCTTCACACCCGAAGCTGGCAAGGATTATGAAGTCGCACCCATCAGTACCGGCAGAAATTGCGGCGTAAGCGTTTACGAAATTCATTAGAACGGTAGGTCGGGCATTGATGCCCGACACCACCCAAGCACCAGACTGCCTGTTGTGAAATAAGCTGGCATTCGCCCAACAAGTGTGCAACTTTCCATCAACAGAAAAGGCCAGTATGCGGCAGCATGCTGCCTTTTCTGACAAGAGAGGTCGATATGCATGTGCCATTGAGCAAGATACTCAATTTATCTGATTGATAAAATTCTACAAAAGGTACTTGTTGGAGGTTCGCAATCATGTCGCGTTATTTTTTTTCTCTGCTTGTGTTCATGTTCGTTTTTTGTATAGGAGGCATTATGTTCAATGGATTTGACACAAAGGATGGTACTGCGACGACAATTCTAATTTCTTTATTGATAGGATTTGCTGCATACTTTTTAGGGCCTGTTGACAATCGACCGGCGAAGTAGTTTTTTGAGGAAAAAACGCGCATATCAGACAAAAAGCGCAGTAAGACTGGCCATTTTGCAAGCATTTTGAACGCAGCAGATGGGGGACTTTGACCCAAAACACCACCGTTGCGTTAATTATAGTGAATTCAAATAAAAACTCCGAAATGAAATAACTGCATTCAAACTTGCAATTGGGCGATATGCTAAAGAATCGTTTTACCCTACTTCGGCATTCTTATTTTAATCCACTATATCAACAGACCCTAGTTAATGCAACAACCGCCCGGCATCATGCAGGCGGTTGTTTTTTCAGGCCGCCTTCAAAAGCCCGACAAGGTGATTTTGCCGATGGCCTGCCCGCTTTCCAGCAGCGCATGGGCTTGGCGCAGGTTGGCGGCGTTGATGGTGCCCAGCGAGCGGGTGCGGGTGCTGATGATTTTGCCCTGCTCGGCCAAATGCGCCACTTGCCGCAGAATGTCCTGCTGCCGCGCCATGTCAGCGGTTTGCAGCAACGGGCGGGTAAACATGAATTCCCAGTGCACGGACAGGCTTTTGCGTTTGAGCGGCACGATGTCCAGCGTTTGCGGATCATCAATCAGGGCGATGCGCCCTTGCGCGGCGATGAAGTCGGTGATGTCGGTCAGATAGCGGTCGGTATGCGTAGTAGAAAACACGAAAGCAGGTGCCCCCAGCCCCAAGGCCGCAATTTGCGGGGCAAGCGCCTGCCGGTGGTCAAGCACATGGTGTGCACCCATCTGCTTCACCCATTCGATGCTTTGCGGTCGCGAAGCGGTGGCGATCACCACAAGGTCGGTCAAGGCGCGGGCCAATTGAATGGCGATGGAGCCGACACCGCCGGCACCGCCGATGATCACGATGGCCGGTGCGGCGCCGGCAACGGCTTGGCCGACACACAGGCGCTCAAACAGCGTTTCCCATGCGGTGATGGCGGTCAGCGGCAGGGTGGCGGCCGCTTCGTCGTCCAAAGTGGCGGGCGCATGGGCGGCAATGCGCGCGTCCACCGCCTGCCATTGCGCATAACAGCCGGGGCGGTCGATGGCGCCGGCGTAATACACCCGATCGCCGGTGCAAAAACCCTTCACCTGCGCGCCCACCGCCTTGACCACGCCCACAGCATCCCAGCCAAGAATGCGCCAACTGCCCGCAGGCGGGGTGGCGTTGGCACGCACTTTGGTGTCGGCGGGGTTCACGGCAATCGCCTGTACTTCCACCAATAGATCCTGCTCGCCGTATTCCGGCACGGGCAACTCGATATCCTGCAAGGATTCGGTTTGGGTAATGGGCAAAGGATGGTTGAATCCGACGGCTTTCATACAAGGCTCCTGTTGATTTTGTGAAAAAGAGCCGGTATTTTGATGAGCAACAGCAATTCCCGCAAGAATGCACATATCGTGCACATAGTGTCAAAAAAGGAACCAACATGCCGAAAATACCGCATGAAAGCTTCACCTGTGCCGCCGGTTGCACCGTGGAAGCCACACTCACGCTGATCGGCGGCAAATGGAAAGGGGTCATCCTCTACCGCCTGCTCACGGAAAACGTATTGCGTTTCAACGAATTGCGCCGCCTGCTGCCCAATATCACCCAGCGCATGCTCACCAACCAATTGCGCGAGCTGGAACGCGACGGCCTGATTGCGCGCCACGTGTATGCCGAAGTACCGCCCAAAGTGGAATACCGCCTGACCGACTACGGCCAAACCCTCGCCCTGGTGATTTTCGCCCTGAAAGCATGGGGCGATGCGCATGTGCGGCAAGCAAATACAGAAACGCGACCGGCGTAAACAACACGATCAACTCCCACACATTATGTTTGGTCAAAAATCCCTGTCTGCGGCGGTAAAAATACTCGCACAGTATTTAACCTTGCTACGCATTCTGCGGTGCATGTGTGGTTTCTGTCTCAATCAACTACCTCATTGTTCAATTATCAACATGTCATAGAGATTTGTTTTTTCAAAAGTTGAAAAATATAACTATGCAATTTTTTGATTCTAAATATAATGGGATCCTTACCCCCGGATGTGGGTACAGCTCAAGGCGTAGCAACACAGTGAGCGCGGCGCAGACATATCAAGCAGATAAGCTAAGCGAGTGAGCAGCATACACGCAGGAATGCGCTACAGATGGAGGTTTTGCAAAGGCCTCATAATCATAATATGATGTGGGTTGTATGATTGATTATGTAGCGGAAAATGTCCGCACTTTGGAGCATGGAAGTGAAAGCAGACAAAGCCATCGCGATCTATCGGCGCATGCGGGCGCAGCCGCTGTGGCGGCTGCTTGCCTCGACTACCGGACCCACTGTTATTGGCCTGCTTCAATCTCATTTGTATGAAAGTGAGCGAAGCCTTCCGGCCTCCATTTTTCACGAACGCATCGCCAGGGATCTCGAAGAGCTGCGCGCCCGAGGTGAAGACTTCCCACAAACGGCACAGGCGTATGTTGCCAGCTGGCTCACCGATGGTTTTTTGGAACGGCGCTTCCCGGCCGGTGCTTCGGAAGAAGAATATGAACTCTCCACGGCAGCTGTTGAAGCCATTCGGTTTGCTTCTGGTTTGGCACAGCCGCACTCTGCCGCGACCGAAAGCCGTTTGACGCTCGTTATCGATGCTTTGGCCCGGCTTGCAGAGGATACCGACACCGACAAATCCAGCCGCATCGACCGGCTGATGGCCGAGCAAGCCAGCATCGACAAGGAGATTGAGGCCATCCACAAGGGGCAGATGCGTGTGCTGCACCATGAAACAGCATTGGAGCGCACGCGGGAGATCATCACCTTGGCCGACGATCTGGCCGGTGATTTTCGCCGCGTCCGCGATCAATTCGAGCAACTCAATCGCGAGCTCCGTGAGCGTATTCTGGATAACGATGGCAACCGTGGCGAGGTGCTGGATTCGCTGTTTGCCGGCATTGATCTGATTTCAGAGAGCGAAGCGGGAAGAACTTTCTCCGCTTTCTGGCGACTGCTTACGGATCCGGAACAGACGGCCACGCTTGAACAAGCGCTGGATAGCGTGATGTCGCGGGAATTTGTGGGGCAGCTTGAAGCCAAAGAGCGGCGATTCCTTCTCCGGCTCACGCGCACCCTTCTCGAACAAGGCGGCATGGTTCATGAAGTGTTGCAAACGTTCGCGCGCAGTCTGAAGTATTTCGTCCAGAGTAGCGAATATCTTGAGCAACGCCGACTCAACCACTTGCTGAAAGATGCGCAGCGCGCAGCACTAGCGCTTAAGGACGAAGTCAAGGCCACAGAAACCCTTCAGTACACGCTGGCGCTGACGAGCAGCCGCTTGCGCTCCTTGTCCCAATGGGTGTTGCATGACCCCTCCCTGCAAGCATTGCCTACACAGATGGCGGAAGGAGATGCGCTGCCTATTGATCTGGCGTCTGTGAGTGAATTGGTTGCCCAGTCCGAGATTGATTTCCGCACTCTGAAAGCCAACGTGCGTGCCGTTTTGGCGCACCGCTCCCAGGCATCGATTGCCGATGTACTGGAACAATTCCCTGCGGCGCAGGGGTTGGGCAGTATCGTTGGCCTACTGGCGTTGGGCAGCCGGCATGGATTCAAGGCTGACCATAGTGAAACCGTGACTTGGGTTGGTGGCGACGATAAGCGCCGCAGCGCTAAAATCCCCAAAATTTTCTTTTTGCAGGAGCGGATCAATGAACTGGGATGAGCATGACGAAGCGGCAATGCCAGCCGAAGCACAAGCACCCGATGCCGCTCCAGCACCCGCCAACACTCTGTTTATGGGCGACAGCGGCGAGTTGCCGCTGGATACCCGGCGTGTCTTGGTGCAGTTACTGGCAGGGCCATCGCTTGACGGAAGCCGGTATTCAAAGCTCTGGCCGATTTTGGTGCGCGACGAAGCGGTGATCCGCAAGCGCCTTGCCGAGTTGTTTCTCGAGCTGGTTATCGATAAAGACGTTCAGGTAGCCTTTACGCGCCAGGCAGATACCGGCGAGCTTGAGGTACCTCTCCTGCTGCGTCGCGCCCAACTGACCTTCATCGACTCCATCCTGCTGCTTCACCTTCGCCAACGATTGTCCCAGGCAGACTCACAGGGCGACCGTGCCGTGGTGTCAACGGAAGAAATCACGGAATTTCTCTCCCTCTATGAGCGCGCTGCCAATACCGACCATGCGGGATTCGTGAAACGGGTTCATGCCTCCATTGAGAAGATCAAGAAGCACAGCATCCTGCAGAAAATTCGCGCAAGCGAGGATCGCTTCGAGATTTCGCCGACGCTGAAGCTTCTTTTCTCGGCAGAGGAAATACAAGCGCTGACGCATTTGTATCAGTGCATGGCGGCCGGAGAAATGCCGGCACAATTGGTGCAAACGGAAGATGATGAGGGGGCTGACTTATGAATCCCAACACGCAAACCGCTTTCTTGTTCACCCGTGAACAGTTTCGGATGGCTCACCTGCAGGTTTACAACTGGGGTACTTTCTCCGGTCTGCATGACATACCGATCAGCGAGCGCGGCTTTTTGTTTGTCGGTCGCTCCGGCACGGGGAAATCGACACTGCTCGATGCATTTTCAGCGTTACTGACGCCGCCGCGCTGGGTCGATTTCAACGCAGCGGCACGCGAGGAAGATCGCAGCGGCAGGGATCGCAACCTTGTCACTTATATACGGGGTGCGTGGGCCGAACAGAAAGATGGGGAATCAGGAGAGATCGCCACCCGCTACCTGCGCACCGGAACAACTTGGTCAGCCTTGGCGTTAACCTATCAAAATGCTTTGGGTCAGTCTGTGGTGCTGGTTCAGGTATTTTGGCTGCGCGGCAATGCAAACGGCAGTGCCGATGTCAAACGCCACTATCTGGTCATGCAGCGCGCCTTTGATTTGCGCGAGCTGGAGGAATTCGGCCAATCCAACTTCGATATTCGCAAGCTCAAGCAGTCCTTCCCTGATGCGTTTGCCCGCGACGAATTCCGTCCCTATGGCGAACGCTTCTGTCGTTTGCTCGGCATCGAGAGCGAAATGGCGCTGCGTTTGCTGCACAAAACCCAGTCGGCCAAAAATCTCGGCGACCTCAATACTTTCCTGCGTGATTTCATGCTCGACAAACCCGATACTTTCGAGGTGGCGGATCGCTTGGTCAGCGAATTCGGTGAACTCAATGCGGCCCACCAAGCGGTCGTTACGGCTCGCGAGCAGGTTCAAACGCTCGCACCGGCGCGGGAGCAATATCAGCGCAGGGACTCCTTGATGTTGCAGCGCAATGGGCGGGAAGCGCTTCGGCTGGGGGTGGATGGCTACCGTGAGACTCGCCGTATGGCTTTGCTTGAGGAGTATCTTGCCGCTTTGGAGGTACAAGTCCTTGGTGCAGAAGGTGAAGCAAGACGGTGTCAAAGTACTCTGGATAACCACTCCACCACTTTGCGCGACTTGGAACGGCAGCACCGTGAAGCAGGCGGTGATCAGATTGAGCAATGGGAGGCTGAAAAATCAGGGCTGGAGGGCCAACGCATAGAACGTCTGCGCAAACGTGATCAAGCCGAAGAAGCGTGCAAGAAGCTGGGCTGGAATCTGCCGGATTCGCCGCAAGCCTTCGCAGAACTATTGGGCAACGCACGGCAGGAAGTCGAAAATTGGGAGCAGCACAGCAACGATAGCCGCGCCGAGCAATTCCGTCTGGACAGAGAAAAAAAGGATGCCGAAAGCGCGTTTTCGCAAACGGTGAAAGAGGTGGAGGCACTGCGGCGTCAGCCATCGAATATTCCGGCGGACATGCTGGACATGCGCCGAAATATTGCCGCCGCCATCGGGGTTTCGGAATCGGCGCTGCCTTTTGTGGGCGAACTGATTGAAGTAAAGCCTGACGAGGCCGAATGGCAAGGTGCCATTGAGCGCGTATTGCATGGATTTGCACTCTCGCTTTTGGTAGACGAGCGTCAGTATGCGGCCTTGGCTAATCACATCAACAACACCCATCTTGGCCAGCGCTTGGTGTATTACCGGACTGGCCGTCCGGAGAGCTGGCAGGCCAAGCCCATCGGCACCAATTCGCTTGTTCTCAAGCTAAATGTTAAGAAAGGGGCGTATGCCGATTGGTTGCAGGCCGAACTGCGACAACGCTTCGATTACGCATGTGTCGATTCCATTCAGTCGTTCAGAAGCGCCGATCGCGCCATCACCCGTGAAGGCCAAGTTAAGCACAACAAAACCCGGCACGAAAAAGACGACCGCAGAAGTGTCTCCGACCGGCGAAACTGGGTGCTCGGATTTGACAACCGCGAAAAACTTGCGCTTTTCCAAGCGCAGGCACAGGAGCTGGCTGACATCATTGCACGCCTCGGCAGGGAGATCGGCACACTCGCCGCGCAGGACAAAAACCGGCAAACACGAGTGATGCAGTGCCAGACGCTGGTGAACCTCCAATGGCAGGAAATCGATCTGCTCCCCTTGCTGGATCGCATCGCCACCATTGAGCGGCAAATCCGCGAGGCGCGTGAGGGCAATACCACTTTGCTGCAACTCAGCGCGCAAATTGAGAAGCAAAAGAAGCGTGTTGAAGATGCCGAGCAGAATCTCCGCCAGGCAATACGCAAGCACGACTCGATTGTTGAGCAGATCAAAACCAGCAATCAGAAACTGGCATCTCTCCGGCAGGACGTATCCATCGTTCCATTAACACCCGGACAGGTGTCGGGTCTGGACGAGCGCTTCGCCCAGCAGCCAGATACAGTGCGGCTCGACAACCTCGACAAGGTGACCATTTCGGTAGAACGCGCACTCAATGCGGAAATCGAAGCGCTCCATCGCGACATTGGCGGCTGCGAGAAGGCGATAGAAACCTGCTTTGCCGATTTCAAACGGCAATGGCCGATGGACGCGGGCGACACGGACACGAGCCTTGCCAGCGCACCGGACTTCTTTGCCAAACTGGAACGGCTGGAGATAGATGGCCTGCCCGCTTATGAACAGCGGTTTTTTGAGTTGCTGCAAAACCAAAGCCATCAGAATCTGGCGGCGCTGTCCACCTACTTAAACGATGCGCGTAAAGCGATTCTGGAACGGATGGATCTGGTCAACGACAGTCTTGGCCAAGTACCTTTCAACCAGAGCGCCAACCAACGCACCTATCTGCATATCGACGCCAGCGACCGGCAGCTTGCCGACGTCAAAGCATTCAAGCAGGAAATCCAGCAGGCACTAAGCCATGCCTGGACAGAGGATCGCGCGTTTGCCGAGGCACGATTCCTGGCCTTGCAACGACTTGTTGATCGACTCGCCAGTCAGGAACCCGAGCAGAAACGCTGGCGTGAAACCGTGCTCGATGTTCGCCAGCATGTGGAGTTTATTGGCCGGGAGATCGACGAAAGCGGTGTTGAGGTCGAGATTTACCGCAGTGGAGCAGGCAAGTCGGGCGGTCAACGGCAGAAGTTGGCCACCACTTGCTTGGCCGCCGCCCTGCGCTATCAACTGGGCGGGAACGACCACGGTGTACCGATGTATGCACCTGTCGTGCTGGATGAAGCCTTCGATAAGGCGGATAACGAATTCACCGCGTTGGCGATGAACATTTTTACCAATTTCGGCTTTCAGATGGTGGTCGCCACACCGCTGAAATCCGTCATGACCCTTGAACCTTTCATCGGTGGCGCCTGCTTTGTGGACATCAGCGATCGGCGCGTGTCAGGCGTCTTACTCATTGAATACGACGATGATCACCAACGCTTGAAACTGCCGGAGCACGTTCGCGAGGAGGTTCGTGTTGAGGCTACCTGAAGATGTGCGGCAATGGCTTGACCGCCGCTTTCACAATAAAAAGCGCGAATGGTTGCGCGATGATACCGGCGAGGATCAATGGCCGCTGGAAGTGCCGCTCGGTGTGCCCACGGAGCAAGCGGCACTCAAGCAAATTGATGGCGTTCGTGCATGGGTGAGTGCATGGCAAAGCTGGCAAGGAATCGGCACATTATCGTGGTGTGAGCGGCGGTGGAAAGCGCTTGGTGTCCAGCGACTGCCAGAGAAACTGACGTTACGAAACGCTGATGAGGTGTCGTTGTGGATTGGGGCATCCACACGGTGGGAACGAGCGCAATCCCGTTACCAAACACTTACCACCCGCTGGCCAATGCTGGCACAGCCGTTGCCGAAATACTTTGATATTCTCGCCGATTACAGCGAGGCTGATTTCCGCCGACTGGCAGACATACTGGATTGGATTCATTGCCATCCACAATCAAATCTCTATCCGCGCCAAATTCCGGTAGCCGGTATCGACAGCAAATGGCTGGAGTCGCGAAAAGCGCTTATCGCCGACTTGATGGCAACACTGCAGGGTGAGCCGACAGGAGAGCGTGATTTCTTCAGGCGCTGCGGTTTGAGGGCACAACCGCAGTTATTGCGCATGCGCGTTCTTGATCCGAGCTTAAGAGCCCGTTTAGGTGGCCTTGGCGATATCTCTGCGCCCTGTGAGGAGATCGCCGGCCTTGATATACAGCCTAAACAAGTTTTTATTGTAGAGAACCTGCAAACCGGCCTTGCCTTTACTGATCTACCCGGGACAGTAGTCATCATGCGGTTGGGATATGCCGTTGACGTTCTGGGACGACTTCCCTGGCTGCAACAGGCACAATGTATCTACTGGGGAGACCTGGATACGCATGGCTTTGCCATTCTTCATCGGGCCAGAACATACCTCCCCCACTTGAAGACCGTGCTGATGGACGAATCCACGCTGATGAGTCATCGCGATTTATGGGGCGAAGAAAAAGCGCCGCACCCGGCCACAGAACTTTCTCTACTCACCCACAGCGAACAACAGCTCTACCAATCGATTAAAGAAAATACTTTGGGTCAACACATCCGCCTCGAACAAGAGCGGATCCGCTGGGATGTGGCGTGGGATGTCATAAAGGCCAGTATTCGCTGATCCCCAATCAGAACGATCCGTATAATGCCTCCAGCATTAGAGCATTTTCGATTTGAATGACTACAGAATCCTCAGGTACAAAAGTTATAGAATATCTCTCCTTTTCTATTGTCTGAAGTTCTCTTTCACGAGATATATAGTGGGCCCCCCGAAAAATGGCATAGACAACCCTTTGAACAAAGCTCTTTGTTCAAAAGCTTAGAGAAAAATACTATGCCATTTTTTGGGGAAGCGGCTATAGCCGCTTCCCCAAAAAAACATATAAGGAAGTATTTGTAAATTGTTGAATAAATATCCTTATTCAACATACCGCTTGTCCAATTTTTTGGGCCCCGCTATAACGTTCAAACGGCAAACGCCGCCAATTCCTCGGGCGCGGTGTGCAGGCCGGGGTGTTGCGATAAGTGTGCAAACAGGTGTTCGGCCACCACGCGCACGCGCGGGGGCAGGTTGCGGTGGGCGTATTGCAACACCAGCCGGTAGTCGCCGGCATGGTGGCAATCGCCAAGCAACACTTTCAGACGGCCTGCCTGCAAATGCGGCAGCGCCAGATAAATCGGGATTTCGGCGATGCCGCTGCCGTCCAGCGCCGCCAGAGCGCAGGCTTCGGGGTCGGAGAACGTTAATACGTGCCGCGCGGCTTCGAAGGGCAGCAAAGTGCCGTCTTGCCGGAAATACCAAGGCGAATACCTACAGCTCGCAAAACGGCGGGCAATCAGGCGGTGTTGCGGCAAATCTTCGACACGGCGCGGTGTGCCGTATTGCGCCAGATAGCCGGGGCTGGCCGCGAGGCAGAGGTGCAGCGGCGAGAGCGCGCGCGACACCAGCGAAGATTCGGCGATATGGCCGCCGCGGATTACCAAGTCGAAGCCGTCTTTCACAAAATCGATGATTCTGTCTTCAAAATCCAGCTCGATATCCAGCAAAGGGTGGCGCTGTTGCAAGGCGTGCAGGCAGGGCAGCACCAAGTTGCGGCCGATCACGTTCGACACCGACAGCCGCACGGTGCCGGCATATTGCCGCCCGCTGCCGCTGATATGCTCGGCCGCCTGCTGAAGCAGGGCGAGCGCCGTTTCGGCCTGGGTGAAAAAATGCTCGCCTTCGGCGGTGAGACTCAGGCTGCGCGTGGTGCGGCTGAACAGGCGTGTGTTTAACGACTGTTCCAGCTGCCCGACGCTTTTGCTGACGGCGGCGGGCGTTAATCCCAAGGCTTGTGCGGCGGCGGTGAAGCTGCCGTGCCGTGCGGTGTGGATAAAGGCGTTGAGGGTTTTGAAATCGTTATCAAGCATTTTCAATTTTAAGTTGAGAGTGTTTTTACGATTATCGTATTTTTCTTTGATAAAAGAAACGGCACAATGGCGCCATGTTGAATATCGCCATAGGAAATGATTTATGCAAAAGAATATTTTGATCGTTGCCGGCCACCCCGATTTGAGCCGTTCGCTGGCCAACCGCACCATTTTGGACGAAGTGGCGGCGCAACTACCCCAAGCCGAAATCCGCAAATTGAGCGAACGCTATCCCGATTACCGCATCGACGTGGCCGCCGAGCAAGCCGCCCTGCAAAACGCCGATGTCATCGTGTGGCAGTTTCCCTTTTCATGGTATGCGCTGCCCGGTTTGATGAAGGTGTGGCTCGACGAAGTATTCCTGCACGGTTTTGCGCACGGCTCCAAAGGCGTGCTGGGCGGCAAAAAGCTGATCTTGTCGTTTACCACCGGCGCGCCCGAAGCCGCCTATGCGCGCGACGGTTTGATGCGGCACACGATAGAAGACTATCTGGCTGCGTTTGAATCCACCGCCATTCTGTGCGGCTTGGATTTGCAGCCTGCGGTTTACACCTGCGGCATCGGCTACACCACCCGCAACAACGAAGCGGCGATTGCCGCCCAACGCGAAGCCGCCAAAGAACATGCCCGGCGCCTGTTGGCTGCCATTGAGGCCGTCTGAAAGGATAACGCCATGTATTTAATTGATATTACCCTCAAAACCGACATCATCCCCGCCGGGCAAAACGAAACCCTGCTGGCCGGCCACCGCGCATGGTTTGCCAAGTATTTTGAACAAGGCAAATTTTTAATGCTTGGGCCGTACCGCGACCAAGCAGGCGCGGGCATGATTATTGCCCAAACCGGCAGTCGGGAAGAGTTAGACGCCATGCTTGCCGAAGATGTGTATTGGGCCAACAAACTGGCCGATTACCGCGTGCGCGAATTCCAAGCCAATTTGATTGCCAAATCATTACCCGAATGGGCAGGAAAATAAAATGATCAGAAAATTATTGCGCGTATTTGTGATGAGTGCTGCCATGATGAGCGCCACCTTAAGCCATGCCGAACCGATTATCCGCATTTTTGAAATGCAGGTGCACCCCGAAAACCTCGAGTCGTTCAAGCGGCTGGGCGAGGAAAACATCCGCCGGTCAGTGAATACCGAAACCGGCGTGCTGGGCATGTATGTGATGACCGACAAACAAGACCCAAGCCGTTTTTATATCGTCGAAGCCTATGCCGATGAAGCCGCCTATCAGGCCCACCGTGCATCGCCGCATTTTCAGAGCTGGCTGAAGGGCGCAAAAGACATGATTGTGTCGCGCAAAATGATTGAAACCCATCCGGTGGTGTTCGGCTCGAAAGCCGTGCCGGTTAAGTGAACACCGCCTCGACAACGAAAAACATGCACCACTGCCGCAAAGCCTGCCGCGTAGCAACAGCTGCCCCGGCTTTGTCGAAGCGGGCGATGTGATGCTGTGGCAGGGCGATACCATTGTGGTGTTTTACGAGCGCTTCGATTCCGCTTACAGCGATACCAGCTTGGGCAAAATCTGCGAAACGGAGAAACTGAAAGCTGCGGTGTCAAATGTGAGGTGAAAGTGCGTTTTGTGGCGGAATAAATTGAGGTGGGATAAACCATCAGCGGTAAATAAATATTTTAGGTTTAAAAGATAAAGGCCGAGACCTTTGCAAAAAAACCAAAACTCCTCTAAATTCTCCTAAAGAATTCAGAGGAGTTTTTTATGAACAGCTTTTTCCACCAACAAGCCCAAATAATGATGAGCAAACATATCGACAGCTACCCGTTGCTCAAAATTAACCAGCTACTCGATTGGCAGCCCATCGAACAACTTCTCAACCGGCAAAAGACCCGTTACATCCGCGACCACCGCGGTCGCCCCGCCTATCCGCTACTGCCCATGCTCAAAGCCGTATTGCTCGGCCAATGGCACAGCCTTTCCGATCCGGAATTGGAACGCTGTTTAGCCACCCGTCTGGATTTCTACTTCTTCTGCGGGTTTGATGAGGTCTCCTTACCTGACCACAGCACCCTCTGCCGTTTCCGCAATTGGCTGGCACAGGATGACACCTTAGCCCGGCTTCTCGAACTGATTAACTGCCAGCTGACCCAAAAAGGCTTAAAAATAGAGAAAGCCCCGGCGGCAGTAATTGACGCCACCATCATCCAAACTGCCGGAGGCAAACAGCGTCAGGCTATCGAAACCGATGAAAACGGCATCACCGCCGAAACCTTGCCCAGCAAAGATAAGGATGCGCGCTGGGTGAAGAAAGAGGGCAAATTCACCTTGGGCTACAAACAACACACCCGCACCGATTCAGAAGGCTATATCGAGAAACTGCACATCACTCCGGCCAACGCCCATGAATGCAACCATTTCGAACCGCTGTTGGACGGCATCGCACCCGGAACAACCGTCTATGCCGATAAAGGGTATGACAGTAAAGCCAACCGGGAACATCTGCAAAGCAAACAGCTATCCGACGGCATTATGCGTAAGGCACACCGGGGCAAACCTTTAACGGAGCATGAGAAACAGCGCAATACGCAGCTGTCGAAAGTGCGTTATGTGGTCGAGCAAACCTTCGGTACGCTGCACCGGAAGTTCGGCTGTAAAAGAGCGCGTTATTTTGGCTTACGGAAAGTGCTGGCGCAAAGCCATTTGAAAGCGGTGTGCCTGAACCTGCTAAAGGCAGCCAACAGGCTTCGTGTGCCTGCTGCTGCCTGAAAAGGCAATGGACACCCCGATAAAGGGGCTAATTGAGGGAAATATGGACGAGAAACACGTCTGAAAATGCAAAAACGGTTACCTTGATTGTTCAGGTAACCGTTTGGATGGAGTAGCTGGTATTTCGCAAAGGTCTCAGGCCGTCTGAAAAAATCTTTTCAGACGGCCTCTTGCGTCGCAGCCGGGCTTACAGCCGCACTTTCTCGATGCCGCCGTTATTGGCTTTTTCAACGAATTCGTTTTGCCAGTTGTCGCCGAGGATATGTTTGGCCATTTCTACTACGATGTAGTCGGCGGGCAGTTGGTTGTCGTCGGTGTAGCGGCTTAAGCCTTGCAGGCAGGCTGGGCAGGAGGTGAGCATTTTCACCGGCTCGCCCTGCGGTAGTTGGTTGAGGTTTTTCTCGATTTCTTCCTGCTTGCGGAATTTCACCTGCGTGGCGATGTCGGGCCGTTTGACGGCAAACATGCCGCTCTCACCGCAGCAGCGGTCGCTCAACACCACTTCTTTACCCATCAGCTCGCTGGTCATTTTGGTGGCGTTCATGGTTTTGATCGGGCTGTGGCAGGGGTCGTGGTAGAGGTATTGCTGACCGCTCACGCCGTCGAGCTTGATGCCTTTTTCGAGCAGAAACTCGTGGATGTCGATGATGCGGCAGCCGGGGAAGATGTCTTCGAAGCGGTATTCGGCCAAGGCGTCGTAACAAGTGCCGCAGCTTACCACCACGGTTTTGATGTCGAGATAATTCAAGGTGTTGGCCATGCGGTGAAATAGCACGCGGTTTTCGGTCACCATTTGGTCGGCCTTGGCCTGGTTGCCGCCGGCGCTTTGCGGATAGCCGCAGCAGAGGTAGCCGGGCGGCAGCACGGTTTGCACGCCGGCGTGCCACAGCATGGCTTGGGTGGCCAGCCCCACTTGGCTGAACAGGCGCTCGGAGCCGCAGCCGGGGAAGTAGAACACGGCTTCGGCGTCTTCGCCGGTTTGCGGGCTGCGGATAATCGGCACGGTTTTGGCGTCTTCGATGTTCAGCAGCGCACGGGCGGTTTTAATCGGCACGTTGCGCGGCAGCGGGCGGTTGATAAAGTGCACCACTTGCTCTTTTACCGGGGCTTTGCCGGTGGTGGCTTTGGGGGCGGCTTTCTGGCGGCCTGCGCCGATGTGGAGTTTTTTGCCCCATTGGTAGCCGAGGTTTTGCAGCTTGAAGCCGGCTTCTACCACGCCTTTGCGCAGAATATTGATGGTGCGCGGGTCGGTGGCGTTGAGAAAGGCCATGCCTGCGGCCACGGCGGGGTTGAATTTGCGTTTGCCGGATTTGTGCAGGTAGTTGCGGATGGCTACGGTAACGTCGCCGAAGTCGATGTTGACGGGGCAGGGTTTGACGCAGCGGTGGCAGACGGTGCAATGGTCGCCCACGTCGTTGAGTTCGTCGAAATGCTTGATCGACACGCCGCGGCGGGTTTGTTCTTCGTATAAAAACGCTTCGGTTAACAGGCCCACGCCGAGGATTTTGTTGCGCGGGCTGTAGAGCAGGTTGGCGCGGGGAACGTGGGTGCTGCACACGGGTTTGCATTTGCCGCAGCGCAGGCAGTCTTTCACCGATTCGGCGATGGTGCCGAGGGCGGACTGCTCCATAATCAGCGATTCCACGCCCAATAATTCGAACGAAGGCGTGTAGGCGTTGCGCAAGTCGGCGCCTTTCATCAGTTTGTGGCGGTTGAAGCGGCCTTGCGGGTCGATTTTGGCTTTGTAGTCCCAGAAGGGCTGCATTTCTTCGTCGGTGAGGAATTCGAGCTTGGTGATGCCGATGCCGTGTTCGCCGGAAATCACGCCGTTGAGGCTGCGGGCGATGGCCATGATGCGCTCCACGGCTTTATGGGCCGTCTGAAGCATATCGTAATCGTCGGAATTCACAGGGATATTGGTGTGCACGTTGCCGTCGCCCGCGTGCATATGCAGCGCCACAAACACGCGCGAGCGCACCACTTTGGCATGGATGTTCGCCAAGCCCTGCATGATTTTGGTGTCGGTTTTGCCGCTGAAAATTTCAGACAGGGGTTTCATCACGTCGGCTTTAATCGATACGCGCAGGCGGAAATCGCGGAAGGCGGTAAAGCTGCTTTCGCTGTCGTTCGCTTCGGGTGCGGCGTGCACGGCGGTGCCGTAGCGCTGTTTGTAGTCGGCCAGCGGCGCGTCGAGATTGGCGAGCAGCCATTGCCAGCGTTCCTGCACGGCCTCTACATGCGCGAGCGCGTGGTTGGCGCGTTCGCCCAGCAATTCGCTTTTGGGCAGGTCGGTGCCCATCTGCTCAACGGGCAGGTTGCCTTGCAGGTATTGGATCAGCGCTTCGCACAGGGCGAGTTTGTTTTTAATCGACAATTCGATGTTGATGCGTTCGATGCCGTCTGAATACTCGCCCAAACGCTCCAGCGGAATCACCACGTCTTCGTTGATTTTGAAGGCGTTGGTGTGTTTGGCGATGGCGGCGGTGCGGCTGCGGTCGAGCCAGAAGGTTTTGCGCGCTTCGGGGGTAACGGCGATAAAGCCTTCGCCGTCGCGCGCCTGTGCCAGCTTCACGATGTGGTCGGCCGCTTCGTTTACGGCGGCTTCGTCGTCGCTGACGATGTCGGCAATCAGCACCATTTTGGGGCGGCCTTTGCCCGCCGCTTTGGTGGCGTAGCCGACGGCGCGCACATAGCGCCAGTCGAGGTGTTCCAAGCCTGCCAGTTGCACGCTCCCGTGGCCGAGCAGGTAGTCGCGGATTTCGACGATGGAAGGGGTGGCGTTGGCGACGGTGCCGAAAAATTCCAAACAGATGGTGCGGGTGTGCTTGGGCATGGTGTGCAGCACGAACGCGCAGCTGGTGATGATGCCGTCGGTGCCTTCTTTCTGCACGCCGGGCAGGCCGCTTAGGAATTTGTCGGTAACGTCTTTGCCGAGGCCGACTTTGCGGAATTTGTGGCCGGGGATTTCCAAACGCTCGGTTTTCACGGTGTTCAGGCCGTCTGAAGTGAGCGTGTGCACGTCGAATATGGCGGTGTCTTCGTCGTGGATTTTGCCGAAATTGTGGCGCACGCGCTCGATTTTCAGCCATTCGCCCTGCGGGTTGACCATTTTCCAATAGGCGAGATTATCCAGCGCCGTACCCCACAGCACCGCTTTTTTGCCGCCGGCGTTCATCGCCACGTTGCCGCCCACGCAGGAAGCGTCGGCGGAAGTGGGGTCGACCGCAAACACCAGTTTGGCGGCGGCGGCGGTTTCTTCCACCCGCCGAGTTACCACGCCGGCGCCGCAGTGGATAATCGGATGCGTGCCCTCGAGGCCGGGCAGCTCCACATATTGCACGCCGTTGTGTTTGTCGAGTTTTTCGGTGTTGATTACCGCGCTCATCGCATCGAGCGGCACCGCGCCGCCGGTGTAGCCGGTGCCGCCGCCGCGCGGAATAATGGTTAAATCCAGCTCGATTAAGGCGCGCACCAGCGGCGCGATTTCGTCTTCGCTGTCGGGGTTGACCACCACAAACGGATATTCCACGCGCCAGTCGGTGGCGTCGGTAACGTGGCTCACGCGGGCGAGGCCGTCGAACATGATATTGTGTTTGCGGGTGATTTTGCTCAAACGCGCCAGAATCTGCTCGCGCTTTTGGCGGGTGGTTGCAAAACTTTCGTCAAACCGTTTAACCGCCGCTTCGGCCGCCAGCAGCAGCTCGGCCACCTGCTCGTTGTTGTCGCGCCGCTTCTGGATTTCGCCCAAACGGTGGCGCATTTCCTGCACCAGCGCGGCCTGGCGGGCGGGGTGTTCGAGCAGGTCGTCCACCAAGTAAGGGTTGCGCACCACCACCCAGATGTCGCCGAGCACTTCAAACAGCATACGCGCCGAACGCCCCGTTCTGCGCTGGCCGCGCAGTTCCTGCAACACATTCCAGGCGTGTTCGCCCAACAGGCGGATAACGATTTCGCGGTCGGAATAAGATGTGTAGTTATAAGGGATTTCGCGGATACGTTGGGTGGCGGTGGCAGTCATAAGCGGGCGGTTCCGAAATATTGTTGTGTTTGCGGATTTTTGTTTTCAGACGGCCTCTAAATCCGGCTAAGGCCGCTTGAAAGCATAAAACAAGGGGGCTTAATGTAATGTAATTCCTGCCTTTTTTCAATGGAAAAATATGGGCGTGCAATATGCAGGCCGTTCATGCAGGCAGGTAGTTTTGTTGACAATCCTGTTGTTTTTGCAGGCGGCAGGCGCAATTAGCGCTTGGTTTGCGCGGTTAAAGCGGATATAATACGCAGCTTACGGCGGGTCTCCCCGCATGGTAATTCGGAACAACGGGTCAGGGGCGGAAGCCAGCAGCCCACTCTGATGCGCCAGTGCCGGGGGTTTGGCTCGCCGCCCCGGATTTGAAAAACACCGACTGCTGTTGATGCGTCGGTGTTTTTGTTTGCAGGCCGTCTGAAAAATATGCTGCTAATATTTGTTTTCAGACGGCCTTTCACGCTGTAACTTATAACTTGCCGGAAGAACCCATATGTCGGTTAACCACTACGAAAACTTTCCCGTCGGCTCCATTGTGCTGCCGCGCCGTTTGCGCAAGCCCACCCATGCCGTTTATGCCTTTGCCCGCACCGCCGACGATATTGCCGACGAAGGCGGCGCAACCGATGCCGAACGCTTGCAGGGTTTGGGCGATTTGCGCGCCGAATTAGACAGAATCGGCCGCGGTGAAACGCCGCAAACCGCTTTGGTGCAGCGTTTGCAGGCCGAAGCGCTGCAACCGTTCGGCCTGCCTTTGCAGCCGTTTTACGACCTGCTTTCTGCATTCGGGCAGGATGTGCGGCAGAAGCGTTACCAGAATTTCGGCGAGCTGGTCGACTATTGCCGCCGTTCCGCCAATCCCGTGGGCCGCATCATGCTCCACCTTTACGGCGAACACGACCCTTTGAGCACGGCGCAGAGCGACGGCATCTGCACCGCGCTGCAACTGATTAATTTTTGGCAGGACGTGGCCGTGGATTGGCAGAAAGGGCGCGTGTATATCCCGCAGGACGATTTGCAGAAATTCGGCGTGAGCGAGGCGCAGATTGCCGAGGGCAGGGCGGATTTCGCTTTTCAGCGGCTGATGGCCTATGAATGCGAACGCGCCCATAAAATGCTCAAAGCCGGCTCGCCGCTGGCCAAAACGCTTAAAGGGCGGATGGGGCTGGAATTGCGCATGATTGTTCTCGGCGCGCAGCAGATTCTGCACAAACTCGAAACCAACCGCTACGACGTGTTCAACCGCCGTCCCGTGCTGGAAGCCAAAGACTGGTGGGTGGTGGTGAAGCGGGCAGTGTTGAAGAAATAATGTGGTAGTGCCGAGAAGCAGCAGCACGTTTTATTTTTGATTATTATTTTTGGAGAGAGTAGTGGAACTCAAAAAACGGTATCTTGTGAAAAAGATACCGTTTATCGGAGAAAATAATACTGTCTATCAAGCGGGGTGCATAAAGTTTTCAACTTCTTCCAGGCTGATTTCGGGGGTGGCGCCGTGATGCGATGCCACCAGCGCGCCCAGCGCGCAGGCGAATGAAACGGCTTCCTGCGGCGGAGTGTTGTTCAGCAGCTTGTAGGTGAGGCCGGCCAAGAAGCTGTCGCCGGAGCCTACCGTGTCGGCCACTTTGACGCGGTAGCCGCAATGGCGGTAAAGCTCGCCGTTTTCAAAATAAACGGCTCCGTGGCTGCCGAGGGTAACGCAGATACGCGGCGTGCCGCTCAGGTTGGCGAGAAACTGGATGTTTTGCTCGATGGAGTTATGTTTGGAGCCGTAGGCTTTCGACAATTCATACAATTCGTCGTCGTTGAGCTTGATGAGGTCGGCTTTTTTCATCATTTCGAGCAGGCGGCCGGTGTCGTAGTGCGGCGGGCGCAGGTTAACGTCGAAAATTTTGAATTTGGCTTTTTCCACCAATTGCTCGAGCGTTTTGCGGGAAACTTCGTCGCGGGTGGAAAGGCTGCCGTAAATGAAAGCGTCCGACTCGGCCACGCGTTGCAGGGCGGCTTCTTCCACTTGGATTCTGTCCCACGCGCAGGGGTAAACGATTTCGTAGGAAGCGCTGCCGCAGGCATCGAGATGCACTTTCACCAGGCTGGTGGCTTGGTCTTTGCACACTTGCAGCAAATCGGTGTTGACGTTTTTGCTTTCGATTTGGCGCAGCAGCTCTTCGCCGTCGGCATCGTCGCCCCTGCTGCTGATCATGCTGGTATCGACGCCGAGCGAGCGCAGGCGCACGAGCACGTTGAGCGGTGCGCCGCCGAGCACTTTCCCGCCGGGAAAGTCGTCCCATAATACTTCGCCGAAGCTGGTTACTTTCATTATGAATCTTCCTTGATTAACGATTTGGACAATTCTTCCAATGGCACGCCTTTGGTTTCGGGCATCATAAACATCACGAACAGCAGCTGCAAGACCATCATGGCGGTAAAGCCCACAAACACCCAAGCGGCGCCGATGCTGCCGAACAGCAGCGGAATCATGGCGGGAATGGCCGCGGCGAGCACCCAGTGGGTGGAGCTGCCGAGCGATTGCCCTTGCGCGCGCAGGTGGCTGGGGAAGATTTCAGAAATAAACACCCAAATAACCGTGCCCTGGCCGATGGCGTGGGCGGCGATGAAGAGGAAGAAGAAGAGGGGAACGGCCATGCCTTTCCAGCCGAGGAAGAAGGCCACGGATACCAAGCCGAGCGAAATAATGTAGCCGAAAGAGCCGATATACATCAGTTGGCGGCGCCCGAACTTGTCGATTAAGGCCAAGCCTACGAAAGTGAAAATCAGGTTGACGATGCCGATGCCCACACTGCTGAGCATGGCGGCGCTTTTTTCCAAACCGGCGATTTCGAAAATGCGCGGGGCGTAATACAGAAACGCGTTGATGCCCGACATTTGGTTGAAGAAGGCGATTAGAAAGGCCAGCAATACGGGCAGGCGGTATTTTTTCAGCCACAGGCTTTCTTTTTTATGCTCGCTGTCGGCTTTGGCGGCGGCCAGCATTTCTTCCATATCGGCGCCGGGGTTGATTTGTTTCAATACGGCGCGGGCTTCGTCGTAACGGCCCTGCATCATCAGCCAGCGCGGCGACATCGGGATGCCGAACACCATAAAGGTGTAAATCACGGCCGGCACCACTTGGATGCCGAGCATCCAGCGCCAGGTGTTTGCGCCCAAATCCAGGCTGCTGAAGAGGAAGTTGGAAAGATAGGCCATCAAGATGCCGAACACGATATTAAACTGATACATCGCCACCAAACGGCCGCGTTGTTCGGGTGGTGCGATTTCCGATACGTAGGCGGGTGCGGCGATGGTGGATGCACCCACGCCCAAACCGCCGACAAAGCGGAAAATCGCAAAGAGGTAGGGGTCGGAAACGAGCGCGGAACCCAATGCGCCGATGATGTATAAGAAGCCGATGATAATCAGCGTTTTTTTGCGCCCCAGCTTATCGGTGGGGATGCTGCCGAACAGGGCACCGATAACCGTGCCCCACAAGGCCGAAGCCATCACCACCAAACCGTGGAAGGCATCGGAGCTGTTCCACAATTTTTGCAGGGCTTGGTCGGCACCCGAAATCACCACGGTGTCGAAGCCGAACAGAAAACCTGCCAGCGCCACCGTAATCGACCAGAAGAGAAGTTTAGACTGGTTCATAAAGCGTCCTTTTCTTTTGAAAGTTAAAAGAATTGCCTCTGATAAAAACTGCCTGAAGGGGCAGGCAGTGCGTGAAAAGCGCTTCTGAACCGGAGACCCGGGCAGCAACACTTTCTTAAACTTCTGTTTTTCCGGTAAGTGATCGGCGGGAGCCTGTGTGTAATATTATTATGCTCAATGTAATAAAACACAAAAATGCTGGCGGTTATTATGTTTTAAAACGCAAGGGCAGGCAAGCGCGGGCGGCGGGCTTGTGGCTGAAGTTTGATTCATGGCAAAACCCTGTAAAAAAACTGTCATAATTGGAGTGGGGCGGGGCGTTAAGGTTCCGTTTTGCGGCGGCGGGCAGACGGCTGGCGGCGCTAAGGTGTTGTGGCAAACAGAATGTAATTAACTTACAAAACAAATGAGCTATATCAATGAGGCCGTCTGAAATGCCGCTATAATAACGTTGTTTAATTACGCATTGCAGGTAACAGCATGAGCGATTTGTATCCTGAGCAGATTTTGCAGGCAACGGTTGAAAAAGGCGTGGCGAAGGTAAAAGGGAGCACGTTAACCTTAAGCCTTTTGGGCTTTCTCGGCGGCATGTATATTTCGCTGGGCTATTTGGCCTATATCCGAGTGGTGGGCGGCATGCCGCACGACTGGGGCAGCCTGGCGGTGTTTATCGGCGCGGCGGTGTTCCCCATCGGGCTGGTGTGTATTCTGATAGGCGGCGGTGAACTGATTACCGGCAATATGATGGTGGTGCTGGTGGCGTGGCTGGCGAAGCGGATTTCGCTGGCGCAGTGGGGGCGCAACTGGCTGATTGTTACGCTGGCCAATCTTGTCGGCGCTTTTTTTGTGGCGTGGTTTTTCGGCCATTATGTCGGCTTAACCGAAGGCGCGGTGCTGGAAAAAACCATTTCGGTGGCCGAGGGCAAGGTGGCGGCGGATTTCGGCCGCGCGCTGGTGTCGGGCATAGGCTGCAACTGGATGGTGTGCATGGGCGTGTGGCTTTGCTACGGCGCGCACAGCTTTTCGGGCAAGATTCTGGGCATTTGGTTTCCGGTGATGATTTTCGTGCTGGTGGGCTTTCAGCACGTGGTGGCGAATATGTTTGTGATTCCCGCCGCGATTTGGGCGGGCGCCGATATTTCGTGGGCACAGTTCGGTTGGAACATGGTGTCGGTGTATCTGGGCAACGCCATCGGCGGCGCGGTGTTTGTGGGCGCGGTGTATTTCTATGCCTACCGCGGCAAGCTCGGTTTGAAGGCCTGATGCGCTGTTTGTTCCGTTTCGCAGGCCGTCTGAAACTTTCAGACGGCCTGCGGCCTTTTCAAAACTCCTTTCACCATCTTACAATCTCTGCGTCATGCTCGTGCTCAACCCGGGCATCTTTTTGTTTCAAAAGAAATAACAGATATCCGGGTCAGGCCCGGGTATGACGGGATACAGGCA
This sequence comes from Neisseria dentiae, assembly GCF_014055005.1. Lineage (NCBI taxonomy): Bacteria > Pseudomonadati > Pseudomonadota > Betaproteobacteria > Neisseriales > Neisseriaceae > Neisseria > Neisseria dentiae. The sequence continues at coordinate 1,512,790 of NZ_CP059570.1, read as the reverse complement.
TGTTCAGGAGTGAACCGGCCTTTTGCAAAGGTTCCGGCCTTATTTTGTGTACAATAACGGCCTGATTGTTTAACCGTTTTCAGGCCGTCTGAAAGGCAGAAAGGGAATTGATTGATATGAATATCCGCATCGGGCAGGGTTATGATGTCCACCAACTGGTCGAAGGCCGCGAACTGATTCTCGGCGGCGTGGCCATTCCGTTTGACAAAGGGCTGCTCGGCCATTCGGATGCCGATGCGCTGCTGCACGCCGTTACCGATGCCCTGCTGGGAGCAGCGGGTTTGGGCGATATCGGCAGCCACTTTCCCGACACCGCTGCCGAATTCAAAGACGCCGACAGCCGCGTGCTGCTGCGCGCAGCCTATAAAAGCGTGCAGGCGGCGGGCTGGCGGGTGGTGAATGTGGACAGCACCATCATCGCCCAGCAGCCCAAACTCGCCCCGCATATCCCCGCCATGCGCGCCAACATCGCCGCCGATTTGGGCTTGAGCGAAACAGCCGTTAACATCAAAGGCAAAACCAATGAAAAATTAGGCTATCTGGGCAGGCAGGAAGGCATCGAAGCGCAGGCCGCCGTGCTGTTGCAGGCCGTCTGAACAGCGGATACTGCGCGGTTTGGTAAAAGCTGTTACTATATTTATGTAATGTTTAACCCGTTTCATTTTTTATGGAGAGAGAAAGCATGGCATCGCAAGACGAACTCAAACGCATGGCCGCCGAAAAAGCCGTGGAATTCGTAAACGAAAACGAATACATCGGCATCGGCACCGGCTCCACCGTTAATTTGTTTATCGAAGCATTGGCCAAAAGCGGCAAAAAAATCAAAGGTGCGGTTTCCACCTCGAAAGGCACTTCCGAAATGCTGGCGCGTTACGAAATCCCCGAAGTGCAGATGAACGAAGTGTCGCACCTGTCGCTTTATGTGGACGGCGCCGACGAAGTGAACCACTCGCTGCAAATGATTAAAGGCGGCGGCGGCGCGCATCTCAACGAAAAAATCGTGGCCAGCATCGCCGACAAATTCGTGTGCATCGCCGACGAAAGCAAATATGTTTCGCGTTTGGGCAAGTTTCCGCTGCCGGTGGAAGTGATTCCGATGGCGCGTTCCATGGTTTCCCGCAAATTGGTGGCTTTGGGCGGCCAGCCCGAGCTGCGCATGGGCTTCATCACCTTTAACGGCCACCAGATTGTCGATGTGCACGATCTGAACATCACTCTGCCGGTTACGCTCGAAGACGAAATCAACAAAATCCCCGGCGTGGTGGAAAACGGCCTGTTCGCCCACAACGCCGCCGACGTGCTGGTGTTGGGCACTCAGGAAGGCGCCAAAGTGATCACGCCGAACTAAACCGCAGAGATTGTTAACAATAGGCCGTCTGAAAACAGTTTTCAGACGGCCTTTCGCATATTGCCCTGCCAAGCCGGCAGCCATTGCACGCGTTTCGCCGCACTTCTGATATTTCTCAAAATTCCGGCCGTTTTGCGGTTTTCATCTTTTGTGAAAAAGCGTAAGATTAACCCTGATTTTTTCCGCAGTTTTCCTTCCACATTTCAGAAAGGTAGCATCATGTTTTTCGACAAAATCGAAGCCGCGCCGGCCGACCCGATTCTGGGCCTGGGCGAAGCATTCAAAGCCGAAACCCGCAGCAACAAAGTGAATCTGGGCATCGGCGTGTATAAAGACGCCCAAGGCAAAACCCCGATTGTGAAGGCCGTGAAAGAGGCCGAAAAACGCCTGCTGGAAACCGAAAACACCAAAAACTACCTTACTATCGACGGCGTGGCCGACTATAACGAGCAAACCCAAGTGCTGCTCTTCGGCGCCGACAGCGAAATCATCGCTTCCAAACGCGCCAAAACCGCGCAAAGCCTGGGCGGCACCGGTGCCTTGCGCGTGGCCGCCGAATTCATCAAACGCCAAACCGGCGCCAAAAACGTGTGGATTTCCGCCCCCACCTGGCCCAATCACAACGCCATTTTCAAGGCCGTGGGCATCAATATCCGCGACTACCGCTATTACGACAAAACCACCCACGCCCTCGATTGGGACGGCCTGATTGAAGATTTGAGCCGGGCCGAAGCGGGCGACGTGGTGCTGCTGCACGGCTGCTGCCACAACCCCACCGGCATCGACCCCACGCCCGAACAATGGGAAACTTTGGCCAAAATGTCGGCCGAAAAAGGCTGGCTGCCGCTGTTCGACTTCGCCTATCAGGGCTTTGCCAACGGCTTGGAAGAAGATGCCTACGGCCTGCGCGCGTTTGCCAAACTGAATAAAGAATTGCTGGTGGCCAGCTCTTATTCGAAAAACTTCGGCATGTATAACGAGCGCGTGGGCGCGTTTACCATCGTGGCCGCCGACGTCGAAACCGCCAACCGTGCCTTCAGCCAGGTGAAATCCATTATCCGCACCCTGTATTCCAACCCCGCTTCGCACGGCGGTGCCACCGTGGCGCTGGTGTTGAAAGACGAAGCCCTGAAAGCGCAATGGATTGCCGAGCTTGACGAAATGCGCGCGCGCATCAAAGAAATGCGCCGGCAGTTTGTGGATTTGCTGAAAGAATACGGTGCCGGGCAGGATTTCAGCTTTATCGTGAAACAAAACGGCATGTTTTCGTTTTCGGGCTTAAACCCCGAACAGGTTGACCGCCTGAAAGACGAATTCGCCATCTACGCCGTGCGCAGCGGCCGCATCAACGTGGCGGGCATCACGGCCGACAATATCCGCTATCTGTGCGAAAGCATTGTGAAAGTGTTGTAAACCCGTTTCGCTTGCAACATAACAGGCCGTCTGAAATATTGTTTTCAGACGGCCTGAGTGTAGCGGGTGCCGTTACAACCCGATTAGTATTTGCGTACCGTCATATTCGGGTCAAGCCCGAGTATGACGCAGGTGTTGAACGGGTATGACGCAGGTGTTTAAAATATCTGCATGATTTTTATAAAGGCTTGAGGCCGTCTGAAAATCTTTTTCCGACGGCCTCGGTTTATTGATAATTGATAAATGGTTGGTTTGCCTGCTGCATCAGCCGTAAGTCAGCGTGGTGGCTTTGCCCCTGAACGCCCAGTAAGAAAAGATGCTGTAGGCGATGATGCACGGCACGGTGATGCCGACGCCGATCAGGGTAACCACCAGAGTGGGCACGCTGGCGGCGGCCTCCCAAACAGTGAGTTGGCCGATAACGGCATAGGGGAATACGCTGATGCCCAAGCCGAGGGCACACAGTATCAAAGTGGCGGTTGAAAGGGCAAACGGCTGCCACACACCCTGCCGCAACACGCTTTCACGGCCGAGCAGCAGCTTGGCGCGTATCAGGCAGAATGCACTCAGCAGCGGAATCGGCGCCAGCCAAAACAGGTTGGGCAGGGTGAACCAGCGCTGGAAAATGCTGCCGCTCACAAACGGCGTGGCCAGCGAAATCAGCAGCAGGCAGCCCACCACCGGCCACCAGGCCTGGTTGGCCCATTTGCGCGCTTTTTGCTGCAACTCACCTTCGGTTTTGGCAATCAGCCAGCAGGCGGCAAGCAGCACATAAACCGCCGGCACGGTGGCCATGATGCCGAGCGAAAACAGATAATCCAAAGGATGCGTGCCGAAGGCGGTAACGTAACGGCCGAGCATCCAGCCTTGCGTGAGCGCCATGCCGGCCGAGCCGAGCATAAAGGCGATGTTCCACAAATCTTTATGGTTGTCGTCGGCCTTCACGCGGAAGTCGAATGCCGCGCCGCGCACAATCACGGAAAACAGCATAAAGGTAACGGGCAGGTAGAGGTGGCCCAAAATGATGTTGTGCGCTTTGGGGAACACGATAAACAGCACGCCCACGCCCAGCACCAGCCAGGTTTCGTTGGCATCCCAAAACGGGCCGATCGAGCCGACCATCACGTTTTGCTCGTCGGCCTTGGCGCGCGGCATCAGCATACCCACACCTAGGTCGAAACCGTCGAGCACCACATACACGGTCATCACGAAACCGAGTAAGCCCAAAAATACGAGGGGCAGCCAGTAATTCCAGTCCATTATCGTTCCTCCGCTTTCAGACGGCCTGTTTCGTGCGCATCATGCTCGGGGTGTTCGGCCATATATTTCAAAACCATGATATAAGAGAGCAGCATGGCGCTGTATAACACCAGATACATCACCAACGTGAGGCCGATGTTTTCAGACGGCACCATTTTTGTTACCGCATCTTCGGTGCGCAACACGCCGTACACCAAAAACGGTTGGCGGCCGATTTCGGTAACATACCAGCCCGAAAGCGTAGCCACCCAGCCCGAAAACGTCATGCCGGCAAAGGTATAGAGCAGCCATTTGGGCAGTTGCTGCGGCTGCCAGCGGGTTTTGCGGAAACGGTACCAGCCGTACCAGCTCACCAAGAGCATCAGCACGCCCACGCCCACCATCACGCGGAAGGCGAAAAACACCGGCGCAACGGGCGGTTTGTCGGCAAATTCGCTCAAGCCTTTGATTTCGCCGTCCATGCTGTGGGTGAGAATCAGCGAGCCGAGATAAGGCACTTTCACCGCATAATCGGTTTGTTGGGTTTGTTCGTTGGGCCAGCCGATTAAGGTGAGCGGCGCCGGTTTTTCAGTGTGCCACACCGCTTCGATGGCGGCCAGTTTGGCCGGCTGGTATTGATGCGTGTTCAAACCGTGCGCGTCGCCTGCAAACACTTGCAGAACAATGGCCACGGCGGCAACCGTGAGGCCGGTTTTCAACACTTTCGGCGTGGCGCTGTTGGCGGTTTTTTTCAATATCTGCCAAGCCGACAAACCGATAATCAAAAACGAAGCGGTCAGCGCCGAAGCCAGCAGCTTGTGGGTTAAACGGTAGGGGAACGAGGGGTTGAAAATCACTTCGAGCCAGTTTTTCACGTGCATCACGCCTTCGGCGTCTATCCAATGCCCCTGCGGCGTCTGCATCCACGAATCCAACGCCAAAATCCAAAACGCCGAAATCGATGTGCCGACGGCCACGATAACGGAAGCCGTCATATGCACTTTTTGGCTGACCCGTTCGCGCCCGAACAACATGATGCCGAGAAAGCCCGCTTCCAAAAAGAACGCGGTCAACACTTCATAGCCGAGCAGGGGGCCGGCGATGTTGCCCGCCTTTTCCATAAAGCCCGGCCAGTTGGTGCCGAACTGGAAACTCATGGTTACGCCCGACACCACGCCGATGGCAAAGGTAACGGCGAAAACCTTTGTCCAAAAACGGTAGGCGGCCAACCAGCCCGCATCGCCCGTTTTGCCGGCCTTGTAACGGAAATACACCACAAACCAAGCCAGTGCGATATTGATCACCGGAAAGAGAATGTGGAAACTGACATTCACCGCAAACTGTATGCGGCTGAGGATTAAAGCGTCCATAAAAAAATCTTTATGTATTAGTACAAAATCTATTTTGTACCGTGTATTAAATAGATGTAAGCAGACGTTGTCAAGGTTGCTGCGCCAGCAACCAAATACTTTTCAGACGGCCTCAAACCGGATAAGTTGCAGAAAACAGCCTGTGGTAAAGCGGGCTGAACCGGGAACAGGCCACGCGCAAGGGCGGATTGTACACCCGTCCGTTTAAAGTTAAATCAAAGCAAGTGTAAAGCCGTTTTTGTGCGCTATAGTTAACCCGCTTACCTAGTAAGCATTCAGTCATACCCGGCTTGACCCGAGTATCTCCTTTTCTTAAAAATTTCCGAAGCCCAAAAAAGATACTCGGGTCAAGCCCGAGTATGAAGTGTGTTTTTTTATATCTGTCCGGCAATTATTGGAAAAGGCTGATAATGCCCATCACCGCTAACGTGAACACGATGGTGAGCGCGCAGCCCACTTTGGCAATCACGCCCACGATAAAGCCGGCAAACGTGCCCAGGCTCACTTTTCCTGCCGACCACAAATCCTTGCGCGCCCAAAATTCGCCCGCGCCTGCGCCGATTAACGGGCCGAGCAGCAAACCGGGCAGCGAGAAAAACGCCCCGACGATACCACCGATTAACGCCCCCCAAATGGCGGTTTTACTGGCTCCGGTGAATTTTGCCCCCAACATGCCCGCCACATAGTCGGTAGCCATGCCCAAAGCGGCAACGATGCCGAGAAAAATCAGCGTGTTGGTGCCTATGATTTGATAACCGTCGGCATGGGCCAGCAGCCATGCGCCGGCGAACATCAGCCCGAGGCCGGGAATGGCGGGATAAATCGTGCCGAGCAGGCCGACGAGCAGGGCAATCAAACCGAGAATAATCAAGATAGCGGTCATGAAGTTCTTTCTTAAACAAATAGATAAGTGAAAATAAGCAGGCCGTCTGAAATACGGGCGGATTCGGTTTTCAGACGGCTTGGTTTCCGATGGCGGCACGGACAATATGGCTGCAATCATGCGGATAATCAAGCAGAAAACGGTAAATCTGCGGGGCCGTCTGAAAACCTTTCGGCGATTAACCGCGTTCGCTGATTTTGTCGGACAAACCCACTTCGTGCGGATTGATGCGCGCCCGGTCTTCCTGACCCAAACCCACCAGTTTGCGCAGGCGCGTCATATAGGCGTTAACGTCCAGCCCGCGCCCGAAGCGTTGCGCTTCCCAAATCGTTTCCGCCAGCGCGTCGGCCATTTCGTGTTCGGCCTGCACCCAGTCGCCGTGTTTGGCGCACAACTGTTCGTGTATCGCGCGGATGCCCGGGGGTTGGTCGATGGCGGCCTGCTCTTGCAGCGAAAGGTGCAGCGACATATGCAGAAACGGGTTGCTTTCGCCTTCTGCGGGCGTCCAGTTTTTATCGAGGTAGTCGTCGATGTTTTCCAGATAGCGGTGGTATTCGGGGTGTGCTTCGATAATCCGCAACGCTTTCTGCTGCAAGGCATCGAGCTGCAAGGGCAGCATGCGCTGCCGCCACACTTCGGCAAAAAAGCGGCGCACATCGTGTGTGTTGACGTCATACATAAATTTTTGCCCGTATTGTTTTTCAGACGGCCATTATAGTGGATTCAATTAATTTTCGGTACGAGGCAGCAAGCCGCAGACAGTGCGGATAGTACGGAACCGATTCTGTTGCCGCTTTAGCGGCTTACAAAATCGTTCTCTTTGAGCTAAGGCGCAGCAACGCTGTAACGGAGTAAGTGGATTCACTATATAACCGATAAGGCCGCCTGAAAAGAAAAAGCGACGCTGGCAATTTATGCCTTAACTGCGTATAATCCGCCTTTCCTATCTGGGGGCGATCTTGGTTTCGACGGGGGTTGCGAAGCAGATGCGGGCATACCGGGGTCTCAGATTCCCGTAAAACACTGAACCAAAATAGTCGCAAACGACGAAACTTACGCTTTAGCCGCTTAAGGCTAGCCGTTGCAGCAGTCGGCCGATGGGCTGTGTAGGGTAACACCTACGGCAACGTCATCTTACATTGGCTGGTTTTCTGTCGGGTTACTTGGCAGGAAATAAGATTTAAGGTAACTGGCCTCCAAACAGCCCGTCTGCCGGCGGAATGGGGGCAAGATTCCAAGTTGGCAAGACTAAGTATGTAGAACGCTTTGTAGAGGGCTTTCGGACGGGGGTTCAATTCCCCCCGCCTCCACCAGAATTTACTTTAAATATCATTTGGTTATTGATATTTTATCAATGCTTGGCACATTTTCGGCACAAAACAGGGTTTCTATTTTGGACTTTTCGCGCTGTTTGTCTGCCGAGTCTATCCATCTTGAATAATTCTCAAGCAGCATTTTCATACTGGTGTGGCCTAGTTGTCTGGCCACCCACATAGGGTTAGCTCCAGCCATCAGATTGAGCGTGGCAAATGTGTGCCGTGTGTTGTAGGGTTTGCGGTATCGAACGCCTGATAGCCTTACTGCCCGCTGCCAAGGCCGCCATGCCGTCTTGTCGTTTTCAAACTGTTTGCCCGTTTTGGGGTTGATGAAAATCAAACCGTTCTTCAATCCCGTTATCATGCGTTGGCGTTTTAATGCGCTTTCTGCCCGCGTATTTAGCTCTATATCGCGGTATGAATGCGTTTTAGTACCTTTGGTTGCCCCGCTTACAAAAGCCTTGTTCACGCGCAATACGGCGCGGTTAAAGTCAACGTCTGCCCATTCCAAGGCGATTAGTTCGCTGGTTCTCAATCCCGTGAAAAATGCAAGCTCGAAGTAGTTGTGAAAAACAGGCTCGCCTTTCAGGTGTGAAAGTATCTGCTCTGCTTCGGCTATGGTGAACGGGTCAGGCGGTTCTTTCTGTACTCTGGCCGCTTGCAGGCGTTCGGCGGGGTTGGTTTCTATCAGGCCGTCTATAAATGCCAGTTCAAACGGTTGGCGGATTACGGTTAGTATGTTATTATGTGTTTTCGCCCCGCATTTCATTTCTGAAAGCAGGGCGGCAAGGCGGCTGTATTTGATGGCGTTGATGGGGATATGGCCGATAGCGGGCAAGACGTGGTTATTCAGCATTTTGCGGTAGCCTGCTAATGTTGAATCGGCCAAATGGTTTGATGTTTGCAGCCAAAGGGCGGCCATTTGTTCAAACGTCGGCACGGTTTTAGCCTGCTCTGATTCGGGGAAGTATTCGGCGTAATCGAAAATGCCAATTTTGATTTTGCCAATTATTTCTGCCCGCATCTTGGCGGCGTATTTGAGGTTAGCGGGCGTTGGCGGGATTTTGAGCGTTTCCCACCTCCGCCTGCCTTGATACATGAACCATATCTGTATTGAACTTTCGCGCGGCCTTATGCCTGTTTGCGCTGCCATTTTTCCACCTCGGCAATGTTGATGATGATGTGGCGGTCGGGTGCGCGGTAGTAGTGAATACCTTCAGCCCATACGCCTTTATGTATCTTCTCACGGATTGCCTTTTCTGTGTAGCCGCTTAACTTGGCATACTCTTTCAACAGTAACTGATTAAGCATTTCGTTTTTCCTTTTCTGATGATTTCATTAATTCATCTATTTGTTCTCTAGATGTTATGCGTTTCATGCGTTTTAAATTGCTTAGAACAAATAACTTTCTATTCTTTATCAAGTAATCCAATCTGCCAGTATCCTTAAGATAAGGCTGTGCGGATACCATTAATCTTTTTTTAATCTGATTCAACTTAAGACTGTTTTCCTTATCTACCTTTTCTATGTATTGTTTCTTGTATTGGATAAACTCACATTCCGTGAATCCACCTAAAATCTGCATTGGTATTTATGGTCGGTTTTGTTTTCAATCATGGTTTAATTTACACTTTCAATAAATTTCATTTTTCATAAAAATAACCAATTCCATTTCACACGCCATAGCAACAATAGAATGCGTTCGTCGCGTTTGGCTTTCTTGGCGGCGCGTTGTGCGGCGATGATGGCTTTTGCACTGGTGTGTTTGGTTGTTGCTGTTTGCATGGATTGCTCCGTGTTTTTTTAAATTCCGCTATCGTTTACGGATAACGGCTTGCCAGTTGTTTTGTCGGCGGCGGTGTTGGTGTTTAGTCATCGGCTTGCTCTTCGGAGATGGCAAAATCTATTGCATCTCTTAAATATTCAAAACTGAATTTGCTGTCGGGATATTTAACTTCCCACTCGCCTAAATAATCGTCCCACTCAATCAACGGACATTGGTCGTTAATTTCACAAATTTCAACCCAATCAAGACGGATAGTGTCGGGGTGAGGAATTGGTCGCAATGTGTCATTTAAAAATTGGGCTTTTTTTCCACATTGGTCAGTTACAACAGCAATGCCGCCCTGTCTGTTATGGAGAAACATCTGCACACTCATATCAGGGCATTGAACTTTATCTCCGAATTTAAATTTACTCATTTCTTCATCTCCATCACTTTATTCACTATATGGCGTTGTACTTTGTTTTGCCGTAAAACTTTGGCTACGTTGTTGCGCCAGTTCTTTAATCTTTCAAGTTCCAATTATGTTGTTCGTGCGTATATCCGCCTAACTTTTTGATTATCCAATTTTCATTTTTGTTCCGTTTCTTTATTGAGAGGGTGTGCAGGGCAAGGCATCCAATGTGTAACACGATTATCAGGTTCTTCATCGTAAAACCAAAAAACACCATCCTCATCAGATGCCCATGTACTCCAGACATTGCCTCTCTGGTCTGCAACGATTACGGTTGTTTCAACAGGTGGTACATCATCTTTAATGTCAATCCAGTTTTGAAATTTGTTCATAATTAATACTTTCGCTTAATGTTCCCCGCCGTTTCGTGCGGGTGTTTCTGTAAAATGTAACCCAACAATAGCCGTCGCAGGCTGGGCGCGTTTTCCAGTTTCTGCATAGCGTGTTTCAAATCTGCCTCTGCTTTTTTGAACTGGTTCACGCGCTGTCTGAATAAGAGTAATGCAGTCATTTGATTTGCAGGTTTTGACGGGTTTCTAGTTTCGCCCCTGCCACTTCCCGGCCTGATTCGATGGCCTTTTTAATGGCCGTTTTATCGGGCGTGTAGCTGATTTTTTCGCGCATAAATTCGGCTGGGATTTGCGCCTCGTCAAAAACTGCTACGGCAGTTGATTTGCGGAAGCTGGCTTTAAACAGGCCGTCTGAAGATTCGATTTTCTGAATGCCTGTGCGCTGCATGGCTTCGCTGATGGCATGGCGGATTGAGTCGTGCAATGCCTTTTCTCTCTTCAGGTTTTCGGCGGCCTGTTTGATACGGCTTTCTGCTGATTCGGCCATGGCTTCGCGGTTCAGCAGCCATGCGATAACGGACTGACTGTCTACTTCAAACTGGCCTTGCACGGCGGCGATGGTGTCGGCAGCTTCCTTATCGTTTTCAAAATATCCGTTGGCGGCTGCTTCCAGCGCGTCGGTTACGTTGGCTGCGGATTGATACAGCATAAGTTTATGATTCATTTTCGATAATCACTTTTGGTTGGTTATTCCAATAATTACGGCAAAGGCCGCAATCGGCCTCTTGCTTGTCTCCGTCTGATAAAGCCCAATAACTTTGTCTGAACGGATTTGGCTTTGCGGTTGCCCGATAGCAGGTTTTTTTTATCAGGGCATTCTTGGTATTGGCACATCATGATGTCTGCCATCTTTCTACTCCAAAAAAAATCCCTATCGGCCTTTCAGAACGGAATATCGTCGTCGATATCATCAACAGGCGCGGCTTGTTGCGGTGTTTGGCGTTGCGGCGGTGGCGGTGTTTGGCCGTATGCCTGCTGTTTGGTTTCGCGCTCGTCTTTGTCGGAAAGGGTTGTTAAGATTTTCCCTACGCGTTCGGCGGATTCCTGCTCTACCTTTTCTTTCAACGTTTGGCGGGTTTGAGGGTGGAAAGGTACAATTATTTCAAATTTGTATGTATCGCTTCCGTCCTGTTTGGTGCGCAAAACTTTTTGCAGTACGAGGCCAATCTGTTTTTCTTTCAGCTCTTGGCAGATATAATCATTGCCCCGTTGTACGGCGGTAAGATTTTGCAATCCCAAAATGCCCATGATGGCGTTGATGTGGGCTTGGCCGTATTGGTTGGGGCTGCCGTCGATTTTGGTGTGGAAAATAGTAATGTAGTTTGCTTTAAGGCCTTCGTCGGTTTCAATTGAAAGTTCAAGGCCTTTTGCGCCGTTTTGTGTTTTTGCCCACTTTGCATAAGTGATGCGGCCTGTGTATGCGCCGCTTTGGCTGATGTAGCCGCCTTCGCCTGAAGTTACTGCCTGTTCTTGGTTATACTGAAAAACTACTGTCATGATTCGCCTCCTTGTCGGATTGAGTAAAATTCACAAATTGCCATGTCTACTTCGTTAAGGTCGTTTCCAATCTGAATGTCATCAAACATTCCCATCGGGCTTTTCACGGTGTCGTTGCCGCTGTTTTGGGTGCGGAATGAATAGTTCCCGTTGGCTGCTTCGGTGCGTAACACAATGCTGAACAAGCCTTCCAGTGTGATTTTTTCGTCAAGCAGCTTGCCGATGGTTTTTACTTTGGTTTTTCCAAAATCATCTGTTTGAGTATGCGCCAAAACATAAACGCGCTTTTCATCTGATGTTTTTGCTGCCGCATTGATTACGTCCCATGTGTTCTTGGCAATACGGTTAAACTTCATAAATTGCTCGTTTCCTTTGGCTTCGGTTGTCACGCCGCGCATAAATTCGTTTGCCATCAGGTATTGGAAGTCGTCGATTACGATGATTTCTTTCGTTGTTTTCTGCAAGATATGTACTATCTCGCCAGCGTTATCGGTGATGTAGATGTTGCCCGATTCGGCGGCTTTCTTTAATCCGCCGCCGTCATTTTCCGCCGCTACGCTCCAACCCTTCGGCTTAAACGGCAGGGGCTTTTTTACAATCTGTATCAGGGCTGTTTTTTCGGGCGGCAGATTGCGCAAAGACGATGTTTTGCCCGTTCCGCTCTCCCCCAAAATCATTGTCATAATTCCCATTTTCAAAATCCTTTTCGTGTAATTCCTGCATTACCTGCGCATAAAACATTTGTTCACACATTTTTAATACCCCAAAATCTAGGCCGTCTGAAACCCTATCAGGCGGCGGCTTGGGCGATAACGATTAGCAGCATGGAAAGAATCAGGGCGGTTGCTGCGCCTGCGTAGAACTGCGCCCGTTTCATGGTGCGGCGGGCGGTTGCGCTCAATTGAAGCGCGTCTTTGCAAAGCTCTATTGTGCCGTCTTTCAGTTGGCGGTGCTTCTCGTAGTTCGCAGCCCGCCATTCAAGGTCGGCAAGGTTCAGGTTTTCGCCGATTTCTTTCATGGTGATGGTTTTGGGTTGTTTTTTCATGATGCTATCCTTTATTTGTAGGCTTCCGCGTCGCCGCGTACCCATTCAAAATCTGTTTGTTCGTATTGCTTCAGGGCTGTTAATTGCGCTTCGATGGCCGCGTTTTCCGCGGCTCTCATGCGCTCTTTGGTGTTGTCTTTCGGCTGTGGACTGATTAAGGCGTAATAACTGGCTGCATCTTCTTTAATCTTGCTGCCTACCGATTCCGCGCTACACTTGCCAGCAATAACAGCTACACCAAAAACCATCACCGCCGCGTATAAAAATACAGACGTTTTCACTTTGCTAATCATTTTCCGATTCCTTTTCTGTAACTTCGTCCCAGCCGCCTGTAATGCCTTTCTCAATCACATCTTGCTGCAAGGCTTCTGCTGCGGCTCTTACCACTTTTGCATAACGGGTTTTGTTTTCGCGTTTGGCTTTTGAGCAAAATTCATCGAGCGAGCCTTTAAAACAGCCTGCTCGAATTAAAATTCCGTCGGTATGAACGATTACTTGGATTTTTCTGCCGGAACCGTCCACATTGCTCATGCACATCAACGCTAAAACTTTCACCCCTTCCATTTGTAAGCGTTTGCCGAATTTTAAGCAGTCGCCCAGCGTGTTGCTGTTGCCCAGCATGTTGTCGTCGCCCAGCGTGTTGTCGTCGCCCAGCGTGTTCCAGTTGCCCAGCGTGTTGCTGTTGCCCAGCGTGTTCCTGTTGCCCAGCGTGTTCCAGTTGCCCAGCGTGTTCCAGTTGCCCAGCGTGTTGCTGTTGCCCAGCGTGTTCCTGTTGCCCAGCGTGTTCCAGTTGCCCAGCGTGTTCCTGTTGCCCAGCGTGTTGTCGTCGCCCAGCGTGTTCCTGTTGCCCAGCGTGTTCCAGTTGCCCAGCGTGTTCCAGTTGCCCAGCGTGTTGTCGTCGCCCAGCGTGTTCCAGTTGCCCAGCGTGTTCCAGTTGCCAAAGTTTTTAACCATTTTTAAATCCTTTCATTATGGAAAAACAGCCTGAATTTCAGGCGTCCTGTTTGTTGTCGGTTTGGGTAAGAACAAATGTGTAATCTGTGAATGCTTCTGTTTCGCGCTGGCAGAATAAACACATGGCCTCGTAAAGCTCGTAGTCATGCTCGCCTGTATCCCAATTTCGCGTTCCAAAATCGCGCATACTTGCTTCTTCTATTAACCAGTCATGCCATGATTCGTTGTCGCCGTCGATGCCGTCATCTATGCAACTCTTGTAATACAGCGGCGCGATTTCGGCGGCGATTTTCAGACAGTCGTCAAGCCAGTATTCCATCATGCTGATTTCTTCACTTTCGCGTGCCATTGCGGCATCTTCTGCGGCGTACCATGCTTCCATTCCCCAGTCAGGGCTGCTGTATCCTATGTTGCACATTTCTTTTACCCGTATGAAAAAAGCCGACTTTTCAGCCGGCTTTGCTTGTTAAACTGATTCGGCAAACGCGCTATCTTGATAGCCAAGAGTTCTGCCGTAATGTCTTGCTGCGTCTGCTATTTTTTGCAGGTTGGCGGATTTAAGAATAATCGAGCCATCCATGTCTTTAAGGAAATATGTTCGCTGTGATTTCCCGATTTTTGCGATGGTGAAAGGCCGCCATTCGGTGAAATTGCTACGAACCTGAACCGTGAGAACTGTTTGCATGACCAATCCTTTTTTGTTGCGTTGAAATTAAGTAAGCCGTCTCGTCTGCATCTCGATGTTTCCCGCTGTACCGGCGGTTGGCATTTAGCACGTTTCCCGAAACGGCTTACTTAAGCCGCCTGTTCCCAAGCGGCGAATCCAATCTATCGCTGATACCTTTCCGCGCTACCGGTTGACAACTACGCCAAGAAAACTAAAGAACAATGCGCAATTAAATGCGCGGCTTACTGTGGTTGCAGGTATCGCAAACTTACAAACCCCTCGGCGTGTCAACCTAGACTGTATTTCCTGTGCCGGTCGCTAATCCCGAATGCTGTTTTAAAGACTTACATCGGGGGGCGTTTCGTTCTGTTTGCTGCTTCGTTGGGTTTATATTAGCGAAATGCGAAAATGAGATCAACAGGAAAACGCTAAATATTTAGCGAAATGTGATAAACAATTGAATTTAAAAGAAAGAAAGATTGTGGAAATTTTAGCGAAATGTGAATAGTCTTGAGAAATTTAGGAATAGAAAAGCCCGCGCATGGCGGGCTAGTTTTTTTATAATGCTGATTTTTAATTATATTTTTTAAGTTTGCGCTTTCTGTTGTGTTCTTTTAGACAGAACTTGCACCATTTTGTAAGGCCGTCTGCGTGCTTATGGCTTTTATAAAAGCTCGATAGCCGCCGTCTTCGCCCGCAGTTTGGGCAATATTTTAAATGCTTGTTTGGTTGATCGGTAAAAAGTTGCTGCTGGCTATCATTCTCCTGCCTTGCATGGTCTGCGCTTTGATTTGCGTTCGTTCCCGCATCTTGTTTTTTTATGACTGTAATTACAGACGGCGGGCGTTTGCGGATTTTGCGTAGTTCGTAGTATTGGATAAATAGCGTAAAAGCCAATACCAATAAGACAATTAAAAAAGCCCCCTCTATTATCTCCATTTTAGACGGCCTTTTGTAGCGTGTTTAAAATCTGCCAGCCGTCATCATGTCTTGACCGGACAATATCAGGTTCTATGATGCGTCGTTTTATTTCTATTACCACGCCACATATCACGGCATCATCAGGCATCGGTATATAACCAGCCGATCGGTTGGCTTGGTTAATCATATATCCGCCGGATATCCCAAATTGCAGGCGGGCAATAATGGGGCGTTGACGAGTGCTGTAATCAAGACACACCAACACTATATCGTTATCGCGCGGCTCCATCATCGGTTCAATAATCAGGATATCGCCTTTGAAAATGGTTTCATCGTCTGCCGCATTTTGAATTGTCATGCTGTCGTCGGCCATTTTAATGCCAAACGACTTGTCAGAATGTGAAACAAACGTTGCTATCTTATCGCCAGCCCGCTGCATTTCATCTTGCGGCAAATTTCCTAATGCGTATTGCAGGCCGTCTGAAATATCAAGTAGCGGCATGACCTTTAAAAACTGGTCTTGCTGAGCAGGTGTGGCCGGCTGGGATTCGCCGCCCTGGCTATACATGCTGTATTGGTTGTTTGACTGGTGGCCGTTTCCGTAGTTGTTCGATAGCTGCATGGTTCCGCTGTTGTCAACATTAATAGGCGTATCAAACCATGCGTTCGGCAGTTTTAATATTTTTTCTATTTTTCGAGCCGTGCTTGAGCTTAACGACCGCGGCTTGCCTGACTTTGAATCAAGAGAGCTATTAACCCATTGAGATACTTGCGAAGGGGACTTGCCTATAGCCTCTGCAAAATTCGATTGGCTTCCTAACTGCTTAATTATTAAGTCCAATCTTTCTGCACGTATTTCTTCTATCGTCTTCATGTTCACGGTTTCCAAATTTATAACTGATTGTATTTTAGCCAAAAGCAGTAATAGCGGTCAAACCTTTTCCAATCTTAGCAAATCGCTAAATTATTAAGCGATACGCTTGACTATAACTTAAGGGATTTGCTAAAATGAAATTAAATCCAAGTGGAGATAAAAATGAAATTTATTGATTACGCTAAAACCCAACAACGGGGCTGGCAAACCAAGATGGCAAATGACATAGGCGTTAAAAACGCAGACTTGTTTTATTGGGTTAAAGGCAAACGGCCTGTACCCATTCATCATTGCGTGAAAATCGAGCGAGCCACTAACGGCGAGGTAACGCGCAAGGATTTGCGCCCCGATGATTGGCATGAGATTTGGCCGGAATTGGCCGACAAATAAGAAAAGCCCGCGCTGGAACACGGGCTTTGCGATGACAAGCATTACTTTGTAATAACTCATGGAGTTTTTTAATTATGTCTGAAAACCTATCTCAATGCAACATGATTTTAAACCTGTTGCAAAGCGGCGGAAGCTTAACCAGCTACGAAGCATATACCAAGTTAAACATTACACAACTTGGCGCACGAATTAAAGAATTGGAATCGCGCGGATATGTGATTGGCAGGACTTGGGAAACAAGCAATAACAAACGTTATAAACGGTATTTTTTAGGGTAAGCGGAATGAGTGTTAAATTGATGTCAAAAGCATGGGAAATGGATATACCGACAGGACAAAAGATGGTTCTGTTGGCTTTGTGTGACCATGCAAACGATGATGGCGTCTGCTATCCGTCGCAAGATAAATTATCAGTAAAGTGTTCAATGGCTAAAAGAACGATTGTTTCACATATCCAATGGCTTGAGGAGCGCAGAATAATCACGCATAAGCGCCGGCAAAATACCCAACGTCGCCAGTCTAATTTGTATCAAATTACCCTTGAGAACTACTCTCAAGAATCAAAAAACAATCATTCTGCATGTGCAAATTCTGCATGTGCAAATTCTGCATGTGCAAATTCTGCATGTGCAAATTCTGCGCCCGAAAGTGCAAATTTTGCACCTTCCGAAAGTGCAAATTTTGCACCTTCGTATTATATAGAAGAACCATCAGTATTTAACCATCAAGAAGAACCATCAGTAGTTGCGCCTACCGCCGAAGCGGCAGACGCGCCGCCACCGTGCTTACCAAAATTGCTGAACCGTGATTGTCTGCAAGACGGTGATGTGCTGGTGTTGGAAGCCGAAGCCATGCCGTCTGAAAAACCTGCCAAACAGAAAACGGCCAATCCCGACAATACGAAAACATGGGAAGCATATCGCCAAGCCTACCTGCAACGTTACGGCGTTGAGCCTATCCGCAATGCACAGGCAAACGCCCTGATTGCTAACTTGGTTAAAGCGGTGGGCGGCGAAGAAGCACCGATGTTGGCTTGGTTTTACGTCAGCCACAACAAAGGCTGGTATGTGCAAAACCGCCATGCGTTAAAGCACTTGATTGCCGATGTGCAGGCTGTGCGCACCGACTGGCTGCGTAACGAGCAGATGACGACAATACGGGCAAAACAGGCTGAGCGCAAGTCAAGCACCGCCGAAGCTGCCGCCCGTCTGATTGCAAAATACGAAGCGGAGGGCGTGCAAAATGGGTAACAAAATCGAGATTGCAAAAGCATTAGCTGTTACGGCGGAATTGACCGCTACCGAATTAAGCGACATGGCAATGGAGGCGATTGTCGAAGACTTGGCGGTTTACGAAACTGCCGCCGTGTTGAAAGCCCTTAACCGCTGCCGCCGCGAACTTTCAGGCCGTCTGACTTTGGCGGCGGTTATTGAGCGAATCGATACGGGTTTGCCGTCTGCTGACGAGGCGTTTGGAATGCTGGTTGAGGGTTGGAAAAACGAAGCCTTGACCGTTGTCGTCCCTGAAATTGCGATGAAAGCGGCGGGCAATGGAGCGCATGAGTTGTTTTTGGCAAATGACAAAACGGGGGCGCGTATGGCTTTCCGCGATGCCTACCAGCGTTTTGCCGCTGATTTGCAGATTAACGGTGGCGCGGTTAAGTGGTTTGTGAGCAAGGGAAGCGACCGAAACCACCAAGTACAGGCGGTGATGGAGGCGGTGAGGTTAGGCCGTCTGAAGCAGGATGAGGCGGCAAAATACCTGCCATGCGAAGCGGCAGAAGAGCGGTTGCTGTTAACAGAAAACCGATTGCTTACGAACGAAGAAAAACAGACTGCATTGAAACACACGGGCAAGTTGCTGAAACTGCTTAAAAGCAAGATGGTGGTGCAGTCATGACGAAATGCTACCGATGCGCCAACGCTGATTTTAAAACGCCGGCAACAAATCAGATGGCGGGATTTGCAAACTGCCTGATTTTGAAACAGCCATACACCTACCTGCCTAGCTGTTGGGTGTGCGATACGGGTAAGTTCAAACAGGCGGGCGAAGCAACGATGGAGCGGCGGCGGCTGTTTTTCAGAAGCAATGGAAAGATGAAAGGGATTGAAT
Organism: Neisseria dentiae; assembly: GCF_014055005.1. NCBI lineage: Bacteria > Pseudomonadati > Pseudomonadota > Betaproteobacteria > Neisseriales > Neisseriaceae > Neisseria > Neisseria dentiae. The sequence continues at coordinate 1,494,175 of NZ_CP059570.1, read as the reverse complement.
GATGAATGTTGTTTTTACTTTGGTTTTAACGGCGGTTATTGCCGCCGCCATATTTGGGATTACTGCCTTGGTTGGCGCTTACTTTGACTATCGTGGCGATTTTAAGGATTACGAAAAATGGCAATGACGGGCAAATACGCAAACCAACGGCGCGGATATATCCGACGCGATGCAATCGAGAATCCTATGCTTATTGCGGGCTGTAAGCATGGCAGCAAAGGCAGAAACAACGAGCTGGCAAAGAAGCGCATAGCGCAATCGGTGAATCAGTATTACAAAAAGTACGAGGATTCATACGATGACAATTGATTTTGTTGATATTTTATTTGGCTATATAGTGTTGATAATGTTGTGGGAATCGAATGATGATTGACTGGAATGATGTTTTAGACGGTTCGGCTGCATTGGTTATGCTGCTGGTGTTTTGCTTCGCTTTAGCCTTTCTGCTGGCGGCGTTTGAAACGCTGGCCGATATGGAATACCGAAACGAAAGGGGAAGCCGTGAAGAATAAAATGTACGCACTAGGCCGTCTGAAAACTGGCGAAATGAACAAAACAGAAAAGGCTTACGCGGAATACTTGGAATCGCTGAAACAGGCGGGGGCTATCGCTTGGTATCGGTTCGAGGGCGTGAAGCTGCGGCTGGCGGATAACACTTTCTACACTCCCGACTTTGCTGTGATGAGTGCAGCGGGAACAATGGAAATGCACGAAGTGAAAGGGCATTGGATGGATGATGCAAAAGTAAAAATCAAGGTGGCCGCCGAAATGTACCCGTTCAGATTTATTGCCATTAAAGCCAAGGCAAAAAAAGACGGGGGCGGTTGGGATATGCAATTGTTTTAATGGGGTGAGAAAATGAGTGAAATTTTAGAGAAGACCTGTACATATTGCGGAGAAACGCTACCCGCAACTAGCGTGTATTTTTATAAATCAAAGCGCGGCAAGTATGGGCTGTCTGCTTACTGCAAATGCTGCGAGCTTGATATTAAACACAAAAGGATACCTAGAAAAAGCGATATACCGCTGTCTGTGTTTGATGGTTCTTGGATGCCGCCGATACTCGACAACGCATTGTGGCAGGCCGTTATAAACGGAACGCGCAATAATCGTAATGCAGCAACACCGAGCTGCGCAAACGGATTGCCGATACTTGATAATAAGATGTGGAGCAAGATATGCAGCAGATAACATACCGATGCCAAGTATCAAACGCCCGCCCGCTGCTCGAAACGATAGGCAGGAATATCAACGGCTGGCTGGCCGGCTGCCCTGACCTTGAAATTGTTATCAGGCCGTACAAAAGCAAACGCAGCATAGAGCAGAATAAGCGGCTTTGGAAAATATACAGCGAGATAGCCGATAACGTTTGGGTGAGCGGCAAGAAGTTTGACGCTGAAACGTGGCACGAATATTTCAAAGGCCGCTTTATCGGCTATGAAGAGCGGCTGCTGCCGAACGGACAAACGCTAAAGACGCCCCTATCCACCACTACACTAAACACGGCAGAAATGACGGAGTATCAGAACAAGATTCAGGCATGGGGAGCTGGCAGGGGGATTATTTGGGAGTTTTGAAAAAGGCCGTCTGAAATGAACTGACCCCAAAAAGTTGGACAGTTTAATCAAGCGGCTTCCAAGGACTGAATCCTGTACCGAACAGGACTCAGTCCTTTTAATTTCAACTTGATCCTGTCATGATTGTAATAACGGATATATTCGTGCAATGCCGCTTCCAATTCGGCAGCGGAATCATATTTGCGCGTATGGAAACATTCCGACTTCAACGTCCCGAAGAAACTCTCCATGGCCGCATTGTCCAAGCAGTTACCCTTACGCGACATACTCTGAACCAGACCGCTGTCCTTCAACTGCCTCTGATAGGCATGCATCTGATACTGCCAGCCTTGGTCCGAATGCAGTATTGGCTTTTCAGACGGCCTCAGTTTCTCCAGCGCACCTTTCAGCATTCTGCCGACCAAATCGAAAGTCGGGCGGGTTTGAATACGGTAACTGACGATTTCCCCGTTGAACAAATCCATAATCGGAGACAGGTACACTTTTTCCCCGCCGACATCAAACTCGGTAACGTCGGTTACCCATTTTTCGTTCGGCTGCCCTGCCTTGAAATGGCGTTGCAGGATATTCGGTGCGGTTTTTCCGACTTCCCCTCTGAACGAACGGTATTTACGCCGCCGTATCACCGCCTTCAGTCCCATCACCGTCATCAGACGGCTGATTTTCTTATGATTGACCTGTGTTCCTGTGTGGCGGATGGCTGCCGTGATCCTCCGGTAGCCGTATCTTCCTTTATGCTGCCGATAAATGTCATGGATATGCCGTTTCAAATCAGCATATTTGTCTTCTGCCGATTGGACGGTCAATTGGTAATAGAAGGTGCTGCGCGGCAGTCCGACAATCTCCAACAGCAGTTTCAACGGATGGCTTTGCCTTAATCCTGCGACGGTTTGCGTTCTTTCTGCCGCACTTCTTTCTCGCGGATTAAGGCATCGAGCTTTTTTAAGACGGCCATCTCTGCACGAAGATAAAGCAGTTCTTCCATCATTTCTTCTTTGGTTTTCAGATGGTCGGCTTTTTTGGCGGTTTCGGGTTGTTCGGGTTGTTTCACAGACTTCCTACCTTTCTGTTTGGGTCTCAATCCGTCTATACCGTGTTGGCGGTATCGGTGCAGCCATTGGGCGAGTATGGAGTCTGTCGGCAGATTCAAGCGTGCGCACGTTTCTTTTTGGGACAGACCCTCATGCATGACCATTCTAATGGCGTTCAACTTGAAATCCAAAGAATAGGCAGTGGTGCCGGTGCGCCGGTTGATGCCTTCTTCTCCGTGAAGGATATAACGGGATGCCCATTTGCGTACGGTGGCATGGTTTAAGGAAAAGACTTTGGCCGTCTGCTTTACACCGTGTCCCTGCAAATGGTATTTCACTACTTTCAATTTGAATTCATTTGGATACTTTGCCATAAAAAACTGCACCTCGTAAGTTGGGGATGGTGTCCAACTTTTGGGGTGCAGTTCAGAAAAGGCGGCTTTTTTGCGTTTTATGCCTTTGATTTTAATACTGATAATGTTTGATTTTTTTGTTTCCATTGATGCTGTCAAGACTGGATTTTGATTTAAAATACATATACTTAATTACTATTTTTTTGTATTTTGAATGAGTGATAAAGCATATCAGGCTTGGGTTAGGCGGCAGCCGTCTTGCATAAGCGGGCGGTATAGCGAATGGGTTAATGGTGATGGGTGGTGTGAATATGCCCATGTTCGGCGGGCGAAGAGCAGCGGAACGGGATACAAGCCCCTGTATAGCGGCGTGCCGTTAACCCGCGAAGAACACCGCCTGCAACACGAAATGGGAGAAACCTACCTATTGGCCGCCAACGGTATCATCACCGCCGATGCTAAGGGCTGGTTTGACGAGCAGGCCAAAAAGTATTTTGAGCGTTATCAGGATTTGGTATTGAGGGAAGGCGATGCTTAGAGATGATATTTTGAGATGCCTGCAAATGCACGGCAGGCAGTCGGCAAAAGAGATAGCGTTAAACATTAACCGCCCTGAAAAAAACGTTATGCGTGAGCTGTCATCATTATATGCGGGCGGCTATGTGTTGTATGAATCCATTAATGTTGTGCGGTATTTAAAGCTGCGCGGCTGGTCAATAAAGTCTGAAAAGACGCGGTTTTATTACTTGCCAATTAGACATGAACTTAAAGACGATATTTTGCGCATGAGGTGGACGACGTGAGCAGGGTGGTTAATGAATATGGCCTGACCGATAACCAAGAGGCATTTGCACAAGCATTCATCACATCAAAAAATGCGAGTGAGGCGTACAGGCAGGCATACAGCACAAAAAACATGAAGCCTGAATCTGTAAACAGGATGGCAAAAAAATTAATTGACAATGTCAAGGTGCTATCAAGAATCAATAAGCTACGCGAAGAACACAGAGAAAGGCATAACATGACGGTGGACGACATCATAAGAGAGCTGGAAGAGGCGCGGCAGATTGCCAAGGAAGACGGAAAGGCTGCGCCGATGGTATCTGCTTCAATGGGTAAGGCTAAGGTATTAGGGCTGATTATCGACAAACAAGAGATTAAGACGCTTGAGCCGCCCAAGATTGTGGTGGAGCTTACAAGCGGACAATCTGAATAATTAGAATAATATTCTTTTTTGAATATATTTTTTAAAACATAATGGCATTATGCCTATATGGATAATTGGCACAAAATGGCTGAAATGCGTTTAAAGCTGCATGAGCGGCAAAGTTTGGCCTACCTAAGCAAGGCAAACGAGATGCTTTACGGCGGGGCAGCGGGCGGCGGTAAGTCTCACCTGATGCGCGTCGTGGCAATAATGCTGTGCATGGAAATTGTGGGCTTACAGGTGTATATCTTTCGCCGTGTTTCAGATGACCTGAGAAAAAACCATTTAGAGGGCGTGAGCGGTTTGCGTTCCATGCTTTCATCATTGACCGATAGCGGCCATGTCAAGTTTAACGATTCAAAGGGCATATTTGAATTTTGGAACGGCGCAAAGATATATTTGAGTCATTGCCAGCACGAAAAGGATATGTACAAGTATCAGGGCGCGGAAATTCATGTGTTACTGATTGACGAGCTTACCCTGTTCACCGAAAACATTTTCAGGTTTTTGCGCGGTCGTGTGCGTTTAGGTGGGCTTAAAGTGCCTGACAAGTATAAGCACAAATTGCCTTTGATTTTGTGCAGCAGCAATCCGGGCAATATCGGCCATCAATGGGTTAAGTCTATGTTTGTAGACTCTGCAAAACCTATGGAGATATGGCGCACACCAAAATCAGAGGGCGGTATGCTGCGGCAGTATATCCCCGCCAAGCTGCAAGACAACCCAACGTTATTACAAAATGACCCCGACTACATACATAGGTTGGACGGCCTAGGCAATCCCGCCCTTGTAGCCGCCATGAAAAACGGCGATTGGGATATTATCGACGGTGCGTACTTTAGCGAGTTTGAGCGGGCAAGACACGTTATCAGGCCGTTTGCCATACCGCACTACTGGCCGCGAATTATGGCGCATGACTGGGGCTTTGCAAAGCCGTTTTGTGTCTTGTGGGGAGCAGTTTCAGACGGTACGTTCAGGAACCCAGATACTGGCAAATACATTCCGAAAAATGCCATTGTTATTTATCGTGAGTGGTATGGCAGTAATGGTGAACCTAACGTTGGGCTGCGGCTTAATGCGCTTGAGATTGCCAAAGGCATTAAGAGCAAATCACTTGATGAGCGGTTTGCGCAAATGGTGGCAGACCCTGCCATCTTCAGCCAAAACGGCGGCGAGAGCATAGCCGAAACCATGAGCAATAACGGCGTGCAGTTTTGGGCAGCGGATAACAAACGTGTAGCGGGCTGGCAACAGATACATCTCCGCCTGACTGGTACAGATGAGAGCGAGGGCGAGCCGCTGTTATACATCTTTGACACCTGCCTACACCTGATACGAACGCTACCCGCATTGCAACATGACGGTCATAATGCCGAAGACATAGATTCAAGTATGGAAGACCACGCAGCCGATACGCTGCGTTATTTGTGTATGACCCGCGTTCTGGCAGCGAGCAAGCCGAAACGGAAAGAATCGATGCCCGCATGGTTGCGGATTGAATCGTGAAACCGATTAAAAAAATCACACAATTATAAGCATTTAAACGTATGGTGCAGACATGGATAATATTTTAAAAGACGACCAGAAAGACGGAAAAAGCGGCGGCGATAATGCCACGCTGAAAAAATGGAATAAGGAAGTTGAACGTGCGCTGAAAGACGCCGATAAGCAACACAGGGTGTTTAAAAAGTGCCGTGACTCTGTTGATTTAAGCTGCAAGACGGAAAAGCGAAAAGTGAATCCTTATTTGATTTTCTCGACGCTATCAAGCCTTGTACCTGCTTTGTATGCCAAAAACCCTGAAATTGAGATACGGCCTAGTGCGGTTGCAGCTTCTGCTGCTAGTAATGGCAATATCTGGGTTGAGTTTGCCAAGACAGCCGAACAGCTTGTACAGCGTGAACTGGTTGTAGAAACAGACCTTAAGCGCAAGATGAAGTCTTGCCTGTTATCAACACTTACAACAGGGGTGGGTTGGTTAAAGGTTAGCCTGCAAGATGATTATGGCAGCGACCCTATCCAGCATGACCGTATGCCCGACGCACAAGACAATGTGGCAGAAATCAAGGCATTGTCTGAAAAGCTGGAAGATGCGGGAACTGAACACGACTTAATCAAAGAAGAATTGGAAGTACAAATGCAGAATGTTGAAGCAAGCCTTATGGGCATGGGCGAGCTTTTCATTCAAAAGGGTTTTGTTATCGACCGCTTGGCAAGCGAAGATGTTTTTGTGCTTGATGACAGCATCAAGGAAATATCGGAATACGCCAACGCCAACGCCATTGCGCAGCGTGTATGGATTAGTGGCGACGACTATATGAAGATGTTCGGCAAGAGCGAAATACCGCCTTCTGCCAAGCGTTTCAGCCGAAACAAAACCGAAAACAGTTACAAATCAGACGAGCAGACAGAAGACGTTATGCTTGAGGTTTGGGAAGTGTGGGATAAAAAATCAGGCCACGTTTATACCTTTGCCCGTGGCGCAAAAGAGTTTGCCCGCGAACCTTACCGACCGCAGCTTACCGGTGAGCGTTTCTATCCTTTTTTCTGCCTTGCATTTAACCATGTTGACGGGCGGTTTTGGCCGTTGAGCGATGTGGAAACACTCATTGACTACCAAGATGAGTATGCGCATATGCGGAGCCAAATACGAGATGTGCGCCAATATAACAAGCCTACATATGCAGTACCCAAAGGTGGAGACCTTAACGCTACCGATGCAAACCGCATGATTCAGACGTTGAGAGATGATGAGCATGGCACATGGCTGGCGGTTAATGTAAACCCCAATCAGCCTATTTCAAGTAATTTCCAACAATTGCCCATTCCGCAAGTCAATCAAAGCCTGTTTGACCCGTCTATGGTATTCCGTGATGTTGAGATGACCACACGGTCAGGCGATGCGGCGCGTGGCTACATCAACAAAGCAAAGACTGCAACGGAAGCCGAAATTATGTCTATGGGTATGCAGTCGGGGATTTCGGAACGCCAAGATGTGATGGAAGACGTGATGCGCGATATGAGCCGATACGCGCTTGAAATCCTTGTGCGCAGCTATACGCCTGAAGAAGTAGCCCGCATTCTTGGTGCGGATTCATTTTGGCAGAACCTTGATATTGATACCGCATACCGTTACTTATCGGTGGATATTAAGGCTGGCAGCATGAGCAAGCCTAATAAATTCCAAGAGCGCGAGCAATGGACGCAATTCCTGCCCGTGTTCCAGCAGAACATTATGCAGATGGCGCAGCTTATCCAATCAGGGCAAAACTCGCTGGCTATGGCGTTGCGTAAGATGCTGGAAGAGACACTTAACCGATTTGACGAAAGAATTAACCTTGATGAATTTATTCCAGACTTTCAAGCTGATATGATTACGCAACAGCAAATGCAGATGCAAATGCAGCAGGTCGCAAACCCGTTAGAACAAGTTGAGCAACAAGGAGCCATGTAGCATGACGACAGAAGACGTTTTAAGCCACGACAACAACACCGAAGACACAGGCGAAGATGCAGGCAATCAGCCTGATGAATCGCTGGAATCCGTAATTGATTCCGCGCTTGGCGGCGATGAAAGTACGGAAGATGCAGCAGATTTAGACGGCCTGCCCGCCAAAGAATCAAAGCCCGAACAGAAAGAAGAAAGCAAGCAGCCCGAACAGCCGCAGGTTGACGAAGACTTAACGCCACCTGATGGCTTAGGACAAAAGGCAAACGAACGTTTTCAGGCGCTTGCAAACGAAGTGCGGGAACGCCGCGCCAAGGATGCGGAGGTGCAGCAGATTGCCGCGTCTTATCAAGAGTTCCAGCGTCTTGCCCAAGAAAGCTGTAATGATGCTGGTGAAGTTTCGCAGTTGTTTGATTATGCAAAAGCCGTTAAGAACGGTGATTATGACCGTGTTGAACAATACTTGCGCCAACAGGTAGCACAGTTCGAGGCATTGAGCGGGCGCAGCTTGGGCGGCTTGCTGATGGAAAACTACGGCGACTTAAAACAGCGCGTTACCGATATGGAGCTTGACGAGGAAACAGCCCGTGAAGTTGCGGCGGCGCGATGGCAGCAACAGCAGCTTGAGCAGGCGCAACGACAACAGCAGCAGGCATACATTCAGCAACAGCAACAAATGATGAATGAACAGGCTATTCGCAATCAGGCAATTCAAGGCGTTGAACAGTTCAGTATGCGCATGGCTAAAACTGATTTGATGTGGCCTGAAATTGAGCCGAAATTAACAGACTATGCCAGAAAGAATCTTACCAACATTCACCCGTCTATGTGGGTTGGCGCATTGCAAAGCTATTACCAAGGTCTGAAAGCATCAATGCAGCCCGTTCAACAGCGCGTTAACCCGTTACGAAGCGGACGACAATCAGGCGGCGCGCATGAGCCGCGAACGCTTGAAGATGCAATCAGCGCAGCCTTAGAGGGCTAACAAACCAAACCGCCTACATAGCGGTTTTTTAATGCCTATCGGAAACCGATTAAGGATTTGGCAATATGCCGACATTGATAAAAAGGATGATGATATGAGCAGTTACCATAAAAAAATGATGGCAATGCTTGACGGTGTGGAGGGAATGGACGACACATCGGCAAGTTTGGTTCGATGGGCGCAAAATGCTTTTGGCGATGCTGGCGGTGATGTTGCGCGTGCGGTTGTTCAGGCACCTGCAACATTTGCGCGTGGTATCGGCGGCGGCGCAGTATCTGCAAATGCCGGCATTAACCAAATGTTGCGAGATTACACGCCGCTTGGCGCGTTACCCGTTGTCGGCTATTGGTTGCAAGATGCGGCTAATCAGGGCAGCAAAGACGCGGCGCGAATCCAATCAGGCGCAACAGCAAACTACCAAACAGCTATTGGCCGTGATGTCGGTCAAGGCATTAACAGCCTTGGCGCGACCGCACCGCTTACAGCCGCAGCCGTTGCAACCAAAAACCCCGCTATTATGTATGGCGGCATGGGCGCACAAACTGGATTCACAGAGTATGGTAATGCGCGGCAGGCTGGTTTATCACCGCTTAACGCCTTGTCTTATGCTGGCAATCAGACGGCCATCGAAACGGCAACGGAGAAACTTCCCGCTGGCGCATTAGTTGATGCGTTCAAAACAAGCAGCCCAGTTGCAAGCCTGATTAAGTCGCCCCTGAAATACGCATTGGGCGAAGCTGGCGGCGAGCAGTTGGCAACGCTTGGTCAAGACTTTATCAAGGGCGCATACATTGATTCACAAACCAATGATAACTGGTTGCAGGATTACCAAGACAGCCGTCTTGATGCGGCGCGTTCTACGCTTGTTTCTTCGCTGGTTGCTGGTGGTGGTAACGTTGCTATCGGTTCGGTATCCAATGCGGCGGCGGAAGCTGTTGGCGGAAATAAGTCTAACCGCTATAAAAGATTGATGGCGGAACTTGATAAGCCGCAATCAGGCAATGCCAATCAGGTCAACCAGTTTCTGAAAGACAGCGTTGTCGGCGGTGGCATGAAGACGCGCAACGATATACCGACTGTGCGACAAGCTACGCAACAGAATATCAAATACAGACAAGCATCACCGAAAACCATTAATGATTTACGGGCGATTTCACAAAATCCGAATATGCGGAAAATGCTTAACCTTATTTCCCACACAGAGGGAACGGAAAAGCACGGATACAATACGCTTGTCGGCGGTGGCCGTATTAACGACTTAGGCAAACACCCCAATAAAGTAGGGCTTGTAACAGGTGATGGAGCAAGCACGGCTTTTGGACGCTATCAGATTGTAGGCAAAACTTGGCGCGGACTTCAGAAACAATACGGATTCACAGATATGAACCCTGCCAGTCAAGACGCGGCGGCGGTTGCATTGATTCATCAGCGCGGAGCGCTTAATGACGTTCTCAATGGAAACTATAAGGCAGCCATTAACAAACTTGGCGATGAGTGGGTTAGCCTGCCATCAAGCACAAACAAGCATCAAGGAAAGCGGTCATGGGCTAGGGTTGAAAAATTCCTGAATAGTCAGGGCGCAGGCATTGAATCAAACGGGCAGCCATTTGTTCAAAATGGCCTTGATGATGATATGCCTATTCAAGGCGCAAATATGTATGATGATAACCAAAGTAACATCATGCGTAATTCAGCAAAAGAACAGGAAGATGCAGCCCGCGCAATTGCAGCGTCGGCAGAAGAACAGGCGTATCAGGCGCGTCGGGCTGGCCGTGCAACGCGCGTATTCCTTGATGGGAAAATGCAAGATGCGACGCTTGAACTGATGGACGCGGACGAGTTGACACCTGCCGTTGCCAATACCGATAACCAGTATCGAGACCGCAGCCGCGCCGCTTCGCAGGTGCAGATTAACCAAATTGCAAACAATCTTGAGCCTGAATTACTTGGTGATAGCAAACAGATTGATTCAGGCGCCCCGACTTTGGCGGCGGACGGCCAAACAATTATCGGTGGCAATGGCCGTGTGATGGCAATCAATCAGGCATACGAACAGGGCAACGGCGATAACTACCGCCAGTATCTGGTTGATAACGCGGAGCAGTTCGGCCTTAATCCTGATGATATTGCGGGAATGAACAAGCCTATATTGGTTCGCCGTTTTGTTGATGCGTCTATCGATACGAATAAAGCCGCCGTTGCGTCTAACGAGGGCGGCTGGCTTGGTATGAGCGCATTGGAGCAGGCGCGGGTAGATGCAGAGCGTTTGCCTGATTTTGGCACGTTTGTTCCGGCTGACAACGGGGAGTTGAACACACCTGCCAACCGTGGATTTATCCGCGATTTTGTAGGTAGCATGCCTACTACCGTTCAGGCGCAGATGATTGGTGCAGACGGCCAATTAAGCCAAGATGGCGTTAGACGTTTTCGCAATGCCATGTTGTATAGCGCATATGGTAATAGCCCTGCATTGAGCCGTATGGTTGAGAGTACCGACGCGGGAATGAAAAACATGGTTAACGCCATGATGCAGGTTGCGCCGACAATTGCGAAAGCAAAGAACCATATCAAAGATGGCGCCATGCACAGCGCCGATATTTCGGACGATATTGTTTCTGCCGTTGAAAAGATTAATCAGATACACGAGAGCGGCGGAAGTGTTGCTGATTACTTGGCGCAGCAAGGAATGTTTGAAGATGACTTATCACCTGTTGCCCGCGAACTGGTGGCATTCTTCGATGAACACCGCCGAAGTGCGAAAGCCATTACAACATTGCTTAAAAACTATTATGATTTGCTTGCAGCGCAAGGCAACCCAGCCGATGCCGATATGTTCGGCGGCGATGCGCGAGCACCCGATAAACAACAATTGTTAAATGAAAGCATTAATACCTATGAACGACAACACGGAAAACAACAGCAGCGCGACATCTTCACAGACGGCCAATCAGAATCAAACGCCGCCGTTGGTGAGCCTGTTTCAGAAACTGAACAGCAACCCGCAGGCAGCCGAAGCGATGAAACAGGCGTTGGCGAAAACACGGGCGGAACTGAAGAACGAAACAGAGAATCAAGCGGAATAATTTATAGCCGTTCTGAACCAACACGCACCAAGTATGAGCAGCGTATTGACGAGCTGTTTAATGGTGCGAAAGCCGATAAATTCGGCGGCGTTACCGTGCTTGATCGCGCCGATATTTTGGATATGCTTGGCTATGGTGATATGCCGTTGCGTCTTGTTGAGGGCAAAGTTATTGCCGGACAGACAAATCACCCGCTGATGACTGCTGATGTTTGGAAGAAAATCCCTGATTGGGTTGATAGCCCCGCTATGGTGTTTGATTCCGATACGGTAGATGGACGATTGGTATTTATTGCGCCTGAAAAAGTGCGCGGAAATGATGTTCGTATTGTTATTGAACCGAAAGGCGATGAATTACAGGCACATATGCTTGTGAACGCCTATGACAAAGATACAAGTTCGCCATATCTTCGCTGGGCAAATGACCGCTTGTTGAGGTATGTAGATAAAACAAAAGCCGCACGGATTAATGAGAGATTCGGGCTCCGATTGCCCGACATTCTCAAAAATCCATCTTTAGCCCCTAGCGCCCAAATTCATGGCATGGATCGCGGAAACACTAAAGACTTGCGGCTTGGCAAGATTCTAACAGAAAAGAACCTGCAAGGCTACCGTAAAAATAATCCTGATAAGCGTTTTGAGCGTGGTGAAAGCAGGCCGTCTGAAATTTCATCGGAAAGAATCGCCGAACTGGAAAGCGCTGTTGTTGCTGCAATTGGCAAAAAGAATGCCGCGATGATTGATATTGTATCGCGCACAGATGTATCACGCCCCGACAACGCACAAGACTTGCTTAATGCGCAAGGCTGGTTTGATCCACAAACAGGCCGTATAACGCTTATCGCAGAAAACATTCAAAATGAAGACACAGCTAAGTTTGTTGCTTGGCACGAACTGGCGCATAAAAAAATCCGTGTTGATGGTTTTGATAAGTGGCAGTCGCTGTTTAAGCAGGCAGACGGCAACGCTGCTGTTAAGCGTCTTACCGATGCCATTATGAAACAACGGCGCGGTGATAAAGATGCGGCAGCCGTAAACCGTATTGCCGCCGTTGAAGAAGCCATTGCGGAACTCTATGCTGCCAAACAGGAAAACAACATAGAAGCATTAGAGCGCAAATACGGAATAACCATGCCGGCAGCATTTAAAGACGGCTTGGACGGTTACTTGTCGCGCGTAGTTAACCGAATTAAAAACATCCTGAAAGACGTACTGGGAATTAGCCGTGAAACGTTTTCAGATGGGCAGGTATTCGGATTGCTTAAGCGCGTTGATAGCATTGATGCAGGTCAATATTTTGCAGAAGAAAGAAAAGTAAATGAACAGTATAGCCGCGCATCTGATGATGAAAAGATTGCTTATGAAAAAGCAAGAGATGCCGGTGAAACTGAACTAACTTTCGGCCAATGGAAGCAGGTTAGAACACCTGAATTTAAGTCTTGGTTTGGCGACTGGGAAAATGATCCTGAAAATTCGTCTAAGGTTATAAATCCGCGCACAGGCGAACCGCTTGTTGTGTATCACGGCACTAATTCGTATGGATTTAATATATTCGACTCCAGAAAAACGAAAGGGGTTTATTTTTCCAGCGTAGAAAAAGTTGCGAAGAGTTATGATTTCGGAAGCATCGGCGGCGTCTATGATGTTTTCCTTAATATTCGCAACCCCGGTATTGTGGACTTTCACGGTAGCAAGTGGGATAAATATGTTTCCCCTGAATCAAGAACATATGGTGAATTTATTGTTATTAATCAATATAACGAATTTGAAGCTAGATTTGATAATTTAAACGATGCTGAAAAATATGCAAATGAAAATACAGATTATGACGAAGATTTTATCTTAAGTGTAATTAATGAAAAAAATGCTAATGAAATTTATGGAATCCCAACAGGAAAACAAAAATATTCAACAACAGAAGATTTGTCTGTATCTGCAAAATCAAAAGGAAAAGACGGAAGTATATTTAAAAATACGTCTGACAATTCAGATTATGAAGTTGATACGATTTCAGATATTTACGTTGCATTTAATTCAAATCAAATAAAATCTGCAACAGGAAACAATGGCCAATTTAGCGCTGACAATGACGATATACTCTACTCAAGCGGAAATACCGACATGAGCAAAAAAGAGCGCGTCTTGTTTAACGAGCTTGGAGAGCTTCAAATTGGCTTGGCGGCATACAATAAGCTTGGAGAAGTGATTAAACCGCTGGCGTCTAAAGCTGGTTTGGCAAACGGATACCATGAGAACTTCACCCAATACATGCGCGACCACATGGCTAGCATTAACGCGGCAGGCAGAACGGCAAAACAAATAGCTGAAATGGGTAAAAAACTTACCGAATCGGAACGGAAGCTGCTTTCTGATGTTTTGGAAAAGGAATTGCCGGAAGGTGCGGAAGTTACGCCTAAAATTCAGGAATTGGCCGATACCGTGCGCACTATATTTAACCAACAGACGGACGACCTTGTAGCGCTTGAAATGGTTTCAAAAGAGAGTGCCGAACGGTTCCGCGATACCTACCTGCCGCGTATGTATAACAAGATAGATATGCTGCCTGAGAGCATCGATAAGATGCAAAAGCAGTTTAACCGCGCATTGCGTGGCGGCCTTGGTAAAGCCATTGCGGGCAAACACCTTAAAGGGCGCGGCCTGTTCAAAGAAGTTAATCGTGGCGAAGTTGAAAAATACGAAGCGCAAGGGTTTGAAATCCGCGAAGACTACGGAACAAAAGGCCAAAAAGCAAACAAGGTTTTGATGTGGCGCGACTTTACACGGGAAGAGCGCACAGCAATGGGAGAAGAGCGCGACGCCATGCTACGCTTTTCTGTTGGCTATATTAGGACGCAGTCGGATATTGCCAAAGGTATGTTGTTTAAGCGCATTGCATCAGATGAAAACTTGGCAAGCATTACGCCAGTTGACGGCTGGGTTCGTGTTTCTGATGCGGTTATTGCGGATACTGGCGGCGTGAAACGCTACGGCGCATTGGCTGGAATGTATGTACACCCGCACGTTGAAGTTGCGCTTAGAAACCAATTTTATGTTGATGGCGTGATGCAAAAAATATGGCGTTCAATGCTTGGCTGGTGGAAGATTACCAAGACTGTTTACAACCCAGTTGCGCACGTTAATAACGTGGTAAGCAATATCGTTATGACGCAGACGGCAGGGGCAACACCCAAAGACATTGCGGCAGGCGCAATTGCGGTTAAGGATAAGAACGCACTTTATCAGGAAGCGCTTGAGCATGGCCTTGTCGGTGAAGCTGTTGACGTTGCGGGCATTAAAGAAATGTTCGTTGGCATAAACAATGTTTCAGACGGGCAGCTTACCGACCTGCTTATTACCCGTGCAATCAAACTGGCGGATAAATTGACAGGCCAAGTTGTGAGCAAGACGGCCAAGTTCGCACAAGATTCCTACCGCGCCGAAGATGAAGTATTCCGCATGGCTTTATACAAAATGGCGCGAGACCGTGGATTGAACCCCAAAGAAGCGGCGGATTATGCCTATACGTTTATGTTCGACTATGCAGATGTTCCGCCGACAATCCGCAAGGTGCGAGACTTGGGCATACTGCCGTTTATCAGTTACACCTACAAAGCTGTTCCCGCAATGGCGCGTCTTGCATTGACCCGACCGCACAGAATGTTGGCCGTTACTTTGCTGATGTACGGCATTAATGCGATGTCTTACCTGCTGATGGGCGAAGATGCGGACGAAGAGGAAGAGCGCGAAAATATGCCTGAATACCAAAAAGGCTATACCATTTTCGGAACGCCAAAACTTATCCGCCTGCCGTGGAATGATTTGGACGGCAAGCCGATGTTTATTGATGTTTACCGATGGTTGCCGCTTGGCGATTTTGCCGATACGCAAAACCAAATGGGCGGCATTCCGCTGCCGCAATGGTTGACGCCGAACGGACCCGTTATAAACCATACGCTTGCTTTGCTTGCAAACAAAGACACCTTTACAGGCAAGGAAGTTGTCAAGGATTACCAATCAACGGAAGAGAAAGCGAAAACATACGGCAAATGGCTTGCTTCCCAATGGCTGCCTGCAAGCGTTGGCGTTCCATACTCGTATCACACCAACAACGTTTTAGACGGCCTGAAAAACCAGTTTGAGGGTACGAAGTTTGCAGATGTGCTTGAGTATATGGGCTATACGGGAACAGATTCGCGCGGAGACGGCAAGCAGTTATACCGCGCCGCGCTTGGTTCGGTTGGCGTTAAGATACGCGGAGAAGACCCCGCAGAGCTTAAGGCGAGAAAGGCGCGGTATATTCGGTATCAGATACGCGAAGCTCAGGCAGATATGCGCCGCATCAGTCGGGATAACAGATTAACGGACGATTCCAAGCGTTCAAAAATCGAATCACGACGCGAGCATATAAAAGAACTTCAAAGACAATTAGGCCGCCGCGAATCTGAAACTGATTAATCGGTCAATAGAATACCCATGAAATTAATACATGGGTATTTTTATTATGGCACAACCGAACAAGTATAACCCTATCACACGGTTTTCCAATTCATCGTACAGCACCAGCCGCTCAAAGATTGAACCGTTGGCGCTTGATACGGAACTGAAAAATATTTCAGACAGCATTAACAATGTTGTTACCAATCTTGCAAAAATACAGCGGGACGATGGAAACATTAATGATGCTGCGCTTGGCGAGTATTACAAAAAAATCGAGCAAGACGCATTAAGCAGCGTTGATGCGAGAATTTCCAGCACTATTGGCGGCGCGGCAAAATCAGCTGTTGATGCTTATATTCTTAGTGGCGCTGTTAAAGCTGCCGTTGATGCCTATGTTCGAACGTTAACATTTCCCAATGGCGGAACAACGCCCGCGCCTATCGGGACAACAGAGTTTGACCTGCTTAACATTCTGCGAGCCGCAAACGACGCGGCAGACTTCGCGTATCTTGAAGCTGGCACATACAAAATCACATCACAAATCCGCATCACACCAACGGAATACCCGAACCTTAAAGGCATTATTGGTAAAGGCAAGGGCAATACCGTTATTACTTTTGATTGGGCGCAAAAGTTCGACTGGGATTCAAATACCAATGAAACAGATGCCCGTTCAGAGTGCGGTATTTTGGTTGATGGCGTACACAACAAAACGCTAAAAGACTTTTCTATCCGATACGAAGGGGAGTTTTACCGCAAAGGCCAAAGCTACTTTGGCTGCGTTTCGTGTATCAACATTCAAAACTCAAATAATAACTTAGTTGATTCAGTTGAAGCCAGTGGCGCAAACAGAGCCGGTATCTTTTTTGGCGCGACGAGCGACGCATTGAAACAGGAAAATGCGGCCGTTAAAAACGGAACATTGAGCGTTGATTCAATTAAGAGCCACGGTTTGAACAATACCGTGCAGAACTGCCATGCGCACCATAACCGCGTGGCTGGTATTCTGATTCAAAACCAAGTCGGTACTCGTGTTCTTTCAAACACCTGCGAATACAACGGCCACGAAGCCGACGGCGGAACTGGCTATGGCATTTGCGCGTTCTCGAATAGCGTAAACGTTGGTATCAAGGTTATTGGTAATACAACCCGCAAAAACTACCGCAAGGGCATTGATTCCCACGATGCATACGACTACGAAGTACGCGATAACCGAAGCGAGGGAGACCGGTTCTTCGGCTGTGCAATTGAATCTCGCGGGTTCCCTATGCGAAACATTGTTATTGAAAACAATGTGTTTATTCAGGACGGAACTTTCCGACTAACCCTTGATGATGAACATACCGACTGGACGAATCACAGAAATTCTGACTATTACCGCTATACGGCGGTTCGAATCGAGAATAAATCTCAAGCATCTCAACCGTGGAAAAACCAGCCGGATAACGTTTCAATCATTATCCGAAACAACAACATTTCAGGTATTGAATGGGACGGTCGAGGAATCCACCGTGTTATTGAAATTCGCAACAACGAACAGGCTACCCATGTTCGTTTGAACTGCGATGTTAGCGGCAATACAATCAAGGGCAAGAGCGTTCACAATATCTTTTTTGGATATAGTGAAACTACTGCTTATAACGGGCTTGGTAACTTTGTTCTCAAAAACAACAATATTGATTTTGATGAAATACGCGATGTTCCGTTCTCTTTTCAAGAGAAGAATCAGTCAGGTGTTACGGGCGGTTTGCTTGAGGTTTCGGGAAATACAATCACCACTCGAAAAAATGATGCATGGGTAAATATCCTTAACCTTGAGTGCGAAACCCGCCCGCTTATCAAGTTTAACGGCAATACCATCAATATGCCGATGGTAACCAAGCAGCAAATCCGTTTGGTTTCTTCTGCCGGTGCTTCAAAGCAGTTCTTAGAAGTTATGAATAATATTTGGAATACAGCAAGCACGGCTGATCAGGTTAAAGCATTGTTTATTACCCGCAACAC
This sequence comes from Neisseria dentiae, assembly GCF_014055005.1. NCBI lineage: Bacteria > Pseudomonadati > Pseudomonadota > Betaproteobacteria > Neisseriales > Neisseriaceae > Neisseria > Neisseria dentiae. The sequence continues at coordinate 1,476,051 of NZ_CP059570.1, read as the reverse complement.
CGTTCCTGCTTCGAATATTAACGTTTACAACAACCGCGTTAAAGATTCAAACGGCGACATTATTACTTATGATGGGGCAACAACAAACGCCACATCTAAAGACCCTGCTAACCCCAGCACTCAACCCAGCACGCCTGTTGGCGGCAATATTTGGGAAGATTCCTATACGCTGCCTACTGCTACGGTTACAGCACCTGATTCATCTATTGTTCTTAACTGGGATGGCGCTACCGCTGATTCTATTCAGTCTTCTGATGGATTCTCAATTGTTGTTCAGGCTGGCGGCTACCCGCCTGTTGGTTGGACATCTATTGTTGATACTGCTGCATCGCCTAAGTATATGCGTTCCCGTCTGAAACGTGACATGGCGTCTGCCGGCGTCTATCCGCGCCTGAAGATGAACAGGGCAACGACATCAATTAGCACGATCATTTTCCCGATGAAGATTGTTTCGCTTGGCACATCTTCTCGAATCACAACCGGCTTGCCGATTATTGGTTTTGGTAAAACTGAGAATGAAGTTGATTCTGTTATTTCAGGCGGCGCGGTTGCTATTCAGGGTTCAGATGCAACCAAATTCAAATTCACTAAAACAAACGGCATCTATGTTGACGGCAAGCCTTACAACCTAGAAGAGCTTAGCATTGGCAAAACATACATTATCGCCCTGAATGCCGAACCGGGCGCGACATACATTAACTTCGGTGCAGCATGGAACGGCAACGGACAAGTAAGTGCTGATACCTTTGAGGGTGTTGAGATACATAATCGCTCTTTAAGCCCTGCCGAGACAATCGCTGCATCTTTGCGAGCAATAGCAAAAGCCAAGCCGGAGCTTATCAATGGCGGCAGCGGCAGCAATGCAGGTACTGGCGGAACTGACAGCGGTACTGGAACAGGTGGCGCAGGTGGTACTGGTGGCGCTGGAACAGGCGATAATTCGAACACTCAACCCAGCACGACGACACCAACGCCGACTACTGACAAGAACGCAGTATTCAGCATGACAAATGCAGAAATTGGCGCAAATTCTGTATCGGCAGATAGTGGAAGTGTTGTGCTTGTTTCCGCAAAAAATGTTGAAACGCGCGCTGATGCAGCCGATTGGTCGGGTATGGTTGTTAATGATGGAACATTTAAGGCGGTTAAAACATCGCTTCCTAATGGAAATACTATCGCTGGCCGATTTATCCGAGTTGATAACCTGTTGGTTGGGGAAGAAAGCAGCACAATTATATTCCCGTTCAAGGTATTTGCAGGTGGAACCACAGGTTCTGTGGCAATTGTCATTTCCATGTTATCGGGTTCGCCTGTTGCCGTTGGTAATGCAGCTTTATCAGAAGATGGCTTGGGCTGGATTGCCTACCCGTCTAACGGATTCACGATCAACGGCGTGCTGCCTAAATCAACGAATTTACTTGAGTTCAATAAGTGGTATATCGGCATGCTTACTCAAGCCAAATCTATTGATGCTGTTCGATTTGGCACCAACCATGTTGCGAATGTTTGGCGAAATCTGTTCATCGGAGAATCAGTTGAAATTGCAACCGGCGCAAGCAGTTCAGAAGTGCAGGCCAAATACGAAGCGCTTAAAACAAAATATGGTGTCGTTTAGACGTAGCTAGGCCGATTCGGCGGCCTTTTCTGGAGTATTAGATAAATGAAAAACATTACTATGGAAACGGGAAGTGGCATTAGTTGGGGCGGAGCAGGAATAGGCTTGCTTGGCCTTGTGAATGAAATTGAGTGGGTAACTCTTGTAGGTATGGTTGTTGCTATTGGCGGCTTTGTTATGAATTTCTACTTCTCATATAAAAAAGATCGCCGAGAAGCGCAGTTATCGAGCATGAAAGAATCCCGCGATAAGGAAGAGCATGAGCTTAAGAAGCAAGTGTATTTATCGCAGATTAAGCACAGGAGCGGAAATGAACAATAAGTGGAAAGTTGCAGCGTCAACATTGGCTGTTTCGGCTGCTTTTTTCTCCGCCTTAATTGGCTACGAGGGATACCGGAGCAAGCCTTATATTGATTCTGTTGGCGTACCGACAATTGGCATCGGGAATACTGTTTATCCAGGTGGGCGAAAGGTAAAAATGACCGATAAGCCCATCACCAAGCAGCGGGCAATCGAAATCAGCAAGCATCATGTAAGCAAAGATGAAGCCAAGTTCAAGGCGTCTATTCCTGATGTTTATTTGCATCAAACGGAATACAACGTTTTTATGGACTTTGCTTATAACTTTGGCATGGCTAACTGGAACAAGTCATCAATGCGGCGCGAACTGCTCAATGGCAACCATGTGGCGGCTTGCAAGGCATTGTTGAAATACAAGTATGCAGGCGGGCGGGATTGTTCCGTTCGGAAGAATAACTGTTACGGGGTTTGGAAGCGCCAGCTTGACCGATATAACAAGTGTATGAGTGTGAACTGATGATTTACTTAATTAAATACTGGAAATATGTGGCGGCTGTTTTGTTGGTTGTTTGCGTATTTGTTGTTTGGAATAGCGGGAAGCAGAAAGCCTACAATCGCGGCTATAACGCAGCAACAGCAAAGATAAGCGCGGAACTTGCAAAGGCTGCAAAAAAGCAGGCTGAAAAAGCCTACGCGGCAAGTGTTTCATATCAGGAAGCAAAGGACGAACGAGAACAGAAAGAAAGGGTTAGAAATGTTGAAGTGCAAAAAATTATTGAACGGCCTGTTTATCGCAACGTGTGTCTTGACGATGGCGGCCTGCAAATCATCAACGATTCTACCAACGGCCATTAATCCGCCACCAGCAGACTTGGCACAGCCATGCCAAAAGATACCAAAACTGCAAGGCAAGACTGGCGGCGAAGTGTTGCCGTATATTCTTAGCCTGCATAGTATTTATAAGGATTGTTCGGAAAAGCAGGCGGGTTTGGTCAAGGCGTGGCCGAAATAAAACACATGAAATATAGAAGCCATCTTTAATCAGATGGCTTTTTTATTTGCGTATGAAACTGATTAATCAAAGTTAAAAATCATGTCATACCGATTCATGGCGTAATTTCCGCTTCGCCAGCGGCAGCGTTAGCAGGTTCGCATCTGTAAATCTAGTCGGTTCTATTTTTTATTTCAAATAAACTGGAGTTGATTATGTCTCTTACATCTGCCGAACTTGCCCGCGCTGGCAAGGCTGGTTTAGACCATTACCTAAAAAACAATCCGATTGACCAAGTGGATATGAAGCGCCCACTTCTGAAACACCTTACTGCCAAGAAAAAGCCTTTTGTCGGTGCGCGTGAACACGTTGTTGAACAAATCCGCAAGGGTTATGGCTCTGCTGGTCAATGGTTCGACAGTTCCGATACGCTGAACTATACCGTTCGTGATACGCTGGAACAAAGCCGTTTCCCGTGGTATGAATTTCACGACGGTATGTCTGTGAGCGAATCTGAACTTGCCGCCAATGGTATTACCGTTGACGACAGCGGTAAATCAGGCTCAGTTACTGATGCGGAAAAAATTCAGCTTACCAACCTGATGGCCGAAAAGATGGAAGCGTTGCGCCTTGGTGCGCAAGAACGTTTCAGCCAAGACTTGCATTTGTCTGGCGCATCTTCTACCAAGCAGATTGTCGGCTTGGACGGCCTGTTGCCGTTGGATAATGCGACTGGTACTGTTGGCGGCCTTGACCGCGCAACATTTAACTGGTGGCGACACCATGCCGATGCCACTCTTTCAACGTCAACCATGCACGACAAGATGGAGATTGCTTGGCGACAATGTTCAAAACGCTCAAAAGGCGGCCAGCCCAATGTTATCTTGGCTGGTGGTGCGTTTATTGACGAATACCGCAAAGCAGCCCAACAATCCAATACCATCGGTGCGGCTGTTCGCCACGTTACCGACAGCGGCAAGGGCGGCGTTGACTTGGATATTTCCGCCAGCGGCCTGTACTTCAAAGGCATTCCGATTGAATACTGCCCAGAATGGGACGACAATTTCGGCGGCCGCGACAGCACAAGCAAGGATTGGTCTAAACGTTGCTACTTCCTCAACATGAACCACTTAACTTTGCGCCCGCTGCAAGGTAGCGATTTCGTAACCCGCCACCCGCCCCGTGCTGCATCTAACTATATCCACTCATGGGCTGTTCTGTGGCGTGGTGCGTTAACTATGAATATGCCTTCTGCCCACGCCGTGTTGGCATTGGCCTAACGAATAACGGGGCTTGTTTATCTTGCCCCGTTTCCTATTAACACTCAAAAGGTTTTTTTATGAAAGTAGCCCTGTATCCTTTTTTTATTGCACGTTCGATTGATACTAAAATCAAAGTAACTGTACCGAAATATGAAGCTGAAATTTTGTTATCGGTTCACGGTGAAGACCGCGTATCCATCGAAAGCGATAATGTTGTCGGCTCGTTTGAAGTTGACAGCGCAGCAGAAGAGCGCGAACGCTTGCGCATGAAATACGGCATGAAAAACCAAGATTCGTTTTGGGTTGATGATGTTTTCAAGCGGCAACAAGACTTCGCCGACGCGCTGGAAAAATCAAAATACATCGAAGAATCTGCCGAAGATGGCGCGTATTCAAAAAACACGCGCGAAGAACTCAAAGCCATTCTTGACGGCATGATGGTGAAATATCCCGCCAACGCCTCTAAAGAGCAGTTGATTTCTTTGGTTGAAGCCAATGCGCCCGCTGTTTAAAACACTCGCTGAATTGCGCCAAAGTCTTGCCATATCGCTTGGTTTTGGCGCGATGGCTGGCGTGATTGATTTACAGATACCGATTCTTAACCAGTTCTTGCAGCAGGCGCAAAGCCAATTATGGCGTGATGTGAATTGGCGTTATCTGTATCGCCAACACATTGAAGACTTGGGGCTTGGGCAGCGTGTTCTTGATTTGCCTGATGATGCGCCGCTTGGGAATATAAACGGCATATACGCCTATATTAACGATGAGTGGCGCGAGCTTCGGGCAGGCATTCCGCGAAGTGGTGAAATTGTCAGCTACGGTTATCCGATTTGGTATGAGTTAACAGGCAGACAGTTTGATGTTCTTCAGGTTGAGTTTGAACCTGTTCCGACTGATAAACCGATACCGATACGCATTGAGTATTACGCCGCGCCCGAAAACTTCACAAATGATGATGACCGATGCAGCGTTCCCGATGATATTCTGCTTACGCTTGCAATCATCATGGCAAAAGGCCATTACCGCCAGCCTGATGTTCAGCTGTATGCAGACCGATTCTCAAAGATGTTGATTCATGCAAAGGCGGAAAATTTCGGTGTTGACGGCGAAGTGTTCAGGCCTTGTCGCGCATTGTATGACCCATATGCAGAACCAGTTAAGACTAAATAAAGCCGACGAGAGTGTCGGCTTTTCTGTTATTTGAAACCAATTAAGCGGGTGTTTTAATCGCATTAAATTTACATTTGAGTGCGATATGCCAGCTATTACATTTGACAGGTTCGATGGCGGCCTTGATTTGCGGCAGCTTCAATCTTCTGCCGATGCAAACCGCCTACGAACTTTGAGAAATGCCTACATCACGACGGGGCGCACAATCAAAAAACGCCCCGGCATGAAAAAGGTTGCAAACATGCCGACAAATACGGTAGGTATATTTTCAGGCATTGACGGATTGTTTACGTTTACATCTGATGTAAATTCGCCAAAGACGGCGCAAGGTATAGACGGCTCGCTTATCCGCATTATCGCCGTTCCGTATAACAATGACACGCTTCAGGAAATTGTTCATGTTGAAGTGTTTAACGGCAATTTGTATGTTGCCGCAAAGTATGTAGGCGGCGATGTTAAACACCATTACATCAGCGGAGATGACCCTAAAGCGTATTTGATTGACGATGCAAACTGCCCGCATTCCCGTTCATTTATTAAGAAGTCGGGCAAGATGTTTGCCATTAAAGACGATGTTGTAAGGTTTTCTGCAACAGGTAATGCGCGGGATTGGACGACTGAAAAAGATGCAGGATTCCTGCCCGTATCTTTGCAGCAATCAGTAAATAACAAACCTACTGCACTGGGTGAATACCAAGACAACCTAGTCGTATTCTTTGAGGATACCGCGCAGATTTGGCAGGTTGATGCCAACCCTGCTAACCATAGGCTGGTTACTACGGTTCCGATTGGAACGGTTTATCAGTATAGCCATGCAAATATGTCAAACGATATTTTCTTTTTATCGCCGTCTGGTTTTCGTTCTATTGCGGTACAGGCGTTTTCCACAAACATGATGGACAACGACATAGGCAGCCCGATAGACACGATTGTAAAAGATACAATAACTAGTATTGCAAACAACAACCCGCGCATGATGTACTTTCGCGGCGGCGGTCAGATTATATGCTTTAGCGGAAATATTGCCTATGTGTATTGCTTTAGCCGAAGCAGCAAAATTTCAGCATGGTGCAAATGGGAGTTTCCATTATCAATCGACAATGCTACTGAAATGGACTCAAAGGTTTATTTGCGATGCGGCAATAATCTGTTTGTACTTGATGAAAAAACAAAAACGGATTTTGATACATACGGCATTGATGCGGAAATTGAGTTGCCGTTTTTGGATATGCGCCAGCCTGGAATTTTAAAACAATTCACGGGTGTTGATATTGCCGCATATGGCGATATTGAAATGAGCTTTAAATTTGACGCGCGAAACCCCGAACTTGAAACGATGCCGCTTTATCTGGACAACGATACGCGTTCAATGCCAAGGATACCCGTTGAGGTTATGGCCACGAATATGGCGATTAACATAAAAAACAATTCAGACGGTGATTTTGAACTTGCGGCAATTACGGTTTATTTCGAGAGAATGTCGGGGTTTGGCGTATGATTGTTCCATTAACACATGAATATGCTAATTACATTGCATTCAATATGCGTGAAGATGATGCCCGCGAAGTTCTCGCCACGCAAACATCTGATTACCGCCATCAATTCGCCGACGAGTGCGCGGCAATGGGTGGCTGGTGTTTGATAGATTCAGGCGGCATACCCGTTGTAATGGGTGGCGTTTTTGAATGCTGGCCTAATGTTGGCAATGCTTGGTGTGTTGCAACGCATGATATATCCAAGCATGGAATTGAAGCAACAAAGGCGGCAAAGTTCGCCATTAATGAGAAGCAGCATTTACACAGGGTTCAGGCTTTTAGTGCGGATTTCCACACGGTATCCCACAAGTGGCTTGAGTGTTTGGGATTTTCTCGCGGGGCTACGTTAAAGAAGTTTGGTAAGCGTGGAGAAGATTTTATTGTTTTTGAACTTTTGAGGTGATTTTATGTGTGGTGGTGGAGTTTTAAAACCCTTGCGTGCACTTGACCCGATGACGCGCATCATGTCTAACAGCAGCAGCGCGGCCAAAACGTTAGACCCGTTAGACCATTACGGATATACGGCGGAGCGTAACGCAGCGCAGCTTGCCCAAGAAGAGGCGGAGCGGCAACGACAGCTTAACGAGGCAGCGGCGGCGGAAGAGGCACGAAAAGCAGCAGAGGAACAGCGTCGGATTAACGCGGTAAATTCAGTTAACAGCCTTTATGATTCTAGCGGTCGGCAGCAGGGGTATGATTCGGTTCGTGATTCAAGCCTGAAATTTGCGATGGACGAAATTGCACGAAACAAAGCAGATGCCGAACGCATGGCGCGTTTTGGTTTGGCACGCTCTGGCCTGTATGGTGGAAGCGCAGATTTGTCAACAAGCAACGACATTGCCGATTCTTACAGCCGCAGTATTATCCAAGCAAACCAGCTTGCTGATAACAAGGTTGCTAGCTTGAGAAGCCAAGACGAAGCTATGCGCGCAGACCTTATTTCACGCATTAATGCTGGCCTTGATGCGGATAGCGCATTGTCAACGGCAAACCAGTCAATGATGAATTACCGTAATGAAGCATTGACCGCTCCACAGAGCGCATTATTGAATAATCTGTTTTCAGGTATAGGCAATGCATTCAGTAGTTACCAGTACGGAAAAGCGGCAGCTAACCCTTATGGCGCCTTGGCAGAAACAAGCCCTGTAAATTCAGTAGGTCTTGCATCCAGCTATAAAGGCCGTATTACAAGTTAAAGGGGGGTTATATGTGCAATCCCGCAATTTTTATTGCAGCAGCCGGTGCTATCCAAGCAGAACAAGGCAGGCAAAAACAGGCGTTTGAATTTGAGCGTGCGCAACGTGCGGACGATTTTTACGAAAATGCGCGGCAGCAATTACTATTACAACAGCGGCAGCAGAATGAAGATTTTGCCAAGCAAAAGAATGATGCAATCGTGAAAGAAGCGGAAGAAGTTTCACCGCTTCGCCTTGAGAAAATCATTCAGGCCGAAGATGCCCAAACGCGCAGCAATGTAAAAGCTTTGCAGGATTTGAACGCGGTAGGCAATGAAAGCATTTCACAATATGCTGACGGCAATCACAGCGAAACATACCTGAAAGCACGAGCCAATACGGCGGCAAAGCAAACCGAACAGGCAATTGCATTAGCTCGTCTGTTTGCTTCGCAATCCGCGCCAAGTGATGCCATTGCCACGCAAAAGCAAAACTCGCTTATGCCAAGACTGGAACAGGGGCTTATTGATTCCCGCAGAAACAGCGCAAACCGTGGCTTTAATGTTCTGTTCGACAATATGGCAAGTTTGCGAAACCGTGCTACGCGGGTTGACCCAACCAAGGGGCAGGCGCAACAGGCACTTGGCGGCGCTATGATGCAGTATGGAATGGGTCAGATGGGCGAAAGCGCGGGCGGATATTTCGGCAATCAATCGGCGAATCAGTCAATAAAAAACAATCTTTTCTAACGGTTTATCATGGTTAAATTCTACGTTGACGGACAGGGCTTATCTGCCATTGCGCAAGCATTATCAGGACAATCAAAGCAGGCAGGTATTCAGAAAGGGTTGCAAAATCAAATGATGGCGGCCAAGCTGGATAATATGCGGTTTGAACAGCAGGAAAAATACCGACAACAGGAAGCTAAAGACGGCCTGCTTACTTCAACGGTTCGGCAAATGTTCCCGCATTTAAGCCAGCGCGAACAGGAAAACATCGCATATCAGGCTGGCGGCAATGCGCCCGTGCGTGGTTTTCAGTATGGTTCAGACGGCCAGCCCGTTATGGGCGCGGACGGTGTGCCGCTTTATGATGATGATTATTCAATTCCTGATTCATTGCGCAACACGCCGCAGTTTTCCGCGTTAACTGATGCGGTTAAAAAACTGAATATGGCTAACGCATACGGCAAGGATATTGAAGATGTCGCCCGTGGTCATGGCCGCATGGATTTGAATAACTATGAATCAGGATTGCGCAGCAATTTGGCGCAAGCATTGGCGCAAGGCAATAGGGAAGCGGCCAATCAATACACATCGGCATTAAGTGGCAAGGCTTACGAGCCATTCCAAATGGCGGGTAATGGCCTGATGTACAATCAAGCAACGGGCGCATATCAAGATACGCCGTTGTCTATATCCAACATCAATCAAAACAACGCCGCCGCCTTTGCCAACCAGCAGCGCGGTAATTTGTACGGTGTTCAGCAGGATACCGAACGGACGCAACAGCAAAGCTATTTGGCACAAGCCGATGAGCGCCTTGCAAATGCCGAACGATTGCGCCAAACAACGGCAGGTGTTATCAGTAACAACGGCGTTATGTTTGATGCAAACGGGAATATTCAGCGCGTTCAGGGCGAGCAGAAGCCGCTTCCTGCACCTAATAATGATGTTGTTCGTATGTTTGGCGTTAATACCGGAGAAGTTGACCCTATTACACAAAAGCCGATTATAACCACCGATATTGAATACATGAATAATGTTCAGAATTTTGCGGTTCAAAACGGAATCGGCAATTGGGTAACGGCAAAATATATGTATGACCAGTCAACAAATCCCGTAAATGTCGGCAGAGCGCTAGGCGCAGCTGTTGGCGATATGCTTAGACAGCAGACAACACAACAGAAATTACCGCAACAGCAAGCCACAAAGACGGCGGCAAAAGCAACACCTGAAAGCATAGTTGGCATTAAACAAGGAATGAGCCAACAGCAGATATACGACGCATTAAGCAGAGCGCACAAAAACGGAACGGTGGATAAGGCTGAACTGAAGAGACTGGCGGATAAATATCTAAAATAGCTTTGGCACATTTTTTGACACAAAAAACAGCAATCAAGAGTAAATGCAAAGAAAACATAAAGGCACAAACCTTTGTTTTTCATCTATGTATTTACTCTTGATTGCTATCTTTGCGGGTTCAATTCCCCCCGCCTCCACCAGAATACCCGGCCTGAAAACCACACTTCGGTTTTCAGGCTTTTTCTTTTTCGTTCATTCGGTTAGGGCGTTGTTTCTGTTTTTTCAGCCAATATTTTCGCTATTTCGGTAATTTACAATTGCTATGCTTGCAATGCGAACCGTTTTTATTTATATTTGCACCTAATAATAAAACTAACTCTCATTCGAGAAGCACAAAACAAGGAGCACGAAAATGTTTGTCTGCATCTGCAACGCCATTACCGACCGCCAAATCCAAGAAACCGTTGCCGCCGGTGCCAGCAGCCTGAGCGATTTGCAGGCGCAGTTGGGGGTGGCGACCTGCTGCGGATGTTGCAGCGATTTGGCCGCCTCTTATTTAACCGGCAGCAGCGCCCAAGGCCAGAGTACGGTTACTGCGGGCATTAACGTGCAAAGCTGATTTTATTGGTTTCATTTTGATAACAGGCCGTCTGAAATATGAACTGTCCCCCAATACTTGGACAATTTAAGAATTTTTCTCAAACAGCCTTTTCAAGCTGGGTTCTGTAGCCGACAGGACTCAGCTTTTTCAAGTTTAAACTAATCCGTTCATGATTGTAGTAATGTATGTAATCATCTATTACCTCTGTCAGCTCCGCCACCGACAGCGCACCTTCCTGATAGAAACTCTCCGTTTTCAGTGTACCGAAAAAACTCTCCATCGGCGCATTGTCCCAACAATTGCCTTTGCGCGACATACTTTGCACAATCCCTTTCTCAGCCAATTTCGTTCGATAAGCCTCGGTGCGGTAAAGCACACCCTGGTCGGAATGCAGCAGCGGCGTTTGGCCTTTCAGACGGCCGAATGCTTGGTCCAACATTTGCGCCACCATTTTACTGTTTGCTCTGCGGCCTAAAGAATAGGCCACAATCTCCCGATTAAACACATCCAATATCGGCGATAAGTACAGCTTCCCGTCTGTGCATTTGAACTCCGTCACATCGGTCAGCCATTTGTCTGCCGGTTTGCCGGCGGTAAACTCTCGATTGAGAATATTGTCCGAAGCCTCTCCTACTGCTTGCGGACGGTAGGTTTTTTTACTGCGGACTTTGGCTTTTAGTCCCAACAAACCCATAATGCGCCGCACTTTCTTTTTGTTCCACGACAATACGGCGGCAATCCGCCGATGACCGTAACGGCCTTTGTGTCGGCGATAGACTTCACCCACTGCGGTTTTGGCCGCCGCATCGGGATCGGCTTTGCCGATATGGTAATGAAAGCTGCTTTTGGGAATGCCGGCACTGTGCAGCAGATATTTCAGCGGGTGCTTCGCCCTCAACGTTTGAACGGTTTCGCAGCTTTAGCGGCGGCCGCTTCCTTTTCGTTGAGGGCTTTCATGTGCTTTAGGTAGTCGTTCTCCGCCCTCATGTATCGCAATTCTTCAATCAGTTCGGCCTGTGTTTTTTCGTGGTCGGGTTTGTCGGCGGTAAACGGGTTTTTGCGTTTGGTCTTCATAGAGGCAGCCTGCGGGTGTTGAAGTGCGGCAATACCGCCTTGCCGATAGGCGGCTATCCAACGGCGCAGGTGGGTGCGTGAGACGTTGAAGTGCTCTGCGGTGCGCTGTTGGCTGTGCACTTGGTGGTAATGGAGTACGGCTCGGTATTTGAAGTGTAGGTTATATAGTGAATTCAAATAAAAACTCCGAAATGAAATAACTGCATTCAAACTTGCAATTGGGCGATATGCTAAAGAATCGTTTTACCCTACTTCGGCATTCTTATTTTAATCCACTATATTTGGACATAAGAAAACTGCACCTTTTAAAGTTGGAGGGGTGTCCAACTTTTGGGGTGCAGTTCAATATTTTCAGACGGCCTGTTTGCTTTTGTACAATGTTCCTGCATTTTCAAACTTTCCACGTCAATACTCGGGCGAAGCCCGAGTATGGCGCAGGGGGTAAGATGGCTGCGTAAATTTTGCCAAGGCTCAGGCTTTCCCTTGCGCTTCGTTGCGCAGCTCGCGGCGCAGGATTTTGCCCACGTTCGATTTGGGCAGCTCGTCGCGGAATTCAATGTTTTTGGGCACTTTGTAGGCGGTCAGCTCGGTGCGGCAGAAGGCAATCAGCTCTTCGGCGGTGAGCGACGGGTCTTTTTTCACCACAAACAGTTTCAGCGCTTCGCCTGTTTTTTCGCTGGACACGCCGATGCAGGCCACTTCGAGCACTTTGTCGTGGTGCGCCACCACTTCTTCGATTTCGTTGGGGTAAACGTTGAAGCCCGAAACCACAATCAAATCTTTTTTGCGGTCGACCAGTTTGAACCAGCCTTTTTCGTCCATCACGGCGATGTCGCCGGTTTCGAGAAAGCCGCGTCCGTCGATGGCTTTGGCGGTTTCTTCGGGGCGGTTCCAATAGCCTTTCATCACTTGCGGGCCGCGTATCCACATTTCGCCGGGTTGGCCTATCGGCACTTCTTTGCCGTCGGCGCCGCGCAGTTCGACTTCGGTGGAGGGCACGGGCAGGCCGATGCCGCCGCTGTAGGCGGGGATGTTCAGCGGGTTGCAGCACACGCCGGGGCTGGCTTCGGTGAGTCCGTAGGCTTCGACGATGGGGGTGCCGGTGATGTTTTTCCATTTTTCGGCCACGGCTTTCTGGGTGGCCATGCCGCCGCCGAGGGTGAGCTTGAGGGCGGAGAAATCGACTTCGGCGAAATCGGGGCGGTTGACCATGGCGTTAAACAGGGTGTTCACGCCGATAAACACGCTGATTTTTTCTTTTTTCATGTCGCCGATAAAGGCTTTCATATCGCGCGGGTTGGTAATCAGCATGATTTTGGCGGCGGCCTGGGTGAAAATCATCAGGTTTACGGTGAGCGCGAAAATGTGGTAGAGCGGCAGCGCGGCAATCACCACTTCTTCGCCGGGCACGAGTTTGTTTTTAATCCATTCGGCGGCCTGCTGCATATTGGCGCAGATGTTGCCGTGGGTGAGGACGGCACCTTTGGCCACGCCGGTGGTGCCGCCGGTGTATTGCAGGAAGGCGGTGTCGTCGCGGGTGATGCCGACGGGGGTGAAGGGTTGTGATGCGCCCTGTTTTAAGGCCGTCTGAAAGGAAATGGTGTTGGCGATGCGGTATTCGGGCACCATTTTTTTGATTTTGCGCAGCACGAAATTAATCAGGCTGCCTTTGAAGAAACCGAACATATCGCCGACGGTGGCAACGATAACGTTTTTGATTTTGGTGCGCGGTAAAACCAGTTCGAGCGTGTTGGCGAAGTTTTCGAGTACGACGATGGTGGTGGCGCCGCTGTCGTTGAGCTGGTGTTCGAGTTCGCGCGGGGTGTAGAGCGGGTTGGTGTTCACCACGGTGAGACCGGCCTGAAGGGCACCGAAAAGGGCGACGGGGTATTGCATCAGGTTGGGCATCATAATCGCCACGCGCTCGCCGCGCGGCAGTTTGAGGGTGTTTTGCAGGAACGAGGCGAAGTCGTTAACCAGCTTGGCGGTTTCGGCATAGCTGATGGTTTTGCCGAGGTTTTGGAAGGCGGGGCGGTGGCCGTATTTTTTGGCGCTTTCTTGGAATACCTGAATCACCGATTGGTAGCGCGTGGGGTCGATTTCGGCGTTTACGCCCTCTTCGTAGCTGTTGAGCCAGATTTTTTCCATGATGTGTTTCCTTGTGTTGTGCAGGCCGTCTGAAAATCGAATTTTTTCAGACGGCCTGTGGTTTTATCAGGTAATGATGACGGGCTTGTCGGTTGCGGTGATGATGCCGCCGCCCAGGCAGATGTCGCCGCTGTATAACACGGCGGATTGGCCGGGGGTAACCGCCCATTGGGGTTCGTCGAACAGCAGCTCTGCGGTTTCGTTGTCGAGATAGCGCAGTTCGCACGGGGCATCAGCCATGCGGTAGCGGGTTTTGCAGGTGTAGCGGCCTTCAGACGGCCTTTCGGGCAGTGTCCAGCTTAAGTCGTTCATGGTCAAGCTGTTGGTATAGAGCAGCGGGTGGTCGTGGCCTTGCACCACAATCAGCCGGTTTTTGCCCAAATCTTTGCCGGCCACAAACCACGGTTCACCCGCACCGCCTATGCCCAAGCCTTTGCGCTGGCCGATGGTGTAAAACGTGAGGCCGACGTGTACGCCCACTTTTTTGCCCTCGGGCGTAACCATGTCGCCGTTGTCGGTGGGCAGGTATTGCTGCAAGAATTCGCGGAACGGCCGCTCGCCGATAAAGCAGATGCCGGTGCTGTCTTTTTTTGCTGCGGTGGGCAACTTGGCTTCGGCGGCCAGCCGGCGCACTTCGGGTTTTTCCAAACCGCCGAGCGGGAAAATGGCGCGCTCGAGCTGGTGCGGTTGCAGGCGGTAGAGAAAATAGCTTTGGTCTTTGTTGGCATCCCGCCCTTTGAGCAGGTAGTGCACGCCGTCGCGCACTTCTTTGCGGGCGTAGTGGCCGGTGGCAATCGCGTCGGCGCCTTGTTCGACGGCGTAGTCGAGAAAGCATTTGAATTTGATTTCGGCGTTGCACAATACGTCGGGGTTGGGGGTGCGGCCGGCGGAATATTCTTTTAAGAAATAGGCGAATACGTTGTCTTTGTATTGGGCGGCGAAGTTGACGATGTCGATGTCGATATTGAGAATGTCGGCCACGGCGATGGCGTCGAACGAATCCTGCTTGATGCTGCAATATTCGTCGTTGTCGTCGTCTTCCCAGTTTTGCATAAACACGCCGCGCACCTGATGCCCCTGCTCTTTGAGCAGGGCGGCGGTTACGGAGGAATCGACGCCGCCGGAAAGGCCGACGATGATGTTTTGGGGGATGTTTGCTTGCATGGCGCGGATATGGGGGCGGTGCGGGGGTTACAAAAGTGTTGATTTTAGCATTTTTAGGCAGGGGCTGAAAAATGGTTGGGGCAAAAGATAACAGGCCGTCTGAAAAATATTTTCAGACGGCCTGCCATACCGGCAGCGCTTATTGCGGGCGCACTTCTTTGCCGTTGATTTTCACGCGTGTGAGCTGCAAATCGTAGGTTTTGCCGTCGTCGCTGTAGCTGATTTGGGCGGGAATGTTGTCCAGCCCGGGGGCGAAGGCATAGTTGACGGTGCTGTCGCCGCGCTGCAAGCGGTATTTGTTGACGGTGGTGGTGTTTTTGCCGATTTTATACTGGCCGCTGCCGGTGCGGTTGAGGCCGCTGACGGGATAGATTTTTTTGCCGTTGGTAACGGTGAGGCCGGCGGGCAGTTTGCCGTCGCTGGCGGCAAGCTGCCAGGCGAGGGTGAATAAATCCATCGTGGGGCCGGAGGCGGCTTCGGTTTTCTGTTCGCCCGCTTTGCCGTAGGTTATGCTGCCGCCGCCGAATTTGGCTTCGGCATAGGTTTTGCCGCCGCGCACGTCTTTATAGTAAGACGGAATCAGGCGGTTGCCCGAAATGGTGCCGCCCGATTCGAAGCGTATGCTGTAGAGCGGCACTTTGATGCTCGACACCACTTTGTAGCGGTTGCCGCTGCGGGTGAAGGTCATGGTGGCGGGAATGCCGTAGCTGCTCGAATACCGCAATTCGGCCGACTGCGGCAGCGGTGCGGCCAGCGCGGGGGCGGTTAGGGTAAGGGCCAATACGGTTAAACTCAATTTTTTCATAAGGCTTCCTTTCTTGAATCGGCTGCTTTATCTGTTTGCGTTCAGGCCAGCAGGCGGGTATTTTGCACCGTTGCGTCCGGGCTGCGGATAACGCGGTTGCCCGATATTTTCAGACGGCCTGCAACGAAATCGGCCACGGCCTGCGGGAAAATCAGGTGTTCCGCTTCCAATACGCGCGCGGCGAGTGTGTCGGCGGTGTCGTTGTCGAACACCGGCACTGCACCTTGCGCGATAACGGGGCCGCAGTCCAGCTCGGGGGTAACGAAATGCACGGTGCAGCCTGCGATGCGGCAGCCTGCCTCGATGGCCCGCTCGTGGGTGTGCAGGCCGGTGAAGGCGGGCAGCAGCGAGGGGTGGATGTTGATCAGGCGGCCTTCGTAATGCCGGCAGAATTCGGGCGTGAGTATGCGCATAAAGCCCGCCAATACGACCAAATCGGGTTGGTAGGCGTCGATTTTCCGCATCATGGCTTCGTCGAATGCCAAGCGGCTGTCGAAGCTTTTATGGTTGAGACTGTCGGTGGCGATGTTGCGTTCCGCCGCCCAGGCCAAACCGGCGGCGGTTTCGTTGTTGCTCAACACGGCGGCGATGCGGGCGCCGGGAATCTGTGCTTCCACGATGGCCTGCATATTGCTGCCCCTGCCGGAAATCAGGATAACGATGTTTTTCATGTTTCAGACGGCCTTTTAATCGGAGTGGTCGGGATAAAGGTTTAGCGGAAAAATCATTTTTGCCACAAGGCAGCAAGCCGCAGACAGTACGGTAGTACGGCAAGGCGCAGCAACGCCGTGGCAGAAATAAAGTTTTTCGCTATGGTGCCGTTGCGGCGCACAGGCGAGCGTTCTGGCGCAGTTTAACGGCTTTTAAAGGAATCGGTGTGTATTGTAGCAAATGTGGGGAATAGGGGGCCGGTACCGTTGCGGGCTTCGGCTGCGTCAAACCTTGTTCCGCTCTTCCAGTTTGGCCAGCCGTGCCTCGAAGCGGGCGGTGTCGTCGCGCAGGGTATCGACTTCGTGCGACCATGCCGACAGCGTGTGTTTGTCGACCACGGGCGCTTCAGGCTCTTTGGCGAAGTCGCCGAGCTGTTCGAGTATGCTCAAACCGATCTGCTTGGCGGTGTGGCCGGCTTTTTCGGCGCGCACGCTGATGCCGCCTGCCGCCGCATCGCCGAACAGGCGGCTTAAGTCGTCGTTGGCGTGGTAGCGCAGGCTGCCGATAAGCGGCAGCAGGGCAACCCCTAAGCCGGTGTCGCCGCTAACGGATACATCGCCCACGCCGGGCGTTTGCCCTTGCAGCACTTTCTGCACCGCGCCGGCGTTAAAGCGGATTTCGGTGTCGGCGGCGTTTCGGGCACATTCCAAAAAGCCCTGTTCGTTAAACGTGCCGGTAATCTGCACGCCGGCGGCGTGCAGGGCGAGGGTTTTGCCTGCAAAAGCACTTAAAGCGGCTTGGGCTTCGCGGTTTTGCTGAATCAGGTGGTTGATAACGGGAAGTAGGGCGCTCATGCAAATCTTCTTTCTTGAAGGCCGTCTGAAAACGGCGTGCGGTTTTTTCAGACGGCCTTTATATCACAATAATATCCCGGCGAAATCATTGTAAACCGTATGCACGGTTTTGCCGCCGCACCGGTCGTCCGTGTCGAACTCGGGTTCGGGCAGGCCGAGTTTGGCGGCTTCGGCGCGGTAGAATTCATGTTTGGGCGGGTGTTGCGGCTCGACGATATTGCGTATCCGCAAACCGGCGGGCGTGGCGGCGGCATGGTGCAGGGCGGCAACGGCGCGGCTGCGGTGCAGCATATTCACGGGTTGGTGCGCGCCGGCAAGATGCTTGCGTTTCAGCAGGCTGTGCAAAGGGTGGCGTTCGGCGCAATAGAGGCCGCCCAAACGCAGAATATCGATATTGGCGATGCCGCTGCCCAGCAGCAGCTCTTCGGCTTGGCGCACTTTGCGGGCGCTTTCGGTTTGCGGGTCGGGCGGGGTGTGTTCGCCGCATTCGCGCACGGCATCGCCGTAAACCGAAGTGCTGCTTGCATAAACGATATGGCCGATGCCGAAATGCCGCGCAAGTTGCAGCCAGCCCGCCAGCACGGCGGGGTAGTCGGACACGGCAGAAGGCGGCAGCAGGCAGAACCACACGGGATTGTCTGCCCATGCTTGCCAGAAATCCGCTTGGAAAACCCGTGTATCGTTTAAATCGGCAGCGTGCAGGTTTACCGGCAGGTTGATGTCGTCGGAAATGATGCTTCGTTTGAGCGCCGACACGCGGCTGCCGCCCTCGAACATTTTTTCGGCCAGCGGCCTGCCTAGATAACCCATGCCGAGTATGGCGCAATCGGGTGTGTGCATTTTTCAGACGGCCTTGTGTGTGGAAAGGGTGAACAGTATATAGCCGATAAATATTTTCCGATACGGGGTAGGTTTTCGGCTGCCGCGGCAGCCCAACCAATTATTTGGCAAAAAGTTTCGTTATGCTCGGGCTTGATCCGAGTATTTTATTGTTTCGGAAGAAATAGCAGATACTCGGGTCAAGCCCGAGTATGACGATGGTTGTATCGACGGCCCTTAGGTGTTGCAAAAGTTTCAGGCCGTCTGAAAATATTTTTTCAGACGGCCTGTTTGCTTTAAACGGATACACTCAATCCGTTGGTTTAATCCAGCTTTTTAAAATGCTTGCGGCGTTCGTGTTCCTGCAAATAACGCTTGCGCAGGCGGATGGATTGCGGGGTGATTTCCACCAACTCGTCGTCGTCGATAAACTCGACCGCGCTCTCCAGCGTGAGCTTGATGGGCGTGGTCAGGCGCACGGCTTCGTCGGTGCCGCTGGCGCGCACGTTGGTGAGCTTTTTGCCTTTTAAGGGGTTGACCACCAAGTCGTTGTCGCGGCTGTGGATGCCGATAATCATGCCTTCGTAGATTTTTTCGCCGGGCGATACGAACATACGGCCGCGGTCTTCGAGGTTCCACAGCGCGTAGGCAACGGCTTCGCCTTGCTCCTGCGACACCAGCACGCCGTTGTGGCGGCCGGGCATATCGGGCTTCACGGGGGCGTAGTCGTCGAACACATGGCTCATCAGGCCGACGCCGCGGGTGAGCGTCATGAATTCGCCTTGGAAGCCGATCAGGCCGCGGGCGGGAATGTGGTATTCGAGGCGGGTGCGACCGTGGCCGTCGCTTTCCATATTGGTGAGTTCGCCGCGGCGGCGGCCGAGTTCTTCCATTACCGCGCCCTGGTTGTCGTCGGGCACGTCAACGGTGAGGTTTTCATAAGGCTCGCATTTTTGGCCGTCGATTTCGCGGAACACCACGCGCGGTTTGCCCACGGCCAATTCGTAGCCTTCGCGGCGCATGTTTTCTAAGAGAATGGTCAGGTGCAATTCGCCGCGGCCGGACACGCGGAAAATATCGGCGTCTGCGGTGTCTTCCACGCGCAGGGCCACGTTGGTAAGCAGCTCTTTGTTGAGGCGGTCGCGGATTTGGCGGGAGGTAACGAATTTGCCTTCGGTGCCGGCCAAGGGGCTGGTGTTGACCATAAAGTCCATCGTTAAAGTAGGCTCGTCCACGCTGAGCATGGGCAGGCCGACGGGGTTGTCTTTGTCGGAAATGGTTACGCCGATGCCGATGTCGTCGAGGCCGGAAATAATCACGATGTCGCCGGCTTCGGCTTCTTCCAGCGGCACGCGCTCGAGGCCTTTGAAGCCCAGCAGTTGGTTGATGCGGCCTTGCGCCACCTGTTTTTCGTGGTTCATTACGGCAACCACCTGGCCGGGTTTGATGCGGCCGTTGAGAATGCGGCCGATGCCGAGGCGGCCGGTGTAGTTGTCGTAGTCGAGCTGCGAAATTTGCAGTTGCAGGGTTTCGTCGGCGCTGCCGGAAGGGGGCGGGGTGTGTTTCAGAATGGTTTCAAACAGCGGGCGCATGTCGCTGCTCTCGTCGCTCTCTTCCAGTTTGGCAAAGCCGGAAAGGCCGGATGCGTAAACGATGGGGAAGTCGAGTTGCTCGTCGGTGGCACCGAGTTTGTCGAACAGCTCGAAAGTTTGGTCGATTACCCAGCTCGGGCGGGCGGAAGGTTTGTCGATTTTGTTGATCACCACAATCGGGCGCAGGCCGAGCGCCAGGGCTTTTTTGGTTACGAAGCGGGTTTGCGGCATCGGGCCTTCTTGGGCATCAACCAGCAGCACCACGCAATCAACCATGCCCAACACGCGCTCCACTTCGCCGCCGAAGTCGGCGTGTCCGGGGGTGTCGACGATGTTGATGTGGTAGCCTTCGTATTCGATGGCGGTGTTTTTGGCGAGAATGGTGATGCCGCGTTCTTTTTCGAGGTCGTTGCTGTCCATCACGCGCTCGTCAACCTGCTGGTTGGCGCGGAAGGTGCCGGATTGGCGCAAAAGTTGGTCGACCAGCGTGGTTTTGCCGTGGTCGACGTGGGCGATGATGGCGATATTGCGGATTTGTTTCATGGTTCAAACAGCCTGATAGCTAAAAAATAACCGCGCATTATAACACGCTATTTGCCGGATTCTGCGCGGTTGTTTGTTCGGCAGGGGTGATAAATAATATTAATGAATAAAAAGAAAAAATTTATAACCTGTTTGAAAATAAAAAGTAAAAAGAAAAAATTGGGTTTGAACAAACCGGGGCGGGCGCTTTTGTTGTGCTTAGGCCGGTTTGTTGTGGTTAAATTTTGTAAATAAAAAATCGTATTGCAATAAATTATCAATATTAGGCGCAACAAAAATCAAAAGGAAACAAGCCGTTAATTTTCCGATTGGGTTTTCGGTTGCGGCATTGTCTTTGATAATTGTTTGTATTTTAAATGGAAAGTTTGTATAAATCGGGTTTGTTGCCTACAATTTGAATCAAGCAGATACGCAAACCGAAACACAAACGAAAGGACACATCATGCAAGGTGATAAAGCTGTTATCGATTATATGAACGAGTTGCTGGCAGGTGAATTGGCCGCGCGCGACCAATATTTCATCCACTCGCGCATGTATGCCGAATGGGGCTACAACAAACTGTTCGAGCGCATCGGCCATGAAATGGAAGACGAAACCGGCCATGCCGAAGCGTTTATCCGCCGCATTCTGATGCTGGGCGGCACGCCCAATATGGTTCCGGCCAAAATCAACGTGGGCGCCGACGTGGTGGCCATGCTCAAAGCCGACTTGAGCACCGAGCTGGAAGTTCGGGCCGCGCTGAAAAAAGGCATCAAGCTGTGCGAAGAAAAGCAGGACTACGTTACCCGCGACCTGATGGTGGCACAATTGAAAGACACCGAAGAAGACCACGCCCACTGGCTCGAGCAGCAATTGCGCCTGATTGATTTGGTCGGCATTCAAAACTACCTGCAAAGCCAGCTGTAACAGGCCGTCTGAAAGGAGATTATCATGCAAGGCGACCGTTTGGTTATCCGTGAGTTAAACAAAAACCTGGGTTTGCTGCTGGTTACCATCAACCAATATTTCCTGCACGCCCGCATTTTGAAAAACTGGGGCTTGGAAGAGTTGGGCGAACATTTCTACAAACAGTCTATCGTGGAAATGAAAGCCGCCGACGATATCATCGAGCGCGTTCTGCTGCTCGAAGGGCTGCCCAACCTGCAAGATTTGGGCAAGCTGTTAATCGGCGAGAGCACCGAAGAAATCATCAAGTGCGATTTGACCAAAGAGCAGGAAAAACACACCGCGCTGGTGGAAGCGATTGCATTGTGCGAAGAGAAGCAGGATTATGTTTCGCGCGATTTGCTCGAAAAGCTGAAAGACACCAACGAAGAGCATATCGACTGGCTGGAAACCCAGCAGGAGCTGATTGCCGGCGTGGGCTTGCCCAATTATCTGCAAACCGGGGCGCAAGAGGACTGACACACAAACCACTGCCAAATACAGCAGTCTGATTGAGCACCTCCAAACAAACGGCATACTTTCGGGTATGCCGTTTTTCTTTCGGGTTTGTTTTCAGACGGCCTGGGGTCTTTACAAAAATATAGTGGATTAAAATAAGAATGCCGAAGTAGGGTAAAACGATTCTTTAGCATATCGCCCAATTGCAAGTTTGAATGCAGTTATTTCATTTCGGAGTTTTTATTTGAATTCACTATACTTAAGGCCGTCTGAAACATCCGGAGACCTTTGCAAAATTCTTTTAGGCACCTTAAAACACTTGCGTCATGCTTATGCTCAACCCGAGCATCTGTTTGTTTTGGAAGAAAAAGAGATACTCGGGCCAAGCCCGAGTATGATGTATGCAATTTGCCTTGAGTTGATGCGCTATAAACAAACTATAAATCAGATCAACCGTTTTCCAGCCAGTCGGCCAGCAGGCCGGTATCGAGATCCCAGGCCCAGATGCCGTTGCCGCTGCCGCCGAGGCCGCGCAAAAAGAGATAGCGCACGGCGATTTTCGGCACGGGTTGTTGCCGCGAACGGAAATAGCGGGCGGCGGCAACGGCGTAAATCAGGGCTTGCAGATAATAGTGGTGGTGCGCCATTGCTTCGTTCATGGCTGCTTGGTGGTAATCGGCGGCGGTTTGCCCGAGATGGTTGGATTTGTAGTCGATTAAGGTAACGAGGCCGTCTGAATGCAGGCACACCATGTCGATAAAGCCGTTTAAAAAACCTTTTACATCGTTGAAATCCAACAGTTGCGCGGCGGCTGCGCATTCGGCGGGCAGGCCGTTATCGGGGCGGGCGAACCATTGCTGCAAATGCCTGAGCGAGAAATCGCGCATATACAGGGTGAATGCCATTTCGGCGCGGCGGCGTTTGGCGGGGGTGCCGGCAAGCGTGCCGCCGCCCAAGGGGGCGAGACGGGTGTGGTCGAGCATGGTTTCGACGGCCTGCTGCCAGTGCGGCTCGAAGCCGTAGCGTTCGAGGGTGGTGCGCACGAGTTCGCTTTGGCCGGAGGCGGGTGCGGAAAAGTCGAACTGTTCCAAAATTTCGTGCAGGCATACGCCGGCATCGGCGCCGCGGGCAAAGGAGTGGATATCGCAGCCGGGCGGGTTTTCAGACGGCCTGGATACGGGTGCGTCGTCGGTTTCGGCGGCGTCGATTGCAGGTTGCAGCTCTTCGCGGGAGTGTTCTTCCGCGTTGCTGTGGCGGGTTTGGCGGCTCAAGCCGGTGAAGCTGGTGTGGCTCACGGTTTCAAAGCGGCGCTCGGGCAGGGTTTGGGCCTGATAGTGGCCGTCTGAAACCGTTGGCGGCCGGTAATTTGCTGCCGGCGGTGCGCTTTCTATGAAAGCAAAGTCGGTGTTTTTCGGGGCGTTTTCGATAAAACGCTGCCAGTTGTGTTGCAGCAGGGCGGCTTTTTCGATTTTGTAGGCGGCTTCGGCTTCGATACGGCTGGTGTCGGCGCTGCCTTCGAGCAGGTAGGCCAGCGGGTTGCGGGGGGTGTCGCCGCAATGGGCGGCATACACGGTTAGGCGTTCTTCGGCGCGGGTGAGGGCCACATAGAGCAGGCGCAGGTTTTCGCTGAGGGCTTCGTCGGCCAGGCGGTTTCGGTCGCTTTCGTCGGGCTGGTGCGGGGCGATCAGTTCGGCCTGTCCGTTGCGGTGGAGAATCTGCCAGTGTTTGTTTTCGGCGGGTTTGGCGTCCCACGCAAACGGGCAGAACACCACGGGATACTGCAAGCCTTTGGCGGCGTGCATGGTAACGATTTTCACCAGATTTTCATCGCTTTCCAGCCGCAGCAGGTTGCTGTCGGGGTGGCTGCGGCCATCTTCTGAGGCCGTCTGAATCTGTGCCAGCAGCCATTGGTGCAGCGCGGCGGGGCTGAGGCTTTGTTCGCTTTCTTCGGCCAGCCGCTCGATAATCTGGTGGTAGTTGGTGAGGCTGCGCTCGTTGCCTTGCGCCAGCAGCCGCGCTTCGATGCCGTGGCGTGCGGCAAACTGCTGCACGGCGGTGTAGATGCCGTATTGCTGCCAGGTTTCGGCGGCGGTTTGCGCCGATGCAATCCATTCGAGCAGGCTGCTTTCGTTGCGGTTGAGGTCGTAGAGTTCGGCGGCGGTTTGGCGGAACAGCACGCCGCCGAGCACGAAGCGCAGCGGCCCGGTGTCGTGCGGTTGCAGCCAGAAGCCGAGCAGGGCGGCGAGGGCGGCGGCTTCTTCGGTGGCAAACACCGATTCGCGGCTTAACAACACGCTTTGGATGCCGCGCTTTTTCAATTCGGCGGCCACCATCTGCCCTTCGCGGTGGGTGCGCACCAACACGGCAATCTGCCCCGCTTGCAGCGGTTTCCCGGCTTCATCGGGGTGTTTTTGGTAGTTGAGGCAGCCTGACGCGGCTTGGTTGAGCAGGTCGGCGGTTTCGTCGGCGCAGTATCCGGCGGCGCGGTAGCGCAGAATGTCTTTGTTATCGCCCTCGTCGGGGCGGTTGAGCCAGCGTATCTGTATGGCGCTGCCGCCGCCGTTCAGACGGCCTGTTTCGCGGGCGGCACCAACATCGGCATAATCGATGTGATCCAGCACGAACGGGCGGTTTTTTTGCCGGAAAAGGGCGTTGATGCCGCGTATCAGGTTGCCGTGGCTGCGGTGGTTGACCGCCAGCGTGTAGTGTTTGCCGGCATCGCGCGCGGCTTGCAGGTAGGCGTGGATGTCGGCGCCTCGGAAGCTGTAAATGGCTTGTTTGGGGTCGCCCACCAAAAACAGCGGGCGGTTCTGTTCGGCAAACAGGCGGCTGAAAACGGCGTATTGCAGCGGGTCGGTGTCTTGGAATTCGTCTATCAGCGCGGCCTGCCAGTTGGCTGCGGCGGTTTGCGCCAGCGCGGCGGCGTGCGCGCCGGTGGTGAGGGCGTTGTAAACATCGAGCAGCAAATCGTCGAACACGCGCTCGCGGCGGTTTTTTTTGCGTTCGGCCAGCGCGGCGGCGAGGTGGTCGAGCAGGTCGAAATAGAGGGCGGCAAGGGCGTCTTGTTCGGCTTGGGCGGTGTTTGCCAGTTTGCGGCCGAACTCTGCCAGTTTGTTGAATTCGGCCTGCGTTTCGGTATCCACCGTTTTGCCTTTTTTGAGTTTGCCGGGCAGTACGTCGGCGGAAAGGTTTTCGAGGCGGTTGAAAAAATCTTCTTTTTTCTTGGCTTCTTTCGGCACGTCGGGCAGGCGGTTGTTTTCTGCGGCCTGTTGCAGGGTGGCGAAGAGTTCTTGATAGGAATTTTTTCTGAAATAGGTGCCGTTTAAAACGGTTGCAAACAGCGCCCAGAACTTTTCTTCCAAAGCGGGCAGGGCGGTGCGGATTTCCTGCCAGATTTGTTCCAATTCGGCATGGCTTGCGGCCAAATCACCCGCAGGCCGTCTGAAAACCAAATAGGGGCGGGCGGTAAAGTTTTTAACGGCTGCCAAGGCGGTTTGCGGGGTTTGGCGGTGTTTGAACACCAGTTGCGCCAATAAAGGGTAGGGCGCTACTTTTTCGCGCCAGAAATCCTGCGCCGGCACGAGCAGGCGCTCGCGGGTGTCGTCGGTGAGTTCCACGTCGAACGGCACTTGGCACAGAAAGGCATAATCGCGCAGCAGCCGCTGGCAGAAGCCGTGTATGGTGTAAATCGCGGCGCTGTCGAACCGGCCGATGGCGGCTTTCAGGCGCACAATCAGCCGCTCGCGGCTTTCTTGCCGCAGGGCCTGTTGCAGCAGCGGCAGGATAAAATTGTCGCCGGGGTGGCGGCTGCGGCAGTGGTTTTGCAGGCCGTCTGAAGTGGCGCCGTGTTCCAATGCCGATAAGGCATCGTCCAAACGTGCGCGCAGGCGGGTTTTCAGCTCGGCGGTGGCGGCTTTGGTGAACGTTACCACCAGCACGCTTTCAACCGGCATTTTTTCGAGCACGATCAGGCGGGTGAAGAGGGCGGCGATGTTGTAGGTTTTGCCTGTGCCGGCCGAGGCTTCAATCAGGTTGGTGCCTTCGATGGCGATGGCGAGGGGGTCGAACGGCTGTGCGTGCATGGCGGGTTGGAAGTAGGGCGGTTTTGATTATTCAGACGGCCTGAAGGGTTTGCAGATTCATGCCGGCGTTAGTAGCGCCGTTATCGTATGCGGGCACGGGCGCGCGCAAATGGTTTGGGGTTGCGCCCTCTGTTTAATCTTCGGTTTTATTCTTGGATGATGCCGCGCGCTTTGAGCAGGGCGGTTTTGAAGTCTTCTTCGTAATCTTTCTGCACGCCCGGAATCGGGTCGTGTTTGCCGCGGCCGCTCATTTTCAGGTGGTAGATAATCACTTCGTCGGTCAGATCGGCAAGCGGTTTGTCGAAGCCCGCTTCGTCGGCGATTTTCTGCAAAACCTGCGGCAGGTTCAGCTCGGGGTCTTTCGACCAATAAGGTTGCAGCAGTTCGAGCAATTCGCGTAAACGGTGGCTTCTCATGGCGGTTCCTTTTTGTGGCGGTATGTAAATTAAGCGGATAGTGTAAGGGTTTTTGCGGCGCGGCACAAAGGTATCAGGCCGTCTGAACGAATTGTTTTCAGACGGCCTGAAGTTTGCAGGGCGCAGGCTTTTATAGTAACAGGCTTAAGAAAAATTACATTCGTCATACTCGGGCTTGACCCGAGTATCTTTATTTTCTTTGAACTCGGAGATACTGGGGTCAAGCCCGAGTATGACGGAGCGGTTGCTAAACAAGTGGTTCAACTCTGGCGGCAGGCATTCAAAAACGCCCGCAGTTTGTTTTCGTCTAAAAACCAATGGCAGATTTCGGTGCCGCCGTGCAGCAAAACGGGCACCAGCTCGTTGTATTGTTCTTCCAACTGCGGGTCGCTGTCCACGTCGATGATTTCCAAATCAAACCCGTATTCGGCCTGATAGGGCAGCAGGGCGTCGCGCATTTTGTGGCACAGGCTGCAATATTCGCGGAACATCAGCGTTAACGCCAAACGGTTTTCAGACGGCATGGTTGCTGCTTTCTTTCTTTTTGCGTGGTTTGCGGCGGCGTTTGCGTTTTTCGCCGCCTTCCCCGCCGCTTTCTTGTTCCTGCTTGGCGCTCATCAGCAGGCGGGTTTCGTCGTCGGCGTGCTGGAAGGCCGTCCACCATTGCGCCAGATCGGGGTCGGCGCTGCCGGTTTCGGCGCGCAGCAGCAGAAAATCATAAGCGGCGCGGAAGCGCGGCTGGGCAATCAGGCGGTGCGGGCGTGCGCCGCGGCGGTTGGCAAACTGCGGTTGGAGCTGCCAGATTTCGCGCATGGTGGCGGAAAACCGCTGCGGCAGGCCCCAGCCTTTTTCGATGTCGCGCAGCTCGTTAACGGCCTGCGTGAGCGCGGGTGTCGGTTTGAGGCCTGCGGCGAGGTTGCGCTGCCAATAGTTTTCGAGCTGCGGCCACATCACGGCGGCCAGCACGAAACCCACCGACACCGATTTGTCGGCGCGCAAACGCTCGTCGGTGTTGCGCAGGGCCAGCGTAACGATGTTCTGCCCGCCTTTGCCCGCCTGTTGCAGGGCGGTGAGAATCGGGTGGATGTCGGCGGCCACGCCCAAGCGTTCCAACTGCGTCAGGCATTGCAGGGCGTGGCCGGAAAACAGCAGCTTCATGATTTCGTCGAACAGGCGCGCCACCGGCTCCTGTTTCAGACGGCCTGCATACTCTGCCACCGGCGCGGCGGTTTCCCGCTCCACTTCAAAACCGAGCTTGGCCGACAGGCGCACGGCGCGCAACACGCGCACGGGGTCTTCCTGATAGCGTGCGGCCGGGTCGCCGATCATCACCAGCCTGCGGGCGCGGATGTCGGCCACGCCGTGGTGGAAATCGGTAATCTGCTGGCGTATCGGGTCGTAATACAGCGCGTTGCAGGTGAAATCGCGGCGCATAGCGTCTTCTTCCATGCTGCCGTAGGTGTTGTCTTTCATGATGCGGCCGTGTTCGTTGTGCTGCACCTTGCCGCCGCCGCGGAACGTGGTTACTTCGATGGTTTCCGGCCCCACCATCACGTGCACGATTTGAAAGCGCCGGCCGATGATGCGGCTGCGGCGGAATATTTTGCGCACCTGTTCGGGCGTGGCATCGGTGGCCACGTCGAAATCTTTCGGCTCGATGCCCAGCAGCAGGTCGCGCACCGCCCCGCCCACCACATAGGCTTCGAAACCTTCGTTGTGCAGACGGCGCACCACTTTTTCGGCGGCGAAGCTGAGCATATCGGCGCTGATGCGGTGTTCGGCAAACGGAACCACTTCTTTGTGCGCACGCGTTCTGCCCGATTTGCCGGGCAGCACCTTGTGCAGCCATTTTTTCAACATATTGTTCCAACCATAAAACAAGGCCGTCTGAAACGCCTGAAACCTTTGCAGAAAACCCTGCGCGCAAACTTTTCTGCAAAGGTTTCAGACGGCCTGCGTTACTCAATCGGCGGGGTTGTTTGCCAAACCCGCCGCGCTTTAGGGTCTGTCGACGTGGCCGACGAAGCGGTTTTTTGAGTCAAAAACCGCGTATGCAAGGCAAAAAGCGCAGCAAGGTTGAACACCTTGCGAGCATTTTAGCTTCGCAAGTCCGCTACGCTACTTAACGCCGCAGACGAGGAATTTTGACCAAAAATACCGCCGTTGCGTTAATTGTCGGCAGACCCTAGTAAAACGGCGCATTATACCCCATCGCCACACACTGCGCACAAAGCGCCGCGCATCACACCGCACACGCCGCTTTTTCGGCTATAATCCCGTATATTCCGCAACATATCGTGTAAAACCAAAGAGAACACAACCATGTATCACTACAAATCCGAAGCCACCCGGTTTCTCGACGACTACATCGAAAAACACCCCGAAGAAGCCGAACAGCGCCTGAAAAACCGCGCCCTTCTGTGGGATGTCGAACTCAACCCCGAAGAGCAGGCAGGCTACGAAGCGGCCAAACTGCCGAAAAAGCCCTACGCCTACCAGCCCGACTGATATTTTTCAGACGGCCTTTGCAGCCATGGCAACCCACAAACACAATATCGACCCGCAGCTTGCCGGCTATCTGAACAGCATCGGCGAACCCGAGCCGCCTGTTTTGGCCGCCTTGCGCCGGCGCACCGCCGGACACCGCTTGGGCAGAATGGCCATCGCCCCCGAGCAGGCCGCCTTGCTCACTTGGCTGGCGCGGCTGATCCGTGCCGAACACTATCTCGAAGTGGGCGTGTTTACCGGTTACAGCAGCACCGCCATGGCCTTGGCTCTGCCGCCCGAAGGCACCGTTACCGCCTGCGACATCAACGTTACCTTTACCGACATCGCCCGCGAAACCTGGCAGGCCGCAGGCGTGGCGCACAAAATCACCCTGCACCTGCAACCCGCGCTGCTCACGCTCGACGACCTGATTGCCGAAGGCCGCAGCGGCACTTACGACATCGCCCTGATCGATGCCGACAAACCGCCCACCCCGCAATATTTCGAGCGCTGCCTGCAACTGGTGCGCAGCGGCGGCATCATCGCCATCGACAACGTATTGCTCGGCGGGCGCGTGCTGCAACCCGTTGCCGCCGACAGCCCGCCTGCCCATGCCGTTTTGCAGGCATTCAACCGAAACCTGCCGCACGATAACCGCATCACCCCCATCACCCTGCCCGTGGGCGACGGCCTGACCCTGCTGTTGAAAAAATAACCGCGAGGATATCATGAACCCCAAACTCCCCGCCCTGCTGCTTTCTTCCGTTTTACTGCTGAACGCCTGCGCCAATACGGGCGCTTCGCCGTCTTCCGCAACGCAAGGCAACCCGCCCGATACGCGCATTCCCTATCCCGAACCCGACACACAGGCGCAAATCGATAATTTGGGCATTCAGATGGCCCGTTTGGAAAAACAGATAGAAAGCCTGCAAACCCGCGTGCGCCAGCTGGAACGCCGCGCACCGGCCGCCCGCACGCCGGCCCGCACCGGCAGCACGACCGTGCCGGCCGGGCCTGCCCTACCCGTTACCAGCGACTACGATAACGCCCTCAAACACTACCACAGCGGCAATTACGCCGCTGCCATCGCCCTGCTGCGCGGCGCCGACAGCGGCGGCAACGGCAGCGACGATGCCCGCCAGCGTATGTATCTGCTGATGCAAAGCCATCAGCGCATGGGCAACTGCGAATCGGTGATCAACATCGGCAACCGCTTCGCCAACCGCTTCCGCAACAGCGCCCAAGCATCCGAGGCTCTATTCAGCGTGGGTTCGTGCCAATACCGTATGCAGCAGCAGGACATCGCCCGCGACACCTGGCGCAAACTGATTCAAATCTATCCCGACAGCCCGGCCGCCAAGCGCGCATACGGCGAATTGAAAAAACGCTGATTGGGGCGTGTAGCCGGAAGGCTTGCGAAGCGGGTTATTCCTCAAAAATACCGCCGCAATGCTTTCTGACTGCACTCCCGGTCAAACATTAAAATTTAAAGGATTAAACATGGCTCAAATAGGCATCATTATGGGCAGCAACAGCGACTGGCCGGTTATGGCGCATGCCGCACAGTTTTTAAAAGAATTCGGCGTTGAATACGAAGCGCGCGTCGTTTCCGCACACCGCACCCCCGATTTAATGTTTGAATATGCCGAAACCGCACGCGGGCGCGGCATCAAAGCCATCATTGCAGGTGCGGGCGGAGCCGCCCATCTGCCCGGCATGGTGGCCGCCAAAACCACCGTGCCGGTGTTGGGCGTGCCCGTGCCGAGCAAATACCTGCGCGGCGAAGATTCGCTGCTGTCTATCGTGCAGATGCCCAAAGGCATTCCCGTGGCCACGTTTGCCATCGGCGAAGCCGGTGCGGCCAACGCCGCGTTGTTTGCCGTTGCCCTGCTGGCCAACGAAAATCCCGAGCTGGCCGAAAAACTCGAAGCCTTCCGCCGCAAACAGGAAGCCGCCGTGTTGGCGATGGAGCTGCCCGCAGCGGAATAAATGCCGTAGCTTTTGCCGGATAACCGGTTGAAGTTTGAAGATGCCGGTTTTCCGCCATACTCGGGCTTGACCTGGGCATGACGTTCAGACGGACTAAACAACCTGCTGAAGATTTCAGGCCGAAACCTTGGCAAAACTACCTTCAGGCCATCTGAAAACTTAATGCGGATGCACGGTTTCCGGTAGCACCGGCCCGTCATTGCCGGGCCTGATCCGTCAATCCGGCACCGGATACTTCTGAAATATTCACCTTTCGCCTGAATGCAAATGCCGGATTATCGGGCCAAGCTCGATAATGACGAAATCAAACATTTCAGACGGCTTTAATGAGTTTTGCAAAGATCTCAGGCCGTCTGAAAACCTTTTCCGGCACAGGCCGCCCATTGGGTTTAACAGGATACCGCCATGTTCGCCAATTTTTCCGCCATCGTTGCAGGCGCCGCGTTCGGCGCGTTGCTGCGCTACGCGTTCGGCCTGTGGTTTGCCGGCACGGCTTCGTGGTTTGCGTTCGGCACGTTGGCGGCAAACTGGGCGGGTGCTTATTTAATCGGTTTGATTGCCGCTTTGCTGGAGTGTTTTCCCGTGCTCAGCCCCAACTGGCGTTTGCTGCTGATCACCGGTTTTCTCGGCAGCCTCACCACTTTTTCGGGCTTTTCGCTGGAAATCATCGGTATGCTGCAAGCACAGCGGTGGGGTGCGGCGCTGTCGGTGGTTTCGCTGCATTTGTTCGGCTCGCTGCTGCTGACCGCTTTGGGTTTGGCAACGGTGCAGCTGTTCCGCTGAAAACGGAACGCAGCCATGTTGTGATAAATAAACTTCAGGCCGTCTGAAACATTTCAGACGGCCTGAAACATTTATGGCGGATAAGCTAGCTTCGATGTGAGGCAGCCGCAGACAGTACGGTATATAGTGAATTTACTTAAGAAAAAGTACATACGTCATACTCGGGCTTGACCCGAGTATCTCATTTTCCTAAAAATTTCTGAAACCCGAAAAGATACTCGGGTCAAGCCCGAGTATGACGAAACTGTTACTAAAATTTAGCGGATTCACTCTAGTTAAGTCACTATGGTAACCGGCCGGTTATTATCCGTAGCGTTCAACCGGCCCGCAGGCCGAGCCGCCCAGTGTTTGCAGCTCGATTTCCGCCTGCCCCTGCCACACGCAAGAGAGCATCCAGCTGCCGTTTACGGTGGTGCTGATGCCTTGCCAGCCGTGCTGCCCGTTAACGTGCAGGCGGGTTGGGCCGTCTGAAAAGGTTTGCAGGCCAACGCGCGCCATGTCGGCAGGGAAGGCCAAGCCGGCGGCTTTAAGCAGCGCTTCTTTGAGCGTCCACAAACGGTAGAAGCCGTCGGCCTGCCAGCCGTTTGCCGACAGTATCCGCCGCTCGTTTTCCGTGGCCACCCATCCGGCCAGCGCGGCAAAGTCGCGCGGGCGTATGGCTTCGATGTCCACCCCTGCTTTGACGGTGCCGCAGCCGCACAACAGCGCAGCAGCCCCTTTGCTGTGCGAAAGGGAACACGCCGGCAGGGGAGCCTGCTGTTTCAGGTAACGGCTAACTTGCCAATCGGTGCGCGTTGCCAGCGTGGGGTGGCGTTGGACGCGCTGGCGGTCGGCTTCGTTCAGCGCATCAGGGCGGTATAAAGCTGCGGTGCGGTTGTCGGCAATCAGGCAAATCAGGTGCGGGGTGTCCATATCATATCGGGAAGGTTTTCAGACGACCTATCTTTGCAAATTCCAAGTAACAGTTTTCAAAATACTTGCGTCATACTCGGGCTTGACCCGAGTATCTACCGGTTCTTTCGTAACAACAAGATACTCGGGTCAAGCCCGAGTATGACGCAGAGTAGATATTTTCAAATTTCGATGGGCTTTTTGAAAAATTTTCAGACGGCCTAAACGAATTTTGCAAAGGTCTCGGCCTGTGTGCCTAATCGGCCCAGTGTTTTTTCTTGGAGGTTTTGCCGATGCCCGGGTTGAAGCTGTTGGTGGGGTCGAGTTTGCGGTAAAACTGTTTCAGCGCGGGTTTGGCTTCGTATAGGTGGCCGACGTTGTGTTCGGCCGGGTATTGCGCGCCGCGTTGGTCGAGCAGGTGCAGCATTTCGTGCTCCAGCGCTTGGCAGTCGTGGCCTTTTTTCACGATGTAGTCTTGGTGGAACACGTGGCACATAAAGTGGCCGTAATAGAGTTTGTGGCTGATTTTGTTGTCGATTTCCGGCGGCAGTTGCTCAAACCAGTCGTTATCGTTGCGGCGCAGGGCGATGTCGAGGGCAACGATGTCTTCCACTTCTTTGTCGTGCACGGCGCGGTAACGCACGGCGGCGGAGGCGACGGCGAAGCGGTGCAGCATGGCGGCTTGGGTTTCTTCGGGGCTGCACTCGAAATAAGCGCCTGATTTGCCGCTGAAATAGTCTTTCAAAAAGGCGCGCGCTTCTTCCACGCCTTCGCCGCCCATTTTTAAAATCAAGTGGTGCTCGAAGCGGTTGCGGTAGTCGCGCAGCGATTGCGGCAGGTGTTCGGGCAGGTATTTGCTGGCAAATTGCAGGGCTTTGTCGCTGAAGTGTGCGGGCAGGATACCGAGTTTTTTGCCGAGGCGGTCGGCTTTGGCTTTGAGGTCGAACAGTTGCGGCAGGCGGTGGGTGCCGAATTTTTTAATCACCCAGAAAGTGTCTTTGCCGTACACCGCCGCCATGTCGAAAGCGTCGCGGTGGATGTATTCGCCGGAAACGGGCAGGTTTTTGAAATCGGCCAGCACGGCGCGGCGGATGGCGGTGAGTTCGTCGGTGCTGTTGGTGCCGATATAGAACACGGCGGTGTGTTTTTCGAGCGGAAAGGTGTCGAGGCGCACGGCAAACACCATCAGTTTGCCCGCGCAGCCCGAGGCTTCGTAGTGGCGGGCGGGGTCGGCGTTGAAGCGGGCGGCGCTGGGTTCGTCAACCTGCCGCACATGGTTGCAATAGGCGTGGTCGTGGCCTTTGCCGGCATCGGGCGTGATGTCTTTCTGCCGGTAATGGTGGCCTTGCAGGTTGGTGAGGATTTCTTCGGGGGTGTCGCCCAAATCGATGCCCAAGTGGTTGATAAGGTGCAGTTCGCCGTTTTCGTCTAATTGGGCGAACAGCGCCATTTCGGTGTAGGCCGGCCCGCGCTGCACCAGTGCGCCGCCGGAGTTGTTGCACACGCCGCCGAGCACCGATGCGCCGATGCACGACGAGCCGATAACCGAGTGCGGCTCGCGCCCCAAGGGTTTCAGCAGCAGCTCGAGCTGGTTGAGCGTGGCGCCAGGCAGGCAGACGACTTGTTCGTTGTTGTTGATGGGGCGGATGATGTTCATGCGCATGGTGTTCACAATCACGATATCGCGGTCGTAATCGTTGCCGTCGGGCGTGGAGCCGCCGGTGAGGCCGGTGTTGGCGGCCTGCGTGAGCACAATCACATCGGCTGCCACGCAGGCTTGCAGGATTTTCCATTGTTCCAAAAGCGTGCCAGGCCGCACCACGGCCAGCGCGCGGCCTTCGCCGAAGCGGTAGCCTTGGCGGTAGGGTTCGGTTTTGGCGGGGTCGGTGATGATGTAGGGTGTGCCGACGATGTCGGTTAAGGTTTGCAGCAGTTGGGAGGCAGTCATGGCGGTGAACTTTAAGGGGTTGTAAAAGCGTAAGTTTGCGGGGTTTTTCGGGCGGGGTCAAATGCGGCTGGCAAAGTGTTTGCATGATTAAACGTTAATCATCTTTGCAAGATTGGTTCAGGCCGTCTGAAAGCCTTCTTGCCTGGTTTTCAGACGGCCTTAAGGATATTTTTGCAAAGGCTACGTCCTGTTTTGAAGCAAACGTTAAACCGTCAGCGTTTGTTGTCCTGCCGCCAAACCTGCCACAGCAGCAGGCCCGCGGCGGTGAAGATGCGGTGCTTCCAGCTTAAAGGCAGCAGCAGGCTTTTCCAGAGCAGGTTTTGCGAAGGCAGGCCGTCGGCCAGGCCGAGAATGGTGTTGAGGCCGCTGTCGATCATGCTTTGCTGTTCGCGCGCCCGTTGCATTTTCAAGCGCTCGGCGGTGATTTTCAAACGCGCCAGTTCGGCCTGCATTTCTAACAGTTTGCGTTCTTCATGCTTGGCGTTCATTGGTTTTTTCCTCCTTATCCTGTGCCGCCATGCCGCGCAGACAGGCGATATCCTGCTGCATTGCGCGCAGGGTGGCGGCCACTTGGGCGTTTTTGTTTTTCCAAGAGGAAACCGACCATGAGGCCAAGGCGGCAATCGCCAGCAGGCTGCAAACGGCCAGGCCGAAAAACACCCAGATTTTGGCTTCGCTGCTTAAAACATGGTTCAAACCCAACAGCAGGCTGATCATGCCGAACACAAACAATGCGCCCATCAGCACCACGGCGGCGAAAATCCGCACCACTGCGGAGGCTTGGTCGCCGATATCCAGTTGCAGCATACGCAGCCGCAGCAGGAATAAATCTACGCCTTGATTCAGCAGCACTTGGAAATGGTTGATGTGTTGTTTCAGGCTCATGGATATCCTTTTGATTAATTTAGGCATTGCTGCTTTCTAAGCTGCCGGTGCAACAAAGCATAACATAAAAAAGCCGTCTGAAAATGTTTCAGACGGCCTCGGATACTGCCTTAGCGGCGGTTGAGCAATACGCCCACCACCAGTCCGGCCAAGGCGGCGAAGCCCATGGCGTAGTAGGGCTTTTCCTGCACCAGTTCGTCGGCCTGTTTGGCGGTATGCTTCACTTTGCGGGCGGCCTGCTCTTCAAAATCATACAGTTTGGTTTTGGCCGCGCTCAGCTTGTCTTGCAGTTTGGCTTTCAGGGCTTTGGCTTCTTCGCTGCCGCTTTCCACGCCGTTGTTGTACAACTCTTCCACATCGTTGAGAACAGAACGGATTTCTTTCATCAAAGCTTCTTTTTGCTGTTCGAAATCTTGTTTCATAAAAGCCTCCTTGCAGGTTTTCGGTTAAAAAAGGGTTACAGCGTAATCTCATATAAGGCTGAAACACGCATATTCAACAGTATATAGCGGAATTAACGGCCGCTTTAAAAATATGCGCCTGCCGCCCGGCCGGCTGCACACGGTTTATCCTGCTGCTTAAAAGGCGTATAGTGGTAGCCGACAGGCCGTCTGAAAACTTTTTTATAGCGGCTTAAATTTAACACGTACAGCGTTGTTTCGCCTTGGCTCAAAGAGAACGATTTTGTAAGCCGCTGAAGCGGCAACAGAATCGGTTCCGTACTATCTGTACCGTCTGCGGCTTCGTCGCCTTGTCCTCTTTTAAATTTAAGCCACTAAAGATAAAACAGCTTCCCAACCTCAACAGGAGATGAATCATGACGCAAACCGTAAAAGGCTATGCCGCCCATTCGCACGACACCCCGCTGGTGCCTTTCAGCTTCGAGCGCCGCGACCCGCGCCCGGATGATGTGGTTATCGATATTCTTTACACCGGTGTGTGCCACAGCGATTTGCACACTGCCCGCAACGACTGGGGCTTTACCACTTATCCCGTGGTTCCCGGCCACGAAATCGTCGGCCGCGTAACCGCCGTGGGCAGCGGAGTGGATAAATTCAAAGTAGGCGACTTGGTGGGCGTGGGCTGTTTGGTCGACAGCTGCCGCGAATGCGAGCCGTGCCGCAACCATTTGGAGCAATATTGCGACAACGGCTTTGTCGCCACTTATGATTCCACCGACAAACACGACGGCCTGCGCACCTACGGCGGTTACTCGAAAAGCATCACCGTGAGCGACGCTTTCGTGCTTAAAGTGCCCGAAAACCTCGACACCAAAGCCGTGCCGCCGATTTTATGCGCCGGCATCACCACTTGGTCGCCGCTACGCCGTTGGAAGGTGGGCAAAGGCAGCAAAGTGGCGGTGGTCGGCCTCGGCGGTTTGGGGCATATGGCCATCAAACTCGCGCACGCTTTGGGTGCGGAAGTGAGCCTGTTTTCCCGCAGCCCCGGCAAGGCCGACGATGCCTACCGTTTGGGCGCCGACAAGGTGATTTTGTCCACCGACAACGCACAAATGCAGGCCGCCGCCAACCAGTTTGATTTGATTATCGACACCGTGCCCTACGAGCACGACGTCAACCCCTATATGCCGACGCTGAAACTCGACGGCACCTTGGTGTTTGTCGGCCTGGTGGGTGACATCAACCCCGCGCTTTCCACCATTCCGATGATTTTCAAACGCCGCAACGTGGCCGGCTCGCTGATTGGCGGCCTGAAAGAAACACAAGAGCTGCTCGACTTCTGCGGCGAACACAACATCGTTTCCGATATCGAAGTGATTGATATGAAAGATATTAACGAGGCCTACGAGCGTATGCTGAAAAGCGATGTGAAATACCGTTTTGTAATCGATATGGCCACGTTGTAAGTTTGGGTTTGGTTTGATCGAAAGGCCGTCTGAATGTTTTTCAGACGGCCTGAGGCCTTTGCAAAAAAGCCGTTTTAATCCTGAATGTATTATATTTCGTCATACTCGGGCTTGACCCGAGTATCTGTTATTTCTTTTGAAACAAAAAGATGCTCGGGTCAAGCCCGAGCATGACGCAAGCGTTTTAAGGTGCCTAAACAAATTTTGCAAAGGTCTCGGCCTGAATCTTTGTACAAACATTTTAAGGCCGTCTTGGAAGTGCTTTTCTCAAACTGATTGACTATCAAGCTCCGGTTAAGTCAGGCAAAGGCAAGCCGAATAAAAACCCCTTGCAAAAGCTGCAAGGGGTTGGCGGACACTAATACGGTTATTTGATGCGCATATCGCCGGTTTCGACGAAACGTTGGTGCCAGGAAAGGGCTTCCAGCAGCAGGTGCGGCGTGTGCAGGCCGCCTGCTTTTTCGGCGCGGTTGAAATAATCGTTCAACTGGTCGCGGTATTCGGGGTGGGCGCAGTTGTTGATAATCAGCTTCGCACGCTGGCGCGGTGATTTGCCGCGCAAATCGGCCATACCCTGCTCGGTTACGATAAACATCACGTCGTGTTCGGTGTGGTCGTGGTGCGAAACCATCGGCACGATGCAGGAAATCGCGCCGTCTTTGGCCACCGAGGGCGACACGAAGAACGAGAAGAAGGCGTTGCGGGTGAAGTCGCCGGAGCCGCCGATGCCGTTCATCATTTTGGTGCCCATCACATGGGTGGAGTTCACGTTGCCGTAGATATCGGCTTCGATCATGGCGTTCATGCCGATGATGCCCAAGCGGCGGATAACCTCGGGGTTGTTGGTGTATTCCATCGGGCGCAAGATGATTTTGTCGCGTAGAAACTCGATGTTGTCGTTGAAGCGTTGCAGTGCATCGGGGCTGAACGAGAGGGCGGTGGCGGAGGCCGATTTCATTTTGCCGGCGATAATCAAATCAAGCATACCGTCTTGCAGCACTTCGGTGTAGCCGGTTAAATCATCGAACGGTGCGTCCAACAGGCCGGCCAATACGGCGTTGGCCACGTTGCCCACGCCCGATTGCAGCGGCAGCAGGTTTTTCGGCAGGCGGCCGGCTTTCACTTCGTGGGAGAAGAAGTCGATGATTTGCGCGGCGATACGTTTGGAGTTGTCGTCGGGGTCGGCGAATTTGCTGTTGCGGTCGCCGCTGCTGGTGAGCACCACGGCCACGATTTTGTTTAAATCGCATTCGAGATAGGGCGAGCCGATGCGGTCGAACGGGCCGGTGATCGGAATGGGCTGGCGGTGCGGCGGCACGCCGATGTCGTATGCAACGTCGTGCATGCCTTCCAGTTTGGCGTTTTGGGCGGCGTTTACTTCGATAATCACTTTTTTCGCCGCTTTCAGCGCTTCGTTACAGTGGCCGATGCCCATGGCGGGAATGATTTTGCCGTCGGCGGTGATGCCGGAGGCTTCGATGATGGCCATGTCGAAATCGCCGTAGAAGCCTTGGCGCATCTGCTGCTCAACGTGCGACAGGTGCATATCTTGATAGGCGATGTTGCCGGCGTTGATGCTGTTGCGGATGCCGGGGTCGGATTGGAAGGGGTTGCGGAAGCTGACACAATTGGCGGCGGCCAATACGCCGTCGCATTCGGGGGCGGTGGAAGCGCCGGTGATCATGCCGATGGCAAACGCTTCGCCACGTGCGTGGGCGGCTTTGGCGCGTTCGGCAATGGCGGTGGGCAAGGCTTTGGGATAGCCCGCGCCGGTAAAGCCGCTGATGGCAACGGTCATGCCGTTTTGCACAAATTCGGCCGCTTGTTCGGCCGACATGATTTTGGCGCGCAGGCCTTCGTGTTGTATGCGTTCTGCTGCGTTGGCAGTCATGAGTGTCTCCTCTTGGGAATGGGAAACCGCTTTCCCCAATTATTCGGGCGGTTCCGTTAAACGTTCAATATGGTGTTCGGGAAAACGGCCGCCGTGTAGTACGGCGTAGCCGGTTCATTCGGCAATATATAGTAAAGGTTTTGCGGTGTAAAGAAGGCGGCAGCCATTCGGCGGCAGGTGTTTGAAAAAATCAATTGAAATTGAATGATAAGGTTGGCAAAGGTGGTTGGCGGTATCGGTTTTATGCCACAGGCCGTCTGAAACGTTAAGACGGCCTGTGGCAATATGGGTATTTCTGTGGTTGAACCGCTTAGCCTGGTGGCAGTGTCGCCATACCCGGGTTAAGCCCGAGTATAACGTGTGTGGTTTTATTAAAGTTGATTAACTATAACGGTTGCCGGCCCGCCAATATGGCGGCAGTTGGGTATTTTCAGACGGCCCGAACGAATTTTGCAAAGGCTTCAGTCTTTTAAAACCAATGGCCGAGTTTTTCGGCTTTGGTGTTGAGATAGCGTTCGTTTTCTATATTCCCACCCACTTGCAGCGGCACGCGTTCGGCGACCCTGATGCCCGCGTCGGCCAGCACCTGCACTTTTTCAGGGTTGTTGGTTAAGAGGTTGACTTCTTTTACGCCCAAATGCTCGAAAATATGTTTGGCCAGCGTAAAATCGCGGGCATCTACCGGCAGCCCCAGCGCCACATTGGCCTCCACCGTGTCCAAACCCTGATCTTGCAGCTGATAAGCGCGGATTTTATTAATCAGGCCGATGCCACGCCCTTCTTGGCGCAGATAAACAATCACGCCGCGGCCTGCTTGCTGAACCACCTGCATGGCTGCCTGAAGCTGCGGGCCGCAATCGCACTTTTGCGAAAACAGCGCATCGCCGGTCAGGCATTCGGAATGTATGCGCGCCAACACCGGCGCTCCGTCGGTGATATCGCCCATGGTTAACGCCACATGCTCCTGCCCGCTTGCTTCTTCAAACCCGTGCAGGGTAAACACCCCCCATTCGGTGGGCAGGCGGCAGGCGGCGATAAATTTCAACGGTTCAGTCATTTTGTTCCTCTTGGTGTTCGGGTTTCAGCAAAGCGGCCATCGGCTCGGCCAGCGCCAGTGCCAGCGCCACCCAATCGGCTTGAACGGCTTCGGTGAGCGCCGCCTTGCTTTCGTATTCCACATGCACGATACCGAGCACGCTGCCGTTTTCGGTGCTGACCGGCAGCGACATCTGGCTTTGGCTGCGGCTGTTGTGGTTGCCTTCGAGTGCTTCCGAAGAGAGCCAGTGCG
The DNA here is from genome assembly GCF_014055005.1 of Neisseria dentiae. Classification (NCBI taxonomy): domain Bacteria; kingdom Pseudomonadati; phylum Pseudomonadota; class Betaproteobacteria; order Neisseriales; family Neisseriaceae; genus Neisseria; species Neisseria dentiae. The sequence goes on along the minus strand of NZ_CP059570.1, from coordinate 1,435,817 downwards.
CCACATCTTCCGCCAGATTCAGCCAGCCGGTGTGCGCCGAACGCACGGGCAGATGGAAGCGGGCGTTTTCTTCGCTAACCGGCAGCCGTTGTGCCAGCACCAGCCCCTGCTGCGCCAAACGCAGCAAAAACGGGCCTTGTTCGGACGGCAGCAGCGCATACACCACCGCGCTTTGTGCGGCGGCGGTGCGGCTGTAGGCCGAATCCAATGCCATGAAAATCTGCTTCAGCAAGGCTTCGTTTTCGGGCGTGGGGGCGATATGCTCCGACAGCACGGCATCGTTTGCGGCATACCACAAAACCGCGCGGTCGATTTCGGCGCGGCCGTTGTGCATCACCGTTTGCGCCGCCAGCACGCCCACGCGGATATCGTCTTCGGGCAGCCGCAAGCCTTGCGTTTGCAAATAATCGCGGATCAGCGAAACAGGCATATCGATGCTTCCTTTTTCTTGCGTTAATTCGGTATTGAGGCCGTCTGAACGTTTCAGACGGCCTGATCGGGTGTTTCGGGTAGGTGAGTGCATTATACCTTTTTTCAAGCACGGCGGATTTGCATCTCTGTTAACTTTCGGTATAATCCTGCCTTCCATATTCTATGCGGAAGTGGCGAAATTGGTAGACGCACTGGATTTAGGTTCCAGCGCCGCAAGGTGTGAGAGTTCGAGTCTCTCCTTCCGCACCAAACTCAAAAAACAACAGCCTTTCGGGGCTGTTTTTTTACGTCTATACCCATCTACCCAAATACACAAAAAAACCAAGCCCAGTAAGGCTTTTGTTCTGATAAAGAGCTGTTTCAGACGGCCTTTATTATCTACACCAATCTACCCCCGTCTTATTGAATCAACAAAAAATTTACGGTATTTTTAGCGGTATCCGAAAATACCACAAAAAAAGTACCGTAAAAATGCCGTTGAACGACCGCCAAATAAAGAACACCAAACCCGCCGACAAGCCCTATAAGCTGACAGACGGGCGCGGCTTGTATCTGTTGGTAAAACCAAACGGTGGGAAGTATTGGCGGCTTGATTATTCAATAGACCGAAAAAGAAAAACGTTTGCAATCGGCGTTTACCCCATTATCGGCTTGGCGGAAGCACGGGGAGCCGCTGAAAATGCCCGCCGCCTGATTGCCATAGGGCAAGACCCCAGCGCAGCCAAGCAACAGGCCAAGCAGGAACGGCAGGCCGCCTTGCTGAACACCTTTGCAGCGGTAACGAAGCAATGGCACACCAAGAACCTGCCGCGTTGGAAAGAGAAACACGCGGCGCGGATTATGCAGTATTTTGAAGCAGACGTTTTCCCGCATATCGGCAACCGCCCGATTAAAGAATTACGGGTAAGCGATATAAAAAACGTAATCGAGCATATCGCCGAGCGGGGCGCATTGGAAACGGCAGAAAAAATCAGGCAATGGATAGGCAGCGTTTTCAATCATGCCGCCTTGCTGGAGCTTACCGACGGCAATCCCGCCGCCCCGCTTGTCGGTTATCTGCCTAAACGGCAGGCCGTTCATATGCCCGCCTTGCCGCGCGAAGAGCTAACCGAGTTTTTCAGACGGCTGATACTGGCCGATACACATCAGCAAAACCGCCTATGTGTGATGCTGATTATGCTTTGCTTTGCCCGTAATGCCGAAATACGCGGCGGCAGATGGCAAGAAATCGACTTTGACAAGAAAACATGGACAATACCCGCCGAGCGTATGAAACGCCCCCGTGCGCATATTATCCCGCTGGCAGACTGGCCGCTTGAGTTATTGCAAGAACTACACGCCATAACGGGGCACAGCCCGTTTCTGTTCCCCAGCCGCACCGCCATAGACGGCCATATCAGCGAAAACACGGCAGGCAAAATCATTAACAGCATGGGATACAAAGGCATAGCCACACCGCACGGCTTCCGCAGCCTTGCAAGCAGCGTATTAAACGAACAGGGCTTTAACCCCGATGCAATCGAGCGGCAGCTTGCCCATATCGACGACAACAAAATCAGAGCAGCCTATAACCGCACGGACTACATGGCCGAACGGGTAGAGATGATGCAATGGTATTCAGATTATTTGCGCGCCCGCTATGATAAAGCGCGGGCGTTAATTCAGGGCGGTTAAAGGCCGTCTGAAACGTTACAACCACACCTAGCCTGCGATTAGCTACCAAGGGCGAAAACAAAAGCAAGCCCTAAGCCTTTGCTGGTGTGGTTTTCCTAATGATTGGGGCAAGGTATGAGCAGTAATGGAAATTTCTGAAAATGAACGTGGCTGTAATCATTGGTTATTGAAGAGAGGTTATCAGGTCAATCCACATTTAGGTAAGGCTATCTTATTGTGTAAGCTTGAATGTGAATATTGGCTTGAAAATATGACGGTATCGGACATTGATAAGGCTTTAGTGGATATTGATAAAATCGTAAGCTACTTTGACGATGAAATGCAGAATATTCAATATCTTAAAAAAATAAATGAGTACGTTATTGATATACTTCCCCCTATGTTATATCAGAATCAAACAAAGGATAAATCAAGTTTCCCCAAAGCAGATGAAATACCGTTGTCAGTCAAAATTTTGGCGTTGCGTGGGAAAATACAAGGTTTGACGCGTAATCACTTACTCGCTGCGGCATATCGGCGTATTGTTCAGGATTATTACCAATGGGAAACGATAACAGACGTCTTAGAAACGGCGGCGCGAAACGCTGATAAATTTGGCTATCATATTTCAGTTATGTATGACCCTGCAAAGGTATTCGAATTGATGGCTGATGTATCGGCTTTGCTTGCCCTCGCTTCCAATATGGATATAGCAGCTAGAGGAACGATGTCTTTTAGTGATTTGAAATCACATTTTGAACGTAGGAGTGCGCACGAAAAGGCAGTAAAATCAGGCGAGATAAGAAGCGAGCAAAAAAGAAAGGCGCAAGCTGCATTTTTGGCTGCTAAAGAAAAAAAACCGGAACTTTCAGCGCGGCAATTTGCACTGGATAACTACGAAGCATACGGTTATGCCGGTTATGAACAGTTGGCTAATAATTTAACACAAAATGAGTTGGAAAAATTTAAAATGGCGTTGGAAAAATCGAAATTGAAAGTATAAGCGTTGCGGTAACGCTTATACTTTTTACGGCATCACTTATAAGTGATACGGCTACGCTGATTCTTTCTTTTTCAGACGGCCTTTACTATTAACCCGTGTATTCCCCTTGCTACCAAGCAAATAACGGAATACACGGGAATTTTTATTTGGAGCTTGAATAATGGAAAACATTTCTATCCGTATGCTTCGCCTGCCCGATGTGATGGCAGTTACAGGGCTATCACGGGCGGCGATTTATGCCAAAAACAATCCGAAAGACAAAGCGCGGTTTGATGCCGATTTTCCCCAGCGTGTGCAGTTGTCGGCCAATGCCGTTGCGTGGCCGTCTGACGGCTTACAGGCGTGGCTTGATAAGCGCATTGCAGCGAGCCGTAAACAACACCAGCAAGGAGCGGCGGCATGAGAGAAGAAGAGTACCGCGCGGCAGGCCGATTGTTTGAGAGCGGTTACCCTGATGGCGGCCAAACCGACCGACGATTGGGCGGCCTGCTTGGCTTGTTGGCTAATTTCGACCATTTAGCAGCTATATGCCTTGGTATGGAAGAGCAAATATTAGGCCGTGATAGCGTGCCGGAGCCTGATATTGCTTTTCTGCTGTGTTGTGTAGTGGCGGCCAAGCAGGAAGCCTTCAGGCTGTATTCTGTGGAACACCATCACGGCGAAATCGGCGGGGAATTATCGCTGCTAAACCGCATTGAAGAAGAGCTGTTGCAGTATCAGGCCGATATGCACTATTTGGGTATTTACCCTGACAACCCGCCTTCAAATACCTGAAACCAAAACCGCCAAACCTGAAACAGGTAAGGCGGCTTGGTTAGGGGGTAGCCAAAAACGGCTTATAAAAACTTTGATTGTGATTCAAAGGAAACATTATGTTAATGCAGTTTTTATCAACATATCAAGCATTTTCGGGCGATATGGGCGTAAACCGCCGTATCCTGCTTGACGTTTTAATCAGACGGTTGCACAATGAATCCGCTGCTTTCAATCAAGCGGCAGGGTTTAGCAGCCCTAATACAACGTGGCAGACAAGCCGCCGTTATCCCATATCGGGCGGCATTGTTACGTCTGCATTCCCTTGTTGTACCTTTTCCTACGGGGAACAGGGGAACGGGAGGCTTTACGCCTGCTGGAAACACGTTGTCCAGTCTGCTAACCCGTTCCTTTTGTTCCCCGCCCTCACGTTTAGCAGCGTGAAACGGGGCATTAAAAACCAACGTGAAAAGGTACATATCATGCGTAAAATCCGCAAGGGCTATTCACGCCCGCTTATTTCCCGTTCTATCCGTTCTTTTGATTCTTTGGCCGATGCAGGCCGCTTTATTGACCGCCTGACGGCTTCCAACACCAACGACTACCGCTTCAATATCGTGCAAAACGGCACGCGCTGGACGGTGTGCAATGTGATTAGCGGGGAGGTGTAATCATGGAATCTTTGAATCCTAAAAAACCTAAATTTTCCATCAACACTAACTTTCAGACGGCCTTACCTGCATTGTTGGCAAACGGCGCGGCCATTGATAACGCCAAAGTGTTAAGTTCTGAATATTCGGGTTATCTGCAATCATGCGCGGAAACGGCCAACCGTTCCTTACTGGCTGCGTTGTTTATGATGAACCGTTTGGCCGAAGTAAACCGACAAGCAGCCGCGCATTGTCGGGTAGATTTGCAAGAAGCGGAAGATGCCTTGCGGGATTTGACCGCCGTTGTGAGTGAAACTTCCCCTGTTTTAATGGCTATGGCGGTAGATTTGGCTTTAGCTGGTGTTCAGAATGAACAAAAGGGGGATTCATGATGCAAACCGCAGCCAATCCCCTGTATATCACACCCCATCATGCCCATGCTGCTTTTGCGGCGGCTTTTCAAGCCCTAAACAGCCTTGCCGCCTGCTATCCGGCGGTGTGGTTCGGTATGTTGCTGGACGGCGGCAAGTGGCTGGTGTTCCGTATTCATGAGCAATACCGGCGGGGCATAACGTTTGATGCGCCTGCAAGCGTTTCAGACGGCCTTTTTTCAGACAACCCGAACGGAAAGGCGGAATCATGAATATCTGTGTTTTGGCGTGCCTGTTTGAAGCGGATACGGCAGCCGAAGCCATCGGGTATAGCGAAACCATACCCAATAATCCCGCTTATGGGCGTTTGTGCTTGATGCAGCTTGCAAGTGGCAAATGGGCGGTGTGTCTGTGTCGTGGCGGCGGATAAGGCCGTCTGAAAATGCGGGAATGCGTAAAACCGTCTATTTTGCGTTTAAAGCACATTTCCGCCTTCGGGTATGCAACCCCATTATCCAATCGTTAAATCCCCCTAATTTTGCATATTTAAGCCCTTAGCGCGTGTTTTACGCACTAGGCAGGGGGCTTTCAGCCTTAAGAAAGGCAAAATCATGACTAAATCAACAGAAAACCATCAAAACAGGCCGCCTTACCGCCTTGCCGATGTGAAAGAAACGGCGCGGGGGCGTTGGCCTGAAATCCTGCGGGCTTTGGGTGTGCCGGAAAGCTACACCGATACCCGCAAACACCAGCCCTGCCCATCATGCGGGGGAAAAGACCGTTTCCGCTTTACCGACCATAAACAGGGCGGCGGCTTTATTTGCAACCATTGCACGCCCGACGGGGGCAGCGGCTTTGATTTGCTGATGCTGGTGTACGGCTATACGTTTGCGGAGGCGGTTAAAGCCGTGGCCGTGATATTGGGTTTGGACGGTGGGCATATCGCCCCTTCTGTGGCGAAAATCCCGCCAAAGCCCGCCGACACGGAGCAAGACGGCAAACGAAGAATCGAACGCCTGCTTACTTTGTGGGCGGAATGCCTGCCGTGGAATACAGACGGCATGATTGGGGATTATCTGTATGGGCGCGGCATTCCCCTGCCTGAAAAATTGCCCGTTTCAGACGGCCTGCGCCTGCATAAACGGCTGCCTTATTGGCATGAAGGACGGGTATTGGGGCATTTCCCCGCGATGGTGGGGCTGTTTCAGGATATAGCGGGCAAGCCGTGCGGCCTGCATATCACTTATTTGCAGACGGCCTCATACAACGATTTGCCTGTAAAAGCGGCGTTGTTCGACCCGAAAAACCGCGAGCGTCTGCCCGCTAAGAAAATGCGGAGCGCGGGTGCGGGAAGCCTTACCGGCGCGGCCATACGGTTGTTTGAACCTGAAAACGGCGTTTTGGGCGTTTGCGAAGGCATAGAAACGGCTTTTGCGGCGCGTTATGTATCGGGTGTGCCTATGTGGGCGTGCGGTTCGGCGCATGGCATTCAATCGCTGGTATTGCCCGACGGTATCCGCGAGCTTGTGATTATTGCTGATAACGATACCAACGGCACGGGCATAAACGCGGCGCGGGCTTTGCAGCGCAAATATCAGAAAGGCTTAGACAGTATCAAGATTTGGCAGCCTGACACGATGGGTGCGGACGCGCTGGACGTGTTGGCGGCGCAAGTGCAGAAAGGGGCGGCAGCATGACAGATGAAACCAAAAACAACGGCAAGGGTGTTTCAGACGGCCAAAACGGCGAAAATCAAGGCAAGCTGCGCATGGTTAAGGGTAAGGCGGGCAAAAGCCGTAAAAACGCGCCTGAAAGCGATTTTGACGCATTGGCTGCGATTCAGTCGGCAGGCGGTACGCCGATAGAGCCGTTTTACGAAAACCGCCGCGAGGGATTGTTTTATACCGGCGTGGGCATAACGCGCGAGAGTGGCGAACCCTACCATCTGCCGCCTTTACATATTGCCGACAATATCGAACTGGTGGGGCGCGGTGTCGGCGATGATGAAAAAGAATACCGCATTATCGAATACCGGCGGCGCGGCGAAAACACGCGCAAACAGGCGGCTTTGCCGTTGGAAACAGTAGGTACGCCCGCTTGCTGGTGTTTTCTGCGCGGTTTAGGTATCGGGATTAAATCCAGCGGTAAGGCAATGGCGGCATTAGCCGATTATCTGCAATGGCAAGGCGATTTTACCGACTGGCAGATAGCCAACCGCGGCGGCTGGCTGAATGACGGTTATACCGGCTATGTACTGCCCAGCGGCGAAATTATCGGCCATGCAGGAGGTAGGGTTATCTATAACGGCGACACCAGCAAAAAAGCTGCTTATGCGGTATCCGGCAGCCTTGAATCATGGCGGGCGGAAATTGCCCGTTATGCGGTAGGAAACAGCCGCTTGATGCTGGCATTGGGAACTGCCTTTGCTTCGCCGCTGCTTGCGCCTATGAAGCTGGAAAACGGCGGCTTCCATCTGTTTCAGGCTTCCAGCGGCGGTAAAACCACTACGGCCATGCTTGCACTTTCCGTTTTCGGCAACCCCGACAAACTGAAAAACACTTGGAAAGCAACCGCGCTGGCTATTGACAATATCGCCGCTGCAACGTCTGACGGCTTTATGGTGCTTGATGAAATATCGCAAGCACGGGGCAATGACGTTAGCAGCGTGGCCTATTCGCTGTTTAATGGCGTGGGCAAGCTGCAAGGGGCAAAGCAAGGCGGTAACCGCGAGCGGCTGGAATGGCGCGTTTTATTGCTTTCTACGGGGGAATTTGACGCGCTGCATTACATGAAACAGGCGGGCTTTGAATGGAACGCGGGGCAGAATGTGCGTCTGCCGTCTATTCCCGCCGATGCCGGTAAAGGTTTCCGCGTATTTGACACCCTGCACGGCTTTTCAGACGGCGCGGTTTTTGCCGAAACATTGGAGCAGTCGGCCAAACATCATTACGGCCATGCGGGGCGCGAATTTGTGCAGTATATCGCCGAAGCCATGCAGCGGGATAAGGCGGGGTTTATCGCCAAAGTAAACGGCCTTTGTGCTGCTTTCCGCGATGCCCTGCCGCCCGATTTGAGCGGGCAGCCCGCGCGTGTGGCTAAACGCTTTGCATTGGTTGCCGCCGCATTGGAACTGGCAACCGAATGGGGCATTACGGGCTTTAATTCGGGCGACGGTGTGGCTGGTGTGCTTGCTTGCTTTGATGCTTGGTATGAGCGAGAAGGCAAGGGGAACTATGAAGAGCGGCAGATACTGCAACGGGCAGCCGATTTTATCCAGTCTAAAGGTAATTCCGAGATGTTCGGGCGGCTGGAATCAATAGGCATTGACGGCGGCCATCAAACCAGCCGTTACCATGCAGGCTATGTAGAGCAAAGAAACGGCTATCCGCCCGTGTACTATCTGACCCGTGAAGCCTTCGAAATCGAAATCTGCGGCGGTTACGATAAAGATTTTGTGTGCAAAGTGCTTTATGACGCGGGCTGGCTGCAAAAGAGCAGCAACCGATGGACGAAACAGCTTAAACGGGCAGGGATAAGCACGGCATGGTTTTATGTGCTGGCAGGCGACCAGCCGCCGCAAAAAGAACCGGCAGAGGATTAGCATAAACGGGGGTTAAACATGCTGATTTTGCTTAACTCTCGTTACGCGCGTAAAAAATATTGGTTACTTTGGTTACTCGATGTATATCTTATTGTTTTATATTGATAATCAGGTGTTTTGAGCTTGGTTACTCGTTGGTTACCGCTTGGTTACCGTTGGTTACTTTCAGACGGCCTAGCCCCGCTTGATAGCCGTTTTGTTTTATTTAACAACATCTTAATAGGTAGCCAAGATTTTATACTTTAAAATCATAAGGTTACATAAAGGTAACCAAGCGGTAACCAGCAAGTAACCAAAAAATTTATCACTTTTTTATTTAAAATCAACGAGATAACCAAAGTAACCAAGTTTTCGAGGGTGTGTTATATATTTTTTTGCGGAAATGGTGTTTTAAATGATAGACGGTATCATTATCGGTAAGCTGACAAGGCCGCCCAAAAGGCTGTTCACAGTACGCGGCAGCGTCTATGTGATAGCGAAAATGAATGTGCATACATACAGGGTAGGCAGCCCGCCGATATACGCTAACATAATTGCGTTTGACAGCCGCGTATGCGCCTATTTACTGGAAAGGAAGCAAGGGGAAACCCTATCATTGGGTGGCATCATTACGCCTAAATTAACGGCAGAATACGGGCAGACGGAAATAGAGTTGGACTTAACCGTGAAAACCATCATGACGGGCTACCATATCGGGCAGGCGGCAGGCAAAGGCCGATTGTTTGAACATTGGCTGGCGTGAAAGTGCTAAGGTACTTTCTGGTGTTTGATTCATGCGGGTAATTCGCACCGAGTTTTTTGTGAAGTGTAGCGGGTGTATAGCTTCCTTACTGGCTTTTGTTGAATGGGTAGGGGGTGTTAAAAGTTCGGGCGGCTTATATTCCTAGACCGCCCGCCCTCCCATTCACAGAATTTTTTTTCCGTGGAGAGTTGTTAAAACTGTTTTTTAACAGTCTGATTAACATTAACTTTTTGATATTTTATTGCGTGGTTTTCAATGGTTTCAGACGGCCTTAAAATACGGCGGTTGCTTACCCCGTGATAGTGGTTAAGGTTGCCATGCCGCCCGCCTTGTTTTAGAATGGTACTAAATATTAGTGCCATTTTGTTTTTATGAAAAAGAAACACCAAAGAACGCTTGCTTTATAGTGGATTAAAATAAGAATGCCGAAGTAGGGTAAAACGATTCTTTAGCATATCGCCCAATTGCAAGTTTGAATGCAGTTATTTCATTTCGGAGTTTTTATTTGAATTCACTATAATATTCAGCCGCCCCGTATCCGGCGGCATCAAATGGGCGGATATTGAAGTTCTGTTTGTCGAATTGGGCGCGGAAATACAAGAAAGAGAAGGTAGCCGTGTGGCTGTAATCCTTTTCGGGCAAGTGAAAGTGTTTCATAGGCCGCATCCAAGCCCTGATACAGATAAAGGCGCAGTTGCGAGCGTGCGTAAATGGTTGGAAGAAAACGGAGTAAAGCCATGAACAATGTAATGGAAATCAACGGTCATAAAGCTATTATTCAATACGACCCTGAAACCGAGTTACTGCGCGGCGAGTTTGTCGGCCTTAACGGTGGGGCGGATTTTTACGCCGATAACGTGGCAGACTTGCACAAAGAGGGGGAGGCCAGTTTGGCGGTTTTTCTCGATGTGTGCAAAGAAAAAGGTATTGAGCCGTATAAACAGTATTCAGGCCGCTTTAATGTGCGGGTAAGCCCTGAAACCCATGCGGCGGCGGCGGCGGCGGCGGCGGCGCAAAATATCAGCCTGAATGAATGGGTAAACCGTGCAATCAGCCAATCCGCCCATGCCTGAAAAATGATTTTTTACCCGCTTGCCCCTCAGCCGAAAAGGTAAAAAAATACCCTAAGGCCGCTTTGACTTTTGCAAAGATACGGTACTTTTTACGGTATTTTTTGATTTAATATTTATAAATATTAAAAATATCATAATGTTATTGTAAGAGTTTGCGTCTCTCCTTCGCATCAAGCTCAAAAAACAACAGCCTTTCGGGGCTGTTTTTTCATTTTTTACGGCGGTGTGCGGGCAGCTTTCTGTTTGAAAAAGCGTTGATTGGCTATACAATGCACGCTTTTGCCGAAACGTATCTGTTTATGCTGTATCACTTTCTACGCGATATGTGGGACATCTTGCGCCTGCGTTATAAAAATCCCGCCGACTACCGTTATTCGCTGGCCGTTTCCGCCGCCGTGCTGCTGCTGATCGGTTTGGTGAATGCGGCCGCTACGGCGCCTTTGTTCGGCAAAAGCCCGGCGGTAGTGACGCTGGCTGTGTTGCTGACGGTGTTGAAATGCGGCGTGTTGAGCCTGGTGATGGGGCGGATGCTGTCGCGCGGTGCGGGCAAGCTGCCGTTATGGGGCTTTGTGCTGGCTTCCGAAGCATTGTCGGTGCCGCTGCTGGCTTTGTTTTACGCGCCTGCTTTGGCAGCTGCGGGGATGTTTTGGCAGATTTGGATATTTGTTGCGCAGGCTGTGGGATTGATCAGAATGAGCGGCCAGCCGGGCTGGCGGGTGATGCTGGGCTACTTGGTTTATGCGGTGCTGACCGTGGTGGCCGGTAGTGTGCTGATGATGGTGTTGGTTCAAATCGGCCTGATTGATTTGGGTGCGCTCACCGAGCAGGCGAAGGTGATTTTGGAATCTCCGCCGCAAACCCGTTAGGTTTGATTGTGTTGTTATTTTGAATAAGGCCGTCTGAAAGAGTATTTTTCAGACGGCCTTTCTGTTTTCTGCGGCATGGCATATCGGAATGCAAGCTGTAACGCATATTTTGCAGTTTTTAATGCAAGGTAACGCCGCTTTGTTGTTAAATACGGCCGTTTCATCAAGAGGCGGCCTGCCTGCTTTGTTGAAACGGCACACTTTTTTATTTTCGAGAGAGAAAAGCATGAACAAACTGATGGCTGTTTTACTTGCCGCGCCTGTTGCGCTGGTGTCGCCTTATGCCGCTGCGCAAACCCAGCAGCATCCGGCCCAAGTGCAGGCACAGCAGAATATTGATACGGTGTTGAAAGTGGCGCGCAACGGCGGTTTGAGCGAGCAGCAGAAAATCCGCCAAATCGAGCGTTATGCCGACGGTTTTTTGGATTACCAGCGCATTTCGGCGCTGGCCGTGGGTTTGCCGTGGCGGGAGTTTTCGGCCAAGCAGAAAACCGACTTTATCGCGGCGTTTAAAGAAATGATGATTTCGATGTATGCGCGCTCTGCCTTGATGGGCGCTGCCGATGCGCAGGTGAGGCTGCTGCCTAAAATCACTGATAACGGCAGCAGTAAAGTGGACGTGTTTTCTGAAATCCGCACCAAAAACGGTAAAAAATACGAGGTGGCTTATCAGCTCTATAAAGTGGGGCCGGTGTATAAGGTGTATAACATCCGTGTCGACGGGGTGAGCTTGGTTACGGTTTACCGAAACCAATTCAATGAGTTAATCAAGCAGAAAGGGATTGACGGCGCGATAGCCACCGTGCGTGCCAAAGGCTTGAAAAAAGCAGAATCGTTGTGATGCTCTGATGCGGAAACGATACGGAGACCTTTGCAAAATTCCTTTCGGTATCTTAAAACCTCTGCGTCATGCTCGGGCTTGACCCAAGCATCTTTTTATTTCAAAAGAAATAACAGATACTCGGGTCAAGCCCGAGTATGACGAAACATAAATAAATTCAGGATTAAAACGTATTTTTGCAAAGGTCTTGATACGGTATTAAAACAAGAGCCGTCTGAAATATTTCAGACGGCCTTTTGCGTTGTAATAAATTTGAAATAAAATTGCTTAAATCAGCAGGCGGTTTTGGTGCGGGCAGTTTTGCCGTCCGCAGGCTTGGCCGGGGCTTGGAAAGCGCGTTTGGCCGCCTGGAAGATAGCTTGACGTCTGCGGTGTTGCATCATCGTCTCCTTTCGTTGTTGTTGTCGTGAAGTGAGATTCAAGCAATATAATGGCTTTGGCTGTTTATTACAAGCCTTGTTTTGATAAAGATTGTTTATTCCTGCTAAGAGTGCGTGCTTTGCAACGGTTTCAGACGGCATATAGTGTACAAACTGATTGCGCTGCTGCCTGCGGCTTGCTGCCTTGTTAATTTTATCCGCACCGGTCAGTCGCGGTAATGCCGCCAGAAATGGGCCAGCGGGCCGCGGCCTTTGCCGATGCGCCAGCCCAAGCCGGCTTCGATGGCGCCGTGCAGGTAGGTTTTGGCGGCCGAAACGGCCGTGCTCAGGTTGCCGCGCTGGGGGCGCAGGGCGGCGATGGCGGCGGCAAGGGTGCAGCCCGTGCCGTGGGTGTTGCGGGTGTCGATACGGCCGTTGCGGAAGCATTGCGGTTGGTGGTCGGCCACCAGCAGCCAATCGCGCGCTTCTTTGCTGTGTTCCCAGTGGCCGCCTTTGAGCAGCACGGCTACCGCGCCTTTTTCCATGAGTTGCCGGCCTTGCGCCAGCATTTCGTCTTCGTTTCCGGCCGGGCTGTTGCCGGTGAGGGCGGCCAGTTCGCTGATGTTGGGGGTAACGAGGTCGGCCAGCGGCAGCAGTTCGTTGCAGAGGGCTTCTACGGTGTCTTCCTGCGCCAGTTTTTCGCCGGAGGAGGCGGCCAGCACGGGATCGAGCACAACGAAGGCGTTGTTGTATTTGCGCAGGGCGGCGGCCACGGCACTGATGGTGGCGGTGTCGGGCAGCATGCCGATTTTCACGGCGTCGATGCGGATGTCGGAAAACACCGATTGGCATTGGGCGGCCACGATGTCGGCCGGCACGGGGTGTACGGCCTGCACGCCTTGGGTGTTTTGTGCGGTAACGGCGGTGATTACGCTGGTGCCGTAGGCGCCGAGCGCAGCAAAGGTTTTTAAATCGGCCTGAATACCTGCGCCGCCGCCGGAATCGGAGCCGGCTATGGTGAGGGCACGGGTAAAAGGTTTGCTGGGCATGGAATATCCTTGCGGTGGTGTGTATGCGGAATGCGGTTGCGGCAAAGCAAACGGCTGCCTGAGTTTAGAGGTGCCGTTTTTATTTTGGTTTCATTATAGGGCAAACGGTTTTTAATCAAACAGGATATTGCTCGAACGGTTGAAAAGGCCGTCTGAAAGTGTTTCAGACGGCCTCGGTGTTAAGCGGCGCCGGGATTATTGTTTGGGATGTTATTCGGATTTGCCGGGGGGCGGCTTAAATTTCGAAGGTGCTCTCTTGGGCGCTGCTGCGTATCATGCCGGCGGCCACGGTGTGGTTGGTGGCTTCGTCTATCAGGATAAACGCGCCGGTGGCGGGGTTTTCGGCATAGGTGGTGGCGGCCAGCGGCTGCTGGGTTTTGAGGCTGACGCTGCCGATGTCGTTCAGCTTCAATTCGCCTGCCGACTGCACGCGGCTTAAGGTGTGCACGTCCCATACATAGGCGATTTCGCTGATGCGGGCTGCGGTGGTTTGGGTGCCTTGTTTGAGCAGGTATTTGCGGCGCAGGTTGAGCGGGGTTTCGTCGAACCAGCACAGTGCGGCTTGGAAGCTTTGCTGCGGCTCAATGGGGCTGTTTGCCGCAACGATGCTGTTGCCGCGCGAGATGTCGAGATCGGTGTCGAGCGTGAGGGTAATGACTTCTCCCGCCTCGGCTTCGCCGGTGCGGCCTTTGGGGCCGAAGATGTCGGCGATTTTGGCGGTTTTGCCGCCGGGCAGCACTTTGATTTCGTCGCCGCTTTTCAGACGGCCTGCTTCCAGGCGGCCTTGATAGCCGCGGAAGTCGTCGCTGCTGCTGCCGTCTTGGCGGGCAACGCGCTGCACGGGGAAATGGGCGGGCAGGGCGGCGGCGTTGTTACGGGTTACGGGCAGGCTTTCCAGCAGGGGCAGCAGGGGCAGGCCGTTATACCACGGCGTGCGGGTGCTGGGGTTGACGATGTTGTCGCCGTTGAGAGCGCTGATGGGCAAAAAATACACTTGCGCTTCCAGCCCGATTTGTCCGGCCAGTTTCTGATAGGCGCGGGTGATGGCTTGGTATTTGTTTTCGTCGAAATCGAGCAGGTCGAGTTTGTTGACGGCCACAATGATGCTGGGGCAGCCGAGCAGTTTCAGGATGGCGCTGTGGCGTTTGGTTTGCGGCAGCAGCACGGGTTCGGCACCGCTGAAATCGACGCGGGTGGCATCCACCAGCACGATGGCGGCGTCGGCGGTGGAGGCGCCGGTAACCATGTTGCGGGTGTATTGTTCGTGGCCGGGGGTGTCGGCGATGATGAATTTGCGCGCGGGGGTGGCGAAATAACGGTAGGCCACGTCGATGGTGATGCCTTGTTCGCGTTCGGCGGCCAGGCCGTCGGTTAGGCTGGCGAAGTCGGGCGTTTGGCCGTTTTGCGCGGCTTGGTCGAGTTTGGCGAGCTGGTCGGTGAGCAGGGTTTTGCTGTCATAGAGCAGGCGGCCGATCAGGGTGGATTTGCCGTCGTCAACGCTGCCTGCGGTGATGAAGCGGAGGAGTGGGGCGGTGGTGGCGGTCATGATGGGTTCCTGATTGAAATGTGCGCTACTTTAATCAGGCCGTCTGAAAAAGGGAAAGAATGGTTGGTTTTAATATAAGATGTTTTTGTTATATAAAGGTGTATCTTCAAGTTTATTACCGCAAGTTTATAAAATACCGTACTGACTTGAAACGAGAGGTATCTTGAGTAAAATATTACAGATTTTACTCTCAACCTGTTGTGCAAACTAACCAACACAATGATTGCTAAAACATATGATTAACCTTGTTAATCAACAAACGACAAGACTCAGCTTAATTGATTGTCAAGAGAGGCTTAAAATATAAGAAATGCTTTGACGATTGTCAACAATTTAGGTATTTTATAGCCCCGCGCCTGTTTTACCGGCCAACAATACTAACAAACCCGTAAAAGCGCCCGAAATTATAAACCCCTCTTAAATAAAGGCCCACTACCATGACCATGTTATACGACCGTACAGTAGAACGAGAAAACTGCGGTTTCGGCTTGATTGCCAATATCGACGGCGTTCAAAGCCATAAAGTCGTCCGCAACGCCATTTTGGGTTTGTCGCGCATGCAGCACCGCGGCGCGATTCTGGCCGACGGCAAAACCGGCGACGGCTGCGGTTTGTCGATTCAGATGCCGGAAAGTTTTTTCCGCACGGTTGCAGAAGAGGCCGGTTTTTCATTGGCGCAGAAGTTTGCCGTGGGGCAGATTTTCCTGCCGCAAGACAGCGCCGAGGCAGAGCGCTGCATCGGCATCATCAACGAAGAATTAACCCGCGAAACATTGGGCGTGGCCGCTTGGCGCGAAGTGCCGACCAATCCGGCGGTGCTCGGCTCGATTGCCTTGGCGGATATGCCGCAAATCAAACAGGTGTTTATCAATGCGCCTTCCGGCTGGCGCACGCAGGATTTGCAGCGCCGCCTGTTCGTTACCCGCCGCCGCATCGAAAAACGTATCGATCATCCCGATTTCTATATTTGCAGTTTTTCCAACCAAACCGTGATTTATAAAGGTTTGTGCATGCCCAAAGACTTGCCCAAGTTTTATCTCGATTTGGGCGATTTGCGCATGCAGTCTGCCATCTGTTTGTTCCACCAGCGTTTTTCCACCAACACCCAGCCGCGTTGGAAATTGGCGCAGCCTTTCCGCTATCTGGCGCACAACGGCGAAATCAACACCATTTCCGGCAACCGCGCGTGGGCGCGGGCGCGGGCATATAAATACCATACGCCGCTGATTCCCGATTTGCAGACCGCCGCGCCGTTTGTCAACGAAAGCGGTTCGGACTCCAGCTCGCTCGATAATATGCTGGAAGTGTTTGTGTGCGGCGGCATGGACTTATTCCGCGCCATGCGCCTGTTGGTGCCGCCCGCCTGGCAGCAAAACCCCGATATGGACGACGATTTGCGCGCCTTCTACGACTTCAATTCCATGCACATGGAGCCGTGGGACGGCCCGGCCGGCATCGTGCTTTCAGACGGCCGTTACGCCGCCTGCAACCTCGACCGCAACGGCCTGCGCCCCGCACGTTATGTGATTACCCAAGACCGCCTGATTACCATTGCTTCCGAAGTGGGTATTTGGGATTACGCGCCCGACGAAGTGGTGGAAAAAGGCCGCGTCGGCCCCGGCCAATTGCTGGTCATCGACACCAAAAACGGCAAGCTGCTGCATTCGGCCGAAATCGACAATGAATTGCGCGCCCGCCATCCTTATCGCGAATGGCTGGATAAAAACGTGCAGCGCCTGATTCCGTTCGAGCAACTGCCCGATAACGAAGCCGGTGAATCGGCGATAAACGCCGATATGCTGGCCGTGTATCAGAAGCAGTTTCTGTATGACCGCGAAGAGCTGGAAAACATTGTGCGCGTGTTGGGCGAAGACGGTCAGGAAGCCGTCGGCTCGATGGGCGACGATACGCCGTTTGCCGTGTTGTCCGAGCGTCCGCGCCTGATTTTCGACTATTTCCGCCAATATTTCGCGCAAGTAACCAACCCGCCGATCGACCCCTTGCGCGAAGCGCACGTGATGAGCCTCGCCACCAGCATAGGCCGCGAGATGAGCGTGTTTTTTGAAGCCGAAGGCATGAGCCACCGCGTGAACTTCAAATCGCCGGTGCTGTTGTATTCCGATATGCAGCAACTGCTGCGCCTGCCCGAAGCGCACTATAAACACACCGTGCTCGATGCCACTTATTCCCCCGACAGCGGCCTGAAAGCCGCCGTCGAAACCCTGTGCAACCAGGCCGAAGAAGCCGTGCGCAGCGGCACGGTGCTGCTGGTGGCTTCAGACAGGCATATCGCGCAAGACCGCCAGCCGATTCCGTCGGCCTTGGCGGTGGGCGCGATTCAAAACCGCTTGGTGGCCGCCAATCTGCGCTGCGACGCCAACATCATTGTGGAAACCGCCGAAGCGCGCAACCCGCACCATTTCGCCGTGTTGATCGGCTTGGGTGCCACTGCCGTTTATCCGTATCTGGCGTATGAAAGTTTGGCGCAGATGGTAAACGCCGGCGCGATTGCCAAACCCTTGCGCGTGGTGATGGCCAATTTCCGCAACGGCATCAACAAAGGTTTGTACAAAATCATGTCGAAAATGGGCATTTCCTGCGTATCGTCCTACCGCTGCGCGCGCCTGTTCGAATTGGTGGGCATGAACAAAGAAATCGTCGATTTGTGCTTCCCCGGCATCACCAGCCGCGTGGAAGGTGCGTCGTTCGCCGATTTGCACGAGCAGATTTCCGCCACCCGCAAACGCGCATGGCGCCGCAGCCAAGGCATTGACGCCGGCGGCCTGCTGAAATTCAAACCGCAGGGCGAATACCACGCCTACAACCCCGAAGTGGTCAACACCATTCAGGCAGCGGTCAACAGCGGCGACTACGCCAAATACCGCCTCTACCGCGATGCCGTCAACAACCGTCCGGGAACCACCATCCGCGACATGCTGCGGCTGAAAACCGAAAACTGCACGCCGATTGCCATCGAGAAAGTCGAGCCGTCTGAAAATCTGTTCAAACGCTTCGACAGCGCGGCCATGTCAATCGGCGCATTAAGCCCCGAAGCGCACGAATCGCTGGCCATTGCCATGAACCGCTTGGGCGGCTATTCCAACTCCGGCGAGGGCGGCGAAGACCCGAAACGCTACGGCACCGAAAAAGTGTCGCGCATCAAACAGGTGGCGTCCGGCCGCTTCGGCGTTACCCCCGCTTATCTGATGAGCGCCGACGTGATTCAGATTAAAGTGGCGCAAGGCGCGAAACCCGGCGAGGGCGGCCAGTTGCCCGGCGATAAAGTAACGCCTTATATCGCCCAACTGCGCTACGCCGTGCCTGGTTCCACTCTGATTTCACCGCCGCCGCACCACGATATTTATTCCATCGAAGACTTGGCGCAGCTGATTTTCGACCTCAAACAAATCAACCCCAAAGCGCTGATTTCGGTGAAACTCGTGTCGCTGCCCGGCGTCGGCACCATCGCCACCGGCGTGGCCAAAGCCTATGCCGACCTGATTACCATCGCCGGCTACGACGGCGGCACCGGCGCCTCGCCCTTATCCAGCGTGAAATACTGCGGCTCGCCGTGGGAATTGGGCCTGGCCGAAGCGCAACAGGCATTGGTTGAAAACAACCTGCGCCACAAAGTGCGCCTGCAAGTGGACGGCGGCCTGAAAACCGGCCTCGACATCATCAAAGCCGCCATTCTCGGCGCCGAGAGCTTCGGCTTCGGCACCGGCCCGATGGTGGCGCTCGGCTGCCGCTACCTGCGCATCTGCCACCTGAACAACTGCGCCACCGGCATCGCCACCCAAGACGACACCCTGCGCGGCAAGCATTATCACGGCGACGCCGAAAAAGCGATGAACTATTTCCGCTTTATCGCCCAAGACGTGCGCGAAATTCTCGCCGAACTGGGCGTAGAAAAACTCACCGACCTGATCGGCCGCACCGAACTCTTGGAAATCATCGAAGGCAAAACCGCCAAACAACGCGGGCTGGATTTGAGCAAACTCTTGTATTCGCCCAAAGTGCCCGACGGCAGCGCGCGCCACTGCACGCAAAACAACGCCCCGTTCGATAAAGGCCGTCTGAACGCCGAGATTGTGCGCGAAGCGCAAGAAGCGCTGGCAAACGGCAGCGGCACCGACATGAGCTTCGATATTTCCAACCTCGACCGCAGCGTCGGCGCCGCACTCTCCGGCATCATCGCCCAAGCGCACGGCAACCGCGGCAAAGCCGGCCAAGAGTTCAACATCAGCCTCAACGGCACCGCCGGCCAAAGCCTCGGCGTGTGGCTCGCAGGCGGCGTGAACCTCGAGCTAACCGGCGATGCCAACGACTATGTGGGCAAAGGCATGGCGGGCGGCCGTATCGTCATCAAACCGCACAACGGCGTCGCCTTCAAAGCCGAAGACGCCGCCATTGCCGGCAACACCTGCCTTTACGGCGCCACCGGCGGCGAACTCTTCGCTTCCGGCCGCGCGGGCGAACGCTTCGCCGTGCGCAACTCCGGCGCACTGGCCGTGGTGGAAGGCATCGGCGACAACGGCTGCGAATACATGACCGGCGGCGTGGTGACCATTCTCGGCAAAACCGGCATCAACTTCGGCGCGGGCATGACCGGCGGCTTCGCCTACGTGCTCGATGTGGACGGCAAATTCAAAGGCCGCATCAACCCCGAAATGGTCGAAGGTTTGGGCATCACCGATCTGCCCACCCACCAGGAACACCTGCGCGGCCTGATTGAACGCCACGTCGAACTGACCCACAGCCGTATCGGCGAGCGCATCTTGGGCGATTGGGAAAACCAAGTCGGCAAGTTTGTGCTGGTGAAACCGAAAGCCAACGATGTTAACGCGTTGCTCGGCCACAAACGCCGCACCGTGATGGAATTGCGCGAAGTAACGGCGTAAGGGTTTTCAGACGGCCTCAAAGGCTACCTGAAAGGCCGTCTGAAAATGATTGGTCGGGCATTTATGGCCGACTTACTGGCTTGCCAACCAAGCAGATATGGTACAGGAGAAACTGCATGACACAACTGACATTGGAAAAATTCACCGCAGCCGATTTTGCCGATTATCGGCAACTCGTCGGCAATGCCGAGGTGATGGCGATGATTACCGAACGCGCCTTGCCGGAGCACGAAGCGCGGGCGGATTTTGACAAACTGTTGGCCAACAATGCGCTGCATCCGCTGTTCGGCAGCTTCAAGGTACGGGATGCGGCAGGGCGGTTTTTGGGCTTGGGCAAGCTTACGCTTGAATCCGCCGATAGCCGCGAGGCCGAGCTGGGCTATATGCTGTTGCCCGAATACTGGGGCAAAGGATGGGGCGGGCGCATTGCCGCCCAATTGCTGGCCTTGGCGCAAACACAAGCACTGGATGGTATCTTTGCCATCATCGACCCGGCCAATGTGGCCTCACGCAAGATTCTGACCAAGCAGGGCTTTGTGCATCGGGAATACAAAGATTTTGACGGCTTGCCCGGCGAAATCCTGTATCGCAAAACCGTTGGGGAAAACACATGAATAGCGAACGTCGTGCCTATCTTGAGCAGCTTTATCAAAGCTATCGTCGCGAGGATGCCGCGCAAACCGACCGTTTGCAGCGCTGGCGCAGCATTGAGCCGGAATCGGCCCAATTTCTGGCCTTGCTGGTATTGGCCAAACGCGCGCAAAACGTATTGGAAATCGGCACCTCGGGCGGTTATTCCACCTTGTGGCTGGCCGATGCGCTGGAACAGACCGGCGGCCGGCTGGCCACGCTGGAAATCGAAGCCGAACGCCAGCAAGCCGCCATGCGCCATTTGGTCGCCAACGGCCTGCAAAACGGGGTGCAGGCGGTATGCGGGGATGCTGGCGCATTTCTGGCCGACAACCGGGAAGTCTATGATCTGATTTTGCTGGATGCCGAGCGGCCCGCCTATTGCGGATATTGGCCGCATTTGGCGGATGCCTTGGCCGAGGCGGGCAGCACGCTGGTGGTGGACAATGTGTTGTCCCATGCCGAGCAAGTGGCCGATTTTATCCGCTTGGTGGCGGCTGACCAGCGTTTTACCCACAGTATTCTGCCGGTTGGCGCAGGCTTGATGATGGTAGTGCGCCAGTAGTTCCGTAGGTCGGGCATTTATGCCCGACAAAGGTAATGAGCAAATTATGTCGGGCTACAAAACCGGCAGAGACATCATGAAAACAGTTCGATTATTGTTTTTAGCGGGCGCAGCAGGTGACCCAACATTTTGGCAACCCGTTGCCAACTTATTGCCTGCATCTTATCGCTGCACCTTACAAGCCTACCCTGAATTTGCTGGACAACCCAAAGTAGCCAGCGTACATAGTTTTGCCACCTTAAGCGATTGGGTGATTGACCACATCTCCCAACCTACCATTATCGTAGCGCAATCCATGGGTGGCATCATTGCCATACAAGCCGCTTTGCGTAAACCCAATTATGTACAAGGTTTGGTCTTGGTTGCCACATCAGGCGGTTTGGACACATCAGCATTGGGCGCAGCAGATTGGCGCGAAGATTATTTACTCAATTTGGCGCATCTGCCCACATGGTTTGTTGAAGCCCAATACGATTTAAGCCCCGATTTGGCGCATGTCAAACAACCTGTTTTGCTGCTTTGGGGCGATGCCGACCCAATTAGCCCCCTTGCCATTGGGCACGCCCTACAACAACAGTTGCCCCATGCACACTTGCACATGATTCCACAAGGGCAACACGATTTTGCTTACCAACACGCCCCGCAAGTGGCACAACATATTCGTGCGTTTATTGAAAGCTTATAAACCACCCATTGACAAAAGAAAAAAAGGAACAAACCATGTCCCGTGAAAATGTTTACCAATTTATCGACCTGCCGCGTGTCGATCCGCCGAAAATCCCGCTGAACACGCGCAAAACCGCGTTTGTGGAGATTTATCAGGCGTTTACCGATACACAGGCGCAATCGCAGGCCGACCGCTGTTTGGCGTGCGGCAACCCTTATTGCCAAAACAAATGCCCGCTGCACAACAATATCCCCAATTGGCTGAAACTGGCCAACGAAGGGCGCATCATCGAAGCGGCCGAATTGGCGCATTCCACCAACACGCTGCCCGAGGTGTGCGGCCGCGTCTGCCCGCAAGACCGTCTGTGCGAGGGCGATTGCACGCTGAACGCCGAATTCGGCGCGGTAACCATCGGCAATGTGGAAAAATACATCACCGAAAAAGCCTTTGAAATGGGCTGGAAACCGCAGGTGGGCGATGTGCCCGCCAGCGGCAAAAAAGTGGCGGTAATCGGTGCCGGGCCGGCCGGTTTGGGCTGTGCCGACGTACTGATCCGCAACGGCGTGGCGGTTACCGTGTACGAGCGTCAGCCTGAAATCGGCGGCCTGCTCACTTTCGGCATTCCTTCGTTCAAGCTGGAAAAAGACGTGATGAGCCGCCGCCGCGAGCTGTTTAACGACATGGGCATCGAGTTCAAGCTGGGCGTGGACATCGGCAAAGACATCACGCTGGCCGAGTTGGTTCAGCAATACGACGCGGTGTTTTTGGGCGTGGGCACCTATCAGGGCATGAAGGCCGAGATTCCCAACGAAAACGCCGAGGGCGTGTATTCGGCGCTGCCGTTCTTGATCGGCAACACGCAAAACTTGCTCAATCTGGATGCGCCCGATTATGTGAGCATGGCGGGCAAGCGCGTGGTGGTGCTGGGCGGCGGCGACACGGCGATGGACTGCGTGCGCACTTCGGTGCGCCAGGGTGCGGCGGAAGTTACCTGTGTGTACCGCCGCGACGCGGCCAATATGCCGGGCAGCAAAAAAGAATACACCAACGCCAAAGAAGAGGGCGTGGGCTTCCAATTTAACGCCCAACCCATTGAAATCGAAGCTGAACCGCTGGCGGTGCACACCGATCAAAACGGCAAGGTGAGCGGCATCAAAATCGTCAAAACCCGCATGGGCGAGCCGGACGAAAAAGGCCGCCGCCGCGCCGAAATCATCGAGGGTAGCGAAGAAGTGATTGCCTGCGATGCGGTAATCGTGGCCTTCGGTTTTGCGCCGCACGCCATGCCGTGGCTGACTGACGTGGGCGTGAATGTGGACGGCAAAGGCCGCATCGCCGCCGAAGGCCGTCTGAAACAGCAAACCGCCAACCCGAAAGTGTTTGCCGGCGGCGACATCACCCGCGGCTCGGATTTGGTGGTGACCGCCATCGCCGAAGGGCGCGATGCGGCGGAGAGCATTATGGAGTATTTGGAAGTTTAACGGCGGTAAAACAGGGGCTTCGGCCTCTGTTTTGTTTCTGTTATCATCTGCCGTTTGCAATGGTTCAAACCGCCAGAAAGGATCAAACATGAAAGTTGCCATCGTCGATTACGGCATGGGTAATCTGCATTCGGTGCTGAAATCGGTGCAGGCCGCGCAGAAGCTGGCGGATGTGAACGCGCAAATCGTGCTCACCGACCGCCCCGAAGAAGTGTTTGCCGCCGATAAAGTGGTGTTTCCGGGGCAGGGTGCCATGCCCGACTGCATGGCCGCGCTGCAACGCAGCGGCTTGGGCGAGGCGGTTTCAGACGGCCTGAAAAACAAGCCTTTTTTCGGCATCTGTGTGGGCGCCCAACTGCTGTTCGACCACAGCGAAGAGGGTGATACCGCCGGTTTGGGCTGGTTTGCGGGCGATGTGAAGCGTTTTGCGGCCAACCGCCGCGATGCCGAGGGAGGCAAGCTCAAAGTGCCGCATATGGGCTGGAACACCGTGCATCAAACGCAGGAGCATCCGCTGTTTCAAGATGTGCCCCAAAACACCCGTTTCTATTTTGTGCACAGCTACTATTTCGCCCCCGCCGATAACGGCATTGTGCTCGGCACCAGCGAATATCCGAACGAATTTGCCTGCATCGTGGGCAAAGACAACGTGTTCGCCACCCAGTTCCACACCGAAAAAAGCCACGACGGCGGCCTGCTACTGCTGCGTAATTTTCTCCGCTGGAACGGTTAAAATTGTGTAAAATACAGCCTTTTCAGACGGCATCGAGGCCGTCTGAAAGCATGAAAAATACCAGGAAATAAAATGCTGCTGATTCCCGCAATCGATTTGAAAGAAGGCCGCTGCGTGCGCCTGAAGCAGGGCCTGATGGATCAGGCCACCGTGTTTTCCGACAACCCGGCCGAAACCGCGCTGCATTGGTTCAAACAAGGCGCGCGCCGTCTGCATTTGGTGGATTTGGACGGCGCCTTCGCCGGCAAGCCGAAAAACCTCGAAGCCATCGGCGGCATTTTGGGCGAAGTGGCCAAAGAGATTACCGTGCAGCTGGGCGGCGGTATCCGCGACTTACAAACCATCGAAAAATACCTCGATTTGGGGCTGACCGATGTGATTATCGGCACCGCCGCCGTGAAAAAACCCGAATTCGTGCGCGAAGCCTGCAAAGAATTCGCAGGCCACATCATCGTGGGTTTGGATGCCAAAGAAGGCATGGTTGCTATCGACGGTTGGGCAACCGTTACCGAACACCATGTGATTGATTTGAGCAAACGTTTTGAAGACGACGGCGTCAACAGCATCATCTACACCGACATCGGCCGCGACGGCATGATGAGCGGCGTAAACATCGAAGCCACCGTCAAACTGGCCGAAGCCGTGAAAATCCCCGTGATTGCCTCGGGCGGGCTGACCGATTTGAACGATATCCGCGCCCTGTGCGCCGTAGAAAAAAGCGGCGTGGCCGGCGCCATCACCGGCCGGGCGATTTACGAAGGCAGCATTGATTTTGCCGAAGCGCAAAAGCTGGCCGATTCGCTTACGGCGCAATAAGCAAAGGCCGTCTGAAACGGCTGCCGCAATCCGGCGGAAAACGTAAAAATATTTCAAACAACAGATTGTTTTTTATTAAAAAGGGGTAAAACCATGTTTCAGGCATTTGTTTTGGGCTTTTGGACGCTGTGGTCGTCCAGCCGCGATATCCGCGCCGTCAGCGAAGGGCTGGCCTTCACCATCATCAGCATATTAATCAGCATGGGTATAGATTTCGCGCTGCCGCAGATTGACGGGCAGTGGTGCGCGGTGATGGGTATTTTATGGGCCTATGCTTCATTGCTGTTCGCCATCGTCAACCGTGTTGCCGGCAGCTTTATGAGCACGATGGTATTGGCTGCCGTGGGCGCAATCGGCTATTACCAGCTTTTCGAGCGTCTGCCTGCCTGGGTGGCGGGTTTGGCGGCTTGACACAAACCGTTTTCCGGAAGCGCACCTGAATTGCTCGGCAAAATAATTTTGGAGACAAGTATGAAAATTGCAATGCTGTCCAGAGTGGTGTTTCTCGGCGGTGTAACGAATTATCTTATTGATCTGACTGAAGAGCTGATAAAAGAAGGGCATGATGTTTATCTGCTTTCTTATGGCGCCCGCTATAAAGAATCAAAAGAAAACATGGGGCAGTTCAACCGCCTGCTCGACACGGGAATCAAGTTTATCGAAATAGATTTTCCGATTAATAAAACCAGCAAGGCGGTTTATGTGTTGAACTTGATCCGCAGTATTTTGGCGTGCAGAAAAGCCCTCAAAAAGCACCAATTCGACATCATACATATCCACACACCGATATTGTCGCTCGTGCCGAAGTTTTTGGGGTTGAAATTCGTGCGCACCCGCCACGGTATGGACAACAAATATCCGATATTGGATTACCGGGCAAGCAAAGAGATCGCCATCAGCAGCGAGATTTACGATATGCTGAAAAACCGTTATCAATACGGCGATAAAGATTTATATCTGATTCATAACGGGGTTTCTAAAGAAAAATATTATAAAAATCTGAGCGATGGCGAAAAAGAAACGCTGAAGCGCAAACACGGCATTTCAACCGGCAAGGTGGTTATCGGGTTGGTTGCCTCATTCGAATATAACAAAGGGCACGATATTCTGCTGGATGCCGTCGACGGCCTGCCGCCTGAAATAAAAGAAAAAATTGAAATTGTGTTTGTCGGCTCTTCGGCAGAAAGCCAAATCAACAGCGTGCAGCAGAAAATACGCGATATGGGTTTAACCGAAATGGTGAAAATCCTGCCGTTCCAGCCGCTCACCGAAATTTATCCGATGATAGACATCATGGTGCTGCCTTCGCGCGTAGAGGGGTTCGGCTTGGTGGTGGTTGAAGCGATGCTGATGGGGTGTTGCGTGGTTCGCAGCAACACGGGCGGGGCTTATGATCAGATTGAGCACGGAAAAACCGGCTATATTTTTGAAAACGGCAATATTGAACAGTTTCGGCAATATTTGCACGAGTTAGTTAGCGATCCGGAAAAAAGAGCCGCGTTTGCCGCAGCAGGCCAACAAAAAGCGTTGGCATCGTTTACCGGCGAAGTTATGGCAAAAAAAACATTGGACGTGTATAACGATTTGCTCGGCGGCAATTAAACGCCAATAATGAAACCGGCCTTCAAATATTTTAGATTGGGCGCACCGGCGTTTAGCCGCACCAACCAAGGCCGTCTGAAAACACCCGTGCCGTTTTTTTCAGACGGCCTGCTTCGGGAAACACAATATGGCATTAGCAAAACGCATCATCCCCTGTTTGGACGTCGATAACGGCCGCGTGGTCAAAGGTGTGAATTTCGTCGGCCTGCGCGATGCGGGCAACCCCGTCGATGTGGCCAAACGCTACAACGACGAAGGCGCCGACGAGTTGACCTTTCTCGACATTACCGCCAGCAGCGACAACCGCGACACCATTCTGCATGTGATTGAAGACGTGGCTTCGCAGGTGTTTATCCCGCTAACCGTCGGCGGCGGCGTGCGCAGCGTGGCCGACGTGCGCCGCCTGCTCAATGCCGGCGCCGACAAAGCCAGCATCAACACCGCCGCCGTTACCAACCCCGATTTGGTTAACGAAGCGGCCGGTTTTTTCGGCTCGCAGGCGATTGTGGTGGCGATAGACGCCAAAGCCGTCAACCCGGAAAACACCCGTTGGGAAGTGTTTACCCACGGCGGTCGCAAGCCCACCGGCATTGATGCGGTGGAATGGGCGAAAAACATGCAGGCGCGCGGCGCGGGCGAAATCCTGCTCACCAGCATGGACAGGGACGGCACCAAAGCCGGCTTCAACCTGCCGCTCACCCGCGCCGTTTCCGAGGCGGTGGATATTCCCGTGATTGCTTCCGGCGGCGTGGGCAACGTGCAGCACCTGATCGACGGCGTGAAAGAAGGCAAAGCCGATGCGGTGCTGGCGGCCAGCATTTTCCACTTCGGCGAAGTGGGCATACACGAAGCCAAACTGGCTATGCGCGCAGCCGGTATCGAAGTGCGCTTGTAAGCCTTAGGGCGTGTAGTCGACCGCGTTGCGGCGGCATTTTTGGTTAAAATCCTGACTACACTCCTTAAAAAAACATCGTCAAACGTATTTATTTAAGGCCGTCTGAAAACGGTTTCTGCAACATATTTGCAACCGCAAAACCGATATTCAAACCGCTGCAATCTTTCAGACGGCCTGCAACCGATTCAGAAAAAGGATAACAACCATGCCAGCCTACCGCTCCAAAACCTCCACCCACGGCCGCAATATGGCCGGCGCCCGCGCATTGTGGCGCGCCACCGGCGTGGCCGACGAAGATTTCGGCAAGCCGATTATCGCCATCGCCAACTCGTTCACCCAATTCGTGCCCGGCCATGTGCATTTGCACGATTTGGGTCAGATGGTTGCCCGCGAAATCGAAAAGGCGGGCGGCTTGGCCAAAGAGTTCAACACCATCGCGGTGGACGACGGCATCGCCATGGGCCACGGCGGCATGCTCTACAGCCTGCCCAGCCGCGATTTGATTGCCGATTCGGTGGAGTATATGGTGAACGCCCACTGCGCCGACGCGCTGGTGTGCATTTCCAACTGCGACAAAATCACCCCCGGCATGCTGATGGCCGCCATGCGCCTGAACATCCCCACCGTGTTTGTTTCCGGCGGGCCGATGGAAGCGGGTAAAGTGATCGGCGTGGCCAATATCGTTGACGAGCGCAAGCTCGATTTGGTCGATGCGATGGTTGATGCCGCCGACGACAACGTGAGTGATGAAGCAGTGGCCGCGGTAGAGCGTTCCGCCTGCCCCACCTGCGGCTCGTGTTCGGGCATGTTTACCGCCAACTCGATGAACTGTCTCACCGAAGCACTCGGTTTGTCGCTGCCCGGCAACGGCTCGCTGCTGGCCACCCATGCCGGCCGCAAAGAGCTGTTTCTCGAAGCGGGCCGCTTGATTGTGGAAATCACCAAACGCTATTACGAACAAGACGACGCGAGCGTACTGCCGCGCAGCATCGCCACCAAAGCCGCGTTTGAAAACGCCATGAGCCTCGATGTGGCGATGGGCGGCTCCACCAACACCGTGCTGCACTTGCTGGCCGCCGCCAACGAAGCCGAGGTGGATTTCAAAATGGCCGACATCGACCGCATCAGCCGCCAAGTGCCGTGCCTGTGCAAAGTTGCGCCCACCACGCAGAAATACCACATGGAAGACGTTCACCGCGCCGGCGGCGTGATGGGGATTTTGGCCGAACTCGACCGCGCCGGCTGCCTGCAAACCGATGTTTCCACCGTGCACGCACCCACGCTGAAACACGCGCTGGCACAATGGGACGTGATGAATCCCGCCAACGAAGCGGCGCATGCGCGTTACAAAGCCGCACCCGGCGGCGTGCGCACCACCCAGGCGTTTTCGCAAAACCGCCAGTGGCCGAGCTTGGATTTAGACCGCGAAAACGGCTGTATCCGCAGCAAAGAGTTTGCCTATTCGCAAGACGGCGGCTTGGCCGTACTGTTCGGCAACATCGCCGAGCGCGGCTGCGTGGTGAAAACCGCCGGCGTGGACGACAGCATCTTGAAATTTACCGGCCGCACCCGCGTGTTTGAAAGCCAAGACAGCGCCGTGGCCGGCATTTTGGACAACCAAATCGTGGCCGGCGACATCGTGATTATCCGCTACGAAGGCCCCAAAGGCGGCCCCGGCATGCAGGAAATGCTCTATCCCACGAGCTACCTGAAATCGAAAGGCTTGGGCAAAGCCTGCGCCCTGCTTACCGACGGCCGTTTTTCAGGCGGCACTTCCGGTTTGAGCATCGGCCACGTTTCTCCCGAAGCGGCCGAAGGCGGCGCCATCGGCTTGGTGCGCGAGGGCGATACCGTTGAAATCGACATCCCCAACCGCAGCATCCGCCTGGCCGTATCCGACGAAGAACTGGCCGGCCGTCGCGCCGAAATGGAAGCACGCGGCGCAAAAGCATGGCAACCCGAAAACCGCGACCGCCACGTTTCCGCCGCCCTGCGCGCCTACGCCGCGATGACCACTTCCGCCGACACCGGCGCCGTGCGCGATGTGAGCCAGGTGGAGCGCAAATAGCCGCAAAATAATAGCGAATCAAAAACGAGCGTGCTTTTTCAAAGAGTTGCCCGTTTTTTGTGATTGGAATTGGGGAATATAGTGAATTAAAATAAGAATTCCGAACTTTACTCCCCCTTACCAGCAGAAAAAAATGGCCTACCCGATAGAACTCCGACAAAAAGCAATCGAATATTACCGGCAATGCCAAAATGCAAGCCAAGTCTGCCGTGTATATGGTATCAGCGACAAAACGCTGAGCAGTTGGCTGCGACTCTATGAACAAACAGGTTCACTGGCGCATCAAGTCAAAGGTGGTAATGCCACAAAAATAGACAGGCAACAGCTTTCAGACTATCTCGAACAGCATCCTGATGCCTACCTGCACGAAATCGCAGAACATTTAGGGTGCAGCGCCCCAAATGTCAGCTACCTGCTCAAAGTCATGGGCATCACACGAAAAAAAAGACCACCACATACAAAGAACAAAAACCCGAACAAGTAGCCGCTTATCAACAAGCATTGAGCCAATATACTGACTATCAAGCAGTTTTTCTTGATGAAACAGGGTTCGACACCTTTTTTTACCGCCCTTACGCTTACTCGAAAAAAGGCGTACCCGTCAAAGCACAAATCAGCGGCAGAAAATACCAACGTATTTCATTGGTTGCGGCACAAATCCAAGGTAAAGGCAGCCTGAGACCTTTGCAAAAAAACCAAAACTCCTCTAAATTCTCCTAAAGAATTCAGAGGAGTTTTTTATGAACAGCTTTTTCCACCAACAAGCCCAAATATAGTGAATTCAAATAAAAACTCCGAAATGAAATAACTGCATTCAAACTTGCAATTGGGCGATATGCTAAAGAATCGTTTTACCCTACTTCGGCATTCTTATTTTAATCCACTATAATGATGAGCAAACATATCGACAGCTACCCGTTGCTCAAAATTAACCAGCTACTCGATTGGCAGCCCATCGAACAACTTCTCAACCGGCAAAAGACCCGTTACATCCGCGACCACCGCGGTCGCCCCGCCTATCCGCTACTGCCCATGCTCAAAGCCGTATTGCTCGGCCAATGGCACAGCCTTTCCGATCCGGAATTGGAACGCTGTTTAGCCACCCGTCTGGATTTCTACTTCTTCTGCGGGTTTGATGAGGTCTCCTTACCTGACCACAGCACCCTCTGCCGTTTCCGCAATTGGCTGGCACAGGATGACACCTTAGCCCGGCTTCTCGAACTGATTAACTGCCAGCTGACCCAAAAAGGCTTAAAAATAGAGAAAGCCCCGGCGGCAGTAATTGACGCCACCATCATCCAAACTGCCGGAGGCAAACAGCGTCAGGCTATCGAAACCGATGAAAACGGCATCACCGCCGAAACCTTGCCCAGCAAAGACAAGGATGCGCGCTGGGTGAAGAAAGAGGGCAAATTCACCTTGGGCTACAAACAACACACCCGCACCGATTCAGAAGGCTATATCGAGAAACTGCACATCACTCCGGCCAACGCCCATGAATGCAACCATTTCGAACCGCTGTTGGACGGCATCGCACCCGGAACAACCGTCTATGCCGATAAAGGGTATGACAGTAAAGCCAACCGGGAACATCTGCAAAGCAAACAGCTATCCGACGGCATTATGCGTAAGGCACACCGGGGCAAACCTTTAACGGAGCATGAGAAACAGCGCAATACGCAGCTGTCGAAAGTGCGTTATGTGGTCGAGCAAACCTTCGGTACGCTGCACCGGAAGTTCGGCTGTAAAAGAGCGCGTTATTTTGGCTTACGGAAAGTGCTGGCGCAAAGCCATTTGAAAGCGGTGTGCCTGAACCTGCTAAAGGCAGCCAACAGGCTTTGTGTGCCTGCTGCTGCCTGAAAAGGCAATGGACACCCCGATAAAGGGGCTAATTGAGGGAAATATGGACGAGAAACACGTCTGAAAATGCAAAAACGGTTACCTTGATTGTTCAGGTAACCGTTTGGATGGAGTAGCTGGTATTTCGCAAAGGTCTCAGCCTGATTGCCCCCATGACCTATTGCGGCACCATGGACGGCAGCCTGTTCGAAGCATGGTTTGAGCAAATGCTGCTGCCCGAACTGACGGAGAGATCCGTCATCATTATGGACAATGCCCGTTTCCACCGTATGGCGGTTTTGACTGAAATGGCGCAGAAGCAGGGACATAAAGTATTGCCCCTTGCTCCTTATTCACCCGAGCTTAATCCGATTGAAAAGGTATGGGCGAATATTAAAAAGCATTTGCGGAAAGTTTTACCTGCCGTGGGAGATTTTATGACTGCACTGCTACGTAGTTCTTATTTTAATTGACTATATTTTCAGACGATCTGGAGTCTTTGCGTTGTTGGAAACGGTCGGGTTGTTTACACTTTTTATGCTAAACGGCCTTTATTTTTTGTTGAAATGATTGTTTCGTGATTTTCGAGTATTTTCAAGAATTACGCGGCTTCGCAGTGCTTTTCGATATTCTTGACAGCCTTCAAAAATCCCAAAATGGGTTTTAAGCAAAAAAATGAAAAGTGTAAGCAATGCTAGGGTTTGTCGACATTCAAGTTTACCTTAATTTCAATACGGCAGCAGCAAGGTAAATATTGGCAGCAAAAGATTGGTCGGTTTTTTCTGCGCGCATCGCAATCTTTTTGAATTCTTTGAGTTTGCAAAAAAAGTTCTCAATCAAATGTCGCCAGCAATACATCATCTTGTCGTGTTCCCGCTGCAATTTGCGGTTGTTACGCGGCGGAATAACCACCTTACTCCCCCTTTCGGTCAACTCTTCGACCAGCCAGTCGGCATCAAAGGCTTTATCCGCCAATAAAGCATCAAATTCCTTTTCTTTAATCAGCGGTTCTACGCCGCAAATGTCATTGCGCTGACCAGGCATCAGTTTGAAGTCAATCAGGTTCCCCAAAGCATCCACCATAGCCAAAATCTTGGTCGTCATCCCGCCTTTGGATTGGCCGATGGCCTGATTTAGAGTCCCCCTTTTGCACCCTGACCGTGGCGGTGAACTTTGACGATTGTGCCGTCAATCATGACATACTCCATATCGAGATCACGGTTCAGTTCTTCAAAAATATCATGAAAACGGTCGGCCAAGACCCATCTGCGGTAGCGTTTGTGGATACTTTTCCAATTACCGAACTCTTCGGGCAGATCGCGCCAAGGACTGCCGGTACGGATAATCCATAGTATGGCTTCTATAAATAATCGGTTATCGACAGCGGTTCGGCCGGCATCGCCAACTTTTCCTTGGCATAAAGGCTCAATTTTTGCCCACTGTGCATCGGTCAGAATATATCTGGTCATGAGGATAGGATACACTGAAAACTTGAATGTCGACAGACCCTAGTATTGTTTACACTTGTTGTTTTTCTGAGGGACTATTTTGGGATTTTTGAGGGTTGTCGAAAATCCCAAAAAGCACGGCGAATCTACGTAATTCTTGAGAATATTCAAAGATCGTAAAACAATCATTTTAGTAAAAATGAATAGCTGTTTTGCATAATTAAAGTGTAGGTAACCCGGCATTTTCCAAAAACCGAAACCTTTGCAGAGTCTCGGTTTTGTCCACTTGTAAAGGCCGTCTGAAAAAACATCACGGAGCACCGCCATGAATACCGCACCACTGCTCGCCGCCGTTCTGCTGATTGCCGCAGGCACGGCGGCCGCCGCCGAAATGGCCAAAGTGAATGGCGGCCGATACCGCCCGCTCTACCTGAAAAAAGACACACCCATGATCAGTGTGAAAGCGTTTCAGCTCGACATCCTGCCCGTTACCAACGCCCGATTCGCCGCCTTCGTGCAAAAACACCCGCAATGGTAGCGCGGCAGAGCAAGCAGCAAACAGGCTGAGCCGGGTTATCTGCGCCATTGGGTAAAAAGCGGCAACGGTTATGCGCCGCTCAAAAGCGATTTGAACAAACCCGTTACCAACGTTTCATGGTTTGCCGCCCACGCCTACTGCACCGCCCAAGGCAAACGCCTGCCCACCATCGACGAATGGGAGTTCGCCGGCCAGGCTTCCCAAACCCGCATCAACGGCACGGCCGAACCGGGTTATAACCGCACCATTCTCGATTGGTATGCCGAAGGCAGCCGCAAAGGCTTGCGCGATGTCGGCCAAAGCAAACCCAATTATTGGGGTATTCACGATATGCACGGCCTGATTTGGGAATGGACCGAAGACTTCAACAGCAGCCTGCTCACTTCCGCCTCGGCGGCCGGCAGCAATATGTTTTGCAGCGGCGCATCGGCAGGCTCGGCCGACCCGAGCGACTACGCCGCCTTTATGCGCTACGGCATCCGCACGAGTTTGCAGGCCAAGTTCGTGCTGCACAATCTGGGTTTCCGCTGCGCCAAATAAAATAGCGTAATATATCAGCAATCCGCAACTGCATGGTATTCAACGCTTGCTTATCATGTTTAAATGGCCTTTAAACTTCCAGGCTAGCTGGTGGAAACGTTGGCTATCACTCTGCCGGGCAGCACCATTAAAACCGTGTTTGGGTTTTTCGATAACGGCAAAATCGTGTGCACATACCCCGCCGCAGCCTTTCAGACGGCCTGCCAAACGCCCGCAGCCATCAAGTTCCGCTATCGCCCCAACATTTTTTTCAATCGCAACTTCGGCTATAATAGCGCGCTGCCACTCCCTTATCTTCACCGATCACAATGCAACTCACCGCCGTCGGCCTCAACCACCAAACCGCCCCCCTGAGCATACGCGAAAAGCTGGCCTTTGCCGCCGCCGGCCTGCCCGATGCCCTGCGCGCGCTGGCCGCCGACGCCGCCGTGAAAGAAGCGGTGATTCTTTCCACCTGCAACCGCACCGAGCTTTACTGCGTGGGCGATGCCGAACACATCGTCCGCTGGCTGGCCGACTACCACCGGCTCGACATCGAAGAAATCCGCCCCTATCTCTACACCCTCGGTTGCAGCGACACCATACGCCACGCCTTCCGCGTGGCCTGCGGCTTGGATTCCATGGTGCTGGGCGAGCCGCAGATTCTCGGCCAAATCAAAGACGCCGTGCGGGTGGCGCAAGAGCAGCAAACGGTGGATACCTGGCTCAACGCCCTGTTTCAGAAAACCTTTGCCGTTGCCAAAGAAGTGCGCACCGGCACGGCGGTGGGCGAAAACTCGGTTTCCATGGCAGCCGCGTCGGTTAAGATGGCCGAGCAGATTTTCCCGTCGGTGGGCGATTTGAACGTGTTGTTTATCGGCGCCGGCGAAATGATCGAGCTGGTGGCCACCTATTTTGCCGCCAAAACCCCGCGCCTGATTACCGTGGCCAACCGCACGCTGCCCCGCGCACAGGAATTGTGCGAAAAATTGGGCGTGAACGCCGAACCGCGCCTGCTCGCCGAACTGCCCGAAATCCTGCACGAATACGATGTGGTGGTGTCCTCCACCGCCAGCCAGCTGCCCATTGTCGGCAAAGGCATGGTGGAGCGCGCGCTCAAGCAGCGCCACCATATGCCCGTGTTTATGCTTGATCTGGCCGTGCCGCGCGACATCGAAGCCGAAGTGGAAGATTTAAACGATATTTATCTCTACACGGTTGACGACATCGCCAATATCGTCCAAACCGGCCAGCAGGCGCGCCAAAAAGCCGCTGCCGAAGCCGAAATGATGGTCGAGCAGAAAGTGGCCGAATTCGTCGAATGGCAGCGCAGCCGCCAAAGCGTGCCGCTGATCCGCGCCCTGCGCGACGAAGGCGAACGCGCACGCCGACAAGTGCTTGAAAATGCCATGAAACAACTCGCCAAAGGCACTGCGCCCGAAGAAGTGTTGGAGCGTTTGTCGGTGCAGCTCACCAACAAACTGCTGCACTCGCCCACCCGCACCTTAAACAAGGCCGGCTCGCAGAATCAGAATCTGGTTGATGCCGTGGCGCAGATTTACGATTTGGAACACCCGAACAACGGTTTGTGAAGCGTTCGAACCTTGCCGGCATCCCATTCGGGCCGAGACCTTTGCACAACTCCCTATCTGCGGCGCATTTCCGTGTGGTGTGTTTATGCCCTTTAGGGTACTTGCCAGCTCGCTTAGCCTTGTATTTGATGTGTTTGCACCCGCTGCGCTGCTACGCCTTGAACTGCATCCGCATCCGGGGGCAAAGGTCTCGTGGCCGTCTGAAAACGGTGTTTGCCGCTTTTGTTTTTCAGACGGCCTGCAAGTAGTCTGCAACGGCAGCGCACACGGTGCGGAATAATATAGGTTGAAACTGACCCAAATCAAACACCGCCGGAAAGAATCCGCAGATAATCCGTAGGTGTTTTTTAAAGCTTTTAACCCGATACGGAGCTGTTTCATGAAAACTTATTTAGCTTTGATTTCCGCAGCCGCTTTCGCCTTAAGCGCCTGCGGCGGGCAGGAAACCGCTGCCCCCGCAGCCCAGCCGGCCGCTTCTGAAGCAACCGCGGCATCCGCAGCTTCGGCCGCGCCCGCCTCCGAGGCCGCATCGGCTGAAGCATCTGCCGCTTCCGACAGCACCGCCGCTGCCCCGGCAGAAGGATGCGAAGTGGTGGTGAATTCCGACGATCAGATGAAGTTCGACAAACAAGAGTTGGAAATTAAAAAATCCTGCAAAGAATTCAAAATCGTGTTGAAACACACCGGCAAAATGCCCAAAGCGGCGATGGGGCACAATATCGTGATTTCCAAAGCCGAAGACGCGCAGGGCGTGGTGAGTGACGGCGCAGGCGCAACCGCCGAGAAAGATTTTGTGAAAGAAGGCGACGCCCGCGTGATTGCCTATACCAAATTAATCGGCGGCGGCGAAGAAACTTCGGTTACGGTTGACCCGTCCAAATTCGCCGAAGGCAGCCAATATGAGTTTTACTGCACCTTCCCCGGCCACTACGGCCTGATGCGCGGCACGGTGAAACTGATTTGATGCGGATAACCTGCATATAACCAAAACGGCCTGTGAATAACAGGCCGTTTTTTATGGGGTTTAATGGCGGCGGTCAGGCATTTCAGACGGCCTTTTTCAGACGGCCTTAAGGTGTTTTTGCAAGGGTTTCCGTCTGCTTTTTTTCAAAACGCGGCCTGAGTTTGTGGCACAGAATGCCCGCGGTGCCGACCACCGCCACCATGCGCGAAACGTGGAAGGCGGTAACAATCGGCACGCCCAGTTGCAGCACTTTGGCGGTGATGGTCATTTCGGCCACGCCGCCGGGCGACAACCCCAAACCCAGCGTGGGTAGGGGGATGGTGCTGATTTGTGCCAGCAGATAGGTGACGGCGGCGGTTAGGGCCAGCGACAAACTCACGCTCACGGCCACCACGCCGAGCAGGCGCGGGGCGGAGCGGAAAAAGCCCGGCGCGAAACGGTTGCCCAGCGCCCAGCCGATAAAGAGCTGGCCGATGTGGGAAACGGAAACGGGCACGGCCGACAAGTGGATACCGGCCAAAGTGAGCAGCGTGGCGGCCAAAAGCGGGCCGAACGTCCACGGGTTAGACCATTTCCGCCATTCGAACAGGCGGGCAACCACAAAAGAGCAGGCAAACAGCAGCGCCAAACCGCCCCAATGCACGGTGGTGTTTTGGCTTAAGCCGCTGCTGTCGGTGTGGTGGTAGCCCATATATTGGTAGAAAAACGGCACGATGGTGACAATCATCAGCACCCGCAGCGAATGGGCGGACACCACTTTGGCAACCTGTGCGCCTTGTTGGTCGGCCATATTGGCCATTTCGCTGGCGCCGCCCATGGCCGAGGCATACCACGCGGTGGTGAAATCCACGCCGGCATAACGATAAACCAGTATGCTGCCGATAATGCCCAGCCCGATCGAAAACGCCATACCGAAAACCAGCAGCGGCCAATGCGCCAGCAACACCCCCGCCATCTGCGGCGTAAAATACAAGCCGAGCGAAGTGCCGATAACGGCCAACCCCGCTTTGCGGCAGAAAGCGGGCGCTTTCACCGGCACGTTGTTCAGGCTTAACACGGCACTGGCCAGCAGCGAACCGAGCAGCCACGGAATCGGCAGTTTCAGCGCTTCTGCCGCCAACGCACCCACCAAGGCGGCGGCGAAGCCGGGCAGGTAGCGCAAAACGGTGTTCATGGTGGGGCATCTCCGGTAGGGCAAACTTATTTGGTCATGATATGGAACTGGGGCGTGTAGCCGTCCGCGTTGCGGCGGTATTTTTGGTTAAAGTCCGCATCTGCGGCGTTGGGCAGCATAGCGGACTGGCGAAGCCAAAATGCGCGCAAGATGTTCAATTTTACTGCGATTTTTGCCCGGTATCTGCGGATTTTTTTCAAAAAAACCTTCTGCCTGCACGCCTAATAAAGGCCGTCTGAAAAGTTTTCAGACGGCCTTTCATCAACATCAGGCGGCGGCTTTGCGGCGGCGCAGCCAGCGGTAAACCGGCAGCAGTACCATAAAGCCAGACAGCACCCACAACGACAAGGTAATCGGGCCGTGGAACAGAATGCCCACGTCGCCTTGCGAAATCGACAGCGCGCGGCGCAGGCTGGATTCCATCAGCTCGCCCAGCACATAACCCAGAATCAGGGCGGAAAGCGGGAAATTCAGTTTGCGCAGCATATAGCCCAAAATACCCAAACCGATCATCAGCACCAAATCGAAGGTGGTGCTGTGAATCGCATACACACCCACGAAGCTCACCGCCGCAATGGCCGGAATCAGAATATAGTTGGGAATATTCAGCAGCTTGGCAAAAAAGCCCACCAGCGGGATATTCAGCGCCAACAGAATGATGTTGCCGATAAACAGCGAAGCAATCAAACCCCACACGATATCGGGCTGTTCGCTGAAAAGCTGCGGGCCGGGGGTGATGTTGTAGAGCGTTAACGCGCCCATCATCACCGCCGTGGTACCCGAGCCGGGCACGCCCAGCGTGAGCATGGGAATAAACGAACCGCAGGCCGAAGCATTGTTGGCCGCTTCGGGGGCGGCGATGCCGCGCAGGTCGCCCTCGCCGAAGGTGCCGTTTTTGCCGGCGATTTTTTTCTCGTTGGTGTACGACATCGCGCTGGCAATCGTTGCGCCCGCGCCGGGCAGCACACCGATAAAGAAACCGGCCACGCCGCTGCGGATAATCGCGCCCATGCTGAACATCAGCTCTTTCAGGTTGAAGAGCGCGCGTTTGCCCTGAGTCAGCGCCTTTTGGCCGCTTTCGGTGTGTTCCAGCATAATCAGGATTTCGCTGATGCTGAAAAAGCCGATAACGATGGTGGTGAACTGGATGCCGTCTGAAAGGTTGACCGAATCGAAGGTGAAACGGTAAACGCCGGTAACCGCATCCATGCCCACCATCGCCAATGCCAAACCGATTAAGGCCGAAACGGCGGTTTTAACCGGCTGGTCGCCCACCAGGCCGCTCAAACAGGTGATGGCGAACACCATCAGCACAAAATATTCGGCAGGGCCGAATGCAATCGCCCAATTCGCCAGCAGCGGTGCGAACAAAACCACGCCTACGGTGGCGATGGTGCTGCCGATAAACGAGCTGGCGGCAGAGAGCGAAAGCGCAATGCCCGCCTTGCCCTGTTTGGCCAGCGGATAACCGTCGAGCGTGGACATAATCGCCGCCGCGTCGCCCGGCACATTAATCAGAATCGCCGAAATGCGCCCGCCGTATTCGCAGCCCAAATACACCGCAGCCAAAAGAATCAGCGCCGACTCTGGCGGCAGTCCCAGCGCAAAGGCAAACGGCAGCAGCAGTGCCACGCCGTTAATCGGCCCCAGGCCCGGCAGCATGCCCACAATGGTGCCGATAAACGCGCCGATCAGCGCCAGCAGCAGGTTTTGCGGCAGCAGCGCCACCTGAAAGCCCGACATCAAATATTGCAAAGTTTCCATTTATATCCGCCTTTCAACCGAAAAAGCCCAAGGGCAGCGGCACATCGAAGGCCAGATCGAACAGCGCGTAAAAAAGCGCCCCCAAAACCATGCCCGACACCGCGCAGGGCAGCGTGCGGCCGCCGAACAGCTTGCCGATGCCGAACGACATCAGCGCGGTGGCGAGCGGAAAGCCCAGCACTTCGAATAACACGGCGTAAGCGCCCAAAAACACAATGCACAGGCCGACTTTTTTCAAAATGGCGGGCGTGTAGCCCAAATTGATATATTCGCCGCGCGGCCGCACCACCAAAAACAGGCAGCACAAGGCCAAAAGCGAGAGAATCAGCATCGGATAAGGGCGCGGCCCCAGCGGGTCGTAAGACACCGGTGCGGTATAGCCGAAGGCCAGATAGAGTAATCCGAGCGCTGCCAAAAGCAGCGCGGCGGAAAACAAACGTTCGATTTTCATGAAGCGAAACTCCGTTTGAAGACAGAAAGTTATTTTGTGCGGCAATGGTTTTTCAGACGGCCTTCAGCAAAAAATCAGGCCGTCTGAAAAAACGGCAACCGGAGCAGCAATAAGTTTCCGGTTGCCGTTTTGCGTTACTTGGTCAGCTCGAACTCTTTAGACAGCGCGCGCATTTCTTCGGTGGATTTTTCAACATACTGTTTCAGCTCGTCGCCCGTCATCTCGAACGGCAACAAGTCGCGCTGGCTGCGCAGCTCGGCGAATTTCGGGTCTTTCAGCATGGCGTCGAAATGGGTTTTCCACCAGTTGTAGGATTCGTCGCTCACTTTCGGGCCCATATAGTAGCCGCGGATAACCGGCCACTGCACGTCGTAACCCTGTTCTTTGGCGGTGGGGATGTCTTTGAGCTTGCCTTGCAGGCGCTCGGGTGAGAACACCGCCAACACGCGGATTTTGCCGGCTTCGATGTGCGGCCCCATCTCGGCGATGCCCGCGCTGACCACGTTGATGTGGTTGCCCAACACGGCGGTTACCGCCTCGCCGCCGCCTTCAAGCGCAACGTAGGTCATGTCTTTCGGGTTGACGCCGGCGGCTTTGGCCACCATTGCCGTTTGCAGCCAGTCTTGCCCGCCCACGCTGCCGCCCGCACCGAAGCTTACCGATTTCGGGTCTTTCTTCAGCGCGTCTACCAAATCTTGCAGGTTTTTCAGCGGCGAGTCGGCGTTCACCGCCACCATGCCGTAGTCGGTGCCCACAGCCGCCAGCCAGCGCACGTCTTTTTCGGTGTATTGGCCGAACTTACCTTGCGCCAGATTCAGCAGCGAGCCGGTGGAAAACGCCACGATGGCATCGTTGTTGGCCGGATCGTTCGCCACGATTTTGTTGTAGGCCAC
Organism: Neisseria dentiae; assembly: GCF_014055005.1. NCBI lineage: Bacteria > Pseudomonadati > Pseudomonadota > Betaproteobacteria > Neisseriales > Neisseriaceae > Neisseria > Neisseria dentiae. Next base: position 1,395,338 of record NZ_CP059570.1, on the reverse strand, counting down.
CGCGCCCACGCCGCCGGGCATATAGGTTACGCGCATCGGCTTGTCGAGCTGGCCGGTATCTTTCAAACCGCTTTGCGCGAGTTTGCAGGTTAAGTCGAAGCCGCCGCCGGGTTTGGCGGGCGCGATGCATTCGGGTTTCGACGGTGCGCCTGCTCCGGCGCTGTCTTTCTTACAGGCGCCAAGCGTAAAAGCGGCGGCAACGGCCAAAGCCAATACGGTATATTGTTTGTGGTTCATGGCAAATTTCTCCGGTCGGTATGTGTTAAAAGCTGCCGGGGCAGCTTCAAAAGGGTTGTGGCGCAAAAATTAAATGACTCTTTGCGCTTTGTCAACATTGCTCAATAATTGTGAACAAAATCATGCTGCGCGGCAATATTTGTTAACAGCTTATTGAGTAAGGATTTAAAAAAACAGTTGCGGCACGGGTTGAAAAGCGATAAACAGCCAGTGGAGATCACGGTTTTTCAGACGGCTGCCGAGGCCGTCTGAAAACACTCAAAGGAGCCTGACGATGACGGTTTTTTCCTTACAACCCGCGCATTTTTTCAATCTTGGGGCGCGCAGTTGGGCGGATAACGAACAACATCTGATCGACGCCGGCGTGAAAGCGGGCGGCGGCATTGCCTGGGTGGGGCGCGGGGCAGACGGCATCGTGGTGCCGCGCAGCTACCGCAGCAAAGCGGGCTTTGACGAAGCCTGCGCAACCCTGCTTTCAGACGGCCTGCCCGTGCATGTGCGGCTTACCGGCGGCGGCGTGGTGCCGCAGTCGGCCGACGTGGTCAACCTGCAACTGGTGTATCCTGCCGTAACGGCGCAGCCCTTGCAGGTTTCCGAGCAGCATTATCTGATGCTGTGCGCCTTGCTGGAAAAGCTGTTTGCCGTTTTCGGCATAATCACCGGTTACCAAACCGTTTCCGGTTCGTTTTGCGACGGCCGTTTCAATCTGGCGCACAACGGTCGCAAAATCGCCGGCACCGCCCAATGCTGGCAGCGCCTGCCGGGCGTGCCCGATGCCTACACCGTGCTTTCTTCGGCCGTGATTCTGGCGGATAATCCGCATGGCTTGACCGAACGCGCCAACCTGCTCGAAACCGCACTCGGCAGCGGTGTGCGCTACCTGCCCGAAAAAACCACCGCCGTGGGCGTGTTGAGCGGGGCGGGCGCCGGCGACGTTTGCGCCGAACTGGTGCGGTTGCTCGAAGCGGAAGCGTTCGGCGAAGGCTTCTCTTTTGATTGAAATAGAGACCTTTGCAAAACCCCCGGATGTGGATGCAGTTCAAGGCGTAGCAGCGCAGCGAGCGCAGACATATCACACGATAGGCAAGCGAGCGAGCAGCACACAACGCAGAAATGCGCCGCAGATGGGGGTTGAAAAGGTCTCAATATTGTGATTGAAATATTACTCAAGGCCGTCTGAAAAGGTTTCGGACGGCCTGCGGAAAACACCATGCAACCCCTGATCCAATCTGCCGTTCAAGACCTTAAATTCCAAAAACAGCAGGCCGTCGAAGCCTATTATGCCAAGCGGCGGGCGCTGGTGTTTTTCGAGCACTACACCAAAGCCATCGAGCGCGCGCTGGCGGTGTTGTGGTTGGAGCTTTTCCCCGCCAGCCCGCTGTGCCTGCTGGCCACAGGAGGGTTCGGGCGCGGCGAAATGTATCCTTATTCCGATGTCGATCTGGCCATCGTGTCGTCCGAACCGCTCACCGCGCAGCAGCAGGAAAAAGCCGAAATCTTCGTGCAGGCGCTGTGGGATATGCAGCTCTCGCCGGCCGTGAAAATCGGCAGCGTGGAAGAGCTGTGCGAGAGCGTGCGCGAAGACATCACCGGCGACACCGCTTTTCTCGAAGCCCGTTTTCTGTTCGGCAGCCATGTTTTGGCCGAACAGCTTTTGCAGCGCATGGGTTTGCAGCGCGACACTGCCGCCTTTATCGAAGCCAAAATGGTGGAAATGCAGCAGCGCCATGCCAAATCGCAAGGTTCGGGTGCGGTGCTCGAACCCAACATCAAAACCTGCCCCGGCGGCCTGCGCGACATCCACACCATGCTGTGGCTGGCGCGGGCGCAAGGGTTGGATGCGCCTTTAAGCACCCTGATTTCGCAAGGCGTGGTTACCCGGCCCGAAGCCGTGATGCTGCTCAACAGCCACAAAAAACTGGCCGCCATCCGCATCGACCTGCACTTGGCGGCAGGGCGCAGCGAAGACAGGCTGATTTTCGACCTGCAAACACAGGTGGCCGAAAACATGGGCTGGCGCGACGACGCCCACCGCATCAAAAGCGAAAAACTGATGCGCGTGTTTTACCGCGCCAGCAAAACCGTGATGCAGCTCAACGGTATTCTGCTGCCCATGCTGCGCGGGCGCGTGTATTCGCAGGCCAACCGCATTGTCCACCGCATCGATGACGACTATTACCAAGTGGGCAACCAGCTGGCGGTGTACGACAAAAAACTGTTTTTCCGCCGCCCCGAGCACTTGTGGAAAGCGATGGAGATTTTGCAAACGCGCAACGACATCATCACGCTTGCCCCGAAAACCCTGCGCAACTGGTGGGCGGCTTCGCGCAAAATCAACCGCGCGTTTTACGCCGATCCTGAAAATCGCCGCCGTTTCGTCGGTTTTTTCAAGCACGGCGAAGGGTTGACCCATGTGATGCGCTTTCTCAACCTCTACGGCGCGCTCGAACGCTATCTGCCCGCTTGGGATAAAATCGTCGGCCTGCTCCAGCACGACCTGTTCCACATCTACCCCGTGGACGACCACATTTTAACCGTGCTGCACAATATGCGCCGCCTGGCGATGGATTCGCGCAGCCACGAGCTGCCGTTTGCCTCGGCACTGATGCACGCATTCGAGAAACAACACATTCTTTATCTGGCCGCGCTGTTTCACGACATTGCAAAAGGACGCGGCGGCGACCATTCGATAGAAGGCATTGCCGACGCCCGCCGTTTTGCCGCCGACCATTTTCTCAGCGAAGAAGAAAGCGACCTCTTGGCCTGGCTGGTGGAAGACCACCTGCTGATGTCGGCGGTGGCGCAGAAAGAAGATATTCAAGACCCCGACGTGATCAACAACTTCTGCGGGCGCGTGAAAACACAGGAGCGGCTAAACGCGCTTTACCTGCTCACCGTTGCCGACATCCGCGGCACCAACCCCAAACTGTGGAACAGCTGGCGCGCCGGCTTGTTGGAAAACCTCTTTCACGCCGCCGCCCGCCGTTTTGCCGGCGAAAGCGGCAGCCGCCACGTGATTACCAGCCGCCGCCAGCAGGGCGCGGCCGACCAGCTCACCCGTGCCGGTACGCCCGAAAAACAGCAGCAGAAACTCTGGCAGGCACTCGGCTCGGCCTATTTCGTGCGCCACGAATTGCGCGAAATCCTCTGGCATACCGCCAACCTTGTCCACCAAACCGAACAGCCGCAAGTGCGCAGCCGCATCCTGCCCGAGAGCGACACCTTGCAGGTGATGGTGTTTATGCCCAACCAACCGCGCCTGTTCGCCCGCCTGTGCCGCATTTTCAGCCACCACGGCCTCGATATTCTCGCCGCACGCGCCTTCGTTACCGAACACGGTTATATTCTCGACACTTTTATCGTGCAGATACCGCCCAAACACGCAGCCGCCGACTACCCCAACGTGCAGAGCGCGCTCGAAGCCGAAATCAACAATTTCATCCACGGCTACGACACCACCGCCGAGCACACCGCCTGCGGCATACGCAGCCGCCGCAGCCGCCACCTGCCTATTGCCCCGGGCGTGCATCTGGCCGCCGAGCAGGATTATCCGGGTTGGTACACGCTCGAAATCGTGGCCGTCAACCGCCCCTATCTGCTGGCCGACGTTGCCGAAGTGTTGTCCGACCAAGACATCAGCCTGCGCTACGCCAAAATCGCTACCCTCGACGAACGCGTGGAAGACAGCTTCGTGTTGTTCAGTCCGCATCTGGAAAACCCGAAAAACCAGCTCGCCTTGAAACAGGCGCTGCTGGCGCAATTGTCGGTTTAACGGCTAATAGACGCAGATGCCCGAAGCAAACAGAGGCCGTCTGAAAACTTTCAGACGGCCTCTGTTTGTCTGTTAACAGCAACCCCAAAACCAAACTAGCCCACGCGGTAAAACGCCAGGCTGCCGAGCAGGTTGGGCAGGATGTTGATGCGCCTGCCCGCGGTCATCACCGTGCGTTCCAGCACGCGGATATGGTTTTTGGCGCACAGGCGGTCGAAATCCTGCAAGGTGCACCAGTGGATATTGGGCGTGTTATACCATTGGTAGGGCATGCGCTCGCTCACCGGCATATGGCCGAAAAGGCCGATTTGCAGGCGGTTTTTCCAGTAGCCGAAATTGGGAAACGATACGATGGCCTGTTTGGCTACGCGGGTGAGGTCTTGCAGGATGGTTTCGGTGTTCTGCATGGCCTGTATGGTTTGGCTTAACACGATGATGTCGAAGCTGTCGGCGGCAAAATCCTGCAAGCCTTGTTCCAAGTCGGCCTGTATCACGCTGATGCCGCGCTCCATCGAGGCGAGCACGCCCTCGGTGTCGATTTCCACGCCGTAGCCGCTACAGTTTTTTTCCCGAATCAGGGCGGAAAGCAGCTCGCCTTTGCCGCAGCCTAAATCCAGCACGCGGCTGCCGGCGGGAATCCAATCGTAAATCAGTTGTAAGTCGTCGCGCAGTTCAGTCACGGCGGCACTCCTCGGCTACGTTGTTCATATAGGCGCGCACGGCGCGGATATAGGGTTCGTCGGTCATCAGAAAGGCATCGTGGCCGTGGTGCGACTCCACTTCGATATACTGCACGCTTTTTCCGGCTTTCACCAAATGCTTCACCAGCGCGCGCGCGCGGGCGGGGGCGAAACGCCAGTCAGTGCTGAAGCTGGCCACGAAAAATTTGGCCTGCACGGTTTTGAGGGTAGCCACCAAATCGTTGCCGAACTCGGCGGCAGGGGCGAAATAATCCAACGCTTTGGTCATGCGCAGGTAGGTGTTGGCATCGAAGCGCTCGGCGAATTTGTCGCCCTGATAGCGCAGGTAGGATTCGACTTCGAATTCAACGTCGTAGCTGTATTGATAGCCGTCGGCGTGCATATTGCGGCCGAATTTTCTGCCCAAGCCCTGTTCGGCAAGGTAGGTGATGTGCCCCATCATGCGGGCGATGCGCAGGCCGCGGCGGGGAATGGTTTGGTGGCGGCGGTAGTGGCCGTTGTGGAAATCGGGGTCGGTGATGATGGCTTGGCGGGCCACGTCGTTAAAGGCGATGTTTTGCGCGGAAAGGCGGGTGGCCGAGGCAATCACGAGGGCGTGGCGCACGCGGTCGGGGAAGTCTATCGCCCATTGCAGGGCCTGCATTCCGCCCAAGCTGCCGCCGACAACGGCCGCCCACTGCCTGATGCCGAGCCGGTCGGCCAGAAGGGCTTGGCTTTGCACCCAGTCTTTCACCGTTACCACGGGAAAATCGGCGCCGTATTCTTCACCGGTTTCGGGGTTGGTGCTCAAGGGGCCGGTGCTGCCGTGGCAGCCGCCGAGGTTGTTCAGCCCCACCACGAAAAAACGGTCGGTGTCGATGGGTTTGCCGGGGCCGACCATGTTGTCCCACCAGCCGGGGTGTTTGTCGTCGGGCGAATGGTGGCCGGCAACGTGGTGGTTGCCCGAAAGGGCGTGGCAGACCAGTACGGCGTTGGATTTGCCCGCATTGAGCGTGCCGTAGGTTTCGACCATCAGATCGAAGCGCGGCAGGGTTTGGCCGTTTTGCAGGGCAAGCGGCGTTTCAAACGCGATTTTCTGCGGGGTTACAATCCAAACGTCGGCTTTGTCGGTCATGGTGGGCAGGCGCAAATTCAGGAAAACGGCTATTATATAGCGGAAAAACTTATTTCTGCCACAAGGCAGCAAGCCGCAGACAGTACAAATAGTACGGCAAGGCGCAGCAACGCCGTGGCAGAAATAAAGTTTTTTCCGCTATAGCGGTTTGGTTTTGATTTGTGTGCGCATACGGCTGCGGCGGATATGCCGTTTTTTGTATGCACGTTTTGCCGGAGGCCGTCTGAAACCTGAATCTTTTCAGACGGCCTCCGGCAACAGATTGGGTTTGGGAAACGGAATATTATGATAGGCCGCATTTTACGCATTGCGTTTCTGATTGCGCTGGTTGCTTTGGTGGTGCACCGCCTGTTTAACCGCGGGCAGAAACGCGCCCTGCACGAAATCGTGCAAATCAGCGCGTGGGTGTTTTTGGCGGCGGCGCTGGCGGTGCTGGGATGGTATGTGCTGGGTGCGTGGTGAGGCTGAGACCTTTGCAAAATTCAAATTGCTATCTAAAAAATCTGAACTCCGTCATTCCCGCGTAGGCGGGAATCCAGACGCTTGGCATCTAAGTATTTGTTTAATCAATGCTTCAATATTTTTCCATCTGGATTCCCGCCTACGCGGGAATGACGGAATCTAAGCATTTCAGACGGCCTTAAGGTATTTTTGCAAAGGTCTCAGGCTGTTTTGAATTTTGCAATTGGGCAGGCCGTCTGAAAGGTTTTCAGACGGCCTGTTTGCCTTTGCCCGAATCCGCCGTGCCGGATTTCAGGGCTGCTTGTGTTCGGCCTTGCTGCCTTTGGCTGCATCCGCCACGATTTGCACGGGAAAAAACAAGTGCAGGGGGTTGGCTTTAATCTGCAACCAAGTGCTTTTTAAAAGCGCGGGCACGCTGTCGATGTGGGTGCCGCGCGCGCGCAGGGCAACGGTGAGGGCGAGGGCGAAGCTCACCAGCAGGTTGACCAGGCCGATGAGCAGCACGCCGGCGAGGGTAATCATAAAGGCGGTAAAGCCGAGATTGCCGCTCACGGCGGCATAGCCGATGTTGGCCGATGAAAACGCCACATGACGGATATCGAGCGGCAGGTCGAGCAGGTGGCCGACGTAGCCGGTCATGCCCAGCAGCATACCGAAAATGAAGTTGCCCATCATCGAGCCGTAGTTGCGGTGGATATAGTCGCCGAAACGCTGGCGCGCGCGCAGTGGCACGGTTTTTCTGAGCAGCGGGTTGACGGTGAGGCGGCGGCGCAGGTCGAGATAGTCGGCACGGTTGTCGAAAAAGCCCGCGATAATGCCCGAGCAAAACAGCCACACGCCGGCAATGGCGGCATACCACAGGGTAGGCTCGGTGAACGGGCGCACCGATTTGAGTTGGTAGGCAACCTTGTCGGCGTTCAAAATCGGCGTGCCGGTGTTGGCGGCGAACGCCACCGAAATCAGTGCGGCCAGCAGCACGGCCACGCTGACGTTGCCGAACACGGCCACGCTTTGCGAGCGCACCACGTCTATCAGTAGCGAAGCGAGTTTCACATCAACGGCGCGGCCTTTTTCGTTGTGTTCCACCTGTTCGGCAAAGCTGGCGGCGGTCATGGCGGGCTGTTTGGTGGCAACGGTTAAGCCCAGAAGTTGGATCATCATGAACCCTAAGCCGTAGTTCAGGCCGCTGAGCAGCGATGTGGTGAATTCGCTGAAGCCCATGCCGCCGATGTGGATTTTGTTCAGTGCCATCAAGGCGATTAGCACGCCGCCGCCTGCCGCCGAACGCAGCATGGCGAAATATTCGCTGCGGTTGCGGGTGATGTAGTGTTCGCCGTGGTTGCTTTTGTTTTCGGTGATGCTTTTGGCCAGCATTTTCACGCTGCTGTACCACAGGTGGTCGGTGCTGCGCTGTTCGACGGCGGCGGTGGTCATCGAGTCGAGCAGAACGGCGGTGTGGTATGCGGGGTGGCGGCCGGTTTGGATATTGAGCAGCAGCTCGAGCCGTTCTACGGTTTGCGCCAGCCGTTCGATCAGGTGGGCCACTTTCACCGAAGAGCCGGAGCCGGCGCCCGTGCCGCGGCGGCGCAGGCGTTCTATCTGGCTGCGGCATTGGTCGAGCATCACTTCGATATGGGCGGTGTCGTAGGGTGCGGTTTCGGTTTGGTAGTGTTCGGCCAGCTTGGCGGTTTCGCGCTGGAGGGCGATAAAGGCGGAGTTGATGTCGAGCAGGCGCGGCTCGATGCGGATCAAATCCTGATCGAGTGCCTCGGCGGCCACCCACACGGAAAGCATTTCCAAGGCGTGCAGGCGCGCTTGCGTGAGCTGGCGCGAGGCCGTCTGAACGGCGGCGGGGTCGGCGTGGTTTCTGATCAGGCAGTAGAGTTTCAGCCATTGTTTGGTCGACACGGCCGCGAGCCATCTGCCGTCGTTTTTCGAGTGGAAGAGATAAAGAAAAATATCGCGCAGGTTGTTCAAATCTTTATAAGAAGGGCTGAAGCGCTCGTAGAGGCGCATACCCATCTCGCGCGCGAAACCGCTGCGCGAAAAAATACCCAAGCCCACCAGCGCGGGATAGATGCGCACTTGCGCGAGCCAGGTGTAAAAGCGTTTGGCAAACTGGCGGCACAGGGTTTCGTTTTCGCTGAAAATCTCAATCAGCGTGTTAACGCGTTCCGAAGCGTGTTTGGCGCCGCCCTTGCGCAGAAAATCGGTTAGGGCGTTGAGCACGGCCACAAAATCGGGGTTGTCGGCGTGTTTGCCCAATAGCGCGTAAAGTGTGGGTTTGATGCTGTTTTTCTTCATCTCGTTGAGGCTGGTATTTTATTTCTAGCGTTAAAGCTTGGGCTATTTTAATAAAATTACAACCGTTGCGGGGAAAAGATTGTTAACAAGTTATGCCGTGCCGCCGAAATGTTGCCGGGCTTCGGTTAAGGCCGTCTGAAGCATATTGCCGCCGCTGCCGTAGGGGTCGATTACTTTGTTTATCGGGGTTTTGCGCAGCCAGGTAAGCTGGCGTTTGGCCAGCTGGCGGGTGGCGGCGGTGCCTTTTTCAATAAATTCCTGATAGCCGCAGGCGCCCGCCAGATAATCCCACGCCTGGCGGTAGCCTACGCAGCGCATGGAAGGCATATCGGCGGTGAGTGCGGGGTATTCGGTTTGCAGCCGTTCAACTTCTTTTAAAAAGCCTTGTTCGAGCATGGTTGCGAAACGCTTGCCGATTTGCGCATGAAGCAGGGCGCGGTTTTCGGGAATCAGCGCGATGGTGTGCAAATCGAGCGGCAGGGTGTGCGTTTGCTGTTCGGCGAAATGGCTGCTCAAGGGTTTGCCAGTGAGGATAAACACTTCGAGCGCGCGCTCGATGCGCTGGCTGTCGGCGGGTTTCAAACGCTCGGCGGTGGCGGGGTCGGCCGCTTGCAGGCGGCGGTAGAGGTGCGCCAAACCGTGTGCGGCCTTTTCGGCCTGCAAGGCGGCGCGCACGGCGGGGTCGGCTTCGGGCAGCGTGTTCAAGCCTTCGGTAAGGGCGTGGAAATACATCATGGTACCGCCCACAATCAGCGGCAGTTTGCCGCGCGCGCTGATTTCGTGCGCCAAACGCACGCAGTCGCGTACAAAGTCGGCGGCGCTGTAAGCCTCGAGCGGCGAAATGATGTCGATTAAGTGATGCGGCACGGCGGCGCGTTCGGCGGCGGTGGGTTTGGCGGTGCCGATGTCCATGCCGCGGTAAACCAGTGCGGAATCGAGGCTGATGATTTCCACGGGCAGGTGTTCGGCGATTTGCAGGGCGAGGCCGGTTTTGCCGCCGGCGGTGGGGCCGAGCAGGGCGAAGGCTTTGGGGGCGGTCATCGGTGCGGGATGGCGTGTGGAAAAGGGAACGATTATAACAAAAGGCCGTCTGAAAAATTGAAAGTTTTCAGACGGCCTTTTGTATGTTTCTGTTAAAATATCGCGTTTGAATGTGTGGCGGTTGCGTGAGGCTTGAGGCCGTCTGAAAAACAAAGAAACCGCTTGGCAATATCCTCAAAAAAACCATAACAACATACATACCGTTTGTTTTCGGAGAAAACATGAAAAGCAATCTGTTCAAACCCGTGCTGACCGCCGCCTTGCTGGCGGCGTTGGCATACAGTTTCTGGTATAGCGCGCCGTGGCTGAAGCTGTGTTACGGCCTGGCGCTGTTTCTGTTCGGCATGCAGTGTATCGAAGAAGGTTTGCGCAATGCGGCGGGCGGCACGCTGGAGCGTCTGATGGCGAAAAGCACGTCCACACCCGCCAAAGGCTTGCTGTTCGGCATAGGCGCCACCTTTATCCTGCAATCGAGCACGCTGGTTTCGCTGCTGACCATCGCGTTTCTAAGCACCGGCCTGATTACGCTGGCGGGCGGCATCGCCGTGATTTTGGGCACCAATCTGGGCGCCACCAGCGGTATCTGGCTGCTGGCGATGGCAGGGCAGAGCATCAGCCTCAGCCCCGTGGCCGTGCCCATGCTGGTATTCGGCATTCTGGCGGGGTTTCTCAACAGCAAAGGCAAAACCATAGGCCGCGTTTTGGTGGGCATCGCCTTGATTTTCTTGGGCATCGATGCGATTAAAGACGGCTTTCAGGCCTTGGGCGGGCAGGTGGATTTTTCGTCCGTGCAGGCGGGCGGCGTGGCCGAAATCGCCATTTTCAGCACCATCGGCCTGTTTTTAACCATTGTTTTGCAGTCTTCGCACGCCACCCTGATTTTAACGCTGGCGGCATTGGCGGCCGGCCAGATCAGCGTGGCGCAGGGCTTTGCCATTGCCATCGGCTCCAACGTGGGCAGCAGCATTTCCACCGCGTTTGTGGGCATGCTCGGCAGTGACCGCAGCGGACAGCGGCTGGCGCTGGCGCATTTGCTGTTCAACGTGGTAACGGCGGTGTTGTCGCTGCTGTTGTGGCTGCCGCTCACCAAGCTGGTAACGTTTACGGCGGGGTTGACCGGTATGGGCGGCCTGCTGCAACTGGCTTTGTTCCACACTTTGTTTAACGGCTTGGGTTTGGCGGTGTTTTGGAAACTGCAAAACAGGCTGGCGCAGCAGCTTATTAAGTGGCTGCCCGACAAAGAAACGGGCGGCCACCTGCTGCCCGACGGCCACCAGCCCGTGCGCGCATTGTATTTGAACCACAATATGCTGCGCTCGGGCGATACCGCCATCCGTTCGGTGTTTAAAGAAATAGGCCATCTGAACGCGGTAAGTTTGGAGGCCATCTGCCACGTTTTGTTTATTCCGGCCGATAAACTCTATGAAGCGCAAACCGATGCCGACGAAGAACTGCCGCCGCCCAAGCCGCCGCTGAACCTCGATGCGCAGGCGTTGTATGAAAGCCAAATCAAGCCGCTGTATAGTGAAGTGCTGGATTTCGCCAGCAAAATCGATATGGAGGGCGAAGAGCAGCAGCAACAGCTTTCCACCGCTTATACGGCGGCGTTTCAAATGGTGGAAATTGTTAAAGAAAGCAAACACTTGCAGAAAAACATGCAGCTGCATCTGCAAAAGCCCGATTCGCCCGTGTTCCGCGACTATATGCGCCTGCGCCGCCATCTGTTTAAAACGCTGGTGCTCTTCCGCCGTATCAGCGCGCTGACTGCGTATTCCGAAGCCTGGTTCGAGCAGGCGGCGGTATTGGCAAAACATATCGACACATTGGAAAGTTTCCGCGCCCGCACGCTGGTAAAACTGCGTAAAAAAGAAATCGGCGGTTGGGAAACCTCATCACTGATGAACGACATCAACTATGCCCGCCGCATCGGTTTGGGTGTGCAGGAAATCATCAATATCATGGGTTCGGAAGCCGCCCCAAAAGAACAGAAAGAAGCGGCATTTGTGTAAAATACAGGCCGTCTGAAACGTTCAGACGGCCTGAGACCTTTGCAAAAATATCTTTAAGACCGTATGAAATGCTTAAATTCCGTCATTCCCGCGTAGGCGGGAATCCAGCGTTCAAGATATTAATTATTTTATTTCAATAACTTACAAAAAACGACTGGATTCCCGCCTATGCGGGAATGACGATAATCGGATGTTTCAGACGGCCTAAATGAATTTTGCAAAGGTTCCGGTCTTTTCTTTCCACCACAATTCCAACCCATGAGCAAACCCCTTCATCCCTTATTGCAGCGTCTGGCCGCCGCCTGGCCGCACGATTTCCCCGCCGGCATCCGCATCGAAGCAGGTTTGAGCGGCGGTCTGGATTCGGTGGTGCTGCTGCACGCCCTTTCCGCCCTGCAACAGCGTTTCGGCTTTGCCTTAACAGCCGTGCATGTGCATCACGGTTTGAGCGGGCGGGCCGACGAATGGGCAGACTTCTGCCGCAGCCTGTGCCGGCGGCTGAACGTGCCGTTGCGGGTGGAAAAAGTAACCGTGGCGGAGAACAGCCGCTTGGGCATCGAAGCAGAAGCGCGCAAGCAGCGTTACCGCGTGTTTTCAGACGGCCGCTGCGACGTGCTGGCATTGGCGCACCACCAAGACGACCAAGTGGAAACCTTTATGCTGGCCGCGTTGCGCGGCGGCGGCCTGCGCGCGCTGTCGGCCATGCCCGGGCGGCGGGCGCTGAACGGGCAGATTCAGGTTTGGCGGCCGCTCTTGGCAGAGCCGCGCGAAACGTTGGAAAACTATGCCGCCGAACACGGCTTGGCTTATGTGGAAGACGGCAGCAATCGCAACCCCGCGTTTTTGCGCAACTGGCTGAGGCACGAGGCGCTGCCGCAATGGCGCAGCCGCGTGCCGCATTTAGACCGCCACATCGTCGGCAGCATCCGCGCGCTGCAAAACGAGCTGGCCGTGTTAAACGAAATCGTGGCGCAGGATTACGCCTATGTTTGCGAAACGGGCGCATTCAGCATCGCGCGCTGGAAAACCCTGAGCGAAGCGCGCCGCCGCCAACAGCTTCTGCACTACGCCAAACAGCAGGGTTTGGGCGTGCCCGCGCCGGAGAGCCTCGCCGACTTTTCACGGGTGTTGGGCACGATGCAGGCCGCGTCGGCCGAATGGCCGCTGCCGCAGGGAAAAATCCACGCCTACCGCGACACCCTGTTTGCACAAAAAACAGGCTGGCAAAACGCGTTGCCGTGGCTGGCGCAGGAGGGTGTTTTGAGAGGCCGTCTGAAAAATATTCTGCCTGAAAACGGTTTTACCCTTAAACCGCATTCGTTCGGAATCCGTGAGGAATTGTTAAATGAAGAATGCATGATTCGGGCTGCAAGTGCCGATGATGTGATTCAAACTACCGTTGGTCGTAAAAATGTTTGGAAAATTTTACAAGAATACAAAGTTCCCCCGTTTGCAAGGCGCTGCTGGCCGGTGGTGGCCGATGCCGGCAACCGCTGCGCGGCTATTGCCAATATCCGGGTTAGCGTTCATCATGGCAGCCCGAACGGGGCTATCCCTGTTTTTGATAAATTTAATTGCTTTGTTTTGGAACCAAAGTGAAGGTAAAGTGTCTGAAGCTTACAACGCGCACGCTTTACCTTTTCTGTGTTTGTAATCTGGTTATTAAGGGTTGAGCATGAATGATCGTAAAATCGATCAGGCATTGGTAGAGCGGGCGCAAAAAGGCGAACATAAAGCGTTCGAACTCCTGGTGTCGAAATACCAGCGCCGTCTTACCCGTTTGTTGTCCCGCTTCATCAAGGACGAACACGAGGTGAACGATGTTGCGCAGGAAGCTTTGATAAAAGCCTACCGGGCATTGCCGAATTTCCGCGGCGAGAGCGCGTTTTACACGTGGCTTTACCGCATCGGCATCAACACCGCCAAAAACTACTTGGTTACTTCAGGCAAACGGCCTTTCGTGAGCGCCGATGTTGCCAACGATGAAGGGGATATTCTCGATTTGGCCGACCAGCTTGCCGACGACCATACGCCGGAAGCCGAGATGATGAATCGGGAAATATTGGAAACAGTAGAGGCGGCTATCTCCAAACTGCCCGACGATTTACGGAAAGCCATCTCCCTGCGGGAAATGGAAGGTTTGTCTTACGAGGAAATTGCTCAGATTATGGACTGTCCCATCGGAACCGTACGCTCGCGCATTTTCAGAGCACGCGAGGTAATCGCCAAAGATTTAAGGCCGTTGCTGGACACGTCTGAAGACCAAAGGTGGTAATAAAATGAACCAAAACAAAGACTATGAATTTGTCTCTGCCGCCATGGACGATGATGATTTGTCGGAAGAAGCACTAGATAAATTATTGTCTGACAGCGAAGCACAGCAAAAATGGCATGAATACCATTTGATCCGCGATTGCTTGCAGCGCGCGAAACCTGCCGTACACAAAGAGAACGTATTCGTTGCCGAAGAGAGCATCAAAGTTGCCGTACAAACGGTTGCCGCGAAGCAGCTCGACCGCAGCGCGGAGCATGCCCGCCGCCCTGCGGCCAACCATGCCTTTAAAGGCTTTGCCGTGGCAGCCAGCGTGCTGGCGGTAGCGGTGGGCGTGTGGCAGTTCTGGCCGCAAACCAACAGCGGTGCGGCGGCCGTGGCCGAAAAAGCCGAGCCTTCGGGACAGTCGGAAATCGTTTCGGTGGGCGGCAAAACCGCACCGGCCAAAAACGATGCGGTAGCCAACGCCGAAGCACAAGGCACGGTAGTGCCCAACGCAGCCCGCGCCAATCAGGCGGCCGGCGCCGCCGAAAAGCAAAGCGCCGTGAGGGTGGAAAAACTGCCCGAAACCGGAGCGGCCAGCGCAGCCAAATAATCCGCCCGGCAACAGGTAATCATACAGGCCGTCTGAAAAAGTTTTCAGACGGCCTGATGCTTTTCAAAAATCAAAAGTTTTAAATCTTTTGTTATTTGGCTTTAAACCGTGGTTTCCAACTGAAAGGCGGCAGGGCGTTTAGTGAAACCGCTCAAGTTTTTCATAACCGTTGCGTGATACCCGGGCAAGCCGGATTATGGCGCATGTTTTTTCTTGGGTTGGCTCGCTATACACCGCTTGCCTGCTAAACATGGAAGCTTTCGCCGCAGCCGCATTCGTCTTTCACGTTGGGGTTTTGGAACTTAAAGCCTTCCTGCAAGCCTTCTTTGGTGTAGTCGAGTTCGGTGCCGTCGAGGTAAACGTGGCTTTTGGGGTCGACAAACACTTTCACGCCGAAGCCTTCGAATACCAAGTCTTCGGGCTGCACGTCGTCAACAAATTCCAAAGTGTAAGCCATGCCGGAGCAGCCGCTGGTTTTCACGCCCAAGCGGATGCCTTCGCCTTTGCCGCGTTTGGTGAGAAAGGTTTGGATATGGTTGGCGGCTTTTTCGGTTAGGGTGATCATTGTCTTTATCCTTGTGATGCCAAAATATTGCAGGTTATGCGTCAGCCGGGCAACGGTTTAAACGGGCGGGTATATAGCAAGCCCTAGGCTTCGGTTTGCCGTTTCGCCCAAGCTACCGCGGCAGCGACGGCGGCTTTGGCCTGCGGGCTGTTTTTCCAGCAGCTCGAACCGGTTAGGGTCGCGCCTTGTTGCAAGATATCTTCAGGGTTGGCAGCGGCAAGGGCGGATACATCGTCCAAACCCATTTGCTGCAAACGCTGCAACACGGTTTTGCCTATGCCTTTTTCGGCCAATAGGGATTGGGTTTCCGTTTCGGTAAAGGGCATGGTGCTTCCTTTTTGAAACGTGTTTTCAGACGGCCTTGCGTGTTTTCAGCCGTTGCAGGCCGTCTGAACGGTTAAACGCCTTTTTTCTTTTTGTAGTCGGAAACGGCGGCTTTAATCGCGTCTTCGGCCAGAATCGAGCAGTGCACTTTCACGGGCGGCAGCTCCAGCTCTTCGGCGATTTCGCTGTTTTTGATGGACAGCGCTTCGTCGAGGCTTTTGCCTTTCACCCATTCGGTAATCAGCGAAGAAGAGGCGATGGCCGAGCCGCAGCCGTAGGTTTTGAACTTCGCGTCTTCGATAACGCCTTCGTCGTTCACTTTGATTTGCAGTTTCATCACGTCGCCGCAGGCGGGCGCGCCGACCATGCCGGTGCCGACCGATTCGTCGTTTTTGTCGAACGAGCCGACGTTGCGGGGGTTTTCGTAGTGATCGATCACTTTGTCGCTGTATGCCATGATGTGGGTTCCTTGTGTGGATTATCGGTTAGTCGGTTTCTTTTGCTTCATTTAAGGCCGTCTGAAAGGAATTCAAGACGGGAGCGGTTGGGTTGTTACGCCCAATGTTTCAGACGGCCTCGCGCATCAATCTCAATGTTCCGCCCATTCTACGGTATTCAAATCAATCCCTTCTTTAAACATTTCCCATAAAGGCGAGAGTTCGCGCAGTTTGCCGATTTTCGATTTGATCAGTTCGGCGGCGAATTTCACTTCTTCTTCGGTGGTCATGCGGCCGAAGGTGATGCGCAGGGAAGAGTGGGCGAGTTCGTCGTTGCGGCCGAGGGCGCGCAAAACGTAGCTGGGTTCCAATGAAGCGGAAGTACAGGCGGAGCCGCTGGATACGGCCAGCTCTTTCACGGCCATAATCAGGCTTTCACCTTCGACGAAGTTGAAGCTTACGTTGAGGTTGGTGGGCACGCGCCGTTCCAAATCACCGTTGATATACACTTCTTCGATGCCTTCGATGCCTTTTAGGAACAGCTCGCGCAGTTTGAGGGCATGGGCGCGGTCTTGTTCCAATTCTTCGCGGGCGAGACGGAAGGCTTCGCCCATGCCGACGATTTGGTGGGTGGGCAGGGTGCCCGAGCGGAAGCCGCGCTCGTGGCCGCCGCCGTGCATTTGGGCTTCGAGGCGCACGCGTGGTTTGCGGCGCACATACAGGGCGCCGATGCCTTTGGGGCCGTAGATTTTGTGGGCGGAAAGGCTGAGCAGGTCGACTTTGGCGGCTTCGACGTCAATCGGGGTTTTGCCGGCGGCTTGGGCGGCATCGACGTGGAAGATGATTTTGTTTTCGCGGCAGATTTCGCCGATGGCGGGAATATCTTGAATCACGCCGATTTCGTTGTTTACCCACATCACGGAAATCAGAATGGTGTCGTCGCGGATGGCGGCTTTGAGTTCGTTTAAATCAATCAGGCCGTTTTCCTGCACGCCCAGATAGGTTACTTCAAAGCCCTGACGTTCGAGTTCGCGCATGGTGTCGAGCACGGCTTTGTGTTCGGTTTTCACGGTGATGAGGTGTTTGCCTTTGCTTTTGTAAAACTGCGCCGCGCCTTTGATGGCGAGGTTGTTGGATTCGGTGGCGCCGCTGGTAAACACGATTTCTTTGGCGTCGGTGTTAATCAGTTTGGCGATTTCGGCGCGGGCGTTTTCTACGGCTTCTTCGGCCGTCCAGCCGAAGCTGTGGCTGTTGGAGGCGGGGTTGCCGAACTGTTCGGTTAAATAAGGAATCATTTTGGCGGCCACGCGCGGGTCGACGGGGGTGGTGGCGGCGTAATCGAGGTAAATCGGGGTTTTGATGGTCATGGTTGGGTTCTTTCTTGATTTATGGGTTTTTAATGAATGTGGGTGTGGGTGAAGTCCACCACTTGGGCATGGCCGGCGCTTTTGCGGTCGATAATGTGTTGCAGGGTAATGCTGCTGAGGTAGTTGTGGATGGTTTTGTTTAGGTTTTCCCACAGTTCGTGGGTGAGGCAGGG